>CAKVEC010000005.1 GCA_934728255.1 uncultured Bacteroidales bacterium
CGCCTAACCTCCGCCGCGGACAGACACCCGATGTGCAGATAACCGACGATGAGGCGGTACAAGCCAAACTCATCAAGCGCGTGGAACTCGGTGCCGACACCGATACGGTGGAGGACGCTCTCTGTCGTTTTGAGCAGATACAGCAGGACTACACCTCTTTGGAGGTCAATCCGTGTCTCATCATCCAAATCTCCAACAAGGACAAAGCCGACCGAGAGTGGCAGGAGCAAATCCGTCCTGCGCTTGACCGGCATCAGGGGCTGAAATGGATGCTCATCGTGGATAACCCCAAGATGTGTGATACCAACGACGACCTCAAGAAACTGAAACCCGACAAATGGAAAGACTACGCCAAACGGAGTACTTCGAGTATAGATGTCATCATCTTCAAGATGACCATTTCCGAGGGCTGGGATATTCCGCGGGCGTGTATGCTCTACCAAGTGCGCGACAGCCAAAGCAAGCAGTTGGACGAGCAAGTTATGGGGCGTGTGCGCCGCAACCCGCGGCTGACCGATTTTGAGACGCTTACCTCAGCGCAAAAAGAACTCGCCACCACCGCTTGGGTATGGGGTATTCCGCCCGATACGATGCGCAAGACCTATCCTGTTGCGCTGTGGCATGACGGAGCGGATATCCGGCAAAACATCGCCGTCCGAACCACCTGTCTGCTCCCCCCCACCGCCCGCACAGATTTTGATGTAAACCGCTATATGGCGGATAAAAAGCCAGGCAACGCTTCGGACAATATCTTTGTCCTCTTCCGCCAGTTGCAAGCCGCCGAAACCGACCTGCAAAACCTCTGCTATCAGTATGCCGGCAGCGTGCAGAAGTGGCTGCTGTTCGCGGAGAATCTGGGCGGACTTCGGAAGCAGTACAACCAATATATTTGCAACTACGACGACAGTATGGCGGTGTCGGACAAAATCGTCTCTTTCCCTGTGCGGTCGTACTATCTCGACAGCGGCAACCGGAACAATATCCGCGGTTGGGTTTGGCGCAAGACAGCGGGAAGCAACTCCTTTGCCTTCGACAGCGATGCCGAGAGCGAGTGGGCAAGCGTATTGCAGGATGCCGCAGGGCTGTATGGTGCCGTCCTTACCGAAGCCGATCTCCTGCAAGGGCAGGTGTGCTACCTGTGGGGCAAGAACTATCTGCCCGGCTCGGAGATATGCTACCAGTACTACACCGACGGCATACACGTCTCCTATCCCGATTTTGTGCTGAAAGACCGCCGTGGCAGAATACATCTGTTCGAGGTCAAAAGTGTCAATATAGCCAACGATTCGCATATCAATACAGAGGAATACAACGCCAAAATCCGTGCGCTCAAAGCCTGTTATGCGGCTTGTTCCAAGAAGCTGCAGAACCACCTGTTCTATCTTCCGATCCTCAAAGACGATACGTGGCGTATCACCCGCTTCTGCAACGGTGCGGAAGATACCCTTTCCAAAACCGCCTTTCTTGAATCTTTGAAATAAACGGCTTTGCCCGATCCTATATCATTGTGCTATCAACAATAGGTGATTTTCCATTTAGGATGCAGCAGGGTAAACGCCTTATAGGAGTGTTCTATGGGTAATGAGTGGTAGGGGAGTGGTAGGGCGATAGACCCGACATCGCCGGTAATCCTGCAAAAAGCGTCCGCCCCTTGCGAAACCGGAAAAATAGTTGTAACTTTGCAGCGGAATAAACAACCGGACTTTTTATCTAAACTACAATATGAAGAAAGAAATTCAATTCTCGTTGGTTTACCGCGATATGTGGCAGTCCAGCGGCAAGTACGTTCCACGCAAAGACCAGTTGGCAAAGATTGCACCCGTTATCATCGATATGGGCTGTTTCGACCGTGTGGAGACCAACGGTGGTGCCAGTGAGCAGGTGAACCTCCTCTATGGCGAGAACCCCAATCAGGCGGTTCGCACCTTCACCAAGCCTTTCAACGAGGTCGGTATCAAGACCCACATGCTCGACCGCGGTCTGAACGCCCTCCGTATGAACCCAGTGCCTGCCGACGTGCGCCAACTGATGTACAAAGTGAAGCACGCACAGGGCGTGGACATCACCCGTATTTTCTGCGGTCTCAACGACCCCCGCAATATCATTCCGTCCATACGTTGGGCGAAAGAGGCAGGTATGACTGCCCAGGCCACGATGTGTATCACCTATTCCAAGGTGCATACCGTGGAGTATTACATCAATCTTGCCGAGCAACTCATCGAGGGCGGTGCACAGGAAATCTGTCTCAAGGATATGGCAGGTATCGGTCGCCCCGCTATGTTGGGCAAAATTGTTGCGGCTATCAAAGAGAAACACCCCGGCATCATTCTCCAGTATCACGGACATACGGGTCCCGGTTTCTCGGTGGCTTCGATGCTCGAGGTTGCCAAGGCGGGTATTGACGTGCTCGATGTGGCTATGGAGCCGCTCAGTTGGGGTATGGTGCATCCCGATGTGATCACCATCCAGGCGATGCTCCGCGACGCAGGCTTCCTTGTAAAGGACATCAATATGAAAGCCTATATGGAGGCGCGCAGCCTGACGCAATCGTTTATCGACGACTTCCTCGGCTATTGGATCGACCCCCGCAACTCCAAGATGACCTCTCTGCTTGTCGGCTGCGGTCTGCCGGGCGGTATGATGGGCTCGCTGATGGCGGACCTCAAGGGTATGCACGCCGCTATCAACGCTAACCTTGTCAAGCGTGGCGAGAAAGCCCTCAGCGAGGACGAACTGCTGGTTGAACTCTTCGAGGAAGTGCAGCGTATATGGCCTATGCTCGGTACGCCGTGCCTCGTAACGCCGTTCTCGCAGTACGTGAAGAACGCCGCCCTGATGAACCTCTTCTCGAAATCGATGGGCGAAAAACCGTTCACCCGTATGGACCCCGCAATGTGGGGTATGATTCTCGGCAAGTCGGGCAAACTGCCGGGCGAACTGGCTCCCGAAATCATCGAACTCGCCAAAGAGAAAGGTATGGAGTTCTACACGGGCGACCCGCAGGCGCTTTATCCCGATGTGCTGCCGCACTATATAGAGGAGATGGAGAAACTCGGTTGGGACCGCGGACAGGACGACGAGGAACTCTTCGAGTTCGCTATGCACGAGAAGCAGTACCGCGAGTACAAGTCCGGTCAGGCGAAGGAGCAGTTCAACAAAGACCTCCTCGAGCGCATGGAGAAAGCCGCACAGGGTGGCAAGCAGGTAACGTTTATCTCTGCTGCCGACAAACGCGCTATCCTGCACCCGAATGCCGAACCGCTGGAGGCTACGCAGGCAGGCAAAGTACTCTGGGAACTCGACTACAACGAAGACAGCCACGCACCTGCTTTCGGCACGTTCTATAAGAAAGGTGATGTCATCTGCTACTTGCAGACGCAGCACGGCATTGAGCCGCTGACCGCTTTCGACAACTGCCGTCTCGTGGCTGTGGACAAAGCCCAAGGTGCTTCCGTTACCAAGGCGGATGCCATCGCGTGGTTTGAGCATGCCGACCTGGTGGAGCATGTCCGCGAGGGTATCAAGGATGCTGCCCAAAAGGTTAAGGATGCCATTCAAGCCGCTGTCAAACAGTCTGATACCGAAGTCCTCCCCGAGCAGCGCAGCAAGTGGAAAGACGGCATGATTGCCAAACAATAACTTTGTGGGGACATGGATATAGGCTATAAGGAATTTCAACAACGGTTTCAATTGTTGGCAACAAAACATCCTCAATGGATAATAAATACGTTGTCAAACATATTCACTATGCGTCTTATTGGAAACAAGACGCATGGTGATTTGGCTGAAATCGGCATAGCGGAGTTTATTCACCAGTTTATGTACGACTACGATAGCCGGCATGTGGGTAAAGACCTTTTTCGTGCAAAAGAACACGAAGAAGACATCGTGATTATCAACGAATTAACGAAGCAGGAGATTCCTATTAGTCTTAAGGCGTATGGCGATGGTCCTTTGCAATTATCTACGGATAGGGACGCATTGATGTTCCCGAAATTACAAGAACTTGGTACGTGTATAAGCGATAAGCATACCGTTAACGAACTTTTCCAATCGCTAGAGTTTGCCTCGTTGAATAGTGTCAATGTTATGCCCCTTATCTATCGTGAGAAAGATATGGAGTGCAATATAATGGTGTTTGATTTCGACAAGATGAAAGCAGATACCGACAAAATTGTATTCATTGACGAAGGGCAACGCTATGATTTCCAAGAGCACAAGGTCGTAGCAGGAAAAGGTCGTTCACACCCTATATATATGTTTCTTAATCAGCAGGATGGGTACATCTGCGAGGTTCGTTATGGAGGTGCTGCCGCTAATGCTTTGCAGCGAGGCTTTTGGACGCACACTATCCACGCAGCAAACTATTTCAACAGCCTTACCAATGGTTGGATAACGTACAAACACAATCTGACGTTGGTAAAGTTGTTCCGTTTGGCATTGAATGCTTCGGAGGAGGGACACAAGAAAGCCAACATCATCTTGCAGGACGACATCAATAATTTGTTGCAAACTCTGTAAATGGCAGAACAATTGAACATATTCGGCGATACTCGTTGTTGCACAATGCCGACAACGGAGGGAATAAAATATACGGGTTCTAAACTGAAGATGTTGCCGTATATTCTCCCTATGGTTGCCGATTTGGGCGATGTTCATACGGCTTTGGATGCTTTTTCGGGTACTACGCGTGTGGCACAGGCATTCTCGCAAATAGGGTTGGATACCACAGCCAACGATATTTCCGAATGGTCTCAGGTCTTTGCCACGTGCTATTTGTTAGCCGACAAGCCCGATTCCTTCTATCAGTTGATTATTGACGAACTGAATGCCTTGCCCGGATATTACGGCTGGTTCTCCGAACATTATGGTGGTGAGGGAGAGGAAGGCAAGCGTCCTTTCCAACTGAAAAATACGATGCGTCTGGATGCTATCCGTGATAGGATTGATACGCTAAAATTGAGTTGGGAAGACAAGTGCGTATTGCTTACCAGTTTGATACTGGCATTGGACGCTGTGGATAATACCTTGGGGCATTATGCTGCCTATTTGTCGGGCTGGTCTCCACGTTCCTATAATGATATGGTGCTGAAAGTCCCGCAACGTTTTCCTATTCACACACACAATAGCGTATCAAAAAAGGACGTGTTTGATGTGGTGAGTACGTACCATGATTTGGTGTACTTTGACCCGCCCTATGGCTCCAACAACGAGAAAATGCCGCCCAGTCGTGTGCGCTATGCCGCTTACTATCATATATGGAAGACCATCATTCTGAATGATAAACCGAAATTATTCGGCAAAGCCAATCGGCGTGAGGACACACGTGACACCGTCTCTGTCTCTGTCTTTGAGGAATACCGAAAGAATGAGGACGGCAATTTTATTGCTATGCAGGCGATAGACGATTTGATTCGCAAGACCAATGCGCACTATATTCTCTTGTCTTATAGTTCCGGAGGACGGGCTACCAAGCAGGAACTGAATAATATCCTCCATTCTACCGGACGGCTGATAAAGGCGCAAGAGATTGATTACAAGAAGAATGTAATGAGCGGTATGCGTTGGACGAATGAGTGGATTAACTCTGATAATGCTTATAAGGAATATCTTTTCTTAGTGGAAAAATAATATATTCAAATTCAGTTAACTAATATCTTTATGAAAAAGTACAATTTCAACGCAGGTCCCAGTATCCTGCCCCAAGAGGTCATCAAGCAGACGGCTGATGCAGTGCTCGATTTCCAAGGCGAAGGCTTGAGTATCCTCGAGATTTCGCACCGTGCCAAGTACTTCCAGCCCGTTGTGGACGAGGCGGAAGCCCTGATGAAGGAACTCCTCGGCGTGCCCGAAGGCTACCGTGTCATCTTCCTCGGCGGCGGCGCAAGCCTCCAGTTCTGTATGATTCCTTACAACTTCCTCGAGAAGAAAGCCGCTTACCTCAACACAGGTGTGTGGTCGAAAAAGGCTATCAAAGAAGCGAAGGGCTTCGGCGAAGTAGAGGTAGTTGCAGAGTCCACCAACTCAATCCCTACCGATTACGCTATCCCGCAGGATGCTGACTATTTCCATATCACCACTAACAACACCATCTTCGGTACAGAGATTTCCGAGCACAAACTGCAGGAAATCTACGCCAAGAAGGGTAATGTGCCTTTGATTGCCGATATGTCGTCCGACATTCTCAGCCGTCCTATCGACGCAAGCAAGTTCGACGTCATCTACGGTGGCGCACAGAAGAACATCGCCCCCGCAGGCGTTACCTTCGTCATCATCAAGGAGTCGGCTCTCGGTCACGTATCGCGCTATATCCCGACGATGCTCAACTATCAGACGCACATTGACGGCGGCAGCATGTTCAACACGCCTCCCGTTCTGCCAATCTACACCGCTCTCCTCAACCTCCGTTGGCTCAAGGAGCACGGCGGCATCGAGTGGATTGACCGCCGCAACCAGCAGAAGGCTGACCTTCTCTACGATTGCCTCGACCACTCCAAGATGTTCGTTCCCACTATCCTCGACAAGGAGGATCGCAGCCGTATGAACATCTGCTTCGTGCCGAAACCCGAATACGAGGAACTCAAAGACGATTTCTTCAAGTTCGCTACAGAGCGTGGTATGGTAGGCATCAAGGGGCATCGTCTCGTAGGCGGTTTCCGTGCTTCGTGCTACAACGCAATGGACGTCGAGGGCGTACAGGCACTCGTTGATTGCATCCACGATTACGAGAAGAAACTCTAACAATCCAATCGTTTCATTAATGTGTTTTAATGCTGCCAAACCGCAACTTTTCAGCATAGGATACGCATAGGATACGCATAGGATAGGCAAGGTATGGCACAATCATAAATTAATAAAATTTATACGATTATGGATACCATTATGGACTATTGGTTTCGCAATCCCAAGCGTGAAGAAAAGCGCACGGCAGTGTTTTACACAACATTAGTCAATAGTATGAAAGTTCTTATTGCAACCGAAAAACCCTTCGCCAAAGTGGCTGTGGACGGCATTCGCGAGGTGGTGGAGAAAGCAGGTTACACCCTCGCTTTGCTCGAGAAATATACTGACAAACAGCAACTTCTGGATGCTGTAGCGGATGCCGATGCCCTCATCGTGCGTTCCGACATCGTGGACGCAGAGGTATTGGACGCTGCCGGTCAACTCAAGATTGTGGTTCGCGCAGGCGCAGGCTACGATAATATCGACCTCGCAGCGGCTACCGCACATGGCGTGGTGGCTATGAACACCCCGGGGCAGAACTCCAACGCAGTGGCTGAGTTGGCGCTCGGACTCATGGTCATGGCTGTCCGCAACTTCTACAACGGCACCAGCGGCACCGAACTCAAAGGCAAGAAACTGGGTATCCATGCTTTCGGCAACGTGGGTCGCAACGTGGCGCGTATTGCCAAAGGCTTTGGCATGGACATCTACGCTTACGACGCTTTCTGTCCCGATGAGGCTATGATTGCCGCGGGCGTTACGCCCGTTCACTCTGCCGAGGAACTCTACCGCACTTGCAACGTCGTTTCGCTGCATATCCCTGCTACCGCAGAAACCAAACAGAGTATCAACTACGCCCTTTTGTCTCAAATGCCGAAGGGAGCTGTCTTGGTCAATACTGCCCGCAAGGAGGTCATCAACGAGGACGAACTTATCCAACTCATGCAGGAGCGTGCTGATTTCAAGTACGTTACGGACATCATGCCTGCAGCGGATATGAAGTTCAAGACCTTGTTCGAGGGGCGTTATTTTGCCACTCCGAAAAAGATGGGTGCCCAAACCGCCGAGGCAAACATCAACGCAGGCATCGCCGCCGCCAACCAAATCGTTGATTTCCTCACCACCGGCAACACCCGCTTCCAGGTAAACAAGTAACAATAGCGAAGCCAACGCACAATCTCGATGAAGTAAGCGATTACTCTCATTGGTGTAAATAAGCAACTGCGAGGGTGTGTCAAAACAAGAAAGATGATTTTTGAGTTTTGCCACACCCTCTTTGCTCTGTAAGCAACGAAATTCTTCCTTGTATAGGGAAACTAAACAACGCAACAGGTAATATGAGCCAACTCATTCACATAGACAAAGAATATGCAGAATGGATTCAAACCATCTGTACACGTTTCAAGCAGTTTCAAATAAAAACAGCCATACGTGTGAACGCTGGGCGTTTGGAGTTTAATTGGGAATTGGGACGTGATATCGTGGAACTTCATGTGGAGAAGCGTTATGGTGAAGGAGTTATTAAGGCGTTGAGCCAGGATTTAATCAACAACTTACCGGGCGTAAGTGGTCTAACTCCGATAGACTTGTATTTCTGTCGTCGTTTCTATTTGCTTTATTCTCAGATATTTGCAAATTTTTCCCAAGTTGAGAAACTTTTGGCTCCATTGCACCAATTGGAGATGATAGATAGCACTGGTGAGTTTCCTGTAAACATTTTTGCTATTCCGTGGGGACATCATAAGGTTATCATCAGCAAGTTTGAGTCCGACCCTGAGCGTGCTTTGTTCTATGCGACCAAGACGATTGAAAACAGTTGGTCGCGTGCTATGTTGCAGAATGCAATAGCATCGGATTTATATGCTACGTATGGTAAGGCAATCAATAATTTCCCGCAGGCACTTCCTGAGCCGACGGGTGATTTGGCACGGGAACTAATCAAAGACCCTTTGAACCTGAGTTTTGTAGCACTACGGGAGAAATATAATGAGACGCAACTAAAAGATGCCCTTATTGACCATATAGGAAAATTGCTTATGGAATTAGGACGGGGATTTGCCTATATGGGTAGAGAATATCTGCTTGAGATACCCGACAAAGAGCAAAGTGCGGATTTGCTATTCTATAATACAGTTTTGCATGCTTATGTGGTAGTAGAGGTTAAAATGACGGAGTTTGAGTCTGCCGATTTGGGGCAGTTGAGCGGATATATGTCCACAGCCAACCATATACTCAAAACGGAGCAGGACAATCCTACAATAGGTATATTGATATGCCAAGAGAAGAACAATTTGTTTGCCCAATACTGCTTGGAGGGATATAATCAACCTATTGCAATTACAGCGTACAAGGGAGTAAAAATTCTTCCTGAAAATTTCAATCAGGCTTTGCCTTCTGTAGCGGAATTGGAACAAGAGATAAACAAAGACTAATCTCCATGCCTTGGGAGACTAAATAATAGGCAACATCCTCTCACGTAAGGATTCATACGAACCCCCGATGTAAAACCGTGAGTAGTCGCAGCGGCGACTGACATATCAAATAAAAGGCGTTTATTGACGCTCTGTTCTGACCTTATGAAACTTCGCAACTTTCACTATTGTTGTTCAGAACTCTGCAACGATGAATGCTCATAGGAATATATGCATATTCTTATGCCGTGTGCTATAGCCAATACTATTGGGTATGGCATGTTGGGTATATGGTGTATTGCAGTATTCGGTGTGGGCTTCGCGTTGTCGGTTCAAACAACAAAGGCAATGCGAAGGCCTCATAAGGTGGAACCGGCAATCGTCGAGTCCACGCTTTTTTTATGTTCTCACTCTCTAAAAACGAGTGTAACAAACGAGACAACAACATAAAAAACAAATATGAGCAATATCATCAAATCTCTTCGCCGTTGGCTTCAGCAAGGCAACCGTCTCACATGGGCAGTTTTCTGCCTGTTTACACTATTGTTATTTGCCAAACAACTTATCTTTCACTGGGATGCTTTCCATTCCCTGCTCATCAGTTCGCTATGGAGAAACCCTATCGCCTTCTACAAGTTCTATATGTCTAAGTTGCTGATGCCGCTGTTTATTGCCAGTTTTGTCTTTATCTCGCGGCATCGTTGGTGGACGGTTCTTGTATCTTTCCTCACGGACATCTGGTGTATGGCAAATCTCATCTACTATAAGACGTATGACTCGTTCCTGTCCGTAAATGACATGCTGTTAGTGGGCAACTTGAATGGTGCGTGGGATTCTGTAACCGCTTACTTTGACATCAGTATGGTGTTGCTTCTCCTTCTCAGTATAGTATGGACTATCATATATATTCTTATGCCAAAGGTTCAACCAAAGAGACTATGGGGTGCATTTAGCCTTACGCTCTTGTTGCTTTATGGTCTTGCTGTCTTGAACAATTACTTCACCTATAACGCTCGATTCTGGGCAAGTACCAACCCGCAAGAAGCAGTACAAATTGCAGAAGAGACAGAAGAATGGGCAACTTTTGTCAAGACACACGGAGGACAAGTAAGGCGGACTGAAGAATGGATGGGATACCTCCCTTTCTACAATCTCTACGATGCCGCCTGTGATAATACCTCGGTAGGTATCGGACCAATGGTACATTACGTCCAAGAGCAATCCATACTCTCTGACTTTGTGGCAGTTAACGTGTACCAAATCTTCAAGCAGGACATGACAGGAGACATTAGAACGCTGACTGAAGAAGAGCGGAATCTTGTCGCTCCGTTTGTTTATTCGGACTCAACGCAACTCCGCCCGACAAATAACCTCATCATTATCTTGGTGGAGAGTTTGGAGGATTGGCCCCTGCATCACGAGATTGAAAGGCAACAGGTCGCCCCGTATCTGATGCAACTGAAAGAGCATAATCACGTCCTATATTGCAAAAAGATAAAGAGCCAAGCCCTTGGCGGCAATTCGGGAGACGGACAGATGATTATAAACACTGGTTTATTGCCCATCCATGATGGCGTTGCCTGTATGCACTATGGAAATAACTTATATCCTAATTTTGCGCATTTCTATTCCACCTCCGCCTTGGTGAATCCATGGCCGCAGATATGGAATCAAGATACCATGAGTGTTCGGTACGCCTACACACAAAAGATAGAACCGCAAAACACGCAATGGGAGGACAAACAGGTATTGGAACATGCTTTGAACAGCCTGCAAGGGAACAAACCACCGATGTGCCTGCTTGCTATCACGGTTTCTATGCATTGTCCTTTCAATCGGGTGAGAAACAACAAGATTCACATGACTGCTCCCGCTATTTTGGATAGATACATGCAATGTCTCAACTACACAGATTCGTGTATTGGTGCCTTTATGGACGCTGTATTGCAAGACTCTGTATTGTCGCAATCCACTATTGTAATCACGGGTGACCATACCATATTCAAGCCTGCTATGCTGACCGAGTTTCACGATTATGCAGTGGAGCAGAACCTGCCCATTGCCTCTGGCGATAACTATTGCCCGCTTATCATCTATTCTCCCGAAATCAATGGCAATATCCACATTACGGACGAGTGTTATCAGATGGATATTTTCCCGACCATTCTGCATCTCATCGGGTGTGAGAACTACTATTGGCACGGATTGGGTGTAAACCTCTTGGACGCAGAAGCCCGTCACCACCGCACCCTTTCCGAACAGGAAGCCTATCGCCTCTCCGATATGTTAATCCGTAGTGACTATTTCCGTCAATATATGGTAAGTAAATAGCATTTACAATACGTAACCATTGAAGTGCATTTTATTTGCATATATTGTAGAAAAGTGCTACCTTTGTGAGCAAATAAGTGTGTTAATGTATGGCTGAGACAATTATAGAGACAGACAAGCAGCGGGAGCAGAGGATTTATCGGGTGACCATATTCGGCAGCGTGGTGAATATGGCGCTGCTGGTATTCAAGTTCCTGGCAGGAGTGCTGGGACATTCGGCGGCAATGATTGCCGATGCGGTACATTCGCTCAGCGATTTTCTCACAGACATCGTAGTGCTGGTTTTTATAAAAATCAGCAACCGCCCTGCCGACCACGACCATGACTACGGGCATGGCAAGTACGAGACGTTGGCTACCTTTTGTATCGGCTTGGCATTGTTGGCTGTAGGCGGAATGATAGCCGCAAACGGAGTGGAGAAGATACTGCGTGTGGTGCATGGGGAGCAGTTGCCTGAGCCCGGTTGGATTGCTTTCTGGGCAGCGTTGGTGAGTATCGTACTCAAAGAAATTACCTATCAAGTTACTGTGCGTGTAGGCAAGCAAGTTCATTCGGATGCCGTGGTGGCGAATGCATGGCATCACCGTTCGGATGCGTTCTCGTCTATCGGTACGGCACTCGGTATCGGCGGGGCTATCCTCTTGGGGCAGAAATGGACTATTCTTGACCCGATAGCCGCACTGATAGTCAGTATCTTAATCATCGTAACGGCGGCTAAATTAGTGTATAGCGCAATGGGGGAGTTCTTGGAGAAAAGCCTGCCTGATGAAGTGGAAAAACAAATTGTGGATATTGTGAGCGAAGATAAGGTTATGACCGAACTGCACCATCTTCGCACTCGCAGTGTAGGCAACCATTATGCCATAGAGATGCACCTGCGTATGCCCGGCGATACACCGCTATATGTAGCACATCAACATGCTACCAATATCGAACGCCGTCTGAAAGAACAGTTCGGCGAACAAACACACGTGGGCATCCATATCGAACCGACCAAAGAAAATGGTGTCTATACCGCCCCAATAGAGCAATAGGGTACGAAAAAGATATACAATCTTGACTATCTTTAGGGTGGCTTATTCTCCCACTAAACCCCAATTCTTTCTACGTCTTTTCTACGTCCTTTCTACGTCTTTTCTACGTAATTGGTAAAGGCAGAATCTCTATCAGCGGCACTATAACAAAAGTGCGCAGATGCATAAGCGGGTGGGGGAGAATAAGGTCGGGTGTTTGGACAGAAAGGGAGTGTCCATCAGGAGTGATATAGAGCAGTAGATCGATGTCTATAAGGCGATCCTGATAGTGTCCGTGCTGTGATTTGTGAGTGCGCCCGAGGGTGCACTCTATTTGTTGTGTAGTGTGAAGAATATCTATGGGAGAAAGGTCAGTGGCGTATGAGGCGCAGAGATTACAGAATGTGTGCTCAGAGCAGAACCCCCATGGCTCGGAATAGAAGAAAGTAGACCGGCGGACAGGCAGTCCGATATGTTGCCCAAGCAGTTGCAACGCATTCTTGATGTTCTGCTCACGGTTCCCGAGATTGCTGCCAAGAGAGAAATATACAACGGCAGTCCCGTTTTCTATAGGATTAGATGTGTGCAATGCGTTTTTACGGATTGTTGGCAGTGGCTTCGGTTACCACATTGAGCAGATGATCGGACGCGTCCACAAACGGACGATAGAGAACGGAAGTCTTCACGATTTCCGCCTTGCTGAAACAGCCGAATTGGCGGTCGATTCGGTCGGCAAGGAATACTATAATCAAGACTACCAATGCCCATTTGGCGACACCGAATAACCCGCCGCCGAGACGGTTGAGAAAACCGAGATGGATAGCGCGCAGCAGTTTGGAGAGCAAGCGCCCGAGGATATTCAGCACAATCGCAATCCCCAAGAATAACAGCGCATAGGCAATCACATCGCATACACCCGCAGGCCATTCGGTTTGCAGCAATATCCATGCAGAGAACCGTGCGCCCCACAGACGTGCGCCAACCACACCGAACACAACCGCCAGTATGGCAATGAGTTCGGTGATCAGCCCGCGCATCAGTCCTCGGACGAGTCCGATAAGCAGCGGCAGAAGGAGCAGGGCATCAAGCCAATTCATTTCGTTGAAACAAAGAATAAAGGACAATGAACAAAGAATTAAAAGCGGGACAAAAGTCAATGCTTGTTTGGGTATTGATCTTTGTCCCGCTTTTTTCGTTTTACTCAGCAGGAGTGGTCTCTTCTTTTGGAGCAGTGTACTCTTGCGGTATCCACTCTTCGCCCGTCTCCGTATTGAACATCACGATGTCGTTCAGCGGGCTGCTGTTGCCGATGTTGATATTGCGCGGGGTGATAGACCAATCGTATTTGTCGTGTGCATAGCGTGCATTGTCTCGGAACTGACCGAGGATACCGGTAATAGTCCCCTTATACTTGGTGCAGTTGGCAATACCTGTAGAGTCGGCACCTGGCAGATAGAAATGCGAGAATTTGCTATATTCCGAACTGCCGACGAGTGTCTCGTTGGTGCCATCGGAGATGATACGGCTCTGCGGGAAACCTACATTGTTGGTGGTCGGTGCAAAGACATTGGCATAACTATCTGTTTCGGGATTACCCGTTGTGCAGTCGGTCAGCGTACCATTATACTCGTATTTGCCCGTAAACCATACGTTTTTGAGGACAACCAAGCGTCCGTCCATCGTACGCATCTCTTTCTCGTCGTTGAGGTTGATAAAGTCGGCAATGGTGATGGTGTCGTATTGCAGTTTTGATTGGTCGGGTACACCAATCAGTGTTACAGCATTGCGGAAGATACCATTTGGAATACGTCCGGGAGCCCAACCTACCTTTTGTGTCGCATTCTGCGCATAGATATTGTTGTTGTATGCGGGTATGCAGAGTTGCGGTTGGTCGCCATAACGCCCGATGCACAGCCCGTTGCAACGGATAAGTATCTCCTGTCCGAGTTGGTACATACCTCCTACCGAACCGAGATCCACCGACACACGCAGGTTCTGTTGTACACCGTCAATCACCTGTTGGATAACCAGAGATTTATAAAAATTTCCTCCGTAGTCATCGGTGGTAACCCGTCCGCGGATGTAGATACCCGCACCATTTGTAGGCAGGGTATCCAGCGAGAATAGGTAGATTCCGTCGCCGCTTGTGGCACGGGTGCGGTATTGCGATGTATCGCTCCAGAAATTACCCTGTTCGGTCATATAGGTGTCCACAAACTCATTGAGCGTATAGAGATGATATTCTGTTTCACGCTGCTGAATGAGACTATCTATGTTGCCGTTCTTTTGAAACACATCGTCCTCGGTGAGGGCACGCGGTTCGCAAGAGGTGAACAGGGCGGTTGCCGTAGCGGCAAACAGAGCGGCTATATAATAGATTTTACGTTGCATACTGATTAGAATTTATAGGTTACACTCAAGAAGAAGTTCATACCCCATGCGTAGTAGTACTTGCTCGGGAATTTCCATGCATTGGGCGAGATAACCGAGTTCTCGTTGTCGCCCACACCCTGGCGCGTGTAGCGCGGCAGACGTGCTTGTTGGTAGCCGCCGGTCTTGAAGTGGGTGTTGTTCGTCAGGTTTGTTAACGTCAGGTTGATTGACAACGACTGACGGTTCTTCAGATAGATCAACTTGCCTACGCTGGCATCAACGATGAAACGGTTGAGCGGGTTGGTGGCTGTCAACGACTCCTGCATCGAAAGGATGTTGTATGGATAGCGCAATACAGGAACGCCATTCTTATCAAGCACGGCATTGGTCGGGAAATTGCCATCGCCCGTTATCATAGCGGCTTTGCCGTCGGTGGTCTCGATAGCATTTGCGTATGTGTCGCCATACCAACCATTTACCGGCGTTCCGTCTGCACGTACACCCGTGTAAAGACCTTTCATACGGCGCGAAGGAGCCACGTCGAGGAAGTTCCAGTCGTAGTAACTAACCGTTACATCAGCAAACCACATCTTCGGGTGGAAGAACGACAATTTGAGGCTGGCGTTCACTTGCGGACCGGTTGCCACACGAATACCTTTGAGCAGTACCTCGTCTTGCAACTCGAAGACCGACTTGCCGTCTTTGTCCTCGGCGAGTGCCATACCGTTCTCGGCAGAGGTGATAGCCATGGCGTTGCTCGTATAGCGATAGTCGCCCACGCTGGCAGCACCTGTCAGGGTGAAATACGTACCGAGTTTTACGGCAGCGGCAGCCTCAATACCCATATGACGGCGGTTGATGCCCGTCAGAGCCTGATTGACAAACGTACGCGCCTCGTCATCATAGTAGCCGTTCAGTTCGCTTCCGTCCCAGAACTGGGTGAAGAAACCCGTGATACGACCGCGCACAATGGGGAAATTGAACTCGTAGGAGAGGTCGCCGCCCGCCACTTTCTCGCTGGCTGTGTAGAAGTCCTTGAGATTTGTTGCATGGTCGTGGGTGTAGATAGTCTCAATAGCGCGGTCGTGAACACGCTGCGAGATGTAGGCGTTGCGTGCCAACGGAGCGCGTGTCTCTGCCAGAGCATTGATCTTCAGTTTGTTGCGCCCGTCAATCTTATAGGTGGCACCGAGTTTGAAAGCAGGGTCAATGAAATGGTGTGCCTGTCCCATATAGGTAGTGCCGGCATGGAGTGTACCTGCTTGCGCATTGGCGATGATCTCGTCGGCTTGTGTACCGAGGTAGTGGGAAGCGTATTGCGGATTGAGTTGCGAGAGATACCATGCACGACCATTAATCATATTGGTGGTACGTTGCATAGAAGAGTAGGTGAGTTGCAGGGCATAATAGAGATCCACTTCGTTGAATGTCCACTCGTTCTGCGCCCATAGTTTGGCAGTACCCATATTGATACGGTAGTCATAACCGAAGCGGTCGCCATCGTGTTTCACATCGTTGTAGTCGGCAGCGATGTCGTTTTTCTTTACGTTGGCGATGTCGGTTTGCGACAATCCTGCATTGGTTGCCAACTCCTTGATATCACGATCGGCAAAAGGATCCACATCAATCCATTGGTTACCGCCCAGCAGGTCGTCCACGGTCTTGTAGTGGATACCTTGCGAGAACTTGCCCTCCAAACCTGCGGTAATCTTGAGGTGGTCGAACTGCGTATTCACGTAGTTGATGTTCGCCATAGCCTCCTGGATATTGTTGTGGCGGCGCTCCAACAGGTAGCGTGCCGACCCATTGGGGTTGTTGTAGTTGTTGGCGATGTTGGAAGCGTAGATGTTGTCCCAGTCAATTTGGGTGGTCTTGTTATCGCGGCTTTGCCATAGATCCACCAACGCATTGTATTGCTGTGCATTGATACTCGGACCGATGATGTTGCCGTCGTGTGCCACTTGCCCCATACCCATCTCGAGACCATTCATATCTGCGCCGATGAAATTACCATATTGGTAGTGCCCACCGCCGGGGCTGTAGAGTTGTTCCGAGTTGGAATCGGCAATCTGTCCGTCCCAAAGGAACGAAGGCAGGTTGCGGTAGTAGTCCGGACGCGGGTCGGGTGCATTGTAAAATGTGAGTGCCGAGTTGCTGTAGAAACTATAGTGATAGCCGATTGCAAACTTCATCTGGTTGTAGTCGTCTATCTTCAGGTCATAATTCAAGATGGCGGTCGGGTCATACGATTTGACAATGCGCGAGTTGCGCACTTTGCCGTCCTGGTAACCCCAGTATGGGTTGTAATTGTTATATCCCCACGAGGTCTTGTTATAGGCGTTGGTCAGGTCGTATACCTCTTGGGTAACGGCCGCAGACTGCCCGCGCTCGGTAGGTGCACCGAAGGTTATGATAGACAATTTGTCGCCATTGTTGAATTTCTTTTCTGCCGAGAAGAAATAGCCCAGCGAGTAGTATTTGATACCTTCACCGATAATTCCTTTCTGATCTATATAAGGAGAGAAACGGAATGCCAATTGGCCGATAAACGACCAACCATTGGCGAGAGGACCGCTGGCGTAGGTGGCATTTACGCGGGCTTTGTAGTTGCGGTTGGTGCCGGCAACTCCCACTTTCCACCCTTGTGCATAGCGCGAAGCGTCCATCAGGTAGTTGGTCGATGTGCCGAGACCGCCGAAAGCGAAGTTGGTTGCCTCAATCGGGTTCAGCACCTCTTTGTTGCGGCTGGCATCGTTCAAACCGCCCATCGACGAAAAATTGAACTGACCGCGTTCGGCAGAGTTGAAATTGATGCCGTTGATGTAGTTTTGCTCGTAGGTCTGGTCGTAACCGCGCTTGCGATAACGGGCTGTGGACCATGCAAATGATGTGGTTGAGTTGAATACATCGTTGCTTGCCGAGGAGGCCGATGCCTGTGCTTGCGACTTACCTTCATCATCGTTGAGGTCTTCGTCCGCAATGTTGAGGAGGATCTCCTCTTGTGCATCGCGTGCAAGATCACGTTGCAGGCGGACAGGCTCCATTTTTATTGTTTGATTTTCTTGCAGAAGCACTAATTCGATGGTGGCGATATAGCCGTCTGCCTCTATAATCACCTCTTCGTCCATCGGTTCCAAATAGAGTAGGGCAAACTCACCCGCTCCGTTGGTGGTGGTAGAAATGTTCTGGTTAGCCAAGGTAACCTTCGCACCGACGATAGGGCTGTTGCTTGCTTCATCGACAACGGTTCCTCGCAGTGATGTCTGTGCCATCATACTCGCGGAGAGCAAGAGGACAAACAACATAGAAAAGAGTTTTCTCATAAACAGTTGTTTTTGTGTGTATTAGATTAGAATTCTGCGGTTTTCGGTGTACGCGGGAAGGGGATGACATCGCGGATATTCTGCATACCCGTAACGAAGAGCATCAGTCGCTCGAAGCCCAGTCCGAAACCGGCATGCGGTGCGGCACCGAAACGGCGTGTATCGAGATACCACCACATATCCTTCATCGGGATTTGGCGGCGCTCGATCTCTGCGTTCAGTTTATCGAGGCTCTCTTCACGTACTGAACCGCCGATGATCTCGCCTATCTGCGGGAACAGCACATCGGTACCTTGTACGGTCTTGCCGTCCTCGTTGATCTTCATGTAGAATGCTTTGATGTCTTTCGGATAGTCTGTCATAATGACGGGTTTGCCGAAATGCTCCTCTACCAGAAAACGCTCGTGCTCGGAGCAGAGATCGTCGCCCCAGTTGCAAGGGAACTCGAATTTCTTGCCGTTCTTCATTGCCTCTTGCAGGATATTCACGCCCTCGGTGTAGGTCAGGCGCACAAATTCTGTATTGATAACCGATTCGAGACGGGCAATCAGCCCTTTGTCCATATACTGGTTGAGGAACTCAAGGTCGTCTTTGCAGTTCTCCAATGCCCAACGGACGCAGTATTTGATGAAGTCCTCTTCGAGGTCCATTAGTTCGTCTTTCTGTATGAAAGCCACCTCGGGTTCAATCATCCAGAACTCAGCCAAGTGGCGCGGGGTGTTGCTGTTCTCGGCGCGGAAGGTAGGACCGAAAGTATAGATCTTACCGAGCGCCATGGCCGCCAACTCGCCCTCCAACTGACCGCTCACTGTCAGCGAGGTCTGTTTGCCGAAGAAATCGTCGGAGTAATCAATCTTGCCATTCTTATCAAATTTCAGGTTGTAGAGATTCTTGGTGGTAACCTGGAACATCTGTCCTGCACCCTCGCAGTCGGAAGCCGTGATGAGCGGGGTATGGAAATAGAAATAGCCGTGCTCGTGGAAGTAGGTATGAATCGCCATGGCCATATTGTGGCGGATACGGAATACCGCCCCAAAGGTGTTGGTACGCGGGCGTAGGTGCGCAATGGTACGGAGATACTCCATACTGAGTCCTTTTTTCTGCAGCGGGTATTTTTCGGGATCTGCGGTGCCGTAAATTTCGAGGTCGGTGAGTTGAATCTCTACCGACTGCCCTGCACCCTGGCTCTCTACAAGCGTACCCGTAGCCGAGATACAAGCACCCGTTGTAACGGGTTTGAGTTGCTCCTCGGAGAACTTGCTCAGGTCTGCCACAATCTGAATGTTCTTGATAGTGGAACCGTCGTTGAGGGCGATAAACGATACATTCTTGTTGCCACGACGGCTTCTAACCCAACCGCGGACGTTGATTTCTGCGCCGAAGTCGGTGCGCTTGAGCGCATCAATAATTACTGTTCTTTGCATTATATTGTTGTTTTCTATTTACTATGTTCGGGTGAGGCTGTCCGCATAGAAAAAGCAGAGAAACCTCGGGAAATTCATAATTCCTAATTCGTAATTAGAATGCCGGAGCCTCAGGATCTCCCATTGAGTTCTGATAGGCGGACGCTCCGTCCGGACTCATACTGTTCATTCTCGATGGGAAACTCTGGTAACCGCCATCGCCGGATGTCTGTGCCTGTGGTTCATCATCGGGGGCGGCTTCGTCCTCGTTTTGGAACTTAGCAAACTTCGATCGGAAACGCAGGAACACTTCGTCGGTAGCACCGCTACGGTGCTTGGCGATGATGATTTCCGCCAGTCCTCGCAGGTCTTTGCCCGTCTTCTCATCGTTGAAGAATTTGTAGTATTCGGGGCGGTGGATAAAGCATACCATATCGGCATCCTGCTCTATGGCACCCGACTCACGCAAGTCGCTTAACTGCGGTTTTTTCCCATCGTTACCCTGACGCGCTTCTACACCACGGTTCAACTGACTGAGGGCGATAATCGGTATATCCAACTCTTTGGCAAGTCCTTTCAAGTTGCGGGAGATGATACTGATTTCCTGCTCGCGGCTGCCGAAACTCATACCCTGTGCATTCATCAGTTGCAGGTAGTCGATGATAATCAGTTGTACATCATGTTCGCGCACGAGTTTGCGTGCTTTGGAACGCAACTCGAACACCGAGAGCGAGGGCGTATCGTCGATATACAGCGGTGCGCCGTATAGTTCGTTGATCTTGGTGTTGAGACGGGCTTTGTCGTCTCTGGTCAGACGACCGGTCTTAATTTTGTCGCCCTCTATCTCGCATACGTTCATTATCAGACGGTTCACCAACTGCACGTTGGACATCTCAAGCGAGAACATCGCCACGGGAATCTGATAATTGACCGCTATGTTTTTTGCCATCGAAAGCACAAAGGCGGTCTTACCCATTGCAGGGCGGGCTGCGAGAATCACAAGGTCGGATTTCTGCCAACCCGCTGTAATCTTATCCAAAGCACCAAAACCGGACGGAATACCCGATATATTACTGTCGTTTTTAGAGGCTTCATTCATACGGCGCAGTGCTTCTGCTACCACGGGGTCAATCTGGGTAACATCGCGCTTCTGCGCACGCTGCCCAATCTCGAACACACCAGCCTCGGCACGCTGCATCAGTTCTTCGATGTCCTGTGTCTCGTCGTACCCTGCCTCTTCTATCTCGGCGGCAAGGTGTATGAGGTCGCGGGCGGTGGCTTTCTGGGCAATGATCTGCGCATGGTAGCGCAGGTGGGCGGTAGAAGCCACACGACGGGTGAGTTCGGTCAGATTGATCAATCCGCCTGCCTCCTCCAGCGTACCCATACTTTTCAGTTTCTCGGCTACCGACAGGGAATCAATCGGCTGGTCTTTGGAAGCCAAAGCACGTATCGCCTCAAAGATGATGCGGTTCTGGTCTTTGTAGAACGATTCGGGCGTGAGCAAGTCGGCTACGGTACCGTATGCCTCTTTCTCTATCATCAGTGCGCCCAGCACAGAGTCCTCCAATTCGGGGGCTTGTGGGGGCAGTTTGCCCATTTCGTTGGCACCTACTTTCTGGGTGGAGTTGCTTCGGCGACGTGTATTTTTAGTGGTTTCTGCCATATTCTGTCAGTAGGTTGTGCGCAGCGATAAAACTGCTTATCTCGTTGTTCAGTACTTGTTTTTCGGCTTGCTCGATAAACCGCTCCATACGTTCGTTCTTGTAGAATCCGTCCAACAGGGCTTGGTTGATGGTCTCGTACATCCAGTATTTCGCCTGCTCGGTGCGGTGGCGATCAAAATAGCCGTTTTTGCGGACAAAAGCGATATATTCTTCGATATTCTTCCACACTTCCGCTACGCCCGTATGCTCCACCGAGGAGCAGCATATCGCATCGGGCTTCCACCCTGATTCCGATGGCGGAAAGAGAGCCAACGCATTGCGGAAACTCACCCGTGCTGCCTGCGCACGCTCTATATTGTTGCCGTCGCATTTGTTGATAGCGATACCGTCCGCCATCTCCATGATACCGCGCTTGATACCTTGCAGTTCGTCGCCCGTACCGGTTACCTGCAGGAGCAGGAAGTAGTCCACCATCGAATGGGCGGCGGTCTCCGATTGCCCGACACCTACCGTCTCCACGAGAATAGTGTCAAATCCTGCGGCTTCGCACAGCACGATGGTCTCACGTGTTTTGCGTGCTACGCCGCCCAGCGAACCCGCCGACGGACTGGGGCGGATAAACGCATTCGCAGCAGCCGACAGTTCGTTCATACGTGTTTTGTCGCCCAAAATACTGCCCTTGCTGCGCTCGCTCGAGGGGTCGATAGCCAATACGGCAAGATGTTTTCCTTGCTCGCAAAGTTCGGTGCCGAGTGCCTCGATAAACGTTGATTTGCCTGCCCCCGGCACACCCGTGATGCCTACACGGATAGAGTTTCCCGAATAGGGCAAACACATCTCGATCACTTTCTGGGCGATGGCTTGGTCGGACAATAGACTGCTCTCGACCAGCGTTACCGCCTGACCGAGAATAGACGCATCGCCGCGGCGAATGCCCTCGAAATACTCTTCGGCACTCAATGTACGTTTCTTGCGGCGAAAGGTGGCATACGGATTAACGCTGGGGAGGTTCTCCACCCCGGCGTTAACCGTCAGACCTTTGTATTGTTGCTCGTTTTCAGGATGATGCATAAGTCAATTAACAATTAAAAATGAACAATTAATATGCAGGGTAGGGTACATCGTAGGTCGTTCCCACAAAGCATATAATTCCTAATTCATCATTCTTAATTCATCATTATTTCACCGTCCACGTCAGGTTTACGGTGTGGCGGGGATGGTTCGGGTCGTTGGTGATAACCAGAATCTGGCGTGCATACTTACCCGGCTCCATCGGTTTGCCGTTGTCCAAGGTGTTGATATCCACTTTGATAGTAACGGCTTTCGGGCTGGCTTTTACCGATTTCGGTGCTGCGCAAACCACGTTCTTATCGCTGCTATATACGCGGTGGATAGCCAGGGCGTTGGTACCGCTGTTCTTTAGGCTGATGGTGCCTTTCAGATGCTTGCCTGCAGCCACGGTACCGAGGTCAAACTGGGTATCCATTTCCATAATAGGGGCATTCTGACGCTGTGCGGGAGTGAGGGTAGAGAAGTCCTCCACTACATCGGCACGGAGCGTAATCATATACTCGTCGGTGAGTTGTTGCTTGCCGTTCACTACCACGTAGGCGTAGAGAGTGGCAGGACCGTAGTTTTTGCAGACTTTCGAATCGAAGATGAACACCAATTTGCCGGTCTCGGTAGCCTTGACAGTGGGAAGCGTAACCTGCGAAAGGAGATAGTTGTCCTGATCGCGGGTAGCCAATTCCACAGTGATGTCCTGTTGGGTAAGGTTGGCGTACTCAATCTCGCGGGTAACGCTTTCGCCTTTTTTGATAGTACCGAAATCGATGGTTTTCGACTTGAGACTCAGTTCGCCCATCTTTACGGCATATTGGTTAATCGGTTTGGCAGGCTTGGGAATAACCTCTCCTTTTATATATAGGCGTTGGGTTGCCACGGTGGCGTTGGAGGTAACGGTGATGGTCTTTTGGAAACGACCGGGACGACCATTAGGGTTGTAGGTAACGGTGATTTCGCCGTTCTGCCCGGGCTCTATCGGTTCGCGTGTCCATTTTGGGGTGGTGCAACCGCAACTGGCACGTACATTGCTCAATACAAGAGGTTCCATACCCTCGTTTTTGAATTTGAACACCGTAGTAACACGACCGTCTGCCTCGTTAATCTTGCCAAAGTCGTGCTCTGTCTTCTCAAATGTGATGACCGGCTGTTGTGCCATCATGGCTACTGCCACCAGAGCCATAGAGAGAGTTGCAAAAATCTTTTTCATATCACTATGTCGTTAGTTTTGTTAAATTTGCTTTATTTTTTTGAGGGCGTATTCCCTTTCTATCATAAGCGCATCCTATAACCATCCACCTACGTTTACAATATAGATAATAGGGTGCTTGTTTTTATCAATAATTAACTATTCCCCGTCTCGATTCGTTTCACCACTTTGATTTCCTCTATTTTTTTGAGGGATTGGAACAGGTCTTGCAGTTCCTTGCGGTCATAGACATAGAGTTCCAGTTCGCCTTTGAATATACCGTCATCGGCTGCCACTTGCATAGAGCGTATATTGATGTGGAACTCCTCGGTGATGATGGTCAGCACGTGGATAAACACGCCGAATTTGTCAATACCTTGTATCTCGATCGTCTCGACGAACGACTGCACACGATGGGTGTTCCATGTGGCGGCATAGATGCGTTTGCCTTGCGACGACTTGAGCAGCATAGCCTCGTCGCAGTCAATCTTGTGGATATACATCTTGCCGTCGTCGCCCAGATAGCCGAGTACCTCGTCGCCCGGAATGGGGTGGCAGCAGTCGGCTAAGATATAATCGTGTCCTAAGTTTTCATCCGTCAGGACTATCGTTTGGTGCGATTTGGGTGCCGCCTGTGCCGGTGCTTGCGGTTGCGGTTTCTCTTTGTCTGCCGACGAGAAGGGATTGAGACGCGCCCAGAAACCTTTCTTCGGAAAGATAATCTGCTGCATGTCGTCTAAGCGTATCACTCCCTGACCTATCTGCAGGTAGAGTTGGCTCGGACGGGTGAGTTGGTAATGGTTGAGCATACGCTGCAATGCCATATCCTCGCTGCCTTTCGCCTCCAGCATACCCCACGCATCGTGGAAGAGTTTGTCGCCGCGCTTGATATACTGCCGCTCCTCGCGGCGGAAATACTCGCGCAGACACGATTGTGCCTTGGCGGTCGTTACAAAATTCAGCCAGTTCTCCTGCGGGTGCTGGCTGCCCGAGGTGAGTATCTCCACCTGGTCGCCGCCTTTCAGTACGTAACTGAGCGGCACCAGCGTATGGTTCACTTTCGCACCGATACAATGTTCGCCCAACTCGGAGTGGAGTAGGAAGGCAAAATCGAGTGCAGTTGCCCCTTGTGGCATCGTCTTGATCTCGCCTTTCGGCGTGAAGACGAACACCTCCTGCGCAAACAGGTTCAGTTTGAAGGTGTCGAGAAACTCCATAGCGTCCTTTTCGGGGTGCTCCAGAATCTCCTTTATCTCGCAGAGCCATTTGTCTAACTCCGACTCGTCCGACTCGCCCGTTTTGTATTTCCAGTGCGCTGCCAGACCGCGTTCTGCCAGTTCGTGCATACGGTCGGTACGTATCTGTACCTCGATCCACTCGCCGTCCTGCCCCATTACCGTTACGTGCAACGCTTCGTAGCCGTTGGCTTTCGGCGTGCTGATCCAGTCGCGGATACGCTCGGGGTGCGGGCGGTAAATCTCCGTGATAGCGGAGTAGATCATCCAGCATTGGTCTTTCTCCGACATCGACTCGTTGGGCGTAAACACGATACGCACTGCCAGCAGGTCATACACGTCCTCAAACGGTATCTGCTGGGTGGTCATCTTCTTCCATATCGAATAGACCGACTTGATACGCGCCGTAATGCTGAACCGGTAGCCCATCGCCTCCAGTTTGGTGCGGATAGGGGCGGAGAATGTCTCGAAAGTAGCCATTTGGGCGTTCTTGTTCGCCGCCAGTTTGGCTTCTATCTCGGCGTAGGTATCAGGGTGCTCGTATTTGAAACTCAGGTCTTCCAGTTCCGTTTTGATGGGGAACAGACCCAAGCGGTGCGCCAGCGGGGCATAGATATACTGTGTCTCGCCGGCAATCTTGTACTGCTTGTCTTTCGGTTGTGCACCGAGGGTGCGCATATTGTGCAACCGGTCGGCAATCTTGATCAGTACGACGCGGATGTCGTCGGAGATGGTCAGCAGCAGTTTGCGGAAGTTCTCCGCCTGCTCGCTGGCGTGCTCGCCGAATACACCGCCCGAAATCTTCGTCAGTCCGTCCACTATCTGGGCAATCTTGTCGCCGAAGAGGTTGCGTATGTCATCGGTCGTATAGTCGGTATCCTCCACCACGTCGTGGAGCAGCGCACTGCATATACTGGTGCTGCCCAGACCTATTTCCCGCACACAGATACGCGCCACTGCCAGCGGGTGCATGATATACGGCTCGCCACTCAGGCGGCGGACACCCTTGTGTGCCTGCTTGGCAAAATGAAAAGCATGCGTGATCAGTTCCACCTTCTGGCGGTGCATCGTATGGGCATAATCGTCTAAGAGCGCCTCAAACTCGCGCTGAATCATCTGCTCTTCTTCCTGTGTAAACTCGCTTTCTGTCATTGTACTGAAAAAGGTCTGCAAAATTACTAAAACTATTCCATATATGCAAACCCGCCCGCGCTTTTTGTCTGATAGTGGAGAAAGAGAGTGTTTGCTCACTCCCGCCAACCTTGCCAACCAACCGACCTTTTTCTAAATATATACACCCTCGCCCGCGTACACGGGTGTATAGAGTTTTCAAAAAGGTCGGTTGGTTGGCAAGGTTGGCATTGTTTCGCGTATACGCCTTGCAAAAAGTGCATTTTGTTAAGATTCCATTGTGCATTGTGCATTATGCATTGTGTATTGAAAAGTCAGGTGGATGTCAGGTGGATGTCAGGTGGATAGCGGGTGCTTGCCGCTCTCTCGAAATGTGTCAAATTTTAAGATACCCCGCCAAACACTTGGAAATTCGAAAAAAATGCAGTAACTTTGCAGCAAATTTGTGGCAAATTCGACCGGTATGTCTAAAAGAGTACTCCTGTATATTGTTTTTTCTTTGCTTGTGGTGCTGCCGCTGGCGGCAAAAGGTGTACCCGATAAGCCTTTTACCGTGGTGATTGATGCCGGGCACGGCGGCAAAGACCCGGGAGCCATTGGCAAGATCGCTTTGGAGAAAAACCTCAATCTGGAGGTGGCTTTGCTTACAGGCAAAATGATCAAGGAGCAGTTCCCCGATGTCAACGTGGTCTATACGCGCCAAACCGATATATTCCTCCCTCTGCAGAAGCGTGCCGACATCGTGAACAGCCACAATGCCGACCTCTTCATCTGTATCCATACCAATTCGTCCGAATCCAAAGCCGCCGAAGGTGTGGAGACCTTTATTCTCGGTACGGAGAAGATGGACAAGAACCTCGATGTCGCTATGCGAGAGAACTCGGTTATCAAACTTGAGTCCGACTATCAGACGGCTTACCAGGGCTTCGACCCCAATTCCATTGACTCCTATATTATGTTCGAACTGATGCAGAATACCTATATGGATCAGTCGCTGCAATTTGCTACATACGTGCAGCGTCAGTTCGTGGAGAATCTGCACCGTGCGGAGCGGGGAGTGCGTCAGGCGGCATTCTGGGTATTGCTCAAGTCGGCTTGCCCGAGTATCCTGTTGGAGATGGGCTTCATTTCCAATCCTGCCGAGGAAAAGTACCTTGCCTCCGAGAAAGGACAGCGCGATATGGCGCAGTCGTTGTGCAACGCTTTTGCGCAGTTTACCCACCGTACGCAGGCGAAAGCAACAGCCATTCCTGCTACGGCGCAACCATCTGCCACGGCGCAGGATTCGGCTAAGGCAACATCGCCCGACTCCGTCGCGGTACAACCTGTTACTGCAGAGAAGAAGACTACCTATGCCATCCAACTCTTGGCATCCCGTACACCCGTTTCTGACAAGGACGCGCGTCTGCACGGACTGAAGTGCCAATGCCTCCAAGTGGATGGTTGGTACAAATACTACTATGGCGAATCGGCTGACCGGGAAGCCGTAGTGCGTACCCAAAAAGAGATACGCAAACACTTCCCCGATTGTTGGATTATCAAGTTGGAAAAATAACAGAATATGAAATACGCTCGTGAAATCAAGGTCGGCATTCTTGCCGTCGTTTGTATCTTTTTATTGTTCTTTGGCTTCAATTTTCTGAAAGGAGTCAATATATTCTCGTCTATGTACGCTTTCCATGGCGTGTACGATAATATACACGGCTTGGAGGAACAGGCACCCGTGATGATACGCGGTTATAAGGTTGGGCAGGTGGATAAAATCCACTACGACTTCGCCAAAGACAGTGCTTTCACCATCGACATCTCTATCAACCGCGACATCGACCTTCCGCGTGGCACGCAGATGGCACTTGTGGCAGACGGGCTTCTCGGCGGTATGGCTATCGAACTGCAACTGCCCGCCCATCCGGGGCAGGAACTATGCAAGTCGGGCGAGACCTTGCCGACGCGCTATGTCCCCGGTTTGGTAGAGGACTTGCAAGTCAACCTTTTAGCATCGCTTGGCAGTACCATCGATGCTGTGGACTCGTTAGTTGATCAACTCAATAGCCAGTTGGACAACGACCACTTGGCGACCACTTTGGCGAATGTGGATAATATATCCTCCGACCTTACCACCGTTTCGCGCGACCTCAAAGGACTGATGGCTGACAAGGTGCCGCAGATAGTGGACAATGCGGATAGCACAATCAATAGCATCAAGCAGATTGCTTCCGACATCAACGGCGCAGACATCGCTGCTACGGTGGCGCGTGTGGACTCGGCTGTGGCACAGGTGAATACCACATTGGCGGACGTTAATTCGGATAACGGCACACTCGGTCTTTTGCTCCACGACAAGTCGCTCTACCGCAACATCGATGCCACTGTCGTCTCTGCTGATTCGCTCCTTACCGACCTCAAGGCGAATCCCAAACGCTACGTCCATTTCTCACTCTTCGGCCAGAAAGACAAGAAGGACAAGAAAAAATAGCAATATATAGAAAGATAGAAATAGAAAGTGAGTTTGTATAACTATTTTAGTTTGTACAAATGAATTTTTTATTGTAATTTTGCAGCCGAATAGAATAATAATTAAAAGAATGACAATAGTCCTTTTGTTTCGTACCTTGTAAAAACTGACAGATATATGCCTGCACAATCGTTTTAATGTTTTATTTATGAAAAATTGTTGCTATGAATAGTACACAATATTACATAGATACGCTTCGGGCACATGCTGCTGAACTACAAACGCGGTTTGGCATATCGTATATGCGTCTTTTCGGTTCTGTGGCACGCGGCGAGCAGCGGGAAGACAGCGATGTGGATATTTTTGTTGAGATGCCTGCTACAATGAAAGAGGTTTGCGGGGCACAATTGTTTTTAGAGAAATTATTGGGCTGCAATGTAGATTTAATCCGCAAGCACAGCAACCTCAGTACGTACTTTCTAAACCAAGTAGAGAAAAATGGTATCACTATCTTCGGAGCAGCGTGAATTGGCAAAACGCACATTATCACAAATTCAATCGGCAATCATACAACTAAATGAATGGAATACCGATGTGGTGAGTCAAGATGACTGGCTACATTCTTCCGAGGGAATGAGACGTTTGGCGGCAAATTGTATGTTGATTGAAGCCATTGGTGAAGGACTCAAGAAAGTAGATAAGCGAACAGATGGGCAATTGTTGGTGTTGCGTTCTGAAATACCATGGCAGGAAGTAATGGCTATGCGCAATCATATAGCCCATGGCTATTTTGATATAGACGCTGAATTTGTGTATGGGGTTATTAAGAATGATTTGCTTCCGTTATTGGAGGCTGTGGATTTTTTGATCACGCAGTTATAATCATATCATAATATATAAGTCTTTTTGTTTGTGGGACTATAAAACAATAAATACATCCTTGGTCTCTGGATGTGAAACATAGAGACCTATTGAAGTTCACGCAGAGGTGTGGGGTGGGTATTATGGCTTGCGCAAGCAGTAAGCCCGCCAAACATCAATGTAATGGGCTTCACAGACATAATAAAAGGCGTTTATTGCGCTCTGTTCTGACGAATTGAAATGTCGCAGTTTCTTTAGAGTAATCAGACTTAGCAACGATAGATGTCCTCGGAATATAAGTATATTTCGCAACCTGTGTAGGGGCACGGGCATCTTGCCCGTAGGTGGTATGCAAGTACCATTGATTGTTCCCTTTCTATGCTCTTTTGTAGAGTGTGGTTTGATCATAGGTGTGCGTATAGTCTTATATTGGCGTGGGCTTCGCGTTGTCGGTTCTATTACTCAAGGCAATGCGACAGCCTCAATTCGTGGAACGACGACGGTCGAACTCCACGTTTTTTTTGTGCTCAATTGTAGGCTAAAAGGGGAAAACACACAGAAACACACGGAAAAACACACCGCATAGGTTACAAACATACAATATAATGCCATAAACTATATACGTCCAATCTTAAAAATATCCGAATATGAAAAAACTACTTACCTTGTTCGCTGCCTGTATCTTTGGTGCAGTAATGGTTTATGCAGATGTTCTGAAATTACAAGCAACATCTCTGGCTTTCAAATCTCAAAATGACTATGGCTATTGGTCTGACTGGTCGGATTGGGAAAGTACAAACATTTTAGTTGTAGTAAATACGGATATTGACAGAGTGAATATCTATTCCAGTTCTCCGCAAGAATATGATATTTATGATTATGATGCTGAAGAGAAAGATGGTGAGGGCGGAACTATATCTACCTGTCATTGTATCGACCAAAATGGTACTCGATGTGATATGCGGATTCGCTTTCAAGCAAATGGGCAGGTTCAATTATATGTTGATTATGCTGATTTTATGTTTGTTTATAATGTTCAAAGAAAATAAAAGTTATGCGTTGTAGTAATTGTGGTTGGGATAATCCCAACGGACTTAGTAAGTGTGAAAAATGTGGTACTCCTCTTGCTGCCGGTAATTCGCAACAGAGTTCCTCTGCTTCTGTATCCCCTGCGGAATATGCAGGTACTGCCGTAGAAAGCAGCCGTGCAGAGTCTCCATTTAGCAAAACGGTTAATGAAGCCAGTGTATTTGGCGGATTAGATCCCGAGGCACCGATTATGTCTCCGTCGGCTAATGATGGGCGTTGTCCGGAGTGCGGTTATCCGCTTCGTCCCGGGGTGTCTGTCTGCCCCAAGTGCCACCACCTCATAGGGCACAATGGCAGTTTGGCTGCTAAAATCGGCGGAAATACAACGCAGCGTGAAACGCCCGATGCTGTGAGAGATAAACCGAGCACCCCTGCCAACTTCGGAGGAACTGTTATGCCCGGTATGAATATCACCCCTGATATATGGTTTTCGCTCACGCCGCAACCCCTTCCTAACGAGCGGGAAACACCCGAGAAAGTGGAGTTTGAGGGCAAACATCACGAACTGAATCGCGCCAATATCGATCCTAAGAATCACACTATTACGAGTAAGGTTCAGGCAGTAATGGACTATGATGAGGAAAAGAAAAAATGGTATATTCAGGATAAGTCGGCTTTGCAATATACGTTCTTGCATTGTACGGGTGATATACTGCTAATGGATAGCGATGTCTTGCTTATGGGCGACCGTAAGTTTATCTTCTATGCGGAACAGTCGCAACCCGATGCAGAGCCGCAAGATTTTACCGGTACTATTGCTGCAGGTCGTCTGCGTGTGAATGTTCCGCGTTGTAGGCTTGTCCCTATGGTGGAAGAATATGAACAAGATGCACCCCAAGAGCATCTGTTCCGCGGGAATGTTCATCAATTGAACCGTGCCAATCTTGATCCTGAAAATCATACGATCACCAGTCATATACAGGCGGAACTGAAGTATGAAGACGGACATTGGTATATCAAGGATTGCTCGCAACTGCAGACAACGTACATTCTCTGCAAAGACCCTATGGACTTGAAAGACGGAGATCGTCTTCTAATGGGTAATCGTGTATTTGTATTCAATTGTTAGGCTATGGCAGATCGTTGCGATTTTTCGGTTGGCGACTATATTGATGGCAAGTATCGCGTTACCAAAATGCTCGGTGAAGGCAGTTTTGGTAAAGTGTTTTGCGTTTCGGATAATACAGGGAATAATTACGCCCTCAAATTGCTCAAACTATGGGAAATACACCCCGATATACGGCAGCAGTTGGTCAGCCGCTTTGATATGGAATATGAAACAGGGCGTATCAATAGCCCTTATCTGGTACATGCGATAGGACACGGTCTGGCTCAAGGCAACCCGTATATAGTGATGGAGTTTTGCCCGGGGGGAGATTTGAAAGGTGCTGCTCCGGATACCGATTGGAACAAGGTTGCACACGAAGTGCTGCTCGGACTGAAGGCTCTGCACCTTTGTGGTAAGGTACATCGGGATTTGAAACCGGAGAATGTCCTTATAAAAACAGATGGTACTGCCGCTTTAACCGACTTTGGTATATCCGGAGACCGCAATAAGCGTATGACGGAGCGCAATATCTTGGGTAAGCCCACTCAGATATTCGGTACGTATGGCTATATGCCGCCGGAACAAATCAGTCCTAAGAGCGGCGATGCGACGGTGCTCCCGACTACGGATATATTTTCGTTTGGCGTGATGATGTACGAACTTCTGACCGGTTCTCTCCCTTTCGGAACACTTCGGGACGAAAATGAATGGGTGCTTTATGCCAAAAATGGCAGAGAAGGCAACTGGGATCGGCAACGATTGTTGACGACTCCATATGGTAACCAATTTATGCAGGCTATAGAGGGCTGCCTTGTACCCGATTTCAAACACCGTTTGCAGTCGTGTGATGAGGTGCTGGCATTGCTTCCGCAAACAGCCAATATGCAAAAGTTACTCGCTTCAGACGAATCACTCAAGACTCCTTCTGTTATTCATGGTCTGCTGCTACATATCATGCAAGGCGAGGAATATGGTAAGAAGTATGATCTTACGCAGTTGGCACATCGGAGTTACGTTCTCAATATGGGGCGTGCTGCTATTGGGGTTAATAACGATATTCCTATCGTAGAGAACAAGAGCAGTTATATCTCGCGTAAACACTGCACATTGGAGTATGACGATAGCAGCAGCCATTGGTTCATACGCGATGGTCAGTGGGATAATGGCAGTGACGGAGGCTGGAAACATTCGCTCAATGGCACTTTCGTCAATTCCAGACAAGTGGACGAGACGGGTTACTTTATTCAAATAGGCGACATTATATCTATAGGAGATACCAAACTACGTGTAGAAGCGTATTAAAAACAACCAAATTATGGCAAATCAAATTACAATCGGGCGCAATCCGCAAAATACTATTGTGGTGAACGCGCAATACAACACGGTTAGTGGTAGTCATGCTACCATTAGCAGAAATGGCAATACATTGACCTTTGAAGACCATTCTACGAATGGTTCGTATGTCAACGGACAAAAAGTACATCATAGTTCTATTACAATTCAACAAGGAGATATTATCACTTTAGGGCATCAATACACCCTGAATATGAATGACGTACTCCGCTATATGGGCGGTAGTCGTGATACACAGCGTACACCACAAGTTCCCGGTACAGCACGCGAGATACCTACTCCTATTGTGCGACAAGAGCCACAGCACGCCGAAGCACCTGCACCTAAAGCAGAACCGAATAATCTCAATTCTTTCAATTGGGGTGCATTTCTACTTAGTTGGATATGGGGGTGTGGCAATGGTATCTATTGGCCGCTTATCGTTCTCATCCCCGGCGTAGGATGGGTGGTAGGAATAGTCATACCTTTTGTCCTCGGCTTCAATGGCAACCGTATGGCGTGGGAGAAATACAACGACTCCGCCCTCGCTTTCGAAGACAAACAGGCATCTTGGACCAAAGGGGCATGGATATATGTAATCTGTGTATTTATTCTTTCATTCATCATCGGAATGCTTATGGGATTTGCCGATTAGACAATGCAGTGGAAAAAATAATGGATAATTATATGATAATTAATGTTTTATAAAAATAGTATGGCACAATCAACTACGTACAAACGTACACTCAGCGGCTCCGTAGGAGCGGGAATCGGATCTATGTTCAATGCGGGTGGTAGAAACTACTACATTCTCGAGCACAAAGTATCTTCCAAGTACCATAAAGCCGGTGAAGCACAAGAGATTATCGTCGATCAGATTGAATTGGGACGCGACTCGAGTTGTGCAGTGCAATTTGATGAATCGTTCACAACGGTCAGCCGTCATCATGCTGCCATTGTGCGCGATGGGGATAACTGGAAACTGGTGCAATTGAGCAAAACCAATCAAACGTTTCTCAACGGTCATCCCGTCAAGAGCGAGTGGTATTTGCAAAATGGTGATGAGATACAACTATCCGTCAATGGTCCGAAACTCGGTTTTATCATTCCGCAGAATAACAAAGTAGGCACTATTGGTTTGAGCCGCCGGTTAAGCGCATTCCGTCAGCAGGCTCTCAAACCCTATAAAACGGCTATGTGGAGTATGGCGGTATGTATACTGCTGCTTATTTGTGTGGGCGTTGGATGGGGGATATATGATCACAAGCAAGATGTGGAATATCGGACATTGACCGAACAGCAGCGAATTGAGGCTGAGCAACAACACAAGGAGGCATTAGCAGCCGCCAAAGCAGAGCGTGAGGATTTGGAAAAACAACTCAAAAACGTGAAAGCAGATATGAAACGGCTTAAAAGCGGCTCCAATCAAGCCGTTGCCGAACCAGCCAAAGTATCTCGCTCCACTACGTCCAATAAGTCTATTGCTGACTGTGAACCGAACGTATATTTTGTATATATCAAAAAAATCGTTGTTACCTATAATGGTGAAACCAAGACATTAGAGGATGTTGGTACGGGTACCGGTTTCCTTTTGTCTGATGGACGCTTTGTTACGGCTCGCCATGTGGTGGAACCTTGGGCATATCCTTCGGGACCGGATGATACAAATAACCTAATCTGCAATGCTATTGCTAACAATGGTGGTAAGGTCGTTTGTTATCTGGATGCCTATTCTCCTTCAGGAAAGATTTTACGTTTGGTATCAACCAATGCGAAAATCAACCGTTCTACTGATGAGACAATCAACTATGATGGAACACCACTGCGTCTCGCATCCAACGATGCTACCGATTATGCCTACTTCCAAACCAATGAACATGGAGGGCTGCCTTACAATGTCTCTTTATCGAAGCAACTGCCGGTACAAACCAAACTGACTATCCTTGGCTATCCGATGGCGCTCGGCGCACACTCCCCGGGTGATATTCATCCCATCTATAGCGAGGCAACCGTTGCACGTGAAGGATTGGAGCAGGGGTATATTCTCACTACTGCCACCACTTTCGAACATGGCAATTCCGGTGGTCCTGTCTTTGCTACAACTACAGATGACGAACTCATCGTGGTGGGTATTGTATCGGCAGGCGCAGGACGCTCCACCGGTTTGGTAGTCCCTATTTCCGCAATTAAATAAAATGATAACGATTATGAAAAACAAGAATGTATTATTTCGTATGGCGGCACGCTGCGAGGCTGCAGGACGCCCGAACAATGAAGATAACTATCAAATAGATGCCGACCTGTCTGACGACAAGTGGGGCTTTACGGCGGATGCACAAGTCGAGTTGGGCAAAAAAGGTGCTCTGTTGGTTGTATGCGATGGTATGGGTGGAATGAATGCCGGTGAAGTAGCCTCCGCCATTGCTGTAGAAACTATCAAAAGTCATTTCGCAGCGGAGCAACTGACCGATGCTGCATTGACAGAGCCGATGGCATACATCAAAAATGCCATTGTGGCTGCCGATGCTGCTATCAAGAAACATGGCAAGGAGCATCCCGACACTGCCGGTATGGGTTCTACTATCGTGTTGGCATGGCTGCTCGGCAAGAAAGTATATGTCGGTTGGTGTGGCGATAGCCGTTGCTATTGCTACAATTCCAAGACAGGACTGGTTCGCTTGAGTCACGACCACTCGTATGTGCAGGAATTGGTGGATGCCGGCAAACTGACCGAGGAACTGGCTTTCGACCATCCGAACAACAATATCATTACGCGCTCGCTGGGGGACCCTAATGGTACGGCCCGTCCGGATGTGAAAGAGTATGACCTCCATAATGAGGATATTCTGCTCTTGTGTTCCGATGGGCTATGTGGTTGCCTCCGTGATAATGAGATAGAGGAGCAACTGGCTGCTCACCAGACCTCAATGCAGGAATGTCGTGATGCACTTTGGGTTGCAGACGAGGCGGCAGGGTGGCATGATAATGTTACGGTCGCTTTGGCGCAAGTCATCAGTGGTGCAATGCCTGCAGTTTCTGTCAAACAAACATCAAGTTCTGCTGACAAAGCGCTGCTACAAACCAATAAACGTCTCAAAATTATTATTGCCGTTCTTGCCGTATTGCTGCTCGCGATTCTCTCGGTTTGGGCATACAAACCTGTAAAGCGAATGGTTACAGAGAGGAATAATACTACGGGAAGAACAGTTCTGCAATCGGATAGCATATCTGAAAGCACAACAACTGCGGAGCAAGAAAACACAGAGCCTAAAAAAAATAATCAAAATAACGACACCATTCAGACGCAAACACCCCCAACTCCTCCCAAAGCAGAAGTTGATATCAACAAACTGAATACTGGAAAAGAAAAAGTTCCGGAGGTTCAAAAAGCAAATGAAGATGTACATAATAACGCTGCTCCAAAACAAGACACGGAAAAGCCAAAAGAGGAAGTGCCTAATGTGAAAACAGTTGGGGATGATGCTTCGGTAACGGAACCAAGTGCAAATAATGGGGGAACAACCGCATCAAAAACGAATGATAGTTCAGAGCCAAATGATGCCGAATAATTTTTGTGCTGCCGTTTTTTGCATAGACATATTCTCCAAATTATGCATAATAAGCAATTCCTATACTTCATAATACAATTTACGGCAACGAGACGGCAACGACATACACCTTTATGCGGTGCTTTTATACACTTTATGCACTGTATATCTGCATAAAGTGTATGGATGTTGTTCTGATGTGGTTGTCCTTAAATAATAGTGATTCAACTAAAACCGACTAACGATTAAATTATGCAACTACAAGAAAATACGCTTTTCGCGAATAGATACCAACTTATCAAACTTCTGGGACGCGGTGGCTTCTCTGAGGTCTGGCTGGCAAAAGACAATTGGACGCACCTCAAGATTGCGCTCAAAGTCTATGCACCAGGCACGGGTATGGACGCCAACGGCTTGCAGGAGTTCTGTGGTGAACTGGCAAGCGTCTATGACCTCAATCATACCAATCTGCTCAAGCCGCAGCACGTGGATACGTGGGAAAATATGCCGTACTTGATTATGGCGTATTGTTCGCAAGGTTCATGCGGCAGTAAGTTGGGAAAGATGTCCGAAACTGAGATGTGGAAGTTTATCCACGATGTAGCGGCAGGATTAGCGTACTTGCATTCGAAAGATGTGGTGCACCAAGATATCAAACCCGACAATATCCTTATTGACGATGCGGGTAACTATCTGATTACCGATTTTGGGGTCTCTACTCGTGCACGTAGCACGTTGCGCAAAAGCGTTGTTGCTTCTTCTGCAGGCGGTACAACCGCGTATATGGGACCGGAGCGTTTCTCTCGCCAACCGGCTCCTACAAAGGCAAGCGATATCTGGTCGTTTGGTGCGATGTGCTTTGAGTTATTAGAGGGTGTTGTACCCTTTGGTGAGATAGGTGGCGGTATGCAGAAAGGCGGTGCGGAGATACCTGCTATCACAGCCGATGTCTCCGATGCCCTCAAATACACTATCACCAAGATGCTCCAAAAGGAGACATGGGACAGACCTACAGCCGCCACTTTGGTTGAGTGGGCAACCAAGCCCGACGCTATCGAGGTGGATTATTCGTTGCTCGAAGAGACCGAACCGGTAGAAACACCATCGGTAAATCCTGTGGATAGCGATCGTAGTACGCAACGATTAGATTCTGCCACTGGTATCGGTCAAGCCACGCAGCGATTGGGACATACACCTGCGGAAGAGGAAAACGTACCCTTATCCCTCTCGCCAACGACCGTTCATGTACCCGCTGAAGGAGGTGTAAAGATCATAGATATAAAATCGGATGATACAAATTGGAGAATTGGTCATTATGACGAATGGATACATTGGGTAAGCAATAATAGCAATCGTTTTGTTTTGCGTTTTGACAAGAATAAAACGGGTGAAACGCGTAAATGCTCATTGGAAGTTCGCGCACACGACAAGACTGGCAAATTGGTACTTGCAACAGTCCAAGTATCCCAGATCTCTTTACCCAAGAGTAATAATTCTTGGTGGAAATGGCTATTGGGTACTATCCTTTCGATTGCACTGATAGTTGGTATAGGTACTATGATTGAAAACCAGCAAGAGAAACAGCGTTTAGAATCTGCCCATTCTGCAGCCGTAACACGTTTTGAACAGCAACTTGACGCTGCCGACTTAGATAATATCACGGCTTTAGAAAATGCGCTACAGAGTTTGCGAGACATTGGAAACCTCGAAGATAATAGCAAGTATTCCGGCTCATATGTCTATTATAAAAAACAACAATTACTCAAAGACAAAACGCAATCCTTGTACAATACTGCCAATCGTAAATACCAGAAAGCCCCTGCTGGAACTGATACCGAGCGGAGAAATAAGGAAAAACGTGATAGACTAAATGAAATTTATAATAAGATTTAATATGAAACGACTAATTCTATTAGGTTGCTTAATATGCACTTGTTCATTTTTTGTCTATGCTGATGAAGATTGTACGGGTGCGCTTCAAGAGGCAAAGTCCGCATACAATGCAGGAGATTATCAAAAAGCAAAAAGGTTATATGACTATGTAGTGTCAGAATGTGGGAACAACTATGGGAATGCTGCCGTTATGCTAAGGCAATGCGAAGAAATGCTAAACCCCAAGTTGTCTGTTAGTAGATCCTACATAACAATAGGCGCCTCGTCCGGTTCTACTACGTTGTCGGTTACAAGCAATCGTAATTGGGAACTGCGAAATACCAATTCAAATATGTTCTCGGTTTATAAAAACGGAAGCACAATCACTATCAACTACTATGCAAATTCAAGTTCCTCATCTCGTTCTGACTATTTTGATGTTGTAACTGCAGACGGAAGCAAGTCCGTTCGAATAAACATTTCTCAGTCGGCAGCAAGTATTGCTTCTACATTGTCGGTTAACTCAACGAGTATTTCTAGTCCAGCAAGTGGCAAGACCGAATACATAATCGTCAATAGTAATACAAATTGGGAAATTCAGTATGCTACAGGCACGATGTATCGTACCACACGTTCTGGAAATATGGTAAAGGTCGAAATCTTTGCCAATTCTGCGACAAGTAGTAGAACAGATTATTTTTATATCAAGACTGCGGACGGAAGCAAAACACAGAAAATTTCTTTGACACAATATGGAAAAACATCGGCATCTTCTTATAATGCGGCTGCTCGTATTAAGAAAGTTTGGATAGAACATAATGTGTATCAGAATTCTATAAAAGGCATGAAAATTCATGTGCGATTTGATGTCGATAATATGAGAAATTGTACAGGACGAGTTGTTGCATACTTCTATCATCAAGGAGGAACTGCGTTGAGAGACGCTAATAATAGTTATAGAACGACTTCTGGTGAAATCTCTTGTGGTGAAAGTTTTACGCCTTCATACATTAATACTGCATATAACGATTTCGTTCTTTTTATGCCGTACAGTGAATTACATTGTACAAGTTATAGTCGCTATAACTTACGTTTTTTTGTTAGTATATTTAATGATCATAGTAGAGAAATGACACAATCAAATTGGGTTCAGTTTACCTTAACTAATTAATATGTGAAATCTATGCAACTAATCGAAAATACGTATTTTGGCGAGAATAATCGCTATTATTTGGAGAAACTACTCGGTAGAGGTGGGTTTTCAGAAGTTTGGTTGGTGAAAGATAATATCACCAACTTGGAATTAGCCCTAAAGGTGTATGCCCCCGGCACAGGAATGGATGAAGACGGCTTACAGACTTTCAGTCAAGAGTTGGCGCGGGTCTATAATCTCAATCATACAAATCTTCTCAAACCTCAGCATGTAGATTCATATCAAGGTATGCCTTACCTGACTATGTCCTATTGCCCGCAGGGGTCTTTGGTTAGGCGGATAGGTAAGATGTCAGAACAGGAGGTTCGCAAAGTTATTCACGATGTGGCTGCAGGATTGGCGTATCTGCACGAGCGTGATATTATCCACCAAGACATCAAACCCGACAATATATTGATAGATAATGCGGGCAATTATGTCATTACTGATTTCGGTATTTCAACCCGCGCTCGCAGCACGTTGCGCAAGAGTGTAGCAGCCTCTTCTGCTAATTCGGGTGGTACAATTGCGTATATGGGACCGGAGCGTTTCGGCAAAGAACCTGCACCTATCAAAGCCAGCGATATATGGTCGTTGGGCGCAATGTGCTATGAACTGATGACCGGCGATACACCATTTGGCGAACATGGAGGACTTATTCAGAAATCAGGGGCAGAAATTCCTAATATAGGGGGTAACTACTCAGACGAACTTAAACAGATAGTGGAGCAGATGTTATCCCTCAATCCGTGGGACAGACCTACGGCTGCGGCTTTGGAGAAAGGAGATTTCTCAACTACAGTACCGGAGCGTAATCGTCCTACGGTGGCAAAAACTACGTCTCGTTCTACACAACCAACCGTTAATTCACCAACAGACAATGGAATAATAAAAAACAATTCTACACAAAACAATGTAGGAACAACAAATAAGAAAAAGAAAATTGTGTGGACTATCGTATGCTTCCTATTATTAGTCGCATTAGCAGTAGGTATCAGTATATGTGTGAACAATAATAATGCGCAAACCTATAGTACTGCACAACAGACACAACCCGTTTCTACTATTTCAAAACCAGTTGTAGAAGAATATAGGTATGAAACCATAGATAAAAATAGGGTACAGACTTTACTTACCAATATATCCCGTTGCTCGAGTAGAGGAGGCAATTATAGTTTGTTGAGCGATTATTATACATACGAGATAAATCCATATGTTAGAGTGGGAGTAAACAGATATAATTATGATATAGGTGAAAAAATCAAAGCCTACGCGGAGAAATTCCCTAAATACGAAATGTCAGACCCTTATAATTTCTCATACCTAAATACTTCATTTCCATTAACGGTCAAATGTGATGTATTGGTGGATTGGATTAATACACAAGGTATTTCCCGAAAGGCTATTCTTCATAAAACTTACTATATAACATCTGATTACAAAGTATCCGGATTTACTGACGAACAAGTAAATCTGTAAAATATAGTTGAGAGTCTATAACATTATGAACCGATTAACAGTTCTTTTGGCGGCACTCTGCATGTCAGTGATGTCGCTCGTGGCGCAGCAGACTGCGCAAATCAGACAATTGATGGATAGTGCACAATATGCGGAAGCGGTGCAACTATGTACCATCGAGTTACAACAACACCCCAAGGATGGTATGCTGTACCGCTGTCGTGCCATTGCCAACATCATGCAGGAGCAATATGGTATGGCGTTGCAGGATATAGATATGCTTCTCAAGTATGCCAAGACATCCGGTATATCCGTCAGCGAAGTATATGAACTGCGTGGTGCCACATATATGTATGCGGGTGAGTTGCAGAAAGCGTTGGACGACTACACCACCGCCATCAAGAAAGACAAGAAGAACGCCGATGCGTATGCCGCACGGGGTGAGTTGTACTACCATAAGGAGAACTACGCGGCAGCCCTTGCGGACTACAAGGCGGCAAGCAAATTAGTGCCAGCCGATGACTCGTACCTCGTGGAGATAGCACGCTGTACCCTGCAATTGGGCAAATATGATGAGGCGCGTGCCATGCTCACTTCTATCACAGTGCTCTATCCCTACAACGCCGAGGCGTGGCGACTGTCCGCAGGATTGGCGATGTTGAGCGGCGAGACTACCAAGTTCATAGACCAGTATATCCGTTACCTCAATCTCAGTTACAACGAGACAGGGCGGTTTGGCGATACCGATATACTGATTGCCGCCGCCGATACCGAGTATCCGTACCTGCTCCATGCCGTGTCCGAACAGATAAGCAACCTAACGGATTATCCGCAGTTGTTCTATATGGGTGTCCGTGTCCGTATCTATATAGAGAAAGGGTACTATGCCGATGCTATCAAAGACTTGGATATGATGGAGCGGATAGAGGGAACCGCCGACCCGTTTGTGCTTGCCAATCGCGCAGATTGCTACCAAAACCTGTATCAGTACCACAAGGCGATAGCCGATTATGATGCTATGTTGGCATTGGATGCCACCTATTCGTATGGTTATATCAGTCGTGGTTTGTGCTATGCCGAGTTGGGGCAATACGACAAGGCTATCGGTGACTTTACGTACGTTATACAAAATGATGTCAATTATGCCTATTATGCCTACTATCGCAGAGGGTGGGTGTATGAGTTCCAAAAGGATACTACGGCGGCACTATCCGACTACTCGCGCGGAATAGAGTTGGAAGATGACTATAATTATTTGCATCTGATGCGTGGCGAGATATATTGGAATATGGGAGATACCCTGCAAGCCAAATCCGATTTTGAAAGAATACTCGAATTGGATACGGTAGCCCGTGCAGGGTCGTGCCGCCAATATGCATTGTACTTCTTGGGACAAGAAAATGAGGCTGTGCAGTGGATGCAAAGTATGATAGAGAGTGCATCTGACAAGGCCGGGTGTTACTATGATGCCGCTTGTCTGTATGCCCGTATGAACAAGACAGAAGAGGCGTTGGCGGCTTTCGACAAGTGCCTGTCGTTGGGGTATAAACGGTTCAAACATATTGAAGTGGATGATGACCTTGACAATATCCGCAACCTGCCGCGCTTCACTGAGATACTCAACAAGTACCGCAAACAAGAGGTACAGAGCAAGTTCGATTTGCTGAAAGGGGCTGATACGGATATGAAATAGGGCGGTGCGGTTAGTAAGAGACAGCGGCAGGTAGGCAGGGATATGGCGTATGCCTACGGTCAGGGTATTATGTGGTCAGCACAATGTACCGATTATCTACCGATTATCTACCGTATATCTACCGTGTATCTACCGTGAAAATACCGTGAAAATACCGTAGTTGTCGACGTGAGGTCGGCACCGAAATTGGGCGTGTGGAACATACATATATGGAGTACCAAATTCATACTTTCAAGTCAATTCATACAGCCAAGACATCATTTCGTACATTGCATAGAAAATGACTTTGTGGTGCAATTTATTAGTGCTAATTTTGTGCCACAAAAATAAACAATGAAACGTAATAGCAACTAACAAAAAAATACATCATTATGGGGCAAGGTAAATATCAAATAGAGGTAGATAAGCATCTGCCTAATGACATCTACACGCGCTTGTGCTTCGTGTTTGTACAAGCGGCAGCAGAGAATGATTGGCGGCGACTGCTGCCGTATTGCGCAGCGAATATCAGCATTGTGGACTATGGTAATGGCACATACAATGGACAAACGAGTATAGTACTCGGCGACTATTGGCGAATGGCTAAAGTAGGAAACAATTTCACTGATTGCGACTATTGGATACATACCGCTCGCTTTTATGCACGGGCGGTGGTCTTGGTACAAATGATAAACAAACAGACACGGTATATCACTTTTCGAGTGCAGGATGGTTTGGTAACGCATATTGTCATTTTTCCCTGTACAATAGAAGAAGGTGTAAGTTTAGAATATAACCCTATGGCAAAACTTCCTTTCCGCACCGAGTATTTGGATTCGGTATGTGGCGAGGACACAGCCCCAAAAGCAAATCACCTGCCATGTATGGTGTGCGGTGCCTTGTCCGAGACACTCCTATGGCGCAAAATCACGTTGTATCCGAAGCAGAATATCACCCTTGAAGGCGAAGTTTCTGTCTGCCCTCATTGCCAAAGGCAGGCGGAACTGCATATAAGCAAACAAATACCGGCAGAACCTAAAAAAAACGAAGACGATGAAGGCTTACCATTCTGATGCCATTATTGCTGATGGCAAACAACTATTGCAGACCATACACACGTTATTTGATAAACAATGTAAAATATCTGCAATTGTCAATGAACGCATTTTGGGTATCACACTTATACCCGAAGCATCTCTATGGCTACATTGTGCCACGAATATGGGTATTGGTGATATGTCGTATTTTTATGTTCGTAAACAAGGAGAGGAACTATCGAAAGAATGTTTTTATCATAACAATAATATATGGTCTTATGTCATTATTCCGAAAATTAACCCGCTGCAAACCATATGGCGCATCTACCTGTTAGACAAGGCAGATACGCAATTACCTGCATTTTGGCATGGAGCATATGGTCAAGCCAAACTCATTTTTGAATCAAACGATATGGGCTCCATACGCCCAATTGACAGGATGCATGACCGGCATCTCATCTTGTTAGAAATGACCAAAGTGTTTGCTAATAGGGATTGGAGCGTCATCGCTCCTATAGAAGAATTGCAGCCCCGGGTAACCGCCATTGACGACCGCACATACCAAGTGATTTGTTGCTATTGGAACGATTGGGAGGGACTTGTCCGCGAAACAGCCACCTATGTTGTTGAGGATACTACGATTACGGCAAAGGATAGCATACAAGAAGTGCTATATCCATATCATTGCGGGATTATGTTCTGATTAGGTCTTTTAATTTGCAAGTGGCGTAGCGTATAACAGATTGGTGAGTACGCAGACAAAGCACTCAATCAAAATGCAAAAGATATGGATTGGCAGTGTTAATTGCGGTGCTAATTGTCGTATTAATAATATGTTTGGCAATATGAAACTTTCAATCATTCACATTGTCCTTGGGGCAATCATTTTGGCGGGCATGAGTGCCTGCGCACGGCGGGAGCGTGTGGCTACAGAGCACCCTGTTGCCATTGTGGATTCGTTGCAACAGATAGTGGCGGAAGAGGTGCAAGCACGTGTTAATCGCACTGAAGCCGAGTGGGGTGTCGGCATAATGATTGACACACACAGCGGGACGGTGGTGGCGATGTACGATACCGATTCCACACTTGTGCATGCGCAGTCGGCATGGGAGTTGGGGAGTGTCGTCTCGCCATTGGCTCTGCTGGCGGCATATTCCGTAGAGCCACAGGGGTGGGATAGTGCTGTCGGGGTGTGCCGAAGTGGTTTTGACTATGCAGGACGTGTGTTTCGGGACGGACATGCGCGTGATGCAGTCTATTCGCTGTCCGATGCTATTGCTACGAGCAGCAAGGCAGCAGTTGTCCGATATATGCTTCGCGTGTTTGAGCAGCAGCCGGCATTACTGCCCGAGATACTTGCCAAGTGGGGCTTTGAGTTTGCAGCGCAGGATAGTGCGTGCGATGCTATGACCGAGACACTGGAGTATGCCACGGGCTACCATTGTACCATCACGCCTGGGCAACTCGCCTATCTGTATTCGTGTGTGGCTACGGGGCAGCACTTGCATGTTCCTGCCAGCGGGTTGGACTCTATCCGGTTGGGGTTGCACCGCGTGGTGTGGGATAATGATTTAGGCACGGCGAGCATCAATCCGTGGGATATGCGGAAGGCGCAAAGCGACAAGGTGCAGATTGCAGGCAAGACAGGGGCGGCGCAAATCTCCATGGGCGGGAACTATGCCGGTAATCACCACCGTTTGTCTTTTGTCGGTTATTTCCCCGAAGCCAATCCGCAGTATACGTGTCTGGTTATTCTCAATAATCCCAAGTATTACGGCTATTACGAAGCAGGTGCCGATTGCGGCATTCCTGTCCGTCGTATTGCAGAAAAGATATCTACAGAATAGAATTATCCATCCGCATTTTTATGAAAAATAGCAAATACAACAAAACTATACAGAATTATGAAGAGGAAAAAGAAATATACGAAAAACAGGAGAAAGTACCACCAATTGCCTGCAATCCATAGGAAAAAACAGATTATTCCTATCGGTACCTCTGTGCAAGAATCGGTTACGGCTATAATATATCAAAGCGAATTGGATTATATCTCGCGCTGCATAATGGATTGCCCTCGGATAGAAACCGGTGGACAATTATTTGGTTTCTACACAATGAAAGGAACTCCGGTGGTATGCTATGCGCTCGGGCCGGGATCGAATGCCAATCATCAGATTACATTCTTTAATCAGGATATCCCCTATCTGCAGTCTAACGGAACGATCTTGGCAAAAGAGTTTGCTTTGCAGCATATCGGAGAATGGCACTCGCATCATAGTTTGGGATTGGATCATCCCAGCAGTCATGATTCGCACACGATGATATCTGCTATCAATACACATCATCTGGGGACAATGCTCCTCTGTATAGGGGTATGCGATGCCGAAGGTGCCACCATAAACGGCTTTCTGTATAGCGAGGGGCAAATTAATTATCCACAAGTAAACTGGATGATAAAAGCGCAAGAAAGTCCCTATCGCAAGATAGCCGACGAGCGATTGATTCGCTCTGTCGTTCATCCTATAACTACTATTCCTAAACTGAAAAAGATGCGAATTGCTACGATTACATTGGCTACAGGGCAGGATAATAAATACTTGTTACGTGCATATACCGATTTACAACTATGATGACAAAGCAACGATTACAAGCCGAAAAGACTGTACTTGAAAAATACTTGAAACCGAATACATATCGGTTCATGGATATGAATACTGGGAACCCGTATATAGTTATGGCTGTTATGACCAATTCGGGAAAGGTTTACACTATCCGGATTATGTTGAGAGAATTTCCTAATAGTGTGCCTTCGGTTCAAGTGATTACTCCGATTCGAACCAAGCGAGGTCGTGCGATGAATATGCCGGACGGAAGTATGCATGTATTAGGGCTTGAAGACGGACATACGCTGATATGTCATTATGGTCCCCTATCATGGACACCCAATGTGTCTTTATTCAAGGTCTATATGAAATGCCGCCTATGGTTCGAGATGTATGAGGAACATCTGCGAACCGGTGCTCCGATAGATACATTTTTACCTCATCAAGACTAATTTTATAAATCTAAAAAAAAGACAATGGAAAAGAAAATGTCACCACTGGCACAAGCCGTTCAGGAGGCACAACGCCCCCGTCCAACAATTGATTTGGTTTACAATTCTGACACAGGTGTGTTCTCGGAAACAGCAGCAGGAAGTGTTACGGAAGGTCTGCCCGTTACAGAAATCACTAAAGGAGGATTCGCATGTCGGAACTAACAGAAAAGAAATATCCTTCGCGCGAGGAGTTTTATTCTCGTGCAAAGGGTATCCTTGAAGTAGATATTTTGCGAAATAAGCGTGTGGCTATCATCGGGCTGGGGAGTTTCGGATCGCATATCGCAGTGGAGTTGGTAAAAGCAGGTGTGGAAACATTCCACCTGTTTGATTTTGATACGATAGAGGTGCACAATCTGGCTCGTCATACGGCTTCCGTCCATGACATCGGGCGGCTGAAAACAGATGTGATGAAGGATACTATATTGGGTAAGAATCCATATGCAACGGTGCATTTGTACCCGATAGATATTCATCTCAATCCTGGGCCGTTAACCGCTTTATTGAAGGCGCAATTGATAGACCTTATTATATGTGCGACCGACAACAACTCCAGCCGGTACATTTTAGCCCAACTAGCAAGTGAGTACAATGTTACTTGTATCTATGGGCGTGCTATCACGCGAGCAGAGGGAGGAGATGTCTTCATACAGCGTCCTGGAGAAGCCTGCTACTGCTGCTTGGTGGGCAATGATTGGTTTGATGCTGCAGACGAGGAGATTAGTGATGAAAACTCTGCGCGTAGAGATGGACGTATTCCAGCATACGCATCGGCAGAAGATGCCGATGTAATGGTACAAGTGGGGTTGTCATCGGACATTATGCCTATCTGCAATATGATGGTCAAGTTGGCACTGATTGAACTATCCAGAGGACTCGAATCCGGTTTGCAGGAGTTGGAGAAAGAATTGCGGTTCAACTATTATATGTGGGCCAATCGGCGGGAACGGCGTCATAAGAACTGGGCTGCGTTCGGTGAAAGTGGCAGTTTGCCCACAATTCTTCGATGGTATGGAGCACAAATCTCTAAGAAAGAGCATTGTGCAGTATGTTCGACTTCTATAGAATTGGAAATATAGGAAAGATGGAAGTGAAATGAATGATTTGAATGACATTGTTTTTAATCCCGAGACCGGGCTGTTTGAGAGCAAAACCAATATCACAGCCCACCTTACGGAGTGCCAAATACAGGGGGGTAGCAGAAGCCGTCGTATGATAGACCCCGCACGTGCTGCCTTGAAACCCGTCATAGTGGATTTTCGGGTAGAAGGCGGATATGAGCATAAGGTCGGATCTGAGGTATGTGTGCGTTGGCGTGTGGCAAATGCGCAGAAAATCATTATTCATTTCCACAATCACCGCGCATTGGAATATGATATGCAGGGTACTTTGCGGTTTGTTATGCCTGATGAGGATTGCAAGGTACGCTTGGTTGCAACGAATCAGGACGTAAAAACCCAAAGTACTATTTCCTTGATATCTCGTCGTCTAACCATCTTCGACCGTTTATTCAGGTGATAAAATCCTTATAACACCAATTACGTAGAAAAGACGTAGAAAGAATGGGTATTACGTGTTTAGCACAATGTACTATGTATTTACCGTAGTCGTCAGTGTGAGGACAACTGCAGAATAGATTATTATTATGGAACCAACAAATACCTCCCATACCGTCCAAACGGCAAACGCTCAAAACAGAGTGAACTATTGGGAACGGAAACTTTTGGATTTGACCAAGAGTAATGCACTCATCAATATACGATATGGAAATACTTGTATTGCATTGACAAATGAGGCAACCGAAGAAATATATGCAGAACTGACAGACGGAGGTAATATGCCTCTCCTGTCCTCCTGCAATACTTCTACACACGGCTTGCAAACCGCATTGGAAGACAAAGAACTCGCTCAAAATGCGAAAGAACTGATGCGAACGGCCCAAAGCAATTTGGAAGAGATTGGCAATGCGCAACTGTTTGTAGTGATGGGAATGTTACAATACATAGACAATCCTAACCCATTTCAACCTTCTGCCGCCATAGACTCTCATGTGGCACCCGTGTTGCTGCTACCCGTTAAGATTACACGGCAACGTATAACCGGAGTGTACTACATATCTGCAATGGGAGACGAACCGTGTGTAAACGTTACGCTCATAGAACTGCTCAAGCAACAACATGAACGCAACTTATCTTCGCTTGTCGCCAATACAGATACCACGCCTGACTACAGGAAAGTAATGGAGACTTTTCAGGAGTTGGCAGCAAGCAAAACCGACTGGCATTTCTATTCAGGTATGTGCGTAGGGATATTCTCGTTTGCCAAGTTTGTGATGTGGAGTGATATCCATACCAACTCCGAGCGTATGCTGAAATCGTCGTTAGTGGAAAGCCTTGTAGAGAAACGAAAAGCGGATTCGATGGCAATACCCGACAGTGATGCGCGGACAATGGACAAGGAAACAAAGCCCATAGAGTTGGCATTGCCTTTAGACGCCGATAGTTCGCAAATAGAGGCTGTAGCAGATGCTTCCGCAGGAAAAAGTTTCTTGCTCTATGGTCCTCCGGGGACAGGCAAAAGCCAGACAATTACCAACATCATTGCCAATGCCATTTACCACAAACAGCAAGTGCTTTTTGTAGCACAGAAGCGTGCTGCGCTGGAAGTGGTACAGGAGCGTTTACAGCAAATAGGTATTGATTCGTTTTGCTTGGAACTGCACTCTAACAAAGCCACCAAAACGTATCTGATCAACCAGTTGGAGCAGGTGATGAGCAGCGCATACAGCAATGATTTTGAACGGGATTTTCATAATGTTTCCGAGCAACTGTTCGCGCGTCGTAAACAGTTGCTGCAATATATAGAAGCATTGAATGCTCCGCATAGCATGCACGGAGATGAATACTCTTTAGCCGATTGCATTGAGCAGTATTGTGCCATTGATGCTGCAGGGCTATTGTCGTTTGATTTTGACCAACCGACACTCTCACGCACTACCAACGCAGAGTTGGATAGTATTGCCAACACCTTGCACGAGATGCAAACCATTCGTCCTACATTTGCAAGCATCGAGAAGCATCCATTACGCACATTGCTTCCACGTGACGGACGTATTAGTGCGATTGAGAATATATGTAACAAGTTGCAGGAACTGCGGCAAGACATAGTGGAGATTTCACTCAACCAAAACGGGTTGCGCAAATGGTTGCGCTTGTCGGGCTTGCAACAACGTTACCATCTGCATGAGATTGAATTGCAAGATTTAGCCACCATTGTTTGGGACACCTCGGCATTGTATGAAGACAAACAAAAAGACATTAGCCAATGGTTAGCCCATCGTGCGGAAATGAAAGAGTGGAGTCTGTATAGTGTCAGGTGGAATCGTGTGACGGATTTGGGATATCCACAATTGGCAGATGCTATGGAGGCAGAGACTGATACAGTCGTTGTGCAATCTTTGCGCCGGGCTGTTTATCAACAACGTGCAATGGATATTATTGATTCGGATAACACCCTAACCATGTTCAACGGGAAAGTGTTTGAGGAGATAATCGCAGAATATCGTCGGTTGTTCAGCGAATTTCAATCACTGACGAAACAAATTCTGCTACTACGGCTGCAAAACAATGTGCGCGATACGCTATTAAGTCCAAATCCTATAATCCAAAGTTCGTTAACAATCATTCGCCGATGGATCAAACAACACGGGCGCGGTATGAGTATTCGGCATTTGTTTGCAGAACATGGCGAAGTATTGCGTACTCTCTGTCCGTGCCTGCTGATGTCTCCAATCTCTGTGGCACAATACCTGCCTATACGCTCTTCCTTATTCGATATGGTGCTGTTTGACGAGGCATCACAGATCCCTACTTCGGAAGCAGTCGGAGCCATTGCACGTGGCAAGGCTGTTGTGATTGTGGGGGACCCGAAGCAGATGCCGCCGACCACTTTTTTCCAAACGCAATTATTTTCGGAAGAAGATATAATCAATGGCGATATGGAATCGGTGCTTGACGACTGTATTACATTGGGAATGCCAGACCATTACCTAAACTATCATTATCGTTCACGTCATGAATCGTTGATTGCTTTCAGTAATCATTACTACTATGACGACAAATTAGTAACTTTCCCTAGCGCAGACAACAGAATTTCGCATTTGCATTATTGCTATGTAGAGAGCGTTTATGATTATAGTGCTACCCGTACTAACCGCTTGGAAGCAGAGGCGTTGGTTCTGGAAGTGATCAGGCGATTGGGTAACCCTGAACAGAGTCGTTGCTCAATGGGTATCATTGCATTCAGTAAGGTTCAGCAAGACTTGATTGAAGAACTGCTTTCGGAGCAACTATCACGCCGACATAATTTGGAAAAACGGGCTTTTGGTGAGAATAGGGAACCTCTGTTTGTTAAGAATTTGGAGAATGTGCAAGGTGATGAACGCGATGTTATCTTCTTGTCGGTAGGTTATGGACCGGACAAGGACGGGAAAATTAGTATGAATTTCGGACCGCTGAATAACGCCGGTGGTGAGAGGCGTCTGAATGTAGCCGTTACTCGTGCCAGACAGGAGATGTTGGTCTTCACCGGAATGCATTCGGAAGATATCGACTTGTCTAAGTCACAGGCACTTGGTGTGGAAGGACTGAAGAATTTTCTATACTACGCTGAGCATCATGAATTGCCTCAAGATATTGCTGCTCCGGGACAGAACTATCCCCTACATCCTATTGCTGTGCAATTGGCAGATGTGTTGCGTAACGAAGGCTATCGTGTGGATACAGGAGTCGGGCAAAGCGATTTTCGTATAGATGTTGCTGTTGTCAATCCCGCATGTCCTGATATGTACCTATTGGGCATACAGATAGACGGGTGGCGCTACTATCAAACACCCACTATGCGAGATCGTGCCTTGGTGCAACCTGATGTATTGCAGGGGCTTGGTTGGAAAATTGTACACATTTGGCAAGAAGATTATTTCCATTCCCCGCAAATTGTCATACGACAACTACTGAATATCCTGACACAAACGACTAATAACCAACAATAACAAAACTATGACACGAGAAGAACAATTGAAATTATGCTCTGTCTGCACCCATCGTCAGATGGATATGCATAAAGGTATGTTGTGCGGACTGACTCAAAATGCCGCAAATTTTGAAGGCGAATGCCCTAACTTTGAGCAAGATGAGAAAGAATTCCAAAAACAGCAGCAGATTCAGCAAGAGATTATGAGTGATGAAGACCATACTGTTGGTGGTTGGTTGGCAATTTTTTTATGGCTCGGCATTGGAGGCGGTGCCTTGGCGAGTATAGTGACTACATGTTTGTCATTTAGTGATTTGTTGTTATCGACATGGCTTGTCGTTGCACAATTGGTTATTTTGCTTTGTTTGTGCACTATCGCAGTTAGCACAATCGTAGCCTTTTATAAGCGTCAACCCAATGCCAAAGCATTGGCATATACATATATTGCAACAATTGCAATAGATAGCGTCTTTGCTATTGCAATGTACTTCGCAATACCCGATGCTCAGGAAAGCAATCTTGTACACTCTATTCGTTCCATATTGTGGGGCGTGATATGGGGTACATATCTTGCCAGTTCAACACGTGTGGAGAATATCGTTCCGAAGCCACGCACATGGCAGATATTTGAGAAAATCTTGGCAGGTGTCATTGTGAGTATGTATATATTGATGGCTACTGTTACTATAGATATGCACAACAATGAAAATAGTATATTCTACAACCCGCGCCAAGTGGTTAAGACAATATTGCAAGAAATTAACAAAGACCTTCCATATCAGGATATTGACGGCGTCATTTCGCAGCGTCTGTTTTTGCAAAAAGATACAATTGTGTATCCGTACAAATTGACACAAACGGATATCAAAGATTGTGTTGTAGAGGATTTGCAACTTACAGGTATGCACACAAAACAATCAATACTTCAAGAAGTTGCATTACAATCACCGGATGCCACCCTATCGGGGCATGAGTATTTCTTCGAGCATAACTACAGCGTGTCTTTCCGCTATTATGACAAATGGAATACTCTGTTGTATTCAGTCGCAATTACCCCTGAAGATTACACGAATGCGCTTGCTGCTGGTAATCAATTCCGATGTGACGAAGCAGATTTTCAAAAGGCAGAAGATATTGTCAAGACATTGTTGCCCATTGCATATCTTGGAGAAGGTGCCGAGTTGACAGATATCCGTCATACACATGATAACCTATACTACGTGATTCGATTTAAGGATATGTATTTCGCAGACGTGTGCCAAATAGATAAGTCTTACTTCCGACAGACTATATTGTCTCATTTCGCGGAGTTGGAAGATGCTGTGGTCTCAATGGCGGAAATGAATCGGATGAACATTGTGTTTTCGTTGTGCGGTATAGACTCCGATAGAACTATAGACATAGTCATTACCCCGCAAGATTATATACAGACTGTCGAAAAATAATGATTGTATGCAGCAAATATGTTGAAGGTTTGTTTAGGTCTGATGATTTTCAAGATCCTGAATATGAATATACAATTCCCATACCTCATAATACCGATTACGTAGAAAGGACGTAGAAAGGACGTAGAAAGAATTGGCTTTTCTCTATAGGATAAGCCTGTTTTTATGCACTTTATTCACTCTGTACTTTGCATAAACTGTATAAAATAGATGCTAAATACAAAACGCAAGTGAATTGAGTGTAAACAGAGTGCCACAAAATAACAAGTCTCCAGTGCCATACCGGCAGAGAATTAGCATAATTTTTGCATACGATCAACAGAATAAATAAAAACTTTGTATATATCGCAAAGTATATTTTGTTGACTTTGTAAAAATGCTTCATATAATATGAAAACGGGACTGGTGCTGGAAGGCGGCGGAATGCGCGGAATTTATACCTGCGGAGTGTTGGATATCATGATGGACAAGGGCTTTGAACCCGATGTGCTGTGCGGTACATCAGCGGGTGCGCTTTTTGGTGTCAACCTTCCGTCCAAGCAACGTGGCAGAGCCTTTGATTACAACTATCGTTACTGCGACAATCCCGACTATGTCTCCATTCGTTCCCTCATTCGCACGGGTAATATGGTGAATGTGGATTTTTCGTACAACCGTATTCCCAACGAGTTGGCTCCGTTTGACGAAGTCGCATACGAAGCCTCGAAAACCCAAGTCTTCGCTACCGTAACCAACGTAAAAACAGGCAAAGCCGAATACAAGCATATCGAAAATTGTATGACGCAAATAGACTGGCTCCGAGCATCGGGTACGTTGCCGTTTATTTCCCATAGGGTGCATATCGGTGAGAATGAGTACTTGGATGGCGGATTGGTGGACAATATCCCGCTGGATAAAGCGTTTGAGGAGGGCTGCGACAAGGTGATTGTGGTGCTGACGCGCCCCATTGAGTTCCGTCTGAACGAGCACATGTATTTGCTCAGCAAGATATTTTATCCGCAAGAAAAGAACCTGCAACAGGCATTGCGTGTGCGCAGTGCGAACTACAACAAACGTATGCAGCAGGTGCGCCAACTGAAGGAGGAAGGCAAGATTTTTGTATTCTCGCCCGAAACATTGTTGCCCGTGCGCCGTTTGGAGCGCAATCCGCTCCACCTCAAACAAATCTACCACCTCGGTCTCCGTGATGCCACCCGCGAATGGAGTAAACTGGAAAACTATCTGCAAAAATAAGCCGATACATAGAATAGTTGCTTTTGTGTAAAATCGTGCATACTGCCAATACCTATTGTGTATGTAAAAAAAAAAGCGTACCTTTGCGCGCTATTTTGTACGTATAAAAACTAAATTCACAATGAAAGCAAGACATCTATTCTTTGTCGTAGCAGGTTTCATAGGCTTGGCTATGAGTGGTTGCAAAGCGGATGTGGACTTGAAAAACATCAATACGACCGCAGAGTTGGATATGGGTATCGCTCTGCCCGTAGGTTCTATGAGTGCTACTATCGGTGATTTCCTTGCCGATGGGCAAATCTCGAATATCTATGTAGATTCGCTTAACAATAAGGGAATCCTGACATTCAAGGATACTTTCAGCATAGACAGAAAGTTCCACCAAGTGGATTTGAGTCAGTATGTTTCGGAGAAGACACTTACAATGAATGTCTATGACAAGTTACAGGGAACTCCGGAATTGAATAATCATCAGATTACGGGCGATGATACCAAAGAGATTACATTGGCTTTTCCGCTCACGTTGAAACTGAAAGGTATCAATAGTGATGAGGATAATGAGCGATTGGATAGTGCGCTGATTGAAAATGCAAATTTTATCAGTACGATTGTACCCAAGAATTTACCGCTTAAATGGGAGTGGATCAATAGTGTGAGTATTGATTTGGGTAGTGCTTTTTCCCGCCCGAAGGGCAAAAATGTGGTGGTGTATTCGAAGGGCGATGGATATGGGTATAGTCAGGATATTCCTGTTAGTGTTACAGAGTTTACTATCAATTTGATGAAAAACAGAACCCCATCTGCACCTGAGGCGTATTTCGGCAATGTGATAGATACCTGTGATTTTGTCATCTATTTCAATTTTACGGTGCCTACATCTGCAGGCAAGGTAACCATAGCCGATGATGCGGCGTTCGAATATCATTTGGGTGTGCAGTTTATCGATTATGCGGCTATTTGGGGAATGTTTACTCCATCAAAAGATATGTATGATGAGGATACGGTAGAGATAGCCGAGCAGTGGAATACTTGGCGGCAACTCAAAAAAGCCAAACTGCCTTTTGCTGAACCTGTGATAGATATGCAGATTACCACTCAAGTGGCGGGTGCGTTGATGATGCAGGGGGATTATCTGTTTGTGGAGACCGAAGACAAATCGCAGAAACGGTATGCCACTTTCAACGGAAGCCAAACGCTTTACCGTGATTTTACACCTGATGAGTATTTACCGCTGACGAGTGCAATAGGTGATTCGGCTACTATGCACGTGCGTTTCGACAATACGGAGGCTTTCGGGCATATTGATCGTCTGTTTGCCATTCGTCCTGATATATTTGGTTATAAATTTTCTATAGATTTTAATCGTCAGCGTACACCGCAGATACGTATCACACCCAATACAGGTATCTATGTGGACGCTATTGCTACGTTGCCTTTTATTTTCAATGAAGGGGTAGGTTTGGAGTATAGTGACACCATTAAGAATATAGACATCAGCCGATATACGCTGGATTCGTTGTTGGCATCGGTGGATATGATTGATACGCTGAAAACCAGCGATTTGAAACTGATAATGAAGATAACCAACTCCATTCCTCTGGATATCAAAGGTGTATTCTATGCATTGGACGAGAATGGCGATGTGGTTACTGAACCGGACGATCCCACCAAGGTTTATCGTTTGACTTCATCCGATACTATCCGGATTCAGGCGCCGGTCTATCGTTTCGAGGGTGGGGCGGCTATACCGACAGCGAGCGAGCAGACTGAGATAGTGTTGATAGACAAAAAGCATTTTGATACATTCAGCAAGATTAAAAGCATTGTCTATACGGCAAGTATTGATGATGAATCGTTGCAGAGTGCATATCAGCACGGCGGTTTCAATGTACGTATTGCAGAGGATAACAAACTGAAGGTACAATTGGGGTTGACTGCCAAAGTGGATGCTGTTTTAGATTTGGATAATATAAAAAGGACCAATGAATAAGGAGAACTGACCAATGAAAAACGTATTTCGTAAATGGATGGTTGTGGCTCTCCTTGCTGGCGCCGTCAGCATTCAGGCACAACAGGTAACAACTCTCTATTTCTTGGAAAATGCGCCGATGCGCCATATCGTAAACCCGGCTTTTCAACCGGTAAGCAATGGGTATATTAATTTTACGCCATTAGGCTATACCGGTTTGTGGGTGGGTAATAACTCACTGACAATGAGCGACCTTATTTATATAGATCCGCTTACGGGGCAGACTATTACGGCTCTGCACCCCAATGGTGATAAGGCTGCATTGCTTCGTGCTTTCCGCAAGGCCACGTTGGTGGATGGTGATGTTACTGCCGACTTGCTTAGTTTTGGTTTCCGTACAAAAAATGAAAACGGCTATTTCCATTTTAATGTTATGGAGCGTGTCGAGGGTGGGGTAGCCCTTCCATATGACCTGTTTGGCTTTGTACTTGGCGGAGGTATGCAGGATTTGAATGGAGGTATCAACTATATAGATCTCAATCGGTTAGGTGTTCGTGCTACAATGTACACCGAGATCGGTTTCGGCTACTCGCATCGTATCAATGACCAATGGACGGTCGGTGGCAAACTGAAAGTGCTGTTAGGAACTATGTATGCTGGACTGACAAGTTCCAATCTCGGCATTGATGCTTCGGCTACCGAGTGGCGCATACATGGTACGGGCGATTTGATGGTGGCGGCTCCTATCAACTGGGATGCCGTTCCTTTGGATATCAACAAGGAGACTATGAATGGCTTTAATACCGATAATCTGGTCAATACTGAAGATACCGGAGCATTGATTAAATCACTGCTTACTCCAAGTGGTTATGGTGCGGCTTTTGATTTGGGTTTTACCTATAAACCCATTGAACAACTGCAAATTACTGCTGCAGTAAACGACCTTGGTTTTATATATTGGAATGGCGGGCGTCGCTATAATTGCACGATTGATACCACGTTTACCGGTGTCGGAGATTTTACGTACGACCACTATGTTGTGGATGGAAAGTTTGATTCGGATAGCCTGCTCAATGATGTAAAAAGCAATCTGATTGGTATTGTGGATGGTACTACCGCCACGATGGCGGGTACTGGGTTTGCCCGTATGCTGAGTGCCAAACTCAATATAGGTATTGACGCCAATTTCTGGGATAATCGTATAGGCGTAGGCGTGCTGTCAAAGACACGTCTTTGCAACCGCCGTTTATATGAGGAGGTTACGCTCGGTGCGGCTTTGCGCCCGTGTAATTGGTTTAACCTGGCATTGAGTTATTCTTTGGTAAATAATGGAAAATACAGCAATCTCGGTGCGGGACTCAGTTTCATGCCCTATGATGGTGTTAACTTGACATTGGCAATGGATTATATACCCACCTCGTATGCTTATTACGATGTAGAGCAGGACGGTGGAAAAACTGTTCATTGTCCTATTCCTTACAAAGCCAAAGGTGTTAATCTTGCATTGGGTTTCAGCATTGTATGGGGAACCAACAAGAGCAGAAAGGATACCGACAAGGATGGTATCTACGATCGCTTGGATATGTGTCCTAATACGCCAAAGAACGTCCAAGTGGATGCTCTCGGTTGCCCTATAGACTCGGATGGTGATGGGGTTCCCGACTATCTTGACCGCTGTCCCGGTACGCCCGAATCGGCTTATGGATTGGTAGATAGCGTAGGCTGTCCGATAGATTCCGATGGCGATGGTGTGCCTGATTATCTGGATGAGTGTTCCAATACTCCCGCCGGTGCTATCGGTATGGTGGATGAGAAAGGTTGTGAGATCGACTCTGACGGCGATGGTGTCCCAGACTGGCGTGATGAATGTCCCGGTACCCCGATTGAGGCACAAGGCTATATTGACGACAAAGGTTGCCTGTTGGATACAGATGGTGACGGAGTTCCCGATTATCTCGACGAATGTCCCGACACGCCCGAGGCTGCGTATGGTATGGTGGACGGAAAAGGGTGTCCTATTGATTCGGATGGCGACGGAGTTCCCAATTATTTGGACGAATGTCCCAATACGCCTGCCGAGGCAAAGGGCTTTGTGGACGAGAAAGGTTGTGAGATAGATACTGACGGGGATGGGGTTCCCGATTGGAAAGACGAATGTCCGACGGTGGCAGGTCCGAAATACAACAAAGGTTGTCCTGAGGTAAAACGTGAGGTGCGCAACCTGCTTAAGAAAGCGATGCAGGGTATCCAGTTCGAGAACGGAAAGGCAAATATCAAGAAAGCCTCGTATCCGCTGCTTGATCAGATTGCCAAGACCTTTATTGACAATCCGACCTTTATGATCGAGGTGCAGGGGCATACCGACAATGTGGGTAAGGCGGACTTTAACAAGACCTTGAGTGACAAGCGTGCACACGCTGTGATGGACTATCTGGTGAAGAAAGGTGTTCCCGCAGAGCGTATGACTGCACACGGCTATGGTATGGAAGTACCTATTGCAGACAACAAGACTGCCAAGGGGCGTGCTTTGAACCGCCGTGTGGAGTTCAATATAACCTTTGAGGAGATTACTTACGAGACGATCCTCGACCACGCAGATTCTACTTTGCTGCCAAAGCAGGACACCATTCAGGCACTGCCGTTGGATTCGGCGCAAAACCGATGAATCAACTAAGTACGCATAAACAATAAACTAATAAACTTATAATAAACAAATAAACTAAAAGTATGGGACGCGCATTTGAATATCGCAAAGCAACCAAACTGAAACGTTGGGGCCATATGGCTCGTACATTCACCAAACTCGGTAAAGAAATTACAATCGCTGCTCGTGAGGGTGGTCCGGATCCCGATAGCAACCCGCGTTTGCGTACACTGATACAGCAGTGCAAACGGGAAAATATGCCAAAGGAGAACATCGATCGTGCTATCAAAAAAGCCACCGATAAATCATCGGAGGGCTACAAGGAAATCAACTACGAAGGATATGGTCCGCATGGTGTGGCTATCTTTATTGAAACGGCTACCGACAACAATATGCGTACGGTGGCCAATATCCGTTCGTATTTTACTAAGCATGGGGGAACTCTCGGTACGCAAGGCTGCTTGCAATTCCTTTTCGACCGAAAAGCCTGCTTCACGGTGAGCCCGAAAGAAGGCGTGGATTTGGACGAACTCGAACTCGAATTGATTGATTTCGGAGTAGAGGAACTTGGCAACGATGAGGATGGAAACATCATCATCTACGGCGATTTCAACCAGTATTCGCAAATCCAAAAGTATCTCGAGGACAACGGTTTCGAAATCCAGAGTTGTGAGTTTGTGCGTATTCCGAACGACTACAAGACCCTCACAGACGAGGAAAAAGAGTCTGTTCAGAAACTCATCGACCGTATCGAAGAGGATGAGGACGTGCAGAATGTCTTCACCAATATGGCTGAAGAGTAAGAGAATTTACACACTTACCAATTTACAAATTCTCTCGATGGAACTGATCCGTCAATACTTTTCGCTGACAGCGCGTCAGGAGCAGCAGTTTGCTGCGCTTGACGCGTTTTATCGTGAATGGAACAGTAAGATCAATGTCATCTCCCGCAAGGATATTGATAATCTCTATGAACATCACGTCTTACATTCGCTTGCCATAGCCAAAGTGCTGCCTTTTCAGCCGCAGAGCAAGATTCTTGATGTTGGTACGGGGGGGGGCTTCCCGGGGGTGCCGTTGGCTATTCTGTTTCCGGAGTGTGAGTTTACACTTATCGATTCCATCGGTAAGAAAGTCCGTGTTGCGCAGGAGGTTTCCAATGCCATAGGACTTACTAATGTGCGCTGTATTCAGGAACGTGTAGAGGACGAGAAGGGCAAGTTCGACTTTGTGGTCTCTCGGGCTGTAATGCCTTTGTCCGACCTTGTCAAACTCGTGCAGAAGAATATCAGTCGTACCCAGCACAATGCCGTACCTAATGGTCTGGTAGTACTCAAAGGCGGCGATTTGGCAGACGAACTGCGTCCTTTCCAAAAGCGTGTGGAGATTACGCCTATTAACCAACTCTTTGCGGGTGATTGGTTTGAAACCAAGCAAGTCATCTACTTACCTATGTAGCCTGTATATCTCCACCGAATAAGGTATAGGTGATTCCTTATAGGATGGTTATAGGATAGTTATAGGATACTCTATTTTTGCCATCATTTAATTCCAAGCAGCCCGAAGGGCGGTCTCATAGCGAATGACAATCAAACCTTTCTATTTCAATCCATACCGCGAATGTACCTACGTGGTATGGGACGAGCAGAACCCGAACCATAAGGCACTGCTGATTGATGCAGGTATGTATGGCGAGGCGGAAGAAAAGCGAATGGCGGATTTCCTAACCAAAGGAAACCTTTCGCCGATAGCCTTACTCATTACACATACTCACCCTGACCATATATGTGGAGTGGACTTTGTGCGTAGCACTTATGGTATAGAACCGATTATCTGTCCGCCCGAAGGCGCATTGCAGATACCTGATTTTGACGGAATCGAGGTGCTGCGTACCCCCGGACATAAGGAAGATTGTGTGTGCTACTATTGGCGTCCGCAAGGCTGTGTCTTTACAGGCGATACCCTTTTCAAAGATTCTGTCGGGCGTACCGACCTCGCCGGTGGAGATATGCCTATGTTGATTCGTTCGCTTGATAAACTCAAGCAACTGCCAGACAATACGATTGTTTATCCCGGACATGGTTATCAAACCACTATAGGACAAGAAAAGCGGTTTAATCCCTATTTATGAAATATAGCAAAAGCAATATATTGGTAGCCATTGCCGCAGTGATGGTTACAGGCTATCTGACTGCCAACGTGATGGCTACGCAGATTATCCGAATCGGCGACCTCAGTATCTTTGATGCCGGGACAATCATATTTCCCATTACCTATATGTTGGGCGAGGTGGTAACCGAAGTATGGGGGTTCCGCACCGCACGTCGGTTGATACTGCTTACTTTCTTTTGCCAAATGTTGTTCACGCTTTTTGCTTGGATAGGTACATTGGTACCCGTTCCCGTAGAGACGGTGGAGATGCAAGAGGCATACCGCCAAATTTTCGGTTTTGTACCGCGTATAATGTGCGCGTCGGTGTGTGCTTTCCTGGTGGGCGAGACCACCAATGCGTGGGTGATGAGCCGGCTGAAAGAACGTGTCGGTGGACCGATGTGGACGCGCACCATCAGCAGTTCGATAGCGGGATACGTGTTGGATACCACTATCTTTGTGTGTATTGCTTTTGCAGGTGTTGTCTCCTTTACGCAAGTGATGACTATGATAGGTTTTCAGGTGCTTGCCAAAGTGCTGATGGAAATATGTTGTTCCACTCCGTTGGCGTATGCCACAGTAGCGTGGATACGAAAACACCTGCCGGAATAGACGACAGGTGTTTTTTTATGTATGGCGAATGTTTTTTTCTCCGCTACATTCCACATAGGAAACGATATGTTTCGAGGGCGTATTTGTCGGTCATACCTGCCACCCAATCAACGACCAGTCGCAGTTGGTGATAGCGGTCGAGATGCAAGATGTCAATGGACGCTTCTGCCTGCATCTCGGGATGTTGTGCTTCGTATTCTGCTGCCACTAAATGTTGCATAGAGGATGAAATAAGTTTCTCTACACGCCAATCCTGCTTTTCTATAAGCAAATGCAAGGTCTTGTCCAATATGCCGGTTAGGACTGTGGCTCCTGTCATTTCGGCATGGGCTATTTCCGATGTTTGGAAGATGTGTTCTATTTCAAAGATACCCAATGCGTTGCATAGCGGGTCGTCTTCTAATAGTTCCTTGCCGTATGTGCCGTGGTCTATTTCTTCCAAATGTGCGATAAAGGTCTTTCTTGTGACGTGGGTGAGGTAGTTCATTAGTGCCACGCGCAAATCAACGACCATCTTATCATATGTGTAGTTTCCGCTATTGTAATGTTTTTCCAAACGCAGCATTTGAACAATTTCCTCCACGGGACAATGTAGGCTGTCTGCCAAGTAGGAAAGAGTCTGCTCTATGTTGACCAATTGTTTAGAAATACCGTCTTCCAAGTCCATTACGCGATAGCAGATAGTATCTGCCGCTTCTACGAGAAATGCCAGCGGATGGCGTTTGATAGTGCCGTCTTTGCGGTAGAGATGGCAATGTGAGGCTGTATGTTCCAATATCGTCTGTTCGGATGTGAATACCCCGTGTTTGTGTATTGCCACATTGCCTTCTTTGTCTTTGCGCCCTGTATTCGGATATTTCAAATAGGCTGCAAGGGTGGAGTAGGTAAGGTTGAGCCCATATAAGTCGTTGAGATAAGGCATTTTGGTCAATATACGGAACCCCTGTGCATTGCCGTCAAATTGCGTAAAATCAAGACGCTGTTGCTCGGTTAATTCTTCTAACAGGTGCGCCCCTTTGTGCTTGAAATAGTCTTGTATTATGGCTTCTCCGCAGTGTCCGAAAGGAGGGTTGCCTATGTCATGTACAAAAGCGGCAGTCTTCACTATGGCAGATATTTCACGTTCTAAATCGCGGTCGTCATAGTGATACATTTGCCTGAAATCCGGGGTGCGGCATACACCGATACACAGCGAGTCGGCAACGCTCATCACCTCCATAGAGTGCGTGAGACGTGTGTGAACCGAGTCTCCGTTAGTGAGAGGAAACACTTGTGTCTTGTCGTGCATACGCCGTGCGGCATTGCTGAATATTACTCGCCCGAAATCGCTTTCAAAATTATTGCGGTAGTCGGGAGTAATATCGTATGAAACATTTGGATGCGAATGTTTGTTGAACGTAAAGAATGATTGTCGTTCGCGTTCTATAGACAGGTACTCATACCATTTAATATCAGCATACATAGGAGTTAGTGTTTTGTTGACAAGGCAAAGGTACTGCTTTTTGGCGGAATAAACAAGAGCAATTAGCAATTAACAATTAATAATTAACATTAGAGCGGATGTAAGCATAGTGAATATGCAGCGCGAGTGCATAAAATGTGTATAAAAACACGCTTAACATCCCTGCAAAAGCCTATTCTTTCTACGTCCTTTCTACGTCTTTTCTACGTAATTAGTATTATGAGGTATAGGAGTTTGCATAATATGTATATTTTTTGCATATTGTATGTATGGCAAGAGAGGATTATAGGCAAAACACGGAGAAAATGGGATAGTGCTTGCGTATATCTGTTTTTTTGTGTAACTTTGCACGCTAATCGTATTTAGTAAATCATCGTATCTGAAAAATGGGCACTAAGCAAATATACAGGTCTTCGGGCAGTCGTAAGGCGGAGGATTTGTTGCGAGTATGGATGGTATTCGCAGCGTTGATGTATTCTCTGCTGCTTTTTGCCGATGACAGACCCTATCTGTGCGAATTAGGTTTGCAGGCAGGGTGCGGGTACTATGTGGGCGATGCGACAACGCATATTTTCAACCATCCGCGTGAGGCATACGGGGCGCATTTCCGATATAAATTTACCAACCGATGGGCATTGCAGGTAAAGGGGCTGACGCAGCGTATTACGGGCTATGAATACGATGACCGGATGCAGAAACAGGATGCGATGTGGAGTACGCAGATAATCAACCTTGATGCCATGGCGGAGTTCAATTTCTTCCGCTTTGGCGGGAAAACCTACGACACACGGGTCAAACCGCTGACACCCTATATATTCCTCGGTGTAGGCGTAGCGGTGTACGGCAGCGGAATGAATATCGGCGGGTGGGACTGGAGCAACTATGGCGGCAAGGTACCCGTGGCATTTTATGTCCCGCTGGGCTTCGGGTTGAAATGGAAATTTGCGGAACGATTCGGATTGAATCTGGCATGGCAGCATAATATATATATGGCTGACAATCTGGAGGGTAGAGAGATCTTGAACAATACTCATAACCTCAATGGCAGCAATATATTGAACTTTGATGTAACCTCGCAACTTACTCTCGGCATAGTTTTTGAATTTGCCCAAGAGAAAAAAGAATGCAGAACCTGTATGTATTGACAATGCATAATGCACAATGCGTAATTATAATGGAATGATGACATATAAAGACCAAATAGACAAATCGCGTATGCCGCGCCACGTGGCGATCATTATGGACGGCAACGGGCGGTGGGCGAAGAAACAGGGCTTGGCGCGTATGTTCGGACACCGGCAGGGTGTACAGACCGTACATGACATTACCGTTGCCGCTGCCGAGATAGGTATAGAGTATCTGACGCTTTATACTTTCTCCACCGAGAACTGGAACCGCCCGAAAGAGGAGGTGGATGCGCTGATGAGTCTGTTGGTGGATACGATAGTGAAAGAGACGCCTACTCTGATGCAGAACAATGTGCGGCTGCTCACTATCGGCGATATTAGCCGTCTGCCTGAGGAGGCACGCCTGAAATTCGAGCAATGTATGCGCGAGACGAGCCTGAATACGGGGCTGAAAATGGTCATTGCCCTCAGTTATTCCTCCCGCTGGGAGATAACTCACGCTATGCAGGAGGCTGTGCAAATGGCACTTACAGGCGGGCTGCGCGTAGAGGATATCAATGAGGAGTTTGTATCGTCGTGTATGACAACCCGCAATATGCCCGACCCCGATTTGTTGATTCGTACTAGCGGAGAACTGCGGCTGAGCAATTTTTTGCTGTGGCAGTTGGCTTATTCGGAACTCTATTTTACCGATTGCTTGTGGCCGGAGTTTACGCCCGAGGAGTTTTATAAAGCAATCGTAGATTATCAACATCGTGAACGTAGATTTGGCAAGACCAGTGAACAAATTCGTTAATATACTATTTCTTCTTTTCTTTGTATCTGTGGCTGCATTGGCACAAAATGCCAATCAGGCAATGGTTGCAGATACGATAGTGAGTGATTCGCCGTTTGTACAAGACAGCGCAGAAACCGATGTCCCCGAGATAGAGTACTCGTTGCAACGCAAGACCTACGAGATTGCAGGAATCGAGGTATCGGGGGCGGACAGTTACGAGGACTTTGTGCTGATCGGTTTTTCGGGACTGGCGGTCGGCGACAAGATCGAGGTGCCGGGCGACCAAATAACTAAGGCTATCAAGCGTTTTTGGAAACAGGGACTATTCTCCGACGTAAAGATCAAAGCGAAAAAGATAGAGGGCTCGAAAATCTGGTTACAGATCGAACTGAAGCAGCGTCCGCGTGTGTCGGAGGTGGCATATCAGGGATTGAAAAAGAGCGAGAAAGAGGATGTGGAGGTAAAAGTAGGTATCCGCAACGGCAGCCAGATGACGCCGAACCTGTCTGACCATGCCAAGACGGTTATCAAGAAGTATCTTGCCGAGAAAGGCTTCCACAATGCCGAAGTACAGGTGCTGGAATTTAACGACCAAGACCACCCCGGCTACGTGAAAGTGGCAATCAATGTGGATAAGAAGACCAAGACCAAGGTGGGGAAAATCTACATTACAGGTAACAATGCCTTGACACACAATCAGATCAACAAGGCAATGAAGAAGACGAATGACAACAACATCATCAATCTCTTCCGCACCAAGAAGTTTGTTACTGAGGAGTATGAAAAGGACAAGCAAGCGGTAATAGAAAAATACAACGAAATAGGTTACCGCGATGCGTACATTGTTGCCGACAGCGTGGTGCCGAACCCCGAAGACCCGACGCGCGTGGATGTGTATATGACTGTCAGTGAGGGCGACAAGTATTATATCCGCAATATCAAATGGGTGGGAAATACCGTTTATCCGTATGAGATGCTGGACGCTACGCTGGGTGTGAAAAAAGGCGATGTATATAACCTGAAGACCCTGAACGAGCGTTTGCAGTCGGACGACGATGCCGTTGCCAAATTATATACCGACCGTGGTTACCTGTTCTTTAATGTCGATCCGGTGGAAGTAAATGTAGAGAACGACAGTATCGACTTTGAGATGCGAATGTATGAGGGCAAGCCCGCCACTATCAACCAAATCAATATAGTAGGTAACACGCGCGTGTATGAGCATGTGGTGCGCCGCGAACTCTATACCAAGCCCGGGCAACTCTATTCGCAGTCCGATATTATGCGGTCGCTGCGTGAGTTGGCGCAGATGGGACACTTTGACCAAGAGAAATTAGTTCCCGATATTCAACCAAACCCAGAAGAAGGAACGGTGGATATTACGTATCAGTTGGAAACCAAATCGAGCGACCAGATCGAGTTCTCTCTCGGTTGGGGAGCAACCGGTTTGGTGGGAACGCTGGGATTGAAGTTTACCAACTTTGCCATCCAAAACCTATTTAACAAAAAAGCATACCGCATTGTGCCGCAAGGTGAGGGACAGACGTTCTCCATCAATGCCCGCACGAACGGTATCTACTATACCTCGGCAAGTCTTTCGTTCCTCGAACCGTGGTTGGGCGGAAAACGTCCTAACTCGCTGAGTGCGAGCATCTATTTTGCACAACAGACGGGTTATGCCGATAGTTATTATAAGGCATACCAGAATCTCTACAACACCTATTACAACAACTATTATGCATACGGTAATTCGTCGGACTACTATCAGCAGTTGCAGGAATCGTATGCCGACAAGGACAAGTACTTGCGCACGTTTGGTGTGAGCATCGGATATGGCAAGCGTCTGCGCTGGCCGGACGACTATTTCACGTTCTATGGTGAGTTGAGTTATCAGATGTATATGATGAAAGACTGGCCTTACCTGCTGATTTCCAATGGTACGAGCCACAACCTTTCGCTTAATTTGCAACTCTCGCGCTCCAGTATAGACAACCCGATTTATACCCGCCGCGGTTCGCAGTTCTCTCTCGGTCTGAAGATAACTCCGCCGTATTCGCTGATTTCGGGTAAGGACTACTCGCAGATGACCACGGCAGAGCGGTATCACTTGATAGAGTACCACAAGTGGAAATTCTCCGGCAAGGTGTTCACCCCGCTGAGCAAAGACTCCAAGTTGGTGCTGATGACGCGTGCGGAGTTCGGCTATCTCGGCAACTACAACAAGGATGCCAAGTCACCGTTTGAGACATTCTATATGGGTGGCGATGGTATGTCGAGTTACACCAGTTATTCCACCGAATATGTAGCTATGCGTGGTTATTCATCCGGTTCGCTAACTCCGTACGATGCTACTACGGGACGCAATATGGGTTATGTCTATAACAAGTTTACGATGGAGTTGCGTTACCCGATTGCGTTGGAGCAGAGTGCCACTATCTGGGCACTGGCATTCGTGGAGGCGGGTAACTGTTTTTCGGACATCAAGCAGTACAACCCGTTTGACTTGAAGCGCAGTGCGGGTGTAGGTGTTCGTATCTTCCTGCCGATGTTCGGTCTGCTCGGTATTGACTGGGGCTGGGGCTTCGACAAAATCAATGGTTCCGACCAGTATGGCAAGAGTCAGTTCCATTTCGTCCTCGGACAGGAGTTGTAAGGAGAGAGTTCCATGGTTGTTATGTTAGGTGGTAGAATTGTAAAGATGGAGAAGTTTAGTCATATATGTTTGGCTCTATGCTTATTGTGTACTATAATAATGATGTCATGTACCAATGAGTTCGGACAGAAACAAGGGCGGTTGATTGTAACGGATTTGCAGAGAGAGACGGTTGGCTTAATGGTTGAGGATAATAGTACTCTTAATTGCAAACTGACATGGGATGGTGAGAAACAGTTGCACGTAGAATTTGGTGATGTATTTCCTTGCGACATGACCAAACTGAATATCAAATGCAGGGCAAAAGGAAATACTCTATACATAGATGAATACTATAATGGAGGACAAGCCAACGGAATACAGGTTTGCAAGGTGCAATTTGATGTACATCCCATAGTACAGAAAGATTGGACTGTATGTATAGGGTGTGGCAGTATATATGGAAATTCCGCAGAGTATACATTTCCTGTAACGTTGAGCAAGGATAAAGAAATAGTAACTTATTTCTCTGATTTGAAATAAATGATGAAGACTATTGTCAAAAAATATCTGTTTGTTGCCGTTCTTTGTATGAGTGGCATAGTTTCTGCCTTTGCAGCCAAGGAACAGTCGATTGCGTATATTGACATGGCATACATTTTGAAGAACTTGCCACAGTATGAGTCGGCTAACGAGCAACTGACGATGATCAGCCGCCGTTGGCAAAAAGAGATTGATGCGCTCAACCAAGAGGCACGGGTATTGGCGACCAACTACCAGACCGAGCAGATCTTCCTTTCGGAGGAGATGAAACGCCGCCGCGAAGAGGAGATTGTAGCCAAAGAGCAGGAAGTGCTGGAACTGAAACGCAAGTACTTCGGGCAGGACGGCGAATTGTTCAAGAAGCGCGAGGCACTCATCAAACCGATACAAGATGAGATCTATGCAGCCATTCAGGAACTGGCGAACGAGAAACATATAGATATTGTAAAAGACCGCTCTGCCGACCCATCGCTCATCTATATGTCGAGCAAACTGGATATTAGCGACCAAGTGCTGCAGAAACTCGGAGCGAAATAACTTCAATGCATAATGCGTAATGCGTAATGCGCAATTCGTAATGCATAATGCATAATGAAAAGTCGGGTGGATGTCGGGTGGATGACGGGTGGATAGTCATTCTATCCTAAGCCTATCCTATGCGCATCCTATAACAAAATTAGCAAAAAGAAAATACGGATAATTAATAACAAAACACAATAATGAAAAAACTTATTTTAGCACTTGCTTTGGCACTCCCGATGATTGCCTCGGCACAGAAATTCGGACATGTAAACACACAGGAACTCTTTGCACAAATGCCTGAGATGGCAACTATCAAACTGAAGATGGATACCGTGCAATCGCAGTATGAGACCCAACTGGCTTCGATGCAGGAGGAGTTCCAAAAGAAAGCACAGGATTATCAGGCACAAGAGGCAACGATGGCTGCCGGCGTAAAACAAATTCGCCAACAGGAGTTGCAAGAGATGCAGCAGCGTATTCAATTGTTCTACCAAACGGCAGAACAGGATATCCAGAAGACTCAGCAAGACCTTATTGCTCCTGTACACGAGCGTATGTCAAAGGCAATCCAAGCCGTCGGACAAAAAGAGGGATATACATATATCTTTGATTCCGCCGCAATGGTCTATATCGCACAGGATGCGGCTGACGTAATGCCTTCCGTAAAGAAAGAACTCGGCATTAAGTAAATTCTTTGTTCATTGTCCTTTGTTCATTGTCCGGTACTATGGCTGACGGTTATCTCGAAACCCATTATGCGGAATATGAGAAACGCAAGGCTGCGTGGCTCAAGAAGAAAAAACATCTCTCTGTGCGAAAGCCTACGCCACCTGCTAATCCTCAAAAAGAGGAAGACGAGGCTCTTTGACAATGCATAATGCACAATGACTTACAAATTCCCCCATTTACAAATTTACAAATTGACTAAACTGTGGTAGAAAAACTGCAACAAACCCTGCGCGACTCGGCTGTAGCGCGTTGGACGGTACTCGTTTTGGTGGCATCGATGATGTTCTTTGCCTATATGTTTGTGGATATTCTCTCACCGCTGGCATCCTTATTGGATACATCCTATGGTTGGGATAGAGGTGATTTCGGTACATATGCTGCCGGTGAGTATCTGCTCAATGTGTTCGGTTTTTTGATTATTGCCGGTATCATCCTGGACAAGATGGGTGTCCGTTTTACGGGTACGCTCTCCGCCGGTCTGATGGTTATAGGTGCAGCAATCAAATATATAGGTTTGAGCGATTGGTTTGATGCCAACAACGTGTCATGGCTCAACTCGTGGTGGACAGATATGCCCGGATCGGCTAAGTTGGCAATGTTCGGATTTATGATCTTCGGTTGCGGTTGCGAGATGGCTGGTACTACTGTGAGTAAGATTCTCGCCAAGTGGTTCAAAGGCAAGGAGATGGCACTCGCTATGGGACTTGAGATGTCTATCGCGCGTATCGGTGTGTTTGCCGCGATGCTTTTCTCGCCGATGATTAGTCACGCTTTTGCAGTGAATGGTACTGACTCCGTAGTGGCTCCGCTGCTTTTCTCAGCTCTGCTGCTCGTTATCGGACTGATCAACTTCTTGGTGTTCACCGTAATGGATACCAAGTTTGACAAACAACTGGTAGAGATTGGCGAAGCAACCGCAGAGAAAGACCCCGAAGATGAATTCCATATTTCCGACCTTGGACAGATCTTCAAATCGAAGATGTTTTGGATTGTGGCTATTCTCTGTGTGCTGTATTATTCGGCAATTTTCCCCTTCCAGCGTTTTGCTACCAATTTCCTTGAGGAGACACTGCAAATATCAAATGCCGAAGCGGCAGGTCTGTTTAAATGGTTTCCGATTTTGGCAATGGTACTGACGCCATTTCTCGGTGCGTTTATTGACAACAAGGGCAAAGGTGCTTCGATGATGATGATTGGTGCACTGATTATGATTGTGTGCCACTGCGTCTTTGCTTTCGTGTTGCCGCACTTCCCGAGTAAGACTTTGGCACTTGTTACCATTCTGGTGCTTGGTGTCAGTTTCTCGCTTGTGCCTGCATCGATGTGGCCGTCGGTTCCGAAGATTATTGATGAGAAAGTACTCGGCTCGGCATATTGTCTGATTTTCTGGGTACAGAATATCGGACTTTGTCTGGTACCGTTGCTGATAGGCAAACTACGTGAAGCAACAGGCGGATATCTTGTGCCGATGATAGTGTTTGCTAGTTTCGGCGTTATCGCCTTTGTTTTCTCATTGCTCTTGAAGATTGAAGACAAAAAGAAGGGCTATGGATTGGAACTTCCTAATAAAAAATAAGGACTCGCTCTGTGTGAGTACCGATACACGCAATCTGCCGGCAGGTTGCGTGTTCTTTGCGCTTCGCGGTGACAATTTCGACGGCAACCGTTTTGCCGCACAAGCTCTAGACAACGGGGCTTCGATGGCGATTGTCTCTGATGAAGACATTTATAAACAGATAGCGGCAGAATACGGATCAGACAAATCCATTCTTATCCCACTCTCTTTGAGGGGGAGGGGAGGAGTCGTTGCTCTTCAAAGCCTTGCCCGTGCTTGGCGTCGTGAACTCGGGTTGCCTATCATTGGCATTACAGGGACCAATGGCAAGACAACGACAAAGGAACTGACGGCAGCGGTGCTTTCTACAAAGTACAATATCTATTATACACAGGGAAACTTGAACAATTCCATCGGCGTACCGCTTACGCTGTTGAGCATCACGCGTGCGCACGAGATGGCTATTGTAGAGATGGGGGCTTCGCACCCGGGCGATATACGCGAATTGGTGACTGTCGCCGAACCAAACTATGGGCTTATCACCAATGTAGGGCACGCCCACTTGCAAGGCTTCGGTTCTTTCGAGGGGGTACAGCAGACCAAAAAAGAACTATACGACTATATCTGCGAACACGGAGGCAAAATTTTCCGAAATACGGATAATCCATACCTGGCAAAGATGGCGGGTAATCTGACTACGATCCCCTATACCACGGGTACAATGCCTGCAGGAACGCATCTTGTTGGGAATTACAATGCCGAGAACATCTCTGCGGCACTCTGTGTCGGTGAGTATTTCGGTATCCCCCGTGAGCAGGGATTGGAGGCTATACGCAACTATATCCCCTCCAACGGGCGTTCGCAGGCAATGGACACAGCGCACAACCACCTCATTGTAGATGCATACAATGCCAACCCCACGTCTATGCAGGTGGCCATCGATGCTTTTACAGGCGATACGTATATCCTCGGGGCAATGCGCGAATTGGGTGAATACTCTCATTTGGCGCATCAAAACATAGTGAATATGCTGGCTGAGCGCAAGGCAGAATTGGTGTTTCTTGTAGGCGACGAATACACGGATACTACTAGCCCTTATCCTGTATTTAGCACGATTGACGACTTGTGCGACTATCTGCAGAAACATCCGCTGCAAGGGCGGCATATTTTGCTCAAAGGTTCACATTCCAACCATATGGAAAAAGCAATACAATACCTATAAACTCTATGAAAAAATCAATTGTCATCCCAGTGATTGTAGTGCTCGTATTGGGCATTGCTGCATTATTGTTCCTTAATTTTCACCAAAAGCAGGAACTGAACGAGATGGTGGAGCAGATGGAGTTCGAGAAATCGGAACTCGAAGACGAGTACGAAGATCTGGCACTCCAGTTTGACGGATATCAGCAAATGAATATCCAAAACGATTCGCTCCAAGAGCGTTTGGCGCAAGAGCAACAGCGTGTGCAGGACTTATTGGAGGAACTGCGTATTACGAAGGTTACGAATGCACGTCGTATTGCCGAACTGAAAAAGGAACTGGCAACTGTGCGTGCCGTAATGAAGGATTACGTGCGGCAGATAGACTCGCTCAATGCTACCAATCAGCGTCTGACGGTGGAAAATCAGCAATACAGACAAGAAAACCAGCAAGTGAAGCAGCAGAACGACCAGTTGTCCTCTATCAATAACCAATTGACGGAGACCGTTTCACGGGCATCAATGCTCGAGATTGCATCTTGCACGGTAACAACGCTTAACAAGCGCGACCGCAAGACACGTATAGTCAGCCAAATACGCAAATTGCAGTTTGATTATACAATAGCCAAGAATATCACTTGCGAACCGGGGATGAAGACGCTCTATGTACGTATTATAGACCCCGCAGGCAACTTGCTCGGTGAAAATGCAGAACATCTGTTTCACTTTGAGAGTGAGGACATTATGTATTCTGTATCACAAGAGTTTGAGTTTACCGGCGAGGAGTATCAAGGTACATTCTATTGGTCAATACCCGACGGAATGGAGGCTGCAACAGGGTTCTATAATGCTGATTTCTTTGCGGATGATAACTTAATCGGTTCGCTGCCATTTCAAATTAAGAAATAAAGTGTAAATGAATACGTATCCGGGCTGCCTTTCTCAAAATGGCAGCCCGGATTTGTTGTGTATATCAAATAAAAGCAGTACCTTTGTACTCCTTTTTGAGAAAGGGCCTTGTCTGCGCCCGAAAGGTACATTATTATACAAAATATGAATTGGTTTTATAGTCTGTTTTTCGGTACGGGTATTGCACACTCTATTTTTGTGCTTGCGCTCGCTATCGCCTGCGGTGTGTTCTTGGGCAATAAACTCAAGATCAAGGGCGTAACGCTGGGTGTTACATGGATATTGTTCTGCGGTATTGCGTTCTCTCATTTTGGTATGCGTCTTGACCCACAGGTGGAATCGTTTGCCAAAGATTTCGGGCTTATCCTATTTGTCTATTCGATAGGCTTGCAGGTAGGTCCAGGTTTCTTCTCCTCGTTCGGTAAAGGCGGTTTGTCGCTCAATTTGTTGGCAACGGCAATCGTGCTGCTCGGGTGTGTTACGGCGTTTGTTATCCATTTGCTTTCCGGCGTGGATATCGCTACAATGACCGGTGTGTTGTTTGGCGCGGTAACAAATACTCCCGGTCTTGGTGCGGCACAACAGGCATTTTCCGATATGCGCGGTGTTTCGAATCCGGATATAGCCACCGGATACGCAATGGCATATCCGTTAGGTGTGGTCGGTATCCTGGTTTCGATGATGCTTATCCGTCTGTTTTTCAATATCAAGATTGATAAAGAGGAAAAGCGTGTAGAGGCAGAAAAAGGCGTGCAAGAGGAGATTGAGCATTTGGATATGTTGCTTACCAATCCGCAAGTGGATGGCATTGCCGTAAAAGAACTGAGCAAACTATGCAACGTGGAGTTTGTGGTTTCGCGCTTGGTACACCCCGATGGACATGACGAGATGCCCGATGCGGATACCCTGTTGCACCAAGGCGACAAGGTGCGTATTGTGGTAGATCGTTCGCACGAGAAGAGTATTCTGCTTTTAGGGGAGCAAACCACTATCTCGGAAGAAAAAATAAAAGATGCACATCTTGTTTCCCGCCATATTGTGGTAACCAAACCCGAACTGAACGGCAAGCGTATCGGGGAACTGAATGTACGTGCCGCATATCATATTACCATCACGCGTATTCGCCGTGCGGGTATTGAACTGCTCGCCACTCACGATCTGCGTCTTCAACTCGGCGACCGTCTGACCGTTGTCGGCGAAGATACCGAAGTGGAGAAAGTGGCTAAAGTGTTTGGCAACTCGGCAAAGCGTTTGGATTTGCCCAACTTGGCATCCATTTTCTTTGGTATCGTATTGGGTGTGGCACTCGGTTCACTACCTATCGCTTTCCCCGGGTTGTCGCAGCCGTTCAAACTCGGTATCGCCGGTGGTTCACTGATTGTGGCAATCCTGATTGGCTACTTCGGTCCGAAGATGCATGTGGTTACTTATACGACCAGTAGTGCAAACCTGATGATACGTGAGGTGGGAATTGCACTGTTCCTCGCCGCAGTTGGTTTCGGTGCCGGCAAATCGTTTATTCCGACACTCCTTGACGGCGGATATGTATGGATAGGTTATGGTGTGATTATTACGATGCTACCTCTTCTGCTGGTGGGCATTGTAGCCCGCTCGTGGCTCAAACTGGACTATTTCACGCTGATGGGACTCATCGCCGGCAGTACGACCGACCCTCCGGCATTGGCGTATGCCACCTCGCACACCTCATCGAACGACCGTGCCGCTGTGGCATACTCTACCGTCTATCCGCTCACTATGTTTTTGCGGGTGCTGACGGGACAGATGATGATATTGTTCTTCTTGTAATATGTCAGTTAAGACGCTGAAAAACAAGTTACTCCGTCCCTCCGAGATACATATCTCGGAGGGTACTGTTTATGTGGTGCTGATAACGATGGGGGTGTCGCATTTCCTGAACGATACCATCCAGTCGGTTATACCCGCTATGTACCCGATTATAAAAGATAATTACGGGTTTAGTTTTGCGCAGATAGGATTGATAACACTCTTTTTCCAATTAGCCTCATCTATAGTGCAGCCGATAGTGGGTATCTACGCCGACAAACGTCCGCACCCGTATTCGCTTACGTTTGGTATGTGGCTGACGCTGTTTGGACTGATACTTTTGGCTTATGCCAACAATTTCCTGCTCATTGTGCTTGCCGTTACCATTCTTGGTCTCGGTTCTTCGGTTTTTCACCCCGAAGCATCGCGCGTGGCGCAGATGGCATCAGGCGGCAAGAAGAGTTTAGCGCAGTCGATATTTCAAGTGGGCGGTAATGCCGGTAGTGCCATTGGTCCGCTATTAGCAGCCTGGCTGATACTGCCTTACGGGCAGCACGCCGTTTCGTGGGTGGGTGTGATAGCCGTGATAGCCGCCGTTATTCTTTTTGAAGTTGGACGTTGGTATAGTGCGAAACTGACCTATATGAAGCAGCACCCGAAGGTAGTGGAAGGTGCGGCGATCCATTATTCGAGACGCAAGAAATATGGGGCAATGACGATATTGGTGGTACTGATGTTCTCCAAGTACATCTACGCTTCGTGTATGACCAACTATTTCACATTCTTCCTCATGGATAAATTCGACTTATCGGTACAGAGTGCGCAATACTGCCTCTTTGCTTATTTGGCAGCAATGGCGGTCGGTACACTTGCAGGCGGTGTGTTTGGCGATAAGTTCGGGCGCAAATATGTGATACTAGGGTCTATCTTCGGTGCCGCACCTTTTGCACTGATTCTGCCGTATGTGAGTCTCGGCTGGACTATATTCTTTGCCATTATGGCAGGCTTGATTATCTCGTCGGCATTCTCGTCTATATTGGTGTATGCTACGGATTTGTATCCGAAGAAGGTAGGTATGATTTCCGGACTATTCTTCGGGCTGATGTACGGATTGGCCGGTGTAGGTTCGGCGTTCTTTGGTTGGCTTGCCGACAGGACGAGCATTGAGTTTATTTTCCATATCAGCACGTTGCTTCCATTGCTCGGTATTGTGGCAGCCTTTTTACCCAATCCGCAGAAAAAACAATTAACAATTAACAATTAACAATTAACAATTAATAGGGTGGAGTATGTCCTATTTGACAATATGGTGGAATGTAGCGCAGCGGAAGTGGCGCGATTGCTTCCGCAGGTAAGTGCACAACGCATAGAACAGGCATTGCGCTATAGCCATACTTTCGGGCAATATACGTGCCTGAAATCGTATTGTATGTTGGTGGAATTGCTTCGCAAGCACGGACTCTTGCAGGCCGGTGAATTGCCGGATTTTGCATACAACGAATATGGAAAGCCGTATATAGAGGGTGGAGTGGAGTTCTCTATTTCGCATTGTAAGCAGGGTATCTTGGTCGCCATAGACCGGCAACCGATAGGCGTGGATATAGAGGGCATCCGTTCTGCCAATGAGGCATTGATCCGCCGTACAATGAACGAAAGCGAAAGAGCCTGTATTGATGCTGCGGAACGCTCGGACATTGCCTTTATACGTCTTTGGACACAGAAAGAAGCCGTAGTCAAACAGCGTGGTACCGGTATCATCAGCGACCTGCACGATATACTGGATGTTCCTTTGCTACCACATCTGCAGACCATAGAAACAGAAACCTATATCTATACGATTGCTACACAAAAAGAGGTTGTCTCATAAGAACAGAGACAACCTCTTTTTGCATATCGGAATGCATAAAGTGCATATTATTGGGTGTCAAGATAGGGGTATCCTCCTGACATCCACCCGACATCCACCTTACAAAGATAGCGGATGGGTATATGCAGAGTATGCAATGTTTTTATGCAATACGGGTTTATTTGTGCAGTTTCACAATCAATGTGGATATGGGGGAAACTTGGATATTTGTTTGGGACATATCAACACTCTTTCCTGTGAGTACATCGGTACCGACAGAATTGTATTTACCTAATATCTCGGCATAGTGAGCGGTAGGAATAGTACATGGTTCTTCACTTGCATTTGCGAAAACAAAGACCGCTTCGGTATCATTGTAGCGAAAGAATGCATACGTGTTGTCGCGGGTGAGGAAATGCATCGTGCGCCCCGTATGAATGACCGGTTCGGACTTGCGCCATTGGAGCAGGCGGCTCTGATAATCAAACATATCGCGTTGCTCGTCAGTTAATTGGTCGGGCAGAGGGAGCGGCATACGCAAGGTGGAGTGCCCCTTGGACATATCCGAAGAGTGCATATCGTATTCATCGCCGGCAAACACTTGCGGAATACCACGCATTGTGGCAAGAAGCGAGTATGCCAACTTGGTATAGCGCGGGTCTTTGTTTTTAACGACATCGCCGATGTGATCCATATCGTGATTGTCGAGGAATATCAGCAGATTATTCACATCGCCATAGAGGTAGTCCTGTGAGAGGGCATCATAGACGCGTGTCAGTCCGCCGCCCCAGCCGTTGTCGTTACCGCCAAGTGCCTGACGGATAGCCTCGCAGGTCGGAAAATCCATTACAGAGGGAAGGTTGCTATCGAAACCATCCCTGTTATTGCTGCCCGTCTGCCAATACGCCACAGCCGATGCGGGACGCGTCCAACACTCGCCCACGATATTGATGTACGGGTACTCATCGCGGATGGCTTTGAGCCAGTTGGCAGCCGGTATTTTCTCTATATAAGGGTAGGTGTCCACTCGTAGTCCGTCGAGGTCGGCATATTCAATCCACCAGATAGCCCATTGTTGGAAATAGCGGAGCATATCGGGGTTCTCAAGGTTCATATCGGGCATAGGGTGGTCAAACCAGCCGCGTGTAGAAAGGGTACGATCATATTCTGAGGCATTCACATCATAGTGTACGGAGAATATATTGTTAGTACCGGTATATTCATCGAATTGGTTGATCCAGTTGTGGTAGGGCAGGTCCTTCATCCACCAATGTGCTCCTCCGCAATGGTTGGGAACCATATCCATCAGCACCTTGATACCATATGCGTGCGCAGAATCGACCATCTGACGATAGAGTTCGTTGGAACCGAAACGCGGGTCGATATGGTAGTAATCCGAGCAAGCATAACCGTGGTATGACCATTTCTCCTCATCGTCAAGCAATAGCGGAGTAGGCCAAATGGTGGTAGCGCCGAGGGCGGAAATATGCCCGAGTTGGCTGATAATACCCTGAATATCACCGCCGAAACGCCCGTGAAAATTCTGCTTATCGGCTTTCTCACGTGTGTCGTCGGTGGAATTGTTGGTCGGGTCTCCATCCACAAAACGGTCGGACATAATCAGATATACAACATCGGCAGAGGTGAACGACTGCCGATGTCGGCTGCCTTCACGGCGTTCGTAGATCGTATAATCGCAGGTAGCACGGCGATTGCCTTTGCGCAAGGTAATGCGATAAGTACCTGTCTGACGTACGTCCATATCCACAAAGAGATAGTTCTTACTCTCGGCGTTGTGTTGACCGGTGGGAACAAGTCCGATACATTGTCCGCGCATAACTCGTCCGGCAGCGAGTTCCTGAACGGAGACGGTGGCATCTTGCAGATCCTCGCCATAGAACATCAGGGTCAGCGGTTGGTGCATATCCGTCCACCAGCAAAGTGGTTCTACACGAGTGATTTTAGGGGTTGCCCACAGGGTGGAACATAGCAAAAGTGCTGCAAAAAGAAATCTATGTTTCATGGTTTGTTATATTAATGCAATGTTTATTAAGAGCGGTCTATATTTCGTTCACCCGTATCTGATCCAGCGTGTTGTGCTCGCGTTTGAGTTGGAGAAAATGTTGCCAGAAGGCCTGCATTTCCAGCGGCGTTGACTGGAGGAATTCCTCTGAACCTTGCCGGTCTATGCGGTCGAAGACCATACCGACTGTGATGCGGTGGGTATCGAGTGCGGGCTGAAAAGTCTTGTCTTCTTTGTTCTCGATGTATATCTCGCGCAGGAGTTGCGTTTCCACAAGACGGGACAGCAACTGATTGACCAACCGGAGCGGCAAGTGGTTTTGCACAGCCAGTTCGTGCGCTGTCAGCGGTGTCTCGTCATACTCAAAACGATGGATGATAACCGACAGCAGATAGAGGGTAATGAAGTCCTTGTAACGGCGCGACATACGTGCTACATCGTCTTGATATTCAAACAGTTCGTTGTTCTGTATGGCAAACGACATCTCCGCCCCGATGAGGATAAGCAGGCACGTCCATTGCAACCATGTGAGCAGAATCGGCAGCGTGGCAAAGGCACCATAGACGATACTCGTGCGCGAGAGGAAAACGATGATATACACCGATAGCATTTGCAGCAGTTGGAACAAAGTGCCGATGAGCACTCCCGGAATGAGTGCACTTAAGAACTGCACCTTGGTGTTGGGAATGGCGATGTACATCCATGTGAACAACGCCCAACAGATGACGAACTGGAGCATACGCACCAAGCCTGTTTTTATCTGTGCAAAGAAAGTTACGTTGTGGAGAGCGGCAACTACAGTAGAGTTGACAAAGATACTCATACCCGAAGTAACTACCACCAAGATGGGTATGAGCACCACAATAGCGATGTAAGTGGTGAGTTGACGGATAATGGAACGCGACTGCTTCACATTCCAAATTTCATTGAAAGCCGATTCTGCATTGCGGAAAAACGAATAGACTGCCCATAGCAGGATAACCAAACCGATTCCCAAGAAGACCCCACCTTGTGCGGTATCAAGATACCGCTCCACCATAGCCATAATAGTCGGCACAAGGTTGGTTTCACCGAGAAAAGAGTCGTTGAGTTGCTGCTGGATCAAGTCAGCCACACCAAACCCTTTCGCCACGGCAAGGATCATGGCAAGAATAGGAATGATAGCAAAAACAAGAGAGTAGGTGAGACTATTGGCGCGAACATTCAGATTTTTTGATGTAAAACCACGGACAACCAATACTATGGTTCGCAAGATCCGATAGCCGAGACGTTTGCCACGACTTGTCAGTTCTGCATTGGTACGACGCCACACATCGTAACGCAAGAAATCGCGTATTTGACGATAGGTTGCCACTATTAGATCGCCTTGGGCTGTTAGATATCAGACCGCTTTGCTGTTAGAGGTTAGACCGCTTTGCTGTTAGAGGTTAGACCGCTTTCGGCTATTGGAGGTTAGACTGACTATATTGAGCAAGTATGCCTATAAGCCGGGTTCTGTGCCGACCGGGAGGTCGGTGTTCATCATTAATCTCGAACAACGTATTACTACGTATTTCTCCCGCTTCCTACCCTCCGACTTGCGCGAGCCACGCTCAAACATCGGTTTACATGGAATTGCAGCCCATAGTATAGTCGTTTCACGTTACTCGTCTCTGTACCAGTGACCAAACATTGCTGCCTGACGGCCGTTAACCGCTATGGTGCTCTGTGCTGCCCGGACTTTCCTCTTGGTGAGGGACAAACACAAGTGCTCTCTTCCTCTTTTCCAAGCGATGAACCGGCATACTTTTCTCAATACGTCAATAGACCTCTATATCCAACAATAGCCCTATTACGGGCTATTTTGTGAGCGGCATAAGGGAGTCGAACCCTCCTCCTAAGCTTGGGAAGCTCATGCACTACCGATGTGCTAATGCCGCAGTTTTCAAATGCGGTTGCAAAGGTACACTATTTTTTCGAGATATGCAAATCTTTTAATAGATTTCTACGATTTGACGTGGAACACGGTGTGTCATTTGGCGTCGGGACATGGGGTGTACATTATCCGTTTGAACGGATGTAACCCGTTGTGTGGCACTGACTTGTACAGGAATTTCCATTTGCTTGGTACCAATAATCATAGCATCGCTATGCAGATTCTTTTCCAAAACATACAGATGTCCGTTACGCTGTTGATAAATGGTATTGAGTTGCACTTTGGCATTCATCTTGCGCAGGCGGAACTTTTCAATCTGTTGGTCGTCCATATTAAAAAGGTTGAGTATCTGCAACTGGTCTTTATTCAGTTTCATCCCAAATGGGATATTGACCTGTCCTTCACCATATTCGGAGAAACGGCGTACGGAGAGTGTTTCCGAATCAAGGATATAATGGCGAGTTACCGAATACTTGACGATACCGAGATAGTTGTGTTTTTCCACGTGGGTGAGGACCGTTTCGCCCTCGCTCTCGTTGCTGACCGCCCAATGGCGCACATCGCCGACCCATTTTTCAAAATCATACCGAATGTTGCCTATGGCAAACAAGCCTTGATGCACCACCACGCCAGAATCGACGGCCGTAGCGGCTTTGCGCATATCTTTGTCGATACGCTCCAATCCATCGCCTGCTAAAATGGTGTCGGCTAAAGCGCGAATAGTAGGTTTGAAAAACCGTTTGCAATATTCGCCGGCAAACTGTACAGAATCGCGATTGTCTTTAGTGGCTTCCGGAAGAATGACTACGGAAGCAATCATCTGCTCCATTCCCCACGCTTCGCCCTCGGAGTCCATACGCACGTCGCTCACAAGGTGATAGCGCACAGGATTATCAGAGAAATCTCTCTCCATTTGTACATAGACAGCGTGGAGCAGGGCAGCCATCTGCTTGCGTTTGTTGCGTTGTTTGGAGGCTTTGGCGGCAACCACGGTTTCTTCCAAAGCGATGGGCTGCTCATGGAGAACGATAGTGGTTGTATCTGTGGCAAAGACGCGGAGCGGAAGAGTCTGTTTCTCATAGCCGATGAAAGAGATAATCAACGGACTTTCTGCTGGCAGGTCGGTATCAATAGTGAAATAGCCGTTATCGTTGGTGGCAGCACCTACTATGGGGTCTTGCTCGGGATAGACAGTAGCATAACCGATACCTTGTCCGCGCTCGTCCACGACACGTCCTACATAGTGCGTGGCATTTGCCAAACTAATACAGAATATGCATAATATGCAGAAAATCAGTTTTTTCATTGGAAACGTGTAATGAGGTTGTAGGCTTGGTAGATACCGAGTTCACCGGCACGACTGAGGTCGGCAAGTCCGAGTTCGACTTGGTCGGTATATATATAGGTGAGCCCGCGATTGAAGTAGGCTTCGGCAAAGTCGTTGTCTGTATTGATGGCGCGGGTATAGTTGTCGATAGCCGCCTGCCAGTTGCGCTGCGTACAGAGGATATTTGCCTTGTTGTAGTAGGCAAAACTGAAATCAGGTTGCAGGCGTATGACCTGGTCGTAGTCGCGAAGCATAATCTCAAAGTCCATATTGGCTTCGGCGGTCAGTTCTCCAGTAGCACGCTGATACTCAAGCAGACGGTAGCGCCAGTTGGCACGGCAGAAATAGATGACGGCATCCAACTCATCGTCCGCCATGTTGGCAGCACGAGTACAATCGTCGATAGCCGAGGTATAGTCCTGTACAAGGGCAAACTCAATGGCACGCGCAAAAAACAATGCTGCATTCGTGTTGTCGATTGGTGTATTGCGTGGCAAATTAAGCAGGTTGCGTTGCTCTATCAGATCTGACAATGAACTGATTTGCGCAAAGTGGTGGTTGACCATATCGGCAGTAAGCGGTGTCTCTTGCACGGTGAAATGGAGAGGGGCGGGTAGCAGTTGGGCACGATTGAGTAGTTCCACCGCTTGCTGGTAGTAGTTGGTGCGGCGCAAAGACTGCTCCTGCGCATAGTAGGATAGGGTGATATTGGGTTCGTTGACCACATCGGTGTAGCGTTTCTGGATGCTTCCGCGGGTTTCGGAAGTGTATTTCTGCTCGTCGTCGGTAGGTTCTGACTGGTTTTGCGCCGTGCGCGAAGAGAACTCTTTGCGGCGGTCGCGGCGTTGCGGTTGCGCTTCGGCTAATTGTACATCGGTGTTTGGGGTAGATTGTTGGCGGGCTTGGAGTTGCTCTTTGTTGTTCTCGAGGTCGGCAGCCTGCTGGCGATAGCGGAAGGCAGTCTTGCTGTTACCTTGTGCCGTGGCGGCTTGGGCGGCGAGATAGTAAGATGGGAGGAAATAGGGATAGCGGGTGATGAGTGTATCAAAATCCTGCCGTGCCTGTTTCCACTGGCGGAGTTGCATTTCTACGAGTCCGCGTTGGTAGCGCATCTCGGTACGATCGGGGTCAAGGTCAATAGCCTGCGACAGATCCTCAAGGGCGCGGTTGTAGTCGCCGAGTTCCTGACGTAGGACACCGCGGTTGTAGTAGCATTGGGCATCGCGGGGGGATAGCGAAACGGCCTTGTCGTAGTCGGCAAGGGCACCACGATAGTTGTGTTTGTGGTAGAAGATGATGCCTCTGTTGATATAATCGCCCGCCCATTTGGACCCGAGATTGATGGCGCGGGTTAGTTGTACGAGAGCATCGTCCTCGTTGTTCTGCATCAGATTGACGACACCGAGAGCCGACCAGTTGGCAGGGTTCTGCGAGTCCAGTTCGGTAGTGCGTGTAAATGCTTCTATGGCGCAGGTGGTGTCCTGCATTTGCAGACAGATGGCACCTTTCTCAAAGAGGAGTGAAGCGGACTGCGGTTCGCGACGAAGCAGCGTTTGGAGGTCGCTCATAGCGAGATCATACTCCTTTTGTGCTGCACGCGTGTCGGCACGCAGGAGAAGATAGGTTTTGTTCTCGGGAGAAAAGACAAGGGCTTGCGTAAAATCCTTTTCGGCAAGGTCGAACTCGCGCAACTGGCGATAGACGAAACCGCGGGTGTAGTAGGCACCCGGTAGGAAAGGATTGCGCTCAACAGACGCATCGCAATCGCGCAAAGCCCCCTGATAATCTTCAAGTTGTATTTTGGCTATAGCACGGAATAGATAGGGTTCAGCCAAATAGGGTTTAAGTTTGATGACCTGGTTGAAATACTGGATAGACAGCACATAGTCTTCAAAATAGAGCGCATTCCGTCCGATAGCCGTGATACGATCGGTGTTCAGTTGCGCCTGTACACAACTGAAACTGCCGAGCAAAAACAACACAATGGTTCCCCGCAAAATGTAGGAGCGTAAAACGGACAATATGTGTTGTATGTGTTGCTTCAAACTCTTGTATCCTATAATCATCCTATAACCATCCTATAACCATCCTATAACGAATCACCTATTAATCTCCTATACCTTCTATGGTCAGGGTAATATCAGGGAAAGAACAGGGAAAGAACAGGGAAAATATCGTGCATTGTTATTTGCACCCGGCATTGGGATCGAACCAGTCAGGGATGTCAAACTGTTCTGTCTCGAGGTAGCCAAGCGATGTGTCCTTGTAGACTTTTTGCATATAGAGGGCATAGATGGGCAATGCCATAGAGGCTCCCTGTCCTTCGGCGAGATTGTCGAAATGGATGGCACGGTCTTCTCCTCCGACCCATACGCCGCTCACGAGCGAGGGGGTAAAGCCCATAAACCAACCGTCGGAGTTGTTGTTGGTAGTACCCGTTTTGCCGCCCATTGGGGCTTTGATGCCATATTTATAGCGCACGCGCACGCCCGTACCATGATCCACCACATTGCGGAGCATATAAATCATTTTGTAGGCAGTGCTTTCGCTGATAACCTCGTGTGTATTCGGCACAAAAGAGGCAATGACATTGCCATTGTTGTCCTCTATGCGTGTTACGTAGAGCGGTTCGGTGCGAATACCCTTGTTGGCGAAGGTGGTATAAGCATCCACCATCTCCTGCACGCTCACCTCGCAAGGTCCGAGACAGAGACTGATGACCGGATCAAGTTGTCCTTGAATACCAAACGATTGCATAATACGTACCAACTGTTCGGGTGTATAAAGCGACATCAGATAGGCAGTAATCCAGTTGGACGAGTTTTGCAAACCCCAGTTGAGTGTAACAATCTCGCCTTGGTTCTTGGCATGCGTATCGCGCGGCGTCCATGGTCGCCCATTGGCATCATATAGCGTGATAGGCTCATTTACCACTTTATCACAAGGCCACATACCTTCATCCATAGCCAATGTATAGAGATAGGGTTTGACGGTAGAGCCGACCTGGCGGCGCCCCATAGTAGCCATATCATACTGGAAATGTGCAAAGTTTGGTCCACCCACATAGGCTTTGACATACCCCGTATGCGGATCCATAGACATAAATCCGCAGCGAAGATAGTTTTTTAGCCAGCGTATAGAGTCCATCGGCGACATAGTGGTATCTTTCAAACCGGTATCATCGTAGGTGAAAACTTGCATATCAACAGGTGTGTTGAAGGCTTCTTGTATTTCCTTTTCGCTTGCACCGGCTTTCTTCATTCCGCGATAACGGTCAGTCTGCTTCATAGCACGGGTGAGGATACCATTGATTTCGTCTTGCGAGATAGAGCGCGAGAAGGGTGCATTCTTCTTGCGTTTACACTCGCGGAAGAAACTTTTTTGCAGCGATTGCATATGTTCAGCCACAGCCTCTTCGGCATAACGTTGCATACGTGAATCAATGGTAGTGTATATCTTTAAGCCGTCTTGATAGATGTCATAGTGCGTGCCATCAGGTTTTGTGTTCTTGGCACAGAAACCGTACAGCGGATTGTTGTCCCATTGATAGCGGTCGATGACATACTGCTGTTTGTTCCACTCCGAATAGTGGCTCTCCTTTGGTTCTTTGGCAGTCAGTACCCCTCGCAGATACTCACGGAAATAGGGTGCCAAGCCCTGCTTATGATCGACCGAACTATAGTGCAGTTCGAGTGGCAATGTCTCCAAAGAATCACGCTCGGCTTCCGTGATGTACTCATATTTGCACATCTGGCTCAATACTGTATTGCGGCGGTTGAGAGCCCTTTCTGGACGGCGCACGGGGTTGTAGAGCGATGGGTTTTTGCACATACCGACCAACATAGCCGCCTCTTCTATTTTGAGGTCGGAGGGGGTGGTGGAGAAATAGACCTGTGCTGCCGACTTGATACCTACGGCATTGTAGAGAAAATCGAACTGGTTGAGGTACATCAGCAGAATCTCATCTTTTGAGTACAGGCGTTCTAACTTAGTGGCAATAACCCACTCGATGGGTTTCTGCATAGCACGCTCGAATATATTGCTTGCACGTGGCGACCAAATCTGCTTTGCCAACTGCTGTGTCAGTGTACTGCCTCCGCCAGCGCGACCGAGTTTGAGTACAGCGCGGAAGAAGGACTTAAAGTCCACCCCCGTATGGCTGTAGAAACGGGCATCTTCGGTGGCAACAAGGGCATCAATGAGGTAGGGCGAGAGGTCGGTATATTGTACACCGACACGGTTCTCATTGCGATAGTAACGCCCGAGCGACTGCATATCCGATGAGATAATTTCGCTGGCAAAGCGGTTCTTTGGGTTCTGTAATTCTTCCAACGGCGGCAGGTAGCCGAGCCACCCCTCTGCTATCATCCATATAGCCATGAATGCTATGATTATGCCTGCCGAAAAAAGCCCCCAAAACCATTTGAGGAAGGTCTTGTGCCATTTGGGCGTGGTATCTTTTAGTATGCTGGTGGTCTTGGTTTTATTATTCATAGTTCCGGAAATTATATTTCTGCCCGCAAAGGTACAAAAAAAAACACATACCTACAAACTTAATTCAAAAACGCCAACCAATGTTCGCAAAATGAACAGGCAGCAATGACAGCATTTCCAATAAAAGCAGCGTTATTTCGCAGTAATTTTCACTTTTCCTATTCCATGGCAACCGCATCAAAGCAATGTCCATATAGTTGATACGCTATTTTTATGCAGTTTATGCACTATGGAAAGTGCATAAACTGCATAAAAAGTGGCTTATACTCGCTATAAGCACGCTTTCTTTCTACGTCCTTTCTACGTCTTTTCTACGTAATGGGTATATGGAGGTAGGGAAAGTGCATAAAGTGCATATTTTTCCCGCAACATTTTTGGGGGACAAGATGTTACTCGGGACTTTGACGATGCGGGACGATAAGGCATTCTACTCAGCCCGCAGGGCTTCGTGTCGCTACGGAAGCACCCCATTTCGCCCATGGGCTTATGGGTACCCCGCAGGCACTCAGTGCGCAATGCGCACCTGCCTTACGCTTCACGTCTCCACAGCAGGGCAGGTCTATTCTGTTTGTGGCAAACTGCCCGCTGGCGAGGGCGCCCGCGTCCCCGGTGATGGCATTTTTCTCTGTGGTAGCATTTGTCCTTGACGGGGCATTGGCGGAATAAATCTTGGTATTACACCATAGTAAGAGCATAAAAAAATATCACTATTTGGTGCGGTTAGCCTGTTTCCCTTTCCTGAAATGTTGCATATATCAAATAAAACCAGTATCTTTGCAGGCGTAAACAATAAAGTATCAACATTTTAATAATAAACTGCTTATGTAAACCGGTGCCGTGAAGGCGGCACATGACATATTTTTTAACAGCATTGGCTATTATTTCGCACTCGAAGAAAAAAGTCCTGGTAAAACTATTTTTCTCTGAAAGAAATAGTACAATCGCTACAAGTAGGAGTCTTGCAGGCTTCTTACAACCACGTAATTCACGCTATCCGTGTGAACTTTCTTGTGGTTGTAGGGTTTTCTACCAGGACTTTCCTATGAGTGCGAAAAGAAAGTTTGCACTTTTTTTATTTGTAGCCTATTTCTATTAGTCGAGATTGATAGCATTGCATAAATCTATCAATCTATGGCACGGAAAGACTTGGCACAAGCCAAAGACGCAAAGAAGGACGAGTTCTACACCCAATTGGACGACATAGCCAAAGAACTCAAATACTACAAACCTTATTTCAAAGACAAGGTCGTATTCTGCAACTGCGACGACCCGTACGAAAGCAACTTCTTCAAGTATTTTGCCCTTAATTTCAACGCATTAGGTCTCAAGAAACTGATAGCGACATGCTACAACGGTTCGCCTGTATCGGGCAACGAACTGCTGTTGGACTTCGGTACCACCGTGGATGACCCGAAGAAAATCGCCTACAAAGTGGAGATAACCGAGGTAACGGACACCAACGGCGATGGGGCGATAAACTTGGCAGATATTCAGTATCTGATGCAGAATGACAAGAACGTGATTTCCATTCTGCAAGGCAATGGCGATTTCCGTAGTCCCGAGTGCGTGGAACTGCTCCAACAGGCAGATATAGTGGTAACCAACCCGCCGTTCTCGCTGTTTCGGGAGTACGTGGCGCAACTAATGGAGTACAACAAGAAGTTCCTTATTATTGGGAATGTTAATGCTGTTACGTACAAAGAGTTTTTCCCTTTGATTAAGGATAACAAAGTGTGGATGGGTGTAAGTATCCATAGTGGGGATAGGGAATTTAGGGTACCAGATAGTTATCCGTTGCAAGCGGCAGGCTCAAGAGTTGATAAATATGGTGTTAAATATATTCGCGTAAAGGGCGTGCGCTGGTTCACTAACTTAGATTACCCACAGAGACACGAAGACCTTATTTTGTACAAGCATTACACACCCGAAGAGTATCCCAAGTATGATAATTATGAGGCTATCAATGTGAATATGACAAGCGACATTCCTACTGATTACAAAGATGCTATGGGTGTGCCTATTACGTTTTTGGATAAGTATAATCCCGACCAGTTTGAGATATTGGGACTATCCGCATCTGCCGGATATAATGAAGAGGTAGTAGGCATACCATTTTTAGGAGATAAAGATGCAAGACCACTAATCAATGGTAAAAATACCTATGCACGTATTTTTATCCGTAGGAAACAATAAAGTGAGTTATGCCAATCTTAAAATTTGACGCTTTTTATGGGTTGCGCATCCCTTGCGTATCCCTTGCGTATCCCTTGCGCATCCCTTGCTGTTTGGAGCGACTTTTTGAGAGAGATGAAATGAAGAATAATCTTAACAAATGATACTTTTTGAGGATTACGCACCGGGGACGCGGACGCCCCGTCCGCGGATGGTTTGGAACAAACCATATAAAAAGCAAAACAAGGCTATCGGTTGCAAGGCTTGCGCCTTGACCGCGGACGAGGCGTCCGCGTCCCCGGCGAGAGCAATTGACGACGCGGGACGCGTCGTCCCCATACTACAAAGCATTAATGGGTAATTCGTGGGCAATTATATGTTTAACAGAATAAAAACTTAACGAAATATGATGAAGATTGATTTGGTGCCGATTACGGTGCGGGAACTGTGTGCAAGTTACGAGGACTTGTCGGTGAGCGAAGAGGGCATCACCGGTTACGGCGGGCGGCTGAATATCCGTCCGAAGTACCAGCGGGAGTTCGTCTATGACGACAAGAAACGCAATGCCGTGATGGACACCCTCTGGCACGGCTTCCCGCTCAATGTGATGTACTGGGTGCGTATCGGAGAGGACCAATATGAGTTGCTGGACGGGCAACAGCGGACTATCTCGATATGCTCGTTTATTGCGGGCGAGTATATGATGACCTTCGACGGCAACCTGCTCGGTTTCGAGAACATGACCGACACGCAGAAGAACCGTATTCTCGACTACACGCTGCAGGTATATATCTGCGAGGGGACGGACGAGGAGAAACTGAAATGGTTTCAGACCATCAACATTGCGGGCGAGAAACTGACCGAACAGGAGATACGCAACGCCATCTACACAGGTCCGTGGACGACGCAAGCCAAGCGGCGTTTCTCGAAGTCGGGCTGCGTGGCGTACAAGATAGGTTCGGACTATATGACGGGTTCGCCGATACGGCAGGACTATTTCGAGACCGCCTTGCGCTGGATAGGCGACGCACAGGGGCTGACGATAGAGCAGTATATGGCGCGGCACCAGAACGACAGCGATGCCGACGAACTATGGCAGTACTTCCAGAATGTGATACACTGGGTGCAGGTGCATTTCACGAAACTGTACAAGAAAGAGATGAAAGCGGTGGAATGGGGTTTGTTATATAACCGCTACAAAGATACTACGCTGACCGCCACGGCGATAGGCGAGGAGGTGGCGCGGCTGATGCGGGACTCGGACGTGCAGAAGAAATCGGGTATCTTCGAGTACGTGTTCGACCACGACATACGGCACTTGGGTATCCGTGCTTTCGACGACAACACCAAGCGGGAGGTCTATGAGCGGCAGGACGGCGTGTGTCCGCTGTGCGGGAAGCATTTCGAGATAGAGCAGATGGAGGCCGACCACATCACGCCGTGGGTGGAAGGCGGCCGGACGGTGGCGGAGAACTGCCAGATGTTGTGCAGGGAGTGCAACAGACGGAAGAGTGCGAAATAAAAAACAATGGGGCATACCGAAATGCCCCATTGTTTCATTTTATGTATTTCTATGTACCTAAACGGCACATAAAATGCTGTTATTTCTCGTCTTCGATAGCGGCTTGAGCGGCAGCGAGGCGTGCGATAGGCACACGGAAAGGCGAGCAACTTGCGTAGTTCATGCCGATACGGGCGCAGAACTTCACGCTGCTGGGTTCGCCACCATGCTCACCGCAGATACCGGTGCGCAATCCCGGACGGACAGCACGACCCTTCTCAACAGCCATCTTGATGAGTTGACCTACACCATTCTGGTCGAGCACCTGGAACGGATCCACCTTCAGAATCTTCTGCTCAAGGTAAGCGGGCAGGAAGGAAGCGATGTCGTCGCGGCTGTAACCGAAGGTCATCTGGGTGAGGTCGTTGGTACCGAAACTGAAGTACTGCGCCTCGGTAGCAATACGGTCGGCAGTGAGGGCAGCACGCGGAATCTCAATCATCGTACCTACCTCAAACTCTACCTCTGTGCCATACTCGGCAAATACCTCTTTCGCCGTGCGCATAATAACATCTTTCTGCTGCTTGAACTCGTAGAGGATACCAATCAGCGGCACCATAATCTCGGGCATCGGGTGCTTGCCCTCTTTCTTCAACTCGCACGCAGCCGAGAGGATAGCGCGGGTCTGCATAGCGGTGATTTCGGGGAAGGTGATACCCAAACGGCAGCCACGGTGACCAAGCATCGGGTTGTTCTCTGCCAATGAGTTGACACGCTGCTGAATCTCCTCAACGCTTACGCCCATCTCTTTTGCCATGGTCTCTTGTCCCTTCAGATCGTGGGGAACGAACTCATGCAACGGTGGGTCGAGCAGACGGATATTGACAGGGCAACCGTCCATCGCCTCGAGGATACCCTTGAAGTCAGCCTTCTGGTAGGGCAGCAGTTTAGCCAATGCTTTCTCGCGTCCGGCAGCATCCTTGGCGAGAATCATCTCACGCATAGCGATGATTTTCTTGTCGTCGAAGAACATGTGCTCGGTACGGGTAAGACCGATACCTTTGGCACCGAAAGCGCGTGCTACTGCAGCATCGTGCGGTGTGTCGGCATTGGTACGAACCTGCATGTGGGTGTACTTGTCGCAGAGGTCCATGAGTGCCTTGAAGTCGCCGCTGAGTTCGGCAGCACGGGTCTCAATCTGACCTGCATACACTTGACCTGTGGAACCGTTGAGCGAGATGTAGTCACCCTCTTTGTAGGTAACGCCCTCGATGGTAACGGTTTTGGCTTTGTAGTCCACGATGATAGCACCGGCACCCGAAACGCAGCACTTGCCCATACCACGAGCCACAACGGCAGCGTGCGATGTCATACCTCCACGTGCTGTGAGGATACCTTCGGCAGCAGACATACCAGCGAGGTCCTCGGGACTGGTCTCGATACGTACCATAACCACTTTGTGTCCGTCTTTGTGCCACTCTTGTGCATCATCGGCGTGGAAGACAATCTGTCCGCAGGCAGCACCCGGGCTGGCAGGCAGACCTTGGGTGATAACTTTGGCTTTCTTGAGCGCCTCTTTGTCAAATACGGGGTGGAGCAGTTCGTCCAATTTCTGCGGTTCGCAGCGCATGACAGCGGTCTTCTCATCGATAACGCCCTCGCGCATCAGATCCATGGCAATCTTCACCATAGCGGTACCTGTGCGCTTGCCGTTACGAGTCTGCAGGAACCAGAGTTTGCCCTCTTGAACGGTGAACTCCATATCCTGCATATCTTTGTAGTGGTCTTCCAACTTCTGTTGGATGGTATTCAGTTCCTGATACAGAGCAGGCATAGCCTCTTCCATACTCGGGTACTTGCTGGCACGCTCTTCCTCACTGATACCCTGTAGTTTAGCCCAACGGCGGCTGCCCTCGAGGGTAATCTGCTGCGGGGTACGGATACCGGCAACCACGTCTTCACCCTGTGCGTTTACGAGGTACTCACCGTTGAAGATGTTCTCACCTGTAGCGGCATCACGGCTGAAGCAAACGCCCGTAGCCGAGGTCTCGCCCATGTTGCCGAACACCATTGCCATCACCGAAACGGCGGTTCCCCATTCGTCAGGAATACCTTCCATCTTACGATAGAGGATAGCACGCTCGTTCATCCAACTGCGGAAAACGGCACAGATAGCCCCCCAGAGTTGCTCGATAGGATCATCGGGGAAGTCCTTGCCGGTCTGCTCTTTGATAGCGGTTTTGAAGCGTGCCACGAGGAGTTTCAACTCGTCCACATTCAAGTCTTTGTCCAACTTGATGCCGCGGATAGCCTTTACCTCTTCGATGATAGCCTCAAACGGATCTATGTCCTCTTTGTTTACGGGCTTCATACCGAGTACTACGTCACCATACATCTGTACGAAACGGCGGTAACTATCGTAAACGAAGTGAGGGTTGTTGGTCTTTTCTACCATACCTTCGGCAACAGTGTCGTTCAAACCAAGGTTGAGGATGGTATCCATCATACCCGGCATGGAGGCACGTGCACCCGAGCGGACGCTGACGAGCAGCGGGTTTTTCGGGTCGCCGAACTTGCTATTCATCAGGGTCTCGATGTGCTTAACAGCCGCCATTACTTCGTCGTTAAGAATACCGACGATTGTCTCCTGACCTACTTCATAATACTCGTTGCAAACATCAGTCGTGATGGTGAATCCCGGAGGTACGGGTACCCCCACAAGGTTCATCTCGGCGCAGTTGGCACCTTTTCCGCCCAGTTGCTCGCGCATCTGGGCATTACCCTCGGCTTTTCCATTTCCGAAAGTATAGACTCTTTTCTTGTTTTCCATTGTTAGTTATTGTATTATATAATGTACGTGATTGTTTTTTCTTTATTCTTCACTATCTATTTCATCGGCAATATCCGCCAAACGCTGTTCCAAGTCCTGATGCCGGTCATTTTGTGTGGTGCTGTCTTGGGATTCGAGAAAACGGTCGTATTCATCAGGGTCGTATGGAGCAGGACCATAGCAGGCAGCAAAAGTAAACGCTACAGCCGACAACAAACAGAGCCGAATTCCCCCTTGTAGTAAGTTGTTCCAGCCTGTACGAAGAAAATGTTTGTTTTTCATAAATTTATCCGATGAGTGTGGCGTAGGGCGGTTGATAGTGAATAAAAAAGGAAACACATCTGTTTCCAAGTTAAGGAATTTTGCCCTAAACACTTTGCAAAAGTACTGCTTTTTTTCTGATTGCGCAATAGTTGGGCTTTTTTTCTAAATAAATATGTCAAATTTCTTTTTATGGTATGTTTTACAACATATTTTCGAGTTGGCGGAAGGGAAAAGCGTTTGCAATAAATTTATGCATAAACGCTGTATAAATAGTGAATATTTTGCATAAAAGAGAAGTTTATTCTCCCCAGAAAAACTAATTCTTTCTACGTCCTTTCTACGTCTTTTCTCCGTAATTGGTATTAGGATGTATAGAGATTGCATACATTGTATATTTTTTATTCTTTACAAAATATCTTTTTATCTTGTGTAATTCGGCAATTAGATGTATCTTTGCAGCAGAAAAACGTACACCACAATACCGATTAACTTACTAAAATTTTCCATATCATGAAAAAACTAAATTCTTTTGTTAGCAGCATTTTTCTGCTGTGCACTTATTTATCGAGCAGAATAATCATTTGTCCGATGTGCAGTCTGCCACAGATATGGAAACCAATGGCGTAAATGTCAATGAGTTTCAAATCACTTTGTTGCAAAAGATAGAAGAACTGACCTTGTATATCTCAGCAGGATAAACAAATCCAAAGTATGTAACAGGAAATCAATAACATAAAACAATCTCAACTATGAAAAAGTATTTTTTTGTTTTGCAAGTAGGTTTTGTCTTTTTATTGGTGTTGTGTAGCGGCTGCAAAAGTCGCATAGTAATAAACCCACCGGAGAGCATTTACTTTCAAGTCATTAAATTACAAAACCAGAGTATGCTAATTATGTAACTGCAACAATCGTTAATGGGCTTGGAATGAAGCGGGAGTAATAGCAGAGCGATCGTTTTACGGAGTGTTATGATTTATCTTCCAATTATATCCTCTATGCCAATACTACCAATGGGGTGAAACGAACAATGTTTATCAAGCAATGAACGGAAAAAACATAGGCGGTTTGGTGCTGGCGGTGTCGCTGGTGATTGTGGCGGCATCGGTGCTGTTTACCAACAATCTGGCGCGGCAGTTGGCACAAGAGGAGCAGAAAAATGTGGCGATATGGGCGGAGGCAACGCGGCAACTGATAGTGGCGGACGAGAACACGGATATCGATTTTGTAACGACCATCATCGAAAACAATACCAATATCCCGGTTTATATGACCGATTCGGCAGGGAGAGTGTTGGTCAGCCGCAATGTACGACACCCCGTGGCCGACCCGCGCACGCTGAACGGACCGATCGAACTGCGTATATCGGACGACAATATACAATATATCTATTACGACGAGTCGAACCTGTTGCGGCAGTTGCGCTATGTGCCGTATGTACAGTTTGCTCTGATTTTTATTTTTATAGCCATTGCGGTATTGATGATGCTGACGGCGCAGCGCAGCGAGCAGAACCGTGTATGGGTGGGGTTGAGCAAAGAGACAGCACACCAATTGGGTACGCCTATTTCCTCGCTCAATGCATGGCAGGAACTGCTGGCAGACCGTTACCCGGAGGACGATTTGATACCGCAGATGAAAAAGGACATCGATCGTCTGCATATCATTGCCGACCGCTTCTCGAAGATAGGCAGTGAACCCGAATTGCAGGAAACCGACATCGTACAACCGCTACGCGAGACGGTATCCTATATGCGCACACGTATATCGAAGAAGGTGGAGATTGAGACTGTGCTGCCGGATAATGAATGGCAGATGAGGCTCAATGTGCCGCTATTCGAATGGGTGTTGGAGAACCTGATTAAGAATGCGGTGGACGCTATGAGCGGGGTGGGGAAGATCACCATTGAGATGCAGGAGAAAGAAGAAGGCGAGGTGTGGATAGACATCACCGATACGGGCAAGGGTATGGACAAGCGCACGTTGCGCCGTATATTCCAAGCGGGGTTCACTACCAAGAAACGCGGCTGGGGGCTCGGATTACCGCTGTCGAAACGTATTATTGAGGAATATCACGGCGGAAAATTGTTTGTCAAATCCAGCAAACCCGGCGAAGGCACGACATTCCGCATTGTGCTGAAATAAATGTATCTTTCAATACGCTAATACTATGACCATTCAGTTTCTCGGTGCTGCCAACGAGGTTACGGGCAGCAAACACCTGATCACGACCGATGCAGGAAAACGGATATTGTTGGATTGCGGTATGTATCAGGGCAAAGGTATGGAAACCGATGCCGCAAACCGCGACCTCGGTTTCGACCCGAAAACGATTGATTGCGTGGTGCTTTCGCATGCGCATATCGACCATTCGGGGCTTCTACCTTATATCTATAAATTGGGTTTCCGTGGCGACATCATCTCAACGCCCGCCACGCGCGACCTATGTGCTATTATGCTGCAAGATACTGCGTTTATCCAGGCGCAGGATATACGTTGGTACAACAAGAAGATGGACCGGCAGCACAAGCCCAAAGTGCAACCGCTCTACGACAACAACCATGTGGAGCGGTGTATGCAGCATTTTGTGACGGTGGGGTACGGACGGCGGTATCGCCTGTTTGACGGCGTATATCTGACCTTTACCAATTCGGGACATATGCTCGGTTCGGCAATCTGCAGCCTTGATATAGAGGAGAACGGTGAGACGAAACGCATTGCCTATACGGGCGACATCGGGCGGGCTAAGAGCCATATCCTCTGTTCGCCACAGCCTTTCCCGCAATGCGATTACCTGATTTGCGAGTCCACCTACGGAGACCGGTTGCACGAAGATGCGCTGGTGAGCGAAGAGGAACTGCTCGGCGTGGTGGATAGCACATGCGTCTATAAGAAAGGCAAACTGCTCATACCGAGTTTCTCGGTAGGACGTACGCAGGAGATTGTATATGTATTGAACAAATTATACAACGACGGGCGTTTGCCGCATATCCCCGTCTATGTCGATTCACCGCTGTCGGTGAACGCTACGCATATATTCCGTATGTATCTGGGGGAACTGAACGAAGACGTACAAGACGACTTGCGCTTTGATGACGACCCATTCGGTTTCAACACGCTGCGGTACATAACGGATATTCGGGAGTCGAAGGCGCTGAACAACAACCCTAATCCGTGTATTATCATTTCCGCATCGGGTATGCTGGAGGCAGGGCGTATCAAACACCATGTGGCAAACCATATCTCCGACTCGTCCACCACCATTCTCATTGTGGGCTATTGTACGCCGACCTCGTTGGGGGCGCGTATCCAAAACCCGGATCTGAAATGGGTCAGTATCTTCGGTTTTGACCACAAGATAAAAGCCCAAGTGAGCAAGATAGAGGGCTTTTCCGGACATGGAGATTACAAGGAAATGATTAACTATCTTACCCACAGCGTAAATGTAGAGGCGGTACGCCGCACGTTTATCGTGCATGGTGAGTTGGCAGCGCAAGAAACCTACAAAGACCATTTGTACGAGGCGGGTTTCCGCAATATAGAACATCCGGAGAAAGGTCATACCGTACACCTGTAATCCCGCGAGTATATACAAAACAAAAAACGGATGCTTGATTCGAGCAACCGTTTTTTTGTTTACATATATGCCAGTTCGGCAGCGTCTTCAGGATCGGGGTCGGCGATGTGAATTTCGGTCTCGGAGACTTGCGAAACAGGATCGACCTCCTCCATCTCCAAAGTACCTTGGGCGGCTTTGTGGTCGTGTATCTTGCCTAATACGAAGAGCAACAGGCAGTTGATGCAGAAATATCCGCCTGCGAGTATCCACAGGGCTATATATTCGCGGCTTGTCTGCGCCAGCGTGGCACCCATCGAGTTGATATGGATAAAGCCGTGTGCACCCCACGTATAGGGGAATATATAACTCAGATACAACCACGCTTTTGGCAACATCTGTTGCGGCCACGATACGCCCGCAATAAAGAGAAATATCAGCGTGGAGGAGATAAGCAGTACCATACCGCTCTCGCGGTTGCGGATAAAGACCGACACCGACATAGAGAAATAGATGGTAGCCAAGAGGAAAGGCACATAGAACTTCATAACATCTATCGGGTTGCCGATATGGGGCAGGTTGAAGATGCGCGGGATAAGCAACAGGTCGATTGCACCAAGCGCCATATAGATGAGAAAATACGCCATCGAACGCCCGAGCGTGATACGCAGTACGCTGGCGGAGCGTCTGGCACCAGGTAGCAGGAACAGTTGCCGGTTCTCCTCGCGTGCCGTACCGCCCAACATGCAGATTCCGAAGAACAGAGTCTGGTGGAGAATAAGCATCAGCACGGCGGGAATCAGGAATGATGCATAACCGCCCGATGGGCAGAAAAGCGCAGTCTCAGTATAGGGTGCATCCTGCACAAGCGACCATGCAAACTCGGTGTCGTATCCCATCGCCTCGTAGCGGTCAATCTGGATATTGCGCATACTCTCAAGCATCACTTGGTTGCAACTCAGATAGACGGCTTTCATATAGAGGAACGACGACATATCGCAGTAGAGCGAGATATGCGCCTGCTCCAAACCCGAGTTGATAGCGGCGGCATAGTCAGTGGGGAAATAGATGATTCCGTGTACTTTCTGGTCGCGCATCAGCATCTCTGCCTCTTGCATAGACGCACAGGAATAGGCGATGGTGATGTCGGGGCAGGCGTTCCAACGATGGAGAAATTCACGGCTCTCGGGCGAGCAACTCATATCCACTACAGCCACAGGCACATTTTCCACATTGTCTTTCCAATAGATACAATTGTAGAGGATAGGGTAGGCTATACCCGCAAGGATAAAAATGACCAGCACACCGGGGTCGCGAAAGACACGGCGCAACTCGTCCACGAAGACAAACCCAGCCTCCTTGAACTTCAGCCATTGTGTATAGAGAAAACGGAAAGTACCCATTTTGAATTAACAATTAAAAATTAACAATTAATATACGCTGCCATTTACAAATTGACCCATTTACAAATTGCCTATTTCAGCGGGTAGTTTTGGTAGAGCATTGCTTTGTAGAGACGCGGAGAAACAATCAGCGGCATAATAAAGAATGCACACAGCCCCAGGCAGAGCGGAATGGAGTTGATGACAGGGGCTGCCATCAGTGCCTCATTAACGTAGATACGATAGAAATAACGCAGCGGCACGAGATATGTCCACGCTTGAATAGCAGGGAGCATATTCATGACAGGATAGGTGAAGCCCGAGAGCGAGAAACCCAACATACCATACAAGGCCCCGATAGACACAGCATCACGCAGAGTGGGGAGTGCGCCGATGATACAGATTGCCATAGACTCCATTGCAAAGATAAGCAGTACCATGGCAAGCATCAGACGGGTAAGCGAGCCATTGACAGGGAAATGCATAAACTTAAAGAGAATGACTTCACAACCGATACCCAACACTATATATAATATGGTGTAGGGAATGAGTTTGCCGATCATTGCAATGGTGTAGTTGCCACCTGCGGCACGCAGCCAATCGTGGCACGTACGGCATTTGAGTTCAAAACCGATTGCAAAGATAGTAAGCATCAGTACCACCAAAGACAATATACCCGGCAGAATGGTCGAGACAAGATAGACCGCATAATTGCTCCACGGGTTCGCCACCATATGCGCCTCAATAGTAACAGGTTGTATGCGCTTCATTATGAGGTCGTCGGGCAGTCCTTTCTTGCGCAATACTTCACGCTGGAATGCACCCGAGGTGAGGTTACACATGGTGAGCAGTTGTTTGTAGGCTGTACTGGCACCGACGGTATAGGCATTGTTGGTATAGAAAGAGAGTTGCGGACGCTTGAAGGCAACGAGATCGGAATAGAAATGGTCGGGAATGACCAAGATACCGAAAATCTCACCCCGCTGCATAGCACGCCGCGCCTCGGCATAGTCAGGCGTGATAAGCACGATGTTCACCGCTGAAGTTGCTTGCATCTCGTGGCACAGACGGCGGGAGATACTGGTTTGATCGGCATCAACAACAGCGATGGGTATATTCTCTGGTGCCCCGCTCCGCATAATCGACAGGAAGAAAAAGGTACTAAGTACCATTACTCCCACCGAAGCGAATATGTAAAGCGGACGCACGAACATCCGACTCAGTTCGCGCTTCATCACACGCCATATAGATGAGAAAAACGTTCTCACGTTAGTTCAATTAACAAGTAAGAATTAACAATTAATATACAGGTATGGGCAATAGCACAATATCCTCATAGGAATCACCCACTAATCACCCACTAATCACCCACTAATCACCCACTCCTGTAAGCAACAAGGAAGGGGTATCATCAGGGAAACCACAGGGAGATTATTTGACCACGATAGCGGTCATACCCGGACGTAGGTTCGGAATACTCGTGAGCGGTTTTGCCTTGACATCAAACGTGCGGACATCATATTGCCCGTTGGCTTGTGTACTACGCCATGTGGCGTAGGTTCCCATGGCTTTCACGTAGGTAACAGCCACCTCGTGGAGGTCGTCGCCAAGAGCGGGGATACGCACCTGCAAATGTGTGCCGGGGGTGATGCCACGGAGCATATCCTCGCGCACGGCGAAAGTAAACCACATATCATTCAGATCCACAATCGCCATCACGGGGCTACCTTGTCCGACGAGTTCGCCTGTCTTGGGAAAACGTTCCGACACTTCACCGTCAATAGGGGAAGTCAGGTAACGCTCCGCGCGGGCAGCCTCTACCTCTTGGATGATGCCGTCCACCCGTGCCACTTGTGCAGCGGCAGCGGCTTTGTCCTCGGAGCGTGCACCCGCCGTAGCCATATCGTACTGGCTTTTAGCGGCTTTGACGGTAGCAGAAGCGGCTTTGTACTGCGCCTCCACTTCATCGCGTTTCTGCTCGGATACTACGCCTTTTTCATACAGGCGTTGTACACGCTCGTAACTCTTGCGGTAGATTTCTTCGCCTGCTTTGGCTTTCTGCCAGAGTTCGTAGGCACCCACTATCTGTTCGCGCTGTGCGCCATTTTGTGCCTTTTCATTGATGGCCTCGGCAGCAGCACGGGCAGCCATTGCCTGTGCCATCTTTGCCTCCACTTCGGGCGAGTTGATGATCACAAGGGTATCACCCTTCTTTACGTGGTCGCCCTCTTCGGCAAGGTACATCTCTATACGCCCCGGTACCTTTCCCGATACCCGGTATTCGGTGGCTTCCGCCTCACCGGTAATCAGTATTTCCTCGGGTTGAAGAGCAAACACTCCCACAAGGGCAACGATGACAACTACTATCAACATCGCTGCCAAGCCGAGCAGCAGACTGCCTTTTTTCTCTTTTCTCATTGTTTTCTAAATTATTAAGGTCGTTAAAGTCCTTAAGGTCTTTAAGGTCTTTAAGGTCGTTTATCTAATATCTTAGTGTTGAAGTATATTTTTTGAAATAGGTCTCGCAAACTTGCGCTTCCACATCGGCGTCAATCTTGTCGCTCGAAGCAGATAGCCATGCGGTCTGCGCCTGCATCAAGTCGGTGGCGGTTGCCATACCCGCTTTGAATGACTCGTCAGCAAAGCGGAGTACCTCTTCTGCGTTCTTTACCCCGAGTTCGGTCATCACTACTTTTTGGTTGGCTTCCAACACTTTCTGGTTGGCTTGCGTGATTTGCAATTCAAGCATTTCGCGGGCGTCTTCTTTTTTGAGAGCAACGGCGCGTGCCTGATGTTTGGCGGCCTTCAGACGCAAAATATCATCGGCGTGCGCAATCGGTACATTGACCACTACACCTGCCGAGAAGAAACCGTGTCCTTTCCAATCGTTGCTGAACCCGTTTTCCACATTCGGATTGGTGTAGATATAGTTAGCAGACGCCACGATGTTCGGTTGTAGTCCTGCCGCCATAATTTTTGCGTTTGATTCAGCAATCTTCTGTGCCTGTTCAAGCATCTTTATTTCGGAACGTGAGTTAATGATAGACGAATAGTCCGAAATAGAATCATGCAAAACCACTTCGCCGATATGCGAATCATCCAATATAATATCTTGGTTGAGAGGCAGTCCGCATATCTGGCATAGTGCCATCTTGCTGAGTACCAATCCGTTCTCGGCTTGCAGTTTTTTCAGTTCCGCCTCACCGCGTTTCTGTTTTACCTTCAGCAAGTCGGACTGAGTAGCCATACCTTCGTTCACGAGAGTGGTTACATTGTCCTCCAATGTAATGAGCAGATTGTAGTACTTGGTGGCAAGTTCCAATTTCTTTTCCACCGATATAACGCGCCAATAGGCTTCGTCCACCGATACAATGATGTCATCGCGCTTGCTGTCAGCCTCAATGTTCACCGTTTCCTCAGTGGCTTTGGCTATGCGGTACAACTCGCGCAGGCGACCGCCCACATAGATAGGTTGTGTTATACCTACTTGCCCGACAAACAGGTGTGTCATATCGAGATCAAGTGCCTGATAGAGTTGCTGATAGGCATCAGCGAGCATTTGTCCGGACTCGTTTTGCAAGGTCAGCACTTGTTTGCCTACTTCGGGCAACTGCTGTGATTGTTGTGCCAGTTGGTTCATGGCTGAGCCCTCGCTCCATTGGAACGAAGCCGAACCATCTTTCCCCACCGTAGCCGTACCGAACGAGAAATCCATTTGGTTGGGCAGCAAAACAGCGTGCTGCGAGTTCCATGTATATGCCGCATTGGCGGTAATCTTCGGGAACATTGCCGCAAGGGCGGCTTGGCGGTTGTAGTCGGCTGCTTGGCGCAACTCGTCGCCTGCTTGGGTAGAGACGGCTTTCAGCGCATACCCACGGCAGTCGTCAAGCGTCAGCATCTGCGCCCTGGCGGGCAGTGCGGCAAGCAACAAACCTATAATATAAAATAATGTTCGTTTCATATGTAAGTTTACAATGCAGTTCCTGTATCCCCCCTCTCTGAGGGGGGGGAGGGGGAGTCTTAGTTTTTCTTGCAGAGCATCTGAATATCTGCCCCCTCCACCGTACGTTGTTTGTCCTCTTGCGACTGCCCCTTGTAGTTGAGCGAGAAGATGATGTTGTTCTCGTAGGTCTTGGCGTTGCCTGTTACCGTGATGTCAAATACTTCGGTTTCAGTCTTGGTATAGGTGATAATTGAGTCGCGGAATTTGCTTTGTCCCAAAATATCCAAATACGGAACATGGAGTGTATCGCTATATTCGGTCGTAATCGGCAAATCAAGCGTGCGGGTGAAGCCATCAAAACTCAGTTCGTCGCCTGACAATGTACCTTTGGTATGATATACATCGCCGTTCAGTTGATCAAAAGTAAGCAGTACTTTGTCGTTGTCTTTTAGGCTTACCAACTCAAACGAACCGGTCTCGTTGGTCAGATTGACCACCTGCGAGACCGTGGCTTTCGGATTGCTTTCATCAGGCATTTGCAGTGTGACTTTACCTGTTGTCTTGAAACGATAACCGCCTTTGGCATCACGCACATCTGCGGTGTCTGCACACGATGCCATAACGAGGCAAATCGCGGCAAAATAAAACATTTGTTTTTTCATATCTTTGTATTATTTTATTCTTTTGTTAAATTTACAACAAATAACGTTCCTAAATGTTCGTATAACCTATGCAAAATGTTTGCCAAAACACGTTTTGTGAGTTGTCCGTTTTTCTAACAGAATGGTCGTTTTGGTAAAAACGTAACAATGTAGTCGTTTTTTATGCAAAAAATTATGTACATATCAAATAAATTTTGTACCTTTGCAGAAAATAGAAACATTTTATACCTCTATCATAGTTATGACACTCGAAGCAGAAGATGTATTTTTGACAAATTCAACCGAAGATCTGCCAAAACGCACCCATTATCAATTGGGCGACAGTATGTCGTTGATGTTGTGCCGTGCGGGCAGTATGGATATTATCGTAAATGGTAAGAAAATGACCATTCTGCCACAACATCTGTTTGTGGTATTGCCCAATACGTATATCGGAGAATTTACTGTTTCTTATGATTTTAAGTTTACGCTTCTGCGTATCAAGGCGGAGTTGTTCCAGCAGATTTTGTTCGATAATTTCCGTATAGAGCCGCGTTGGTGGGAGAAACAGCGTTTCTTGAAAATGTGTCCGGTGATCCATTTGGAGCCAATTCACATCGAGTTGCTTGATACATACTATCATTTGATGGAACTCTATCTTTCCGACCCTATACAATCGCATTATCGTATCAACATTATGCATAGTGCGGTGCGCGCATTGGTCTTGGAGATGTTCAACTATCTTGATACAATTCTGGAACCGGTCAGCGAGGACGAGAATGGCAGAGCCATTACGCAGAGCGACTATACTTTCCGCCATTTCTTGGAGTTGCTGCAAAACAACCCGCAGCAGCGTGAGGTACAATGGTATGCCGAGCAGATGAATATCACGCCGAAATACCTGTCGGAGATATGCAAGATGCGCAGTGGCAAGTCGGCTTCGGAATGGATTGTCGAAGTTACAATGAACGACATCAAGCAGCGTCTTGTACGGTCAGGCGAGAGTATCAAAGAGGTGGCATTCCAACTCGGGTTCCCCAATAGCAGTTTCTTCTGCCAGTATGTCAAGAAACATACGGGTATGACTCCCAACCATCTCCGCAAGCAAAAAGACCTGCAGTAAAAGATTTACCTTATCTAAGATACATTGGAATGCATAGAAAGAGGCTGTCAGACAATTGTCGTCCGGCAGCCTCTTTTTAGTAACATAGACTTATCCTCTGCGGAATCACCCGATAACAACCCGTTAATCACCCGATGCGTTAGGCATGGCTGATTATTCCGCCGGCAACAACGAGACCGTCTTTGTAAACGACCAGCGACTGACCGGGGGTAACGCCCCAGACAGGCTGTTCAAAATCCAATGCAATGTGTCCATTCTCGCCTATTGTGATATGAGCCGGCACGGCGGGCGACTTGTAACGGATACGGGCTTGCACTTCCGGCGACTCGCGCAACCAATTTATATCGCGAATACGTGCTTGGGAGGCTTCCACATGCGTGGCGTATAAATCGTCGTGTGTACCGAGTGTAATCTCGTTGGTTTCGGCGTTGATTTTTGTTACAAATTGCGGTGTCCCGAGTGCTATTCCGAGTCCCTTGCGCTGCCCGATGGTATAGTTGCAGAAACCTTCGTGTTCGCCCACTACTTTGCCGTCTTTCGACAGGTATTCCCCACGCTCTACGTGTACACCTTGTTCTGCCAGAAATGTCCGGTAGTCATTGTTCGGTACAAAGCAAATCTCCTGGCTTTCGGCTTTTTTGCTCAGTTTCTCAAACCCGTGGTCGAAAGCAATCTGCCGCACTTCGGGTTTGGTCAGTCCGCCCAACGGAAAAATAGTCCTGCGTAGGTTGTCCTCGGTCAGCATCCATAGAAAATAGGTCTGGTCTTTGCGGGTATCTACGGCATTTTCCAGGTACCAATGCCCGCAATGTTCTGCAATACGCGCATAATGCCCGGTGGCTATCAAGTCGCAACCGTATTCGTCTGCGGCTTGTACCATCGCTCCCCATTTGATATGCGAGTTGCATAGCACGCAAGGATTAGGGGTGCGACCATGAGTGTATTCGTCTATAAAATTGTTGATTACGTGTTCTTTGAATGTCTCACGGAAATCCAAAATATGGTGTTCGAAACCTAATGTCTGCGCATTATGTTTGGCTTCCATTATGCTTTCCACAGAGCAGCAACCTTTTTCGCGCACAAGGCACGATTCCTTGATTGAATCAAAGGTGCGGTACGTAATGCCCACCAATTCATATCCTTGTTCCAATAGCAGCATTGCCGATACGGTGGAGTCTATTCCGCCGGACATTGCCATTAGTACTCGTTTTGCCATCTTCTATAATTCTATCTTTCTATAAGGAGGTATTATACCAGTCTTCTAATTGCTTGTTAAATTCCCGTCGGGATAAGGTTGCAGCCCATTCGCGTAGTTGTGCCGTCAACGGCTCAAAATGAATATCCACTTTGCGGCGCAGGCAGAGATGTTTCGGGTGTAGTTTGCTCCATAAACTTCCCTCTAATCCGCGCATACGTACCATAATAACTTCGACATTCCTGGGTAGTTCGCGGCATACCTCATATGCCATACGGCGATTGCCGATAACTTCGCTGTCCACTGTTTTTACATGCCCCGAAGGATAAAACACCATCTCTTTGCCCGCTGCCAATGAATTGATGGCAATTCGGCTCAGTTGGCTTGCGGCGGCGGCACCTTCCGCTCGCCGGGTGGTCTTTTCCAAGTCGGGAACGGGTACTGCGTCCGCCATAGCCAAGATGTGCCGGAATAGCGGATTGCGGAAGAACCGCTCGTCCGACATCGGGCAAAGCGGCACATCGCCGCATTCGGCAAAGAGTAGAATTGGGTCGATGTATGCAGTATGGTTTGGTAGTACCAGATGTACTTTACCATCAAGCATATGTTCCATCCCCGATAGCCGCACATCATAGTGGATATGCAACAATCGGCGCATTATATGAGCAAAAGTATAGCGGTTCATTTTTGTTTCTGTCTGCAAAGATACTACTTTTTGCCCGCTTATGCAAGCCTTGTGCGTATTCTGTATATCTTTTGTACCGTATCTTTTGTGCTTTGGCTGAAAATTGTGTACGAATTGCAACCGGGTTGCACCAAATTTGCCGTACCTTTGCACTCGAAAATGAAAACTGCAAAAACGAAAACAGCAGACCAACTCTGCATATCAATGGTTAATTATTAATTTTTAATTGATAAAATGGAAAAAGAAACCCGTTCTATCCTGCTTAAAATCATCGTGGCTGCTGTGCTACTGGTAGTCTGTGTGGTTGTGGAGCATACGTGCTCGCTTCCGATGTGGCAACTGCTCCTTATTTATTTAGTTCCTTATCTTGTTGTCGGTTTTGATACACTCCACGAGGCAGCAGAAAACATTGTGCATGGTGAGGTCTTCGATGAGGACTTTCTGATGTCCATTGCTACTATTGGTGCACTCGCTATAGGCTTTTTGCCGGGAGCGGAGAACCAGTTCCCCGAGGCGGTCTTCGTGATGCTGTTCTTTCAGGTGGGTGAACTCTTTGAAACCATTGCCGAAGGACGCAGCCGCAAGTCGATTTCCTCGCTGATGAATATACGTCCGGATACTGCCCACGTGGAGCGCAACGGCGAACTGCAGACTATTGACCCTAACGATGTGCAAGTAGGTGAAATAGTGGTTATCAAACCGGGCGAGCGTGTACCGGTGGATGGCGAAGTTATCGAGGGCGAATCGCACCTTGATACGGTTGCCCTTACGGGCGAAAGCGTTCCTCATACCGTCCGAAAAGACGACCAAGTTATCTCCGGCTGTGTCAATATGTCGGGCTTGTTGCGTGTCCGTACTACCAAAATAGCAGGAGAGTCCACTGCCGCCAAAGTGCTGGCTCTGGTGGAGAATGCGGGGGAGAACAAGTCCCGCAGTGAGAATTTCGTTACCCGTTTTGCTCGTGTTTATACCCCGATTGTCGTCTGCTTGGCATTGGTATTAGCCTTCCTTCCGCCTTTCTTCGGCGCGGGAACGTATATCGATAATCTCCCCACGTGGCTCTATCGCGGTTTGATGTTCTTGGTCGTTTCCTGCCCGTGTGCGTTGGTCATTTCTGTGCCGTTGGCTTTCTTCGGAGGTATCGGCGGGGCGTCCCGCAAAGGTATTCTGGTGAAAGGTTCCAACTTCCTTGATGCTTTGAGCAAATTGGATACCGTGGTATTCGACAAAACGGGCACCCTCACACGCGGTGTTTTCCAAGTGAGTCTTGTGCATCCGCACGACATCTCCGAGAATGAGTTGCTGCATCTGGCGGCCCACGTGGAGCGGTATAGCAATCACCCCATCGCCGTCTCCTTGCGTCAGGCGTATGCCCACGAGGCGGACTCTTGCTCGGTAGAGCAGGTGGAGGAAGTGGCAGGACAGGGCGTCAAAGCCTGTGTCAATGGTAAGCAGGTCTGTGTTGGCAATAGCAAGATGATGGACGCTGTCGGGGCTAAGTGGCACGAATGCTCGCAGCAGGCGCAGGGTACGGTCATCCACGTGGCTATCAATGGCGAGTATGCAGGGCATATCGTTATCTCCGACCAACTCAAGCCCGATGCCAAAACGGCTGTCAGCGGATTGAAAGCCGCCGGTGTACGCCGCACGGTGATGCTCACGGGCGACCACTATGCCGTAGCGGAGTTTGTGGCGCACGAAGTGGGCTTGGACGAGTTCCATGCCGACCTGCTTCCGCAGGACAAGGTGGCACAGGTGGAGCGTCTGCTTGCCGCTAAACCGAATGGTAAAACCCTCGCTTTCGTAGGTGATGGTATCAACGATGCCCCCGTCCTTGCCCGTGCCGATGTGGGGATTGCTATGGGGGCGTTGGGCTCCGATGCGGCGATTGAAGCGGCAGATGTGGTGCTGATGGACGACCAACCGGGCAAGATTGCCACGGCTATCCGTATCGCCAAGAAAACTGGTCGCATTGCTAACGAAAATGTGTATTTCTCTATCGGTATCAAGGTTTTGGTGCTTGTCCTTGCTACTTTCGGTATTGCTAATATGTGGCTTGCCGTCCTCGCCGATGTGGGCGTTACCGTCCTCGCCGTCCTCAACTCAATGCGGACGCTGCGATAAACAACGTTTTTGCTTACTAATCTCTTTTTATTTTACTGCTTTTCTCCGATATTACGCAACTAATCGTTGCGTATTCCGTGAAAAAGCAGTAATTTTGCGCCCGTTTTTGAAAAAGGTATTAGTTGTTTTTATTAAACCGCTCACGAGTGTTTGCTCTGAATGGTTTTAATGGTAATTAATGTTTTCTGGTTAGATTATGGAAAACAAAATGACTTGGCGCAATTGGTTGCCACTTGTAGGATTGACATGTGCTGCTTTTGTATTCAACACCTCCGAGTTTATCCCCATCGCCCTGCTTACTGACATTGCTTCTGATTTCCACACTACAGAGGCGCATGCGGGTATGCTCATCTCGGTCTATGCGTGGATGGTAATGCTTTTGTCATTACCGCTGATGCTTTTGGTTTCCAAAATCAATCTGCGCAAACTGATGCTGTGGGTAGTGGTCGGTTTTGTGCTTTTTCAGGTATTGTCATCGCTATCCGCCACCTATTATATGCTGATGTTTTCGCGTATAGGGGTGGCGTGTATGCACTCTATTTTCTGGTCGATTGTTTCGCCCTTGGCGGTAAGCCTTGTTCCCGACAAACACCGACCGCTGGCACTCAGCATGATTGTTACAGGTACATCTGTCGCAATGATTCTCGGTATGCCTCTTGGACGTATTATAGGACTGAATATCGGCTGGCGAATGACGTTTTTGTCTATAGGCATCTTTTCATTCGTAGTATTTCTGTATCTTATTCTTACTCTCCCGCAAGTCCCTGCACATGGCGGATTTTCTGTGCGGCAATTGCCCTCATTGCTCAAAAATCCGGTGCTTATCGGTATCTATATCCTGACGCTCGGTTTTTCCACTGCCTACTATGTCGGCTATAGTTATATTGAGCCTTTTTTGTTGCAGGTGGCGCACTTGTCCGAGGAATGGATTACGACTACGTTGATGCTCTTTGGCGTGGCAGGCATCGTCGGCAGTATCTTGTTTTCTAAGTGCTATCAACGCAATCCTGTCCGTTTTATAGCATTGGCAATAGGGGGTGTTTGTGTATGCCAACTGCTTCTGGCTCCAGCCGCACAATATCTCGGTGCTGTTGTGGTTCTCGTGTGTGCATTGTGGGGAATGGCGGCAACATCATATAATGTGTCGTTTCAGAATGAGATCATCAACCACACCGAAGCCGATGCTACACCGGTAGCGATGTCTATCTCATCGGGAATCTTCAATCTGGGCATCGCCACAGGCACTCTTATAGGCGGCGGTGTCTGCACTCACCTATCAATTTCTTGTATTGGTTATATCGGTGGTGTCATAGCCCTTGCTACGTTGCTTTATTGGTGTTTCGGTCTTTCCAAGCGATTCTAAAAAAGAAAGAAACAAACTGCCAAATCAAATGTGTGTCATTACGCTATCTTTGTGTTATAATTAGTGGGTGATTAGTGGGTGATTAGTGGGTGATTAGTGGGTGATTCAGCCGTCAATCTAATTACAAAGAAAGGCAGTCTTTTTAGAGACCGCCTTTCTTGTTCTTGAGTATTATATTGAGGTTTAGTTGTGATTCTTCTGTGTTTTGAACTTGCGTGAGAATATTATATCTTTTTCTCCACCATTGCTACGTTCTACTACTACTGTAACCTCGTCAATTATGAAGGCGGTAGTGTCATAGTCTTCCCAGGCTTCAACCTCGTTCATGGCTTTCTCTACGGCTGCCTTCACTTTTTTGTCGCAACTATTTCGATCACCATTGAGAAGAAAATAGGTAGAACTGCTCTCTGTTTGGATTGCACCTGTGGCCTTTACTGCCTCCAGAATATGGCTCTCGGCATAAGTCTTGTACGACATATACGAACCGGTACTAGTACCTTCGGATACGGTTACATCATACATAAAATCACCGGTTACTGTCTCGCCGCAACTGACCATTACAATCGAGCAAATCACTGCTGCACAGCACATAAGTGCCCATTTTGCAATTTTTTTCATCTTGTCTTTTTATTTTGTTTTGTTGATTATTTTGTTTTTGCATATAGCGGAACATTTACACTTCTGCTCCTTCATGCAAAAAAGTGCGCAAAGGTACTGCTTTTTTTTGATATGCGCAACAAAAAATACATTCAAAAAGACCCCCTAAAAAAATCCCGCAAAGCCCATAACGCTTTGCGGGAGACAATAAAGCAATGGAAGTCAGATTGTCAGCCCAAGCGCTGGGATACAATATGCCAATTGATAAGCAGCCATAGGTTTTTGATGTATTCTGCACGGTTGTTTTGGTAATCAAGATAATAGGCATGTTCCCATATATCAAACGTGAGTATAGGACGCAAGCCGTGGCGCAAAGGGTTATCTGCATTGGGCAGCGACAGAATATGCAGCACCCCATCAGCATCCGATGCGAGCCACACCCATCCTGAACCAAAGAGCGAAAGGGCTGCTTGGTTCATTTGCTCGCGGAAAGCATCAAACGAACCAAATGACTGCTCTATCAGAAATTGAAGTTCGCCGGAGGGTTGCTTGGCATGTTCTGCAGGTATCAGTTGTTCAAAAAAGAGTTGATGATTGAGTGTCTGCCCTGCATTATTGAGCAGTTTGCCTTCCGGGGCTTTGCAGACAATGTCTTCCAACGAAAGCCCTTCATAATCAGAACCTTTCACCAACGTGTTGAGTGTATCTACATATGTGCGGAAATGCTTTCCGTAATGGAAATTAATGGTCTGTTCGCTCATCATCGGAGCGAGTTCTTCAGGAGAGAATCCCAATGCGGGAAGTGAAAATAAAGCGTCTTTCATAACTATGGTAGATTTGTATAAGGCGACATTGCCCTATAGTCTGAATGCTACAAAAAACACGCCAAACAGAGGCCGTAAAGTGATAAAATATTGTGTATGTCGGAAAAAATCATTATCTTTGCAGCCTAAATCAAACCATAACTAATAGAACTATGACAATTATACTGGATATGGGTGGGGTGATTATGCAGCATAATATCCCCGTATGTGTGGCACGTTTCCGTGAACTGATAGGCGAAGAGGCTATGGAGTGCGTATTAGGGTTGGCAGGAAATGCAGAAGGTACGGAAAACAGCCTGATGGAACGGTTTGAAAACGGAGATGTTTCTACAGAATATTTTTTGAATACGTTGCTTTCTTATGCTAAACCAGGCACTACCATCGAAGACCTGAAACAGGCTTGGAATCTGATGCATGGTGGCATACCGGAAGAGCGGTTGGAGATGATACGGCGTTGGCGTAATGAAGGACACCGTCTGTTTCTGCTGAGCAATAACAATGCACTGCATTGGGCGGATGTGTTCAGTAAATATGATTTGTCAATGTTTGAGAATTGCTTTGCCTCGCACTTGTTGCATTGCTGTAAACCGAATCCGCAAATTTTTAAGACAGCGGACGAGTATCTGCACGCACATCATTTGCCGGAACCTTATCTGTTTGTGGACGACCTCGAGGCGAACCGTAAAGCCGCAGAACAATTCGGTTGGAAGACGTTTCCTGACTTGGAAACGTTAGATGGCGTTCTCCATAAAAGATTATAAAAAACGCGGGCATTTCGTCCGCGTTTTTTATGAGTGGCATTGCTTATTATTATAACGTGTCATTTGTGTCTTCGTTGGTAAAAGCGTTCCAGCCTTGTGCCTTGAGGGTCAGTTCTTCGCCATTGCGTCCGATCAGGTTCAGTCCGTATTCGGGCTTGGTGATATGCCCGATGATATATAGGTCATCAATCGGAATGAGTTTCTCATAGTCGTTGATGTCGCAAGTGAAAAGAAGTTCGTAATCCTCCCCCCCGTTGAGAGCGCACGTAACGATGTTCAGATTCATCTCTTCGGCAAGTGCGGCGGCTTGGAAATCGATAGGCAGTTTGTCCTCGTAGATGGCACAGCCTACACCTGACTGGTGGCAAATATGCATCAGTTCCGACGACAAGCCATCGGATATATCCATCATCGCCGTCGGTTTCACCCCCGCTTTGCGCAGTGCTTCTATGATGTCGCGCCGTGCTTCGGGCTTAAGTTGGCGTTCCAATAGATATTCCCGTCCTTCAAAAGCCGGTTTGGCTTGGCTGTCGGCTTGCATCACAATGCGCTCGCGTTCCAATAGTTGTAGCCCCATATAGGCGGTACCCAGATTTCCCGATACGCAGATGAGGTCGTTCAGTTTGGCTCCGTTGCGATAGACAATATCTTTGGCATCTGCCGTACCGAGACACGTGATAGAAATGGTCAGTCCCGTCATCGAAGCGCAGGTATCACCGCCCACCAAATCCACACCGTATCGCTCGCAGGCAAGACGTATACCCGCATAGAGTTCCTCTAAATCTTCTATTGCAAAACGCTTGCTTACACCCAGCGAAACGGTTATTTGTGTAGGGGTACCGTTCATTGCATAGATATCCGAAAAATTGACAACCGCTGCCTTGTAACCCAGGTGTTTGAGGGGTACGTATTCCAGATTGAAATGGATACCCTCAAGCAGCATATCTGAGGTCATCAGTACCTGCTTGTTCCCGAAATTCATCACGGCGGCATCGTCTCCGATACCTTTTCGGGTAGAGGGTTGTTTCAGTTCTATTTTTTCTGTCAGATGTTTGATGAGTCCGAACTCACCCATTGTAGAAATCTCTGTACGTGCCATATCTCAGTGTTGATTAGAGCCGCAAAGGTACTCTTTTTTTTTGATATGTGCAAGAGTTGTACAATTCCATTTTCTTTCGTACCTTTGTACCCAAAATCGAACAAATATGACTGTTTCTGAACTGAACAAACTGGATCGTTTTGCCCGCACAACCGGCATTGTACTGCAAGCCGACGGATGTACGGCAACAATGACCGTAGAGGAACGCCATCTGAATGGCGCAAATGTGTGTCAGGGTGGGGTGCTCTTTACGCTGGCGGATTTGGCAGCCGCAGGATTGACACGGGGTGAGAAACTGACAATAGATAGTACAATCCGGTTTGTCCGGTCCGGTCGGTTGGGAGATTGTTTGACGGCTAAGGCGGTATTTATGCACGAAGACAATACTTCACTTATTCAAACTGAAATTCGCAATCAAAACAACACACTCATTGCTTACGTCATTTCTGATTTTGTAGCACCGCGCCTGTGATACATTGCGTGCAACAAGGGTTGCGAGTATGGGAAAAAAGCAGTACCTTTGTGCGTTTTTTTTTGAAAAAACACAATGAACAAGGTTTATCAATTGAAGCGTAGTATCCGTTTCCGTCGGTTCTGCCGCAAGGCGTATGCCGCCTTTTTGTCGCTGCATAGGGAAGTCTCTGTGGGGCGTGTGGCAGGTTATATGACCGATCTTGAGATGCTCAAGCAAGGAAAGACCGTCGCTCTCGTGGCAGTGGCATTTTGCACATTGAGCGCGACTGCGACAGAGACGGATGGGGCAGACGGCTCCGCGCTTGAACCCGCTATGCTTGCCGAACAGCAGGCACAGGGGGCTGTTGATACCCGACAACTTAGTCTTCAGGAGGTGTCGGTCGTATCGAACAAGGCTGAAGTACAATCCGAGGCGTACCGACTCGTAACACAGGTTTCCCGCAAGGAGATAGAGGCATTGCCCATTCAGACAGTGGCGGATATTCTGCAGTATCTGCCGGGGCTTGATGTGCGTACCCGTGGTGCGAACGGCGCGCAAGCCGACCTGAGTATGCGCGGGGGAACGTTTGACCAAGTGTTGGTGCTGATCAACGGCGTGAGCCTGAACGACGCACACACGGGGCATTACACGCTCAATCTACCGCTTTCTGTCTCGCTCATCGAGCGTATCGAGGTGCTGCAAGGTACAAGTGCCAACCTCTATGGGGCATTCTCCGGAGCCATTAATATCGTTACGCGCGAGGCGGATAACAACCAATATGGTGTGCGCTTGTCTGCGGGTATGAACGGTTTGGTAAGTCCCGAGTTTTCAGGTAGTTGGCGGCACGGGGATTTCAGCGCAAATGCCTCGGTTGAGTACAGCCGTGCCGAGGGGTATTATGCGCCCGATCCGTCCCAGAAAGAGCAGACGGGACTGACCAACTCCGATTATCAGTTGGCAAATATCTATTTCCAGAGTCGCTACAAGGGCTTGGACGTACAACTCGGTGCGCAGTGGAAAGATGCGGGGGCAGGTATGTACTACGGCTTCGGCTCGCAAGACCAGTTCGATGCCACCCGCACTGCCTTCGGTAGTGCCAAATATACGCACCGCTGGGGGCAATGGAGCATAGACGTACAGGCGTCGTATCGTGCCAACTACGACCGCTACGAGTGGCACCGCGGGCAGCGTCTCTATGGCAATTTCCATTTCTCGCAGACGGCTGCCGCAAGTGTGGCCGGGCATTATGCGTCCCGTATCGGAACAACCACAGTGGGTGTAGAGGTGCGAAACGAGAACATCCATTCCACCAATCTCGGCGATACTATTAATCCCGACGGGCAAGTGCCGAATGTGGCGGATTTCTCTTTGAAAGATGTGCGGGTGCTCGACCTGGTCAAGGGGGCGAACCGGCTGAATGTGAACTACTACGCACAGCAGACGTTCAACTATGGCAACCTGTCGGCATCGTTGGGTGTAAGCGGTATGTATAATACCCAATTCGGAAACAATGTATCGGGTGGAGCAAATATCGGGTACGAATATGCGAAGCAATCGTCTGTATATATTAATGCAAATCGCTCGCTTCGTCTTCCGACATTTACAGACCTGTATTATAATGCGGGCAACCAGTTGGGTAACAGAGATTTGCAACCGGAGACGGCATGGGTATTGTCGGTCGGAACTACTTACAACCGCTCGTTTGGTGAGTCGGGTACGCTCTCGCTGGCTGGCGACTGGTATTACCGTTGGGGACGGAATATCATTGACTGGGTTTATACGCCCGAGGATACTAAGCGACCGTATCATGCGCAGAACCAGCAGAAAGTGAATGCCACAGGCGTGGAACTCTCGGCTGCATACCGTTGGAACGAGTGGCTGCGCTGTGTGTCGGTCAGTTATGCCTACACGTACCTTGATCTGGACTTGAAAGAGTCGGGGTCGCGTTATTTGGACTATTTGAGCCATAAACTGACGCTGCGCCTTGAACACGGTATCTATCGCGGTTTCGGTGCGTCGTGGACGCTGCGTTACCAGCAGCGCGAGGGGCAGTACAACGACGCGCAGGGCGAAGTGCAGGACTATCGCCCCGTATGGCTGCTCGACGGGAGTGTCTATTGGCAAAATGACCGTGTGCGCGTGAGTGCCGATTGCACCAATATGACCAACCGCCACTATTACGACTATGGCGGTCTGCTGCAACCCGGCGCATGGGCGAAACTGACCGTTACGGCGCGGATGTTCCGTTAAAATCTAACAGGAAGCCTCTCTGTGGGCTTCTTTTTTTGTACTACATAGTGTCTATGATCAAAGGTGAATTTGTTATAGGATAGGCATAGGTTGGTTATAGGATAGGTATGGTTATCCACCTTATATCCTCCTTACTTTTTCCGTATAAAGCAGTTATACAAAACACGGGTGGATGTCAGGTGGATGACGGGTGGATAAGCAAAATAAAAAGGGAATGTACGTCGCTTTTACTGCAAAAATGGGTCTGTGTATTGTATATTTCCCGAAAATGTCGTATCTTTGCAGGCTATTTATACGTAGCACTAACTAACAAATAACCCATATCATGAAAGAGTGCGAAATCAAAACGACCATGCGTGTGTGCGCATGGGACGAACTGACCAAAGACCAACAGGAATTGATTAATATAGCCAAGGAGCAGACCGGGCGGGCATATTGCCCGTATTCCCACTACCATGTGGGGGCGGCTTTGCTTCTCGAAAACGGGGTGGTCGTGCGTGGTTGCAACCAGGAGAATGCGGCTTATCCGAGCGGACTTTGCGCAGAGCGTTCCGCCTTGTTTGCCGCAGGGGCGCAATACCCCGAACAACCCGTGCTGCGCTTGGCAATAGCCTGCTACAACAATGGGCGTTTTACACCCAAGCCCGGTTCCCCCTGTGGTGCTTGCCGGCAAGTAATGATTGAGACCGAACACCGCTATGGCAAGCCGATGGAAGTGCTGCTTTACGGTGAAGAAGAAACCTATATATTCTCCTGTGCCGCCGACTTGCTGCCGCTTATTTTTGTATCGGAATCATTGAACGGATAAGAATTTGAAACTTGTCAAGAAAATAGATGTTTATCTGCTAAAGAACTTTCTCGGATTGTTCTTTGCCACGCTCTTTGTGTGTATCTTTGTGCTGCTGATGCAGTTTGTGTGGATGCACGTCAAGGACTTGGTGGGAAAGGGCGTGGAAGTTTCTGTATTGGCGGAGTTTTTTGTCTATGCCGTAGCAAGTGTGATACCGTTAGCATTGCCATTGGCTATCCTTTTGGCTTCGCTTATATCGTTTGGAAATCTTGGCGAAAAGTTCGAACTCACCGCAATGAAAGCAGCGGGTATCTCGCTGTTCCGCATTATGCGTCCGCTGGCAATAGCCATTGTTTTTATCTCGATAGGAGCATTCTTTTTTTCGAACAATGTGCTGCCTAAATCGCAAATGAAACTGTGGGCGTTGATTTTCTCGCTCCGGCAGAAATCACCCGAGTTGGAAATACCCGAAGGAGAGTTCTACGATGGCGTGAGCGGCTACAATATCTATGTGCGGCACAAGGACAAGAAAACAGGTATGCTGCGCGATATGATGATTTACGACTATTCCAACGGCTTCCAGAATGCCACGGTGATGGTCGCCGATTCGGGAAAATTGGCGTTCTCTGACGATAATAAATACCTGATTTTGCGCCTCTACAGCGGCGAGTCGTTTGAGAATCTCAACCAGCAGCAACAGCGTGCTACGGGGTCGCAAAAGAATATCCCGTATCGCCGTGAGACTTTCAAGGAGAAGCAGTTGCTTATCGATTTTGATACCGAGTTCAATCGCTATGACGAGTCTGTGTTGGAAGACCAGCATGTATCGAAGAACGTAGCCCAGTTGGTGCGTTCGATAGACTCGGTGCAGGTATTGGCTGAGCAAAAAGGTAGGGAGCAGAGCCGGAACTTGGTGGAGAACCGTTACTTCGGACGAGAACAGAAGTCAGGGCGTATTTTGATACCTGTCGAGAGTAGCGAACAGACGGAATATAATATCGATTCGCTGTTTGCCCGCCTGTCGGAGGTTCAGCAGCGCAATGCAATGGATGTGGCGGTGGACAAAGCCACCATGCAGCGCGACCAAGTTGAGTATAATTCACTCTTGCTGGACGACTCACAACGATATATCAGAAAGCATGAGATTGAACTCTACCGCAAGTTTACACTGGCATTCGCCTGCTTGATATTCTTTTTTATCGGTGCTCCTTTGGGAGCCATTATTCGCAAGGGTGGTTTGGGGGCTCCGGTGGTGATCTCGGTGGTGATGTTTATCATCTATTATATTATAGATAATACAGGCTACAAGATGGCACGCGAAGCGCTTTGGCCTTGTTGGGCAGGAATGTGGCTCAGTTCGTTCGTCCTTCTGCCGATAGGTATATTCCTTACCTACAAAGCCGCCACCGATGCTGCCTTGCTTAACCCGGAAGCATGGCTCAAAGTCTGGGACAAACTGAAACAAAAGATACACAAACTAACGTACCGCCACCAACGTGAGCACCGCGAACCAACAACACGAAGTAACTAACGTGAGCGCAAGCGAACATACAATATGAATACAATAGCAGAAGCATTAGACGATTTTCGTCAAGGAAAGTTCGTTATCGTAGTTGATGACGAAGACCGTGAGAATGAGGGCGATTTTATTATTGCCGCAGAGAAGATAACCCCTGAGAAAGTGAATTTCATGCTCAAGCATGGGCGTGGCGTACTATGTGCGCCCATCACTGAGCAGCGCTGTGCCGAACTCGACTTGATGCACCAAGTCGCAAACAATACCTCTATGCTCGGTACGCCGTTTACCATCACGGTGGACAAGTTGGAAGGTTGCACTACGGGCGTGTCGGCAGCAGACCGTGCGGCTACTATCCGTGCTTTGGCAGACCCCGACTCCAAACCCGATACATTCGGTCGTCCGGGACATATCAACCCGCTCTATGCACGGGCGGGAGGTGTGCTGCAGCGTGCAGGACATACCGAGGCGGCTATTGACTTGGCACGCCTTGCAGGCCTCCAACCGGCAGCGGCACTCATTGAGATTATGAATGCTGATGGCACTATGGCACGTATGCCGCAACTGCAAGAAGTGGCACGCGAGAACGACTTGAAGATTATCTCCATCAAGGACCTGATTGCCTATCGTCTGCAACACGAGCAACCTGCCGAGCAGACCACTCTCAACGCTCAACTCTCCACACTCAACGCCATAGTGGAGCGCGGTGAGACCGTCTTTCTGCCTACCGAGTACGGCGAGTTCCGTTTGACTCCTTTCCGCGATTTGAGCAACGGTTTGGAACATGTGGCATTGGTGAAAGGCGAATGGCAGGAGGACGAACCTGTACTTTGCCGCGTACATTCCAGTTGCTTGACGGGCGATGTGTTCGGGTCGCTGCGTTGCGAATGCGGCGCACAACTGCACCGTGCTATGCAAATGATAGAGCAGGAAGGGCGCGGTATAATCGTCTATATGAACCAAGAGGGGCGCGGTATCGGACTTATGAACAAGATTCGTGCTTACAAACTGCAAGAGCAGGGCGATGATACCGTCGAAGCGAATGTGCATCTCGGTTTCCAACCCGACGAACGCGACTACGGAGTGGGGGCGCAGATCCTTCGCGAGATGGGTGCCAAACGTCTGCGCCTCCTGACCAACAATCCTGTGAAGCGTGTCGGACTGGAGAGTTATGGTATTGAGATTGTGGAGAATATCCCTATCGAGATTGCACCTAACAAGTACAACGAACGATATATGCGCACCAAGAAAGAAAAGATGCACCATAACTTGCATCTTGTCTGACAAAACAGGGTTTGGCACGATAATTGCCAAAGAAAAAGTAGAGAGTTCTAGATGCTCTAGTTTTTCTAGAATGTCCAAGTCTAATCAACAATTAACACCTTACTAATATGAAACGCTTGGTATCTTTTTTGTTCGCTTTTCTGCTGATGGCAGGAATGACGATGAGAGCCGATGAGACGATTACGGTATCGGCGAACAGTTCGGACATCTCTGACGGACTGGACTTGAAGGTAGTGGCAAAACTCTTTGCACAGGCAAAGAACCTTGAGGAGTTTGAGAACCTGCTCAACAATCCGGATTCGGCGTTTTGCAATCTTGATCTCAATGGTGACGGCGAAATTGATTATATCCGTGTGGTAGAGACCGGCGAAGGTAACAAACGACTGATTGTGCTTCAAGCCATCTTGGCAAAGGATATCTATCAGGATATAGCCTCTATCTATGTGGAGAAAGATGAGAAAGAGAAGGTTACGGTACAAGTGGTAGGTGATGAGTACATCTATGGTACCAACTATGTCATCGAACCGGTATATGTCTATCGTCCCATAATATACGATTGGTTCTGGAGCCCCGCTTGGTACGCTTGGACATCGCCTTGGTATTGGGATTATTATCCCGCTTGGTGGTATGCACACACCGTTTGGTCGTATGACTACTATTGGCACCACTGCTATGCCTTCCATCACCACCACGGTTGTTGCAGTTTCCGTTATGCTCCCGAACCCCGTCCCGCAATGCGTGATATGCGTGCACCGGTCAGTCGTCGAGACTATGCAACAGCACATCCGGACCGTGCTTTCAGTCAGCGCAACGCTGGTGTAACCAATGCACGCGATATGCGTTCCACCCGCACTTCAGTGGCAGGCGTTAGCACACGTCAGGCGGCAGTGGCAAATGGTGGCAGTACACGTCAATCGGTTGCCGGTGCAGGAGTAAGTACACGTCAATCGGTTGCGGGCACATCAAGCCGTACCTACGGTAGTAGTAATACGGCAGCCGCACGCTCCACACGTGTTTCTGCAACGGGGACTACAAGCACTCGCCAGTCTGTAGCAAGCACGGGAACAAGCACTCGCAGCAGTGTAAGCAGTACATCGACACGTGCAAATGTAAACAGCACGGCTACATCTACCCGAACTTCGTCAACGGCAAGCAGTACACGCTCTTCCTACAATGCAGGAACAACCACTCGTACATCGTCCGCAACAACGAATAGTACGCGCTCTTCCTATAATAGTGGCAGCAGTACCCGCTCATCGTATAATGCGCCTGCCCGTAGCACATCCGATTATGGCACATCTACCCGTAGCAGTTATAATAGCGGTTCGTCCACCCGTAGCAGTTATAGCGGATATAGCGGTGGCGGAAGTACTCGCAGTAGTGGTGGTTTTAGTGGCGGCGGAAGCACACGCTCTTCTGGTGGCGGTGGTTCTACTCGCAGATAAACACTTATGTGGCAAAAGAGGTTGCTTGGCGACAGGCAACCTCTTTTCTTTGTAAAAAAATACCACTATGGTGAATAAGAATGTATGGGCTTTGATTACCGGTGCCGGTTCCGGTATGGGTTATTGTTATGCACGTGCTTTGGCGGCAAGTGGGTATAATGTATTATTGGTGAGTAATCAGGATTTTATTGCAAAGAAAGCGGAACAGGTGCAAAAGGATTATTCTGTACACACCATTGGTTTGCAGCGTGATTTGAGTGCACCCAATGTTGCAGAAGAATTGTATGCCTATTGTCAAATCAACAATATATTGGTTGAGGTACTGATTAACAATGCGGGTGTGTATCATGATTGCGATTTCCTCAATGATTCTGCCGACTTTAACCGCTTAATACTCCATTTGCACGTCGTTACGCCCGCTATGCTTTGTTACTATTTCGGGCAGAATATGACAGAACGGCATAGAGGATATATTCTCAATGTCTGCTCGGTAACATCGCACATAGCCGTACAGCGTATGTCCACATATGCTTCCACCAAGGCGTTTCTTGCGTCTTTTACACGTTCTTTGCATATCGAATTACGTAGCAAAGGTGTCTGCGTTACCAATGTCTCTCCGGGGGCTGTGGACACGGGTTTATACCATATTCGCCCGTGGGCTACTCGTTTTGGTAAGACAATGGGGTATATTGTATCGCCCGAGTATTTGGTTAAATGCGCTTTGAATGGACTATTTCACGGGCGTGCCAAGGTGTCTGTTCCGTGTTTATGGAATGGAATCCTGTTGTTTTTTGTATCCCTTATTCCGACACCCGTTTTGCGACTTATACGTCGTTTTGGCTGGTTTTGATTTTCCAGGAAAAATGCCGTACATATGCATGCGTGTGCGCATACGCGCGTGCGCGGCTATGTATGGAAAGAAACAGAGTAGGGATATATGCCTGTTTTGTGCCGTTTAAGCATATCGGACAAGGCTGCCGATATTTACTTTATTATATCAAGGATAGCAAAAATGCCCGATTATTTGCGTATTTCGCAATTTTGTTGTACCTTTGCAAAATGAAATGGTATGTGTTGTTTGCACATATTTTACATATCTGCTAATTTACAAACTACAAGATAATGATTGATAACGATAGAATTATTCCTGTAAAGATTGATGAGGAAATGAAATCCTCATACATTGACTACTCGATGAGTGTCATTGTGAGTCGTGCATTGCCCGATGTGCGAGATGGTTTCAAGCCGGTGCATCGTCGTGTACTCTTTGGTATGAACGAGTTGGGTAATACGAGTGACAAACCTACAAAGAAATCCGCACGTATTGTTGGTGAAGTAATGGGTAAGTTTCACCCGCATGGTGATAGCAGTATATATGGTACCTTGGTGCGTCTGGCACAGCCGTGGAATATGCGCTATACGTTGGTGGACGGTCAGGGTAACTTTGGTTCGGAGGACGGTGATAGCCCCGCGGCTATGCGTTATACCGAGGCGCGCTTGAGCAAATTGGCAGAGGAGATGCTCCGCGACATCGAAAAAGATACGGTGGATATGCAGAACAACTTCGATGATACGCTCAAAGAACCTGTGGTGTTGCCTTGTCGTTTCCCAAACTTGCTCGTGAATGGTGCAAGTGGTATTGCTGTAGGTATGGCTACCAATATGCCAACCCACAACCTTGGCGAGGTAATTGACGGCTGTGTGGCATATATCCGTAATATCGAAGACCGTTTGCAGAACCCGGAAATAGAGGAGATTACAGTAGCCGACTTGATGGAGTATATCAAGGCTCCTGATTTTCCGACGGGGGGTACTATCTATGGCTACCAAGGTGTAAAAGACGCTTTCGAGACCGGGCGTGGACGAATAATCATTCGCTCCAATGCGGACATTGAGACCGAGGATAACGGACGTGAGAAAATTATTATCACTGAGTTACCGTATGGTGTAGTGAAATCTGACTTGGTGAAAAATATCGCCGAGTTGGTCAGCGATAAAAAGATTGAGGGTATCTCCGAGATAAGCGACCTGTCAAAGCGGGATATTCGTATCGTGATTGACATCAAGCGCGATGCTAATGCACAGGTGGTACTCAACAAACTCTATAAATATACTGCGCTCCAATCGAGTTTCGCCGTAAACAACATTGCTTTGGTTAAAGGGCGTCCTATGCTTTTGAACCTCAAGCAGTTGGTGGGTAACTTTATTGAGCACCGTATGGATGTGGTAACACGTCGTACCCGCTTCGAGTTGAAAAAGGCTGAGGAGCGCGCACACATCTTGGAGGGGTTGATTATTGCAGTAGACAACATTGACGAGGTGGTGCATATCATTCGTGCCAGCCGTACTCCCGCCGAGGCGCAAAGCAATTTGGAGCAACGCTTCAATCTTGATAACTTGCAGTCGAAAGCCATTGTGGATATGCGTCTTAGTGCGCTTACCGGACTGAAGATTGACGAGTTGAAAGCCGAATATGCCGAGTTGGAAAAACTTATTCAGCATCTCAACGACTTGCTCAATAGTGAGTCGCTGCGTTATGATCTCATCAAGGACGAACTGAATGAAATCAAAGAAAAGTATGCCGATGAGCGTCGTACCAAAATTGTGAAGATGGCTACCGAGTTCAATCCCGAAGATATGTATGCCGATGACGATATGGTCATCACCATTTCGCACCTTGGCTATATCAAGCGTACGCCGTTGGCAGATTTCCGTTCGCAGGCTCGCGGAGGTATCGGCTCAAAGGCTTCTTCGTCGCGCGATGAGGACTTTATCGAGTATGTACACCAGGCTTCTATGCACTCCACAATGATGTTCTTTACCGAAATGGGACGTCTCTATTGGCTTAAAGTCTATGAGATACCGGAGGGAAACAAACAGTCGAAAGGGCGTGCTATCCAGAATATGATCAATCTGCAGAAGGGGGACAAAGTGCGTGCCTTTATCAATGTCAAAGGTCTCAATGATCAGGAGTATGTCGAGAAACATTATCTCATCTTTGCAACCAAGAACGGCTTGATGAAGAAGACCACTCTTGAGGCGTACAGCCATCCGCGTGCAAATGGTATTATTGCTCTCGGTCTGCGTGATGGAGACCAACTTATCGGTGTAACGCTTACCGATGGCGAGAGTGAGATGCTTATTGCATCGCATAATGGTAAAGTGGTTCGCTTCCCAGAGAATACAGTCCGTCCTATGGGACGCAGCGCAAGTGGTGTGCGTGCTATCAAATTGGATGAAGACGGCATAGATAGTGCTGTTGGCATGATTTGTGTAGAGAAGGGCAGTAACAAGACGGTGCTTGTTATCTCCGAGAAGGGATTTGGTAAGCGTACCGCACTTGATGACGAGAACGGCGAACCTATTTATCGTGTTACCAACCGTGGCGGTAAGGGCGTGAAGACTATGAACCTTACTGACAAGACCGGTCTGCTTATTGGTATTGATGCCGTCACGGATGATGATGACTTGATGCTTATCACTAAATCAGGTACGGCTATCCGTATGGCTATCGACACTATTCGCGTGATGGGGCGTGCTACACAGGGCGTGAAACTCATCGAGTTGCAGAAACGCAACGATACACTGATGTTCGGCTGTATTGTTCCTAAAGAGGAAGAGCAACAGACCGAGAACACAGAGGAAAGTGAGGTTACAGAGAATGTAGAAACCACTGATGCACAAACAATAGAAACAAACAACGAAAACGCAGAATAACAATGAAAAAAACGTTATTTTTAGCAGCTATGGTGCTCATGAGTGCAGGCTGCTTTGCACAGAAAGCCAATATCAAAAAGGCGAAAAATTTGGCTTTGCAAGAGACTCCTGATTTTTCGGGCGCACGTGCAGCCATAGGCGAGGCTCTCCAAAACCCGGAGACCGAGAATCTACCCGAAGCATGGTACGTAGCAGGATTGATTGGCTATCAGGAGAACTCTGCCGAGAACCTGAAGCAAATGGTAGGACAGCCCTATGATGCCAATGTGGCAGGGCGTGCCGTAATGGAGAGTTTTGATTATTGGGTAAAGGCTGGGCAACTCGCTTCGGCTACCACACTCGACAAGAAAGGTCGTGAGGTAATGGCTGACAAGAAAACGTTTGCCAACGTGCAGAAGAAAATGCTTGAGTATTATAAGAACCAGGAACTGGTGAAATACGGCGTTTATCTTAATGAGCAGCGCGACTACCACACGGCATATGAGGCGTTCCAAAAGCATCTTTCTATCCCCGATATGGCGATGATGCAGGATGAAAAACTGCAGAAAGAGATGCCGCGTGATACGATCTACGAGCAATATAAGTACTACGAGGCTATCTTTGCTATTCAAGCCGAGATGCACCCCGAGGCTATCGCTATTCTCGAACAAATGAAAGATGGTGAATACGAAGCAGTTACGATTAACCAGTTCCTCTATCAGGAGTATGTAACCGAGAAGGATACGGCCAATTTTGTGCGCGTGCTGCAAGACGCAGTAGTGCGTTTCCCGCAAGAACCTTGGTTCCTCCAGAATTTGATTAACTACTACATTTTCTCCGGTCAGGAAAAAGAGGCGATTGCATACCTCCAACAGGCTATTGAGCGTGAACCCAATGTGGCACAGTACCATCTCATCAAGGGGAATCTTGACGAGAATCAAAAGAACTATGACGAGGCTCTGGCTGATTTTGACAGAGCCCTTGCTCTTGACCCAACTATGGCAGATGCCGAAGCCGGTAAGGGACGTGTATTCTACAACCAGGGTGTAAAGATGAACGAGGATGCTGCATATATTACGGACAATAAGGAGTATAAGAAAGCCCTCGATGCAATGAACGATATGTTCCGCAAGTCGTTGCCGTATTTCGAGAAAGCACACGAATTAGATCCCGACAACCGTGATTATATGATTACGCTTCGTACGCTCTACTACCGTTTCCATATGGATGCGGAGTACCAGGCAATAAATGACAAAATCAACAACTAAATACCGTTGCTAAAAGAATATGGTTTCCCGCAAGGGAACCATATTCTTAATTTTATGTATGGGTGTTTTCCCTGTTCTTTCCCAGATGATACCCTGTGGATAGGTTGAGCATAGAAAAAAGAACACCATACTCTGCATATTAATTGTTAATTATTAATTGTTAATTGACTTTGGGCAGAATACTCGCTATAGACTTTGGTAAGAAACGCACAGGATTAGCCGTTACGGATTTGCTCCGTATAACGGCTAATCCGTTGCTTACTGTTGATACGAAGGATTTGCTCCAATGGTTGCAAACCTATTTCGCAACCGAACAGGTGGACGAGGTGGTTATCGGACATCCTACACAAATGAACGGACAGGAGTCTGAATCGATGAACTATATCCGTCCTTTTATGGATACGTTTCGCAAAACCTTCCCCAATATACCATTGGTGCCGTTTGATGAGCGTTTTACATCCGTCCTTGCCCACCAGGCTATGATTGCAGGCGGTATGAAAAAGAAAGACCGCCAAAACAAAGCCGTGGTCGATAAACTCGCCGCATGTATCATTCTTGAAGGATATATGGACTATAAAACTTCCGGTTCTCTGTTGGAGAATAGAAATAGTAAATAAAAACTTTTTATAAACGAAGTCCCTCTCTTTTAGGGGGCAGGGGGAGTCTATGATTTTACCTATCTACTTATATGGTCAGCCTGTTTTGCGCAAGGCGACCGACGAAATCCAACCCGGTGATTTCGACCTCAAACAACTTGTTTCTGATATGCAGGAAACCCTCACCGCAGCCGAAGGGTGCGGATTGGCAGCCCCGCAAATCGGTAAGTCTATACGCCTTTTTATTGTGGACGGAAGCGACCTTGCCGAGGATTTTCCCGAGTGCGCAGGCTTGAAGAAAACCTTTGTCAATCCGGAGATAATCGAAGAAAGCGAAGAAACCGTGTCGTACGTCGAGGGCTGTTTGTCTTTGCCCGGTATATCGGAGAATGTGGTGCGTCCGCGTACTATCACCATTCGTTATCAGGACGAGGATTTCAACGAGCATACTGAGACCTATACCGATTTTGCGGCACGTATTATTCAGCACGAATACGATCACCTCGAGGCGCATGTCTTCACAGATCGTATTTCGCCTATCCGCAAGCAGTTTGTCAAAGGAAAATTGACCAATATCGCAAAAGGCAAGACCACTGCCCGCTATCGCACCAAGCACTGATTTTTTGTGCATTTTTGTTATAGGATCGTTATAGGATGGTTATAGGTTGGAAAGGTTATCTACCCGACCTCCACTCGATACCCACCCATCATTAGTTTTTGAGTGATATTGCCTTTCCTGTATGTTAATTCTTAATTGGTAATTAACCATGAATTACTTTGATATTATTCTCATTGCCATCGGTTTGGCAATGGACTGCTTTGCTGTGAGTGTAACGTATGGTTTGTCGCACGATCATAGTCGCAAGCCGCTGTCGCACTATGATCCGTGGTTGATGGCGGTGATGTTCGGGCTGTTTCAAGGCGGAATGCCGCTTATCGGTTATTTCGCTGGTACGCTCTTTGCTGATTTCTTCTCACGTTTCGCCCCATGGATAGCCCTTTTTCTGTTGGCATTCATCGGTGGCAAGATGATTTGGGAGTCGCTCCGTCAAGATGAAGACGAAAAGAAAACCTGTGCCGATTTCTCTTTCAAGCATATTACCGCTCTAGCGGTTGCTACTTCTATTGATGCATTGGCCACGGGCGTTATCTTTATTCCTGCTCCTGATATGTTGTTGGGCGGAGTAGAGATTATCGCTTTGGTCAGTTTCCTTTTTGCCATTGTCGGCTATTGCATCGGTGCTTTCGTCGGGCAGAAATTCAAGTTCAATGTCGAACTCCTTGGGGGTATCATACTCATCATTATCGGTCTCAAAATCTTTGTTGAGGGCATATTTTTCTAAAAATAGACATTATGAAAAAACAAATCTTTGGTTTACTCCTATTGTTTTGTGGTTCTCTATCTGCACAACAATCCTTGCAATCAAACAGCGAATTACAAACTGCAATGGTCAACAAAGATTATTCGGTATCAATCCGCGTCTTTGCTCCAACGGCACAGCAGATTATTCTGGATGGTGAACTGACTGCCAACCAACCGCAGCCGATGATACGTGATACCAATGGGGTATGGTCATATACCACTTCACCGCTTGCCTCCGATCTCTATCTCTATTGGTTGGACATAGATGGAGTACGTGCCTTGGATCCCGGCAATTCGTATGTCATTCGGGACATCAGTTTTTTGTACAACTATGTGATTGTAGAGGATAACTCGGGACTGTATGGTACACGGCCGGTACCACACGGTACGGTGGAAAGTACGTGGTATCATAGCGACAAGACCAATACGGAAAGACGTCTGACGGTCTATTTGCCGGCAGGATATGAACAGAGTAGGGGAAAATATCCTGTTTTGTATCTGCTGCATGGCAGTGGTGGTGATGAGCAGGCATGGGTAGAACTCGGGCGTGCGGTACAGATATTGGATAACTTGATTGCACAAGGCAAGGCGGAACCGATGATTGTCGTAATGCCTAATGGAAATATGAGTGAAGATGCAGCCCCAGGATATGGCTGTAAGGGTTTAGTGCGCCCCAATATACTTGCCGAGCACCGTATGGACGGCTTCTTTGAAGAATGTTTTCCCGAAATTATACACTACACAGATACTCATTACCGTACTCTCCGCAATTCGGACAGCCGTGCCGTGGCGGGATTGAGTATGGGCGGATATCATAGTTACTGGCTTTCGCTCAACTATCCCGATATGTTTGGTGCAGTGGGGCTGTTTTCTGCAGTATATCATCATGGCGATATGCCGCAAGCAGTTTATCAAAATGAGATGGAAAAGTTGGGCGATCTGCAGAAGCATAAACCGCTTTATCGTATCTACATCGGGAATGAAGATTTCCTTTATATGCAAAACGTAGAACAACGTCAACTGCTGGATGCTCTGCAATTCCCTTATACCTACACAGAGTCTGCAGGAGGACATCAATGGACGAACTGGCGGCATTATCTCGTTGATTTTGTTACCTATTTGTTCAAGTAGTGCAGGATACAAGACATACAAAAAGCGGGCTGCCCCAATCGGACAGCCCGCTTTTTGTATAATGTAGAGATGTTTATTCTGCTTCGTGCACAAGCAGGTTCTTGAACTCCCATGTAGCGCAGGATTGACCTTCGGTGGTCTTGTAGCGGAAACCGATATAGATCTCTTGTCCTGCATATTTCGACAGATCAATGTTGCCTGAGTTGATAAAGGTCCAACTATTGGTCTCGGGGTAGAGTAGGTTACCTTCTTCGTCTTTGGCGTACTCGATGTTCTCCCATGTACACTTGGTGGCATCACCTGCATAATCGGTAGAAATCAGTACGGCACACTCTTCCATACGCTCTGCCAAATCGGTAGGACCATAGTTGATGGCTTGATCGAAGTTGAGAACAGGTTGTTTGGCTTTCTTCATCGAGATAAGCGGTGTTACAACCCACGATTCTACCACGTGTGATTCCGAGTTGGCATAAGCCGTGCCTTTCATTCCGTAGTTGGCATCGTATTTCCATACGTAGGTCAGACCGCCGAGTTCTACATCTTGGATAACAAGTTTGCCCTGTCCCTCACCGAGGATGGCTTGTTTATAATAGATAGACGAACCCCATGTACCGCTTAGCGAGAATGTAGAAGTAGCCGGAACAAGACCTGTATTTTCTACAAATTCTACACCGTTGCTGATAAATTCTGTAGCCTCAAATCCGTTTTTAACAGCGTAAACTACGGTATATTTGCTATCTGCGGCAGCATACGGATAGGTCGATTTGAGATATTTTGCAACCAATGCTTTATCTGCCACTTTCACACCTGCAGCAGCATAAACGTCAGCGGGCAAAACGGATAGGGTGGTACCCGACGCGCGATAAGCCGACCACGAACTACCGTTGAATTGGAAAAGAACCGTTACGCTACCGTCAGCTTGTGCCTGTGCTTTGCGGGGTGCTGCACCGGCTTTCTTGGCTGGACGGAGTTCTGTAATATAGCAGCCCTTCTGGAATTCATACACGTTGTATTTTTCATAATAAGTAAATGCACCAAAACCGATAATGGTATCGCCATTGGTGAACGTGCGTCCGGACATATCGGTAGCAGTTCCTTCTGTTTCGCTGACATATTCAAAAGCCATAATGGAATCTTTGTTGAGAGAGAAAGAGTTGTACATCTCAAACTCATTGGTGCCATCGCTGATGTAATATGACAGGTTTTTATATTGTGCAGGATATGATTTTGAGTACCATTTCGAGAGTACACCGCCAACTTTGATGCTGTCGCCTGCTTTCAGCGTTCCGGCAGCATACGCCTCAACAACCTCGGTAGGAGAGTAATAACCGCGTTTCTCCGGAGTCCCCCAATAGAAACCCTTTTCTTCCTCTTCGCCACCGCCTATGCCGGGTTCGTAGTTCTTAAACTCATATGTAACGGCAAGGATTGTACCTGAATCTTTGTCCAGCGGCAATACCGATGCCAACTTGCCTACCGTATTCGGGGTGAGATAAGCGATGTCCTCTTTCTCCCAAATCGCCGTATAGTTTTCAGCGGTCAGTTCATAAGCCTCTGTCTTGGCAGTCAGTTCTGCAAGGTAGGAGGGCAAACCCTCATTGATGTTGTATGTAACATTGAATAGCGACCCATTGGAGAGTTGCGGATAGAGGTTCGCCAAGAATGCAGGAACATATACATCAGCGGTAGCGATGTTATTGAATGCCTTTTCTTGTGCAATACGCAAGAAAGCCTTATAAGCAGAAGAATCTTGCTCTGTACATTGGCTGAGTGCCAAATCAATGTTGGTTTGGTTTTCTCCAATCGTCTTATAGTCAGCCTCTGTCAGTGCGTAGTCTATGGTACGCGTATCGGTAATGGTGTAATCGTTGTGGAGTTGCTTCTCGTCGAAGAAGTTCTCGCAGGAGGCAAGCAACAATGCCGACAGCGAAACGCCAAGGATATATTTCAGATTTTTCATATTCATTTATTTGTTTAGGGGGGAGTAGTTCATACGCCCCTTGGTGGAACATTAGAAGTTGAGTTTCAGACGGATATTCCACTGACGCCCTTTGTTGTAGAAGAAATAGATGTTGTCAATTGAGTTCTCCGCAGTACCGGCAGAAGCGGTGTTGGCACTCCATGCTTTCTCTATGTAGTATTGGTTGAGCAGGTTGCTTACGTTGCCCGAGAGGGTAGCGCGTACGCTTTCGCCAATCTTGAAACTGTAACTTGCACGCAAGTCCATCGAACCGCCTACCGGGCACTTGTACGGCTCTACGATATTCATCGTTTTGCCGAGTGTCAGGTTGCTACCGGAGAAAGAATAGTAGGAGTAGTTGCGGGCATAAACGGTGTATTCGGCACCGATACGGAAACCTTTGAACGGCTTGAAAGTAACGCCCAAGTTGGCAGTAGTCTGTGCCTGACCGCCTACGTGAATACCTTTCATATTGATGATTGCATTGGCTTGGTCTTCTGCACCGGGGGTCGTGATAGTACCATCGGTGCGGAGGGCATTGCCCTGTTCGTCATATGCATAGCCTTTCACGCTGTCGCTGTCCCACTTCCAACTGCCCAAAGAGAGCATCGCATTCAGTTCGAGCCATTTGGTCGGACGTGCTTTCAACTCGGCTTCGATACCCATATGCTGTGCATTGACACCCGTCATATTCATGTAATAGTTGGTCTGGTCTGGGTTGCTCAGCGTACCGCTCTTGGTCATAGTCTTGTCCATCCACTCTGTGAAATAAGCATTTACATTGAGTGCTACATATTCGTTTTGGAAGCCATAACCCACCTCTACGGAAGCGATTTTTTCGTTTTTGGCATCCTGGTTGATAGCGTGCGAAGTATTAGACGACATAAAGGCAGCATTAAACTTCGGCGCACGGCTGATAAATCCGGCATTAAGGAATACATTGTTGTATTTCAAGAACTTGTAGTTGACACCACCCTTGATGGTACCGCCTGCGAAACCGATAGTCTCCGAGCGTTGGTTGTTCTCGTCGTAGTAGAAACGATCCACACGCCAATAGTGGTTGTAGGAGAACGATCCGTTGACAAAAGCAGAGAGGTTGTTTTGACTGTATTCCAATGATGCAAAAGCACCTTCCTGCATTACGTGTCCGGTATAGTCGCGGTAAACGACATCACCGATACCGAGTTTCTCATATACCCAATCGTTGTCGTTGCGGTGGTAGTTATTGTCTGCCGAAACCGATTTGATACGGGTCTTGTCCATAAAGTATGCACCATCCAACAGGTCGGAGATAACAGCGGTGTGGATACCCTCGTAGTAACGGAGATCAACACCGGCGGTCAGATCCAGGCAATCAAGGAACTTCTTATTATAAGTGGACACGAGCCCGTACCAGTTGTGGTAGTTGCGGTTCTCGGCAATCACCAGTTCCGAACCATACTCGCTGGCTGCGTTGAGGGCTTGTACGGCTCCGTAATCAAATGTACCGTCCTCGCGGCGGAAAGTGGTACTCAATATACCGTTTACCGCACCTTTGGTGAGATCGCTGTAGTCGTAAGACGACATCGTACCGGGTTCTGCTGTATAACCGAAACCGCGACCGATAGATACATACGCAGTAGTAGAGAGCGATGACGAGTGGTCTATTTGCCAAACGTGGTTGAGCGAAATCTGCGGTTTGTGGTATTGGTTGTACGCAGCCGATTTCTGATTGCCGTAATTGTCGTAACCATAGTTCGGGTTATAGCGGCGATAGTCCATACCGTCGTGCATATAGCGTTTTACTTTGTTCCACTCGGCGAGGGTGAGCGCACCGCTTGAACCCGAAGGACGCTGGTAGTGTCCCTGTGGAGCACCAAAGCCGGTGAGACTCAACTGGTGGTTCTCGTTGATACGTTTCGATATATTGGCGAAATAACTATAGCCCGAGAAATTGGTGCCTTGGATATAGCCGTCGCCCCAAGTCTTGGTACCCATTACGGTGATAGCCCAACCATTGGACATCAGACCCGTCGAAACGGAAAATGCCACTTTGTTGTAGCCGTCGTTACCCATTGCATAACTGAGCAAACCGCCTTTCTTAGCATCGATGCCCTTGGTAACGATATTGATTGTACCGCCCACAGACGGAGCCGAAAGTTTGCTTGCACCCATACCACGCTGCGTCTGCATAACGGAAGTTACATCGCTCAGTCCCTGCCAGTTCGACCAATAGACCGTACCACCTTCCATATCGTTCATCGGTACACCATTTACCATCGTTGCCACGTTGGTGTTGTCGAAACCGCGCATCCAGATTTCGGCATCGCCCCAACCGCCACCTTGACCATTGGCATGCACACCGGGGGTGTTCTTCAGTACTTCGGGGAACTCACCGCCACCGAGACGCTCTTCGATGTCAAGTGCTGTTACTTGGCTCACTGCCACAGGAGTTTTCTGCTGCTGTGCAATCTGACCGGTGATGGTAACGTCTTGAAGCGATACGGCTTCGGGATCCATACGCAGAACACCGAGATTGGCATTCTTCTTGGTTGCAACCTCCAGCGAGGCATAGCCAACGTAGGATAGTTTCAACTTGGCACCGTTTTGTGCTTCGAGTTTGAAGTTACCATCGATGTCGGTCACAACACCATTGGTAGTTCCCACTTCGATGACAGATACACCGATCAATGGTTCACCTGTCTGCGCATCTTGTACGTTACCGGTTACCTTCTGCGTCTGTGCCATCAGCACTACGCTCGTCCCCAAACAGAGGAGTAGGGATAACAGTTTTTTCATTTGGTTGTTTGTTGTTTATTGAATAATTGATTGATTAGACCGCTTCGCTGTTGGAAGTTAGATCGCTTCGCTGTTGGAAGTTAGATCGCTTCGCTGTTGGAGGTTAGATAAAAATAGCGACCCGCAAAGAGCCGCTATTATTCCTTATTTATATAGTTCGTTGAGAAGTTGTGCCAATCGGATACCCGAAGCATAGAGTTGCCATTCCATATCGCCCGCAAAATGGTACACGTAATGATACGGGTTGCCGTTCCAAGTAGTCTGGTACGCATAGATGGCTTCGGTCAAGTGGTAGTTGTGGAGCAGAATATCAGCATTGGTCATCTGCTGAATAGCCTTTTTCTGATAACTCAATCGGTCTTGCAGATATTGCGAATATTCTGTGTACGTGTATCCGCGCGCATCAATGAGTTTGGAGTCCCAAATGGCGTGCAGATTGGTGTTTTGCCCGAACCATTTTACTTTCACCCGGTTTCCGCCGAGGTCATCAATATGCCCTGTGTGCATCGGGCAGAAACGGTCGCCCATAAAGTGGATAATAAACGCCAATGCATCGCGGTTGCTCTTGTCGTGGCGCAATACGTTGGTCAGACTATCCATTGCACGGAATAGATTGCCGCCCTCACGTGGGTAATCGGACAGTGTCGCCACTACTGCAGAATCGGTCATACCGCCGTTCAGATCTTGGAAATGCCAGTCGAAACTGGTGGGGTAAATGGTGTCGCTTTTGATTTCGTCCGGCCAGTTGGCTACGTAAATCATTCCGTGTTTGCCAAGCACTTTGTCCACCTGCTTGCGTGCACGGCGGTTCATGTTGTCATAGGCTATTTGGGCAATGATGCGGTGCCCTTCCTGTCCCCATGCCAGCAGGTGCTGAACGGGACAACCAAGTAAGAAAACAAGGGTGCAGAGGGTAAATGTACGTTTCATACGCGTTTCGTTTACGCCTGCAAAGGTACGGCTTTTTTCTTATTCGCGCAAATTAAAAAGAAATTTGTAGAAGGAAGTACATCCAAAATTATGCATACCGGTTGCATAAAAAGTGTATATAATGCATAAAAAGATAGTTTATCCACAGCCTAAACACACATTCTTTCTACGTCCTTTCTACGTCCTTTCTACGTCTTTTCTACGTAGTTGGTACTATAAGGTATAGAAATTGTATAATTTGTATATTTTTTGCATAAAATCAGGTTGATTTTTTCGAGTGTATGTTGTTTGTCGGAATAAGCAATATGGTCTGTTTTACAACCGAACTGCAAGACTATTTGGAGAAACGGCGGTTGACGGGGCGGACGCGGTAGCCCGCTTCGCGCAGGTCGGCAAGCAACCCTTTGTCGCCACCGAGATAGACGGCATTGAGCGTAATAAAGCAACCGCCGTCGTGCAAGTATAGGGCGAGACGTTTGACCCACTGCACGTTGCGTTGTGCATAGACTTTGTAGTCGGAAAAAGAGATGGAAGTGTTATTATCCGGTCCTTCCACTTGGAATGCCATATCGCCCAAACGCCCCATCAGATACATCTCGCGAAGGGTACGCTCCTGTTTTATTTCCCGCTCGGGATATTCAACCACTTTCTTCAGTTCGGCACATTGCCAGTGGAACGGCTCGCGGTCAAACAGCATATACATCGTTTCCCCCACATCGTCCAATCCATAGACAGGTATGCCTTTTTCTTGTGCCACAGCCTCAAAGAACGTTTCCATTGAGCGTTGTTCGTCGTAGTGGAGCCATTGTTTCATCAGTTCGGTACGAAGCATCTCGGTCAGATAGGACGGTTTCATACGGCATAGTTTATCCAACCCTATACCGAGATTGAGGCGTAGCGCATTGTCTATCAGTTGATAATCTTCGTCAGAATAAAAATTGCTCAGGCGTATAGAATCCGGCAATACTGCCGCCTGGCGCAAAGCGGCTATGGCTTCATAGTCTTGCATCGCAAACTCAGTAATCACCTTGTTACACTTGCTAAAACAGGCAAAAGCATTGGGAATGGTGTCGATAAAGGTCATATCCACCAGACGGTTTGTAGCGAGGATATATGATTTGCCCTGTGTACCGTTGCCGCTTATCTCGTAGAGCAGTTGGGCGGGAGCAGACAGAGTTAATATCGTTGCTGACACCAGAAATATAAGTCGTTTTCGAAAACTGAACATAAAAAGCAAATATTAATAGTTCGAAATAAAGTCCTATGCCGCAAGCGGAAAGAAATCTAAGTAAATCTTTGGCTTTGCATCCATAAATTACCATAAATCTTATTCGCCTACGGCGGTAAAGTAAGGCAATTTGCTTATATCGAACTGACGTTATATTATGGTGTATGTACAAATACCGTTCCAATAGATTAAGAAAATAACCGCATCCAAACAATATCTATACAATTTATGCGATATATAAAGTGTATAAAGTGTATAAAAGCACCACATAAAAGCCTATCTCGTTGCCGTAAATGGTATTATGAGGTATGGGAATTACATAATCTGTATATATCATCCGATTGGGATACGGTTGCCCTGTAAAGTCCATCTCTGCGTTAGTCCATCTCTGACACTTTTCTTTTTGGATAAGAATTTTGGAAAATACAAGCATGCAAGAGGTAATACAAATGCGAATTTTGGCACAAATTTTGCCAATTTATGTTGTACAGCACATAAATTTGGTGAATGTGGTTTCCAAAATACTTTTTGCTCCATAAACGTTTGTTTAAGCAGATATTTTTTTGTACCTTTGCACAGATTTTTGCTGAGAGAGCATCTTGGAATGCGCAAAATGTAACCTTACAATAGTAAAATATAAAATCAAAATACAATGAACTTATCAGAATTGACCGACAAAATCTACGCAGAAGGCGTGGAAAAAGGTAATCAAGAGGCACAACAGATTATCGATAAAGCCAATGCGCAAGCGGCTGAGATTGTAGCCAAGGCCGAGAAAGAAGCACAAGCCAAAGTGGCTGCAGCCGAGGCAAAAGCACAAGAATTGGATAAAAACACACGTGCCGAGTTGAAACTGTTTGCCGAGCAGAGCGTAAATGCCTTGAAAACCGAAGTAACGAACCTTCTGACAGACAAAGTGGCACAAGAGAACGTAAAAGCGGCTACAGCGGATGCGAAGTTTATGCAGGGTATTATTCTGAAACTCGCAGAGCAGATGGCTAAAGAAGGTGAAGTGGAAATTGATGCCAAGGATGCAGAGGCTCTGAAAGCCTATTTCGAAGCGAATGCCAAAGGTCTGCTGGATAAGGGCGTGCAAATCAATGAAGTAAAAGGTATCAAAACCGATTTTGCCATCAAACCTGCCAAAGGTGGATACAAACTGGCTTTCGGCGAGAAGGAGTTTGTTGAGTATTTCAAGGAGTTTCTCCGTCCGCAACTGATTGAGTTGCTGTTTGGAAAATAAATCTAGAAAATCTAGAACAACTAGAAAATCTAGGATAATATGGGATATGAATGTTTAGTGGCGGGTTTGCCCGAGTTGAAAGCAGGTGGTGAGACCCCAATGACGATGGAGTCGCTCCTGCTGTTGCTTGAGGAAAACTTGTCGGAAAAGGATAAGCCTTTGCTGGACTTGCTCCGGATGAAAAGCGATGCCCCTCAGATAAGCGAACTTATTGAGCGATACGATGATTCAATTATCGACCAACCTGAGTGGTGGGAGGATGCGCGCAACAATCTTTCGGAGACTGATTTGCGCACACAACTGTTGTACGAATATGGGTTGAAAAGCAAGAATAAGTTTGTCCGTGCTTGGTTTGCCTATAATCAAGATATCAATAATGTGTTGGTGGCAACGATTTGCCGCAAGCACGGCTTTGATGTGCGCAAGATGATTGTCGGGCAAGGCGAAGTGGCTGAGATATTACGCAAGAACCTGCAGCAGAAGGATTTTGGTTTGGTAGGTGTCATGGACGACCTGCAAGAAGTGATGTCTCTCGTTGACATCGACAACCTGATGGAACGCGAGAAACGTTTGGACGCTCTGCGCTTTGCATGGCTCGAAGAAGCAACGCTCTTTGTCGATTTTTCAATAGAGAACGTACTGGCGTATTATTTGCAAGCCGAAATGCTCAATCGTTGGTCGCTGCTAACGGTCGAGCAGGGCGAGAAAGTGTTCCGCGAACTGGTTGCCGATATGAAGAAAGGCGTAAATCTCGATGCCGAGGCATAAGCGGGAACAACGAAAATAACGAAAATAACAACAAAAGATATGACAACAGGAAAAGTAAGAGGTATTATCTCCAACCTGGTTACGGTGTTGGTGGATGGTCCTGTCGCACAAAACGAAATCTGCTATATCACATTGGGTGATACCAAACTGATGGCAGAGGTCATCAAAGTGATTGGCGACAATGTCTATGCGCAGGTATTTGAATCGACGCGCGGGCTGAAAGTCGGCAATATGGTAGAGTTTACCGGGCACATGCTCGAGGTTACGCTCGGTCCAGGTTTGTTGAGCCGCAATTATGACGGCTTACAGAATGACCTGAACAAACTAACTGGCGTGTTCTTGAAGCGTGGTGAGTATAATTTCCCGCTCGACAAAGAGAAACTATGGAAGTTTGAGCCTATTGCCAAGGTGGGCGACAAGGTGGAGGCTGCCGCTTGGCTCGGCGAGGTGGACGAGAACCACCAGCCACACAAGATTATGGTGCCGTTTGTGTTCGAGGGCGAATATACAGTGAAGAGCATTGTACCCGCAGGCGAGTACAAGATTTTGGATACTATCGCCGTGCTGACCGATGCCGAAGGCAACGATCATGAAGTTACCATGGTGCAAAAATGGCCGGTGAAGAAGGCTATTCTGGCATACAAGAGCAAACCGCGTCCATTCAAACTGCTCGAAACGGGTGTGCGCACGATTGATACGGCTAACCCTATTTGCGAGGGTGGTACGGGCTTTATCCCCGGTCCTTTCGGTACGGGTAAGACGGTGCTTCAGCACGCTATCTCGAAACAAGCCGAGGCGGATATCGTAATTATCGCTGCCTGCGGCGAGCGTGCCAACGAGGTCGTTGAGACCTTTACGGAGTTCCCCGAATTGGAAGACCCGCACACAGGGCGCAAGTTGATGGAGCGTACCATTATCATTGCCAACACGTCGAATATGCCTGTGGCTTCTCGTGAAGCATCGGTTTACACCTCAATGACGATAGCAGAATACTACCGTTCTATGGGCTTGCGCGTACTGCTGATGGCGGACTCTACGAGCCGTTGGGCACAGGCGTTGCGTGAGATGTCGAACCGTCTGGAAGAGTTGCCCGGTCAGGACGCTTTCCCGATGGACTTGTCGGCGATTATCGGTGCCTTCTACGCACGCGCAGGCTACGTGTACCTTAATAATGGAAAGACCGGTTCTGTAACATTCCTCGGTACGGTTTCGCCTGCCGGAGGTAACCTCAAAGAGCCTGTTACCGAGGGTACAAAGAAGGTGGCGCGTTGTTTCTATGCCTTGGAACAGGCACGTGCCGACCGCAAGCGTTATCCGGCTGTTAACCCGATTGACTCATACTCGAAATATATTGAATACCCCGAGTTTGAGGAGTATATCTCCAATTTGATTGACAACGAATGGCTCGGTAAGGTAAACGATATGAAGACCTATCTGCTGCGTGGTAAGGAGATTCAAGAGCAAATCAACATCTTGGGTGATGATGGTGTACCCGTTGATTACCACGAGGAGTTCTGGAAATCGGAGGTGATTGACTTCGTGATTTTGCAACAGGATGCATTTGACAAGATTGATGCCGTTTGCCCGTTGGAGCGTCAGGAGTATATGCTCAATCTGGTGATGGACATCTGCAAACATGACTATGACTTCCAAAACTTCCTGGATGTAAGCGAATACTTCAAGAAAGTGATTAACCTTTGTAAACAAATGAACTACAGCGAGTTCCACTCGGCTGAATTTGAAGAATATCAACAAAAACTCAACGCTCTGCTCGCTGAGAAACAAATCAAAGCATAACGACTATGGCAAAAGCATTTCAAAAGATTTACACCAAGATTACGGCTATCACCAAGGCGACTTGCTCGTTGAAAGCCGAGGGGGTGGGTAACGATGAACTCGCTACCGTAAACGGCAAACTTGCCCAGGTCGTTAAGATTATGGGCGATGATGTTACGCTCCAGGTGTTCCAAGGCACGGAGGGTATCCCTACCAACGCCGAAGTGGTATTCTTGGGCAAGGCTCCGTCGCTGTGCGTGAGCGACCAACTCGCCGGACGTTTCTTCAACGCCTACGGCGAACCGATTGATGGCGGACCTGCTGTGGAAGGTGAGGAGGTGGAGATTGGCGGTCCGAGTGTGAACCCTGTGCGTCGTAAGCAACCATCGGAACTGATTGCTACAGGTATTGCGGGTATCGACTTGAACAACACCCTCGTTTCCGGTCAGAAGATTCCGTTCTTTGCCGACCCCGACCAGCCGTACAACCAAGTGATGGCTAATGTGGCACTGCGTGCTGAAGCCGACAAAATTATCTTGGGTGGTATGGGACTGACCAACGACGATTACCTCTATTTCAAAAATGTATTCTCCAATGCCGGTGTGCTCGATCGTATCGTGTCGTTTGTGAATACCACCGAGAACCCACCTGTTGAACGTTTGCTTATCCCCGATATGGCACTTACGGCAGCCGAGTATTTCGCTGTACAGAAGCATGAGAAGGTGCTGGTTCTGCTGACCGATATGACGCTCTACGCCGATGCACTCGCTATCGTCAGCAACCGTATGGATCAGATCCCGAGCAAGGACTCTATGCCGGGTTCGCTCTATTCCGACTTGGCTAAAATTTACGAGAAAGCCGTGCAGTTCCCCGAGGAAGCAGGTGGCGGAAGTATCACCATTATTGCCGTTACGACCCTTTCGGGCGGCGACATTACGCACGCTATTCCTGATAACACGGGTTACATCACCGAGGGACAGTTGTATCTCCGCCGTGATTCCGACATCGGAAAAGTCATCGTTGATCCTTTCCGTTCGCTGTCGCGTCTGAAACAATTGGTTGCAGGTAAGAAAACGCGCGAAGACCATCCACAGGTAATGAATGCTGCTGTTCGTTTGTATGCCGATGCGGCTAATGCCAAGACCAAGAAAGAAAACGGTTTCGACCTTACCGACTACGATGAGCGTTGTTTGGCGTTTGCCAAAGACTACTCGCGTGAGATTTTGGCTATTGATGTCAATATCAACACCACGCAGATGTTGGATATCGCTTGGACGCTCTTTGCTAAATACTTCAAACCGGAAGAGGTCAATATAAAACAAGCCCTCATTGATAAATATTGGGCAAAATAAGTAAGTTTTCATGGCAATTACTTATCAATTCAACAAAACATCCTTGCAGGCACTTGAGAAAAATCTCAAGATGCGGCAACGCACCCTTCCGACGCTTCAGAGCAAAGAGTCGGCACTCCGTCTCGAGGTGAAAAAAGCCAAGAAAGAGATTGCCGAACTTGATGAGGAGGTCAACCGCCGCATTAAGGATTATGACCAGATGCTTGCTCTATGGGGGGAATTTGATACTACCCTCATCCACGTGGACGATGTGCGGATGTCTGTCAAGAAGATTGCAGGTGTGCGTATCCCCGTGTTGGAAGAGGTGGTCTATTCCACCAAGGATTTCAGTCTGTTCTCCAGCCCAAAATGGTTTGCTGACGGATTTGAGCAACTCAAGGCAATTGCCGATGTTGGTATCCGCCAAGAGTTTGTGCGCCGCAAGGTGGAATTGCTGGAGTATGCCCGAAAGAAAACCACACAGAAAGTAAATCTTTTTGAGAAGGTGCAGATTCCGGGCTATCAAGACGCTATTCGTAAGATTAAACGCTTTATGGAAGACGAGGAGAATCTATCCAAGTCGAGCCAAAAGATAGTAAAAGCCAAGCGCGAGGCGGAAGCCCGTGAGGAACAAGAAAGGGAGGCTGCTGTATGATTACACAAATGAAAAAATACACCTTCTTGGTGTTCCACCGCGACTATGAGGCGTTCCTTGAGCAACTGCGCAATCTCGGCGTGGTGCATATCACGGAGAAAGCCGCTGGCGTAGCAGATGATGCGCATTTGCAGGCACTTTTGCAGAAAGCCGATTTGCTCAAAAAGACCATCGCACAGGGCGCACCCGACCAACTCTTGCAGGAGAAAGCCAATATCGAACAGCGTATTGCCGCCACACGCAAGGAAGCAGAACGTATGGCTGTTTGGGGCGATTTCTCAGCAGAGCGTATTGCCGAATTGCGCCAAGCAGGCTATGAGTTACGCTACTATACATGTGCCAAGTCGAAGTTCTCGGACGAGTTGGGTATAGCCCTCACAACTATAGGTGCCACTACTTATTTTGTACAGGTAGTCAAAGCGGGGGAGACACCTGCCGAGTTACCGGATTTCTGTCAGCAACAGACGCTTAACGAGAAATCGGCAACTGACTTGCAAAAGGACATTGATGGGCTCAATGGCTTGCTAGTAGCGCAAAATGCACGCATCGAACTCTGGGCTAAAGAGAACCTGCAGAAACATAAAGACGAACTGCAAGATACACTTCATCAGATTGACTGGCAGCGTGTTACGCTCAATACGGATACCATTGCCGAAGGCAGTTTGAAACTCCTCGAAGGTTTCTGCCCGATTGATAAAGAGCAGGAACTCAACCAACTCCTTGAGCAGCAAAGCGTTTACTATCAAGAGGAAGACCCCACCGAGACTGACAACACGCCTATCAAACTGCACAACAACCGCTTTACCAAGATGTTCGAGTGCCTCACGGGGATGTATGGCTGGCCGTCGTATGGTGAGTTTGACCCCACGCCGATTCTTGGACCGTTCTTCCTGCTGTTCTTCGCTATCTGTATGGGCGATTGTGGTTATGGATTACTCCTTATATTGATAGGTATACTCATCTCCAAAGGCAAACTCAAGATACAGATGTTCGAAGGTCTCGGACCGATCATCACTACCTTGGGGGTTGGCACGGCTGTTATAGGTTTCTTCTTGGGAACATTCTTTGGTATTGACCTTTATACTGCCTCATGGGTACCGGATGTACTCAAATCGGTGATGATCAAGGGTACTGTCAGCGTTGCCGGTTCATCATATGATATTCAGATGGTTATGGCACTTTGCATTGGTGTCTTCCATATCTGCTTGGCTATGGTGGTGAAGGCTATATGCTATACCAAACGCTTTGGTTTCAAGGAGAATATCTCCACTTGGGGGTGGCTCTTGCTCATCGTCGGCGGACTGATTGTTCTGCTGCTCGGTATGACACACCTTTTCCCCGAGGAGGTTACCAAATGGCTGCTTATCGGTATCGCCGCTGTTTCGGCTTTGGGTATTTACATATTCAATAAACCGGGTCGTAACCCGCTGATTAATATCGGTGCAGGCTTGTGGGACACCTACAATATGGCTACGGGTATCTTGGGCGATGTACTTTCGTATATCCGTCTCTATGCCCTCGGGTTGGCTGGTGGTATGCTTGGTGGTGCATTCAATAATCTTGCAGGGATGGTACTTGGTACCAACCCCACATGGCAATGGCTGCCGTTTGTTATCATTTTGCTGATTGGGCATGCGCTCAACTTGGCTATGTCGGCTCTCGGTGCGTTTGTTCACCCTTTGCGTCTGAGTTTTGTGGAGTATTTCAAAAATTCGGGTTACGAGGGAAAAGGTACGCTCTATAAGCCTTTCGCCAAATAATGCCTTAAAGGACTTTAATGACATTAATGACCTTAAGGACTTTACTACTAAAATAATAAACAAATAAAAACAATACACTTATTATGAACGAAATTTTAGGTTATCTCGGTTGGGGACTGATGTTGGGTCTCGCCGGAATCGGTTCTTCCTATGGTACCACTATTGCAGGTAAGGCTGCAGAGGGTGCGCTCAAAAAGAACAAAGACAAATCAAGCAGTTACATGATTCTTTCCGCCCTCCCTGCTACGCAAGGTCTGTATGGTTTCGTGGCTTTCCTTATGTGGATGGGCAAAGACTTTGCTGCTAATGGTGCTATGTATTTTGCTGTAGGTCTGGCTGTTGGATTGGTTTGCCTATTCTCGGGTATCCGCCAGGGGCAAGTCTGCGCCAATGGTATTGCTGGTATCGCAGCAGGTCATGATGTACAAACCAACACAATGATCTACGCCGCTCTTCCTGAGTTCTATGCTATTTTGTCGTTGGTGGCTGCCCTGATGATTTAATCGGTAACAAACAAATTTTCTATATCTAAAACGGTCTTCCCTTTGTGGAAGACCGTTTTGGTAACAGCCTTTCTCTATTGTCCAAAACGCACAAAATATGCATATAATTACACATTGTGCATTATACATTGCGTACAAAAATGTCGAGTGGATGCCATGTGGATACCGTGTGGATACGCAGAGCATAAGGCAAAGAAAATCGGAACATTCTATGCATACTAATTATTAATTTTTAATTTCAAATACTATGTTATTTCATGTCTATGGCGCAGATGCGCTTTCGCAGTGGCTTATGCTGCTGGCGGTTTTGGTCGGACTGATTCTTTTCAACGAGTTCGCCCGCCGTACCAAGTGGGGGGGAATTATCACTTTCGGTGTTATTCCTACGGCACTTACCATCTATTTCCTTGCTATCGCCATCGGTGCGCAATGTGGTGCCGAATGGGCGCTCAACAACCCGACGCATCTCTATATGGGCGGGTGGTTCCATTATGCAAAACTCTATGCCGCTCTTGCGGGATGTATCGGTTTTATGCTCATCAAGTATGAAATCGGTATCGGCAAACAGCATTGGTTCCGCTGCTTCCCGTTTGTTATCGTGGCTATCAATATCCTCATTGCCGTATGCTCTGACTTCGAGTCGGCTATTACGGGGTGGGGTGTATGGCGCCTTTCCAACGAGGGAGTTTGGCTCTATGGCGGTTGGCACAACGTGATGAATGGTATCGCCGGTTTGCTTAATATCTTTTGTATGACGGCTTGGTGGTCGGTCTATTCGTCAAAAGACAAAACCGATATGCTGTGGCCTGATATGACGTGGGTCTATATCCTTGTCTATGATGTCTGGAATTTTGCCTATACGTACAACTGTCTGCCTACTCACTCGTGGTATTGCGGTGTAGCCCTGCTCCTTGCGCCTACCATTGCGGCTATCTGCTGGAACCGTGGCGGGTGGATTCAAAACCGTGCTAACACGTTGGCTATCTGGTGTATGTTTGCTCAGTGCTTCCCCTTGTTCCAGGAGGTATTTGCCGCTACGGGCGAGAAAGCACATAGTTGGGTGGTTCTCCCGTCGCTCTATGCCGATGGTACCCTCAATGGTATTGAGGCTGGTACTAGCGTCAATGCCGATCCTACGGCTATGACTGTTGTCAGTGCTTTGGCTCTGATTGTTAATGTTATCGCTTTGGGATATATCATCTACCAGGCTAAGAAGCGCCACATCAACCCGTATACTACCGATGTCTTTGTCAATCAGAAATATTACAAAGACGCCGCTGCCCGTATGGCATAATAGCGCCCGTTCGCGATTATAATAAAAAAGAGGCTGCTCCATATGGGGTAGTCTCTTTTGTTAACCCTATTCGGTTGATGTGCTGCGATTACCGGTTTTTTCTGGGTTTGGTAACGCAAGATATTTGCACATTCCATTTTTTTGCTGTACCTTTGCAGTACAAACAAGAATTTTTCTGTGAGTCAATACCCCTCGATATTATTGGAGAATGCCGTTAATCAGTTTGCCTCCCTTCCCGGAATGGGACGCAAGACCGCATTGCGCTTGGTATTATATTTGCTCAAGCAGTCCGACAAAGATGTCGAAGCGTTTGCGGGGGCTCTGACAAGGCTCAAAACGGATGTACACTATTGTCGTATTTGCCACAATATATCTGACCAAGAGGTTTGCCCGATATGCCAATCACATCGCCGCGACCGGCAGACTATTTGCGTAGTGGAAAATGTACAGGACGTGATGTCTATTGAGAATACGGGGCAGTATTCCGGGCTATATCACGTCTTGGGTGGAATTATCTCTCCAATGGACGGAGTCGGACCCAAGGACATTGAGATTGACTCACTCATATCTCGTATCGAACCGGAAGATATACAGGAGGTTATACTCGCTTTGCCCACTACTATGGAGGGCGATACGACCAACTTTTATATCTACCGCCGTTTGCAGAATGCGGGGTTTGCCACAATGCCCAAAATCAGTCAGATTGCACGCGGTGTGGCGGTAGGAAACGAACTGGAATATACCGACGAGATAACGCTCGGTCGCTCAATTATCAACCGAATAGATTTCAAAGTCTGATGGAACAAAAGATTGCTCGCCAATTGAATTGGTATTATTATGGAATGATGGTGCTTGCTCTTGTGGCAATGGTTGTTATGTACCTGTTGGTCTCCAATGGGACGGTTGTTGTTATTGATACTATGTCCACTGCAGGCAAAGTGCTGCAGTACATTGTTATCTTTGATGCACTTATTACTATCCCCTTGGGGCTTTATGGTTTTAAGCGTATGTGCGACAAGATCCGCAATATCGAGGACGAAGACCGGAAATTCTCGCTCTATCGCCGTTATGCTGCTATTCGCATTGTACTTGTCAGCAATGCTATGGTGTTTGGTATCATTGCTTTCTATTGGTTAGGCGGCTACCGTTCTATGCTGTGGGTGGCGGCTATTGCGGCTATCAGTTGGTATTTTACCAAACCCACTGCCCGCAAGATACAAATCGAACTTGCCCCTAAGCAAGACAACGAGGAAACCTACTAATTTCTATCTTTCTATTATTCTATCTTTCTATCATCCTATGACTATCGCTGTTGATTTCGACGGAACCATTGTTACTCACGAATACCCCCGTATCGGAAAACCGATACCGTTTGCTATTCAGACTTTGAAAAAACTGCAAAACGAAGACCACCATCAGATTATTCTTTGGTCTGTTCGCGAGGGAGAATTGCTACAAGAGGCTGTGGACTATTGCAAATCGCGTGGCTTGGAGTTTTATGCGGTTAATTCGAACTATCCGGAGGAAGACCCTGCTACACGCCCCAACCGTAAACTGACTGCCGACCTGTTTATCGATGATCGTAATCTTGGCGGACTGCCCGATTGGGGGGTGATATATCAGATGATTCATACAGGTAATGCGTTGAAGCCCGTTCCGCAAGCGGACGCTGAAACTAATGCTACCAAGAAAGGCTTTTTTTCAAAACTATTTGGAGCATAAATGGTACGACTGCGCAAATTAGAACCATCAGACTTGCCGTTTCTCTATCAATGGGAAAACGATGCCGCTGTATGGGCGGATAGTGATACCCATAACCCACTTTCGCAGCAGGACCTGCGCAGTTACATCGAAAACACTACAGGCGATATCTACCGTGACGGACAACTGCGCTTGATTATCGAAAACGATACCGATCATTCTACGCTTGGCTGTGTCGATTTGTTCGATTTTGACCCACGCAATCGCAAAGCCGCTCTCGGACTATACGTCTCGCCCGAAGCACGAGGGAATAGAGTAGGGCAGGAGACGATGAAACTTTTGGAACACTACGCATTTGGTATGCTCAACTTGCGCATGCTTTATGCGGTAATACGCATTTCTAATGTAATATGCCTGTCATTGTACCACTCGTTGGGATATGAACAGATAGCCGTCTTACCACAATGGACATTGGAAGGCGATGCCTGCCTGCTTGTAAAATACAATAAATAGCAGAAAAAAGCGAAAGACGCTTGCATAAGTCGGAAAAAAGCAGTACCTTTGCACCCGCTTTCGATGAGAGATACGGAAAGTTGTCTGAGTGGTCGAAAGAGCCACACTCGAAATGTGGTGTACGCATTACGTCGTACCGGGGGTTCGAATCCCTCACTTTCCGCAAGTAGAAAACTCGGGAGAGTTGATACAGCAAACAAAGGAGTAGAGATTTATGCTCTACTTTTTTTGTATCCGATAGTCTGCGTTGTAAGTCTGCTTACAAAAGAAGACTATCGGATACAAAAAGGAGTGAACGATGTGAACGGCTTGTTTGTTGTGGCTACTATACGAGTTTTCTACTTGCCAAGGATGCCTCTGGCAGCAGAAAGGGTATTGGGGGGAATTGCTGTAGGCAAGGCGGCGTCCCAATCCCTCACTTTCCGCACAAAAAAAGCCCAACTTGATCGGTTGGGCTTTTTTATTATAGCGGCTTGTCTTACTCTGTGATATTTTGCATTTCCGGTTCGCCCATCAGCGCAACCAGATTATCCCAACGGACAATGGCATCGTGTCCGTATTTCCATATCTGTTGGCGTATTTTTTTTATATCCACAGTTTCTCCGATATGACCTTTGGAATAGAACTTGTCGGCATAGCAGACTATCTTTTCTTCTAATGATACCGGACAATAATCACGAACAGGAATGGGCAATTGTTCGCGGAGCACTTGTTCCATAGTTATGCCGGTTCCGGTATGCCGCTCTGCCACCAGGGCGTGCTTGGGCAATCCCTCTTTGCGGAGCAGTTCGGCTCCTAAGTATCCGTGTTCTATATAAGCGTGTGTTCCCACACAAAATATCTTTGGGGCATCGCAATAGATGATACCTATATCGTGCAGCATAGCAGCCTCTTCCACAAAATTTCTGTCCACATCTCCGTTTTCCGTCCATTCCGGATGTGCGTCCACAATACGCAAAGCACGATCGCGCACTTGCATACTATGCGCCAATAGTATATTTCTCAGTTCCGGAGAAGTAGCGTAGTATTTGTCTATCAGCGTGCGGTAATCAACCATAATGTTTTGTTTATTTCAGTCCGTTCAGCAGCGCATGGGCATCCATACGTTTTTTTCCGGGCAGTTGTAACTCCAATATACGTACATATCCGTCAGCGCAAGAAACTACAATCTCTTTGTCGTTTGGGGCTGTACATGGCTCAACACGATACACCTTTACATTTTCATAATTATTCCCGTGAATAGTCAGGTCGCACCAGGCAGCAGGGTAGGGACTCAACCCGCGTACAAAATTGTAGATTTCTTTTGCTGTCTTGCCGAAGTCTATCTTACACGTTTCTTTGAATATCTTCGGCGCAGGGCGCAAGTCCTCAGTTTCTGCTTGCGGGATGGTAGGGACGGCGACACCTCTGTTCTCGCAATCGATAATCAGATCCACTGTCTTCAGTACCAAGTCTTTGCCCAAGAGCATTAGTCGGTCGTGTACGCTTCCCACATTTTCATCCTCGCCAATCGGCATACGTTCTTGCAGAATGATATTGCCTGTATCAATCTCGTGTTTGAGCATAAACGTGGTAGCCCCTGTCTCTTTGTCGCCATTGATAACAGCCCAGTTAAGAGGGGCTGCTCCGCGATATTGTGGAAGCAGGGCTGCATGCAGGTTGAATGTTCCTAAGCGCGGCATCGCCCATACCGCTTCGGGGAGCATACGGAAGGCGACAACTATTTGCAAATCTGCATGATATGATTTCAGTTGCTCTAAAAATACCGGGTCTTTCAGTTTCTCGGGCTGCAGAATAGGCAAACCTGCTTCCAATGCATATTGTTTTACAGCGGAGTATTGTATTCTGTGCCCTCGCCCGGCGGGTTTGTCAGGCATCGTTACCACAGCCACTACGTTGTAACCGCCCTCTACTAATGCGCGTAGGCTTTCTACGGCAAACTCAGGCGTACCCATATAGATAATGCGCAAATCTTCTTTTGTCATAATATAATATCTGTCAAAGGATTAGCAGGAATATCCACTGTCTTGCCTGCATCAAAAATCCCGAATACGGTAGAACCCGAACCGGACATAGATGCATAAACGGCTCCTGCGTCCAATAATTGTTTTTTCAGATGAGCAATCTCCGGATGGAGCGGAAAAATAGTTTGTTCAAAATCATTCACCAACACATCACGTATATCCTCTATCGGTTTGCCGGAAAATAATGCCTGTCGTATCTCGCCTGCGTGTTCCGGATGTAGTGTAATACCTGAGTATGCTTCGCACGTGGACACCCCGCAATCGGGCTTGTATAACACCAATCGCATCCCCCCCAGAGAAAAATCCGTCTCGGTTAATTCATCCCCAATGCCTTCGGCATAACAAGGAGTATTGTATATGAAAAACGGGCAATCCGCTCCCAGGGTACGCACCTCTTCTGCCAACGCCGCTTTGTTCAGTCCTAACTGATACAACTCGTTGAGTGCCAATGCGGTATGTGCTGCATCGCTACTGCCGCCGCCAAGTCCGGCACCGAATGGGATCTTCTTACGGAAACGAATAGCAACTTCTCCTATCTGCGGGTAGTGCTCATGCATCTGTCTGTAGCAGCGCACGATTAGGTTCTTTTCCGGCGGACAATCCACGGCAATACCCTCTTGCACAAAAGAAAACACCTCGGCTGGACGTATTTCCAATTCATCGTGCAGAGCATGAACAGGGTAGAACAGGGTCTCCAAATTATGATACCCGTCCTCACGTTTGCCCACCACGCGCAAGCCGATATTTATTTTGCAATTTGGATATAAGAGCATAATTCATTACGCATTGTTTACACGGTGTCCATAAACGACCGTTGCACTTTGTTGAATACTACGATTCCTATGGTGAGCAGCACTACCATAAAGCAGAAACTGTACCCCAGCATCCACCATTCGTGACAACCCACACCGAGCATTCCGTATTTGAAAAACTCCACAATACCTGTCAGAGGGTTCAATTGCATAACAAACAGCAACTTAGGATTGGTAATAGTGGAAAGAGGGTAGATAACCGGCGTTGCGTACATCCACAGGCTCACAAAGAAACTCAGCAGCAACTGCAAATCTCTGTACTTGGTAGTCATACTCGAAAAAAGAATACCGAAACCCAATGCAAGCCCTGCTAACATCATCACCAAAACGGGAATCAGCAAAGCATACCAGTTGGTGTGAATAGGCGCGTCTGTAAAAATCATATAGTATGCATATACGCACAGAAACAACCCGAATTGTATGCCGAAACGTACCAGATTGCTGATTACATCGCTCAGCGGGGTAATCAAACGCGGGAAATAGACTTTCCCGAAAATGCCGGCGTTACTGACAAATGTATTGCTGGTCTTGGTTAGGCAATCCGAAAAATACTGCCAAAAACTGATACCTGCCAAATAGAAAAGGGGTTGTGGCAATCCGTCGGTTGATATTTTGGCAATCCCACCGAATACCACCATATACATTACGGTGGTCATCAAGGGTTGGATCAGATACCAGAGCGGACCTAATATGGTTTGCTTGTATTGAGTGATGATATTGCGCTTTACAAAGAGCATCATCAAGTCTCTGTATCGCCAAATCTCCTTAAAATCAACGCTTAATAATTTGTCTTTCGGCTTGATGACTGTAGTCCATTGTTCTGATGTATCCATATAGTTTGTACTAACTCTTTATTTGTATTATTGTAATTTGCTATTTTATATATTGTAATTTGCTGCAAAGTTACAATAAAAAAATCATATACACAACCTGTATCGTTTTCCGTCAGGCTAAAATGGTTATGCCTGATGATACTATATGCAAAAAATATACATAATATACAATCAGCCTGCCTCATAATACCGATTACGTAGAAAAGACGTAGAAAGGACGTAGAAAGGACGTAGAAAGAATTGGACTTTATAAGGCTTTTGAGCCGCTTTTTTATGCAGTTTATGCATGTATTTATGCATAATATATTCATTTTTTTGCTGAACAAGCGAACTATGTTTTCCATACCTCGATTACAGAAAGGCATACCTGTTTTACGTATATGCTCTGCCGGTTTTGGGGTGGAACATATTTTTGTTGTAATTTTGCACCGTGTTAAAAACAAACCCACTTATTATGCATACAAATATAGGAACAACATTGTTTCTGCTGCTTGGGGCAATTGCACCTGTTTTTGCAGCCGAGAATATCCATACTGACTCTGTCCCCGAAGTAGTGGTTACGGGTGTGCGCAGCCGGACCGATGTGCGCCATCTTTCGCAAACCGTCTCTGTTATCAACCGCACCGATATAGAGCAAACTATTCAACCATCACTTTTGCCCATCCTTACCGAGCAGGTTCCCGGACTATTCGCTACGGCACGTGGCGTGATGGGTTATGGTGTGTCGGGCGGTGCATCGGGGGCTGTCTCGTTGCGTGGACTGAGCGGCAGCACAGGGCAGATGATGGTGCTTATTGACGGGCACCCGCAGTATATGGGCTTGATGGGGCATCCCATTGCCGACTCCTACCAATCGCTGATGGCGGAACGGGTGGAAGTGCTGCGCGGACCTGCCTCTGTATTGTATGGATCCAATGCTATGGGCGGTGTCATCAACATCGTTACCCGCCAACCGCAAGAAGGGGTGCAGACGCAGATACATGCCGGCTACGGTGCCTACAATACACTGGAGACGGAAGTGAATAACCGCCTGTATATGAAGGGGGTTACATCTGTGGTCAGTGCTTCATACAACCGTACGGACGGGCATCGCGAGAATATGCAGTTTGAGCAGTATGGCGGTTATGCCAAACTCGGTTACGACATCTCCCCGCAGTGGAATATCAACGCCGATGTCAATGTTACGCATTTCAATGCCTCGCAACCGGGGACGGTATCGCAACCTTTGGAGGATGCCGACCAACACATTACCCGCGGAATGACTTCCCTTTCGCTAAACAACATCTACAATCGTACATCGGGAAGTATCAGCGGTTTTTATAATTTCGGGCACCACTATATCAACGACGGTTATGCCGAAGGGGCTGCACCGAAAGCCTATCGCTTTGATTCGCACGATTATATGGCGGGCGTTTCTGCCTATCAGAGTGTACAAATGTTTCGTGGCAACCGACTGACTGTCGGGGTGGATTATTTTGCTTTCGGTGGTCGTGCACGCAATATCTATATTGAGGGCGACCGCAACGGACAAGCCGACACGCTCATCAACCGCACCGTACATGAGGTGGCTGGTTACCTTGATTTCCGTCAGCATATCACGTCTTGGGTAACGCTCAATGCGGGTGTTCGTATTGATTATCATACGCTTACCGGATTGGCATGGGTGCCGCAGGCAGGCGTAGCGGTACATCTGCCGTATGCTATCGAACTCAAACTCTCTGCCAACAAAGGCTATCGCAACCCGACGCTCAAAGAGATGTATCTCTTTCCGCCGCAGAACCCAGACTTGCGACCCGAGAGCCTGTGGAGTTACGAACTCTCGCTTTCCGAGCGGCTACTTGACGGGCGACTGACATACTCCCTCAATGCGTTTTATATTGACGGCAAAAACATCATTCTCACATTGCCCAATCCCAACGGCGCAGGGATGCTCAATCAGAACTCGGGCAAGATAGACAATGCGGGTGCCGAAGCACAGGTGGCGTGGCGTATCAATGAGACGTGGTCGGTGGATGCCAACTATAGTTACCTTTATATGAAAGTACCGGTTGTGGCTGCCCCTGAACACAAACTCTATGTCGGTGCGCTCTATCGCGACAAGCGTTGGTCTGTATCCACAGGAGTGCAGTATATCAATGGTTTATATACATCCGTTTCGCCAATTCAGAAGCAGAATTTTGTGCTTTGGAACCTCCGCGGACAGGTGCAAGTTTGCAAGTATGTGAGACTTTGGGTGCGCGGTGAAAACCTCCTTGCACAACGCTACGAAATCAATGCCGGCTATCCGATGCCCCTTGCCACTGCCGTGGGCGGCATAGATATTCGTTTTTAAGTTGAGTTATGTGAGATGTCAGAAGAAAGTATTGTGTAGGGAAGTTATAGGGTAGGGGAATGCTTGCACCATTCGTTTTTTTTACGTATCTTTGCACCCGTATTGAAAAGAAAAGAATTTTGAATGTAAGATGATGCAAGCATTTGTTTTTCCCGGACAGGGAGCGCAGTTTACGGGTATGTGCAAAGATTTGTACGATGCCTATCCGGAGGCACGCGAGATGTGCGAAACAGCGAACCGTTTATTAGGTTTCCGTCTCACTGATATTATGTTTGAGGGGTCTGCTGAAGACCTCAAGCAGACAGCCGTTACGCAACCGGCTGTTTTTCTCCATTCCGTAGTGGCTTCGCGCCTGATGACCATTGAGAAACCTGACATGGTGGCTGGTCATAGTTTGGGCGAATACTCCGCATTGGTTGCTTGTGGTGCTCTTCGCTTTGAAGACGCGCTTTTATTAGTTAGCCGCCGTGCTCACGCTATGCAACAGGCATGTGAAATACAGGCGGGTACAATGGCGGCGGTTTTAGGTTTGGAGGACGAAAAAGTAAAGGATTTATGCTGCCAAATTACCGATGATGTGGTAGTGGCTGCCAATTTCAACTGCCCCGGGCAGGTGGTTATTTCCGGTACGGTCAGCGGGGTTGAAAAGGCTTGCGAACTGATGAAAGCCAATGGTGCCAAGCGTGCTTTGCGTCTGCAGGTGGGCGGTGCGTTCCATTCGCCGCTTATGCAACCCGCAGCGGAGGAACTGAAAGCCGCCATCTTAAAAACAGATTTTCACAAACCGTTTTGTCCGATTTATCAGAATGTGGACGCGCAGCCACACACTGATCCGGAGCAAATCCGTCAGAATCTGCTCCTGCAACTCACATCGCCCGTTCTCTGGACGCAATCCATAAAAAATATGCTCTCTGCAAGTAATGCAAATAATAAGTACAATACAAGCAGTAATACAAGTAGTAATACAAGCAGTAATACAAGTTATGGGGATAATAACGCAAGTAATGCAAACAATAGTGTAAGCACAGAGAATAATGCAAGTAATAAGATTGCTTTCTATGAGTTCGGTCCCGGTGATGTTCTAAAGAATCTCATCCGCAAAACCGCCCCCGAAGTTCCTATTGGCTAATGCAATATAATGTGAATTATGTAAAATAGGCTATTGAGAATGATTAAATGATAGAATAAGAATAACATATAAAAGGATACGAA
>CAKVEC010000006.1 GCA_934728255.1 uncultured Bacteroidales bacterium
GGCATCCACAGGCTCGTATGGGCGATAATCATCGGTATGACGCCGAGGGCGGTGGTGGCGGTGGTGAGGAAGATAGGACGCATACGACGCATACCCGCCTCGTAAGCCGCCTCACGCACGCCGTAGCCCTTGTGGCGCAAGTCCTCCGCGTATTCGTACATCATTATCGCATTGCGCACAATCACACCTATCAGACTCACTATACCCAGTACCGCCGTTATCGAGATGTCCAGTCCGAACACATACAGCCCCACAAACGCCCCGAAGATACACAGTACGGCACTCGACAACGTAAGCAACGCCAGCGACACTTTGCCAAAGTGGTAGAGCAACAGCACGAACATTACCAGCAACGCCGCCACCACGCTCCACATAATAGGCGGCACCATCTCGCCGTTGATGGCACTCAGTCCACCATACGAGATGCTCACGCCCTCGGGCAGGTCTTGCAGGTTGTCGTGTATCCACGCCTTCACTTTCTTCTCGGCGGCTACCTGGCTGGTTGTACCGCGCAGGTCGCAACCCACGGTGATGGTTCTCACCGAGTTGCGATGCTCGATAGACGCGCGGTGCCATTCGGGGGTGAGGGTAGCCACCTGCCGCAGCGGCACCCACACGGTCGGGTAGGCGGTAGGTACCATCAGGTCTTGCAGTTGGTCAATGGTCATCTTGTCCGCCCCCGCCGTATAGAGCAGCACGGGTACGCCGTAGTCGCCCTCCCAGACGGTGGTCAGTTGGGTGCCGTTGGTCAGGCTGCCCAGATAGAGCGAGAGGGTGGTCTCGGTGATGCCCAAGCGCGTCGCCTCGTCCTCGCGGAGGGTGATACGGGTCTGCTCGGCGAATTGGTCGTAGTCCGAGTGCACCCACGTTAGTTCCGGTTGCTCCGACATATAGCGGCGCAGGCTGTCGCTGTATGGCACGATGGCATCGAGGTCATCGCCCTTGAAGCGCACCTCGAGCGGGTTCTTCGCCGCCTGGTAGTCCAGTTGCTTGAACCGCACGTAGGCATTGGGAAAATAGTTCTCGTAGCGGGGTGTGTATTCCTTCAATATCGCCGCCGTCGCCTTGGTGGACGTGGTATTGACGATAAACTGCGCATAACTCGGCTTCGCCATCTGCGGCGTGTAGGTGGCGTGGAACCGCGGACTTGCCTGCCCTACAAACGAGGTGATAGAGGTGATACGCTTGTCGGTACGCATCAGCCGCGCCAGCGAGTCCGCCACCTGTGCGGTTTGCTCCACCGATGAGCCTTCGCGCAGGTGTATCTCTACGGCAAAGCACTCGCGCTCCGCCTTGGGTAGCAGTTGCAGGTTGAGTTGCGCCACCATGAGGTAACCGCCTGCGGCAAGGCACAGAACAAGCACGGTATATACCACCCACGGGCGATGGAAACAGGCAGTCAGCAGTCGCTTGTAGCCGTTTTGCAGAGCGGTAAAGAAGCGGTTCTGCCTGCGCTCGAACCACCCCAGTTCGTCGGGCTTGCGGCGGCGGATATAGCGTGTAGCCATATAGGGCGTTACCCACGTGGCATAGAAGATACTGGCGGTCAGGGCAAAGAGGATTGCCCACGGAAAGAGTTGCACAAAGTCGCCCAACGGCCCCGTGATGATCTTGGTCATGGGGAAGAACATACCCGATATGGAGCAGGTGGCGAGTGCCATCGGCACAAAGAGTTGCTCGGTGCTGACCGCCGCCGAATACCAGCGGCTGTGTCCGCGGTCGAGCAGGTCGGTATAGCCGTCGATGACTATCACGGAGTCGTCCACAATCATACCCAATACCACGATGAGGGCGGCAAGGGTGACGGTATTGAGTTCGATACCCGTCAGGTACATCAGTCCGATGGCGATGGCGGTGCAGACCGGTACGCCCGTGCAGGCCACCAGCGCCGTGCGGAGCGGGAAAAGCACCAGCATAACGGCTATCACCACGATGATGGACAGCACGATGTCGCGCATAAACGATTTGACGGAGTCGTCCACCACCTTCGGCTGGTCGGTGATGCGGTGGAAATGCACGTCGGGCGGCAGTTGCACACGGGCTTTCTCCAACTCCCGCTCCACTTTGTTGCCAAATGCCACGATGTTGTTGCCCGGCACCATCTCCATATTCAGAATAAGACACGAGCGGTCGGGCGAGATAGCGGCATCGGCGTCGCCCGTGTAGAACTCCACGAACTTGTCCGCATCGGGGTAACGGCGCTCTATAGTGGCGATGTCCTTGAGGCGGACAGTCGCCCCCGTGGCGGGGTCGAACCATACTATCTGTTCGGCTATCTCGCGCTCGCTGGTGTAGGGGATAGCCACCTGCAGCCCCGTACTGCCTTGCAGGCTGCCACTGAGCGTGCGGAAGCCTTGCAGCATAAGCGACATCTGCAACGCTTTCTGGTCGATACCGTACGCCGAGAGGCGTGCCGCGTCTATGGTAACGGCTATCTCCTCGTGCTGCGCCCCGAGAATCTTGAGTTTGCCCATCTCGGGGATAGTCCGCAGTTGGGTGCAGAGTTGGCGGGCGTACGACTCCAGTTCGCGCGGGCTGCGCTCGTCGCTCTCCACGGCAAGCAGCATCGACGACGTGCTGCCGAAATCGTCCACCACCACTATCTGCAAGACGCCTGCAGGCAGGCTCGTCTTCTTGAAGAGGTCGAGACCCGCACGGATACTCGTCCATGCGTCCGCACTCGACTTCACGGAGTTGCGTATCGACACATAGACATAGACGATACCGTCCTCCGTGGTGGAGTAGGTGGTGGCTTTGTCCACCTCCACATAACTATTGAGGAAATCCTCCAGCGGGATGGTAACCTGCTCCTCCACCTCCTGCGCCGTGGCACCCGGATAGACGGCAGCCACCACGCCCTGGCGGATAGTGAACTGCGGGAACTCGTCCTTGTTCATCTTCGGCAGCGACCATATACCTACCGCCGTCAGCACCAGCACAACCAGCAACACCAGGTTATGGTTGCGCATAGCACCCTCTATGTGATTGCGTTTTTTCATTCCGAAACGGGAAAATTTATTTTCTTTCGATACTGAAGTTCCACGAAGAGAAGGGTTTGCCGTATGCCATAGCAATGCCTTCCACAGAAAAATCAGGGTGCGCTTTTTTGCAGCGTTCCACAAAGCCGTTGTTGAACTTTACCTGCATATGTCCGATACGCTCACCGTCCAAATAGAACGCTACGAAAGATGTCTCATGCTTGGCGAGGGTAACCCTGTCGGCTTGCACGACATCAATCTTGGTTGGGTGCGTATTGATAGTCAATCCTTTGCGGGTATATTCCGCCACCCAATAGTTGATTGGAGAATCGGCGTGATAAAGGTCTTGCAACAGTCGGACTTTGTCAGGGATATGGTTCCAATTGGCAATCACGGCATCCCGTATAAGGTCGATAAAAGCGTCTGTGGTCCGGCTCGGCTTGCGTAAACGGAACCAGTTGGAGACGGCACCATATTGCTGTTGCATTTCCTCTATATAAAGGCGGGTATATTCTTTGAGTTGCTGTTGCAACTGCTCTTTTTGCTGTTGGGTTATGAAACGTAATCCGGTTACATTGAGCGTACAGGTGTTGGCAAATTTGACGGACAAGCCTAGTTGCTGCCCATTGGTGAGATAGAGGACAATATCGGCAGGACCGACTAGGTCGTTTTGTGTCTCGAAGGAGCAATCTTTGTAAGACAAGCCTTGTGCTGCGAGTGCCTGCTCAATAATAGTCTTGTCCGTTATGTGAATGATTCGTTTTATTTCCTCTGCATTGGTGCGCAGATTGATAGCGGCAAGTACTTGTGCCTTTTCCTCTTCTTGGGGCAACAAGACATAGAAAAGGGCTATTTCATATTCAACGCCTGTATTGCTGTTGTGCTGAATTTCATAGAGTGTGTTCGTGTGAAGCATTTTATATAAGTTCTTTGAGTGAAACTTTCAGGTTACGGGCTATTTGGAGCAAAGTCAGATACGATGGATTGCGCTCGCCCCGCTCCAACATACCGATATAGTTTTTGGTAAGTTTGCACTTGGCAGCAAACTCCTCCTGTGTGAGTTGCAGTTGCTCCCGTTTCGTTTTTAGGCGGTTGCCCAGTTGCTTTAATTCGTCTCTTTCTTCCATATTTTAACCAACAATAAGTGTCTTTGTAGTAAAAGAAGCACCGCTTTTGCGATGCTTCTAGAACCCTGCTACAGGAAATAAAGTGGGATAATCGTATGTATTTGCTTTGGACTTCCGTATGATTTTAACAGAAGGCTTTTGTTGTGCATATTGGACGGTTCGGGAATAACGCTGTTGTATTTCGGGGTCGCCGAACATATAGCGTGCAAAGAGTTCCACCAGTCCGACATTGATACTATTGCCGAACTGTTTGTATGCCTGTGCATCTTTGTCGTCGTATTGGAATGTATCGGGGAAACTCTGCAAACGTGCGCACTCGCGCGGTGTGAGGAAACGCTTGCGCTTGCCCACAATAGAGGTTTGAGTAATAGCCACCAGCGCTGGGAAATACGTACCGGGTTTGACCCGCAGTCCGGACGGACGGATTTGCATAATATGCTGCCATAGGTCGGGGTTCTTTTCGTCCACGCCCACCTGCCATTCCAATTTGGCTTTTGCGCCGAAAAACAGGGGGCATTGTTTGGCTTTTTGGAGCCAAGTATTGATAAACTCTTTGTTCTGTTTCCAGAGTTCGTTGTTTTTGAGGATAAAATTGCGTTGCCAACCGGGTAGGGTGTCCCACTGCCCCATCATCGGGTTGTCCTGCAGTTCGCAGAGACTGTCAGCCCATACGGGGAAACCGGGTAGTTTGGCGCAATGAATACCTTGTATGAACTCGTTCCAGAGGTCAATCCATTGGATTTGTTCGGGTTTGAGCAGGTATTTTTGCAGATTGGGTATTTCGCTTTCGTCTTGCAGAATATCATCGATACAGCAGGCGGGGATATTGCTCTCGTTGAAACAGAAATCGGGGAGTGTGCCGATGTCCTTTCGCACGCACATGATAAACACACGCTCGCGGTGTTGCGGAATACCGATGTAGTGCGGGCTGAAGATGACCGGTTCGGGGCTGACATTGTAGCCTATCCGTACCAATGTATCGTGTATGACATTCCACGTGTTACCATGGTCGTGCGAAGCGAGGTTTCGGACATTTTCAAGGAGTGCATATTTGGGTTGGTGGTATTGCATAATACGTGCAATATCAAAGAAAAGCGTGCCTTTGGTTTCGTCCGCAAAGCCAAGCCGTTTGCCGGCTTTGGAGAACGACTGGCAAGGAAAGCCTGCACAAAGGACATCGTGTGCAGGGATGTCTTTGGCATCAATGCGGGTAATATCGCCTTCGGGTTGAAGTCCATAGTTGCGGGTATAGGTCTTGCGGCAATCGGCATCAATGTCCGATGCAAAGACACATTCCCCGCCGAGATTAGCCATGGCTTGGTGGAAACCGCCTATGCCGCAAAAGAGGTCTATGAATTTGAAATGTCTCACTTTTGTTTTTATTTAATGCACAAAGTTAGTATTATTTATGCAAATGTACAAATGGTTTTCTCTATTCTAGTAAGTTACCTTTGCCCCGTTGTATAGTTTCTGGAAGCCTTCTACGACTACTTGGTCGCCCTCGTGGAGACCGCGGGTGATGAGTACGCCGCCCGAGGCATACTGACCTATCTCTACTCGTCGGCGTGTGGCGATACCGTTCTCTACCACCCAGACCGATGCCCCGCTTGTGAGCGTCTGCACACAGGCGGCAGGTACGAAATAGCCCGATACGCTCTGCGAGCGGAGCCGGACCTTGCTCACCATACCCGGCAGCAGTTGCTGCTTGTACTCGTCCGACGGGTTGGAGACAAACGCCGTAACGGTATAGGTGTGCGCTATCGTGTTGGCGAGCAGGTTTTTCTCCGTAACACAGATTGGTACTTCGGTCTTGCCGATAGCCTCCACCACCACGCTGCCGCTGTCGCCCACCTGAATGGACGTGATGTCGCCTTCCACCACGTCAAACGTAACGTTGTAGCCCTCCATATCCAGCAGCGTTACCAGACCCAGTCCGGGGGCGACCACCTGTCCCGCTTTGGCTTTGCACTCGCCTATTACGCCGTCGTTGGGCGCACGTAGCACACAGTCGTTGAGCGACTTGCGCGACATCGCCGCCATAGAGCGTGCCTGTTCCAGTTGGCTGCTCAGTTCCACCATCTTCTGCTCCGTAACGCCGCCCTCCTGATAGACCTGTTTGGCGCGTTGGTAGCCGTCCTGCGCCTGTTTGAGGGTGGCGTTGGCTACCTGCAGGGCGTTCTTCGCCTGCGTATCGTCCAAACGCAGCAGTTCCTGCCCCGCCTTTACATGGTCGCCTTTCTTGACATAGACTGCCGTTACCTGCCCCGCGGTCTGTACGCTCAACGGCACACTTGACGCCTCTTCTATCCTGCCCACATACGTGTGCGTGTTCACACGCGTCTGCTTGTCCATCGTCTGCACCTCCACCTTGAGCGGGTGTACCTCATACTGCGGCTTTTTGTTCATAGGCAACTTGTCGCACCCCGCAAGGCACAGCAAAGCGGCACAGAGCATTATATTTACCAATTTCCTCATTCCTGAATTTACCAATTTACACATTTGCACATTTACCCATTTACAAATTGTTAATTGTGCTTTGCCACCATCAGTATGTCCTCGCCGACCAGTTGTTTGTCGTTGCTGACACCTGTACCGCTGTATCGGAGGGTAAAATGAATGGTCTCTTCGTGCATTTCCGCACTGCCCGACACCTCGATGTTGTAGGTCTCGGTGATGGTTTTGTCCACGGGGCGGAGCAAGTCTTCCTGCGTAATGGTATAGGTTACCGCCAGGGTACGCTCAAAGGGTTGCAGGACGATTTCGTCGTTGTCAATTCTGCCCGTGGTGGTATAGACATCGCCTTTCAGACTATTGAATGTGAGCAGGATATTGTCGTCTTTTACCTGCTCCATCTGCAGAGAACCCATTTCGCCCGTCAGCACAATGGAAATGGTATCGTCGATGGTTATTTCCTGTTTGGCGATTTGGTAACTATAGCCGCCCAAACGCGATTTGACGGGGTCTGAGCAACTTGCCATAAGGGCGATACAGCCTATAAAAAGGCAAAGTTGCAGATACTTGTTAGTCTTCATATTGTTTCTATCATTATTCGTTATTCATTCAGTATTCATTCGAGAACAACCCGATAATCACCCGTTAATCACCCGATAATCACCCGTTAATCACCCGATATTATCAACGCAAAGTACTTACTTTGTACCTTCGGTGAGTAGGGAGTGTATATACCGGATATTATCCTCCAAGCGTTGTAGTTGCACCGGTTCAGCGTCTTGTGATTGCTCGGTGAGGAGGTTCTCGACGGCAGGCATCACGAGTACCGCCATGATGTTGAGCGAACAGATGGTGAGCATCAGGTGCTCGGCATTGGTGGGGACGATATGCCCTGCTTCCGCCTCTCTATCCAAAGCAAGTTGGAGTTGCGTAAGGTGTTCGCCGTACTGCTTATGGGCTATATCGCAGAGCATAGTGGGCATCTGGCAAGTTTCGTTGACCAGCAGGCGTGCCAGCATGGCATTCTTTGCCATAAGGCTGAAATTCTGCCGGATAAGATTGTCAATATTCTCCATAAAGAGGAGATCCTCTGTGCCCTCGGAGGGGAGAACGGACTGGATGAACTGCTCAATTTTGCGTTGCAGTACCTCGGTAAAGAGGTTCTCTTTGTTCTGAAAATGGTAGTAGAGTAGCACATGGGTTACGCCCACCCGCTTGGCGATACGGGAGATGTTTGCCCCCTCGTATCCGTTGCGGGCAAACTCTTCCTCCGCTGCTTGCAGTATTTCTTCTTTTTTATTCTTCATAGGGTTGTATGAATGAAACCGGGTGCAAAAGTACGACAAATTTTTGATACTGCCAAGGATTTACTTACAATAATGTAAGGTTTGTATATTTTTGCAGTATTGGGATAGCAAAAAAGGCTGCCTGCATAGATGAGGCAGCCTTTTGCAAGGTCTTGTTGTACAGGTTAGTATAGTACGTTTCCTGCTATAGAATAGCATGTATCTTCGTGCAGGATGACCACTTGCCCGTTTTCGATACGTTTGCAGGTTTGTTGTCTGTTAGCCGTGGTGTGGTCGATAGCCAAAGGGCGTTTGCCGTTGATAGCGGCAGGACCGAAGCCGCCACGACCATTGGCAGCGCGGACGGTCATGCCCTCTTCGAGTGCAGCAGGCAGTTCGGTGACAAAAGTGGCAGTACCGTTTTGCTCGATAAGGAAGAGTGTTGCCGTGGTGCTCTCCCATACGACAGCCCCGTCTTGGATGGTATAGTAGAGCGATTCCTGGGCTGTTTCGGAGGCGGGATTCCAATTGCTAAAGAAAGCGATATAGGCATATTGGGCAGCCAGGTCTGCGGAGAGGATGGTCTCCAACTGCTTGGTGTCGTCCTTATAGGTAAAAGTGATGAGGTTGCTTGCAGGGTTGATGACTTTGCCGTCGGTATCGGTGGTGTTGTATTCGCCGAAGATGTGTGGCAGCACATTCATACCTTGCAGTGTCCATCGGGCGATTTTGCCTTCGTCTATGAAACCGAACTCGCCTTTGCTGTAGTCGGCAACGGTATTGAGGAAGACACATTGCGGGGCGTTGTTCCAAGCGCGGCCGAACGATACAATCGGACATTCCGACAGAATACGGCAGCGGTTGAAGACATAGCCTTTGTCGTTTTGGTCGGCGTTGCTGGCGGTGATGACATCGCTCCCGCCGCCGGTGACATTGCGTTTTTCGCAGTAGAGCAGTACATTCTCGAAGAAGACGCTTCCGTCACCGCAGATATAGTCCACGGTACCGTGAATCTCGCCGTCCTCGAAATAGCGCACGGCACCAATCTTGTTGGAATAGTAGGTGTCCTGGTAGGAGAGCAGGCGCACGTTTTTGCAGATGGTATGTGTGCCTTTGTCCCAGAGAGCGACCGCACGACCGTTATTGTTTTTGTAATAATCCAGAGCGTTTTGCAGGGTGAGGTCTTGCAGATAGATGTTGTTGCCCGTGAGCAGGAGTGTGGCGGTGTTGTTGATAGATTCGTTGACGGCATCGGGGGCGTTTTTGATGATCACACCCTCCATGGATTGTCCGATGAGGCTCACATTGCTTGCCGAGACCTGTGTGAGGACGGTCTCACCGAGGTCGTAGATGCCGTTGGGCAGGAAAACACGGTCGCCGTCCTGCAGTTGCATGAGCGTAAGCAACAGCGAAGCCGCATCGCCTGCAGGAACGATATACATTCCGCTTGCGTCTTTCAGAATCTCGTTTGCCACGTTGTAAACCGCTACGCTGTGGAGGTAGGTTTGTCCGCCAAAGGTCAGCACCAGTGTGTCCGCAGCACCGTTGTAGAAGAAAGTGGTTGTTGTGCCGTCCGATTCGGCTTTGGCAGGGAAAGTAGCGACATCCGCCTTGCCTTGTTTGCTTGTTACCGTAACATTGGCTTCCGCCGAGTATTGGCAATTAGCCACTTGTATGTAGGCTTTGTCTGCCACTGCTATTTCTATCGTACCGCCGGCAGCGATATTCCAACCGTGGTTGTTGTAGTATTTGCCGCCTGTGATGGTGATACACTCGTGGTCTTCCTGATACCACGATGCTTTGGTCAAATTGTATGTATAGTGTGTGCCTACGGCGGCTTTTTCGATTTCCGTTACCAAGGCATATACTTTCAGATCCGCCTCGATAGCCGTACCATTTGCCACCTTGATACCCATATTGGTAGTCCAACCGCGGAAAGCGAAGCCATCGGCTATTGTCAGATCGCTGGTGCCGTATTTGGGTGCAAACGCCGTGCCGTGCAGCACTTCCTCTGCGCCGAGACGGGTGCCGTTCTGGTCGAAATAGACCACGGTATGGCTCTCTACATAGTCGCACGCCTCTACTTTGATATACGGGCAGTACTGACCGCAATAGACGATGAGCGAATCGGCTTCTTCCACGTTGTATGTCCACGTGGCGGTGCCCCCGTTGTGGTAGCAGCCGACCGACTTGGTATCGATGGTGGCGAGCAGGGTCTTGCTGTTGCCCGATGTAACCGTGGCATTCTGGTTAGCATATTGGCAGCCGCCTATGGTCAGGCGTACGGGACCGTCCACCTTAAAACCGATGGTATAGTCCACCCAGCCGTGCTGCGCCCCGTTGTAACTTGCACCGCTGCCTTGTACACCGGCGGGGAGAACGGGATTTTCCTGTGTAAGGTCTATTTCAAAGTCTTTGAATGTACGCGGAAGGACCTCTACATTGCCATAGATAGTAAACTCTGTCATATAGGCGTTCTGCACGGCGTTGAGATTGAACCAGCGCAGTTGTACATTCTCGCGGTTGACCTCAACCGTGTTTTTTATACCTGCCTGTGTGCAGAAAGCCGTACTTAGCGTGTCCCATTTTTGTGCATCGGGCGATTTGCACAGCAATCCCCAACCGCGACTGCTACCGGTGGCGGCATGTACAAACTCCACCCGTGTTACGTTTTTGAGAACGGAGGTCTCGATATACGGGGTAGCCGTCTTGGCAGCCATAGCATAACCTGCCGTAATGACTTCGGTGTTGGAGAATTGTCCTTTTACGCCAGTCGGGTTGATCTCAACTTCGGCAAACGTGATGTCCAACTGCTCTTTGCTTGCTTGGGTGGTTACGGTCTTGGTGCTCGGCGTTGTGGTGCTTTTGACTGCCTCCCAATCTTGAAAATCGGTGGTGTAAAGCCGTTTTTCTACTACGTTTTGTGCTTGCAGTGTCATTGCTGCCACCACCGCCATACACAATGTGGAAAATGTTTTCATTGAAATAGTAATTGGTTACAAAATTATGCTACAAAGATATATCTTTTTCTCGATATGACAACACCTTATACTATATAGCGCACGAAATATCTACAAATTCCCCCTAATTTTACACGTTTTTTGCTGCTTCCTGTCTAAATGCTTAGTGGCGATTTTGCACTTTTGCTTGCATATATGGGGAAAAAAGTGTACTTTTGCGGTGGTTTTTGTTGTAATAGGATTGTTTTCTTGGAAAAATGGACTATTTGACAAACCGTTTATCTCTACAGCAACAGCCTCGCAGGCAGGTGCAATTGGAGATAATGACACGAAACCATTATGAAAAAGAAACCATATTTAGACAACCACGGTAAGGCATTGCCTTATCCTTGGTTAATCAACACAATGTTGTGTTTGGTGGGCGGAAGCCAGATGATGCGTTTGCGGTTTTGGAGCAGGCATCCGCGCCACGCAGCAGAAAAAACATTGCGCGACATTCTGAACATCTCCCGTGATACGGTATATGGCAAGGAACATCATTTCGATGTGATTCTCTCAGCCACCAATGCAGACGACCTGTTCCGTCTCTATCGGCAGTATGTTCCCGTAAACAACAGTTTTGAGACGCTTCGCCCCTATGTGGAGCGCTGCAAACACGGAGAGGAGAATATTCTTTTCCCCGGTAAACCGGATATGTACGCCACCACCAGTGGTACCACCAGCGAACCCAAATGGATTCCGATGACGCACAAGTACCTGAAGGATGTCTATGGCAAGATGTCGCATATCTGGACATGGAATTTTGTCAAGCACCGCAGCCGTATCTTTGCAGGGCATATATTCCCCATCGTGGGCAAGGAGGTGGAGGGTTATGCGCCCGATGGCACACTGTTCGGCTCGGTGAGCGGCGTTTTGGTACGTGACATACCGTCTATTATCAAAAAGCACTACACCGCTCCGGCATCGGTGATGTCCATCGCCGACTATTCCGCCCGCAACTACACATTGATGCGCCTGGCGATGCAGCACCGCGATGTAACGCTGTGGTCCACCGCCAACCCATCCACTATCCTCGAACTGATGCGTACCGTGGACGAGCACGCCGAGGAACTGATAGAGGACATCGAACGCGGGTCTCTGAGTTACGACTTCGACATCTCGTCCCATATCCGCGAGGAATTGCAGCCCTATATGTCGCCCCAACCGGAGCGTGCCGAGGAATTGCGCCAAATACTGCGCGAGAAGGGCCAACTGCTACCGAAAGACTATTGGCCGTGGTTGCAGTACCTCAGTACGTGGAAATGCGGCAATACGAAAATCTATATGGACAAGTATATGGACGCTTTCGACTGGGATAAGACCTACTACCAGGAGTTGGGCTATATCGCAACCGAGTGCCGTTTCGGCTTTGCGCTTGACGAGACCAACGAGTCGGTACTTTTCCCGCAGTTCCATTACTATGAGTTTGTGGAGGAAAGCGAACTTGATACACCGAACAAACATTTCCTGCAAATCAACGAGTTGGAGCAAGGCAAACGCTATTGTGCCTATGTTACCACCTATTCGGGGCTTTTCCGCTACAACATGAACGACCTCGTCGAGGTGGGCGGCAAGTACTACAATACCCCCACTGTACACATGGTGTCGAAAGTGAATGGTATCGTCTCGATGACGGGCGAAAAACTCTACGAACCGCAGTTCATCCAGGCGGTGCACGAAGCCGAGGATGAAACGGGTATCAAGACTAAGTTCTTTGTCGGTTTTGCCGATGTCAAAGAGTCGCTCTACCATTTCTATTACGAGTTCGAGGACGAGCGTATCGGGCAGAAAGAGGCGGACGAGTTCACCAAAGTGGTGGACAAGCACCTCCAAACCATCAATATCGAATACGAGTCCAAGCGGGCTTCGTTCCGCTTGCACGACCCGCAGGCGCATATACTCCTTAATAACGCGTACGCGCGGTTTAAGGCGGCTTGCCTGCGCGACGGATTCCGTGACGGGCAGTTTAAGTTCAATCTGCTGATGCAGGACGAGAAACGACGCAACAAGTTCAGCCTTATAGAGCGTATTGAGACGGGAATGGAGCGTGTGGCTTCAACAATCATTGAGCAGGCTAACGTTATTGATGACCGTATGGAACAACGCCGTATGGAGCGCGAGAAACGTGCTGTCGCACGCGAGAACCGCCGTCAGGAACGACGCACCAAACGGCAAGCAAAACGTAAACAATAGCAACTATGGCTCCGCTGACTCCTGATGTACTGACTGCCGACATCGAAGCAGTTGTCTTGGATTTGGATGGCACTATCTACAACAAACGCTGTCTGCCCGCACATCTCATCATCCGCAATATATTGTGGTTGCCATTGCTTTCTGCCGAGCAGAAAACGCGCAAGGCTATGCGAGGCATATATATAGGCAATAAAGAGGCGTTCTATACCGAGTTTTTCAGCCGTATGGCGCAGGGACGGTCGTTTACGCCTGCTATGGCACGCTGGTGGTATTTTCGTAAGTATATGCCGTCTATGGTACGTACTCTGAAACAGTACTACCGTCCGCAGCTGTGGTTCGGCACGTTTTTATTGGAGTGCCGCAAGCGTCATATGCGTGTGGTGGTCTATTCCGATTACGGTTTTGTAGAGGAGAAACTCTTCGCTCTCGGGCTGCACGCCGATATGTTCGAATTTGTAGTCTCTGCCCCCTCGTTGGGCGGACTCAAACCGGCGAAGGAGTGCGCGGAAGAGGTTGCCAAACGCCTGAATATACAGCCTGCACATTGCCTATTCATCGGCGACCGCGACGACACCGACGGTGCCTCCGCCCGCGCCATCGGAGCCCGCTTCTGCCAAGTAGAGTAATGCACAATGCATAATGCACAATGCATAATGGGTGTTGCTGAAATGTTAATAATTGTGCATTGCGCATTATGCATTGTGCATTGCAGAAGTAAGGTGGATGCGCATAGGATGTGCATAGGATAGGCGGTGTATGCTATGTGTGTTAATTGTTAATTTTTAATTGCTAATTCAAAGAAATATGAATAAACGTTACGCAGAATTGGAGACCGAACCGGATGTATATATTCCTGATATGGGCATTGACTACCCCGAGGACGACCCGTATGCACGCCTCTATAAACCGGTTTATGACCGCAATGTGGTGGTGGATGAGAACTACCCGTATCTGAACGACAGCAAGAAATTTCGTTTCCTCAACTGGTCAATGTGGGGGCTATTGCTCAAGGTCGGGCTCGGCATCAAACTGCATGTGCAGATGGGCTTGCGCTTCAAAGGGCGCGAGAACTTGAAAAAGTACAAGGATGTCCTCGCCGGCGGGGCTATCACCATTGCCAACCACTGCTATCGTCTTGATTGCCCGTGTGTCCTGCTTGCTGTTCACGCCAAGCATACCACGCGTATTCCGATGTTTGCACCCAATTTCTCCACCAAGGACAATTTCTTCCTTAATGTGGTCGGCGGTATTCCTATTCCGCCGCAAGAAGCCGGTATCGCTGCTTTGAAAAAGTTCAATGCAGCCTTCGATGAGTTCCATCGCCGTGGCTATTGGTTTCATATCTTTCCCGAGGCGGCACGATGGGACTTCTATAAGCCGCTCCGTCCGTTCCAAAAGGGGGCTTTCTCTATGTCCTACAAGTACAATATGCCCCTACTGCCGTGTGTCATTACTTACCGCGAACGCACGGGCATCTACCGCCTGTTCGGTAAAAAAGAACTGCCGCTCTTGCAGGTGGAGATAGGCGAACCGATTTGTCCCGACCGCAACAACCCGCGCGGTGCGGAGGTGGAGCGTCTGCGTACCCTTGCCCACCACACCATGGAGCGTATGGCAGGTATCGCAAAAAATAGTTGGGCGGTCAGCCCCGAGCAAGAATAGGGGATTTTTTTTAATTTGATTCTGCTCATGTACAAATTTTCTCATTTGCAAATTTACAAATTGTGAACCGTCTCCTCCCCTATATCGCCGTCCTCCTCTCTATGCTCATCTGGTCGGCAGCCGGTATTGCCATCAAGGAAGCCCTTGTGGTGCTGCCGCCGATGACGATGATTGTCATCCGTTTTACGTTGGCAGTACTGTTGATGCTTGTCATCGGTCTCTGTGCCAGACGAAATAAGATGCTATGCTTGCAGAAGGTGGATAAGAAGGATGTGCCGCTCTTCGTTCTGGGAGGTATTTTCCAGCCGTTCCTCTATTATATTTTGGAGACGTTCAGTTACGATGCTCTCTCTTCGCCCACTATCGCCGAGGCGTTGCTCTCCACGAGTCCTGTCCTGGCTCCTTTCTTTGCTGCTGTCATCTTGCGTGAGCATATTACGCGATACAATATCTTGGGTATTCTGGTTTCCACGATCGGTATGCTCCTTTTGGTGCTTGTGGGTGCTTCCGATTTCAGTATCGGCAACCCATGGGGTATTGCTTGCGCTTTTGCTGCCGTCTCTACTGCCGTACTTTATACCATTGTCCTCCGCCGTATTCCTTCTAAATACAATCCGCTCACTGCCGTTTTCTACGTGCAACTGACAGCCCTTGTCCTGTTCTATCCGCTTTGCGGTTTCACCGATGGTCTGAGTGGTTTTGCGCACCTTGCAGAGGTCGCTCCTGACCAACTATGGCGTTCCTTGGCGGCGGTAGGTTATCTGGCACTCGGAGCGTCTGTCATTGCCTTTATCTGTTTCTGCTATACAGTCCGTGCCATCGGTGTTACCCGCACCAATGCTTTCAACAACGTCCGTCCTGCCTTTACGGCTGTCTGGATGCTCCTTTTCTTCGGCGAGCAACTCCCTTGGGCGAAATGGCTCGGCATCCTCCTCATCATCTTCGGTCTCTTCGTCTGCCAGAGACCTGTGCCTAAATCAAAGTCATAATGCTATGACCTCTGCTGACTTTGAACAAATCTTTATGGAGTACTACCCGCGTCTGGTAGTATTTGCGGGTAAATTTATTTTGGACAACACGGCAGAGGACGTAGTGCAGGAGTGCTTCTTGAAGATTTGGGAGAACCCGCACATCGAGTTACGAAATGTGTCGTCGCTGCTTTTTACGATGGTGCGCAACGCTTGTCTCAACGAACTCCGACATCGTGCTATTGCCGGTACAGAATCCTTGGATAGCCTGATAGCCGTGGAGGGATCGGAGCAACTCTACTGGCAGGATATGGCACCCGATGCGGATATGCAACTGATTGGCAAAGAGTTGGAACTGCAGATCAACGAAGCCTTGTCCCACGTGAGCGATAAGTCGCGCGAGATATTTTTGCTCTCTCGTAACGAGGGACTCAAGCCCAAAGAGATAGCAGAACGCTACGGCATTACTCGCCAGGCTGCCGAGAAACACATCAATGCCGCATTGGATGCACTGAAGAAATATCTGCCGAAAGACTTGCTTTGGGTTGCATTCCTCTATATAATCTTGTTATATCAATAGAAAACACCCAATATGGAAACAGAATACTATCACCAAATCGCCCGGCAATACTTCCGTGGAGAGGCTTCTCCGGCACAGGAAACGGAACTCAATGACTGGTTGCTGGTGTCCGAAGAAAATCGGCAATTGTTTGCTTCGTGGCAGGCGGAATGGCATCAACAAGCCCTTATTGAACCTTCTCACAAAGCATCTGCTGCTTGGGAAAAAATGCAAACAAAGATGAAACTTGTGGAGCATCGTCAGTTACACTCACGGCGAACCTCATACCATTATCTGTGGTATTCTGCTGCCGCAGTGGCATTGTTGCTCGTAGGTGTCGCATTGTGGCTGTTGCGTCCTGCTTCCAACGATACGCCAATATATGCTGCTTCGGATAGTAAGCAGCATACCAATGTGTCTGCGGATCATCAGGACACCGTGTGGAAATTCTGTACAGCGGAAAAGAGTGAACCCATATCCACTCTTGCTGGACAGCAGCAGACTCTTGCATTGCCGGACGGATCGGTTGTGATGATGGAGGGTGAGACGACCATAGCCTATGATTTCGGAACCAATAAGCGGCAGGTGGCTTTTTCCGGAAAAGCCGAGTTTGAGGTGGCAAAAGATGCCGCACGCCCGTTTATAGTCAGGGTGGACGAATATAGTATCACGGTTACCGGTACTCATTTTACATTATTCGCCATGCCCGGTGAATGGCAGTACATCATTTCTTTGCAAGAAGGTTCGGTGAAAGTCGGCTACAAGACCGATACGATCTTGATGTCGCCAAGCGAGACGCTGCGTTTCTACCCGAAGAAAGAGAAGTTCATGTACGATATAAACGGCTTGTTAGGTAATGTGTTGCAGCAACTGGAGGCTATATACAATGTCCGTTTTGTCCTTGCCGACAAGAGCCTTGCCGATGAACCGATGTACTATGCTGCGGAGGTGGGAACTACTATCGATGAGATTATGGATGCCTTGCAGACATTGCTTCCTGTTACTATTCAGCGAAAGGGCACTACTTATACTATCTCTCGCAAGTGAAAAAGTGGTGTTGCATACTGCTTGCCTTTGGGGCATTTTGCACTTCGAAAGCCGAAGTCTTTGAGCGTACCTATGAGCATGCACCTCTATATGAGGTTTTGCAGGACATTGAACATACGTTTGGTGTGTCTTTTATGTATCGCCCGTCGGATATTGCCAATGCACCGGAAATAACAGACACGTTCCATAGCAATGACTATGAAGCAATACTCAAAAAAATCCTTCCGCCTACAATACAATGTATTCGCAAGAAGTCTATTCTTGTATTGGTAAAGCGGGCGGCAAAGCAAGAGGTTAGAAAAGCACTAACCATACCCCCTCAGGCGAAAATCACTACGCCTTCATTTCCTGTTGCAGACACTGTTGAACGGAAAGTAAGCCAAGAACCGCTTATTCCTATAGAGTATCTGCGCCCTAATACTCTTATTTGCGTGCATATCGACCCGCGGAAGATAGAGCCGTTCAACCCCGACATAATGCGTCCCGTTGCCGCACCTACGCCCGTTGGCAAGCCCATTGCACACGCTTTCGTGCCCTCTGTCTCCATTGGATATGGCTCACAACTGCAAACTCGGATAGACTTGCTCTACCGATTGCGCTTCAAGCAGTATTGGGCTTTCAGTGCAGGTCTTAATGCGGATTATACGATGTCGCCGCAAAACAATTCTGCGGCACACGAAATCGGACTCGGATTACCGCTCAACTTCCATTATATCCGCCCCTTCCATTCTACGATTCCCCATCTCACAGGCTGGCAGACCACTATTGGCTTTATGCCCTATTTCCCGGTTGCGCATTGGGGTGGCACCATCACCACAATCGGAGTGGACTTGGTTCCTTCTGTCGGCTTGAACCTTCTTTTCGATAATACCAAAATTCTCGGACTTTACGGGCAGTGTTCTGCATTGAACGGTGTGCCTTGGTCTATAGGTGTCCGCTTCTCCTATATCATCGGCGACAAATAATTCCAAAAAATACATATACCGAGGTTGCATTTCATCTCGTATGGTTGTTTTAGGTATGTAGGGCAAGAGAAAACCCATTAGAAGTACTAACTAAAACTACTGCAAAGATGAAAGTATTATTTGTAATTGATGATTATGCCACTTCCAACAACGGAACCAGTATCAGTGGTCAACGTTTTGTCAGCGAACTGCGCCGTCAGGGGCACGAAGTGCGTGTTATGTCCACTATAGGAGACGGGTGCGCAAAAGTAGATTATGTATTGCAAGAACGCCATATCTATCCGTTTGACAGTCTGATACACAGTTATGGTTTCCATTTCGCCAAAACGGATAAGACCATTATGCGCAAGGCAATTGGTTGGTGCGATGTAGTGCATTTTATGATGCCTTTTGGTATCACTTATTTCGGCAAACAGATAGCAGACGAACTTGGCAAACCGGCAACCGTGGCATTTCATATCCAGCCCGAGAACGTCCTTTCGGGGGCTAACCTCGGCAAAGTGCGTTGGCTGGTAAACCTCACCTACCGCCTCTGGTGGAAATATATCTATTCACGGTTTGAGCATATCCATTGCCCTTCCGAGTTTATGCGCGATACGCTGAAGGCACACGGCTACACAGGTGACATTCGCGCTATCAGCAACGGCATTGCAAGTGATTTTACCTATCATAAGACCGCCCGTACTGCTTTCCCGCAAGATGCCATTGTTATTACCATGATTGGGCGTCTTGCCCACGAGAAACGGCAAGACCTTATCATTGAGGCGGCAAAGCGCAGCAAGTATGCCGACCGTATCCAACTGGTCTTTGCGGGCAACGGACCGCTCAAGGAAGACTATATCCGCCAATCCCAAGGGCTGGCACACCCTATCGTCTTCGGCTATTATACCAAAGAGCAGTTGCTGGATATACTCGGGCAAACCGATCTGTATGTCCATGCGTCGGATATGGAGTCGGAAGCCATCGCATGTATCGAAGCCTTTGCAATCGGTTTGGTACCTATTATCTCGGATAGTAAAGATTCTGCCACCAAGCAGTTCGCTTTGGACGACCGCAGTCTGTTTGAGGCGGGCAATGCAGATAGTCTGGCGCAACGTATAGACTACTGGTTAGACCACCTCGATGAGAAAGCCACTATGGAAAAAGCCTATGCCCGCCACGCCGAGAATTATCGTTTGGATGCGTGTGTGTTGCGTTTCTCGCATATGCTGCAAACGGCGATTCTTATGCAATCGGATTACACAAAATAAGAGACCACCCAACAAGTAAGTTAGACAGTCTCTTATCAGTATGTGTTATGTTATTTCTTTTTATTGGAAGTTGGCGCGGTTATCTTTTACCTCCGCTTTCTCTTCCATCAGCGAGATAGCCTGATAGGGCAGGCTGTAGGCATAGCGCGAAATCAACATATTCTTTTCCTGCTCTGCGTTGAACTCGCCTTCTGCAGTGGTCTTAGTGCCGGTTTTGAGTACATATACACCCATATTGCCTTTCAGGGGTTCGCTCAGTGTATTGTCGTTCATAGCCAGAGCCGCGCCGATGATAGCGGGTTCTGCACCTTCATTGCCGAAACGATAGTCAGCAAGCGACACTTTCTCGGCGGTTTTGACAGATGTACCGGTGATAGCAGCGGCAGCATCCAACGACTCTACGCCTGCGAGTTTGTCTGCAATGTATTTTGCTTTGGCGTTGTTGGTAGCCTCGAAGGTCAGTTCTGCACGTACTGCGTCCAGCGAGCGGTACTCTTTGTCGTTCACCTCGGTCAGGACAGCCACTACAAACTTGTCGCCACACTCAAATACATCGCTCACTTGTCCCTCTTTTGCCTCGAAAGCCCAACGCACGATAGGACGGCTTGATTTCAGTTCGCCTACTTTCTCTGTGGTAGCCTGCAGGTTGTATTGCGGGGTCAGGTTCATTCCCTCTTCTGTGGCTGCTTTGCGGAAAGCCTCTTCGTTTGCCGAGTTGGCTGCAATGAACTGTTTTGCGCGGTTGTAGATTATAGAGTAGGTCTTGCTTGACGGGGTAACCTCACGTGCGAGGATAGCCAGTTTCACTTTCGGGGTAGCAGGGCTCATATCCATAATCTCGAAGGTCTGCTCGCCCATACCTTGTTTAACGGTGAAGCGACCGCCCTTCTTGCCTGCGAAAGCCTGTTCAGCAATGTTCTTCGGCAGGTCGGTAGCGGTAAACCAACCGAGTTCCTGATCTTCCTGTCCCTCACCGGCAATGGCTTTCAGTTCTACGGAGTCAGCCACCGAGTAACCGCTCTTCATAATACGTGCCATCGAGTAGGTGTTGTTTTCGAAGAGGATATCGGTCGTGTTGCCGGTCTTTGCCCCTGCACCGAAAGCGAACTCCTTGTATTGGGCAGGTACGGTTTCTGCCGAGTAGTCGCGTCCGTCGTATGGAATGTCGGAGTTGGTGTTTACTACCAAAGTAACATCGTCTGCGGTACGGAACTCGTCCTGCAAACGCTCCATCATATTCTTAGCGTCGGTCATATCCTGTTCCGATGGTTCGATGGGGAACGAGATGTATGCAATGGCGCGGTTGGGCGTTTGTTTGTAGAGTGCCTTGTGCTGTTTGTAGAGTTTCTTTAGGTCGCTCTCGCTCACCGATACCAGGCTGTCTGCTACGGTGAAATACGGTTGCATCACGTATTCTACGCTCACGCTGTTTTGGCGTGCTTCGAACGCATATTTTGCATCCAGCGAGTTAGCCTTGATAAGGCTTTGTACAAGGTTGGTGTATTTCTCCTGCATGTAGGTCAGACGCACGGCATTCTCCCAATACATCCAGTACGATTTAGCCTGTTTGAGGTTAGCCGCCTGTTCAGGGTCGTCCACATCCTGCTCGATGGAGTTGAGGAACTGCACCAATGCTGCACGGTTGAATTGACCGTTCTGGTCATAGAAAGCACGGCGGCTGCGGATCAGTTGGTGAGGGTTCTCACCAATGCAGAGTTGGCTCAACTCGTCAGCGGTGATGTCCATACCGATTCTCTCTGCCTGTGCGCGGAGGGTGTAGTCCATCAGCATCATCTGCCAAACCTGGTTACGGATCTGAGCAGTCATCTCCTCGTCGAAATCGGTACGCCCGGTCTCTATTTTGTACACGTCTGTCAGTTGGTCTTTGGCAGCCTCATACTCGGTGTAGTGGATGTCCTGTCCCTCGATGGTAGCCACGTTTTCGCGGCTGCGATTGAAGAACGAACTACCCGAATTGAGGAAATCGCCCATAATAAATGCTAACATAGCGAGACCCACAATGGTGATGAGTAGTGCGCCATGGTTACGAATCTTTTGTAAACTTGCCATAATATCTTTTGTGTTTTTATATTTCCGAAAGTGTGCAACAGGTATGTCTGATACGCATTGCAAAGCAGGGTGCAAAGTTACAAACATTTTTCGAAATACCAAAATTTTATATCCTTTTCTTTACCAAAAGATGAAAAAGAGGGAATACAAAATGAATAATATGCAGGATAGGGGATTTGCTTAAAGTGTATAAAAGCGCATAAAAACTGCATATCTTCTAATTCTTTCTACGTCCTTTCTACGTCCTTTCTACGTCCTTTCTACGTCTTTTCTACGTCTTTTCTACGTAATGGGTATTGGATGTGTCTTGCCCTGTTATATCCTAAATCAGGTTGACTGTTTTTGCTGTTAGTACGGAATTAAGTTGACTCTTGGTTAAACATAGTCCGAGGAGAGGTTGATCTTATCAAAGCCAAATCGCAAAAATGATATGCTCTATGCTCCATATCGCCCCATACAAAGCGCGGGTCTTTTCGTCTTTCGTTATAATGAAGTTTGTTAAATTATTCAAAATGTCATAACATAACCATTCCCGCTTCATAGATAATGTAACAGTGCATTTGTCAGTTCTTGCATATGTACGCCTTGCGGAATTGTCTGGGAGATATGCCTTCATACTTACTAAAGAAAGTAGAGAAATGGTGCACGCTGCTGAAGCCGAGGTCGTAGGCGATGTCGGATATACTGAGGTCGGAACCCAAGAGCAGACTTTTGGCTTGCAGGTAACGCAGTTGCTGCTGGTACTGTGCGGGTGAGATACCTGTTACCTCTTTGAACATACTGCGGAACCATGTGTATCCCATGCCCAGTTCCTGCGCAATCTGTTCAGGCGATACATTTTGTCCGATGTACATTTTCATTTTGTTCTTGGCTTGGTCGATCTTGTCGGATATGGCAGAACTCTCGTAGGGGGTTGCGTTCTGGCGATAGACGACGATGCCGAGGATATGCAGTACGATACTCGAGATGAGCAGTTGAAATCCTTTTTTTTCAAACTGTGCTTCACGTAGTACCTCGGTATAGAAAGAGGCAATGTTTATGTCATTTCCTATAAATACAATAGGACGATCGGGGCTAAAAAAGCCTTTTTGTACACGCTCGTCGATGTACCGCCCACGGAATCCGATCCAATACTCTTTCCAGCCGGTTTCTTTGCAGGGTGCATAGTTGTGCCATTCGCCGGGGAATAGCAATAGCATAGTACCTGCTTTGACAACGGTTTTGGCACAATGGGCAGACTCGAACCAGCCTTCTCCCTCTACAATATATACCATTTGATATTCCCGCAAAACACGCCCTTTCAGTTTGTTGAAATAGTAATCGTTGGGATGTACACCTTCGGGCGGGTAGTCGTGTCCGCGCGGAATGGTCTGATGTCCTGCCGTAGTGCAAACGATTCCCCATTCTTCATCTTGCTGCGAGATGGGCATGTAGTGCATTTCTTTACTTTTTTCCATAAAAAACGGGTGTATTTATATGTTATAAAACATGTTTGTGAGTGAGTTTTGAAATTTGTGTCAAAATTAGTACCTTTTTTGTCAATATGCAAATATGTATGTAATTTTTTTGCTGTACTTTTGCACTCGAAATCAAAAAACACACGATACATACCATGAAACACCATTTCATAGGCATAGATTTAGGTGCAACCAGCGGAAGAGTTGTTTTGGTTAGTTTGGATCGGTGTGAGGGGAATATGTCTCACATCGGAATGGAAGTGCTTCGCCGTTTTGATAATCCGATTATCAAAACGGGCGAACACTTTTATTGGGACCTTTATGCGCTATGGTCGGAGATTAAAGAGGGTTTGCGCAGTGCGGCAGAATTAGGGATACATATTGATTCGATAGGTGTGGATACATGGGGGGTGGATGTCGTGTGGATAGGTAAGGACGGGACAATTCTCGGTCAGCCGATTGCTTATAGAGACCCATATACGCGAGGTGTTCCCGAAAAGGTGTTTGCTCATGTGTCGCGCCACGAGTTGTATCGCCTTACCGGCATTCAGACATTGGATTTTAATACGTTGTTTCAACTCCATGCGCAGAATGAGAGCGGTTTTGCTCCAAAGGAGGCGGCAGCGAAGATGCTGTTTATGCCCGATGCAATCAGTTACCTGCTGACAGGCGAGACGGTTTGCGAATATACGGCATTGAGTACCTCTAATATGATGAACGCGTGTACGCGTGAGATAGACGACGAGTTGCTTCGCTTGGTAGGAATGGATGAGACAATGCTCGGGCGGTATGTGCACCCCGGGCAGCGTATCGGCAATCTCTCGGAAAGTGTGCAAGCCGAGACGGGATTAGGTGCAGTGCCGGTGATCGCCGTGGCGGGGCATGATACGGGTAGTGCGGTAGCCGCCGTACCTGCAGAGGATGAAGATTTTGCTTATTTGAGTTCGGGAACATGGAGTCTGATGGGGGTGGAGTTGCCTGAGCCGATTTTGACGGAAGAGAGCGAGAAAGAGAATTTTACCAATGAGGGAGGTATAGACGGTACGGTACGATACCTGAAGAATATAACGGGTATGTGGCTGTTGGAACAATGCCGCAAGCAATGGAAAGCGGAGGGCAAAGATTATGCCTACCCGCAAATTATCGATATGGCGGAAAAGGCTATTGCGGCGAAACGCTATGCGGTGATAAACCCCGATGATACCTCTTTGGCAAGCCCGACGCGTATGGTGGACGCTATTGCGGCATTGGCAGGGCGAGAGATGGCGGCCGATGAGACGATGGCAACCATCTTTATGAGTTTGGCTAACCGCTATGCGCAGGTGTTTGTACGACTGCAGCAACTGACGGGCAAGACGCTGAAATGTTTGCACGTAATAGGCGGTGGTGCGCAGAACGAACTGCTCAACCAACTGACTGCCAATGCGGTAGGTGTACCTGTGATAGCAGGTCCGACGGAGGCTACCGTAATAGGCAATGCAATGATACAGGCGCAGGCAATGGGTGTGGTGAAAAACCTCGCAGAAATACGCAGGATTATCCGCCAATCCGTGGAATTGAAAACATTTAACCCTCAATTATAATGAAAGACCAATTAGTACATCAGGCTTATGCCATAGCCCGCGAGCGGTATGCCGAGACGGGCGTTGATACCGAGAAAGTGCTGCAACAACTTCAAGACTTCCATCTGTCGATGCACTGCTGGCAGGCGGACGATGTGTGCGGCTTCGAACCCAAGGCGGGGGCAATGTCGGGCGGAATCCAGAGTACGGGCAACTATCCCGGCAAGGCACGCAATATAGACGAACTGCGTGCGGACGTACTGAAAGCCAAGAGTTTGATCCCCGGTACACACCGCCTGAACCTGCACGAGATTTACGGGGAGTTCGGCGGAAAGATGATTGACCGCAACGAGTGCAATACGGATATGTTCCGCGGCTGGATGGAGTGGGGACGGGAACATAATACAAAGTTGGATTTCAACTCCACCAATTTCTCGCATCCGAAATCGGGCAACCTGACTATATCCAACCCGGACAAGTCGATTCGTGAGTTTTGGATAGAGCATATCAAGCGTTGCCGTGCGATAGCCAATGCGATGGGTGAATACCAGCAAGACCCGTGTATATTGAATATATGGATACATGACGGCAGCAAGGATCTGACGGTAAACCGCTCGCTTTACCGTACATTGCTCAAAGAGAGCCTGGACGACATACTATCGGTAAAATACGAGTGGGAAAAGCCCTGTTTGGAAAGCAAGGTGTTCGGTATCGGCTTGGAGACGATGACCTGTGGCAGCAACGATTTCTATACGGCGTATGCGGCAAAGAACAATGTGATCATCACTTTGGATACGGGTCATTTCCACCCGACGGAGTCGGTGGCGGACAAAGTGAGCGCAATGCTGCTGTTTGTACCCGAACTGATGTTGCACGTATCGCGTCCCGTGCGTTGGGATTCCGATCACGTAACGCTGATGGACGATCCTACACTGGAACTGTTCCAAGAGATAGTGCGTGCCGATGCGCTCAACCGTGTACATTACGGGTTGGACTATTTCGACGGCTCGATAAACCGTATCGGGGCGTACGTTATCGGTTCGCGTGCTGCACAGCGCAGTATGACACGCGCCCTGTTGGAACCCGTTCAGACCATTCGTGAATATGAGTTGAACGGCAAAGGATTTGAGAAACTGGCGGCTATTGAGGAGGAGAAATCGATGCCGTGGGCGGCTGTGTATGACGAGTTCTGCGTGCGCAACAATGTACCTGTCGGGTTGGATTTTATCCCCGAGGTGGAGCAATATGAACGTGAAGTAACCGGCAAACGATGAGTATTCTGATAGGACTGTTAATCATTGCCATCGGTGCATTCTGCCAGAGCAGTTGCTACGTACCTATCCGCAAGATCCGCCGTTGGTCGTGGGAGTCGTACTGGCTCTTGCAAGGCGTGTTTGCATGGCTGGTTTTTCCGTTGCTTGGTGCGCTGTTGGCAGTACCTGCGGGAGAAAGTCTGTGGACACTGTTGGCACAACACCCAGCAGCCGTTTGGCAAACCATCGGGTATGGTGTGTTGTGGGGTGTGGGCGGACTGACTTTCGGTCTCTCGATGCGCTACTTAGGGGTGGCACTCGGTCAATCGATAGCCTTGGGTACGTGCGCAGGAATGGGTACGATACTGGCTCCCGTACTAACAGGGCACGCAGCCGACCTGACGACATCAGTTATCATAGGTGTGGCGGTAACGCTGGTTGGCATTGCCATTATCGGCGTCGCTGGTCATATGAAAGCCAAAGCGAAGGGAAATACAGTGAAGGAGTTCCATTTCGGTAAAGGTATCGGAGTGGCACTGCTGGCGGGACTGATGTCGGCATGTTTCAATATCGGTTTGGCAAAAGGGGCGGAACTCTGTTTCGACGGTGTAAATCCGATGTTCCGCTCGCTGCCCGCTACAATGCTTGTTACTTTCGGCGGATTTCTGACCAATATGGTCTATTGCCTGTACCAGAACCGCCGCAACCATACATTCTCCGATTATCGCGAGAAAGGGGTGTGGGCAAACAATCTGCTATTCTGTGCATTGGCGGGTGCGCTGTGGTACAGCCAGTTCTTCGGTCTGTCGCTTGGCAAGGGTTTCCTGACCGAAAGTCCGACCCTGATGACGTTTGCTTTCTGCATACTGATGGCACTGAACGTGGTATTCAGCAATGTATGGGGCATTATCCTTAAAGAATGGCGCGGCTGCTCTCGGAGAACGATTGCAGTACTCGTTGTGGGTATCCTGGTACTGATTATTAGTTGTTTTTTACCGTATTGGATATGAGTATTTTAGACACAAATGCGGCTCTGCGTGCTACCGTAACGGATGTAGCCGAAGTGGCAGGGCATATATGGGCGAAAGGTTGGGGTGAACGCAACGGCGGGAACATCACGGTGAATATCTCCGAGTATGCCACTCCCGACTGGAGTATGTTGCCTGCGCTAAGCGGTACCATCGCTATCGGACAGACACTGCCCGCAATAGCCGGTATGTACTTTTATTGTAAAGGCACGCAGAAGCGTATGCGCGATTTGGCACGCAGCCCGATGGCTAACGGGTCGGTGATACGTATCACCGCCGATGGTGCGCACTATGAGATTATTGCAGACAGCGCTATTGCGCCAACGTCCGAACTGCCTTCCCACTTGATGGTACACAACTATCTGCAACAGACCGGAAGCCGGTACAAAGCCACGCTCCATACTCATCCGATTGAGTTGGTGGCAATGAGCCACAGCCCGCGTTTTTTGGATTCCGAGGTGCTGACCCGCACGCTTTGGTCGATGATACCGGAGACCTTGGCATTTGCGCCACTCGGTATCGGGGTAGTGCCGTATCAGGTACCGGGGAGTATGGAACTGGCAGAGAGTACACTCGAAAAGATACAACACTACGATGTAACGCTATGGGAGAAGCACGGTGTGTTTGCCGTCGGGCAGGACATAATGGATGCTTTCGACCAAGTGGATGTACTGAACAAAGCCGCTACGATCTATCTGCGTGCGCGCTCTATGGGGTTTGAACCGCAAGGAATGACCGATGAGCAGATGCACGATGTACAACGCATATTCAATCTTCCTAAAAACAGACCCTGTTAATATCATGAAACAGCGATTATTTGTATCATTATGTTTTCTTTTTGCTGTTGCTGCGGCTTGGGCGCAATCGCTATCGGGAACGGTGGTGGACGGCAACGGCGAGCCCGTTATCGGTGCGGCTGTCAAGGTGGTGGGTACCACTACGGGAACGGTAACGGATTTTGACGGTCATTTCGCTCTTGAGGCGGCAGACAATGCCGAGTTGGAGGTTTCCTATCTGGGCTATGCCACAAAGCGTATCTCCGCCAAGGCATTGCAGCACACAGGCAAAATCACGCTGCAAGAGGATACCAAAGCCCTCGAAGAGGTAGTGGTAGTGGGCTATGGCGTGCAGAAAAAGTCGGTGGTTACGGCGGCAATCAGCAAGGTGAGTGCCGAAGACCTCGAGAATGTCATCCCTACGCGTGTGGACAATATGCTCAAGGGCAAAGCCTCGGGCGTAACCATTACTTCCTCTTCCGGTCAACCGGGAGCGGCAGCGAAGGTGAATATCCGCGGTGTAGGTACGATTAACGATGCATCACCGCTCTATGTGGTGGACGGTATGCCGGTGGGGAATATCGATTATCTGAACCCTACGGATATTGAGTCTATCGAGGTGCTGAAAGATGCGGCATCGGCGGCTATCTATGGTACCAAGGGTGCAAACGGCGTTATTCTGGTTACCACCAAGAACGGTTCTTTCAACCAGCGTGCGTCTATTTCGTATGATATGAATATCGGATTTCAGAACCCGTGGAAACAGAAAGCGGTGCTGAATGGTCCGTGGTATCAGACCATTCTCAACGAGGCGCGTATCAACGACGGTAATGCACCTTATTTTTCCACTATCACCTCCGACCCCGGTACGAATTGGCAGGACGCACTGTTCAACTACAATGCTATGGTGCAGAGCCATCAGGTGAACCTCAACGGCGGTTCGGACAAGGTGTCGTATTTCCTTTCTTTCGGCTATTTCGACCAAGATGGTATCGTGGGTGGTAATTTCAACCGTTCCAACTATACCCGCTATTCGGTGCGCAACAACAATGTGTATAAAGTAATTGATACACAAGAGCGCAGTTGGCTCAACCGCCTGACCTTCACCAGCAATATCAACTATTCGAATGTCAAATCGACGGGTATTGCCGAGAACTCGGCGTTCTATTCGCCCCTCGGTTCGGCATTGCTGATCGACCCGACGCAACCCGTCTTTGCCACCGACCCTGATGCGGTACTGGCAAAATATCCTACGGCTATTACCGACAAAAACGGACGTGTTTATTCTATCCCCGATATTACGATGAGCGAGGTCATCAATCCGATTGCCAATCTGGAGTTACCGGCGGGTTGGAACTATTCGGATCGTTTTACTGCCAATCTGACGGGCGAACTGCAACTCTATGACGGATTGGTGTGGAAGACCGCTTTCAATGCCGATTTCAATTTCGGACGCTATGACGGCTATTCCTACCCGTATTATCTCAGTTCGGGCGGTGTGGGCAGCAGTACGACCTCGAGTGTGAGCAGCAGCCAAAGCCGCACATATAAATGGCAGGTGGAGAATACGCTCAGTTATAACCATACGTTTGCCGATGCGCACGAGTTGGGGATCCTGTTAGGGCAAAGTGCCACCAAGACTTCCTATTCGTATGTCAGCGGTACCGCTTACGACCTCCCGTCGTATGACCCCTATAAAGCCACTATCGATTATACGCAGGGTACACGTGCCGATCAATTGACAAGCGGCGGGCGCTCGTATTCGGCGGGGGCATCGTATTTTGCACGTCTCAACTACAACTATCGCGAGCGTTACATCGCCCAGTTCTCGCTCCGTTGCGACGGCTCGGACAAGTTCGGCAGCAACAAGCGTTGGGGTTTGTTCCCTTCGTTCTCTCTGGGTTGGAACATTGCCCGTGAGGACTTTTGGAGCCAAGCCCCGTCGTGGTGGTCGGCGTTCAAACTGCGCGGGTCGTGGGGTATGAACGGTAATGACCGTATCTCCGATTTTGCTTATACTTCGCTCATCGTCAGCGGTAGCAACTATACTTTCGGCAAGGGCGATTCGGAGCAGATTGTTACCGGTGTGCGTCAGGGACGTCTTGCCAATGCAGACCTGCAATGGGAGACTTCGCGCCAAACCGATATCGGTCTCGAACTCGGATTTATGAACAATGCCCTTACCCTCAACCTCGACTATTTTTATAAGGTTACGCAGGATATGCTTATGCCGGCTCTGTTGCCTGCGTATGTGGGTATCGATGCACCATGGACAAACGGCGGCAAGATGCTCAACCAGGGTGTGGAGGCGGACTTGTCCTATAAGTTCAAAGCCGGACCGGTCAATATGGCACTGTCGGGGAATATCTCGTATCTCTACAACCGCCTGATTGACTATGGCAACGAGACGGGTTCTTCCAACCTTGATAACGTACAGGGAGTAGGCGTGGTCAGCCGTGCGGAGAATGGCGAAGTCTATCCGTTCTTCTACGGTTATAAAACGGACGGGTTGTTTCAAACGCAGGACGAAGTGAACTCGTATGTCAATAGCAACGGCGAACTGCTGCAACCCAATGCCCAACCCGGCGATGTCCGCTTTGTGGATGTGAACGGCGATGGCAAGATAGACGACCACGACCGTACCAAGATAGGCAAGGGTATGCCCGACATTACCTATTCGTTCACTATTGCTATGGATTGGCAGGGAATCGACCTCTCGCTGTTCTTCCAAGGCGTGGCAGGCAATGATATCTTTGATGCCACACGCCGTCCCGACCTGGCACTCTCCAACCAGCCGGCATGGATTATCGACCGATGGACGGGTCCGAACACCTCCAATACTATTCCGCGTATGACCGAGCAGGATCCCAACGACAACTGGCGTTCGAGCGACCTGTACATCAAGAACGGAGCCTACTTGCGTCTGAAAACACTGCAACTCGGCTACTCGTTCCCGAAACAATGGATGCAGAAAATCCGTTTGCAGCGTCTGCGTCTCTATTTTTCGGCAGAGAACCTGCTGACCTTTACGGGCTATGACGGTTTTGACCCCGAGATAGGTTCGGGCGGCACCAGTATCGGTATCGATGCAGGCTGCTATCCGCAGAGCCGCACTCTTTCTTTCGGTTTGAATATCACGCTTTGATAATCTGTAAATCGTAATATCTATGAAATATATTCATTTTTTATTCCGTCAATCATTATGCATTGTACATTGTACATTGTGCATTGTTCTGCTGACTGCTTGCGGTAACGATTTTCTCAATATCGGTTCCACCTCGGCAGATGCCTTGGAGGACTATTACAAGACAGAGGCGCAAATCTATAAGACCCTTGTGGGGGCGTATGACCCGCTCCAATGGACGGACTACTATGGTGGCTACAACCAGTTCCAGTTCCTGTCCGACTTGCGTGCAGACGACATCTATGTCGGCGGCGACAAAGGTTCGGACAACTTCTTCCACCAGATGCAGCGGTATCAGATGCTGCCCGTAGATGCTCCGCGCAGTTTTTGGGAGGCGATGTACACGGGGGTAGAGCGTTGCAACACGGTGATTGACTATCTGCCGGGAGTGGAAGACATTGACCCGATAGTGGCAGAACGCTACAACGCCGAGGCGCATTTCCTCCGTGCTTGGTACTACCATTGGCTGTGGAAATTCTGGGGCAATATCCCCTATTATGACCACGTCCTCAAGTCGCCTTATATGGTGGAGCAGATGTCTGCCGATTCGGTCTATACACATATTATGTCCGACCTGGCGTATGCCACGGGCGATAACCTGATTGGCAACCACCGTCTGCCCAATACCGTGCAGGGCAGCGAGTTGGGGCGTGCAACCTACAATGCCGCCGTTATGCTCAAGGCACGCTGCATCCTCTATCAGAACGATATGCCGCTTTTCAACGAGTGTCTGCAGGATATGCGCCGCCTCACGATGGCGGGCTACACACTGACCCCGCAGTTCGACAGTATCTGGGTGGACAGCCGCGAGTTTATCACCGTCCCCGGCGAGCAAAGCACCACTGAGAGTATATGGGAAATCAACCACCGCTCCGAGAACGGTTCGTGGTCGTGGCCGCAGGGTGGCGAAGGCACCATCTATCCGGAGTTTATCGGTATCAACGGTTTGGACGGCGACCCCGAGTTTGCCGACGGCTGGGGCTTCGGACCCGTACGCAAAGCCGCTTACGATATGTACGAGGAGCAGGACCAACGCCGCGATGCTTCTATCATCAACATCGAGGCACGCAAAAAGATGCTCCAAGACTCGCTCGGTATCACTATCTCGTGGGCAGAACGTGCCAGCCATACCGGCTACTACAACAAGAAATATACCGCTCGCAAGGGCTACAACAATTGCTCTTACGACCCTGAACTCAATTTCAACAACAATATCCGCGTCTTCCGCTACTCCGAGGTGTTGCTCAACCTGGCCGAATTGTGTATCCGTACCGGCAAAGCCTCTATGGCGCAGACCTATCTCGACCAGGTGCGGGCACGTGCATTTGCACTGACGGGCGAGAAATACGACTCCTCCAACCCGCACTACAAAGAGGCTACTATGGCGAACATCATGCAAGAGCGTCGCCTTGAGTTCCTCTGCGAGGGAATGCGTTTTTGGGATTTGGTGCGCTGGAGCCATGCCACCGATGTCGATTGCAACATTGATGCTATCCTGAGCGGCACCGACGAGGTCGGCAATTACACCCGCCAATGGAACGACAACTGGAAGTATCTGCCTATCCCCACGCTCGAAATCGACCGCACCGAAGGCTCTTATCAGTTGCAGCAAAACCCCGGCTACTAATCGTCTAATTGTAAAATTGTCCATTATGAAAACTGTTTTTCATCCGGCACTCATCATCTTCAGTATATTGTTTGCTTTTGTGGCATGCAAACCAAAGAACTATATGGATGACTTGGAAACCATAATCCCCAATACAGACTCCTCGGTGGTGGCGAACCTGCACCCGCGGGTGGAAATTGATGCCGAGAACCCCAACCTTGTCCATTTTATTATGGACGAAACCGATGGCTATGTCGGGGTTTGGTTTATCGGTGGCAGACGTTATCCGCAATCGCGTCTCGACCGCTACTACGAGTTCGCTGGCGACTATACCGTCCAAGCCTTTGCCTACAACCATTTCGGCACTACGCCCGCTATCGATGTGCATTTCTCCGTACTCGAAAACGACCCGTCCGTATGCACCAATCTCAACTACAAGTACCTTACAGGCGGTTGCGACTACCCCGACGGCAAGACATGGATGCTTGCCAACGAAACCGGCTATTATGGCTTGATTGACATCAATACATGGGTCATTGAGTATAATTCCGACTATTGGTGGGCGGCAGAGCGAGGCAGCCACAATGGTGTCTATGACGACGAACTGACATTCGTCCTTGATGCCGACAAGACCTACCGCCACAAGACCAACGGCGACTCTGGCAAAGACAGCGAAGCCTTTCCTATTGACGACTATATCGCCAACTGGGAACTCACCCCTGCTTCAGAGAGCGCAGACGGACGTATGCATATCTCCCTCACGGGCGATGCGTTCTTCCCGCCCATTCCGTCCGAGTGCGAGGGGCAGCACGACTATACGATCCTTACACTCAACGACACCGTGATGATTGCCAAAATCTACAAATCCGGTTCCAACCAGGCATGGGTCTATAAGTTCACTCCTAAAATTACCGAATAAAGATGCTGTTAATTACGGCAACGACACGGCAACGACACGGCAACGAGAGCCGACTTTGTCAATAACTTATACAAATAATGAGAACAATGAAACATCTGCTTTTCCTGCTTTCCGCAGTCCTGCTGCTTTCCGCCTGCAATCGCACTCCGCAACTCGGACGAGACGCCGACGGGAAAGTCATTGCGGCTATGACCACCGATGAGAAAATCCGTCTCCTCGTGGGCACCTGCACCGACTGGCCTATGCCACCCGTTCCCGCACCCAACACCATTCATCGCCCGTGGATTCCCGACGGCTATTACGAGAATATGCCCAACTCCGCCAAGATGAAAGGGCGTGTCAGCGGCTCGGCAGGGCAGAGTTATGCCATCCCCCGTCTCGGTATCCCCGCTGTCGTCTTCGCCGATGGACCCGTAGGTATCCGTATCGACAGTTTCGCTACGGCGTTCCCTTCCACCACCCTCCTCGCTTCCACGCGCGATACGGCACTTATCTATGAGGTAGGCAAAGCCATCGGTGAGGAAATGGTATCGTACGGAGTGGATATTCTCCTCGCCCCGGGTATCAACCTGATGCGCAATCCGCTCTGCGGACGCAACTATGAGTATTTCTCGTCCGACCCTGACCTGACGGCGGAAGTGGCATCGGCATACATACGCGGTGTGCAGAGCCAAGGCGTTGGTACGTGCCTCAAGCACTTTGCTGTCAACAACCAGGAGACCTACCGCAATGGCATTGATGTACAACTGCCCGACTCGCTTATGCGCGGCTTGTACCTGCGTGCCTTTGAGAAAGTGATACGCGAGGCCAAACCGTGGACGGTGATGTCCTCCTACAACAAAATCAATGGCACCTATGCAAGCGAAAACCGCTATCTCCTTACCGACATCCTCCGCCACGAATGGCATTTCGACGGCTTTGTGATGACCGACTGGTGGGCGGAGGAAGACCCCGTCCGTATGCAGCAGGCAGGCTGCGATATGCTGATGCCGGGTACTCCTGACCAGATACGGATTCTTACCGAAGCGGTTGCCAATGGCACGCTTGATGAAGCCGTATTGGATACCAACCTGATGCATGTTCTGCCTGTTATCCGCCGTACTTTGGCATTCCGCGGTATCGAGGCAACCAACCATCCCGACCTCCGTGGTCATGCAGCGTTGGTACGCAAAGTGGCATCCAAAGGAATGGTCTTGCTGGAGAACAACGGCGTCCTGCCTATGGCACCCGACACCACGCAGCGTATCGCCCTCCTCGGCGTGGGCAGTTACAATGTCAATGTGGGCGGCAGCGGCAGTGGCAACGTAACACGCGCCTACAAAGTGTCGCTATACGATGCGCTTTCTGAAGCAGGATATACCCTTGACGAACCCTCAACCACTGCATATCGCCACTATGTCGCCGAGTCGCTGGCGGCACAAGCACCCGAGAACTTCTGGACTATCCCTGTTGTTCCCGAGAAAGCCCTGTCTATAAAAGAAATCAACCGTCTTGCCAAGCAGAACGACATCTGCTTGCTTACGCTCCAGCGTATGGCAGGCGAAGGAGCGGACAGAACGCTGACCAAAGGCGACTACTATCTCACCGATTTGGAACAGTCCTTGTTGCGCGACGTCTGCGCCGCTTTCCATCGGGAGGGCAAACAGGTGGTGCTGCTGCTCAATATCGGAAGTTCTATCCATCTCACCGATGTCCGCAGTCTCCCCGATGCCATCCTGCTTACATGGCTCCCCGGTCAGGAAGCAGGGCACTCTATGCTCGATGTGCTGACAGGAGTAGTCGCCCCGCAAGGCAAACTGCCTATGCCGTTCTATATGGAATATACCGACGTGCCGTCTGCTGCCAACTTCCCCTCGTCGGACGGCGACCCCAACAAGGTATGCTACCATGAGGGCTATGCACAACCCGCACGCACTCTCTATCCGCTCGGCTATGGACTAACCTACTAAAAAACAGATAATCAGATACTCCCTACAATATGAAAACGTTCTTATTCATACTCTTATCGTTCTTCTATCCGCAGCAACAGGAATGGTTACGCATAGCGGAGGAAGCCAAACCCGAGTTGCAAGAGACGGTTGTGCAACCCGTTACGCTGGTTACTCCCGTACAAGACCCTACCGCTTTTCAGGGCTGGCGCATGGAACCTGTGGACGGCTTGGACAATTATTTCCAAGTATCCATGAAGCAGAACCCGTCGGTCATTGTCGACTTTGGTCGCCATCTTACGGGCTACTACCAATTCCGCCTGCGTACTACTTTCCGTTGTCAGGACGGACCTATCCGTATCCGCTTTACCTTTGCCGAAGTGCCGTCCGAACTATGCACGCCTTTCGACCCTTATACGGGCACACTCTCCCGTGCATGGCTGCAAGATGAGGTTATCACGCTGATGGACATCGAGCAGGATATTCGTCTTTCCCGCCGCGTAGCCTGCCGCTATGTCAAGATCGAACTCATAGCATCTTCGCCCGACTTCGACTTCCGTTTTGCGGATATGTCTTTCGCTGCAGTGTCATCGGCCAACACCCTCCCCGAATTGCAGAACAAATCTTCGCTGTCGGATACCATTGCTCATATACAGGCGGTCGCAGTAGAAACCCTGCGAGAATGTATGCAAACCGTCTATGAAGACGGACCTAAACGCGACCAACGCCTGTGGATAGGCGATGTCTATCTTGAATCGCTGGCAAACACATACTCTTTCCGCAACCACGCCCTCACGCGCCGCTGCCTCTATCTCCTTGCCGGATTGGCTGCCGAGGACGGACGTCTCCACGGCAATGTCTTTGAGCGTCCCGAGCCGCACCCGCAAGTCGGTTCCCATCCCGAGGACTATGCACTCCTCTACAATGTAACCCTCCTCAATTATCTTCGTGCTTCCGGTGATACCGCTACCGCACGCGACCTCTATCCAGTGGCGGTACGTCAGATGGAGTATGCCCTCTCTATCTATGGGCAATACGACGGACATTGGCTTTTCTTCGACTGGCGCGATGCCGTAGAGAAAACCGCTGCTATGGAATGCCTCACGGTCTTTGCACTCCACCGTTCCGCCGACCTTGCCGAAACTCTTGGCGATAAGGCACAAGCCAAAGCGTGGCGCACGCATGCCGCACAAACCAAACGGCAAATCCGTCGCGATTTTCTCAATACCGATACGCATATGCTCGCCGACCGCGGGCAGTACAACGAGATAACCCAGATATGGGCTGTCCTCTCCGGTGTGCTCTCGCCTAAGGAAGGCAAACAGGCACTCACAAATATGAAGCAACGCTCCGATGTTGTCCGCCTCGGTACACCCTATGCCAACCACTACTATGTCGAGGCACTCATCGCTTGCGGAATGAATGTCGAGGCGCGCCGCCACGTGATTGACTACTGGGGAGGTATGGTCGCCAAAGGGGCTGACACGTTCTGGGAGGTATATGACCCCACCAACGAGTATTTGTCGCCTTATAATTTCTTCCCTGTAAACAGTTACTGCCACGCTTGGTCGTGCACGCCGGTTTATTTCATTCAGCGTTATCCGGAGATTTTCCAATAATGATTGCTTAACAATCACTTAAATATCTTACTATTATGAAAAAACTTTTATGTTCATTGAGTTTGCTGGCATTGCTGCCCGCCACCCTGATACAGGCGGCAGATCCTGTCAAAGACTCGCACGGTTTTGGCACGTATGTGGTAAAAAACCTGCCTATGTATGAACGGGACGGACATAAACCGAATATAGATAATGGAGTCAGAAATTATATTGATTTGTATGTAGTTTCCTATGGCGATTATATTTGTTTCAAACAGGTTGTCTGCGGTGAACATGCATTTGATGCCTCTAACATTTGGAACAATCAGTTGTGGATATGGCGAGTTGGAGCAACAGATGAGGATAAAGACATACCCTGTTTTGTCCGATCTGCGGATAATAGGGTAGCCTACTCAGAACCTATGAATAATGGTCTGTCTGACTATGGCGATGATGCTATCCAACTCAGTGCGTATGCCAAGATCTTTTATAGTCCTGAATCTTGTAGCGACTTGTTCGACTATAAGCGCGGCTACATCAACACCCCGACCGGGGACCAAGTCGTACCTACGTTTGAAGCCGCTCTGTCGTACAACGAGGACAACACCCAAGCCACGGTTACGTTCTCCAATCCGAGCGAGGAAGTCTTCTGGTTCATTGAGAACGGCAGCAGCAAGTCTATCCAGTTCCAAGATGCCTATACATTCTCTGTGGCTGACGCACAATCGGTCATCGTCTATGCGGTGGACTTCGATGGCAATATGAGCCTCCCCTACCAAGTCTTCCCGCAAGTGCAGATTACCGACCAAGCCGACAATGCCGCTACAATCGCTGCCAATACCGGCAAACAGGTAGATGTTGCGCTGACCCGTTCGCTCTCGCCGGACTACTGGAACACCATCTGCCTGCCGTTTGATATGACCGCGGAGCAAGTGCAAACCTATTTCGGAGCTGGTACGCGCATCGTCTCTTTGGCAGATGCACGCCTTGCCGACAATGGCGAACTGAGCCTCGTCTTCACTGATGTACAGACTATCACAGCAGGCACTCCCTATTTGATTCAGCCTTCGCAGCAGGTGGTCAACTCGCTTATTTCGCAAGTTGTTCTCTCCTCAGCGCAGCACCCTGTTACGATTGCGGGTATTGTGGAGTTTGTCGGACTGACCGATGCTGTTACGCTTCACGCCAACGACAACTCGGTCATATTTCTTGGGGCTGACAATTACTTGTATTTTCCCTCCGAGACGGCTGCCATTCGCCCATTGCGTGCCTATTTCCACCTGCTCACTGCTTCTCAGCAAAAAGTGCGTTCAGCCCGCATTGCTTTCCGCAACGAGGTTACCACCGATATGGAGGAACATACAATGGCAGATACCCCGCAAAAAGTGCTTGTCAACGGACAAATATATATCATCTATCGGGGTAACACATACAATACCCAAGGACAAATCGTAAATCTATAATCGTATGAAAACATATATTCAACCCCGCACCGAGGTGCTCAACCTGCAGTGCAATCAGTTGCTGATAGGTAGCAATAACATCGGCTTGCGCGATGGCGGCTGGATGTCTCCCGCTGATGCTATCTGAATGGACGCTTTTTACTCACAACTAAATATCAGTTATTATGAAACACATCTACACTTTGTTGCTGGCTATTGCAGCTGCAACGACAATGGCGCAAGCCGAAACACGTTTCTATTTCTTTCGTCAGGGGACAACACTCCCCGCTGAGGTAAATAGTATCGATTTGCGCAGCGAACAAGGTTCTTCCATTCAGTGGAATAACCTTACCCTCATACCTGACACCACTGATTTTGCCTATATCAAGGTCGCAAACTCGTGGTTCTCGTTCAATCAGAACCTGCTTGCCGCTACCGATATGTCGGCGGTAAAAGACGGGTATTTTGTGATGAAGTTCCGTTCCAACCTGGCTTGTTCTGACCAATCCAATGCGCTCAATATCCGTTTGAATAATGATGTAAGTTACCAACTCCGTGATGCACAGTACTTCGACGGTAACTGGCACACATTGGTTTACAAGATAGCCGATGCCGCCAATCACCCTGTTTATACGGAATCGATGTCGGGCACGCAGTTCCAACTCCATACCGACGGGTTGGGCGAGGGATACATCGCTATTGATGTGGCATATCTTACAGATGATGCAACCAATTTGGATTCCGGTACCGCCGGCACTATTATCACTACCGAACCCGAGGAGATACCCGAGCAGGACGAGCAGCGTATCTACTTGCGCAAAGGTTCTGCCATTACACCTGACGGGGTAATGGAAACCGACTATACAGAAACCTCTTTTGTTACCTCCGAGTGGTGGAATTGTACGCCGTCAGCCGAGTTCCTCGGTATCACTACACAGGAGCAATGGTGGTTCAATTTCCAACTGAAAAACAATGCTATGGTGGACCTCTCATCCGTCTATCGCACATGGCGTATGGTAGTTTGCCTGCGTAGTGAGGTGGTTGAGAATGGTACTGACCGCGGACTTACCATCGAACTTGGCGGCAATGCACAGAATCTTGACTTGGTTACCACCTATGCCGATTCGGCAAAGTTTGTCGTCAAAGAGTTGCCTTTGGAGAATGTACTGCAAGGAGCCAAGCACTTGTCTAAATCAGCGGCGGGGGCTACCGTGGCTACTTTCTCCTCCGGCAATAATAATGCGGCAGGGCGTACTATACAATTCGATTATATCTATTTTACCAACGAGAAAGCCACTCCTTCTGCTGTCCCGAACACCGATATGCCGCAGCATTCATTGGATATGAACGCTCCTTTCTATGACCTGCTCGGGCGTCGCGTAGATACTTCCTATCGTGGTGTGGTGCTACAAAACGGACAAAAATATATTCTGCAATAGCAAATAATGTCTACCCGTCATTTCATATTGTCTTTTCTTGTTTGTGCCTTGGGCTGTATGCCTTGTGTATGGCTCAGTGCGCAGACTCGTAGCCCGAAACGCGGCATCGGTTTCGACCAAAACAAGATGCAAGCCGCCGACTTTGCCGCCCTCTCCCCTTCCGTCAGTTGGGGCTACTGCTGGAGTACTTCCACGTGGCAGGATACATTCGGCAACGGGGTAGCCTTCGTCCCTATGACGTGGAACGGAGGCTACAACGCCGCCGACCTCCGGCAATACCTCACAGCGCACCCCGAAGTGGAATACCTCTTGGCGTTCAACGAACCCAACTTCCGAGACCAAGCGAATATGACGCCTTCCGCTGCGGCTGCGGCTTGGGGCGGCTTGCAAGCCATTGCCGATGAGTTCGACCTCAAACTTGTCTCGCCTGCACCCAACTGGTGTGGCTATTGTGTGGAGGAAAACGGCACTACCTACAACAGCCCCTACGACTGGTTGCGCGATTTCTTTGCTGCCTGCACCGACTGCCGTGTGGACTATATCGCCGTCCATTTCTATATGGGCAATCGCGATGCCGTCAAAGGCAGTATCGAGCAACTGTACAACCAATTCCGCAAGCCTATTTGGCTCACCGAGTTCAATATGGACAAGAACGGTATGGGCGACAATGGCACGGCCGATGAGCAACGCGCATTTATGGTGGATATGATCGACTGGATGGAGCAAGACCCCCGTATATTCCGCTATGCATGGTTTCTTGCGCGTGGAGGTATCTTGCCCGACTTGCTGACTTCCAAAACAGGTGAACTCTCCCTGTTGGGAAATGTCTATGCCAATATGTCGTCTTATGATACTGCGTTTTACCACTCCGTGGGGCGTATCGAGGCAGAGCATTATGTTCGTATGCAGAATGTCTCGTTGGTCGAGAGTACCGATACCGACGGCAACCTATCTGTCGGTTATACTTCCGTAGGCAGCAGTATCGACTATCAGATAGACATTCCCGCTGCTGACGAGTACTGCCTGTCGCTCCGTACTGCAGGCGAACAGACTACGCAAATAGCCATTGATATCGATGGTGTAGAACAAACCGCTTTCACCCTTCCCGCCACCGGCGGTTGGACAACGTGGCAAAACACAGAAACCATATTCGCTCTGTCTGCCGGCAAACATACCTTGCGTATTCGTCTTACAGATGGATCGTGCGATTTTAACTATCTTACCCTTTCTTTACCCTCTGCACTCAACAGGCTATCCTCAGGGAATGGACAGGGAAACCGCAAGGAAATAGATACGGTTGGGCAATTCCGTATTTTCCACAATGGTGTGGCATACAACGCCATCGGACAAACAGTAAATAACAACTAACTTTATAAATCAATTACAATTATGAAAAAAATCTCTTTTCTTTCGCTGCTTCTTGTAGCAATGTGTGCAAATCTTTTTGCTGAAGGTCGTACCTATTTTATCTTCGATGAGTTCCTCAAACAAGATCAGTACACCTACCAGCCCTACAACAACATCTGGATTTGGCAACGTGATTATGTCGGCGAACCCAAACCGAACACCTTGGATATCGCTGCCGGTGCCGACGAAGGTCCTAACGGGGCAATGTATTCCGAGATGACCGCCGATAGCAAAAATGACGGTTGGGGCGGATTGGCTTTTGTCTATGAAAAATGCAATATCGACCTTTCCAAAGTTACCGAGAACGATGTACTCAGTTTCTATGTAAAAACCAATATCTATAATGCAGAGGGAACGGCTGTAAATCTCACCATCGTCGGCACAGACAATACCAAATATGATCTGGCTATCAACAACGATATGATGACGCAAGCCGAGCGCGATAACAAGACTTGGAAGCAAATCTCTATCCCTGTCTATCAGATGATGGACAAAGGCTGGAAACCGGGTGTCATTACGGGAACGAATGTAATGTTTATCCAACTCAATGTCAATACTCTTACTGCGGGCGTAAGCAAAATCTCATTTGCGGAGATGTTCATCGGCAATCCTTTCGAAACACCCATCCATAACACAACTATTGAGGCAAAGGCTATCAAGACCATCGAAGACGGTCAGGTGGTAATTTACCGCGGTAACACCCGTTATAATGCGCTTGGTGTTGCTTTCTAACTATACTCTATCAAAGAAATGACTCATTCTTTGCGCTCTTACGTACTTACTCTGTGCCTGCTCTGTGCCGTTTGTGGTACAGGGTGGGCACAACACCTTTCTGCCAAGCGAGGCTTCTGTACCAACGAGATGGCCTACCGTGAGAACTTCGAAGCGTTGGCTGTTGGCTGCTCGTGGTTCTACAACTGGTCGTATAAAGCCCCAAATGTTCTCCAAAACGATTTCGAGGACACCGGTATGGACTATGTACCGATGATTTGGGGATGGGGACAGGAGAACTATCAAGACGACCTCATCGCCTATCTCGAGCAGCACCCGAATATCCGCTATATTCTGGGCTACAACGAACCCAATTTCAGTACACAGGCGAATATGTCGCCCCGTCAGGCGGCTGCCAAATGGCACGAGATAGAGGAAATAGCCGACCGTTTCAACCTAAAGATAGTGGGACCCGCCGTCAATTTTGCGGCAGCGGATGCCACCTGTTGCGATACCGTCGATGGCAAACTAGTCTGCTATGCCAACCCGTTTGATTACTACAACGCCTTCTTTGAGGCGTGCCCCGATTGCCGCGTGGACTATCTCGGACTGCACCTCTATATGCCTACAGGGGCGTACAAACCCTATATCGACCGTCTCTCTGCAGAGCACGGAAACCGTCAGGTCTGGCTTACCGAGTTCAACTACAACGCAGGCGGCACTGCTGATACTACGGCGCATATCAATTTTATCACCTCCGAACTGGAATCGTTGGAGAAAAACCCGAATGTGTTCCGCTATGCATGGTTTATGAGTTACGGTATGGCACGCCATGCCAACCTTGTCGCACCCGGGCAAGGCAAACTGACCACTCTCGGGAAAGTCTATACCCAACTCTCCGCTTTTGATACTACCTACTACCACCAAACGGATACCCGTATCGAAGCCGAACATTTTATCACGCAGACTGCGTGTATGGTGCGCCCGTCCACCGACGATAGTACACTGATGATACGTGATTTCGAAAGCGGCAAATCTGCATCCTATTTAGTGGAAATACCTACAGCGGGCACCTACTATTTCCACCCCCGTTGGGCTACCAAGGCGGGCTCCGAGGTGCGTCTGTATATCGATGATGTGCTGGTTTCTACTATTAAACCCGCAGCCACCGGCGATTTCTCTACGTGGGGCGAAGAGGATTTCCCTATCGTTTTTCCCGCAGGCAAACATACGCTCAAAATCTACAGTGCTTCGCGTATGTTCTACCTCAACTGGTTCCGCCTGAACTCGCAACTTTCAGCATTGCATTCTGTATCTGCAACCTCATCCCAAACACAAAAAATCCTGTACAACGGTGAGGTCATTATTCTACACAACAACAAGGCATACAACCTTTTAGGTCTTCCTATGTCTTGTCTTGGTACAGAAGAAGTTGGCTCAAAAAAATGAGCCAACTTCTTCTGTACCAAGACACCGAGATTGGATGCTGACAGGTCATTTTTACAATAAAAAAATGTGCAAATTGTGCAAAAAGTTGCACGGACGAATTATTTGTTGTATTTTTGCAGTGCTTTTATGCGGACATTCTCGTCTGCCGCTTTGGGGCTATTTGGTTTTGACAGCAGGTAGAATGGGTATGTAAGCACGTCGAGCACTGCAGAGACGCTCGTAAATATCGTCTGCAAAGTATAACTGGCAACAATACTGTAGCTCTCGCTGCTTAACCGAAGTATAGTAGGTTACTTTATTCGGGTACAAGGTGCCTGAACGGGACATCGCTCCAAGCCGAGTCTGTAGGCTGATAGGGTATAGCGGTGCGGAAATATACAGAATAGTCTTTGCGGGCTGCGACGCGGGGGCGAAACTCAAAGCAGATAAGCCTGCGATTGGTGGCTTGGGTCTTGCCGCAGGACGAAAACGAAGGCCAAGATAAGCGTGTAGAAAGCATATACGTTCCTTGTTTGGACACGGGTTCGAATCCCGTTAGCTCCACATGGAAAAGGCTGTCCGACATCGTGTCAGGCAGCCTTTTCTGTATTGTTCTGTTTGTCCTATCTTTCTATAATCACCACATCATATTCAGACGGAAATCCATTGATTCGGGATTGGTGTTGAGGTCGTATTTCAGGTCGGAGTTGGTAACGGCGATCTCTACTTGCCCTACCAGGAATGAGAAATCCACAATCTGTTGATATACCTCACCACTACCGCTGTCCACCATCGGAAAGACACGTGGCAGGTTGATTTGGTAGGCATCGGCTGTGTTGTAGTTATACTCGCGGTAGCAAGTAACCACCCCTTTGTTATAGATGGTTTCTGTCAGTTTGGGTATGGAAAAAGTGTAGTAGTAATATCCCCCGTCTGTAGAATAGTTCCACTGTGAGGAATTGACGTGCAAATCAAGGGTGATGCTATTATTATCAACCGGGTTATTGTCGTTACACGATACAAGGCTGAAGCCGAGAGTAGCCAACAGGGCTGCAAAAATAACAGATAACTTTTTCATATTCATTCGATTTTGCGGCAAAGATAGGGCTTATTTTGCAGATATGCAAATTTTTGCGTAATTTTGCGGGCTGAAATCATTTATTACAATGCGTAAAACACTGTTTGTTATACTCTCTTTGGCTTGTGTTTCCCTGCAAGCGCAGCAGCAGAACAGAACCTATCTGGCTTATATCGAGGAATGGCGCGAGGTGGCGGTGGCTAACCAGCGCGACTATGGTGTACCCGCCAGTATCATTTTGGCGCAGGGGCTGCTGGAGTCGGCGGCGGGGACGAGCGAACTGGCAAAGAACGCGAACAACCATTTCGGTATCAAGTGTACCAATGACTGGTTGGGTGGAAACTACTATTATGATGATGATGCCAAAGGCGAGTGCTTCCGCACGTACCGTGATGCGGGTGAGTCGTACAAAGACCATTCGCTTTTCTTGCAGCGTCCGCGGTATCAGACCTGTTTTGAGATAGCCGTGGAGGACTATTCGGGTTGGGCATACCGCTTGAAACAGTGCGGCTATGCCACCGATCCGCTCTATCCGAAGAAGTTGATTAAGATCATAGAGGACTACCGCCTCGACACGATTGCCACGCCCGATGCATTGGCAACGGCAAGCAGTACAAAGATGACAAGTGGCAAAAGCGCCGGCAAAAACTCCGACAGCAAAAAGGCGACGGTGGTGTCGCAGACTGCCCCGCTGAAAGTGATCAACAGCAACCCTGAACCCGAGTACGAGGAGCCGCTCACGGCGTATCAGGAGAAGCAACTGCTCTATCTGACGCACCCGAAGCAGAGAAACAACGGGCGCACGTATATCGTGGCTCGCGAGGGGGATACGTATGCCAATATTGCATTCCGCATGAACGTGAAAGAGCGCACGCTGCGTACGTGGAATGATGCCTTGGGACGGGATTTGCAGGTGGGCGACCGCATCTATCTGAGCCGCAAGCGTGCATATGCCTCCAAGGAGAAAACGCTGCTCTGGGTGCACCCCGGTGAGTCGCTTTGGGAGATTTGCCAGCGCGAGGGGGTACGTATGGAAAAGGTGCAGTCGCTCAACGGATTGGATAAGTCGGTGCGTGTATTCCAAACCCGCCAGCAGATATTGCTCCGTAGGCAAAAAGAGGAGTGAAACGATGCGTGGTAAGTCGCTATCCATAGCCGATGTGCTGAATGCCTATCTTCGTGAGACGGGTTTGGAAAAGCCTGTTTTGGAAGAACGGGTGGTGGAACTATGGCCGCAGGTGATGGGGGATACTGTCGCCCGCCTGACACGCAGTGTGGAGGTGAAAGACGGAATGTTGATTGTGCATATCTCGAGTGCCGCACTCAAGGCGCAACTCTTTGAGTGCCGCTTCGATCTGGTGAAGAAAATCAACGATGCCGTCGGCGGCAACGCTATCCGTGATGTCCGTATCTTGGGGTAGGAATGTTGCAGCCTTGCAATTCATAATTTATAATTCGTAATTTGAATTGATTTATCCTGATAATATAGAAGAAAAAATCGATTTCGTCGTTATCCGCGATGAGTTGCACCGCCGTTGCACGTCGGCTCTGGGGCGCGAACAGGTGGACGCAATGACTTTCCTTACAGACTACGAAACGATTACAATGCTCATTAGGGAAACCGATGAGATGAAGCATATCCTTGAGGACGGTTCGTTGGACTTCCCGCGTGGGGAGATACACGATGTCCGCGAGGCACTGGGGCGTATCCGTATTGAGGGACTTTTCTTGGACGAGGCGGAACTTTTTGCCCTTCGCAAGACGCTCGACTATGCCCATCAGTTGGAGCATTTCTTTGCTTCGCTGGACGAGGAGCGTTTCCCTATTCTGCGTCGACTGCCTGCGCAAAACGCAGACAGTCAGAGCATAGGCAACATCGTACGCAGTATAGACCGCGTGATAGACAAGTACGGGCGTTTGGCGGATAATGCCTCGCCCGAGTTGGCGCGTATCCGCCACGAACTGACCCTTGTGCAGGGCAGCGTGGGGCGTGCTTTGGGGCAGATCCTTCGCCAGGCGCAGGCGGAGGGCATCCTTGACAAGGATGTTACGCCCACTCTCCGCGAGGGGCGTTTGGTTATCCCCGTGCCGCCTGCCTACAAGCGCAAGATAGGCGGTATCGTTCACGACGAGTCGGCTACGGGCAAGACCGTCTATGTAGAGCCGCAACAGGTGGTGGAAGCCAATAACCATATCCGCGAACTGGAGGGGGCGGAACGCCGCGAGCGCATCCGCATATTGCAAGACCTTACTACCCGCTTGCGTCCCGCCGTGCCGACCATTCTGCAAAGCGAACAGATGTTAGCGCATGTGGATTTTCTGCGTGCCAAAGCGTTGCTGGCACAGACGCTGCACGCTATCTGTCCGGAAATAAGCAATGAACCCGTTATCGATTGGCAGCAAGCCCGCCACCCTGTGCTGTATCTCAAGTTTATGCAGCAAGGCAAGATGGTGGTGCCGCTCTCGCTGCGGCTGCAAGCCGACGGCAATCGTATGCTCATCATCAGCGGGCCGAATGCGGGTGGAAAGTCGGTGTGCCTTAAGACAGTAGCCCTTTTGCAATATATGCTTCAGTGCGGTTTGCCAGTGCCATTGGCGGAAACGAGCCGTATGGGTATTTTTGACCAACTGATGATAGACGTAGGGGACGCACAATCTATCGAAGACGACCTATCGACCTACTCGGGGCACCTGAAGAATATGAAGGCGTTTGTGCGCTATGCCGATGCCCGGACACTGCTTCTGATAGACGAGTTCGGCACGGGTACCGAGCCGCTCATCGGCGGTGCTATCGCAGAGGCGGTACTGACGCAATTAGTTGAACAGCAGGCTTTTGGTGTTATCACGACCCACTATACCAACCTCAAGCACTTTGCCGAGCAGACGCGCGGTGTGGTCAATGGGGCGATGCTTTACGACCGCGGGCAGATGCGTCCGCTTTTTCAACTCTCTATCGGGCAGGCGGGCAGCAGTTTTGCCATTGAGATTGCCAAGCAGATCGGTCTCCCGGAGCAGATTATCGCTCATGCCACGGAGTTGGTGGGCGAGGAGCATATTGACTACGACAAGCAACTGCAGGACATCGCCCGCGACAAACGCTATTGGGAGAACAAACGCCAGAATATCCGTCAGCGCGAGAAACACCTTGAGGAACGTATTGCCTACTACGAGCAGGAGATTGCGGGACTCAAGGCGAAGAAACGCGAGGTAATGGACGAAGCCAAACAGCAGGCGGCAGACCTCTTGCAACAGAGCAATGCCGCTATCGAACGCACTATCCGCGAGATCAAAGAGGCGAAAGCCGAGAAAGAGCGCACACAGAAAGCCCGTCAGCGCGTGGAGAATATGAAGCAGAAAGTGCAACCCGCACCTGCAAAGAAAAGTGCACCCACGGCAACTGCTCCTGCTGCAATAAATGGCAAAACCGTTATGCGCGATTTTAGCGACCTTCGCGCCCTGCGCAAGCAGAAAACGGAAGCCCCCAACGAACAGAAAGTGCAAGCAGGAAAAGGTACCGGTGGGGGAGGGTACTCCTCTATGGTGCGGCAGCGTGTCCTTTCTTTCGAACGCACCCTCGACCTGCGCGGATATCGTGTGGACGAGGCGTTGGAGCGTTTTATCGCCTATCTGGACGATGCCGTGATGGTCAATGCCGGCGAAGTTACTATCCTGCACGGCACAGGCACAGGGGCAGTCAAACAGATCGTGCGCGACTATATCGACACCTACAACAAACAACGCCGCAAGCGTGGAGACGAACCGCTTCGCTACCACGACGGCGACCCCAACCACGGTGGTGCGGGGCTGACCATTATTACCATCCCCTAATTTGTTATAGGATCGTTATAGGATCGTTATAGGATAGGCAATATCCGTTTCCTTATCTTTTGCATAGAAGGTATAGGTGATTGATAGGTGATTGATAGGTGATTGATAGGTGATTCCGTTTATGATAGGCTTTGCCCGAAATTCCTTTGTAATTCAAATAAAATGAAAAAATTGTATTTACTTTTGTGTTCTTGCGTGTTTGCCATTGCTTTGTCGGCTGCGCCCAAGGAGTACACTGCCCGCGACGGACATTCCCTCCGTGGTTTTGGCAATGCGGGCTACGAACTATCGGTGAGTGCCGAGTATGCCTACAACCGTACGTATGAGCATTTCGGCAACCTGAATATTCAAGCCCTGATGCCCGTCAACCCGTATTTTGAGTTGCAAACCAACCTCCAGGCATCTACGGCTAACTACTACACGGGTGCGCTCATTCTGCGCCCGAAGTTTGTACTCCCCGTAGGCGAACTCTTTGCCGAGACGGAACTGCTGTACAAGGCACTTGCCCGCAACCGGCAGGGCGATTTCTGTGCCGCACTTTCCATGGGCTATCGTATGGACTATGTCTCATTTCAAATAGGTATGTTCGGACGCGTGATGAGCACGTGGGACAGAGATTGGCACACCGAGGAAACATACAATATCGAACCTTTCAACCTGTTGTACCGCTTGGAGGTGTTCTGCCGTCCGCAGACCTCGCATTGGAATATATCCGCTTGTTTTGCCAATATCGATGACTACCAAATGGAGCGTATGTGGCAGCCGATTTTTATGCTTGGCGGACGCTACGACATCAATGACCATTGGCGTGTTTCGTTGCAAGGCGAGTGCAAACCGACGGGTATGTTCCACCTTGACGCTACTTTCTATAGCGCATATGCACGCGCAGGATTCACCTATAAATTTTGACGCTCTATGAAAAAAAATACCTCTTTGACTCTTTGTCTGCTGCTATTAGTTGCGTGCAACAACCCCAACTACGATATGCCCGGTATGTTCAACGGCACAAGCCCCGAAGTGGCAACCCGTTTTGCACACTCGATGGACTATAATGCCGTCGTTGGCGAAACGCACCTCTCTGTGCCGACCGACTATCGCATCTATATCTGTACCGACTCGCATATCGATTCCACCCACCACAATTTGGAGCGGTTCGTACTTGCCTACAAGTCCGATTCGCTTTGCCCCTTTGCGCTCCACCTCGGCGACCTCATCAACGCACAGGGCAACTATCCCCACGCCTACCGTACTTTGCAAACTGAAGCCGCAATGGCGCACCGCGACACGCTTTTTATCACACCCGGTAACCACGACATCTATTTCAACCAATGGACGGAGTACCGCGACCTGTTTCATACTTCGGTCTATTGGTTCGATACGCAGGACGAGACCACAGGCAAACCTTTGGACCTTTTTATCTGTCTTGATTCTGCCGAGGGTACTCTCGGTACGGCACAGATGAAATGGTTGCGTAATCTGCTGGAAGAGAAATCGAAAGTCGGCTACCGCCATATCGTCGTTTTCTCGCATACACATATGTTCAAGCAGGACGCCTCGCAGGGACATACCTCCAACTATGCTTTGGAGGAAACCTATGAGTTCACCGCTCTGCTGAGTAAATACCACGTGGATATGTACTGGTGCGGACACGACCATCATCGGGAAATCACCCGTTTCGGCAACACCACTTATATCATAGTGGATACCTGTCGCGACCCCGAAGAAAAACCTTTCTATATGCAGGCGGATATGGGCAGCGAAATACACTATCGCTTTGTCGCTTTGTAAGGACCTACTGCATTGTGTATTGTGCATTGTGTATTGTGCATTGCAAATTGTGCATTGCCTTTGGCAGTCTCGTTTTTTTTTTGTACCTTTGTGCGCTATTTGGTAAAAGAATGTTATATGCCAAGGGCGTAAAAACGAAAACTAAATACAAACTAATCATACAAACGAAATGAACATTAGAGTAAGTAATGTGAATCAGCCGCAGTGGAAGGAAGTGAATGTTCACGCCAATCTGCCTGAGAATCTGAACAAACTGCAAGAGATTGCCTACAACCTATGGTGGGTATGGAACTCGGACGCAAAGAACCTGTTCCGCTATATCGACAATGATGCTTGGCATCGCGCACAGTCCAACCCGATTATGTTGCTCAATATCATCAGTTACGAGCGCATGGTCGAACTGAGCAAAGATGCACACTTTATGAAGCAGTTGGATCAGATCTATGCTGATTTCCGTGAATACATGGATGCTCCCAAGGATGCGTCCAAACCGACTATCGCCTATTTCTCTATGGAGTATGGCCTGACACACATCCTGAAGATTTATTCGGGTGGTCTGGGCGTCCTCGCAGGCGACTACCTCAAAGAGGCTTCCGACTGCAATGTGGATATGACCGCCATCGGTTTTCTCTATCGCTATGGCTATTTTACCCAAACTCTCTCCCCCGAAGGACAGCAGATTGCCAACTACGAGGCGCAGAATTTCTCCAACCTGCCTATCACGCAGGTGAAGAACGCCGACGGTACTCCGCTGGTCGTAGAGGTGCCTTATCCCGGACGTGTGGTAAATGCGTACCTTTGGAAAGTGGCAGTAGGTCGTATCAGCCTCTATCTGCTTGATACCGACAACGAACTGAACTCGGAATGGGACCGTTCTATCACGCACCAACTCTATGGCGGCGACTGGGAGAACCGTATCAAACAAGAGATTCTGCTCGGTATCGGTGGCGTGCTTGCCCTCAAGAAACTCGGTATCAAGAAGGATGTATATCATTGTAACGAGGGGCATGCTGCCCTGATGGGGCTGCAACGCCTTGTTGACCTTGTACAAGAGGATGGTCTGACTTTCAACCAAGCCAAAGAGGTGGTTCGCGCAAGCGGTCTCTACACCTGCCATACTCCCGTTCCTGCAGGACACGACTACTTCGAGGAGGGCCTCTTCTACAAGTATATGAACGAGTATGCAGGCAAACTCGGTATCGAGTGGCACGACCTTATCGGTATGGGGCGTCAGAACCCCGATGACAACAACGAGAAATTCTCGATGTCGGTCTTTGCACTCAATACGTGCCAGGAGGCTAACGGTGTATCGTGGCTCCATGGCGAGGTAAGCAAGAAAATGTTTGCTCCTGTATGGCCGGGCTATTTCCCCGAAGAACTCCACGTTAGTTATGTTACCAACGGTGTTCATATGCCTACATGGGCTGCCAGCGAATGGAAAGCAATCTACAAGGAGAACTTCCCGCTTGAGTGGTGGACCGACCAGTCGAACCCCGAGATGTGGAAAGCCTACAACGACATACCTGATGACATTATCTGGGCTACACGTATGAACCTCAAGAACAAACTCATTGATTATATCAAGGAGAAATTCCAAGAGGATTGGATGAAGACCCAGGGCGACCCTGCGCGTATCGTGCGTGCGCTCAACGAGATGAACCCCAACAACCTCATCATCGGTTTCGGTCGTCGTTTCGCTACCTACAAGCGTGCACACCTGCTGTTTACCGATCTCGACCGTCTTGACAAGTTGGTAAACAACCCCAACTATCCGGTGCAGTTCCTATTCACGGGTAAGGCACACCCTGCAGACGGCGGCGGACAAGGGCTGATCAAACGTATCATCGAGATCAGCCGTATGCCGCAATTCCTCGGAAAGATCATCTTCCTGGAGAACTATGATATGCGTCTCGCTAAACGCTTGATCAGCGGCGTGGATATCTGGCTCAATACGCCTACCCGTCCGCTCGAGGCTTCGGGTACGTCAGGTGAGAAAGCACAGATGAACGGTGTGTTGAATTTCTCTGTGCTCGATGGTTGGTGGTACGAAGGCTATGTGAAAGGTGCCGGTTGGGCGCTGACCGATAAGCGTACCTATGAGAACCAGGCGCACCAAGACCAACTTGATGCGGCTACTATCTACGAGATGCTCGAGAATGAGATTATCCCGATGTACTATGCTAAGAACTCGAAGGGTTACTCTCCCGAGTGGATTCAGACTATTAAGAATTCGGTAACAAAGATCACTCCGCGTTTCACTACCAAGCGTATGATGGACGATTACTTTGCTAAGTTCTACAATAAACTCGCAAAGCGTCATAACCTCTTGCTTGCAGACAACTATAAGACAGCCAAAGAGATTGCTGCTTGGAAAGAGAATATGGTGGCACACTGGGACGAGATTGAGACTGTTAAGGTTGAGATGCCCGACTTGGATGCACCGAATGTAGGCGAAAAAGTGCGTGTGGCTGTCGAATTGGATACCCACAACCTCAACGATAAGGGCTTGGGCGTGGAACTCGTTGCTATCCGTACTTCTACCCACAACAACGACAAACTCTACGAGGTAGAGCCGTTGAAGTTGGTTAAAGTAGAGGGGTCGCACTTGTTCTTCGAGACTACCTACCAGTTCGATTATGCCGGTGGTATGAAGTTCGGTTTGCGTATGTATCCTCAGAACGACCTTCTCCCCCACCGTATGGACTTCTGCTACGTCCGCTGGCTGTAATCCTGCAGATACAAAAACACGTTGTTTTTAGACGGCAGTATTGACTGATAAAATAAAAAATCCCGTTGCGCAAGCCGCGCAACGGGATTTTTTATATAAAAGGATTTGTTTATTCAATAGGTAAAGCTCCTGCTGCGAATAATGGAACATTTACCATCCAACCTTGATCTATATATGGTTTCATACTCAGACGAATACCTTTTAATGCTGGATAAAGGTGTTGAATGAAGTATTTGAATGACTTGGCTTGCACATTATCTTCCGCTTTAATTTCAATGGGAATGATACGCTCTTCTGTTTGAATAAGAAAATCTATCTCGCATTCGCTTTTATTACTGATCCAATATGCGATCGGGTATGTCATAAGCAATTGTTGAAGCACGAATTGTTCTGTAAAAGCCCCTTTCCATTCGACAAAGATATTATCTCCGATCAACATTTGTCGAACCGGAACCTCTCCCAAACACCCTAACAAACCACAATCCAACATAAATAGTTTGAATGCCTCCATATCTTCGTATGCACTAAGTGGCATACGCGGTTCTGATACACGCGATACCCGATATAATATACCTGCATCAATGAGCCATTGAATGGCTAATTCAAAGTCTTTTGCCCGTGCACCATTCTTTAGTACCCCATAAATAAATTTCTTATTCTCCTTACTCAATTGTGCAGGCATACTGCGTAAAACCATCAAAATCCGTTGCACCTCTTGTGCCGGCGCATGTTTGCTGACATCGTTTTGGTAACCTGTCAATATATTACGTTGAATGCGCCGTACTGCTGCCAAATCTTGTGTGGCAAAGAAACAAGACACGGCTTCAGGCATACCACCTATATAGTAATATTGTCGCAATAGTTCTTCATATTGGTAGGACAATGATTTTAGAATATCCCAATCTTGTTTTGTAATACATTCTGCTTTTATCGATTCGCCTGCGGCTAACAAAAACTCTATAAATGTAAGCGGATAAATATGAAGTAAATCTACCTTACCGACAGGAAAAGATTGCCCTTGATGCAATGTAATTCCCAATAATGAACCTGCTACTATCACATGTTGTTCCGGAGCTTCTTCGCAAAAGTATTTTAGAGCCCCTAAACCACGAGGTGCTTCTTGTAATTCATCGAATATAATCAGTGTTTCTCCTGCAGTAATGCGTATCCCTGTTTGTGCTTGCAGTTGCAACAAAATGCGCGGAATGTTGTAATCGTTGTCAAATAGATTTTGAGCCCATACATCACGATCGAAGTTTACATATACATAATTCTTGTACTCCCTGTTTCCTAATTCTTTCATCAACCATGTTTTACCTACCTGACGCGCACCTTCCAATATGAGCGGTTTGCGTTGTAAACTATGTTTCCATTCTACCAATTTTTGATATGCTATCCGTTCCATATTTCCCGATATTATGTGTTGCTGTGATATTTTTGCGCAAAGATACTATAAATAAATCGATTATGCAAATTGTATTACATTTTTTCGAACGATATATTATATTTGTAATACACTTTTTGAGACGATAATATGCTTTGCTGCTACATTTTTTCGGACGATCCTATTTGTTATTAAATCGGCATCGTAGGAATATCCCCATATATCAAGGCTGTCTGACAATGCAGATTTGTCAGACAGCCTTAATCAAATTAAGTTGTTACTTTGTAAAATATGGTACAGGTGCAAGACGTCATGGTTTCTGTACCATATTTTTATCATCCACGAATAGTGGTCTTTCGAAATTCATTCTATTAGTATAGTATACTTGCGCTTCATATACCATAGGCTGTTGCGTAGATTTAATAGGCAGCAACTATAATTTGCTGTGGGTATAAAAAAACAACAGCGACCGTTTACTTTTTGTAAGCGGTCGCTGTTTATCTCTTATGATGCTAAAACGCAAATGCGTTGCACCGAAATTTCTTATCAATACGATGTGCGTTGAGTGGCAGCGTAACTGATTTTGAGTGCGTATGCACGGCGGAGTTCTTGCTTGATGTCGGCAATTACCCCCATACGTGTTTCCTTGTCAGCCTTGATAGAGACGGTCATTAGACCTTGCTCCTGCTCTTTCATAGACGAACGCTCGTTAATGATATACTCGCCAATCTCTTTGGTCTCAGCAAATGCATCGTCCAACTGGATACGCGTCTCGGCACCATACTGTTTGCGGAACTCTGCGGTAGGTGTACCTACGTAGATATAACGTACCAACGATTTCTTCTCGAGTTTGGTCAATTCGGTTGCACTTGGTACTGTGAACTGAACCTTGTACGTTACCTCTTTCATCGAGGTTACGGACATAAAGAAGAACAAAAGCATAAAGATGATATCGGGGAGTGACGACGTGTTCAATGCCGGCATCTCGCGTTTCTCATTTCTACGTATCTTTGCCATAATTATTGCCCTCCGTAGTTTTTAGGTTCAGCCTCTGAAATCTTTTGAGGATATACTTTCTGCACTTGCTTCTGTTGTTCCTCGCTCAGTTCGTTGTAAGAGGTATGGAAATACTTTTGCGCACACTCGTTACGCAACTCGTTGTATGCCGCTACGAGTTCGTTCTGAACGTCAAGGTAAGCCTGATACTGCGTATCCACATCGTTTTGGACAGAGATCACGTGATCCTTGGTGTAGCGTTGTACACCGATAGGCTCTCCGAAATCTTCCTCCACGAGTTTAGGCAGGTTCGGCTCATCATTCTCGTTCTTGATGAACTCTTTGGCAGTTTCTCTCAGTTGCTTTACGTCCATCAACTGCCCTTGCACCATCAACTGGTTCGCCGAGTTGATCTTTACGATCATCAGGTTACGCTTGTTGATATCGGTGTCCTCCACTTTCTGGTCGGGAGGTATAGGAGCCGGCAGACGGCGTGCCAAACCTTGGTTGACATCCATACTGGTCGTCACCAAGAAGAATATCAGCAGCAAGAAAGAGATATCCGCCATAGAACTGGCATTTATCTGTGGGATTTTCTTTGCCATAATTAAGTTTTACAAATTTACAATTTACAACTTGACGATTGTATATTGTACCATTCTTATTTCAGACGCTTGGTATAGATAATACCCCAAATCATAGTGATGATAGTGGCAGCAAACAGGGTGTAGCAGAGATAGATGATTGCATCACTCATCTGTGCCATAGCACCTACGTTGTCTGTACCTTCATAACCGATGATATTGATTTTTTCGGGGCTGCCAAGGAACCAACAAATGAGTACCAAAGCCACGAACCCTACTACAACAGCAGAGGTCTTGATTGCCTTACGTTTGTCGTATTTGCAGTTCTTGGCAAACTCGGTAATAACTACACCGAGCGTAACCAAAATAACAATACCCAAAAGGATGTAGCACCAAATAAGGAACAGGTCGGTGAAACGAGGTATGTTCAGAAAATCTCCTGCCACCTCAAGTGTACCATTCGAGCCGCCTGCGAAGAACATTATCGTAGCGACAATGCCCAACAGCATCAGCACCCAAAGGGTAATCTTAGGTAATAATTTATAGTTTTTCATATTGCTCAAATTGTTAAAGTGTTAGTTTGTAACTAAGTAGAAAACGCTACAAACGGATTACTTATTCTTCTGAGCAGCGTCGTATTCCACTACGAGGTCAAGCAGGCTGATAGAACTATCTTCCATCTCGTTTACAAGACCTTCGATGAGGCTGAGGATATAGTTGTAGAACAACTGAAGAACAATAGCGATGATCAAACCGAGAAGGGTGGTCAACAGAGCGACTTTGATACCGCCGGCAACGACTGTAGCCGAAATATCACCTACCTGCTGGATCTTATCAAATGCCTCGATCATACCGATGATGGTTCCCAAGAATCCCAACGACGGAGCGATAGAGATGAAGAGCGAAATCCAAGAGAGGTTCTTTTCCAGCAAACCGAGTTGAACGCCTCCGTAAGAAGAAACGGTCTTCTCTACCACGTCAATACCCTCATCGTAACGGCTCAGACCTTGGTAGAAAATGCTTGCTACAGGACCGCGGGTGTTGCGGCAAACATCAAGAGCAGCCTCGATACCACCGTTTTTGAGAGCCTCCTCAATTTTAGCGAGCAGAACTTTAGTATTGGTTTTCGAGAGCGACAGATAGATAATACGCTCGATGCAGAGTGCCAAACCGAATACCAAACAGAGAAGAGTTGCAGCCATAAAGCCTGCACCACCTTCGATAAATTTGGTCTTCAAAGTCTTGTGGAGCGCAACGATACCGCTTTCGCTTTCTTCAGCAACGGGAGCAGCCTCTTCTACAGAGGTGGTCTCAACTGCCTGTTCGTCAACTTGTTCAGTTGTTGCCTCTGCCTGAGCGGCAACAGTGTCCTCTTGTGCCATAACAGCAGCGCTACCAAAAGTCAGCATTGCCAGCACTGTAAGGGTTGCAAATACTTTTTTCATGAGAGTAATAGTTTATTTTATTTATTATGTTTTTCTTTATATGGTGCAAAGCGGCACACAATACGCCGCTATATACCGAACTGCACTTTAATCAATACAATAAAAAGTACACGTTCGTTTTTTGCGGAGAGACGGGGATTCGAACCCCGGAAACCCTTTGGGAGTTTACACGCTTTCCAGGCGTGCCTCTTCAACCACTCGAGCATCTCTCCTTTTGTCGGAATGGGCTTACAACATCAAATTATCGCTTCCTATTCCTTTTATTTGACCGCTAAATTTTCTTTATGATGTAAGTGCACAGCACAAAGACGCTGCAAAATTACAAAAAATATTTGATACTACAATATAGAATGCGTATTTTTTTGTATTTTTCCCGCTTTTTGTCGTTCCGCGGCATAGTCTTATAATTCAAAAAGTGCTTTTGCATTGGTGGTGGTAATGCGGTCGATGTCGTCAGACGACACCTTATATATATCCGCCAGCCGCTCTGCTACAAACCGCATCCAGCGGCTCTCGTTGCGTTCGCCGCGATGCGGTACGGGTGCCATATAGGGCGCATCGGTCTCCAGCAGCAGGCGTTCAAGCGGAGCCACCGACAGGTGTCCGGCTAATTTGCAGTTCTTAAACGTCAGCACACCGCCGATACCGAGGTAATACCCCATATCCAATATCTGTTTGGCGACCTCGCGACTGCCACTGAAGCAATGAAACACCCCACGCACATCGGGGTACTCCCGCAGGATAGAGAGTGTATCCTCGGTGGCATCACGGCTGTGAATCATTACCGGCAAATGCAGTTCCTGTGCCCACTGCATTTGCGTGCGCAGAACGATGTGCTGCTGTTCTTTGTAGGTGGTGTCCCAATGATAATCCAACCCGATTTCCCCGATGGCAATATAACGGCGGTGCGGATGAAAAAGTTCAGTGTATATCTGCTCCATTTGCGCCTGCCAATCTTCGCCGATATTCTCGGGGTGCAGCCCCAAAGCGGGGTAAAGGTAGTCGGGATATGCATCTGCTAACTGCCCGATACTCGCTATTGACGAGGCGTCCACACCCGGCACGAGCATACACTCCACGCCCCCTGCTTTCTGTTCGGCAAGAAAAACGTCAATATCCCCCGCATACTGCGGGTCGTCTATATGGCAATGGGTATCAATCATGTTTGTTCGCTTCGCTCACGTTTTTGGCTGCGCGTTGGTGGTTTTACATTTTTGGCTGTGCGTTGGTGGTTCGCTTCGCTCACGTATCGGCAATGCAATTAACGATTAATTAGCGGCAATTAACGGAGGTTTTTTTATGTATCTAACGGGTATTGATGGAGGAGTACCGCGGGCGGGGCGCCCGCGTCCCCGATAACGGAAATAATCAGTCCCTGTGGAAGAGGATGGACGAGTCTCCGTAACTGAGAAAACGGAAATCGTGGCTCAGGGCGTAGTCGTATATCGTGTGCCAGTCGCCGTCCACAAATGCACTTACCAGTAGCAGAAGCGTCGATTTAGGCTGGTGGAAATTGGTAATCAACTGATTGACTACATGGAACGTGTAGCCGGGTTCTATCATTATCTGTGTCTCGGCATGCAGCGTGTCCTGTCCTGTGGCGTCCAAATAGTCCAATATACCTTGCAACGCTTCCGTCGTGGAATAGGTGTAATGCTCCGTATAGGGTACAAACTGCCCCACGTGCAATTCATAATTCATAATTTGTAATTTGTAATTTGTAAGGAGCATGCAACCGATAAAGTACAGGCTTTCAAGGGTACGCATACTGGTGGTGCCTACGGCAACAATATGCCCGATATTTGCCTGAATATCTGCAATTGACTGCCTCGGTACGGCTATTATCTCGGTATGCATCGTATGCTCGTTGGCGTCCTCGGTCTTCACGGGCTGGAACGTCCCCGCCCCCACATGGAGCGTAACCTCTGTGGTTTTTATTCCCCGTTGGCGCAGATCGTCCAATACGGCGTTGGTGAAATGCAAACCTGCCGTAGGAGCCGCCACCGAACCCTTGATACGCGAATAAACGGTTTGGTAGGTGGTCTTGTCGCTCTCCTCAGTCTTGCGGTTGAGATACGGCGGAATGGGCAGTTCGCCCACAGCATCCAAAATCTCCGCAAACGAGACATCGACGGCATCCCAACTGAAATACACCGCAAACGTGTTTCCCGTCTGTATACCTTTGGTGGCGCGCAGCGTGATGGTCTTGCCCGTCTTGGGGAGTACTACCTGCATTTCCACGTACTCGTCGCGGAATTTTTTTGCGTTGCCGATCATACATTTCCACGTACAGCCTTCGGTGCTTCCGAGCGACAACTGGTAGTCGTGCGGGGCAACCGGTTCGAGACAAAACACCTCGATACGTGCGCCGCTTGTTTTATGGAATACGAGGCGTGCCTGTATCACGCGCGTATTATTATATACGAGTAGCGAACCCGCAGGGATATAGTCGCCCACGTGGTAAAACACATCTTCCGACACTTGTCCGTCCTTGTAAACCAGCAGTTTCGAGTGGTCGCGTTCCGCCAGCGGATATTTGGCGATACGCTCGTCGGGCAGGGGGTAGTTATAGTCTGCTATCAGTATAGGATTCATTGTTTCTCGGGCGTTTGTAGTTGCTCTTTGGCTTAAAATCGCGTTTCTCTCTGCGGGGTGCAAAATCCTTTTTCTCCCGCGGTTTGAACCCTCGTTGGTCATCATCCCTGCGAGGGCGGAAATCCTTTTTGTCCTCACGAGGCTTGAATTCGCGCTTGTCATCATCACGATGCGGACGGAACTCACGTTTTTTATCACCAAAGCGTTTTGTTCTTTGTTCTTTGTCCTTTGTTCTTTGTCCCGTGTGTTCGCCTGTGGCAGCACGTGGGTGTGTCTTTTTCCAGTCCTTATGCTCGCCTTGGAATAATTCGTATTTGTTGAAAAGGCAGTCCAACTCGCCGTTGAGCAGGTGCATCTTTTCGGCGGGTTTCAGCCCGATACACTTCATAGCCTCCTCGTTGGACGATATAATCCACGCCGTGGCACCTGTGAACTGGAATTTCAGTGCTTTGCCCATATCTTCGTACAAACGCAGCACATCTTTGTCTTGCGCCAGACGCTCTCCGTACGGCGGGTTCATCATTACGAAAGCCCCTTCGGTTTCCGGTGCACCTTCCACACCCGCAAAGCGTATCTCCTCAAGGCGGATCTGCTTCACATCGATGAAACGCTGCATTCCCGCACTTTTGATGTTCTTCTGCGCCACCTGTACAGCATAGAAACCGGCGTCCGAACCATAGATATGGTGGGTGAACTCCCGCTCGCGGGAGTCGTCGTTATAGACCATCTCAAACAGGTCTTTGTCAAAGTCAAGCCATTTCTCGAAACCGAACCCTTTGCGGAAAACACCGGGTGCGATGTTCTGCGCAATCAATGCAGCCTCGATAAGGAGCGTGCCCGAACCGCACATCGGGTCGAAGAAGTTCGCCTGCCCGTGCCAGCCTGCCAGCAGGAGCATACCCGCCGCAAGTGCCTCGTTGATAGGTGCCTCGGTGTTGGCTACACGGTAGCCGCGTTTGTGGAGACTCTCGCCCGAACTGTCCAGCGAGATAGTTACCGTCTCGGCGGCAATATGTACGTTCAGACTCAAATCCGGGTCAGTCAGTTTTACATTAGGGCGCTTCTGCTCGCGCTCCGTCCACCAGTCGGCTATCGCGTCTTTGACGCGGTAGGTAACATATTTCGAGTGGCGAAATGTCTCCGAATAAACGGTGGCATCTATAGAAAAACCCGTTTGCACCGTCATATATTGTGCCCAGTCAATCTTCTTGGCATGCGCATAGACTTCATCGGCATCTTTGGCGCGGAATGTGGCAATCGGCACTAACACGCGTGATGCGGTGCGCAGGCAGAAATTGGCACGATAGAGCATTTCTTTGTTGCCCGTAAACGATACGGCACGGCGTTCTTTCTGTACGTTGTTTGCCCCGAGTTCGGTCAATTCTTGTGCCAAAACGTCTTCAAGCCCCTTGAAGGTCTTGGCAACCATTTGAAATTCTTCGTTGTTGTTCATATATACAAAATATCCTGCAAAGGTACTGCTTTTTCTGCATTTACGCAAAAGTTCTCCATTAAAGCCATTAAAATCCCACTTAAAAGCACTATCGGGTCTCTGTTTCCATTAATTCCCGTTAATTTATCGTTAATTGCATTATCGGATGTTTTTTGTCTCCTATGCGCCTGCGATGCGGCGCAAGAGAAATTACAGAAATAAACGAAAAAAACGAGAAAACTGTTATCTTGCGGCTTTACCTGAATTCTTTGAAACAGTATGCATTTTATGCAAAGCCGAAATTGTATAAAGTGTATATAAAATCCTTTTCTTTCTACGTCCTTTCTACGTCTTTTCTCCGTAATTGCTATACGGATGTATCTGACTGCATAAATGTATGTTTTTTGGGGAGGCTTTGTGGTATTTGTATCGGACTTGTCAATTTTTACACAAAAAAAGACGATAAGTAACAAACCTGATCCGTTAAAAAGCAGTACTTTTGCACCGTCCTTAGACAGAATGGTTTGTGCCAACAATGCACGGCAAGACAATACTTTTGCAACTCAAATTTTTACTTAAATACAAACTTAAAAACAAAACATCATGAAAAAAATCAAACTCTTTACCCTCGCTCTCGCAGCCCTCTTGGCTGGGAGTGTTATGGCGGAGGAAACTACTACGGGAAAATATTCGGTGCGTACTATCAATGGGGCAGCAAGTGAGTGGTCGTATGCTTTTAAGCCCACTTCGGATATAAATATCCCTTCGGGTGTGGAGAATGGGGTTTATTATAGTAATACCAAAAACGGAAATCAGAAGGTTAGCAAAAGTGGATATTTATCAAATAAAGGAGAGAGTGTGATAGGCTTCGAGGTTCCCTCTGCAACCGCTGAAGGTACAATCTCAATGACTGTTGGAAGTTCCTCTGACGGACGTTATTATCAACTCGTTGTCAATGGAGTAGCAGGTGGCGTTAATCAACGTCTTTGGTCAAAAGCCGGTGATGATTTAGAGAAAAAAGGTCCTCAATCCTACACATTTACTTCTGCAGATATCTCTACGATTGATGGTAAATACTACCTGACGTTTACGGACAACAATACAGAGATGAAGCCTGCAACGTTTAGGGTGGTTCTTGCAAATGATAATTACGAGAATTTGGCTAAGGATATTGCCACTCTTTCTGCAATTACGGTTGATGGTGAGGCATTGGAGGGCTTTGTTGCAGAAACTACAGAATATAATGTAGAGTTGCCTTTTGGAACCACGGAGGTTCCAGCGGTTGTTGCAACTACCACTTCCAAGAAAGCCTCTGCAGTTGTTACGCCTGCTGCAGCAATCCCTGGTGCAACAACAATCCTTGTAACAGCAGAGGATGGTACAACGACTAAGACTTATACAATCAACTTTACGGCTGCTCAAAATCAGAGCGAAGACGCTACTTTGAGTGCATTGACTATCAATGGGAAAGGTGTTTCGGGCTTTAAGGCAGATTCTATGAATTATGCTTATGAGGTGGCTTACAAGGGTGAACTCCCTGTAGTGGCTGCTACTGCGAATGACGAGACTGCTACGGTGGCTATCACTCAAATCACCGCTTTCCCCGGTACGGCTACCGTTTTGGTTACTGCACAAGCAGGCAATACGCTTACGTATACGATTGATTTCACGATTGCTACCGCACCGAAGGTTTTGACTGAGGTGGTATTTAGCAATGGTGCCAAGGGTGCTGCCCTTGATGGCGTGGTACGTGTACCGTATTTGGCAGGGCAAGAGGTGCCGACTATTGTAAGTTTTGCTACCAATGAAGGTGCAACAGGCGTGAAAGCCGAGGACGGAAACACCATTACCGTAACCGGCGAAGACGAGACGACCCTTGTATATACGATAGAGGCGGTAGAACTCACTCCCGCAACATTAGGTACAGAGGAAGTTACTTTCACGGGTGAAGAAACCTATATCTTTGACCCCTATGGTTGGGACGCAAGCAAAGGCTGGAAATTTGCAAAGAAAGTAGAGGAGGACGCCAATCGCCGTGTATCGGAAGGTCGCACACGTATCTATATGGCTCTGCCTGCAGCAAAAGAGGTCGTGCTTACATCCGGTTCCAGTGGTAAACGTGCTATCAAACTGTATGTCAATGGTGTAGAGAATACAGAGATTACTTCTACCGCTGACAAGACTGCGGCAATAACGATTGCTTTGGATAGCAAGAATGTTAATTTCCTGGCAATAGAGAGCAATCAAACCAGTGGAGATGGCGGGTTTATTAAGATCCAACTTGTGCCTGCGGGTGAGACCGCTTTGGACAATGTTGCCGTTGCAGAGAAAGCACAGAAGATGATTGTTGATGGTCAGTTGGTAATTGTAAAAGACGGCGTAATGTACAACGCACAAGGCGTAACAATTAACAAGTAATAATTAACAATTAATATACACCGTGAGGTGTAATGCAATAGGTCTCCCGCTTGAGGTTCTCAGGCGGGAGATTTTTTTTTGCCGGTTTGGTTAAATTTGGTTATATTTCCCGGTAATAAGAAATTAATGGTTAAATTATACGGATAATTATATGTTCCGGTTTCGGCTAATGTTGTGCAAATGAGTGATTAACGTCGGATTAATGGAATTTAACGCAGAATTATTGTGCCGTTTGGGTTGTATAATTCGAAAAAAAGCAGTACCTTTGCACTCGATTTCTGATACTGCTTCGGCAACGGAGTATTAACGTTACTAATCATTTATGAGTCTGTCAGGTACTATCCGTATTCCCGCTTTGGTGGATATGCACGTGCATTTCCGAGAGCCGGGTTTCCCTCAAAAAGAGACCATTCGCAGTGGCAGCAATGCCGCTATGTGCGCCGGCTACTCCGACGTGTTTACAATGCCGAACCTCAATCCTGCCCCCGATAACATAGATCATTTGCGCATACAACAAGGGATTATTGCCTGCGATAGCCTCATCGGCGTGCATCCCTATGCCAGTATCACCCTCGGCCGTAAAGGCGAGGGTGAACTCGTTAATATAGAACAACTCGCCCCATTGGTGGCGGGTTTCTCCGATGACGGGTGTGGCGTGCAGAGCGAGGACTTGATGCGCGAGGCGATGGAGCGTTGTGCAAAAGTGGGGAGTATGATTGTGGAGCATTGCGAGGTGAACGACCTCTTGCATAACGGATATATACACGCAGGGGCGTATGCACGTGCGCACGGGCACCGGGGTATCTGCTCCGAGAGCGAGTGGCGCGAGGTGGAGCGGAATATCCGTCTGAGTGAGGAGACCGGATGCCGCCTGCATATCTGCCATATTTCCACCAAAGAGAGTGTGCAACTCATTCGTGAGGCGAAAGCCCGCGGGGCGAAAGTAACCTGCGAGACGGCACCGCACTACCTGCTACTGAATGAGCGTTGTATGGGTGAGGACGGCTGCTGGAAGATGAATCCGCCGTTGCGGGGTGTGGACGACCAGATGGCACTCCTTGCAGGCATACAGGACGGCACGATAGATGTGATTGCCACCGACCATGCGCCGCATACCGCCGAAGAGAAAAACCGCGGTTTGGAGCATAGTGCGTTTGGTATTGTGGGGATAGAATGTGCTTTTCCGCTGATGTACACCTATTTGGTGCGTACGGGCTTTATTACGTTGGAACGCTTGGTGGAACTGATGTCCACCCGTGCACGGGAAATAACGGGACTGCCGCAAGGCACATCGTGGGCAACGTTTGAGGTGGAGACCCCCTACGAGATAGACCCCGACAAGTTCCTCTCCAAAGGACACTCTACGCCCTTTGCGGGCTGGACGGTGTACGGACGCTGTGTGGAGACCGTTTACAACGGAGTAACAGTTTTCCAATTAACAAGTAAAAATTAATAATTAACATGCAAACTGCTGTATTTGTTCTGCTCTCCAATGAGATGATTGCCGGGCGCATCTATAAGATGCGGCTGCGCGGGGCAACCGGCGGTATTCGGGCAGGGCAGTTTGTGGATATAGCCGTACCCGGGCAGTTCCTGCGCCGACCTATCTCGGTATGCGATGTGGAGGGTGATATGCTGACCCTTATATATAAGGTGGTAGGCGACGGAACACGCACGATGTCGCAGTTGCAACCGGGTGCCACGCTGAATATACTCACCTGTCTGGGCAACGGCTACAATCTTGACAAAGCAGGAGAACACCCGCTGTTGGTAGGGGGTGGAGTAGGTGTGCCGCCGCTCTATTACTTGGCAAAACAACTGCGGGCAAAGGGCAAGCAAGTGCAAGTGATATTGGGTTTCAATACTCGTGAAGAGGTGTTCTTTGAGGACGAGTTCCGCTGCTTGGGTTGCGAGGTGCAGGTTACCACAGCAGACGGCACGTATGGAATACAGGGATACGTTACTGCAGCCCTCCCCTCTGAAGGGGAGTCGGAGGGGTCTTATTATTACTACGCCTGCGGACCTCTGCCTATGCTTCGTGCGCTGATACAGGCGGCAGGAACGACTGGCGAGGTGAGTATGGAGGAACGAATGGGCTGCGGTTTCGGGATATGCGTGGGGTGCAGTATCCAAACGAAGAAGGGTATCAAACGTGTCTGCAAAGAAGGACCGGTGTTTGAGGCGGGGGAGGTAATGACTCCCCCGACCCCCTCAGAGAGGGGGACTACAGATAGGAACTAAAGCATAAAATGTGTAATGAGTAATCGACTGAACATATCGCTTTCGGGGGTGGAGATGAAGAACCCGATTATACCGGCATCGGGTACGTGCGGTTTCGGGCAGGAGTTGGCGGAGTGCTACGACCTGAACATACTCGGGGCTATCTCGTGCAAGGGAACCACCCGCGATGCACGCTACGGCAATCCGCTGCCGCGTATCGCTGAGTGTGGCAACTACGGTATGATAAACGCCGTGGGCTTGCAGAACCCCGGTGTGGACGAGGTGATAGCGCACGAATTGCCCGCACTGCGAAAGATATACAGCGGTCCGATGATTGCGAACATCAGCGGTTTCTCAATTGACGACTACGCCTACACGTGCGAGCGGATAGACAAGGAGACCGATGCGGCTATCTTGGAGGTGAACATCAGTTGTCCCAACGTACACAATGGCGGTATGGCGTTTGGTACGAGTGCAGAGGCAGCGGCGGAGGTTACGCGTGCCGTAAAAGCCGTTACGACGAAGCCTGTATATATGAAACTCAGTCCGAATGTAACGGACATTGTCTCGATAGCACGGGCGTGCGAAGAGGCGGGGGCGGACGGGCTGTGCCTGATAAATACAATGCTCGGCATGCGGATAGACATACGCCGTCGCCGCCCCGTACTGGCAAACCGCTACGGCGGGTATTCGGGGAACGGTATATTCCCCGTGGCACTGCGGATGGTGAACCAAGTGGCACAGGCGTGCCGGGTACCGATTATCGGTTGCGGCGGTGTGAGCAGGGCGGAAGACGTGATAGAGATGATGATGGCAGGTGCAACGGCAGTAGAGATCGGGGCTGCCAATCTGGTCAACCCGATGGTATGCAAAGAGATAATAGAGGAGTTGCCGCGGCTGATGGATGAACTGAAAATAGAGCGGCTGGAGGAGATTGTAGGGATAGCGACTCCCCCCGACCCCCTCAAAGAGGGGGAGACAAGAAAGGCTTGAAGAGATTATCGGCGTATATTAATTGTTAATTATGAAAAGAGATGTAATCATAGCGTGTGATTTTGCGAGTGCGGAAGCCACGTATGCTTTCCTAGACCGGTTCACGGAAGAGAAACCGTTTGTAAAAATCGGTATGGAACTCTACTATGCCGAGGGACCGGCTATCGTGCGCGAACTGAAAGCACGCGGGCATAAGATATTCCTCGACCTGAAACTGCACGACATACCCAATACCGTGAAGAAAGCGATGGCAGTGCTCTCGCGCTTGGATGTGGATATAGTGAACCTGCACGCCGCGGGGACGAAAGAGATGATGCGTGCCGCATTGGAGGGACTGACCCGCGAAGACGGCACCCGTCCTGTCCTGTTGGCGGTAACGCAACTGACCTCCACGAGCGAGGAGCGTATGCACGAGGACTTGTTGATACCGGGCAAGATTGGCGATGTGGTGGTGCACTATGCGCAATGTGCCAAAGAGGCGGGATTAGACGGGGTGGTCTGCTCGCCGCTCGAGGCAGGAATGGTGAAAGCCGCTTGCGGACAGGACTTCCTGACCGTAACACCGGGTATCCGTTTTGCCGATGGACAGACGGGCGACCAGGTGAGAATCACCACGCCCGCACGCGCCAAAGAGATTGGCAGCGATTATATTGTGGTAGGGCGACCCATCACGGCAGCGGCAGACCCAGTGGCAGCCTATCGGCGGTGTGTGGAGGAATTTGTAAATTTGTAAGTGTGTAAATTTGTAAATTACGAAATCAGATATGAAACTGAGTGAACAAATAGCCAAAGACTTGCTGAAGATACGGGCGGTGTTCTTGCGTCCCGAAGAGCCGTTTACGTGGGCAAGCGGTATCAAGAGCCCCATCTATTGCGATAACCGTCTGACCCTTTCTGATTGCGCGGTGCGCGAGGATGTGGAGAACGGACTGGCAGAGACGATACGCACGTACTACCCTGATGCAGAGGTGCTGATGGGTACCTCGACGGCGGGTATTGCGCATGCGGCTATCACTGCCACCAAACTCAATCTGCCGATGGGCTATGTGCGCTCGGGGGCGAAAGACCACGGACGCCAGAACCAGATTGAGGGACGATTGGAGAAAGGGCAGAAAGTGGTAGTGGTAGAAGACCTGATTTCCACAGCAGGCAGTTGCATCGAGGTGGTGAACGTGCTGCGCGAGGCGGGTGCGGAAGTGCTCGGCGTGGTATCTATCTTCACCTACGGTATGCAGAAAGGGCTTGACCGTCTGGCAGAGGCACACGTGGAGAATCACAGCCTCTCCTGTCTCGATACATTGGTGGAAGTCGCTGCCCGAGAAGGCTACATCAAAGATGAGGACAAGGCTCGCTTGATACAATTCCGCAACAACCCGAGTGATGAGAGTTGGATGGGAAAGTAACCGACTCCCCCAACCCCCTCAAAGAGGGGGCTCACAGAATGAATATGTTAAATAATGTTATAGTTTTGCAGGCTTAATAACCTGCTATCCACTTGACATCCTCCTGACATCCACCTTACTTTTCTACAGAAAAGATATACATAGGATTTTAATAGTTCATAACAATATGCGTCATCTTTTAGACCCAACCGATTTGACCACAGCGGAGATTGATAGCATTATCAATCGTGCGTTGGACATTATCGCCAACCCCGCCCAGTACGCTGACGCTTGCCGCGGCAAGAAGTTGGCAACGCTTTTCTATGAGCCGAGTACCCGTACCCGACTGAGTTTTACAGCCGCTATGATGGAACTCGGCGGCAATGTGCTGGGTTTCTCCGACGCCAAGTCGAGTTCGGTGAGCAAAGGCGAGACGGTAGCCGATACGGTGCGTGTTATCTCGTCGTTTGCCGACATCATCGCCATGCGCCACTACAAAGAGGGGGCTCCGCGTGTGGCGAGCGAGTACAGCCGTATTCCAGTCATCAATGCGGGCGACGGCGGACACAGCCACCCTACGCAGACTATGACCGACCTGCTGACGATACGCCGCGAACTCGGACGCTTTGACCATCTGACTATAGGTCTCTGCGGCGACCTGAAATACGGGCGCACCGTCCATTCGCTCATCAAGGCAATGCGCCGCTACGAGGGAACGCACTTTGTGCTGATTTCACCTGCTGAACTGCGCCTGCCCGACTATATGAAGCAGGAACTCGGGGACAACTACACCGAGGTGCAGACGCTTGAGGAGGCGATGCCGCTGGTGGACGTACTCTATATGACGCGCGTACAGCAGGAGCGTTTTGCCGATCAGGACGAGTATGAGCGGCTCAAAGATGCGTTTATTCTCGATACGGAGAAGATGGCACTGGCGAAAAAGGATATGATTGTGCTGCACCCGCTGCCCCGTGTGAACGAGATAACGGTGGACGTGGACAACGACCCGCGTGCCGCATATTTCCGTCAGGTAGAGAACGGCAAGTATGTGCGTATGGCATTGATTTATACGCTGCTGCAATGGAAAAACGAACAGCAGATGCAGCCTGAGACGCACCTGACGGACACGCTCTGCCACAACGACCGCTGTATCGTAACCACTGAACCCGTGCCGCACAAGGTGTATGTGGACAGCGAAGGCAATACGAGGTGTTTCTATTGCGATCATTTGATTTAAGTTTATAGGTTTAGGAGTTGATTAGTTGATACGTGGTTGAAAATGTTTATAGGTTGAGATAGTTTAACCAATCAACCACTTAAACCTATTGAACCACAATAAACCCATAAACCAATCAACTACTTAAACCACGCATAAACCAATAAACTCATAAACGGATAAACCCATAAACCCATAACAATATGTCTCAACTGATCGAACGTGTACAGATGGAGGGATTGACCTTCGATGATGTACTGCTCATTCCCGCTTACTCGGAGGTGTTGCCTCGCGAGGTGTCCCTGCAAGGGCAATTCTCCCGTCATATAACGCTGAATATCCCCGTGGTGTCAGCGGCGATGGATACCGTAACCGAAGCCCCGATGGCGATTGCGGTAGCCCGCGAAGGCGGTATAGGCGTGATACACAAGAATATGTCGATTGCGCAGCAGGCGGCTCAGGTGCGTCGTGTGAAACGTGCGGAGAACGGACTGATTGCCGACCCTATCACTATTACGGCGGAACGCACGGTAGGCGATGCATTGCAGATGATGGCGGAGAACCACATCGGCGGCATTCCCGTTGTGGATGCGGAGAACAACTTAGTTGGTATCGTTACGAACCGAGACCTGCGTTTTGAGACACACATGGAGCGTGCTATCCGCGAGGTGATGACCAGCGAGAACCTGATCACGATACAATCGACCGACCACGATGTGATCATGGAGGCGTTTGAGACGCACAAGGTGGAGAAACTGCCGGTGGTAACCGCCGACGGCAAACTGCGCGGGTTGGTAACCTACCGCGACATCACCAAACTGAAGGATTATCCGAATGCGTGCAAGGACGAGTTGGGACGCTTGCGCTGTGCGGCGGGGGTAGGTATCACGCCCGATTTTATGGACAGAGTGGATGCCTTAGTGGCAGAGAACGTGGATGCAGTGGTATTGGATTCGGCACACGGACACAGCAAGAACATCGTGAATGCGCTGCGTACGATTAAGACCAAGTACCCTGATTTGGACGTGGTAGTGGGCAATATCGCTACGGCTGAGGCTGCCAAATACTTGGTGGAGAACGGGGCGGACGGCGTGAAAGTGGGTATAGGTCCCGGTTCTATCTGCACGACGCGTATCATTGCGGGGGTAGGTGTGCCGCAACTGACGGCTATCTTCAATGTGGCAGAAGTGCTGAAAGGCACTGGCGTGCCGATGATTGCCGACGGTGGTTTGCGCTACTCGGGCGATGTGGTCAAGGCACTGGCTGCGGGTGGCAACTGCGTGATGTGCGGGTCGATGTTCGCCGGTACGGACGAGGCACCGGGAGAGACGATTATCTACAACGGACGTAAGTTCAAGACCTACCGCGGTATGGGTTCGATCGATGCGATGAAAGCCGGTTCCGCCGATCGCTATTTCCAAGGCGCGGAGAAGAATATATCGAAGTTGGTGCCGGAAGGTATCGTGGGACGCGTGCCGTACAAAGGGACGGTGTCGGAGACGATTTACCAACTGCTCGGCGGTCTGCGCTCGGGTATGGGCTATGTAGGTGCGCACAACTTAGCGGAATTGCAGACGGCGAAGTTTGTGAAGATCACCGCTGCCGGTATGAGCGAGAGCCATCCGCACGATATTACGATTACCTCGGAAGCACCAAACTACAGCACAAAATAATATGCAGAAGATAATTATATTGGATTTTGGCAGTCAGACCACGCAGTTGATTGGTCGGCGAGTACGCGAACTGGATACATTCTGCGAGATACTGCCTTACAACAAATATCCGGAAGACGATTCCGATGTGATCGGTGTTATCCTTTCGGGGTCGCCGCTGAGCGTGTATGCCGAGGACGCTTTTCACGTGGACTTGTCGCATATCCGCGGGCGGTTGCCAATCTTGGGTATCTGCTACGGCGCACAGTATATGAGCCATATCTACGGCGGCAAGGTGGAGAGTGCCGGTACGCGTGAGTACGGGCGGCAGAACCTAACCTATATCAATACGAATTGCCCGATATTCAAGGGTTTTGAAGACGGGTCGCAAGTATGGATGTCGCATGGCGACAGTATCACCCGTGTGCCCGAAGGGGCGGAGGTAGTGGCGTCCACCGAGACGGTACGCAATGCGGCATACTATATTGCCGCACCCGAAGGCAATGCGAAGGCTCCGATTTTCGGTACTCAGTTCCACCCCGAGGTGGCACACACGTTGCAAGGCACGTTGCTGCTACGCAACTTTGTGGTGGACGTATGCGGCAGCAAGCAGGAATGGAGTGCGGATGCCTTTGTAGAGAGTACGGTGCAGGAACTCAGGACACAGATTGGCACTGACCGTGTGATACTCGGTTTGTCGGGCGGTGTGGACTCGTCGGTGGTGGCGGTGCTGCTCAACAAAGCGATTGGCGACCAACTGACCTGTATCTTTGTGGACCATGGTATGCTCCGCAAGAACGAGTTTCGGGACGTAATGCGCGATTACGAGTGCCTCGGGCTGAATGTGATAGGCGTGGACGCAAGTGAGAAATTCCTCAGCGACTTGGCTGGTGTGAAGGAGCCCGAGCGCAAACGCAAGATTATCGGTCGCGACTTTGTGGAGGTTTTCAACGCGGAAGCCAAGAAGATCACCGATGCCAAGTGGCTGGCTCAAGGTACTATCTATCCCGACCGTATCGAGAGCCTGAATATCACGGGCAAGGTCATCAAGAGCCACCATAATGTGGGCGGGCTGCCAAAGGATATGCATTTGCAACTCTGCGAACCGCTGAAATGGCTGTTCAAGGACGAGGTGCGCCGTGTAGGGCGTTCGATGGGTATGCCCGAGCATCTGATTACCCGCCACCCGTTTCCCGGACCGGGATTAGCAGTGCGTATCTTGGGCGACATCACGCGCGAGAAGATACGTATCCTGCAAGATGCGGACGACATCTTTATCCGCAACTTGCGTGAGGCAGGGCTGTACGATGAGATATGGCAGGCGGGGGCAATCCTGCTGAGCGAGGTAAGGAGTGTGGGCGTGATGGGCGACGAGCGCACGTATGAGAATCCCGTGGCATTGCGGGCGGTAACCTCTTCGGACGCCATGACTGCCGACTGGGCACATCTGCCGTACGACTTTATGGCGAAATGCTCCAACGACATCATCAACAAAGTGCGCGGCGTGAACCGCATTTGCTACGACATCTCCTCCAAACCGCCTGCAACGATTGAGTGGGAGTAGAGTTAATTATGAATTATGAATTATGAATGAAGAATTATGAATGAAGAATTATGAATGATATGAGGGGTTGAACGTATAAACGTATTAAACCGTTTCAACTACGCATAAACTCATAAACTTCTAAACCAATAAACAACAATGAAAGTAGGAGTAATCATGGGCAGTACGTCGGATTTGGACGTGATGATGCCCGCTATCAAGACATTGGAAGAGTTTGGCATCGAGGTGGACAAGCGCGTTATCAGTGCCCACCGTGCGCCGCACGCCCTGATGGAGTGGGCGGAGAGTGCACGCGAGAGGGGACTGAGCGTAATCATTGCGGGTGCAGGTGGTGCAGCGCATTTGGCAGGTGTGATTGCCGGTCTGACCACGTTGCCCGTTATCGGCGTACCCGTGCGTTCGAAGACCCTCGACGGCTTGGATAGTCTGCTCAGTATGGTGCAGATGCCGAGCGGTATCCCTGTGGCGTGCGTAGCGATTGACGGTGCGAAGAATGCGGCGTTGCTGGCGGTGCAGATGCTGGCATTGAACGACGCACCACTGCTTGCGCAATTGGAGGATTTCCGCCGCAAGCAGACCGAGAAAGTGCTGAGTGCAACCATCTGACGGATGTTCCATATTTTCAATCGCATCAAACGTAAACCGTTCAGCAAGGGATGCGCAACCTATAACGATCCCATAACAAATGGATGGGCGATGAAAATGTTCCAAATGACATATAATAGCCCCAACGACAACAGATAAAACCAACAATATGGCAAATTATCGCATATATGTAGAGAAGCGCGATGCGTTTCGTGTAGAGGCAGAGAGTCTGCGTCAGGAGTTGAACGAGAACTTGCAACTCCATATCGCACAACTGCGTTACCTGAATGTCTATGACCTTTTCGGGTTCACCCCGGAACTCTTGGAAAAGAGCCGTTACAGTGTCTTCGGCGAGGTGGTAACGGACGTGGTGTCCGACGCGTGCGACCTCACGGGCAAACGCTACCTGGCGGTGGAATATATTCCCGGTCAGTTTGACCAGCGCGCTTCGTCGGCGGTGGATTGTGTGCACCTGATTGACCCGCAGGCAGACATCGAGATACGCAGCGCACGCCTGCTCATATTCGACGACACCGTGAGCGACGCGGATATGGTACGTATCCGCCACTACTATATCAATGCGGTGGAGTCGCGGGAGAAAGACCTCTCACAGTTGGAGCAGATACAGCACGCGGATGTGAAACCGCTGGCGAAATTAGACGGGTTCCTCGATATGAAAGAGGAAAACCTGGCACCGTTCTGTAAGCAGTGGGGCTTGGCTATGAACGCCGACGACCTGCGCGAGGTGCTGCGCTATTTCACCAAAGAGCAGCGCAATCCGACCGAGACCGAACTGCGCATATTGGACACCTATTGGTCTGACCATTGCCGCCACACTACGTTTACAACGGTATTGGAGACCATCAAGATAGACGAGTCGTTTGTCCGCAATGAGATAGAACACACGCTTGGTATGTTTCACAACATCCGCCGGCAACTCGGGCGTACGGAGAAACCGCTCTGCTTGATGGAACTGGCGACGATCGGCGCACGCTACCTGCGCAGCAAGGGGCTGCTTGACGATATGGAGCAGAGCGAGGAAAACAACGCCTGCTCAATATTCATAGATGTGGATGTGGACGGCAAGACCGAGAAATGGCTGTTGCAGTTCAAGAACGAGACCCACAACCACCCGACGGAGATAGAGCCTTTCGGCGGGGCGAGCACGTGTCTCGGCGGGGCGATACGCGACCCGTTGTCGGGGCGTGCATACGTCTATCAGGCGATGCGTGTAACAGGCGCAGGCGACATCTACAAGCCTGTGTCGGAGACGCTGACGGGCAAACTGCCGCAGCAGATCATCTCCCGCAAGGCAGCGGCGGGCTACTCGTCGTATGGCAACCAGATAGGCTTGGCTACCACCCATGTACGGGAGATTTATCACCCCTCGTATGTAGCCAAACGCCTTGAAGTGGGGGCAGTGGTAGGTGCGGTGCGTGCAGACGCTGTGCGCCGCGAGTCGCCCGTGGCAGGCGATGTGATACTGCTGCTCGGCGGTCGCACCGGTCGCGACGGTATAGGCGGTGCTACGGGCAGCAGCAAGGAGCATACCGAGGCTTCGCTCGAATCGTGCGGGTCGGAGGTGCAGAAAGGTAACGCCCCCGAGGAGCGCAAACTGCAACGGCTGATGCGTCGCCCCGAGGCTACACGCCTCATCAAGAAATCGAATGACTTCGGCGCAGGCGGCGTGAGCGTGGCTATCGGCGAGTTGGCGGACGGGTTGGATATCTATCTCGACCGTGTGCCGACCAAGTATGCGGGCTTGAACCCGACCGAACTGGCTATCTCCGAGAGCCAGGAGCGTATGGCGGTGGTGGTGGAAGCCAAAGACCGCGAGGCGATGGAACGCCTGTGCCGGCAGGACAATATAGAGGTTACCTACGTGGCGGACGTAACGGACACGGGACGTATGCGCCAGTTCTACAAGGGCGAGATAGTGGCAGACCTGACGCGCGAGTTTATCGACAGTGCAGGTGCCAAACACTATGCCGATGCCACTATCGGTAAGGTGGAGGAGCGCAACCCGTTCCGTCGCACGATAGAGGGCAAGACATTGGCGGAACGTATGGAGAACGCCTTGGCAGACCCCAACGTAACCTCGCAGAAAGGACTCATAGAGGAGTTTGACGCCACTATCGGGCGCAGCACGGTGCTGATGCCTTTCGGCGGCAAGTACCAGCAGACCGAGACACAGGTGTCGGTGCAGAAACTGCCGACCGACGGCTATACGAACACCGCTTCGATAATGACTTTCGGTTACAACCCGTTCATCTCTGAGTGGAGCCCGTACCACGGGGCGGCGTATGCCGTGGTGGAGGCTTGCACCAAGGCGGTGGCAGCGGGGGCGGACTACAGCCGTATGCGCTTCTCATACCAGGAGTATTTTGAGCGTATGACCCACGACCCGCACACCTATGGCAAGCCGCTGTCGGCACTGCTCGGGGCATTGAAGATGCAGGTGCTGCTCGGACTGCCGTCTATCGGCGGAAAGGACTCGATGTCGGGTACGTTTGAGCATATATCCGTGCCGCCGACGCTCATTGCGTTCGGTATTACCACGATGGGCGCAGACCAAGTCATCTCGCCCGAACTGAAACAGGCGGGACATGCATTGTATCTCATCAAGCACACTCCCGAAAGCAACTATATGCCGTCGGTGGAGTGCCTGACCGGGAACTGGCAAAACACCACGGAGGCGATACGCAAGGGCATTGTCTGCTCGGCGTATGCCATCGGTTTCGGCGGTGTGGCGGAAGCCGTAGCGAAGATGTCGTTCGGTAACGCCCTCGGCGTGGACATACATATCGACGAAGACACCCTTTTCGACTATCAATACGGTTCTATCCTTGCGGAGACAACCGCTCCGCTTGAGATGGAGAATGCCGTGCTGCTCGGACACGTAACAGATGGCGACAGCCTGGTTATCAACGGCGAACCCCTTTCGCGTGCGGCATTGCACGAGGCATGCTGCGCACCTTATACCAAGGTCTATCCCGCAGCAGTACCTGCCAAACACCAAGCCCTCATGCCCGCGGGCGCAGGGACAGCAGCAGAGAAAAAGGCACCGCGGGTTTACCCGGGCGTGGCGGTAGAGCATCCGTTGGTTTATATCCCCGTTTTCCCGGGTACGAACTGCGACTACGACAGTGCCAAAGCATGGCGCACGGCGGGCGCGGAGGTGGAGACCACTATTTTCCGCAACCTGACAGGCGCGGACGTGTTGGCGTCTATTGACGAGATGGTGGAGCATATCCGCTGCGCACATATACTGATGTTTGCGGGCGGTTTCTCGGCGGGCGACGAACCCGACGGAAGCGGTAAGTTCATCGCATCGGTTATCAACAACCGAAAGGTGGCTGCGGCTATCGAGTCGCTTATCGCCCGCGGCGGACTGATACTGGGTATCTGCAACGGTTTCCAGGCATTAGTCAAGAGCGGACTGCTGCCATACGGCAAGACGGGCAGCGTAACTGCCGAGTCGCCGACGCTCTTCCGCAACGACATCAACCGCCACGTGTCGCAGATGGTAACCACTGTGGTGGCAACGACCAATAGTCCGTGGCTGAGCAATATGCAGATAGGCGATGCGCACACGGTGGCTGTGAGCCACGGCGAGGGCAAGTTCGTGGTGTCGGAGGCATTGGCAGCCGAGTTGTTCCGCAACGGTCAGGTAGCGTTCCGCTATGCCGACCCCGTAACGCTTGCACCGACAATGCAGTCGCCCGCCAACCCAAACGGTTCCTACTACGCTATCGAGGGTATCATCTCGCCCAACGGACAGATACTGGGCAAGATGGCGCACTCGGAGCGGTACGAGGACAATGTATTCAAGAATATCAGCGGGCAGAAACGCCAGACGTTGTTCGACAATGCCGTGCGCTATTTCCGCAAGAACTGACAGGTAACTTCACCGTAGTATGAGTAGGTGATTAGTGGGTGATTAGTGGGTGATTGTCGGGAGCATAAACTACTAAACTCATTCAACTAAACTCAACAACGTATAAACGAATAAACTTATAAACGTATAAACCAAAATAATGGCACAACATTATGAAGCAGCAGGCGTGAACCTCGAAGCAGGATACGAGGTGGTAAGCCGCATCAAATCGCACGTTAAATCCACGGCACGCAAGGGCTCTATGGGTGGTATCGGTTCCTTTGGCGGAATGTTCGACCTAAGTGCACTCAACATCAAAGAGCCCGTTCTCGTGTCGGGTACCGACGGTGTGGGTACAAAACTGAAACTCGCTTTCGAGTTGGACAAGCACGACACAATAGGTATCGATGCTGTGGCGATGTGTGTCAACGATGTGTTGGCACAGGGTGCTGAACCGCTTATATTCCTTGATTATGTGGCTATCGGGCATAATATCCCCGCCAAGGTAGAGGCTATCGTAGCGGGTGTGGCAGAGGGCTGCCGCCAAGCGGGGTGCGCTCTGGTAGGCGGCGAGACCGCCGAGATGCCCGGTATGTACGGCAACGGCGAGTACGACATAGCCGGTTACACCACGGGCGTGGTGGAAAAAGCCAAACTCATCGACGGCAGCAAGGTGAAGGCGGGTGATGTGCTGGTTGGTATTCCCTCCACGGGTGTACACTCCAATGGATTCAGTCTGGTGCGCAAGATTGTGGCAGACGCAGGGCTTGACTTGCGCCGCGTCTATCCGGAGTTGGATGCCGAGAAGACGCTCGGCGAGGTATTGCTTACCCCTACGCAGATATATGTGAAACAGGTGCTGGACGTGATACACCAACTGGACGTACACGGCGTGGCACACATCACGGGCGGCGGTTTCGATGAGAATATCCCGCGTATCCTCGGCGAGGGGCAGGGTATCCTTATCAATGAGGGCAGTTGGACTATTCTGCCGGTGTTCCGCTGTCTGGAGCAATGGGGCAATATCCCCCACCGCGAGATGTTCAACATCTTCAATATGGGCATTGGTATGGTGCTGGCTATGGACGGGAGCGATGCGCAAGCGGCTATCGACATTCTTGCCAAGCACGGTTTGCATGCCACCGTTATCGGCAGTATTGTAGAGGGAAAGGGTGTAGAGATTAGAGGTTAGATGTTAGAAGTTAGAGAATGAAGCGTTTGGCGGTGTTTGCGAGCGGACGGGGTACCAACTTCGAAGCGATAGTGTCGGCTTGCGAAAGCGGTCGTCTCAGTGCGGAGGTGGTGCTGTTGGTTTGTGACCGCCCCGATGCGGAGGTAGTCGCACGTGCAGAGGTACACCACGTGCCGTGCTTTGCATTCTGTCCGAAAGACTATGCAGCCAAAGCCGACTACGAGCGCGAGATAGTGTCGCGTCTGCAGCAGAGTGGGGTGGAACTCATCTGTCTGGCAGGCTATATGCGGCTGCTGTCGGAGGTGCTGCTCAATGCCTACGAGGGACGTATCATCAATATCCACCCGTCGTTGCTGCCCGCTTTCAAGGGCGCACACGCCATAGAGCAAGCACTGGCGTATGGTGTGAAAGTGTACGGCGTAACCGTTCACTATGTGGACGCTTCGATGGACGGCGGGCGTATTATTGCGCAGCAGGCTATCCCCTACGAGGGCAGCGACATCACCGAGTTGGAAACACGGCTTCACGCCATAGAACACGAATTATATATTCAAACAATAAACAAACTGATATGAGAGCATTAGTAAGCGTAAGCGACAAGACAGGATTAGTAGAGTTCGTACAAGGCTTGCAGCAGCACTGTTGGGAGATTATCGCCACGGGCGGTACGCAACGGCTGCTGGAGGACGCGGGCATACACACCATCGGTATTTCGGAGGTAACAGGCTTCCCCGAGATATGCGACGGACGTGTCAAGACCCTCCACCCGAAAGTGCATGGTGCGCTGTTGGCACGCCGCGACGAACCATCCCACTTGCAGGCGCTCAAAGAGAACGGTATCGAGTTCATCGATATGGTATGCGTGAACCTTTATCCGTTCCGCGAGACGATTGCCAAAGAGGGTACCACTATGGCTGAGGCTATCGAGAAAATCGACATAGGCGGTCCGTCAATGCTGCGCTCGGCTGCCAAGAACTGGAACGATGTAACGGTCGTTTGCGACCCCGCGGACTATCAGCGTGTCTTGGCTGAAATCGCTGCCACGGGCAATACTACCCGTGAGACCCGTTTGCAGTTGTCTGCCAAAGCCTACACCCACACCGCCGAGTACGATATGTGTATCGCTACCTATATGCGCAAGGCGGCAGGGCTCAACGAGAAACTGTTCCTCGAGTACGACCTCAAGCAGAGTCTGCGCTATGGCGAGAACCCGCACCAGGACGCAAAGTTCTATGCGTCGTTGGAACCCGTGCCTTTCTCGCTGGCTACTGCCAGACAACTCAATGGCAAGGAACTCTCATACAACAACATACAGGACGCCAATGCTGCCCTCAATATCGTGCGCGAGTTTGGCAACACGCCTTTCTGCGTAGGGCTCAAGCACATGAACCCCTGCGGTGCGGCTATCGGCAAAGACGTGGTGGAAGCGTGGACAAAAGCCTACGAGGCGGACAAGGTGTCTATCTTCGGCGGTATCGTGGCTACCAATTGCGAATTGACCCGCGAGGCGGCGGAACTGATGAAACCTATCTTCCTCGAGATTATTATGGCTCCCAAGTTCTCGGAGGGAGCATTGGAGGTACTCTGTACCAAGAAGAACCTGCGCCTCCTCGAGGTGAATATGACTGCCGACACTGAGCAGCGTATGCAGTATGTGTCGGTCAATGGTGGTCTGCTCGCACAGCATCAGGACACTACCACCGTTACGCTTACCAAGGATATGTGCGTTACGGAGTCCAAACCGACCGACGAACAGATGACCGACCTGCAGTTTGCATGGCGTATTGTGAAGCACGTGAAGTCGAATGCCATCGTGGTGGTGAAGAACGGTCGCACCTACGGCGTGGGTGCCGGTCAGATGAACCGTGTCGGTTCGGCGGCTATCGCGCTCCGTCAGGCGGAGGAGACGCTCCGGGCAGAGGGCAAGGACATCCGCAAAGAGGGGCTCGTGATGGGGTCGGACGGTTTTTTCCCCTTTGGTGACAGCGTGGAGAGTGCTGCCGAGTACGGTATTGCGGCTATTGTCCAACCGGGCGGTAGCGTCCGCGACGAGGAGAGTATCACCGTAGCCAACAAGCACGGCATACCGATGCTTTTCACCGGAATGCGACACTTCAAACACTAACCTATCAGTCCCATTAGTCCTATTAGCCCTATGAAACAGGTTTTAGTAATCGGCGGTGGTGGTCGTGAGCACGCTATTGTGTATGCGTTGAGCCGCAGTCCGCAGGTGGAGAAGATCTATTGTGCCCCCGGTAATGCGGGTATCGCCGCGCAGGCGGAGTCTGTCGCTCTCAAGGACACCGATGTGGAGGGACTGCTGGCATTTGCCAAAGAACACCGTATTGACCTCACGGTGGTAGGACCCGAAGCCGCTTTGGCAGCGGGTGTGGTGGACGCTTTCCGTGCAGAGGGACTGCCCGTCTTCGGGCATACCAAGGCGGCGACGCAGATCGAGTCGTCGAAGGAGTTTGCCAAGCAGATCATGACCCGCTACGGCATACCTACTGCAGGGTATCGGTCGTTCTCCAACTATGAGGAAGCCCGTGCGTATGTAGCCCAAGGAACTTTCCCCGTGGTACTCAAATACGACGGACTGGCAGCAGGCAAAGGCGTGGTGATTGCTCAAGACTATGAAGAAGCAGACCGCACTTTGCGCGATATGCTGGTCGGCGAGGAGTTCGGTAAAGGCAAGGTGGTGATAGAGGACTATCTGACAGGACCGGAGTTCTCGTTTATGTGCTTTGTGTCGGGCGAGCGGGTGTATCCTATGCCGCTGGCGCAAGACCACAAGCGGGCGTACGATGGCGACAAAGGTCCGAATACGGGCGGTATGGGTGCTTATACACCGCTGCCGTTCATCACAAGGGAGGACGAGGCGTTTGCCCTCAACCATATATTGCAGGCTACCGCTACGGGAATGGTGAAAGAGGGACTGCCCCTGTCGGGCGTGCTGTACGGCGGACTGATGAAGACCCCGCAGGGAATCAAGGTGATAGAGTTCAATGCCCGTTTCGGCGACCCCGAGACCGAGGTGGTGCTACCGCTATTGGACAGCGATGCGTATGATGTGTTCTATGCCGTTGCTACGGGTGGCGACCTCGCCGACGTGCGTTGGCACGAGAAAGCCACGGTGGGCGTGGTGCTGGCGTCCAAGGGCTACCCTGCGCACTACGACAAGGGTTTTCCTATCACAGGAACAGAGAACTTTGACGGACTGATTTTCCATATGGGTACCAAGGCGGAGAACGGACAACTGTTCACCAACGGCGGACGCGTGATGATGTGTATCGCCACGGGCAAGGACATCGCCGAAGCGCAGCACAAAGTCTATCAGGAGATAGAAAAGATACATTGTGATAACTTGTTTTACAGAAAAGATATAGCCTATCAAGCATTATGATAATAGACGGAAAACAGATAGCCCAGTCGCTCAAAGACGAAATGCGTGAAGAAGTACTCCGACTGCGTGCAGATTATGGTCGTGCGCCCCGCTTGGAGGTCATCATCGTAGGGAATAACCCCGCTTCGCGGTCGTATGTGCGCGGAAAAATCAAAGCCACCGAGTACTGCGGTTTTGACGGCGAACTTATTGAATTGCCCGAAGATGTAGAGGAGGGCGTACTGCTGCAAGAGATAGACCGTCTCAACCGCGACAACGGTGTGGACGGCATACTCGTGCAACTGCCCCTGCCCAAGCATATCGACGAGCAGAAAGTGATTGACGCTATCTCGCCCGAGAAAGATGTGGACGGTTTCCACCCAGAGAACGTGGCACGCCTGTGGCTCAATCAGGATTGTATCCTGCCCTGTACGCCGAAGGGTATTATCGTGCTTTTAGAGAAAGCAGGTGTAGAGTTTGCCGGCAAGCGGGCGGTGGTAGTAGGACGAAGCAATATCGTAGGCAAGCCTGTAGCCAAACTGCTGCTTGACAAGAACTGCACCGTTACCATAGCACATTCGCGCACGCAGAACCTGCCCGCAGTGTGCCGTGAGGCGGACATCCTTGTTGCGGCGGTAGGGCGTGCCAAGATGATTACCGCCGACTATGTCAAACAGGGGGCGGCAGTCATCGATGTGGGTATCAACCGCACCGAGGACGGGCACCTCGTGGGCGATGTGGACTTCGATGCCGTCAAGGACATCGCAGGTTGCATCACGCCTGTCCCCGGTGGTGTAGGACCGATGACCATCACGATGCTGATGCAAAACACGATTGAGTGTTTCAAGAAAAGGCAAGACCTCCCCAACCCCTCCAAAGGAGGGGCTTGCAGAGTAAACTCATAAACTTCTAAACCACTAAACTACAATGGCCATAGGAACTCCATTAACTCCCATTGCTACGCGGGCATTGCTGCTCGGATCAGGCGAACTTGGAAAAGAAATAACCATCGAACTGCAACGCTACGGCGTGGAAGTGATTGCGTGCGACAAGTACGCCAATGCCCCCGCTATGCAAGTGGCACACCGAAGTCATGTCTTCAACATGCTCGACGGTGAGGCACTTCGCCGTGTGGTGGAGCAGGAACAGCCAGCACTTATTATCCCCGAGGTGGAGGCGATAGCCACGCCCACTTTGGTGGAACTTGAGAAAGAGGGCTATCGTGTTATCCCGACTGCCCATGCCGCTTTTCTGACAATGAACCGTGAGGCGATACGCCGTCTGGCAGCCGAGGAACTCGGTTTGCCTACTGCGCGGTACGAGTTTGCCGACAACCACGAGCAGTTTGTTGCTGCCGTGGAGCATATCGGTTTGCCGTGTGTGGTGAAGCCTATTATGTCCTCGTCGGGACATGGGCAGTCCACTGTTAAGGCAGAGGCGGACATTGAGCCTGCGTGGCACGTGAGCCAGGAGGGTGGTCGTGCAGGAGCAGGTCGTGTGATAGTGGAGGGGTTTGTCCGTTTCGATTATGAGATAACGCTTCTGACCGTGCGCCATGCAGGCGGGACGCTCTTTCTGCAGCCGATAGGACACCATCAGGTGGACGGCGACTACCGCGAGTCGTGGCAGCCGCAGGCTATGTCTGCAACGGCATTGGCGCAAGCACAAGACATCGCCCGCAAGATAACCGACGCACTCGGCGGGTATGGCATCTTCGGTGTGGAGATGTTCGTCTGCGGCGACGAGGTGATATTCTCCGAGGTCAGTCCGCGTCCGCACGATACGGGTATGGTTACGATGATTAGTCAGGATCTGTCGGAGTTCGCTCTTCATGCGCGTGCGGTGCTCGGTCTGCCGATACCCGAGGTGCGTTTCTTGGGTGCATCGGCTTCACGGGCTATTGTGATAGAGGGCGACACCAACCGTGTGTCGTTTGAAGGATTGGAGAAAGCATTGGCAGTACCGGGGGTACAAGTGCGTTTGTTCGGCAAACCGGAAGTGTGCGGACACCGCCGTTTCGGCGTGGTGTTGGCTACGGGTGAGAGCATAGAGGAAGCATTGGAACGCTCGGGCAAGGCATTGGAGGCGATACAGGTGAATATCCTGCCAAGAGAGGGTAGGGTATGAGCAGGGTAAGGTCTCGGTATCCTCTCGGGAATCACCTACTAATCACCTACTCTTGATAGTATGAGAATAGTACATTACACTAAGAATATAATAAACCCAAAATAATGATAGATCGTTATTCGCGCCCACAGATGCGCAAAATCTGGACAGAAGAGAATAAGTTCAACGCTTATCTCGAAGTGGAAATACTGGCAGCCGAGGCATGGAGTACGCTTGGGGTAGTACCCAAAGAGGACGTGGCATTGCTGCGGGAGAAGGCAACCTTTGACGTGAACCGTATTCACGAGATAGAGGAGGTTACGCGCCATGATGTGGTGGCATTCACGCGTGCGGTGAGTGAGTCGCTGGGCGAGGAGCGCAAATGGGTGCACTACGGACTGACCTCAACCGATGTGGTGGATACCGCCAACGGCTATCTGCTCAAGCAGGCGAACGCGATACTGCGTGGGGACCTGCAGTCGTTTATGGAGGTACTGCGCCGCCGTGCCAACGAATTCAAATACACCCCTGTCATCGGTCGTACCCACGGTATGCACGCCGATGTAACGAGTTTCGGTTTGAAATGGGCGTTGTGGTACGAGGAGATGAAGCGTAATCTTGCCCGTTTCGAGATGGCTGCCCGCGGAGTGGAGGCGGGCAAGTTGTCGGGTGCGGTGGGCAACTATGCCAATATCCCGCCCGAGATACAGGAGTACGTGTGCGAGCACCTCGGTATCGAGTCGGCGGCTATTGCCACGCAGGTGTTGGGTCGCGACCGCCACGCTTTCTATATCGCCACGCTGGCGGTGATTGCAGGCACGCTGGAGCAGATGGCTCTTGAGGTGCGCAATATGCAGCGTCAGGAGGTGCGCGAGGTGGAAGAAGCGTTCCGCAAAGGGCAGAAAGGTTCGTCGGCTATGCCGCACAAGCGCAATCCTATCTCGAGTGAGAATATCTGCGGTTGCGCCCGTGTGATGCGCGGATATATGTGTACAGCCAGCGAGAATATCGCCCTGTGGCATGAGCGCGACATCTCCCATTCGTCCACCGAGCGTATTGTATTGCCCGATGCCACGATGCTTCTCGACTATATGCTTTCGCGCTTCGAGGGCGTGCTGGCTAACTTGGTGGTGTATCCCGAGAATATGCTCCGTAATATCGGTCTGACCCACGGTGCTATCTTTGCACAGCGTGTGATGAACGCACTCATAGAGAAAGGTTTTGTGCGCGAGCAGGCGTACGACCTTGTGCAGCCTGTGGCTATGCGCACCCTGATGGAGGGCGGCGAGATGCAGGACAACCTGAAGAAGACGCCCGAAGTGATGGCGCACCTGAGTGAGGCGGAAATAGACAACTGCTTCACGCTCGACTATTATATGAAAAACGTCGATTATATCTTCAACAAAGTAGGCATTTAATTTTTCGATATGAAAAAAGCAGATATTCTTTTAGGTCTCCAATGGGGGGACGAGGGCAAAGGCAAGGTGGTGGATGTACTGACGCCGCGTTATGATGTGGTAGCCCGTTTCCAGGGAGGACCCAATGCAGGGCATACCCTCGAGTTCGACGGACAGAAGTACGTGCTTCGTAGTATCCCGTCGGGTATCTTCCAAGGGGGCAAGGTGAACATCATCGGCAATGGTGTGGTGCTTGACCCGCTGCTGTTTATGAAAGAGGCGGAAGAATTGGCGCAGTCGGGACACCCGCTGACGGAGCGTCTCTATATATCCAAGAAAGCGCACCTGATCCTGCCGACCCACCGCCTGTTGGACAAAGCCAACGAGGCGGCAAAAGGGAAAGCCAAGATTGGCACTACGGGCAAGGGTATAGGTCCCGCTTACACCGACAAGGTTAGCCGTAACGGTCTGCGTGTGGGCGATATTCTGGATAACTTCGATGAGAAATATGCCGTAGCGCGTCAGCGTCATATCGAGATGATTGAGGCACTCAACCATACTGCTCTTGAGAAAGGCGGCGAACCTGTTTCTTTGGAAGGACTGGAAGCCCTTGAGGCGGAATGGATGCAGGGCGTGGAGTACCTCCGCCGTTTCCGTTTTATCGATAGCGAGCATTTTGTAAACCGCTGCCTTGATGAGGACAAGTCTATTCTGTGCGAGGGCGCACAGGGTTCGCTCTTGGATGTTGACTTCGGTTCGTATCCGTTCGTAACCTCGTCGAACACCATCTGTGCGGGGGCTTGTACGGGTCTCGGACTTGCTCCGAGCCGTATCGGTGAGGTGTATGGTATATTCAAGGCCTATTGCACCCGCGTCGGGTCAGGACCGTTCCCTACCGAACTATTTGACGAGACCGGTGCGAAGATACGCGACCTCGGACACGAATATGGTGCCGTTACGGGGCGTGAACGCCGCTGCGGCTGGATAGACTTAGTCGCTCTTCGCTACACGATAATGCTCAACGGCGTTACGCAACTCATTATGATGAAATCGGATGTCCTTGACTCGTTCGAGACTATCAAGGCTTGTACGGCATATAAGATTGACGGAATGGAGACCGGCGAGTTCCCGTTCTCGATAGAGAGCGGGGTGGAACCCGTCTATGTCGAACTGCCCGGTTGGAAACAAGACCTGACCGCCTGCCGTCACGAAGACGAACTGCCTGAGGCGTTCCGCAACTATGTGGCTTTCCTCGAGCGCGAACTAAAAACGCCTATCAAGATTATCTCTGTCGGTCCCGACCGCGAAGCAACTATTATCCGATAAGCATATATGGAACCACTGAAACATGAGTGCGGTGTGGCGATGGTGCGCCTCTTGAAGCCGCTCTCTTTCTATCAGCAGAAATACGGTACATGGCAGTACGGACTCAACAAGTTGTATCTGCTTATGGAGAAACAGCACAACCGCGGTCAGGAGGGTGCGGGGCTGGCATGTGTGAAGATGCAGGCGGAAGCGGGCGAGGAGTTTATCTACCGCGAGCGTGCGTTGGGCAGCGGGGCTATCACCGAGATATTTGCCAATGTGCAGAAGCAGATGTCGGAGTTCGACTCTGCTATGCTGCGTGATGCCGACTATGCCGCACGCTACGTGCCGTATGCCGGCGAGATGTATATGGGGCACCTCCGCTATTCCACTACGGGCAAGAGCGGTATCTCGTATGTCCATCCGTTCCTGCGCCGCAACAACTGGCGGGCGCGTAACCTTGTGATGTGCGGCAACTTCAATATGACCAATGCCGACGAGGTCTTTGCACACTTGAAATCGCTGGGGCAGCACCCGCGTATCAACTCGGATACGTATGTGCTGCTTGAGCAACTCGGGCACCGTCTTGACCGTGAGTCGGAGCGCGTCTATGCCGAGGCAAAGCAAGAGGGCTTGACGGGTATGGCAATAACGCAGTACATCGAGCAGCATATCAATGTGGCTAATATCCTTTCCGACTGCAGTCCGCTCTGGGACGGCGGTTATGTGATGTGCGGTATGACGGGCAGCGGCGAGTGTTTCTCCATGCGCGACCCATGGGGCATACGTCCGGCGTTCTATTTCAGCAACGACGAGGTGATGGTGCTGGCGAGCGAGCGTCCTGTGTTGCAGACGGCTTTCAATGTGCCTATTGAGGAAGTGCACGAACTTATGCCCGGGCAGGCTATCATCGTTTCGAAAGACGGCGATATACGCCTGCAGCAGATACTTGAGCCGCGCCGTTTGCAGGCTTGTTCTTTCGAGCGTATCTATTTCTCCCGCGGATCGGACAGAGACATCTACCTCGAGCGCAAACAACTCGGTGCGAGCCTGGTACCACGTGTATTGGAGAGTATCGGCAACGATGTGGAGAACACCGTTTTCTCGTTTATCCCCAATACAGCGGAGGTGGCATACTATGGTATGACCGACGAGGTTCAACGCCTCACGGGCAAGCCTGTCCGCCGCGAGAAAGTGGTGTGGAAAGACATCAAACTGCGCACGTTCATCACCGAGTCCAACTCCCGTAACGACCTTGCCGCACACGTCTATGACATCACCTACGGTACTGTTCGTCCGCATGTTGACAACCTTGTGGTTATTGATGACTCTATCGTCCGCGGTACTACTTTGCGCGAGTCGATTATCCGTATCCTCGACCGTCTGCAGCCTAAGAAGATAATTTTCGTCTCCTCTTCGCCGCAGATTCGTTACCCCGACTATTACGGTATCGATATGGCGCGTTTCTCGGAGTTCATTGCCTTCAAGGCGGCTATTGCCCTCTTGCGCGACCGTGGTATGCAGAGCCGTATAGACGAGGTGTACCGCTTGTGTCTCCGTCAGCGCGAGGCTATGGACAACGGGCTGCCCAAGGAACAATACCAAAACTACGTCCGTCTGATTTACGAACCGTTCACCGATGAGGAGGTGGCAGCCAAGATGGCGGAACTGATGCGCAGCCCCGAGGTTACCAGCCCCGTGGAGATTGTCTTCCAGACTATCGACGGCTTGCACGAGGCTTGCCCTAACCACCCCGGCGACTGGTATTTCTCGGGCGATTATCCCACTCCGGGTGGTCTGCGCCGCTTGAACCAGGCATTTATTGACTATGTAGAAGAATCCGTATCACAGTTTTAAGAACCAACTTATAATACAATATAATGAGTAAAGCAATTCTGCGTCTCTCCGACGGCTCCGAGTTTATCGGCACTTCGTTTGGCTACGAGGGTTCGGTCTCGGGCGAAGTGGTGTTCAACACCGCTATGTCGGGCTATCCCGAGTCGCTCACAGACCCCTCTTATGCGGGGCAGTTGATGGTACTCACCTATCCGCTTGTCGGTAATTATGGTGTGCCGCCTTTCACAACGGAAAACAATGGTCTCGCCACATTTATGGAGTCTGACCGCATCTATGCTTCCGCCATTATTGTGTCGGAATACAGCGGTGCATACTCTCATTGGAATGCTGTAGAGTCGTTGGGCGACTGGCTCCAACGCGAGCATATCCCCGGTATCACGGGTATCGATACCCGCGCTTTGACCAAACTGCTGCGCGAGCATGGTGTGATGATGGGTACCATCTCTATTGAGGGCTGCGAGGACGCACCTGAGGCGCAATACGAGGGTATCAACTTCGTGGACAAGGTCTCCACCAAAGAGGTCATCCGTTATGCCCCCTCTGTGCCGGTTGAAGGGACACCCAAACGCGTTGTCTTGGTGGACTGCGGCGTGAAGCACAATATCATCCGCTGCCTTATCCGCCGTGGTGTAGAGGTAATTCGTGTGCCATGGAACTACGACTTCAACACGCTCGATTTCGATGCACTATTCCTGTCTAATGGTCCCGGAGATCCGGATACTTGTTCCGCTGCTGTGGAGAACATCCGTCGTTTTATGGACATTGAATTGGCAAAAGACCCCGCCTATGTGCGCCCGCTGATGGGTATCTGTATGGGCAACCAACTGCTCGGCAAGGCGGCCGGGGCTACAATCTATAAACTCAAGTATGGTCATCGCTCGCACAACCAGCCGGTGCGCCAAGTGGGTACCGATCGCTGTTTCATTACCTCGCAGAACCATGGCTATGCCGTCGATACCACCACGCTTTCGCCCGACTGGGAACCGCTGTTTGTCAATATGAACGACGGCTCCAACGAGGGTATCCGCCATCGCACGCTCCCGTGGTTCTCGGCGCAGTTCCACCCCGAAGCCTGCTCCGGTCCCCTGGATACCGAGTTCCTCTTTGATGAGTTTGTCAAGCGGGTGCTGGGTGTATTCTAAATAGCCCATACGGGAAAAACACGGGTGGATGTCCTGTGGATAGCAGGTGGATAGCCTGTGCAAACCGTCAAATTGTAAATCGTAAAATTGTCAAATCAAAGTATGAAATTAGACAACATAAAAAAGGTTCTTGTTCTCGGTTCGGGTGCACTCAAGATTGGTGAGGCGGGCGAGTTCGACTATTCGGGTTCGCAGGCACTCAAAGCCCTTCGCGAAGAGGGCGTCAGCACCGTGCTGATCAACCCCAATATCGCTACCGTCCAGACCTCCGAAGGCGTGGCGGACAAGATATATTTCGAACCCGTTTCGCCTTATTTCGTTGAGAAAGTTATCGCCAAAGAGCGTCCAGACGGTATCCTGCTCTCTTTCGGCGGGCAGACAGCCCTCAACTGCGGCGTGGAACTCTATCGCACGGGTGTCCTCGACAAATACGGTGTGCAGGTGCTCGGTACGCCCGTGCAGGCGATTATTGACACCGAGGACCGCGAACTCTTCGTCGAACGGCTCAACGAGATTGGGGTCAAGACCATCAAATCGGAGGCGTGCGAGTCTATCGAGGCGGCACGCAAGGCGGCTTCCGACCTCGGCTATCCCGTCATCATCCGTGCGGCGTATGCCCTCGGCGGACTCGGTTCGGGCTTCTGCGACAACGAGGACGAACTCAACACCCTTGCCGAAAAAGCCTTCTCTTTCTCGCCGCAAGTGTTGGTCGAGAAATCGCTCAAGGGTTGGAAAGAAATCGAATATGAGGTGGTGCGCGACCGCTACGACAACTGTATCACCGTCTGCAATATGGAGAATTTCGACCCGCTCGGTATCCATACGGGCGAGTCTATCGTCATCGCTCCCTCGCAGACACTCACCAACGCCGAGTACCACAAACTCCGTGCGCTGGCTATCCGTATCATTCGCCATATCGGTATCGTGGGCGAGTGCAACGTCCAGTATGCTTTCGACCCCGAGAGCGAGGACTATCGCGTCATCGAGGTCAATGCCCGCCTCTCGCGCTCTTCGGCGCTGGCGTCCAAGGCTACTGGCTATCCGCTCGCTTTCGTGGCTGCCAAACTCGGTATGGGCTACGGGCTGTTCGAACTCAACAACAGCGTTACCAAGACCACGCCCGCGTTCTTCGAACCTGCGCTCGACTATGTGGTCTGCAAAATTCCACGTTGGGACTTGTCCAAGTTCCGCGGCGTCAATCGTGAACTCGGTTCGTCCATGAAGTCCGTCGGCGAGGTGATGGCTATCGGGCGCACTTTCGAGGACGCTATCCAGAAAGGTCTCCGTATGATAGGGCAGGGTATGCATGGTTTCACCGAGAACAAAGCCCTCCATGTGGACGATCTCGATGCCGCTCTCTCCGCCCCGACTGACAAGCGTATCTTCGCGATTGCACAGGCTATGTACGAGGGCTATTCCATCGACCGTATCCACGCCCTCACGCGTATCGACCGCTGGTTCCTTCAGCGTCTCGACAATATCATTCAGACCGATGCCCGCTTGCGTCGTGTCGAGTCGCTCGACCATCTGAGTGCCGACCTCCTCCGCCGTGCCAAGCAGCAGGGCTTCTCCGATTTCCAGATAGCCCGTGCTATCGGTCTCGGTCAGAAAATGGATATGGATGCTGCCGTCCTTATGCTCCGCACCTACCGCAAGTCTATCGGCGTCTTGCCTGTGGTCAAGCAGATAGATACCCTTGCTGCCGAATATCCGGCGCAGACCAACTACCTCTATCTCACCTATTCGGGTACGCAGTCTGATGTGCAGTACACAGGCGACCACCGCTCTATTATCGTCCTCGGTTCGGGTGCCTACCGTATAGGCTCTTCGGTAGAGTTCGACTGGTGCGGTGTGCAGGCGTTGCAGACTATCCGCAACAACGGCTACCGCTCGGTGATGATTAACTACAACCCCGAGACCGTCTCTACCGACTATGATATGTGCGACCGTCTCTATTTCGACGAACTCACTTTCGAGCGTGTGATGGACATCATCGAACTCGAGAACCCCTTTGGTGTCATCGTCTCCACGGGGGGGCAGATACCTAACAACCTCGCCCTCAAACTCGATGCCCAGCGTGTGCCTATCCTCGGTACCTCGGCGCAGTCTATCGACAATGCCGAAGACCGCGACAAGTTCTCCGCCATGCTCGACCGTATCGGCGTCGACCAACCCGAATGGAGTGCTCTCACTTCGATGGACGACGTGCAGCGTTTCATTGACAAGGTCGGCTTCCCCGTCCTCGTACGCCCCTCATACGTCCTTTCCGGTGCCGCTATGAATGTCTGCTCCAATCAGGAGCAATTGACCAAGTTCCTCCAACTGGCGGCGAATGTCTCCAAACAGCACCCCGTGGTCATCTCCAAGTTTATGCTCAATACCAAAGAGGTGGAGATGGACGCCGTGGCGCGTGACGGTGAGATCATCGCCTATGCTATCTCGGAGCATGTCGAGTTCGCAGGCGTCCACTCGGGCGATGCCACTATCATGTTCCCTGCGCAGAAACTCTATGTCGAGACCGTCCGCCGTATCAAGAAGATTTCTGGTAATATCGCCCGCGAACTCCATATCTCCGGACCGTTCAATATCCAGTTCCTCGCCCGCGACAACGAGATTAAGGTCATCGAGTGCAACCTCCGTGCTTCGCGCTCTTTCCCCTTTGTCTCCAAGGTACTCAAAATCAACCTTATCGACATCGCTACGCGCATCATGCTCCATCTGCCGGTCGAGAAACCTGCCAAGTCGCTCTTCGATTTCGACTATGTGGGTGTCAAGGCATCGCAGTTCTCTTTCAACCGTCTCCAGAATGCCGACCCCGTCCTCGGCGTCGATATGGCTTCTACGGGTGAGGTCGGTTGCCTCGGCGAGGACGCCAACCATGCCCTGCTCCAGTCGATGCTCTCCGTCGGGCAGCGTATTCCCAAGCAGTCGGTGCTGTTCACTATCGGCGGCGCGAAGAACAAGGTAGCCCTGCAGGAGGCGGCACGCCAACTCGTGGAGAAAGGCTACACGCTCTATGCCACCCCGGGTACCAAGCGTTTCTTCGACGAGATAGGCGTACCCGTTACGCTCGTCTATCACCCCCACGACAAGGATATGCAGCCGCAGGCGCTCGACCTCATGCACGCCCACAAGATTGATATGGTCGTCTCTATCCCCAAGGACATCGTCTCCGACCCCTCGCAGGACAAGTCGTACCCCGTCCGCCGTGCTGCAGTCGATTTGAACATCCCCTTGCTCACCAACCCGCGTCTGGCTGCTGCGTTCATCAACGCTTTCTGCACCATTCGCCTCGATGACCTCGACATCCGCTCATGGGATGAATATAAATAAATCCGACCTCCCCAACCCCTCCAAAGGAGGGGCTTACAGAAAAGGGTAATAAGTACCCCACATCCATCGAGCCCCTCCTCTGGAGGGGTTGGGGAGGTCAAAAATTATATCTGTAAAATGAACGCATTAACTCAAACCTCTTTCTCGTTCCTCGGTCAAACGGGAGTGTACCATGGTAAGGTACGTGATGTCTATTTCCTCGGTCAGAACCTGCTCTGTATGGTGGCTACCGACCGTATCTCGGCTTTCGATGTTATCCTGCCCGAGGGTATCCCCTACAAAGGGCAGATTCTCAACCAGATAGCCGCCAAGTTCCTCCGCGACACGGCGGACATAGTACCCAACTGGCTCCTCGCCACCCCCGACCCGATGGCGTCGGTCGGTCTCCGTTGTGAGGGCTATCCTGTGGAGATGATTGTCCGCGGCTACCTCTGCGGCAGCGCATGGCGTGCATATAAGTCGGGTGTCCGTGAGATTTGCGGCGTCCGCCTGCCTGACGGTATGCGCGAGAACGAAGCCTTCCCCACGCCCATCATCACCCCCACCACCAAAGCCGAAATCGGTACCCACGACGAGGACATCTCGCGCGAGGAGATTATCGCCCGCGGACTGGTGCCTGCCGACGAGTACGCACAAATCGAACAGTACGCCATGGCGCTCTTCCGCCGCGGTCAGGAGATTGCCGCCAAACACGGCTTGATTCTGGTTGATACCAAGTACGAGTTCGGTAAGTACAATGGCAAGATTTTGCTGATGGACGAGGTGCATACGCCCGACTCCAGCCGTTATTTCTATGCCGATGGCTACGAGGAGCGTTTCCGCAACGGCTTGCCGCAACGCCAACTCTCCAAAGAGTTTGTCCGTGAGTGGCTGATGTCCGAGGGCTTCCAAGGCAAAGAAGGGCAGCAAGTCCCCGAGATGACCCCCGCCATCGTTGCCGGCATCACCGACCGCTACATCGAACTCTACGAGCACATCACCGGCGAGAATTTCGTCAAATCGGAGTCTCTCACCCCCGCCGCCCTTGCAGCCCGTATCGAGTCCAACGTCTCCGCCTACCTCAAAACCATCTAAAGAGGTTGTACAGATATTCTACACCGCTCCCCTGCTTTGGTAACAGAGCAGGGGAGTGATGTTTTTATGCATATAGGGTCTATACGTGCTATTTCCCGAAAGCAAAGAGCAGAAAATCCCCGATGTAGGTACGCCATACTTTCCAGTTGTGCCGCCCGATGGTGCGCTCAAAATCGTGTTCCACTCCGTTGCGGTTGAGGTAGCGGTTGGCTTTTCGCGCACGGGGATAGAACAAGTCGCTCCTGCCGCTGCGAATCCAATACACGCAGTCGGTCTTCTCGTAAGGCAGTTGGTGCTTGCCCAATACGGGCGAGAACAGGCCAACAACGCCAAAGTGGCTCGTTTGGCTGATAATGGCGGCTTGCCTTGCACCGGAGGACAAGCCGGCAATGGCATTTCCACTTGTCCGGACAGGATAATGATTGGCGATATAGGTCTCTATCTCGGGAAAATATGTCTCAAATTCGCCTTTCTTGATATGGTGCAGATAGTCGTGCATACAGTGGACATAGCCAGGAATACGGGTGGTATACGTTGAATCATGCACGACGCACAGCGGCATTACGATAATCACGGGGCGGATACTGTCGTTTGTAATCAGGCTGTCGGCAAGCGAACGGATATGTCCCTTTTCTTCCCATGAATATTGATTGCCATGTATCCCGTGCAACAGATACAGCACGGGATATACCGAGTCGGGCGAATAGCAGGGTGGGGTATAGACGGTCATATAGAGCGGTACAGAGTCGTGTGCCGCTATGCGGATGGTGTCCATTCGTGCGTATGCGCTGAGGCTTGCAATGAGACTTATTACCACTATTCCGATTTTCTTATATCCGAGCATAACAGAGTTGCACTGCAAAAACTGCGCCAATTCGAAATAGGTGATCACATACATTGGCAGGTACATAAAAAGCGTTTTGTTTTTCGCAGGTTATACCCCAATGCACATATATATGGATATAGTGGCATATTTATTGCAATGTTGCGTTTCGGAATACCGAAACATAATTAGGAAAAATAGAATAAAATTATATCTAATGGAAAAGAATTCTTGTCCTTTTGTCCCTAATTTCCTGCTTGGTTGCGCAGGTGGGATACAGTACTTGTCTTTGAAAAACGCAAGCCGCAACCCGCGCAAGTCGCAAGAAAAGACCCTCCGTGCCATTCTGACCTACGCACGTGATACCGAGTATGGTAAGGAGCACCATTTTGCCGAGATACTCGAAGCACCGACCGATACAGAACTCTACGCGCGCTATCAGAAATACGTGCATCTCAATGATTATGAGGACCTTCGCCCATACGTAGAGAAGCACAAGAACGGCGGCGAGAATATCCTGTTCCCCGGTAAACCGATTATGTATGCCACTACTTCGGGTACGACCAAAGAGCCGAAATGGGTGCCTATCACCAAAGAATACCTCAACAACATCTATGGCAAGATGACCAAGGTATGGCTCTTCAATTTCATCAAGAACCGTCCGAAGGTCTTCACGGGCAAGATAGTGTCGATTGTGGGCAAAGTGAAAGAAGGGGAAGCCCCCGACGGCACGATGTACGGCTCCGTGAGCGGCGTTACCCAGCGCGACTGCCCGAAGTTTGTCAAGAAACTATATGCTTCCCCCGCATCCGTATTCTCCATTGAGGACTACACCGCCCGCTACTACACCATTATGCGTATGGGTATCGAGCGCAATGTAACGCTTATCGTTACCGCCAACCCGTCCACCATCGTGGAGATGCAGAACAATGTCAATGAGTACTTTGAGGACTATTGCAACGACATCGAGCATGGTACGCTGAAAGCCTCGCTCAATATCCCGCAATGGATACGCGATGACATTCAGCCTTACCTCAAACCCAACCCCGAGCGTGCCGACGAACTGCGTGCGCTCAAAGCCAAATACGGCACCGTGCTGCCCAAACATTACTGGCCTAATCTGCAGATCCTCAATACTTGGAAGTGCGGTAATACCAAAGTGTATGTCGAGAAATTCAAAGACTCTTTCCCAAAAGGTATGCTCCATCAGGAGTTCGGTTATTTTGCTTCCGAATGCCGTTTCGGATTGGTGTTGGACGACACGCTCAATACGGTGCTCTTCCCGCATTTCCACTACTACGAGTTCATCGCCGAGGACGAGTTGGAGAGCGAGAACAAGCACTTCCTGCAACTTTGGGAACTTGAGAAGGGCAAGCGTTACTGCCCGTATGTAACCACTTTTGCCGGTCTCTACCGCTACAATATGAACGACCTTGTAGAGGTGGGCGATTCGTTCTGCAACACGCCGACCGTCCACATGATTCAGAAGGTGAACGGCATTGTAACGATGACGGGCGAGAAACTGCATGAGCGTCAGTTTATAGAGGCTGTCCACGAGGCGGAGAAGCAGACGGGCTTGCAGACCCGGTTCTTTGTCGGCTTTGCCGATATGGAGTTGTCGGCATACCATTTCTACTACGAGTTCGCCGACCAACAGACCACGCAGGCGCAGGCGGAAGAGTTTACCAAAGTGGTGGACAAAGTACTGAAAGACATCAATATAGAGTATGCTGCCAAGCGTGCGTCGTTCCGCGTGAAAGACCCGCTGACGCACCGCCTTGTAGAGCAGTCGTTTGAGAAGTTCAAAGCCGAGTGCATCGCCGAAGGTGCCCGCGACGGACAATTCAAGATGAACTTGCTTCTCCAAGACGAGAAACGCCATGCCAAGTTCAAGAAACTGGTGGTAGAGTAACAGAATGTCTTCAGTGCGCCTACGCAGTGCATCGTTGCGAGGGAAACGAAAGAAATAAAAGAAAATGTAGAGCGATGTGTTTTGCACCTCGCTCTTTTTTTGTGAGATAGGGTGGGGATAGTATGCAATATATGCAATGGTTTTCTGCATAAACTGTATAAAAGAGCGGCTCAAAGACCTTATAAACTCTATTTCTTTCTACGTCCTTTCTACGTCTTTTCTACGTAATCGGTATTACAAAACAGGCGGATTGTATAAATTGTATAAGATTGGACGAATGGGACTAATAGGACTAATAGGGCGGATAGGACACTTCGCCCCAAAACAAAAGTTCCGCTTTATTTGCAGGTTTGCGCAAATTGTCGTATCTTTGCGCACAAAACGAACGTACTATGGACGAAACACAAATCAGAGAGGAACTGACGGCTCCGATAGCCGCCATATCACGCCACCGAATCCTGTTGGACGGCGACGGCGTGCGCACGCTGGTCATCTTTCAGGGCTGCCCGCTGCGTTGCGAGTATTGTGTCAATCTGTTTGCCATCGATACCAAGCGTCCGCGCAAACGCTATACGGCAGAGCAGTTGGTGGAGAAAGCCATGGAGGATAACCTCTATTTTCTTGCCACGCGCGGGGGTATCACTTTCGGCGGCGGCGAACCGCTGTTGCAAAGCCGTTTTATAGCCCGTTTCCACGAAGTATGCCCGCCCGAATGGACGATACAGATAGAGACCTCGCTCAATGTGCCGCAAGAGGAACTTGCCCGCGTGGAGCCGTTTACGCAGCATTTTATTGTGGATGTAAAGGATATGAATCCCGCTATCTATCAGCGATATACCCGTTGCGGTAATGAGCAAGTGATAGCCAATCTGCGATGGCTGATAGAAAAGGGCAGGGCGGACGATATCTTTGTGCGCGTGCCGTTCATTCCCGAATACAACACCGCCGACGATGTAGAGAAAAGCATTGCCGACTTGCAGGCGATGGGGCTGACACATTTCGACCGGCTGACTTACAAAATCCGCAATCGGGAACAAACAACCACCATTTAACCCCTATACACCTATGGAAAGAGGAAAAGATGTTTGCGAAGAACTGAAGCGCGTGCGGCAGGAGATAGCCGATGCCAACGGGATAGAATACCACCCGCACCCTTGCACGCACAAGGGCGATTGTATGGGTACTTGTCCCGCCTGCGAACAGGAGGTGCGCTACCTGACGCAGCAGTTGGACAACCGCCGCCGATTGGGTAAAGCCATATCAATAGTAGGTATCAGTACATGCCTGACCGCTATGGCGCCGGCATTGTCTTCGTGTGACAGACCTCTGACGGGCGATCCTGCGCCTCTCGAGGGTGAACCCGCTTTTGTGGAGGATTCGTGCAATATAGACAGTGTGGATTGCACGGATATGGAGAATATGATTCCGGGTTTTATGCCGCTGCCTAAGGAAGAGGATATCGATCCTGCATAACCGGCAGACGGATATACAAAAAGAGGTTGCCCCACAGGCAACCTCTTTTTGTATGTTATAGGTGTGTTTAGAATTTCAGTGCCAGACCAAAGCCGTCGGTGTTGGCTTGCAGATGGAGTGAGACAGGTGCTGCGGCTTCTTTTTCTTCTTTGACGGGGTGCTGCAGGTAGTAGCAGTTGTTGTACACCTCATATGATTTGCGGCGTTTGTTGCTGCCCACGGAGAGAAGCGGTATAGACGCCACTTCGCATACGCCGCCGCCTGCCATCATAATAATACCCGCCAGCGACATTCCCATTCCGTAGTTGCTGTTCGGGTCGTCGCTCTGACCTTTGTTCTGCAGTTTGAGTCCCACTAAATATACGGGAATACCTACCGCCTCAAGGCACAATCCCGAACCGAAGAAACGCCAACCGAGCGACCAGCACCGCTCGCCGCGCTGGTAACTCTGCCACGCTTCTGGGCAGTTGTTCTCAATGAATTTCAAGTAGGCTTCTTCGCTCATTTTTGTTACCTGCGTGTCCTCCGTGAGGAAATAAGTTTTCTTCTGCTTGGTAATCACGCCCGGCAACAGCGGCTGGCGCACTACCTTGTCATACAGGGCAGGATTGGTGAGGTCGTTGTTGAAGACCGAGACGCGCCCGTCCTCGAACAGGATAGATACGATATGCGACAGTGGCAGCCGGGTGGTTGGACCATCAAGGTCGGAGGCTTGTTTGTACAAGATGTCGTAGGAGGAAATCTCCACAATCTTGGCATTGATACGCTCGGCATCGGTGGTTACGATGATGTCTTGTGCCATAGCACCGAGTGCCAGGACGGCACAGAGTATGGTCAGAGTAAAACGTTTCATATAGCAATCCATTTTGTGCGGCAAAGGTAGTGTTTTATTTTGAGATATGCAACAAAAGCCGCTCGGAGCAAAACAAGCGGACGATTATTCTTAACAAAAAGTACTTTTTAGGACAATGAACAAAGGACAAAGAACTATTTGGCTTTGCCGATATAGCGGACTTTGTCGGTGAATAGGAGCCAGAGGAGGAACATCATACCATAGAACAGCCACTTGAAGATGTAGGTATGGAGCAACTCGAACCATTCGGGATGGAACTCGGTAAGCAGCGAAATGGCAAAGATACGCAGGAGATTGAATATATAGATACACACCCAGCCGAGGGGAATATACCATATCTTGTGTTTCCAACCGCCGCGGGTGGTGAGCAACAGGCAAAGCCAAATAAACGACTGCTTGAGTGGGGTACAACTCCATACGATGACCGTACCCACACCCGATTCGAAATAGTAAGAGTTTGGGCTTGTCCGGGTGCAGGTATCGCGGAAAAGACCGATGAGCCAATAGACTTCGCGGGTGATATGGCGTGCGAGAAAATCAAAGGGGGCGGTGATGTTCAGTCCGAACCACGTAACCAACGTATCGCCCTCGTCGCCGTGGATAGTGAATTTCCAGAAATAATTCGCCACAAGCAGGGTAACGACAAAAATGATAATGTCGATATAGGGTGCGAGGACAGAACGTATTTGCCGGCGGGTTGGCATTTGCAAGGAACGTTAATTATCGTGTAATTGGTCGTTAATTTTTCGGCTTGAATTTGTTATAGGATCGTTATAGGATGGTTATAGGATAGAGAGGTTATCCACCCGACATCCACAGGACATCCACCCGACTTTTCATTATGCATTGTGCATTAGATTTGCGTTTTGGCATAGGGGACAAGGTCGAGGGGGCAGAAGTCGTGGTCGAGATACTTGAAATAGCCCGCTTGGCAGACCATAGCGGCATTGTCGGTAGTAAACGAGAACGGCGGGATGAAGACCTGCCAACCGTATTTCTTGCCATAGTCCACAAAGGCTTGACGCAGACCGCTGTTGGCACTCACACCGCCGGCGACCGCCACTTGGCGCACGCCGAGGTCGAAAGCCGCTTTCTTGAGTTTTTTCATCAGAATATCAATCACCGTCTGTTGCAGGGCGGCGCAGAGGTTCTCCCGAAGCATCGGCACACGCTCTGCCAGTGCGTCCATCGAATCCACCTGCTCGGCACGCATCATATCGCGCAGCGTATAGAGGAAAGAGGTCTTCAGCCCCGAGAACGAGTAGTCATACCCCGCAATGTTCGGTTTGGCAAAATGATAGACCGACGGATCGCCCTGTTTGGCGAGTTTGTCAATCCACGGACCGCCCGGATAGGGCAAGCCCATCACTTTGGCGCACTTGTCGAAGGCTTCGCCCGCTGCATCGTCGATAGTCTGCCCGATAATCTGCATATCATTGTAGGCTTTGACGAGTACGATCTGGCTGTTTCCGCCGCTGACCAGCAGGCAGAGGAACGGGAACGAGGGGTGCTTGATCTCCACGCCTGCCATACTCGGGGTAGCGGCTTTGAGTGCCTCCGACGGTTCAACGAAATGCGCCAGCACATGTCCCTGCAGGTGGTTGACATCAATGAGCGGAATACCCAGCGCGAGAGCCAAACCTTTGGCAAAAGACGTGCCGACTAACAGGCTTCCGAGCAGCCCGGGCCCGCGTGTAAACGCGATAGCCGACAACTCCGACTTTTCCACCCCAGCACGCTTCAATGCCGTATCCACCACGGGCACGATATTGAGTTGGTGCGCACGGCTTGCCAACTCGGGCACCACGCCGCCGTATTCCTCGTGCACTTTCTGCGAGGCGATGACGTTACTCAACAGGATACCGTCTTTGATAACTGCTGACGAGGTATCGTCGCAACTTGATTCTATTGCCAGAATGACAGTACTTTTTTTCATAATTAGAACGTTAATTATCGTGTAATTAGACGTTAATTAAACATATAATTACCACGAATTAGCCATTAATTTCCATAATTGTCTTATGGACACATTGAGAGTGCAAAATTACAAAAAAAAACTGAATAAGACACAAATGCAGACAAATAAGGGCAAATAATTATGATATTTCAAAAAAAAGCAGTAACTTTGTGCGATTTATACTTTTGGCATACTATGGGTATTTACTTTCTCCTGTTGCGCATTGCGGCTTTGTTCGGACATAGGAAAGCAAAGTTGTTGGTACGCGGGCAAAAAGAAGCATTACAACAAATAAAGGTATATAAACAGAACCGGTCGCTTGATAATGTGGTGTGGTTTCACGCCGCATCGGTGGGCGAATTTGAGCAGGCACGTCCGATTATTGAGCGTATGCGCAAAGAACAGCCGAAAACGCCTATTCTGCTTACGTTCTTCTCCCCGTCGGGCTACGAACTGCGCAAGAATTATAGCGAGGTGGATCTGGTTACCTACCTGCCTTTTGCTACGAAGCGCAATGCCCGTGCGTTTATCGATGCGGTGCAGCCCGCTATGGCGGTATTTGTCAAGTACGAGTTTTGGCCTGCCTACCTGAAAGAGTTGCACAAACGCAGTATAAAAACCTATAGTATATCGGCTATTTTCCGCCCGAAGCAGTTGTTCTTCCTGCCGTGGGGCAAACCGTACCTCAAACTGCTGCAGTGTTTCACGCATATCTATGTGCAAGACCAAGCCTCGATGGATTTGCTGCATGCACACGGTGTGGAGCATACATCGGTGGCGGGCGATACGCGGTTCGACCGTGTGAACGAGATAGCAGGACACGCCAAACAACTGCCTGTGGTGGAGCGTTTTACGTTTGATGCACCCAAGGTGATTATCGCGGGCAGCACATGGCCGCAGGACGAGGAACTGCTGGCACGCTATATAGAGGAACATCCCGATACCAAACTGGTGCTGGTGCCGCATGAGATACACGACAAGCACCTGCACGAGATATTCCAGATCTTTCACGGCAGGTATGTGCGTTTTACAGAAGCAACGCCGCTCAATATCACGCACTGCCAAACGCTGCTGATCGACACGATAGGTATGCTTTCGTCGATTTATCAGTACGGGCAAGTGGCATATATCGGCGGCGGGTTCGGCGTAGGAATACACAATACGATAGAGGCTGCCGTCTATGGCATACCGGTGCTGTTCGGCCCGAACTACCGACATTTCCGCGAGGCTCTGGGATTGATACAGGCGGGTGCCGGCTTCTCTGTGAAGAACTACAGCGAGTTTGAAGTGCAGATGGATAACGCCCTTTCCGCCCACGAGGCGCTCGGACGCAAAGCACGGGAATACGTGGAGAGCGAACTCGGCGCAACGGAAAAAATCTATAGCGAACTGTTTACAGAGAATTTGTAAATTAACATTAAATTCCCGGTGTCGGTATTTACAAGACAAACAGCATAGGATGCGCATAGGATGCGCATAGGATAGGCGACCTTAAAACAGATCATTATTTAACATAAAACAATAAATATAGCGGCAGATCCGCAATAACAAATATGGCACAGAAACCAAGTATTCCAAAGGGTACACGCGACTTCTCTCCGATAGAGATGGCGCGTCGTAACTATATTTTCGATACAATCAAATCGGTATTCGCACTCTACGGTTTTCAGCAGATTGAGACCCCAGCAATGGAGAATCTCAGTACGCTGATGGGCAAATACGGCGAAGAGGGCGACAAACTGCTCTTTAAGATACTCAATTCGGGCGACTGGATGACCCCGCTCCGTGAATCACTCGCGGAGACCGACCTGAGCATCGGAAAAGCCACAAGCATCGTGAGCGAGAAAGGACTGCGCTATGATCTGACCGTACCTTTTGCGCGCTTTGTGGTGCAGCACCGCGATGAGATACAGTTCCCCTTCAAGCGTTTCCAGATACAGCCCGTCTGGCGTGCCGACCGTCCGCAGAAAGGACGTTATCGCGAGTTCTACCAGTGCGATGTGGATGTCATCGGCACCAACTCGCTCGTCAGCGAAGTGGAACTGATACAGATTGTGGAGGAGGTGTATCGCCGCTTGGGTATCCGCGTCTGCCTGCATATCAACAACCGCAAGATCCTGGCAGGTATAGCCGAGGTGATCGGACAACCCGACAAGATTATCGACATCACGGTGGCAATCGACAAATTGGACAAGATCGGTATCGAGAATGTGAACAAGGAACTGATCGAGAAAGGACTGCCCGCCGAGGCGGTGGAGGCGCTGCAACCGATACTGAACCTCAACGGAAGCAACACCGACAAACTCGACCAATTGGAGAGTATCCTCGCTGCGTCCGAGGTCGGCAAAAAAGGTATTGAGGAACTAAGAACGATCTTATACTTATATGAATCCCAAGTTGAAAGCAACGTAGAATCCCCATCCTCTGAAGGAGGGGTTAGGGGAGGTCTTGATATTGCTCTTGACCTCTGCCTTGCCCGCGGACTGAACTACTACACAGGGGCAATTTTCGAGGTGAAAGCCCTTGATGTGCAGATGGGCAGTATCACCGGCGGCGGACGTTACGACAACCTGACGGGTATCTTCGGTATGCCCGATGTGAGCGGCGTGGGTATCTCGTTCGGGGCAGACCGCATCTACGATGTGCTGACCGAACTTAATCTGTATCCTGCTGATTTGCAAAGTACTACGCAACTGCTTTTTGCTACTTTCGGGCAAGACGAACTGCGTTATGCCCTCTCGCAGGCAAGCCGTCTGCGGGCAGCAGGCTTGCGCGTGGAGGTATATCCGGAGCCCGCCAAGATGAAGAAACAGATGGGCTACGCCGATGCCAAACATATCCCCTATGTGGCAATCATCGGCGGCGACGAGATGGCGGCGCAGAAGATGATGCTCAAGAATATGACCACCGGCGAACAGCAGTTGGTCAGTGTGGAAGAGTGCATACAGGCATTAGCGTGAATTTGTGCCTCCTATGCACAGGCTGACGCCGCGCGAGAGAAATAAAAGAAACGAAGAGACTCACTCTCTTTCAATTTTCCCGTGAGCGGAGCGAGCAGGACACAATATTATATATATTAACCATCCAATCATTAAGCCTTATGAAGAGACATCTACTTACTTTGGCAGGCTGCTTGCTATGGACACTTGTGTCTGTGGCGGCATCCCGTAGTGCCGAGGAGGCAGCAGAGATTGCCGGGCGATTCGCTGCAAATCAAGATCGTCCCGTTGCACAACGTATGCAATGTGCAAAAATGTCTTCTTCTGCGGTACAACCTATGCGCCTGGTTTATACACAGGCGCAGTTGGATAATGCCCCCGCACTATATGTCTTCAATAGCGAGACGGCAGACGGCGGTTTTGTGGTAGTATCCGCAGAGGATAATGCGCGTACTATCCTCGGCTATGCCGATAGCGGGCATTTTACGGAAACAGAAATGCCCGCCAATATGCGTTTCTGGTTGCAGATGTATGCCGACGAGATTGCACGTGCGGCACAGGCGCCTGTTTCTGCAGCGCAAACCGGAGACGATACCGCTTACCCTGCAGTGTCGCCGCTGCTGGGAACGATAGCATGGGGACAGGACGAACCCTATAACAATCTCTGCCCCTCCAAAGACGGCGTGCAGTGCGTTACGGGTTGTGTGGCTACAGCGGCAAGTCAGATAATGTATTATCACCGCTACCCTGCAAAAGGCACAGGGGCACATTCCTATACGTGGAACAATCAGACGCTGTCTGCCAATTTCGGCAATACTACATACGACTGGACGAATATGCTGCCTGTTTATAGCGGGACAAACTATAGTACCACGCAAGCCAATGCAGTAGCAACGCTGATGTCGCACGTGGGCATTGCGTGCAATATGGGATATAACACCAATGCCAATGGCGGCAGCGGGGCGGTCAGCAATTCGGCATTGCAGGCACTGATACATTATTTCGGCTACGATGCGGCTATCCGTGTGCTGCCCAAGGACTATATGGATGAGAGCGAGATGCTCGGTGCCATTGCAAGCGATCTGCAAGCGGGACACCCGATTTTTATGAGCGGGCGCACCACACAGAACGAGGGGCATGCGTTTGTGTTGGACGGTATGCAGAGCAATGGTTATGTGCATATCAACTGGGGATGGGACGGCTACTACCACGGATATTTTGCCCTTTCGGCAATGAACCCTTACGGCCAGGGAACAGGCGGTGCCGCCAGCGGCAAGGGATTTACGGAGAGTGTATGTGCATTCACGGGTATCCAACCCGACCAAGGTGGCGACTCCATTCCCTGCATTATTGCCGATACGGTGCGCTGTATCTCGCAGCGTCGTGTGGGCATCAATGACGATTTGGCATTCAGTATCAATCCCTTCCAGAATTCGGGCGTAACAACCTCGAAAGGCAATGTTACCTATATAATATATAAGGATGGGCAGTGCTATGCAAAAATGCCTATCAACGCGACCTACAACCTGCTTCCGGGATACTATTATATTGATCCGTACATCGTCTATCGCGGCGTATCCGGGTTACCCGCAGGCGAGTATGAATTATCGTTGGGTGTGTTGCCCGACAACAGCACTACCGCTTATCCGATCCTGACAAAAATGGCTCGCGGAGAACGCCGTTTCCCGCTGACCGTAACCGCTGATTCTGTGTTTCTCGGCGAGGGAAATATAAATCAAGATGATAAAGCGGACTTGAACTTTGCCGATGCTTACATTTTTGATTATACAGACGGCTATGGCGTGAATTTCCTGCAGGTGGAACTGCATACTGCCGACTATAAGACGCAAGACAATGCAGTGGCAGCGGGGACAGCGTTGCAGTTGGGGCTTATCCCCGCCGACCGCAGTTCGATTGTCGGCACGTATATTTGGGGCAACGGCATTGATGCCGGTACACTTTATTCCGACAACGGACTGACAAGTATCAACTATGCCTGCAATGGTGTTGCCTATTCCGACATCCTCAATTCGGGAGTGGTTACGGTTACGATTGACTCCCTGGGCAATTATGTCTTTGCCATAGAATTGGCGGGCAATAAGACCACTTATACTACCACGTGTTCGCTCTCGGAAGACAACCTGTTGATTGGCAGATATGATGCTGCCGATGGCGGCTTGTACTATTCTGCATTGGAGAACAAAACGATTACTTCGCTATCGGTAGCGGAAGCAAAGAACCGGATAACAGCCTTGCCTAACGGCAATGCCACCTCAGTGCCATATCTGGTGCGTGGCATAGTATCGCAGATGGTAAACACCCCCGCGGAGATTGCGCAGTATGGTTCTGCGCGTTTTTACATTTCTGACGACGGTACCACCACAGGGCAGTTGTACTGCTACAACCAGTGGTGGCTCGGCAACCGGCGTTTCTCAACCGGCGAAGAGTTGGCTGTGGGCGATACGGTGGTTATGTCTTCTCCGTTGCTGTACTATAACGCCTATTTGCCCGAGTTGTCAAAAGGCTATATCTATTATCACGCTGCCAAACCGGAAGAACATAAGTTTGCTATCCGGGTGCATATATCGGAGACCAGCGGATTGGACACGTCCAAAGGGCTGTATCTGCACTATCTGGTAGGCAGCAATCTGTATTCCGTTGTCCCGCAATCGGAAGGAAACGGCTGGTGGAGAGCGAACCTGACACTCGCCGCCGACTCTATCGAGTGTGTTCTGAGCAATACCGATGGCACGCAACAAACTAATTATTCGCCTAAGTTCTCATATGGCAGCACGTGCCTGCTGATGGGCGAGACATCAAATGCAGATGATGGAACCAACAACTACTGGAACCTATATATCGGTGAGTGTGATGCGTTTACATCGGCTTATCTCCCCTCAGATCTGCAAGTGTCCGTATCGTTGGCAGGGGCGGATTTTACATGGGATTCGCCTTCTGAAACCAACTACGAGGTGCGTCTGCAGCAGGTAGGCAGCGACCGTTACACTACCTACTACAGCGAAAACAAGAACTTAGGGCTTATCTTTACCGGCGCATACACTTTCGGCTGGCAGGTGCGGGCGGTGAACGATGAATTAGTGCCGATTTCCGACTTTGTACAAGGCGAGAATTTCACCACTTTGGAGAACCCCTATATCCCGGCCAATCTGTCTGCCACGACGCACGACAGTACGACCTACTATTTCTCGTGGGATGCTACCGTAGCAGCACCGCAATATCGTATTCGTATTGTCTTGGGCGGAAAAGTATATTACTATGTCGATGTGGAGGCGGTACCTGTATCGCTGACATTTGACATTGATGGATATTATAGTTGGCAGGTATATGCATTGGATGCTGAGGGCAACACAATGGGCTTTGCCAATGGTGGTTCGTTCAAAGTGGCTGGCGTGCCGGACTATACCATCAGCAATCTCCAAGTGGCTTGCAATGGCACGACGGCTATCGCAAGTTGGGAGAGCCATGCACCTAAGTATTTGGTATCGTGCAGCAATCGACAAGATACGATTATCGACACCCGATATTATCGTGTAACCAATCTCGAAGACGGAGAATACACCCTTGAAGTTACTCCTGTGGACAGATATGAGCGATATATAATCGGGGACGAACAAACCACTGCATTCACTATCAACGCTGCTGCGCAACCGAAAGAATATCAACTGACTATCGCAGGACTATATGGGGGCAATGTCAATGCGGAGGTGAATGGTATATACCCGGCAGGCACCGAAGTGCAAATCGTGGCAACGCCTAATACAGGGTATCGTTTCAGACGCTGGAGCGACGACAATACGGATGCCGTCCGCACCATTGTTCTGACTGACAATCTTACTTTGATAGCCTCGTTTGAGGAGATAACAACCTACCAAATAACGATAATGGAAGCCCAAGGCGGTATTACCAATCCGCCTGCAGGCATTTATTCCTGTAGTAACGGCGATCTGCTTGCTGTTTCCGCCCATCCCGATGAGAACCATACATTCTGCCACTGGCTGATAGATGGTGTGCAAGCCGACGGTAACCCGCTTCTGCACAAAGTAACGTCGGCTGTACATATATCCCCCGTCTTCTCGGAGAAAGAGGCCCCGCAACTCTATTATACATTGACGCTTGCGGCAGGCGAAGGCGGCAGTGTTTCGGCACGCCCATGGTTGGACAAATACTTGGCGGGAACAACTATCAGTATAGAGGCAACACCAGATGCTGGTTACCTGTTTGAGCGTTGGAGCGATGGCTATACCAATAGCAAACGCACGGTGGTTATCTCCTCGGATACTACGCTTACCGCTTCGTTCTACAAGCAGCCTACGGCTATGCATAATGCCCTTAACAGCAACACTATACGCGTTATAGAGCATACCGTGGAAGTTCAAACGACCGACTATACTACCATATATCTCACCGACCTTTCTGGACGTATCATAGCCCGTGTGCGCAACACCCGCTATGCTCGATTTAATGTACCGGAAGCAGGCGTGTATATAGTCCGTTGTGGCGGTGAAGCAATGAAAATACTGATACAATAATAATGAATAAATAATGACTACAGCAGAACAATACGATGAAGTGATTGCACGGTGCCGGCGCATCTATGTGCTGAAGATGAAAGACTATGGCCCGAGTTGGCGTATTATGCGTCCGCAGACCGTCAATGACCAACTCTTTATCAAAGCCAAGCGTGTACGTGAGATAGAGACCACGGGGGTGAACCTCGTCGGCGAATCGATTGAAGGCGAGATGATGGCTATCGTCAACTACTCTGTAATGGGGCTGATTCAGTTGCGCGAGGGCTATGCCGACTCGGTGGATATGTCTGCCGAGCAGGCTACCGAACTCTACGACCACTATACCGCCGAGGCGAAAGCCTTGATGCTCCGCAAGAACCACGATTATGGTGAAGCCTGGCGGGATATGTTTCCATCAAGTCTGACCGACATCATTCTCACCAAGATTAATCGCAACAAATCGATAGCCGCCAACGATAACCATACCCTCATCTCCGAGGGCGCAGACGGCAATTATTTCGATATGCTCAATTATGCTGTTTTTTACCTGATAAAACTTTCTGACCAAAATGAAAAAAAGTAATTTGCTCCACATTGTCGGCTCTGTAGCCCGTACGTTGTTAGCCCTCACGTTCCTCTTCTCGGGGTTCGTCAAAGCCGTTGATCCGCTGGGTACTACCTACAAAATCGAAGACTACCTTAAAGCGTTTGGCGGGTTCTTTACAGACCTTATGCCCCTCGCAGGAGCCGCTGCCGTCATACTTATTGCCATCGAGTTTACGCTTGGTTTCTGTATGCTGTTCAATGTCCGCACCTCGTGGACAAGTTGGCTCTCGTTGGCTTTCTATGCCGTAATGCTGCCGCTTACATTGTATATTGCGCTTAAGAACCCCGTGAGCGACTGTGGCTGTTTCGGCGATGCTTTCATTATCAGCAATTGGGCTACGTTCTGGAAGAATGTTGTACTTATGGCGTTGGTCATTACCCTGCTTTGCACCAAACGCTACATCCCGCAGACATTTGTCTGGGGCGTTGAATTAGGCATTGCGATTGTAGGTGTGGCTATTGTGTCCGGACTGATGCTCTACACGCATACCCATCTGCCGTTATTGGATTTCCGTCCGTACAAAATCGGCAACAACATCCCCGAACTGATGGAAATACCCGATGATGCCGAACCCGACCAATACGCCATTACCTTTGTCTATGAGAAAGATGGTGTACAGCAGGAGTTCACTCTCGACAACTATCCGAAGGGCGATAGTACATGGACGTTTGTTGACCAGAAATCCGTATTGGTGAAAAAAGGCTACGAACCGAAAATCCACGACTTTGAGATTATCACGCTCAATTACGATGACATCACCTACGATGTCCTCGAATCGGAAGTACCTGTTACGCTGGTTATTATGTACGACCTCGCCAAGACAGACCTAAAGCAAATTGACAAAATAACAGCACTTTATCACCATTGTATCAATAAAAACGAACCATTCTATATCCTCACTGGTTCCGGTGAACAGGACATCGAACTCTTCTGTTTGGGCATCAATGGTGATGAAATAAGCAATATGGTTACACCCTTTAACCACCCGGAGAATGTATTCTGTACATGCGACCCTGTTACGCTTAAGACTATCGTTCGCGCCAGTCCGGGCGTCATCGTTATTCAAAACGGCACAATTATTGATAAATACAATATCCGGAATCTGGTTTATTAAATTATAAACGCATAAACTAATAAACAACAAATTAAACATAAACTTTATGAGAACAAAAATGGTTGCAGGCAACTGGAAAATGAACAAGACCCTGCAAGAAGGTGTAGCCCTGGCTACCGAACTGAAAGAAGCAGTAAAGAACCCCTCGTGCGCTGTCGTTGTCGGCACGCCGTTTATCCATTTGGCTACCGTTGCCGAACTGCTCAAGGACACTCCTATCAAGGTGGCTGCCGAGAACTGTGCTGACCACGAGAAGGGGGCTTACACGGGCGAGGTAAGTGCCGAGATGGTGAAATCAACAGGTGCTGAATACTGCATCCTTGGGCACTCGGAGCGTCGTGCTTATTACCACGAGGACTATGCTATTCTCAAGGAGAAAGTGCGTCTCGCTCTCGCTAATGGTCTGAAGGTCATCTTCTGCATCGGCGAGGTCAAAGAGGAGCGCGAGGCAGGTAAGCAGAACGAGGTGGTTAAGGCACAACTCGAAGGCTCGGTATTTAACCTCACCGCCGAGGAGTGGAAGAACATCACCCTTGCTTACGAACCCGTTTGGGCTATCGGTACCGGTCTCACCGCTACCCCCGCACAGGCACAGGAGATGCACGCTTATCTCCGTTCGCTCGTGGCAGCGCAATACGGTCAGGCTGTGGCTGACGACACCACTATCCTCTATGGCGGCAGTTGCAACGACAAGAATGCTGCCGAACTATTCGCCAACCCCGATGTGGACGGCGGTCTGATTGGTGGTGCTGCCCTCGTAGCCGAGAAGTTCCTCGCTATCATCAATGCCCGCTAATAATTCATAATTCATAATTAGGAGTATGTTCCTTCTTCCCGTTCGCGGTTTTACACCGCAGATAGGTAAGGATTGCTTTATAGCCCCAAATGCAACCATCGTCGGTGATACGGTCATCGGCGACGGTTGTTCCATTTGGTTCAATGCAGTCCTGCGCGGCGATGTCAATTCCATTCGCCTTGGCAACCACGTGAATATACAGGACGGATCTGTCCTTCACACTCTCTATCAGAAATCCACTATCGAGATTGGCGATTATGTCTCCGTCGGGCACAATGTAACCATCCACGGGGCGCATATCCGAGACTATGCTCTCATTGGTATGGGCTCCACGCTGCTTGATGATGTCGAGGTCGGCGAAGGGGCTATCGTGGCTGCGGGGGCATTGGTACTCAAAGGCACTAAGATCGGAGCATACGAGGTGTGGGGCGGTGTGCCGGCCAAGTTTATCAAGAAAGCCGAAGCCGCACAGACCAACGAGATCAACCGCAAGATTGCCCACAACTACGCAATGTATGCGTCGTGGTACCAACAGCCCGCACCTGCCGAAGTCGCTCCGTTGACAGACCCGACTGAGAACATTATCCCCAAACAAACCATGTACAAGCGTATTCTCCTCAAACTCTCTGGCGAGAGCCTGATGGGGCAGAAAGGCTATGGCATCGATGAACAACGCCTTGCCGCCTATGCCCGCCAAATCAAACAGATTGCCGACCTCGGCGTACAGATTGGTATTGTCATCGGTGGCGGAAATATATTCCGCGGATTGAGCGGCAGCCAAAAAGGCTTCGACCGGGTCAAAGGCGATCAGATGGGTATGCTCGCTACGGTCATCAACTCGCTCGCGCTCCAGTCCGCTCTCGAATCAATCGGGCAGAAAGTGCGTGTCCTCACCTCCGTCCGAATGGAACCCGTAGGCGAGTATTACAGCAAGGCGAAAGCCCTCCGTCTCCTCGACAAAGGCAATATCGTCATTGTTGCGGGCGGTACGGGCAACCCCTATTTTACTACCGACACCGCTTCCGCACTGCGTGCTATCGAACTCGAAGCCGACATTATGTTCAAGGGTACCCGCGTGGACGGTATCTACACTGCCGACCCGGAGAAAGACCCAACAGCCACCAAGTACGATGAAATCACCTACGATGATATCCTCGCTAAAGGACTGAAGATTATGGACTTGACGGCAATCACTATGTGTCGCGAGAACCAAATGCCTATCTATGTCTTCGATATGGATACCGAGGGCAATCTTCTCAAAGTCATTGCCGGTCAAACTATCGGAACATTAGTAAAACCCTAAGGACCTTAAAGACCTTAAAGTCTTTAATGACCTTATAATCCATATACAACAATGATTGAACCTTCAAAAATTCAAGCAGACGCTGAGGAACTGATGCAGTCTGCTATTCTGTTCTTAGACGATGCTTTGGCACATATCCGTGCCGGTAAAGCCAGTGCGCGTATCCTCGACCCTGTCCGTGTGGACTACTATGGCTCGATGTCGCCGCTCGCCAATGTGGCTACTATCACCACACCCGATGCACGTACTATCCAGATTCAACCATGGGAGAAAAAGATGCTCGGCGAGATTGAACGTGCTATCATCAACTCCAATATCGGACTTGCGCCCAACAACAACGGCGAGTGCATCCGTCTCATTCTCCCGCCGCTCACCGAGGAACGCCGCCAGCAACTCGCCAAACAGTGCAAAGGCGAAGCCGAGAACGCCAAAGTATCGGTGCGCAATGCCCGCCGTGATGCTTTCGATACCCTCAAAAAGCAGATAAAAGAAGGACTGCCAGAGGATGCAGAGAAAGACGCAGAGGACAAAGTGCAGAAACTGCACGACAAGTACATCCGCCAGATCGATGACCTCTACGCCAAGAAAGAAAAAGACATCATGACCGTCTGATCTCTGTCCTCTCATTTCCCTTACAACTCCTTTGCAAGAGTAGGTGATTAGTAGGTGATTAGTAGGTGATTAGTAGGTGATTCCCGTTAGGATAGCGTACTTTTGCCTTATACTTCGTGCTACCTGCAATAGGAGATTCATAGGTGATTCATAGGTGATTGATAGGTGATTCCCCATAGGATATCGGATCTGTGGCGTATCCTTTGTGTATGGTGCATTATGCATTGTGCATTTAGCGGGCAAATCTATGGCGTTAACGCCATAGATTTGCCCGCTATGGGTGTTCCTGTTATCAATTATTCCCCCGAGACCGACTGGCTGTTCGGTGCAGCCGCACAAGGCTATTTCCGCCTGCCTGACCAACAGCGCACCTCTATCGTACAGTTGGACGGTGCCTATTCGCTTCGCCGGCAATGGTATGTCAATGCGCAGGGAACTCTCTATTTCGGTGGCAAGATACCATGGCAACTCTCTTTCCGTGGGGGCTATCGCGATTATCCTGATACCTACTACCCGCTTGGCAACTGCAACACTGTATGGAACGACCTCCCGCAGCAAGGCACTGCCTACAACTCCCGCCGCGCCTATATCTACCTGCAGCCGCTTATCGCCCTGCCCAGTTACTGGTTTGTCGGACCGCTGTTTGACTACCGGCAGGAGCATACCGACATCACCCCCGATATGCTGATGTGGGGGCTCGGGCTTGTCTTGCAATACGACACGCGCGACATCACCTACTATCCCCATAGCGGTATCTTTTTCAAGTTCACCGCCACCCACTACGACCGCCTGCTCGGTTCTACCGCCCGCCTCACATACCTGCAAGCAGACTTCCGTCAGTTTGTACCAGTCTGGAAAGATCTCCTTTTTGCATGGCAGTTCCGCACCGACTGGGCATTGGCGCCCCGTGGTGCAGAGGGTGTCCCTTTCCAGATGCTTCCCACGCTCGGCGGGCAAGACCTGCTTCGCGGAATACCGCGCAATATGTTTCGCGATAATGCTATGATTGCGCTCCAGGGCGAACTGCGCATCCCTGTTTGGCGTTTTATCCACGCCACCGCCTTCGCGGGAATAGGCGATGTGTATAATACTGCACATTGGCGGTGGGCGATGCCCAAAGTAGGGTATGGTCTCGGTCTGCGTCTCGGTATCAACCATGCCAAAGTGAATATCCGTTTCGACCTCGCACGCAACAATATATACAGGGAGTGGAATACATGGCGCAGTTACTCTTTCTACCTTACTGCCACCGAAGCCTTTTAGCGAATTATGAATGAAGAATTATGAATTATGCATTGAAGATACTTATTGTTGCGGCGGATAAAGGCAACCATTTTACACCCTTTATTGAAGAACAGATAGAGGCGTTGAGACAGAAAGGCATTGTAGTAGAGCGGTTCGGCGTTCGGCGCAAAGGGGCTGCTGGTTACATACGTGAGATACCGCGCTTGTATCGCACTATCCGACAGGTGCGCCCAGACATCATCCATGCCCATTATGGCTTAAGCGGACTTTTGGCTGGAATGACCGCCTCCATTTACAAATTTACAAATTTACAAATTCATAAGGTTCCGCCTGTGGTTACCACCTACCATGGTAGTGACATCAACGAACCCAAAGTACTGCGGCTCTCATACTTCGCTATGCGCCTTTCCGCATGGAATATCTTTGTCTCCCTCCGCAATGTGGAGATTGCTACCAAGGCATGCCGTATTACTCACTATTCCTTAATTCCATGTGGAGTCAATCTTACCGATGACCAACTCCTTTCTCGCGCAGAAGCACGCCGGCAATGCACAATGCCGGATGCACCATGTGTGCTTTTTGCAGGGGCGTTTGATAATGCAGTGAAAGATGCCGACTTGGCGAAAAAATCCATCTCTGTACTCAATGCCACAATCCCTGTCTCAGAGGAAAATAACCGTGTGCATTTGATAGAACTGCGCGGCTATTCGCGTTCTGAGGTCAATCGTCTGATGTGCGCCGCCGATTGTTTGTTGCTCACCAGCCTTCGCGAGGGCAGTCCGCAGGTAGTCAAAGAAGCGATGGCGTGCGGGTGTCCGATAGTGTCGGTCGATGTGGGGGACGTACGGGAACGGATACAGGATATAGACGGCTGCTTTGTAGCCAACACACGCTCACCGCAGGAGTTAGCCGGTTTGTTGGCAAAAGCCCTGCAATACAAAGGCAAAACCTCCGGCAGACAATACATAGTCTCCCACGGGTTGGACAATGCGCACATTGCCGACAGATTGATAGAGATATATCGGCGTATCCTCAATAGAAGAAACTAATTTTCCGCTTTTGTAATCAGCATCTGGCAGTTTTTGCAGTCAAAGGTGAGTGCTACAACCGTATTGTTGCGCAGGCGCAGGTAGCGAGGTTCATTGTGCATCGGCGACTGTTTGCGGCAATGTCCCATCTCGTGCAGCAGGCAATAACGGCAGGTCATCAGCGGGTAACCTGTGTCGCGCTGCACGGCTTGCATAGTGCGCAATACATCCTCCGTTTCTGCATTTCGCTGTGGGCGATTGTTCGGTGCAGGACGATGTGTATTTTGCAGGTGCTTTATTAGGTGTTGTACTGCCTCACGCCGCCATTCGTTGAGTTGCCCTATCGGAATAAAATAGGGGGCGGATTGTATCTCTATACTCTGTGCCACGAAGGGCGTATCGCCCAATTTGCTGAGTTGGGTCCGGATGGTATCCAACGCCCGCTCTGTATTCTTGGCAGGCTCGTGCGGATAATCGAATGTACATTCCGTATCGCCCAAACGGATCGCAAATCCATAGTCTGTTTCTTTGAAAACAATGTCTATCGGTATATGCCGTTCTGCATGCAAAGAGCGGACAAACTCGGTGTCAAGATTGCGGTAAAGGGCTGTTCTTTTGCCTTTTAGCGACGGCAAAACGGCTGTGGTATTCGGGAAAACAAGGTCGCCCTCTATGCGGTTTACGGCAAAGCCTTGGTCTCCGAAGCATAGCCCGTCCCCGTTGTGCAATGTAACACCCTCTGCCGGTCGTACCCGCACTGCATTGCCCATTGTAGATTCTGCATCGCCTATATATTCGCCTGTTGATTTTGGCGTCTGCCAATTCGCCATATGGGGTGTGCGCCCGTGCAGAAAATAATCAATCCCTCCCCTGTGGAAAGTCTTTGCAGGCGATGGAATGAAAGGAAATTGGTAAGTGTGTAAATTTGTAAATGGGGCAATTTCGTCTATCTTTTGCCGGTAGTAAGCCGTAAGGTTGGTTACATAGTCTGCATCTTTCAGCCGTCCCTCTATCTTAAAGGTGGTAACGCCCGCGTCTGTCAGTTCTTTGAGATATGCGGAGCGATCCATATCCTGCAGCGAAAGCAGATACCGCTGGTGAATGGGCTGCCCGTGGTCGTCCCGTATTTCCTGCATATCGGCGTCCAGCAGGTCATACTGCATACGGCACATCTGGGAACAGCAACCGCGGTTGGCACTGCGCCCCGTGAGCACCTCGCTCATATAGCATTTGCCGGAATACGATACGCACAATGCCCCGTGTACAAACGCTTCTAATTCGATAGGTGTCTCGTTGTGTGCCGTTGAATAATCCGTTACGGCATCATGTATGGTGCGTATCTCCTCTAATCCGAGTTCGCGTGCCAATACCACACGGCGGAAACCCAACTGCTGCAAACGGATCACCTGTTCGGGCGTGCGGTTGTCGCATTGCGTGGAGGCGTGCAGACGGATAGGAGGCAGGTTGAAATCCAACAGATGCAGATCCTGTATAATCAGTGCGTCCACACCTATCCGGTATAGTTCGTGTGCTAATGCCACCGCATCGGCATATTCGTCCTCGTGGAGCAGGGTATTGAGGGTAACCAATACCTTTACGCCATAGATATGGGCGTAATCCGCTATCGCCTGCAAATCCTTTATCGAGTTGCCTGCTGCTTGCCGTGCACCGAACTTCGGCGCACCGATATATATGGCATCTGCCCCCGCCCGGATAGCGGCTTTGGCTACTGCAATGTCCCGTGCAGGGGAGAGTAGGGTAAGATGATTCATCGTGTGCAATTCTGTTTAGCGACTGCAAAGTTCGCAAAAATTGCTGATGTAGGCAAGCCCCGAACTCAAAATATGTAAAAATACGCTTTTGGAAGTATCATTTCCCGATTTGTAGTATGGCTGTTTGAAGTCCTTTGTTCGTTGCTTTCAGTTCGCAGTTACCTCTTACAATAGCGGTCAGTTCTCCCGCAAAAGCATGGTGATAGGGCTGGTTAAAGGCATCCAAGTTTGCCGCATCGCCATTAGCAGCAGCGACAAACTGTCCTTCTCCCTTTGTCGAGAAACGTATCAAGTGATCGGCTTGCGGACATATATTTCCTTTTTTGTCGCATACACGTACACGCACAAAATGCAGATCGTTTGCGGGTAGTGGCTCTTCTACCAATTCGATATGGTGCGGTTTGCCAGCCGTATGACGTGCCACACTGCCGAAAGCCGTAACAGCCTTCAGTTCGCCGCTTTCATAAGCCACACCGTCCCAAATCAAGCGGTAACGGCGTTGCAGAGCCAATATATCACCTGCTGCGGCTGCAGAATCGGCTTCTGTTTGAGTATATTTGTGCCGCTTGCCGAGACTTTTCCCGTTTAGGAATAACTCCGCCTCATCGGCATCGGTATAGACCATTACCGGTACGGTGTCTCCTGCTTGCCAATTCCAATGTGGCAACAGATGCAGGGTATGCTTCCGTTTGTTCCATTGCGAGCGGTAGAGATAGTAACGGTCTTTGGGAATACCGGCCAAATCAATAATACCGAAATAGGACGAGTGCGAAGGCCAAGCATCGGTATCATACGGCGAGGGCTCTCCGAGGTAGTCAAAACCCGTCCAGACGAACTGCCCGATTGTCCACGGATAGTCGTCCATATTACGGAAATCCTCATCGGGCAGATTGCTCCACGGGCAGTACTGCAAGTCGTAGCCCGAGCACTGGTTGGTCTTGCTGTTGCCACCGGGGTGGTTTTGGTCGGTGATTGTCGATGTATTATCCGGCTTGGCGGGTAGCAGATATACCCCGCGCGAAGACACGGTGGAAGCCGTTTCCGACCCTAATACCAACCGTTGTGGAGTGCGCATGTATGCTTCTTCGTAGCGGTAAGCCCGATAGTTGAGTCCTACCACTTGCAAGATGCCGGCAAACCCGTTTTCCAATACACAACTCACTTGATCCATTCCTGCCGTAACGGGGCGCGTGCCGTCTTCTCGCTCGCATATATCCTGCAGCATTTTTGCTACCCGATAGCCGTTGGGCGAACATTGTGTCGGCACCTCGTTGCCCACCGACCACATTACGATACTCGGGTTGTTGCGGAAATGATGGAGCATATTCACCATATCACGCTCCGCCCATTCGTCAAAGAAACGATGATACCCGTTGTCGCATTTGCCCCAGTCCCATTCGTCAAACGGTTCGCACATCACCATCATACCTATCGAGTCGCAGAGTGCTATCAGTTCGGGCGCAGGCATATTGTGCGAAGTACGAATGGCATCGCATCCCATATCGCGCAGCATAAGTAGTTGGCGTAAGATGGCTTGTTTGTTCACAGCCGCACCAAGGGGGCCTAAGTCGTGGTGCAAACATACACCTTGGAACTTACGCACTTTTCCGTTGAGCATAAATCCGATATTCGGCACAATCTGTATGGAGCGGATACCGAATATCGTCTCCACTGTATCTACAGGTACGCCGTTTGCCGAAATCACAGAACGTGCCATATATAGTGCGGGGGCTTCGGGTGACCAAAGCGAGGGGTGTTGCAGAGTGAAATTCTGTTCCAGTGGCAGCGAATGGCGTACATCATATTCCGATACTAATTCGTCCACCACTTTGCCCGTTGCTCGCTCAATCAGTTGCGTAGCCATCGTAATATGCTTTCCTACGGCATTCTCTACCGTTGTTTTCATATTGACGGATGCCATTTCGTCCGTAACATATGGTGTTTGGATATGTATTCCCCATACTGGCACGTGTGTGCGTTGCGAACGAACCAGATGTACGTTGCGATATAGTCCCGCCCCGGGATACCAGCGGCTGCTCTGCGGTCTATTCTCCAAACGCACGGCAATGATGTTGTTTCCCGTCTGCAGATAGGGCGTGATGTCGCAGTGGAAGGCATTGTAGCCGTACGGCCAATAGCAGGTTCTTTGTCCGTTTACATACACTTCTGCTTCCGACATAGCCCCGTCAAAAAGCAGCGTATAGACCTCAGCGGTATCCACGGCGGGTAGCACAAGGGTGTGCTTGTACCACGCCTTCCCCATATAGGGCAGTCCGCCTGTGCGCCCTGTTTTCAGCGACGGACGTGTCTCTCCGTTCTGCCAGACGGTAACATTCTGTAGATCGTTTTCGCGGTCGAAAGCCCCGTAGATCGCCCAGTCGTGCGGGATAGTAACTTCCGCCCATACATCGTCTTGCGGGGCGGGTATCTGGTGTTCTGTCTGCTCAAAGGCAAACTGCCACGAGGTCAACAATGTGGCGACAGATAAAAGGAGTGTATGCATTGCGTCAAAAAAGTGTTTAAGGTAATGTCCGGTAGATCGTTTAATGGCAATAGATTATTTTATCTTTTCCAAAGGGCTTTGAGTGCTTCGTTGGGCTGTCCCTTGGAGGTGAACGCGCCCATATGGTATGCGCCCCAACCGAGGGTGATATATTCCTGCGGACGCCAGTTGTTGTATATCTGCGGTTCCCAGTAGAAAATACCTTTCATATAGTCCAATTGGTCCACACGGCTGCGGAAATCCTCTATTACTTTTTTTCCTTCAACCTCCTGTTTGGCAATGGTACCTATCTCGGTAATCATAATCGGGCATTTGAACTCAGCATACAGCAGTTTGATGTTCTTCTCTGCCAATTGGTTGGTCTCCTGCCAGTCTTTGCCTGTCCATTCTTTCATCATCGGATAGTGGCTTAACCCTATCATATCAAATTTTCCGCCATTCGCTTTCATCTTGCGGAAGAACCAGCGGTTGTCTTCATAGGCGTTGTCGATATGCACAATCACCTGCGCATCGGGGAATACCGCTTTGCAAGCGTTGTATCCAGCCAGGGTCAGTGCTGCATAGTTTTTCCATCCGTTGGGCAGGTCTCCATTTTTGTCCCATAGTTGCCCGGTCGGCCAAAGCATACCGCAGCGGGTCTCGTTGCCAACCTGTATCCATTCGGGGGTGATACCGCTGTCGCGCAAAGCGGTCAGCACATCGGTAGTGTGGTCGGCTACCGCTTCTTTGAGTTGCTCTATATCATAGTTCGTCCATACAGCGGGGGTGGTCTGCTTGCTTGGGTCGGCAAAGTTGTCCGAATAGTGGAAATCAATCATCAGGCGCAGTTTCAAAGCGTGCGCACGTTTGGCTTTGGCAAGCACGTCTTCTTTGTTGCACCAACCGGTATTGTGGTTCACCCACACGCGCAGACGCACAGCGTTCATACCGATACCGCGCATCAGCCGCATACCCTCGGTGGCTTGCCCCAATGAGTCGTAAAACAGCACCCCGTCCTGTTCCTCCTCGGTTATCCACGAGCAATCCGCTCCATAAGCATAACTGCCAATGACAGGTTCAGGGTAGGTGTATTCTTCGGGACTATCGGCATGGCAGGAAGATAAAATGGCACATAGACCTAATATCAACGTAGTTATAGAGGTTAAGTGAATTTTCATATCTTTATAGTTCTTGAAATGGTTGACTATTCCTATATACTGCTGCAAAAGGTAGCCACAATTTGCGATATATACAAGTTATTATTTGAAAATACAGACAAAAACAGAGACTACCCGATAGTATCGGATAGCCTCTGTCTGCTTAGAAATCTATGCGAATGGAATGGTTATGCATTATTCGCACAAAGTATATTTGCCTGCGCTATAGTCCACATTGATAGTGGTCTCTGCGCCAAACTTCATATCTGGATTGTCAGCCCACTCTTCTGCACCGGTTTCTTCGTTCTTTACCAAGATCTGAATCTGATTGCTCCAATCTGTGTCTCCTACAGCCTTGAATTTGAAAGTATCGTCTTCTGCTGCTTTCACTACGATTTGGTATGAACCATCTGCCTGTTTTGTCAATGGGAATGCTTCGTTCCAATTGCTAGCCTCAAACGAACCAATGATGGCAGGTTCGTAATTGCCACACTCGGGGGCTTTCAAATTGATGGTGTAATCTTTGAGTTCTACGGTAACACACTCACTCTTTTGCCAACCGCCGATCTCTACATATACCAGACCGGTACCGTTTACTTGGATGTTGCCATCGCCGGATTTGGAAACGGCTGCAGTGGTGTAAGCCTCGTTGTAGTCCCAGTCGATAGCCTGACCTTGCCAACTGCCGTCGCCGGTGTAGATAAGGCAAATCTTACCTGCCATATAGATGTCGCTGTTGTCGCCCCATGGGGTAGCACCGAGTTTGAAATCTGCGGTGTACCATTCGTCGGAACCATCAATCGGTTGGAACTTAACGCACTCATCAGGGCCTACTTGAGCATTCTGCTCAGCATTGCAGTAGGTGTTTTCACCTGACCAAGCCGAGCCGTCGAATGTACCTTTGAAAGCGATACCATTGCATTCCGAACCGGCAGGGATATGGATGGCAAAGCGTACCATTCCGTCTGCGGGTTTATCCAGATCAGGAATACTGCCTTCTCCCGGCTCTTCGGGTTTAACGGTCTTTGTCATTTTGGCATCGAATACGGTTTTGCCGTCCTCTGTAACAATCAGTTGGAGGCTCTTCTTGTCGCCGCTGATGGATTTTGCGGTAATGGTTGCATTTGCGGGTTGCCCGTCGCAAGTGATAGTACCTTCGCCTTTGGAAGCATCATAAGCCACCGTACCTTTGGCAGTCTCCTTGTCAACGGTCAAAACGACTGCATTGTCAGCCACTTCAAGCGCTACTTTTGCTGGGGTAGCCTCTGCGTTTTCATACAGCCAATAGCCATTCAGATTCTTCAAATAATCCGTAGTGTTTTCTTTTTTGCAACCTACCATAAGTAGAGTTGCGGCAGCCAATACTGCCAAACTTAATTTTTTCATAATGAAATTAAATTAGTTAGTTTGTTAATTAGTTTGTGATATATAAAGTGGTTTAATATCCTTCGTTTTGAGTCATATTGCTATTGGCAACAAGATCCGTTTCCGGAATAGGATAGACGCTGAAATGCGAGTCAATGTCCGCTACGGTGGTATTCCAATTGCCGTCTGTGCCGAATGATTTCTGTGCTTTGTTGTTGCTGCCGGAACGTCCCTCCCACGTGCGGGTACAGGTCTTGCCTACAAATTGCCCGAAGCGAATTAGGTCAATACGGCGGCGTCCCTCGTGGTAAAACTCGCGTTGCCATTCGTCTAATAACTCGTCTTCTGTCAGTGCGGGCAGTGCCGTAGCGTTAGCGCGTGCACGAATCTTGCCGTTGATTATTTCCAAAGCCTCTCCCGTTTTGCCTTGGCGGTACAGAGCCTCTGCTAAGGTCATGTAGGCCTCTGCCGTACGCATCAGAGGTACATCGGTGTCGGTGTATTTGGAGTCATGTTGCGGCACGGCACCTTCGGAGGTAATCGGTTGCATATTGGCATCATACTGTGTCGAGTAGCGGTTGGTCCACTTGCAGATAGCCCAGCAGGAATCAAAACCCTCTCCGTTGGCAGGTACCGATCCGTTGAATCCTTTTATGTTCAATGTCCCGTCGCTTGTTGTATTGGCAGCACAGAACATCGCACGATCATCATGTGCCACGGCGGGCATAGCGTATTCGTCTTTACCGCCGCCCAAGGCTACTATCTCGCGGGGTGTCTTGCCGGGGAAGAACGCTTTGATCAGTTCGGGACTGGAACGCCAACAACCCCAGTTGTTGTCCGAAGAACCGCAGTCGTTCATTTTCTGGTTGCGGCACGAGTTGATGGTGTATTGGCTGCCGGCATAACTGCGGAGATATGCACCGTCGCAGGCTGCTATGAATATCATCTCTTCCGGTGCAACCACCTCATTGTCGCCCATAAAAATTTGTGCAAACGGCTTGTGCAATTCGGGGCAAGTGGCAATCACTTTGCGGGCATACTCCTCGGCTTTGCCCCATTCTGCCGTACCGGTATATACCTCTGCATTCAGGTACAAGCGTGCCAACAGCATATTGGCAGCGGGCTTGGTGGCACGATAGATCGTGGTTTCGCCTTTGTCATACAGGTCGTCGATAAATCCGTGGTCGGCATCGCCCGTCACTTTGTAGTACGAGATGACTCCCCCCTTGGCATTCATATACGTCTTGCCGCTATGTCCGCCTTCTACCTCGTCTATCAGCCATTCATATAGGCTCTCGCGGCTGATCTGCTCGGGGTTGGTTCCACTCACGGTTACCGTAAACGGCACTTTGCCGAACATATCCAGCATATGGTAATAGTTCAATGCGCGAATAAAACGAACCTCTGCACGCTTGTGAATCATCTCGGGGTCGGTAGTACCCTCGGTCAAATCCAAAAAGTGGTTCGACATCGTTACTGCATAGTTCAAGCGGTTATATAGTTTCGATACAAACGGATTGGCAGGCCCGTAGGAGATTGTCAGCAGGTCAATACAACCGGCATCGTTGTGCCATGTCCACCAACCGGCATCGGTCGGAAACTCGTTGAGTACACACAATGTACGGAAAAAACCGGAATAACCCTCATCGTCGGTAATGATGTCGGCATCACCGCCACCACCGGTGTTTCCTGTTTGTACGAAAGCGCAATACAATTTGCTGTAAAGCGCATCTATGATTTGCGATTTGTTCTGATCGTTTACCTGTACCGTATTGGGGTCAATCGGTTCCAAGTTCATACAGGCGGACATACCGAAAAGTACGGCTGCAGACACAATCCAAGTTTTGATATTTGTTTTCATTGTCTTCAATAAATAGGGTGGTTAGAACGTTAAGTTAAGACCTATAACGGTACTCATACAACGCGGGTACATATTGTTGTCGATACCCGAAGCAATTTCCGGATCCAGACCTTTGTAACCGGTGATGACAAACGGGTTGCTCACTGTGCAATAGACACGACCGTTGATTTTGGGACGCTGGAACGAGTAGCCCAGCGTGATATTGTCGCAACGCAGGAAAGAAGCGTTCTGTACAAAATAGGTCGAAAGCACGCCGTTGCTCTCGTTACGCAACTGGCAACCGTCGTTGTAGTAAGCATCATAAGCCAGTTTTAGAATGCTGTGGTAGCCGTCGAACTTGGCATCATAAGCGGTGGTAACATATTGCAACTGGTCTTGGAGAACCGAGTTATACACATAGTTGCCAATGTTGGCACGCAAGGTAATTCCCAAATCCACACCATAGAACTGGAATTTGGTGTTGAAACCCATTGTTACAGGGGCTGCCGAACTATGATAGAATATCTTGTCTTCTGCCGTCAGGTTGTATTCGGGGTCGGTAGGCAGTGCATCGGGGTGGTCTTGGTCAACCAAGTAGAGAAGACCCGTTTCTTCATTTAGTTTGCTTTCATATACATAGAACGAGTTGGCGGGATGTCCTACGGCATTAGCCTGCACTTTTTGGTCGTTGCCGATATTGGACGACGATACATACTCATAGTAGCCGGGGTGGTCTGCACCGGTCAGATTGACAATCTGATTCTTGTTCCATGTTACGTTGTAGCCCAAGTCCCATTTGAAATTCTTGGTATCCACCGCTACGGCGTCAATGGCAAACTCAACACCCATATTGTAGAGAGAACCTACATTCTTGATAACCTGTGTCTTGAAGTTTACACCGGCTGGAATATCCACTACGTTGATCAGATCGTCGGTGAAACGGTAGTAGTACTCCAACGAACCGGAAATACGATGTTTTAGGAAGGCAAAATCAATACCTGCATTGTAGGTGGTGGTCTTCTCCCATGTCAGCGACGGGTTGTACTCGCTCGGGCGGTAGGTCATATAATATACGTATCCGTCTGCGCCGATTACATAATCCGTACCTTCCGTTTTGCCACTCAGATCCACTTGATCGGCTTTCTCTCCCACTGTGGACCATGCGCCCGTCTGGTTCTGCTTATATACGGCAAGATACTGGAAATCACCACGGTTCAGGTTCTGCTGACCGGTAATACCATAGCCGAGACGCAGTTTCAGGTCGTCAATCCAATGAACATCCTGCATAAAGGCTTCTTTCATCTTCCAACCCAATGCCACCGAGGGGAAATAGCCCCAACGGCACGACGGATCAAAACGGGTGGACGCATCCGCACGCATAGTGGCGGTAATCAGAAGTTGGTTCCAACCTACATAGTTCGCACGACCGAAGAACGAGAGCAATGCGCTCTGTGTGCCGTAGGTATAATCGGAATAGTCGCGTTTGGTGCCGCGCAATGCCGCATCGTTGTTGGTCTCGGGGTAGAAACCGCTGCCCTCGCTGTACGATGTACGGTGGAATTTCTGATACTCACCGCCAATCATCACATCGAAATGCTGTGTTTCCGAGAAATCTTTGTAGTATTGCAGGTAGGCGTTGAAAGACAGGTTGTATTTGCTTTCCTCTGCCCAACCTTCGTAACCATAATAGCCCCATGTGGTGTTCTGCGAATAGGGAGACCAAGAAGTCTTCTGCTTGCCGTACGAGTAGTCTGCACCGAAATTGGCATGGATACGCAGGTCTTCAAAACCGTGTATCTTGTAATCACCTTCGATATTGCCTACAAACGAACCTGAGTTGGCACGGTCGTTCTTCAGGTTCAGCGTCGAAACGGGATTCGATGCAGTCTGAGTATTGAACATATATTTCCATGTCGGGTCGTTCAGCGGGGTACCCGACTGGGTGCGACCATAGTAGCCGCCGAAATGCTCCAACGACTCGTCGTAGATAGGTTGCGTCGGGTCGTAGGCTATCGCTGCACCCACTACGCCGCCGTCGGCATAACGGTTGTAGATATACATTCCCTTGGCATTGATGTTGAATGTCAGGTGGTTGTCAAGGAACGAGGGAGAAAGGTTCAGCGAAGCGGTTACACGCTGCATGTTACTTGTCTTGATGATACCGTTCTGGTCGGTATAGCCGAGCGAGAAGCGGTAGGGCATATGTTTCGTACCGCCCATTAGCGAGATGTTATGGTCGGTCGATACGGCTGTGCGGTAAATAGCCGCCTGCCAATCAGTGTCTGCTCCGCCCAAGTAGTTCAGCACTTTCGGACGATACGAACCGGGATTGTCCACCTTGTTATTATACAGGTAGTCGGCATAATCGCGCAATTCATCGCCGCTCATTACATCCATTGTATTCATCAGCGTACCGAATGATACGTTGCCCGAATAGTTCACTTTCAGTTTCTGATTCGTGCTGCCTTTCTTGGTGGTAATGATAATCACACCATTGCTGGCACGGCTACCGTAGATAGCGGTGGCGGAGGCGTCTTTCAATACCGTAAACGATTCAATATCATTGGGGTTCACCATCGTCAGCGGGTTTGCCACACCTTTGATACCGTCGTTATCCATTGCCAATCCGTCAATCACAATCAACGGGTCATTTGAGGCTTGCAACGACGAACCGCCGCGGACGCGGATTTGTGCACCACCGCCGGGGGTACCATCGGATGAAGTTACCGTCACACCGGCAATCTTACCCTGCAACATATCTGTGGCGTTGGTGGTCAGACCTTTGTTCATATCGTCCGGCTTGATGGCGGTTACAGAACCCGTGGCATCGTTTTTCTTTACAACACCATAGCCGACAACTACCACTTCGTCCAACTGCTCCGAATCTTCGTGCATCAGTACGCGCATACCCTGGGCGGCTTTCAGTTCCTGAGATTTATATCCCATATAACTGAATTCCAACAATGTACCCGCAGGCACGTTTAGCGTAAAGTTTCCGTTGAAATCGGTAATCGTACCGTTTGTACTGCCTTTCTGGATGATGTTCGCACCAATGATCGGTTCACCCGTCGATGCTTCCAACACAGTACCTGTAATCTGTGCCTGTATCGCGGTGCTCACCAGCAGCCACGCCGACAACACTCCAAGTAAGAGTAGATTGTGTTTCATCGTAAAAGATTGATTTGTTTATTAGTTAGTTGTTATATATATTGTAGTAGCCGTGTAGTAGCGGAAAAAAGGATATTTGCCATTGTATGCGGTCTTTGCCCTGTTTCTGCCCCGCTTCATCCGTCTATATTTTCTCTATATTTTCCGCTCCGAACCTGTCGCACAAAAACGACCGTTTTTTATCAACGTGCAAAAGTAGTGCTTTTAATTTACATACGCAAATTTTTCCACAAAAAAACATATAAAATGATACATTTCGAAACGTTTCTATGTTTAATAACCTGTAAAAATATCCATACACTGGCATATTTATATCCTTTATTCCGCAATTTTTTTTTACATATATCGAAAATATATTTTTGTCCCATCTCATATTTGCCAATATGCCTACGCATACACCTGTTGGCACTTTAATGACCTCCTATGCTGCAGGCGGCAAGAAAACTAAAAAAATAAAGAATATAAAGAAAATGTACCATTCCTATATCCTTACTTGTAGGTAGAAAGTCTATGTGACTCGTATGTGATTCGTATGTGATTCGTATGTGATTGGTATGTGATTAGGCTGTTTTTGCCTGTGTCTTGTTATTAAATAAATTTGATAATTTACTTATTTTATCAAGATTAATTTGCCAATATCGAATATCTGCTCTATCTTTGCAGGTAAATTTTGAGAATGCTATGAATATACCTGTCCAGCCTGTCGAGAAATTTTGTCCGCGGTGTGGTGCGGCGTTTATATGTACGCACGATGCCTTGTGCCAATGCGTCGGTATTACGTTGTCGGTTCGAGCACGGGCGTATCTGCAGACGCACTATCCGGATCAGTGCCTCTGCCGCCAATGTCTGCAGGACATTAGTGAGCAATTCCCTGACTAAAATTGCTAAATCTATTTGACAAATTTTATAATCAGTATAAAAACACTCTGTGTTCTGTACTGATTCGGCACACATTTTGTTAATACCGAGTACAAGTTTGAGATGTATTATCTCAAGCAATTTAGTCTATTTATTGGTATAAAAGTTTATTCTATGTCTAACAAACAAGTTTTTGGTGTTTTATTGTCTCTCTTTATGGCACTAAACACATTCGCTGATGACAAATTCAAAGTGGGAGATTTGTACTACAGCATAACATCTGAAGAAAACAAAACTGTAAAAGTGGAGGCTGAAAGAACGGGTGTAAACAATTATGCAAACCTAACAGATTGTATAATTCCCTCAACTATTCAGTACAATAACACAACCTATTCTGTAACAGAGATTGCGTTTAATGCGTTTAATAATGCTGCCAATTTAACATCTGTTACTATTCCTGCTTCTGTAGAGTATGTCGGTGAAAATGAGTCTGCTTATACCCCCAATGAGTCAAATGTATTCTATAATGCTCTCAAACTAAATGCTATTGTAGTAGATCCAGATAATAAAGACTATACGAGTATTGATGGGGTGTTGCTTACCAAAGATAAGAAAATGCTTATCTCGTACCCGACTACTAAAAGTGAAACAAAGTATGTTATTCCTGATGGAGTGGAAAAAATCGGTACATACGCTTTTAATGCTTGTTCTTTTTCTGAGATAGTTCTTCCTAGTAGTTTGACAAAACTATGTATGGCTGCCTTTTACAACTGCTCAAAGATAACTACTATAGTTTGCTATGCAACTACTCCCCCCGCGGAAACGTATGGTTGGACTTTTGCATATACGGCTCAAGAACTCTTGTATGTACCGGAAGAAGCCGTAGAAACATATAAATCGAATTCTTTGTGGGGTGATTTCAAGGATATTCTTCCTATTCCCAGTAGTATTGTTATCTTAGACGAAAGCAATGATGAGACTCCTACACAACTGCAAACATTAGAAGGGCAAACCGTTGATGCCCAACTCAACCGTTCGTTTGTAGCCGACGGGGCGTGGTATACGCTTTGCTTGCCCTTTGCATTGACGGCTGATGAAGTCGCAGAGTCGTTCGGGCAATGCGAACTGATGAAATTGGACCACTCGCAGAAACAAGGCGAGGATGTGCTGTATATCCATTTCAATACTGCCACTACTATCGAAGCAGGTACGCCATACCTATTCCGTCCGGCAAACACTGTTAATTCGCCTGTCTTTAAGGGCGTTACCATTGATATGCAGGCTTCTACCGAGGTGGCTCCTACTGACGGATTGGTTTCTATGACAGGTACTTATTCGCCTATGCAAGTGCCTGCTGGAAAATGGTATCTTGGTCCGAACAACACGCTCTATCAACCGCAAGGCACGGTTAATACCAAAGGTTTCCGCGCATACTTTACATTGGCGAAATCATTGGGTAACAGTGTGCGTGCAAGGGTGGTAATGAATGGGCAAATCAGTACGGATTTCGACCTTATCACCACCGATACTGCTACAGCGCAGAAATTTATCGAAGACGGACAGGTCTATATCCTGCGCAATGGCGTAAGATACAACCTGCAAGGACAAGTAATTGAATAATAACCCATAAACAGGTACAACTATGAAACGATATATTGCTCCCTATACGGAGGTCCTCTGTTATGACACCGAGTCGGTTCTCTATTCTGTCAGCAGCAATGCCGGTATTACTACAGGCGGCTATGGCAACTATGACCCGAGATAACCAACTATAGAATCATATAATAGGCTGCCTCTTTTTGATAGAGACAGCCTATTTTGGTGTAAAAGATATTTAAGTGCAAAACTTATCGGATGAAATTAGTTCGCTGGCGGGGCTCGGGTTGCGGACGGTCTTCGGGATGCATACCGCGGAGCATCCATACCATATTGCGGGCGAGGGTGCGCATCGTTTGCAAGCCTTCGAGGTCTTGTGCGGCTTCGCCTTTGGCTGCTCCGTGAACGCTGTTCCAGTACTGCGACGGCACAACGGGCATATTATTGATGGTGAAATACTTGTTCAGCCGGTCGAACGTGGCACTTGCTCCGCCGCGGCGGCATACAGCCACTGCTGCTGCGGGACGGTATGCAAGGAGCGAACCGCTCGAGTAGAACAATCTGTCCAAGAGCGCGCAGAGCGAGCCATTAGGTCCGGCATAGTAAACAGGCGAACCGACAATCAGACCGTCAATACCCTCTTCCAACACCTCTCTAATCCGGTCATACACCTCATCGGAGAATACGCAACGTCCTTTTTCTACACATGCCCCGCAAGCGATACAACCGCGCACCGGGTGCGAACCGATCTGCACCGTAACGGCGTCTATACCTTCGGCTTGCAAGGTCTTTTCCACCTCTGCCAGCGCAATACTTGTGTTTCCGTGCAGTCGCGGACTGCCATTTATCAAAAGTACTCTCATATTTCTTAACTTTCAAAAACTTCTCTAAACACTCAACTCTTAACTTCATTCACCAATTCTTTGCCTTCTACAAAATCCTTTACGTTCTGGAGTGTGGTAGTGGCGATGTTCGTCAACGCCTCGCGGGTGAAGAAGGCTTGGTGGGAGGTGAGCAGCACATTGTTGAAACTGAGCAGACGCGCCAAGGTATCGTCCTCAATGATGTTGTCGGATATGTCTTCGTAGAAATAGCCCCCCTCCTCTTCATATACATCCAGGGCGGCACACCCGATATGGCGGCTTTTCAGTCCTTGTATAAGTTCCTCCGTATCAATCAGTCCGCCGCGCCCGGTATTGACAATCATCACGCCCTGTTTCATCTTGCTGATGGCTTCTGCGTTAATCATATAGTGGTTCTCGGGGGTAAGCGGGCAATGGAGTGAGATAATGTCCGCTTCACGCAGGAGCGTATCAAAATCCACATATTCCAATTCGTATTTTTCGGCGAAAGCATGATCAGGATAGGGGTCGTAACCGAGAATACGCATACCGAAACCCTGCAACAACTCAATCAGCACTTTGGCAATCTTGCCCGTGCCGATGATACCGATGGTCTTGCCGTAGAGGTCAAAACCCATCAAGCCTTGCAGCGAGAAATTGCCGTCGCGGGTGCGGGTAACGGCACGCGGAATATGGCGGTTGGCAGAAAGAATCAGCCCGAGTGTGAACTCCGCAATAGCGTGCGGTGAATAGGCAGGAACACGTACTACGCGAATGCCTGCTTTTTTAGCGGCAGCCAAGTCCACATTGTTGAAACCGGCACAGCGCAGTGCAATCAGTTTTACGCCAAGTCGCCCCATCTCGGCAATGATGTCCGCTGTGAGCGGGTCATTGACAAAGACGCACACTGCAGTGGCTCCTTGTACAAGCATCACGTTATCCATTGTTGGGTGCGCCTTGTAGTATTTCAGTTCAAAGCCGAAACGCTTGTTGCCGTTGGCGTCCAAACTGTCGTTTACGGCGCAGAATGTTTCTTGATCGTACTTCTTGGTTCCGAAAAATGCTATTCGTGTCATAAATGCGTATTTTTATGGTTCAACAATTACAGGCTATCCACAGGGTAAGGTCAGGGAAAGAACGGGGGAAACGGGCTATTTGCTGATAGTGAGCAGTTGGTCCTCCATTAGGTAAACTTGCTCGAGAGGGACACCATGATCCACCAGCAGTTGCCTGTCTGGGCGGAACAGGGCAAAGAATGCTTTTGCCGACTTGCATAGCATACGTGCCTGACGATAGTTCTCGTAAGCCATCAGGCGGTCGCCACGCACAAAACAGCAGTGGGCATAGTTGATATAGTCTATCGGGGTCGGCTGCTCTTCCACCAGATGGTTGGCGAGCCATTGTTCGGCTACGTCCAAGTCGTCCCACAGCAAGTCCATCTTCCCGACCGACAGATAGGTGATTTGTATGCGGCGCAGATTTTGCGGGTCTTCGCCCACAATGATATTATACACCCATGTATCGGGGAACATACTGACCAAACCTGCCATATACTCCCGCTCGCTGTCGGGCATCCACGATTCGATAGATGCCAATTTGCGCTTCGGGTCATCGTTTTCGTCTATACCTAATACCTCTTTGAGTGTATCGGGCATATCGTCAGCATTGAGTTCACCTTTTGCCATTAGGTCGCGGATGTTCACTTTGCTGGAGCGGATGAGTGCACAGAGGGTATCCAAGGCAAGTGACGAGTCAGAGTCGATGGCGGCCGCAAAGGCATTTTCGATAGCAGGGAAATAGTCGATACGCACATCGTAGTGCGCCAGCAGCAGAATGACGCTGCCCAGAGCCTGACTGACAATCACCTGGTTTTCTGAGCCAATCGCCTCAATAAGCAATAGGATAGCCTCCTCGGAGAAACACTCGCGCAGGTTGGATGACAGGGCGGCAATCGCCAGCAGCGCCATTGTGGAATGTTCCTTGTCTTGCAGTTGGGTACGAATCCAGTCGAAGTCCTCGGTCTGCAGTTGGACGCACGATGAGAAATAGCGCATCACGCTCTGCGGATTGCTGCCGTTGAAGCCGTGCATCTCGGGCGAAAGCCCGCGTAGGATACGCATCTCGGCATAGATGTCGTCTTCCAGGCGGTACGCATCTCCTGTCATCTCGTCCAAGAGACGGTCGCGATTGACATCGTCCATCGTGAGATAGTAGTCGAACAGACGTTGGTAGTTCTGCTCCAATTGGTCGATACGGTCAGCATAGACCGCCATTCCTAATTCTGTCACCCACTGGCGAAGAATCACCAACCCGTGGTGCAACATCCGTTCGCCCAAAGCACGCTCCAAGGTGTTCACCTGTGAGGACAAATCGTTTTTATCTTTCTTTTCCATTTTATTCGTCGGTTAGGGAACGCAATGCGCAACGTATCTCGGTTTGCACAGCCTCTGAATTAGGCACCAGCGGCAAGCGGAGACAGTTGGAGATAATGCCCAATGCTGCCAATACGGTTTTGATACCCGATGGGTTGCCTTCTGCAAAAAGCAGGTGTATCATCTGCGCATAGCGGGCTTGCAGGGCAGAGTCTTTGTCGTAAATAATCTTGTGAAAATCAGCGGGGAAAGCGTTGCTTGCCACAGAGATGAGTCCGGAAGCCCCCGCTTCCATCAGTTGGCAGGCAATACCGTCGTCGCCCGAGATAACCAGAAAATCGGACGGGGCTTGCCGTAGGAGATGTTCTATCTGTGGTATATTGCCGCTTGCCTCCTTGATACCGCAAACCTTGTCCGGATGGGCGGAATGGATACGGAGAGCCGTCTCGGGAGTGATGTTCACGCCCGTGCGCCCGGGTACATTATATAAGAGTACAGGGACAGGCGATGCTTCGGCTATGGCGCAGAAATGTCGGTATATACCTTCCTGCGAAGGTTTGTTGTAGTAGGGGCAAACCGACAGAATAGCCGTGAAATGCTCTGTCAAAACGGGCGAAAGACGGTGAAGTTCCTCCACTACGCGTGCGGTGCAGTTGCCGCCTACTCCCAATACCAGCGGTAGTCGTCCCGCCACCTTGCGGACAATAAATTCGCGCACGGCGGTCTTTTCTTCGTTGGTCAGTGTGGCAGACTCGCCTGTGGTGCCAAGCACGACAATATAATCAGTGTCGCCCGCAAGTTGAATATCCAACAGACGATCCAAAGCCTCGTAATCGACAGACAAATCCTCCTTAAAGGGCGTGATGAGTGCTGTGCCGAGACCATACAGGTCGCTTTGCGCGCGGTCGTATCTTTCCCGAATGTCAGTCATTGCTTCGTATGGTTGTTATGTAATGTACTATCTGTCGGAATACAAATTCCGTACCATCGTTGTTGGTCTGAATCAGCATATTGTGTATGCCGTCTTCGTCCTTTGGGGATAGTTTCCTTCCTGCCTTAAATCGGGCATTGGTGCAAAAGGCAAGGTAACGCATAGGTAACAGCGGGTGCTTGGTCAGATCGATGAGCAGGTCGGTCGGTTCGGCTAACCGGGCTATAACATCTTTGTGCGGTCGTCCGAAAAGTGAAAAATCTTTGCGGCAGAATACCAGCCCTTGTCCTACTCTTTCCGAGCCGTCAGCGTAGGTAATCAGTTGCACGGTCTTGCCCGTGTTTTCCAACTGTCTGCAACAATCGGCAAGGGTCAAAGCCTCTTGGTCATCCGCTGCGGCTTCTGCCAAGAGGCATATGTTCCGCACTTTCTCCCAATCGGGAAACCCGCCCTGTTGATGCGGGTGTTTGCGGATATCGCGTTCAAAAAGTTTTTCTTTCAGGCTCATACGTTCTCTCCTATCATTTGTAGAAACTCATTTTCGTCCACTAACCGTATGCCGAGTGTCTCTGCTTTTTTCAGTTTCTCGGGACCCATATTTTCGCCGGCGAGGATAAACGATGTTTTTTTGCTTACGCTGCCGGTATTCTTTCCACCGTTGGCTTCGATAAGGGCTTTATATTCGTCGCGGCTATGGCGTGCAAACGTGCCTGATATGACAACCGACAGCCCAGCCAGTTTGTCAGAGGCAGGGACGGTATCTTCTTTGGATTCCATTTGCAACCCCGCAACCCGCAGGCGGCTGACAATCTCCCGGTTGCGCCCATCGGCAAAATAGGCAATGATATTGTCGGCTATTTGGTCGCCCACATCTTCCACAGCAGTCAGTTGGTCGTGTGTAGCCGCCATCAGCAGGTCGATACTCGGAAAACGGCGGGCTATCTTTTTCGCAGTGGTTTCTCCCACCATACGTATGCCGAGGGCAAAAAGCACGCGCGCCCATGGCACCTGCTTCGATGCTTCAATGCCATTGAGGATATTCTGTGCCGATTTCTGCCCGAGGCGTTCCTGCTGTGCTAATTCGCTGAGTGTCAGGTTATATATGTCAGCAATGTTGTGCAGTAGTCCTTGATCGTAGAGCAGGGCAATGGTCTCTTCGCCGAGACCGTCGATGTTCATTGCACGGCGCGAAACGAAATGTTCCATCTTGCCTTTGATCTGCGGCGGACATGTCATATCGTTTGGACACCGCCATGCCGCCTCGCCCTCTACACGTACCAACGGAGTACCGCATTCGGGGCAATGCGTGGGGAAAACTCCCCCGACAGCGTCAGCGCCATCAGAGAGGGGGGGAGTCTGGGTGGGAGAGGTCTCTTTCCCCACGATCTTCGGGATAATCTCTCCGCCTTTCTCCACCCATACCATATCGCCCTCGCGGATGCCCAGGGAGCGGATAAAATCCTCGTTGTGCAGGGTGGCACGCTGTACGACCGTACCCGACAGTTGCACGGGGTCAAGGTTCGCCACGGGAGTAACCACCCCTGTGCGTCCCACCTGATAGGTTATCTTGTTGAGGCGGGTCAGTTGCCGCTCGGCTTGGAACTTGTAAGCAATGGCCCAACGTGGGGTCTTGGCGGTGTAACCCAGTTCCTCCTGCTGTGCCAGACTATTCACTTTCAGTACGATGCCATCGGTGGCTACCGGCAGGTTGCGCCGCTCGGTGTCCCAGAAACGGATATATTCCATTACCTCGTCAAGCGAGTGGCATACGCGTATCGCATCGCTTATTTTGAATCCCCAGCGGCGTGCGGTTTGCAGGCGGTCGTAGTGGGTGGTGGCGGGCAGGTCTTCGCCCAACATATAGTACAGATAGGCATCCAATCCCCGGCGTGCCACCTCGCGCGGGTCTTGCAGTTTGAGCGTACCCGAAGCCGCATTGCGCGGGTTGGCAAAGAGCGGCTCCTCCTGCGCCTCGCGCTCGGCGTTCAGCCGATCAAAGTTCTTCCATGGCAGCAACACCTCGCCGCGCATCTCAAAATGTGCCGGTATGTCTGCGCCCTCTACGTGCCACGGAATAGACGGAATGGTCTTGATGTTGTCGATAACGTTGTCGCCTTTCTGTCCGTCGCCGCGCGTAACGGCTTTGGTCAGTTGTCCGTGTTCGTACCAAAGGGAGATACTCAGCCCGTCGAATTTCAGTTCGCATACTATCTCTGCGTTCGCGGGCAGTTTGCGTATCCAGTCCTCCACCTCCTCCCGTGAATAGGTGTTCGCCAGCGAGAGCATAGGGTATTGGTGTACCACCTGCTCGAAACCTTTCTTCCCAAGGTCGGAACCCACATGCTGCGTGGGCGACTTCGGGTCGAACATATCGGGGTAGCGTGCCTCCAAGTCCTGCAACCTCCGCATTTTTTGGTCAAACTCCTGGTCTGACATCACAGGCTGGTTGAGAACGTAGTACTTGTAGTTCTGCTCCTCCAGTTCCTTGCGTAGCGAGCGTATCTCTTCCCGCTCGGGTGCTTCTATTTCCGAAAACAAATCCATTATGGTACAATGATTTTGCGTTGGTAGGTCTGTCCCCCGCTATATACATATACGATGTACACGCCCGATGTAGCGGGGACGGGTAGGGTGTAGGGCGTGCTGTCAATGTCGCCTTGCTCCACAAACCACCCATGTGCTGTATAAATGGCGTAGTAACTCTTATCGTTCGCGTGATAGGCATTGTATATCGTTATATAGTCACTGAAAATCAGCATCTGCGTACCGTCGTTATCTACAATGCCGAAATTGTTCACTATCGGGTCGGTGCTGGCGGCTGCTAATGTGCTGTCTAATGCCAAACCCACCAACACAGGGTCGTGGTCGCTGTAGCGGAACATGGTTTGGTCATTTGATTTGTCGTAGGTGTAGTCGTCCGACTCGTCGGAATTGATATGGTACGCCGCCATGCCCGTGATTTGCGGACGCAAAGTGGTATTGCATATGGCATGGTCAAGATACCCCGCCTGCCCGTGGAACGTGTAACTATAACTCGTGTCGCCGTGGAAAGCACGGTGCAGGTCAATCATACCCACCGTAGTGAATGTGGTGATTGGGTCTTCTTTGGCGTAGGCGTTCAGGTCGCCCATAATCAGAAGGTCGCTCTCGTGAAACTGCGGACGGATGCCGTTGTACTGATTGATAACCGATTTGGCTTCCATAGTACGCGAGTAGTTAAAAGTCCCCTGCCCATCGCCTTGGTCGGCATCGGCTCCGTTCCCGCTGCCCGACTTGGCCTTAAAGTGGTTGAGCGAGAAGAAGAATACCTCCCCCGTCTCTATCTCACGGAAAGCCTGTATCTTTTTGCGGTTCTGTACTCGCTCGTTGTTGCTGTAGAGTTTGCCATCGGGGCACACTTTGTCCGCGCGATACACATAGCCCGACTTGGTATAGGAACCGTTGGCAGCCCCCCCGTCGTCTATGTAGGTGTATTCATGCCCCGTATCCTCGGTTAGGTCAGCGGCTATCTCTTTGAGCGCACTCTGCCCCTGCTCAATCTCTACCAAACCATAGATGTCCGCACTTATCTTTGCCAGGGCTTGGCGCACTTTGGTGCGCTGTTTCTGATGCTGCGAATAACTGTCAGGTCCATAACCCGTCCCCAAGTTGTCCACCAAATAGTATTCTAAGTTCGCTGCACAAACCAGCAACCTATAGTCGCCCACATCGGGCAACCCCGCCTCAATGTCTGCACGTGTGTTGCCGCGGAAACTGCCGCTCTTATAGGTCAGACTGCTTTGCGAATTGACCCGCACTGTTAGGTTGTATATCTTTTCGCCCATACGATGGTACCCCGATACCCCCGACAGACTCATCGTGCCGTTGCTGTTGAGCGATAAGATTGAGTTGTATTCCGTGCTGCGGGGAATGGCTTGGTTGGTAGGCGAGAAAATACGTCGTGGGGCGATGGTCAGACTGCTGTAGTAGTTGTTGCATACGTACATCGGCTGATCAAACACCACGGTCTGCCCCACGTAGCCGCTCAGTTCGTTTACAGTCCACGTCTCGGGGTCGGCAATGGTGATATGCACTTGTGCGCGTGTCTGTACGGCAAACACCACCACACAGAGAATGAGTATATTTTGTAATTTTTGCATCTGTTAGGTAAATATAAGCCTGCAAAGATACATATTTTTCCCCGTTTGTGCAAATATCTGCTGTTTTTGACACAAAAAAGAGATTGCCTGACAAATACAAGCAATCCCTCTTACTATCATTCTATTTTTCTATCCTTCTGTTATTTCACTTCCTCTGCCTCGACATCCTCTATCGGAACAAAGCGGTCGTGCAGTTGCTTAAGTTTGCGCTCGCAGCGGTTGATTCCCGCTACCATACCCCAATAACCTACACCGGCCAAAATAATACCGATGCTCACCAATACCGTCAGTGTCTCCGCACTCACCGCAGGACAGTACAGCCCGTATATGCCGAAGGCTGCGGCTAACAATCCGAAGACAAACAGCACCCACCAGTAGCGGAAACCGACCTGCTTGAAGTCGAACGACTCAATAGCAATACGGATGCCTTCAAACAAGACAAAGAAAGCAAAGATAAAAGGCAGAGCCACCATTAGGGATGCGGGGTGCACCAGGAAAAATACGCCCACTACCATTTGCAGCAACGCTGACAGAAATAACAGCCCGCTCTGCGGCACGAAGCGGTGCAGACGGCACCACGCTGCAAACTCGCTACAGCCTGCAAACAGGAATATCAGTCCGATTACCCATGCCAAACTCAGTAGTGTGGCACCTGAATTGATAAGGCAAACCACGCCCAATGCCACGAGTGCTACACCCGCTAACGACATCCAGATTTTTGTACTTGTTCTCATAAGTATATTACGTTTTGTTTATGCTGTCAGTAGTGCAAAATCCGTGCCGAATCCGTAAACACTTCCTGAGAATGTAACAAGAGTAAAAGGCTGCCGGAAGACTTAGAATCCGACACCTATACCGACCCTATGCCGTGTTGTAAGTACAGACTATGCCGGTCTGCGTCTGCGGCTGGTTTGAAAGGTGTTATACTTCGCCGGTCTCTTTTATTTTGTTGATGGTGCGAAAACCCGCTGCCACCACTTCCATATCATCATTCCGCCAATACGCCCGAACCGAAAGTGTTGTCGCTCTTGTATCGTCAAGAATATACTGCATATCATCAAAATTAGGACTACCTTTCCGGATGCACTCATATATCGTTTGATTGTATTCGAAAGATTCGGCTGCTTTCTTTGGAATGGCATCATTGATACTCTTCATCTGCGCCTCATGGCAACCGCATCATACATTAATAAATTTATGTATTGTAAGATAGCATTATTAGAGGATTTATACTACAAATGCCATCGCCGGGGACGCGGGCACTCCGCCAGCAGGCAGTTTGCCACAAAACTGAACAAATCTGTCTGTTGTGGAGACGACGCGTCCCGCGTCGTCAAAGTCCCGGATAACATCCTGCCTGGAAAAAATGCTGCGGGAAAAATATGCACTTTATGCACT
>CAKVEC010000007.1 GCA_934728255.1 uncultured Bacteroidales bacterium
AGCGGCAAACGAGACTCGAACTCGCGACCCCGACCTTGGCAAGGTCGTGCTCTACCAACTGAGCTATTGCCGCATTGTGTGTAAGACCACTTGCTTTCTCTCTCGAAAGCGGGTGCAAAATTACTGCTTTTTTTTCATACCACCAAATCTTTTGCGAAAAAAAGTGCGAAAAAGTGTATTTTTCTTGATTTTTGCGTGTAATACAGGCGTTTTTCTGTACCTTTGTACCCGAAAAAGACATCTATAACATATGAACAAGTCTCCCGAACAAATCGAATTAGAGAAATTGCAGGCACATATAACCCGCCGTTTTCATAAAGCGTGCGCAGATTACCGCCTGATTGCCGACGATGACCATATCCTTATCGGCTTGAGCGGCGGCAAGGACAGTCTGGCTCTGGTGGAACTATTAGGCAAGCGGTCGCAGATCTTCGTGCCACGCTTCCGTGTAACCGCCGTGCATGTGCGCGTACGCGAGCGTGCGTACGTTTCCGATATAAGTTATTTAGAGCAGTTCTGCGCCGAATGGCAGGTGCCGCTGGTGGTGCGCGATACCGCAATTGCCACCCCCGACGGACTCACAGCGCAGGAGATTGCCCGCAAGCAGAAAGACCCGTGCTTCCTCTGCGCATGGTACCGACGCAAGGCGTTGTTTGATGTAGCACAGGAACTTGGTTGCAACAAGATCGCTTTCGGGCACCACAAGGATGATATTGTGGAGACGGCTCTGATGAACCTGTTTTTCCAAGGTTCGTTCAGTACGATAACGCCCTCCCTGCAGTTGGACAAGATGCCTATCCGGCTCATCCGACCGCTATGTATGATTGAGGAGAAAGACCTTGTCCGCTATGCCGCCCTGCGGGGGTATGAGAAGCAGAAACAACTCTGCCCTTTCGAGAAAGAGAGCAGCAGGGCGGTAGTCAAACGGTTGGTAGGGCAATTAGAAAGCCTCAATCCTCATATACGCGACTCGGTTTGGAGTGCGGCGATGAAGAATTTGTAAATTTGTAAGTGTGTAAATCTGTAAATTATATATATTGATTATGAACGGGTTATATACTGTTTTGCTATTGATTTGCTCTAATGTGTTTATGACATTGGCATGGTACGGACATTTGAAAATGGGCGAACTGCCATGGTTTCAGAAACTGCCATTGATTGCCGTCATTGCCATTTCGTGGGGGATTGCGTTCTTTGAATACTGCCTGCAGGTGCCTGCGAACCGTATCGGTTTCGAGGGCAATGGTGGTCCGTTTTCACTAATGCAACTAAAAGTCATACAAGAAGTTATCACACTTACGGTGTTTGTGGTGTTCAGTGCCGTGGCTTTTCATACCCACCTGCAATGGAACCACATCGTGGCAGCCCTGTGTCTGATTGCCGCCGTCTATTTCGTCTTCGGTTTCAAGTAATAAGTAATAGGATAGGTCTAATATCTTATGCTATCAGGTCTATGTCATTTGTATGTGATTCGTATGTGATTCGTATGTGATTGGTATGTGATTAGGCTGTTTTTGCTTGTATTTCAGCGAGTTGATTTTCCGTAAATTTAATTGAGCCAATGGCAGAAAGACTGACAGATTGGCAGCAAAAACTGACATTAGAAAAAGTTCCCCCGTTTGGCACAGGATTTGTCTTTATGAAAGTGTTGCTGCTCAACAATGCACAAAGCGAAATGCATAATGCACAATGAGCGCGGCGAGATAACAACTTTGAATATTAACACTTAAAATCATACTTGATTATGTCTAAGATTATTGGAATTGACTTAGGAACAACTAACTCCTGCGTTGCTGTGATGGAAGGCAACGAACCTATCGTAATTGCGAACTCGGAAGGTAAACGTACTACTCCGTCCGTTGTAGGGTTTGTAGATGGTGGTGAGCGCAAAGTGGGAGACCCTGCAAAGCGTCAAGCCATTACCAATCCGACACGTACCGTATATTCTATCAAGCGTTTTATGGGTGAGACCTACGACCGCCTTGCCAATGAAATTGCACGTGTACCCTATAAAGTAGTAAAGGGCGACAACAACACTCCGCGTGTGGATATTGATGGTCGTCTCTATACCCCGCAAGAGATTTCGGCTATCATCCTCCAAAAGATGAAGAAGACCGCTGAGGATTATCTGGGACAAGAGGTTACCGATGCTGTCATCACCGTTCCTGCTTACTTCAACGACAGCCAGCGTCAGGCTACGAAAGAGGCCGGTGAGATTGCGGGCTTGAACGTACGCCGTATCGTGAATGAACCTACTGCAGCCGCTTTGGCTTACGGTCTCGACAAATCGAACAAAGATATGAAGATTGTGGTCTTCGACTGCGGTGGCGGTACACACGATGTATCAGTACTAGAGTTGGGTGATGGCGTCTTCGAGGTAAAGGCTACCGACGGTGATACCCACCTGGGCGGTGATGACTTCGACCATCGTATTATCGACTGGCTCGTTCAAGAGTTCAAGAACGAGAACGGCGGTGCCGATCTGAGCAAAGACCCGATGGCTATGCAGCGTCTGAAAGAGGCTGCCGAGAAAGCAAAAATCGAGTTGTCCAACACCACTTCTACCGAAATCAACCTGCCGTACATTATGCCTGTTAACGGCGTTCCGGCACACTTGGTTAAGACACTTACCCGTGCTAAGTTCGAGCAACTGATTGACGATCTGATCCAACGTACTATCGCTCCTTGCCGTACCGCTTTGCAGAAAGCAGGATTGAGTACGAGCGACATTGATGAGGTTATCCTCGTAGGTGGTTCGACCCGTATCCCTGCTATCCAACAGGCTGTCGAGAAATTCTTCGGCAAAGTGCCTAACAAGGGCGTTAACCCGGACGAGGTAGTAGCCGTAGGTGCAGCCATCCAAGGTGGTGTGCTGACGGGCGAAGTAAAAGATGTGCTTCTGTTGGATGTTACCCCGTTGAGCCTCGGTATCGAGACGATGGGCGGCGTGATGACTAAGATGATTGACGCTAATACGACTATCCCGACCAAGAAAACCGAGACCTTTACCACCGCTGTGGATAACCAACCGAGTGTAGAGATTAAGGTGCTGCAAGGTGAGCGTCCTATGGCTGCCCAGAACAAGCAAATCGGTATCTTCCACCTCGACGGTATTATGCCGGCACGTCGTGGCGAACCGCAGATTGAGGTTACATTCGATATTGATGCCAATGGTATCCTGAACGTAACCGCAAAGGATAAGGCTACCGGCAAAGAGCAGAAGATTCGTATCGAGGCTTCGAGCGGCTTGAGCGAGGAAGAGATCAAGCGTATGAAGGCTGAGGCAGAGGCTAACGCCGAGGCAGACAAGCGCGAGAAAGAGCGTATTGACAAACTCAACAAAGCCGACGCTACTATCTTCCAAACCGAGAAGCAACTTGCCGAACTGGGCGACAAACTGCCTGCCGACAAGAAGGCTCCTATCGAGGAAGCACTCAAGAACCTGAAAGAGGCTTACGAGAAGAAAGATGCCGACGCTTGCGAGGCTGCCAACAACGCACTGATGACCGCATTCCAGGCTGCAAGTGCAGAGATGTACAACGCACAGAATGCGGGAGCAGGTGCACAGAACGCAGATTTCAGCGGCGCACAAAACAACGGTAGTTCTTCCAACTCGGGCAACAACGATGGCGGTGCCGAAGATGTTGATTTCGAGGAAGTGAAATAACAATGCATAAAGGAAAGGCTGTTTGGCGAAAGTCAGACAGCCTTTTTTGTTTTTATACTCAGCGGATAATTTGGCACAAGGGGCATGGAATGATACGCACCAATTGACCGATTTGCGCAGACGAAAGCGCATCAGCAGAACGGCTGAAATAGTATTGCGAAGCGGCTTCCACTCCATAGATGCCCTCTCCCAACTCAATAACATTCAGATAAACTTCCAAGATGCGTTTCTTTCCCCATAGAAACTCAATCAAAACAGTGAAATAAGCCTCGAAAGCCTTACGAATATACGTTCGCGCAGGTGTGCAAAAGACATTTTTGGCAGTCTGCTGCGATATAGAACTCCCACCGCGCACAATATGTCCGCTGGCTTGATTGATATGATAAGCCGTGGTAATGGCATCTATGTCGAAACCATAATGCTCAAAAAAACGGGCATCTTCGCTATTCACCACCGCCTTAATCAACTCCGGCGAGATGTCTTCTATAGGAGTCCATTGCTGTAGAATAGGCAAAGTATATCCTTGCCGGCGTGCCTCCGACTGCCGAATCAGCATAAGCGGAGTCAGTCGAACCGGGAAGAAACGATAGTAGATCACCAAACCAACTGATGACAGCAAGAATGCTGCCATCAGGGTGAGAATTAGTTTAACGAATCGGTTTGCCATGGTCGTCAATAAGCGTTCCGAAGCGGCTGTAACCATCGCCGAATGAGGCGAAGAAAATATGCTGCGTTTGCGCTTCGATGTTGTTAAAAAGCGGGGGTGTCAGGACGTGATAGTTTCGATTCATAAGCCCGCATTTGCCATTATAATCTGTATATACATAACAACTGGTTTCTTCATAAATATCATGGTCATCGGCATCTTTGCGATGGGTATTGTAGGTCAGTTCCTCTATCTGCTTGAAAATAACCTCATACACCAGTTTCCCCTGATAATCAAACAAATGCTGGATGCCATTATACTCGGTTGCAATAATACCCTCCGACCAATCAATATCAACCGATTTATAATTTCCCATAAGGACAGTGTCCAACTGAAAGGAATATACGATACATTGTTCCTCACGCTTAGTATTATAAAAATTGTGCTGATAGTCCCGTTCTATAGATGTATATTGCGGCTCTAATATCCACTGGGCTGCCGTATCGATCATTCCATAGAGGTTGTCGTTCATTTCTACAATCAGGCTGCCCCGGTAGAAAAGCAACTCATACTGGTCGTGATAGGGCAGTCCCTTGGGGGTAAGCAAAGAACCATCGCGGCGGAATATATAGATGCTGTCGTTCTTAACCATGACTCCCCTGTCAGAACTGAATATCCACGCTTTATCATAGTCGAACGGAGTAAGCAGACGTGCCGTATTGAGGTTGACATACGCCCGTTTCTTATCCCGAGCCACCACTGCGATAGAATCGTCTCCGGCTATATACAACCAAGAGATACTATCAAGCAATACTTTTCCCGTAGCGGGGTCGTAGATATGTGCCCCGGGCTTATAGCGCAAGCCTTTGGAACCTATCTCTTCCCCATACAACTGGCGTGCGATAGGTTTACGGCAGGAACGGATGGTTCCGAATACCGCAGAAAATAGTGCCAAGATAACTACACCCGAACAAGTATAGATAATTGAACGTTTGCCCAAAATATGTCTTTTTGATTTCAGTGTCTGCCACCACGATGAGATGTGTTGTTTTAGTTTCATACTAACCTTGATTTTTGTTTACGCTGCAAAGGTAGTACAAAAGCAACATATAGAAAAGAAATAGCAAAGGCTTTGTATGAAACGCCGAACAGGCTGTATGAAGATGTGTTCATACAGCCTGTTTTGTACTATAGAGAAAGTTTTACTGCCAGACAATAAAGGAGACGTTCTTGTAGTTTTGCGGTTGCCAATCTCCTCCGGGGGTAGTGGTTCCGTTAATATCCATATACCAGCCAATGGCAGTGCTTCCTGTCAGGTAGATGGCATTGGCTACTCCGATATCCACCAATGCTTGTGCGAAATCGTGCATCGATTCCCGAGTAATGGTTTCGGCAACAATCACACAGTCTTCCACCTCGCACAATGCACGGCGGACAGACTTTGTTTTCAATTCGTTTTCCACTAATTGCCCCCTATCCACCAATGGGTACTGACGAAAGAAATCCCCATTACATTCGGTGGCTTTTTCAAAGAGCGGCGAATTGTCCGCCACACCTACGGTAACCATACTGTCAATGATGGCACAATACCCCCGTTTGCTCAACCCCCAACTGAGCGGTTTGCCTTGCAAGACAAACGCCCCCACAATTTTGTGGTTATCCCTTCGGATGTCGGCGGCTTGAAATAGTAATACGATGTCAGCAGTATCCCGCAGGCAATCATATCCTACTGCCAAATGCGGCGTAGTATGCAGCGGACGCATAAGCCGCAGCGGAATATCGTTGACAATGGTGTCATAGACAAGTGTACCACGTTCTGTAACGGTATCTCCCTCCGCTATCCATTTGCGTAGGGGGCGTGGTTGCACAGGCTGTTCCTCCGGGTCAAACACACCCTCTACAATATCCTGATTGGGGGCAATAGAAGCACCTGACACAGCAAAGAGTACAATGCCTGCAACGATAATAATCACAGCCAAAAATCCGCAGAGCCACCGGACCCAATGCCGTTTGTGCTGAGGTTGTCTCTTCGGATTACCACCGATAATGCGTATTTCGTTATCTTCAATTTCTTTCATTGTCTTGATTATGCTCAAACCAGTCTTTGAGCGTCTTTAATGCTTCCTTTCCTGCTGTGAAAGTATGTCTGTTTTGCTGTATATCCACCAAAATCAATTGCTGCTTTGGAACATTGATATAATAGACAGCGTTACTATTGATAATCAGGCTTTTGCCTACGCGGATAAAAGTCTGACCGAGTTGTGGCAGTTGGTCGGCAATCAGACGTTCCAACTGACCGAGTTGCAAGGTAACCATCCGCAGTTCATTGCCTGTCTGGAATATAGTGGAATAGTTGCCATCAGCAACAATACAAACTATGTGCCGTGCGGCAATACGCACGAGATCATTATTTGTTGATATGATTAGGTAACTATCCATTATGGTGCAAAGATAAGGATTTATTGGCAGATACACAAATAAAAAAGCAGAATTCCGACCTCGTTGCTGATTATTACCTTGTTTGCCATACAATCATTCCGCCACTACCTTAATTACGGAATGGAGTACCTGCATTACGCTTTCGGAGACGGGGATTTGGGAGGAAAGGAAATTATTCGTAAATTTGCAGCGTAAAAACAAACACATTATGGAAAAGCAACAGCACATCACCACCATACAGGAGTACAACGACATCTGCGGATTCAAGACCATGCACCCGCAAGTGGCGTTCGTGCGGTTTGACGAGAACACCAAACATGTGCCGACCGGCGTACGCTATGTATATGATTTCTACAGCATCTGGCTCAAAGAGACCAAAGGGTGCGTACTCAACTACGGCAGGACACAATACGACTACGACTGCGAGACGATTGTCAGTATGGCACCCGGGCAGGAAGTGCAAGTAGCATCCGGCAATGTAGCACGTCCTAAGTGTCTCGGCATATTGTTTCACCCCGATTTTATCCACGGCACAACGCTTGAGAAAAAAATGCGCGACTACTCGTTCTTCTCCTACGCCAGCAACGAGGCATTGCACCTGTCGGAGGACGAAGTGGTGGTGGTGAAAAACTGTATGCATATCATCGATATAGAGTTGCAGCACCCGATTGACAAGTTCTCGCGCCGACTGATCATCACCAACTTGGAACTGCTCTTGGACTACTGCCTGCGTTTCTACGAGCGGCAGTTCATCACCCGTCAGGATATGAACATCACGGCGATTTCGCGCTTCAGCGAATTGCTGAACGAGTATATCAACTCGGGCAAGACCGCCACGGACGGCATACCCACCGTGAAGCATTTTGCCGACCGTGTACACCTGTCTCCCAACTATTTCGGCGATATGGTGAAAGCCGAGACGGGCAAGAGTGCACAAGAGTACATTGCCCTGCGCCTGTTCGAGTACGCCAAACGGCAACTGCAAAGCCCCGAACTGACCATCAAAGAAGTGGCAATGCAGACAGGCTTCCAACACCCGCAGCACTTTGTGCGGTTCTTCAAACGACATGCGGGGATTACACCGACGGAATACCGTCGGATTGGTTAAGGAGTTAGGAGTTGATTGGTTTATGCGTTGTTGAAATGGTTAATCCGTTGAAAAAGTTAAACGCATAAACTCCATTCAACCGACCAAACCACGTATAAACAAATCAACTTATCAACGAATAAACAAGATATGAAACGTTTTATTTTAAGCATTGTAACGATTATGGCTATTGCAAATGTGAATGCAGCCGACAAAGTGCTGGTTGCATATTTCTCTGCCACCGGCACGACGAAGGCAGTGGCAGAACAGATTGCGCTCGCTTCGGGCGGAGAACTGATGGAGATTGCACCCGTGCAACCATACACGTCTGCAGACCTGAACTGGCAGGACAAGAAGTCGCGTAGCACCGTAGAGATGAACGACGAGAGTGCACGCCCCGCCATCAAAAAGACTAAAGAGAACTTGGACGGATACAATATAGTATATGTCGGGTTCCCCGTCTGGTGGTATGTGGCACCGCGTATTATCAACACGTTCCTTGAGGCATACGATTTCAGCGGCAAGACCATTATCCCCTTTGCCACCTCGGGCGGAAGCGGCATTGCAGGCTGCACCAAAGCCCTGCGCAAGACCTACCCCACCCTGCACATCGAGGACGGCAAACTGCTGAACTACACCTCATATGAAGAGATACAAGCGTGGGTAAAACGATAACTCGACCATAGCCGCCTGAAGAAACAGAGAATATCCCCGACAATCTGCTCATTGTCGGGGATATTTTTATGGCAAGCCCTTGCAAAGTTTGCACAAACGGGATATTCTTTGTAATTTTGTACGACGAATAAGATAATCACCATGAACTGGCATCTACTTCCATTGGCTTTTATTGTTCTATTGAGCGGCAATCTGTATGCTTTCGATCAACAGACAGTTGATTCCCTATTAAAAGTATTAGATAAAGAGATTGTACGCGCCGACGAGTATATCTCCCGGCGTGCAGAACAGGTAGAGAACCTGAAAACGCAATTCCGGCAGGATCCGACAGCCGAATTGGCATTCTCAATAGCCGAAGTGTATTCGCCCTATATGTGCGACTCGGCACTGCTATATTACGAATGGGCAGAACAACTGTGCAACGGAGATGTGCCGGATTATATACAAATAGGGTTGGGAAATTGCAGACAGCGTATGTATGGGGCAGAGTCGTTATATGAGCGGCATTATACGGATGTGATTCCGCCTACGGATACACACGAATATGCCATATACGCCTACGAACAATCAGAGGCAGCCCGCAGCCAAGGAAAGGATTTGGAACGCAAAGAATGGCTGATACGCTCCGCATTGGCTGATATACGGAGCGGTATAACCGACAATGCGTCCAGTTGGATGCTGGCAGAACTGGTATTCAACGAGGGTAAAGGCGATATAGAGCGGGCATACCGCTACATACAATACTCGCTCGCCAATGCCGCCATATTCAATGCGCGTATGCGTTTCGGACAGATAAACAAAGTGAGTCAGATTATCAGCACTGCCCACGAGCAGCAGCAGGAGCAGGCGGCACGGCGGCTGTATATTATTCTGGGTGTACTGGTTCTGATGCTGCTTTCCGTGGTGGTATTGGTAATGATTGTGGTTAGGCAGAACAGGCATCTGCACAACTTGAACAGACGGATGAAGACGGTAAACCGGTCGCTGCACGAAGCCAACAACATCAAAGAGCGATATATCTCGCTCTACTTGGCTGTGTATGCCGACAGCCTCCGGCGTATGGCGAAAATGGCTCCCAAGGCTACGGGGCAGACTTCCGCCCAATTTATGGAAGCAGAGATGCCTGCCTTCTATCACCATTTCGATACCTCTTTCCTATCTATTTATCCGGACTTTGTAGAGGAATTTAATGCCCTGTTGCGCCCCGAAGAACGCATATACCCCGAAAAAGAAGGCACGCTCAATACCGAATTGCGGATTTTTGCGTTGATACGGTTGGGCATTGACTCCGGAGCACGTATTGCAGAGTTGCTGTGCTACAGTGCAAACACTATCTACAACTACCGTGCGCGGGTAAAGAACCACGCCCTTTCCGACCGCGACGGTTTTGAAGACAGGGTACGGAAGATAGGCACTTTTACAGAATAAGGCAGCGATATGCTACAAGGAACGTTAATTATCGTGTAATTGAACGTTAATTCCCTGTTATTTTAAGCGGAGAAAGCCTATGCCGAATCGCTCTACGGCAGCCCGCTCCAGGTCTTCGCGCACAGAGGGATCGGCTATGGAAATAAGCAGTTTGGCACGCTCCATAACCGGTCGGTTGCGCAGATAGACGATACCGTGCTCTGTGGCGATATATTGTGCCTGGAAACGGGTGGTAACCACACCGGCACCGGGCGCAAGGTGTGCCACAATCTTCGATTTGCCCTTGGTAGTGAGACTCGGAAGGGCAATAAAGCATTTGCCACCCTCCGACAAAGCGGCACCGTACATAAAATCGTGCTGACCGCCGACACCGGAGATGATGGTATCGCCAATCGAATCGGCACAGATCTGCCCTGTCAGATCCACCTCAACAGCAGAGTTAATCGCCATAGCACGCGGGTTTTGGCGTATGATCTGCGGGTCGTTGGTATAGGCTACGTCATAGATCTCCACATCCCGATTGTAATCCAGATAGTCATAGAGTTGTCGTGAACCGAGAACAAGACTGCCCACACTCTTACCCGGTCGCACTTTCTTCAGCGAGTTATCGATGACACCGCTGCGTATAAGCGGCAGTACGCCGTCGGTGATGGCCTCGGTATGCAGACCGAGATGCTTATGGTTGCGCAGGGCATTGATAACCGCATTGGGAATGCCCCCTACGCCGATCTGGAGCGTTGCGCCATCGGGTATCTCGGCGGCAATAAAATTGCCGATACGGGTATCTATATCAGAGGCAGTAGGTGTCGGCACTTCGACGAGCGGTTCGTCCACACGGCATACAGCATCCAGACGGGAAATATGTATCTTGGCATCGCCCTGCGTATGGGGCATATACCTGTTCATCTGGGCAATACGCACTTTGGCACATTCCGCTCCCGAGAAAATAATATCCGCCGAGATACCAAACGAGCACCAGCCTTCCTCATCAGGGGTACTGACTTGCATAAACGCTACATCTACAGGTATCTGCCCGCTGCGAAAGAGGAACGGCACTTCCCCCAAGAAAGCGGGAATAGTGTCTGCCACCCCCTCGCGCATAGCACGGCGAAGGTTATTCGGCACAAAGATCGACTGTGCCTTAAACGAATCCATCAGTTCGCGTTTGGCATATGGTGCATCCTCGGGATGTACCCCAAAACCGGAGATAAGGCGCACATCACGCAGTTCGGCGGCACGGTCGGTCAGTGCACGGAGCAGTGCCATCGGGATAGAGGTGGAACCTTGCACGACAATCGTATCGCCGCTTTTTACCAGTTGTACCGCCTCAGCGGCACTCATATATTGGATAGTATCCATGGTATTATAAGTTAACAGGTTATTGGTTTTGATAGTCGCGATGAAAAGCAGCGAGGCGGCGGTCGAGTTCATCATACTGGTCATCGCGAATGGAAGAAGCACAGCCGCGCATCCCTTCCCGTGCGGCACCCGTACTGCCGAGGGCGATGGCAGAAACGCCATAGTAGATGAGTTTGTTTAGGAGTTGTTCGCCTGTCCAGTCCTTGTAGCCGAAAGTAAAGAAGAATCCATCACCGACCTCTTTGCCGTCCGCATCACGGTCATAGACAATATGGAAGCCGTTGCGGAGCATTATCTCTTTGATTTTGGCAGCACGGCGGGCATACTCGCGGGTATGCTCCACGAAACGGATATTTCCCTGACACGCCGCGCGGAACATAGCCGCCATAGCGAATTGTACGGAGTGGGTAACGCCCGAGGAGAGACTATAAAGGATGATATACACAAAGTTGCGCAGGAACTGCCCGTCGTTGCCGTAACGCTCCGCCAATGCGGGGAAACAGCGATGGGCAAGCACAGGGTTCATCGCCACGATGGCACCACGTTGACCGGCGTAAGAGAACATTTTTGAGCAGGAAATCATGTGGACACAGTTGTTGGTATAGCGTCCTACAGAAGGCTGGAAAGGCGGTTCGTAGGGAGTACCACGTCTCTCGCGGAAGTCCATATTGAGATATGCCAGATCCTCGATCACCAGCACATTGTACTTGGTAGCCAAGCGCCCGATGATCTCCAGTTCACGTTCCGTCAAGCACATCCACGAGGGGTTGTTGGGGTTGGAAAAGAGCATAGCCGCGATACGGCCTGTCTTGAAATGGCGTTCCAGTTCCGCCTCCAATGCATCCCCGCGGAAATCCGCTACATCGAAGCAGTCCACGCGTACACCGATGACCTTGCATTGCTGTTTCTGAACCGGGAAACAAGGGTCAATAAAAAGAACGGTATCACGGTCTTTGTCAAGTTGGGACATTGTCAGATTGAGGGCAAAAGCCGCCTGCATGCTTCCGACGGTAGGCACAATACAATCGTCGGGTATATCCAGTCCGACGAATGCACGGACAAACTCGCTGCCCCAATGCTTCACTTCGGGAATACCGGTGATAACAGGATAATGGGCGGCATAGCCGTTGAGCAGCGCCTGATGCTCGGCTTCGATACCGATCTGCTCGGCAGGCAGACCGGGTTCGCCCAACTCCATGTGGATAAACTCCTCGCCGGTAGCGCGCTCGATGTCTTTGACTACGCCCACGAGTTGGCGGATAGAGGCATTGCCGAGTTCGTGTGCATTACGCAGACCGAAATCCATACAGGTCTGATCAACCAATTGTTTGTCTAAGGGAAACATATTCAAGTAACAATTAAGAATTAACAATTAATATGCATAGAGGGCACGTTTCATTGTCGGGTGTGTATTCGTGGTTTGTTTGTGCGGCAAAGGTAGTGAAATTATTCGGGTTTTGCAAATAGAGATGGATTTTTATCTTTTACAGAAAGGATTTTTATGCAGTTTTTATGCATAAAAAAAATGAATAACATGCATAAAAAGGAGTGTTATCCTACGCAAAAAAGCCTATTCTTTCTAATAAGGGGTTCTACTCAGCCCACAGGGCTTCGTGTCGCTTCGGCGCTCAATGTGCTACGCACATCCGCCTTACGCTTCACCTTTCTACGTCTTTTCTACGTAATGGGTATTATGGAGTATAGGAGTTGCATACACTGCATATTTTCTGCATAAAAAATGCGGGCTCAAGAAGCCCGCATCGGAAACACCAGTTTAACGTGAGTACCCTAATCATATAGAAAAGACGCAAATACTCTCTTATTTATTCCCTTTCGCACGATTGTGTGTTTGGCAGAGCATCTGGCAGTTGCTGATGTCGGTGGCTCCGCCTTTCGACCACGCCGCTACGTGATCGGCATCCATCTCGCCGAGTTTCCAGATCTTCGTCCGCGTCGCTTTCACAGAGGACAGCGCACACAGCGGACAGTTCGACACGCCCGCAGCCTTCGCCTCCGCCGTTTGGCGGGAATAGACCGTTTTCTTGGTCGGTTCATCGAAGCAGCGCACCTCCAGCAACCGCGTATCCTTGCACCCGCCGAGGATATACTCAAAAATGCCCCGCTTGTTTTTCACGTAGTAGTCCTCATACAGCCGCCTTTGCTCCTCCGCCACCTGCTGCGGGTCGTAGGGCGTAGCGTGATACCGCTCATACAGGTCGCCCCACGGCAGTCCGCACATTTCTTTCTCCACGTTGCGGAACACCCCTTTTGCCCAATCAAGTACCGAATTGAAATACACCTGCATCTCGCTGATGTCCGCTTGGTCACGGTGGGTCGCCATATAGTCCGCCACATGCCCGCGGCTCACCCACTCCAGCGCCATATGCAGGAAATCCTGCCGCCGCACGTTGCCGCGGATATACGCCGTCCATTTGGAGATGTTCGCATTCTGCGAATTGGAGAACACCTCCTTCGCCCGCGTTACAAACCGCCCGCTATACACGGCGTTCAGTATCTCCTGCTCGTTGAGCGGAATACCCGCGATGTTGATGGTCTTGAACCACTCCTTTATGTCGCTCTCCTCGCCCTCGCACACATACACCAGCAGTTCGGTATGCAGTATCTTCTGCTGCTTGTCGGCGGGCAGGCTGTCGAAATACTGCTCCATACCGTGCTCGTCCATAATGGAAAATTTCTTTTTTAGAAATCGCCCGAGCGAGGTGATACGCTGCTGCCCGTCCAGCACCTCCAGTTGCCCCGTCTCGCGCACGCGGTTGAAATAAATCAAGCCTAGCGGGTAGCCCCGCAGTACGCTCTCAATCACTGCCACCTCTTTCGCACCGCTCTGCTCGGAGTAGAGGTAATTGCGTTGGTACTCGGGCTGTATGGTCAGCCTGCCCGCCAGCCCGAACAAGCCCTTTCCTTCCGCCTCGTTGTAGGTGAAGCCCTCGCATATCCGCTCCACCGTAAAGGTCTGTAATTCCGTTGTCATCATATTCTTTGTCCTCCGTTAATTACCGTTAATTATTCGTCCCCACACTGCCCCTGTCTTCAAAAAGTGCTTTTTGTTAAGATTTCCGTCCCTGCCGTCCCTTGCATAAAACCGCGCAAATCAGCATAGGATGCGCATAGGATAGTTATAGGATAGGCTACCCATAAAAAGTGTCAAATTTTAAGATCGCTTCTTGCGGATAAATACTCGGCTATACATTCTTACTCCGTTTACATACCCACGCCCTTTGGACAGGTTCAAGTCATACTCGTTTCCCACTATATCAAACTGTTCGGGACAGTATTTGTCCAAAAATGAAATAGGCACGCCCATAACGCCCTCGTAGTCAGATGGGATAGCGTCCGTAAATGGCACCTCTATCGCATCATAATTGTCATACCGCTGATACCCGATGCCTTTAATCTCCTTGTGGCGACTATACATAATGTTATCTTCCATTGTCATTAGTTGCATAGGGGTATGGCGATGACCATTATCCAAATCGGTGTACCAACAGGTATTGCCCATTTTCTGTGCACCGCCATCCATAGTGGTATAAGTACGTGCGCCGCTACTTACACCTAACCATATTTTATTCTCCTTGATTAGCGGAAATATCTCTTTATAGGTAATGGCGTTCATATTCCCGATGATGAGAAACTGTTTTCCACCATCCATTATCCATTGTACGAACTCGCGGAACAGCGAAAACGGCGGATTGGTGATGATTATATCCGCTTCGTCCCGCAGGCGCGTAACCTCCTCGCTGCGGAAATCGCCGTCGTCCTCCATATAATGCCACTCGAGGTCATCGATGTCAATTCTGCCGTTGCGATTGGTGTCGTGTGTAAGGGTAAAAATCTTGCCTTTGATACGCGTTTTGTCTGCGTCATAGAGCGGGTTGGCAGTCTCAAAGAGTGTGGGCTGCCAATCGGTTTTATACTTTTTGCTTTCGATGGCGTAACTGGTGGAAATCAGTTTGCGCAACCCGAAGTACGCAAAGTTTTTCGCAAAGAATTTGGTAAAGTTGCTCCATTCGGGGTCGTCGCACGGCAGCAGAATAGTCTTGCCCCGAAACACATCGGGATTGTATTCGATGTAGGCATTCACTTCCTTTTGAATGTCCGCATACTGCGTGTAGAACTCATCGTTTTTAGCCTGCTTCGCCTGACCGAGATTGCTGTTTTTCGCCATATAGATTGATAGTTGTGCAATGCTATCAATCTGCTGCCGAGGGAGAAACGAGAGCCACAGGCACTAAAAAAGTGCGAACTCTTTTTCGCACTCACAGGAAGTCCCGGAAAGAAAAACCTGCTGATAGTCCAAAAAGTCCACACCAAGAAGCGTGAATTACTGACTATCAATAGGACTTTCCAAAAAGAAACTCCTTGTTTGTGCGTTTTGCTACCCTCTTTCAGAGAAATAGTTTTTCCGGGACTTTTTCTTTGAGTGCGAAATAATAGCAAATGCTGTTAGAAATATGTCATGTTATTATATCGAGGGTGCCACTGCACCCGAGAAATAATAACTTATATATTTTGCATCGCCTGCCGATGCCGGTTTACATAAGCGATTTAATTTATTTGATTGATTTATATCATTGTTGCCTATTGTGCCATTCCTACATCTCCCACTGCTCGAGGGTGGCGGTGAGTTGGTCGAATGTCTGCGCTTTGCTATGGGAGCGCACCTCGTTGATCTGGGCATTGACGGCATAGTCGTAGGTCTCGGCTTCGACATCACGGATGACACCGAGAGCGATGGGCAGGTCGGCGTCGGAAGGCGTGTTGCCCACCTCCATATACTGCTGCTGCCCCATCAGTGCCAGCATACGATGGAGCGTCGGGTCTTGCTCGTGCGCATCGTGGACGAGGACACGCGTATCGTCTGCCGGTACGACGATGAGACGCGGGATAAGACCCTGCGAACAGTCGAGCGCCAGACCTTTGCCATTATCCTTGCCGAAGAGCATTTTCTCTCCGTGGCGAAGGACGATGGATCGGTCGGTACGGGTCTCACGGTCGGCAATCCATGAGTGGGTGCCGTTGTTGAAGATAACACAGTTGACCAGACATTCGATCACCGATGCGCCCTTGTGCCGGTTCGCCTGCACCATACAATCGACGGTGGTAGGCATATCGACATCCAGCGTGCGGGCAAAGAACGTACCGCGAGCACCGAAGACGAGTTCGGCGGGGACGAAGGGGCGCTCGACCGTGCCGAAGGGACTGGACTTAGAGACAAACCCTTTGGGCGAAGTAGGCGAATACTGCCCTTTGGTAAGCCCGTAGATACGGTTGTTGAAAAGGCATATATTCAGATCCACATTGCGGCGGATCTCATGAATGAAATGGTTGCCGCCGATAGCGAGACAGTCGCCGTCGCCCGTCATCTGCCAGACGGTCAGTTCGGGGTGAGAGGTCTTGACACCCGTAGCGACTGCGCCGCCACGCCCGTGAATGGTATTGAAACCATACGTATTTAGGTAGTGCGGCATACGGCTTGAGCAGCCGATACCCGAGATGACCACGGTGTCGTAGGTAGGGACACCTATTTGCGCCATAGCCTTTTGGAGGGCGGCACAGATAGCATGGTCTCCGCAGCCCGGGCAGAAACGTACATATTGGTCGGATTTGAATTGAGAAGCGTCCATTAGTGCAGATTTTTTACGTGTTCAACAATACGTTCAACCGCAAAGGGTTGTCCCATTATCTCGTTGTATTGCAAGAGGTTCACACCGGGTATATGCGAGCGCAGGAGCGAGGCAAACTGCCCACTGTTGAGTTCGCATACCACCACTTTCTTGTATGCATGCAAGACCTCTGCAGTGTTGAGCGGCAGAGGGTTGATATAGTTGAAATGGGCGAGGGCGCAATTGAGTTCGCGTGCGGCTACACGGAGATGCCCCTCTGTGCTTCCCCATCCGACCAGCAGGGTATCGCTCTGCGTGTTGCCCTGCACCTGAAGAAGCGGGATACGCTGTGCCACCTGATCCACTTTGGCTTGACGGGTACGCACCATAATCTCGTGGTTCTCGGGGTTAGTGGAGATAGTGCCACGCTCGGCATCACGCTCCAGACCGATATTGCGGTGCTCGTAGCCCTCCATACCGGGGTACGCCCAGTAGCGTACATTGCGCTCATCGCGAAGAGCGGGGTTGTACTTGCCTTTCAGGCAGGCAGGTACCGACTGCGGGTTAATCTCGGGCAGGTCTGCCAGACGGGGTATGCGCCAGAGAGCCGTGCCGTTGGCGAGATAGGTGTCGGTAAGCAGGATGACAGGCGTCATATTCTCCATAGCGATACGGCATGCCTCGAAAGCAAAATCGAAACAGTTGGCACTGGACGAAGCCGCAATGACCACTGCAGGACACTCGCCATTGCGCCCATAGACGGCTTGGAGCAGGTCGGTCTGCTCGGTCTTGGTAGGCAGCCCCGTGCTGGGACCACCACGCTGCACATCGATCACCACGAGGGGCAGTTCAGCCATCACCGCCAGACCGACCGCCTCAGACTTGAGCGAGAGCCCCGGACCGGAAGTGGAAGTACAAGCAAGGTCGCCCGCAAAAGCGGCACCTATGGCAGTGCAGACACCGGCAATCTCGTCCTCCGCCTGCACGACCATCACGCCCATATCCTTGCGGGCTGCCAGTTCGTGCATAATATCGGTGGCAGGTGTGATAGGATAAGAGCCGAGGAACAGACGTTTGCCACTGCGTTGTGCCGCAGCAATAAGCCCCCATGCGGTGGCTTTGTTGCCGGCGATAGAGGTGTATGTACCATGCTCGGGCTGCTTGGCATCCGCAGGTTCAGAGGTATGTATCTGAGAGATAGAGAGTGCGAGGTTCTGCCCATAGTTGAAACCATCCACCAAGACTTTGGTATTCGGCGCAATAAGGGCGGGTTTCTTTTTGAACTTGCCTTCGAGGAAATGGATAGCCTTGTCGATGGGGCGGTCGAAAAGCCAGCAAACCACACCGAGGGCGAACATATTGCGCGACTTGAGAACGGACTTGTTGTCCAGCCCCGAGTCTTTGAGCGATTCTTTGGTGAGCGTAGTCAGATGCACGGGAACGATCTGCACCGTGTCGGGAATACCGAGTTCGAGGAACGGATTGTCGGTTTTGTAGAGGGCTTTCTCCAGGTCTTTGGCAGTGAAAGCGTCCATATCCACAATCACCACCGCCTGCTTGCCGTACATAGCATCCGCCTCGTTATAGCGGGCATCGGGGTGATTGAACTTGGAGCCCAACGTGCAGACTTTCAGAGCCGCCGCGTTCATAGCGACGATAACATCCGCTTTGTCCCCCGGCGTATGAACGCCATAACCGAGATTGACCTGGAAACCCGATACACCGCCGAGTGTACCTTGCGGGGCGCGTATCTCTGCGGGAAAATCTGGGAGCGTGGAAATCTCGTTACCGAGGATAGCACTCAAAGAGGAAAACATCGTCCCCGTGAGTTGCATTCCGTCGCCCGAGTCGCCGCAGAAGCGCACTACAACATTTTGTTTTTGCATATTGTATCTGTTTGTTTAAGGTTTGTGTATCCAAACACAGCGCAAAGGTACACAAAATATACAACACACACAACACAAAAGGGCGAAAAAGCGGATTTTTATGCAATAATCAGCGAACTATCAAGTACTTGCTGCCGCCTTTCACGTAAGGGGTGGCAGATTGAGGGTCTGTAACAGGACGCCCTAACAGATCATAGGCTCTACTCTCAAAAGTGTAGGGCGTATAGTGCAAACTCTCGGGGAGAGAGGGTTGCTGCGAAATATAGGGGGTATGTTCGTAGTGCGATTTGTCGATAGTGCCGTCGGCAACGCCATTGAGATAGATCTCCAGGTAAGAGTAGCCTGAGTCCGTAAGCGAAGAGGCATCCTCCGGGTCGGCAGGGTCGAGACCGATTTGGGTTTCATAGTCATCGGGAAGTCCGTCGGCATCGGTATCGAGTGCGAGTGAATCACCGGCAACGGCATCCAAGAAAGGATAGCCTGTAACGACGGAATCACCCATATAAAAACAGTCCTGACGTGAGAAACGGATGTCGTGCTGCGAGTCGATAATACCAAGCCATGCAGGTTTGGTAGAGCCGGAGAACTGCGGTGCAATAATGCCTGCCGCCTCCCGAAGCATACGGCTATCCTGCTCGTCGTAGCGGGGAAGCGAGGCACCCGCAGACGATGTAACCGCACCATAAGCGGCATAGGCATCTTCCGCAACGATACCGCTAGTGGCGGTGGGAGCGGAAAGGACATAGCGGTTGTAGTGTGCCTCATCAGCCGTTGCGTCAACGAGGTTGAAAGCACGGTTAGGGTCATTAGCGATGTAACCGTACATATTATCTTCATTGACCAGTTGCAGCACCGAGTCGCGCCAACAGGGCTTGGTGCCGTTGTAAGGATTGGACAGTTCGAAGCGGTTGCCGCTCAAGAACCAGCGACCATAGTCGCCCGCCTTGCTGCCTTGCACAAAATAGCGTTGGGAGAGGTTAGCCGCCTGCGTGGTAGGACCGCAACGAAAATAGTTGTTGACCATATACACATGGTTGTAGCCCACAGGAGTGCCGTCAGCGAGGTGGTTCTTGGTGGTATCGTTCTCGCCGCCGTAGAGCGAGTTCTTCTTGCCCCAGTTAAAAATCACATTGTTTACGAACTCATTATCCACTTGTGCATCGTGGTTGTGCTTACCGTGTGCGATGTCTGCTTCATCACGCACGCCATTGAAACGCGGGATACGGTTGAGGCAGTTGGAGATGAGACAATGGTGCATTGTGGCATGCTCCCCACCCCATTGCATAGCATAGGAGCGTGTACCTTTGTGGTGCTTGGAGTTGTAGAGTCCTTCGCCGATGACAGACCATTGGATGGTGGTGGAATCACAGTCGTAAAGCGTGAGACACTCTTCCATAGACCACGTAAACGAACAATGGTCGATAATGACATTGCGGGTATTCTCCACATCCAAGCAGGGATAGTTGGTATCGGGCATATCACCCGCACGGAAACGGATATGACGGATTATCACATTCGGTTGGCAGACATACATGTTTGCTCCGGCGATACAGATACCGCCTCCGGGGGCAGTCTGTCCCGCAATCGTGATATTCGGGTGAGCGAGTTTGAGTTTGGAGGTAAGATAGATGGTGCCGCACACTTGGAACAGCACAGTGCGCGGGGTATCATCACCCGAACGCAACGCCCAGCGGAGTGTTCCTTCGACAAGGTCGGTATCGGAACAATCATCAAGACGCGTTACGTAATAGACCTTTCCGCCGCGACCACCGGAGGCATACTTGCCATAGCCCTCGGCAGTAGGGAAAGCCGGTGTACTCGCAATGCATAATGCGTAGTGCGTAAGGCATAATGCGAGAAGGAGTAAACGATGCTGTTTCATTGTATTAATTATGTTTCTTTTTGCCCGTATAAACCAGTTGCAGACTATTGAATATATTTTGCCAAACGATATATGCGGCAGGTCCTATAGCGGAAAGCGGATTGAGGTACGCCTGTGCCATCCATACACCGAGAGTGGTATTCTTCTGCCCGAATGCCTGCCCCGCAGTGATACGGCTGACAGAGGGCATATCGTGAGGTGTGGCGTCCGGGTTGATTTCCTCGTCGTGGCTTTCCTCACCAATAGTGGCAGCGGGGAAACGGAAGCCAATACACTTACCAAGCCAGAACTGAAGCAGGCAAGCGAGCAGCGACCCGACACAGAGCCAGAGGACAACCTGATAGTCATAGTGCTGCGTAACCAACGTATAAGTTACATCCGCCATCAGGATAATCAATGTACCCGCCCAAATATAAAACGGCATAGACGACCATGTCCGCGAAAGGTAGAATGTTTTGTCCGAACCCCGGCGGTGTTGGTATGCATTGTAACCGAGACGTAGCAGCCAAGCAGCGATGAAAGGTCCGAGCAGCAATGGGGCTACACGGCGGAGAATCAGCCACGAGGCTGCCCAGAAGGTCATACCCGCCTCCGCATTCACAACAGGGAAGAAAGCCGGCACTACGATAGCGGTAGCGATATTACTCAAGAGGGTAAAAGAGGTGAGGTTCTGGATAGAGCCGCCCAATTTCCCCGCAATAATAGGGGCGGCAGTGGCAGTAGGCATAATAATACAGACCATCAGTCCTTGTGCCAAGACAGCCGCCTGCACGGAATCGGTATGCAAGAGTCGGCACAGATAGATGACAGCATAGTATATCCCCACGGAGAGCAAGAGTTGTACGGATAGGACGACCCAATGCCAACGACGAAGGCGCAAATCTAACGGATTCACCTTACAGAAAGTAAAGAACAGCATAAGGAATATCATTGGCGGCAGCAAGGGCATCAAGTGGCGGAAAAGCGGGTAGCCTATCACCCCAAGCAGCATAGATAGCCAAAGGGCATTACGATCAAGAAAGGACTTCATTCAATTTGTAAATTTGAAAGTGTGTAAATTTGTAAATACACAAATGCATCTTGCTTGTTTACTTGCTATTTTTGAGCATACGCTTGTACAGGCGGTTGAAGCGGGTATGGAATAGGACGGCGGCAAACGTAAGACCGACGATAAAGCCGATCCATATACCGGCAGCCCCCATACCGAGCGGGAAAGCACAAACATAACCAACCACCAAACCGACAATAATATATGATACAAAGGCAATGACCATAGGCACTTTGACATCGGTGATACCGCGCAGCATAGCCGCTCCGACCGCCTGCAGTCCATCGGAATACTGATACAGACCGGCAAAGACAAGCAGTTGCGAGGCAATGGCAATGACCTCTTGGTCCTCGGTGAACAGATACGGGATATAGTTTCGCAGCCCGATCATCAGAGTTGCACCGATGGTATTCATCAGAATAACCAGATGAATACTGGCAGTACTTGCCATACGTACGGCAGGGAGGTCGCCTTTTCCCAACTGATGGGAGACACGTATAGTGGTGCCTGCCCCGATACCGACCGCCAGCATAAAGGTGAGGTTGGATATTTGCGAGGCAATCTGGTGTGCAGCGACCGCCTCTTTGCTAATCCAGCCTATAGCGACCACAGCCAGTGTGAATGTAACCGTCTCGAAGAAGGTCTGTCCACCGATAGGGAACCCGATACGGGCGATATGGCATACCTCGCGCCAGGAGGAGAGACGGCGGGAAAAGAGACGGATATACCCACGCCAGTTGCGATGAAGCATAATCGCCACAAACAGACAGACGGGCATACCGATACGCGAAACGAGTGTGGCAATACCAGCACCGACCGCCCCCATAGCGGGTGCGCCCCAATGCCCATAGATGAATACCCAGTTGAGCAAGACATTGAGGGCATTCATAGTCAGCACAATCACCATAGCCACAATGGTATTGCCCAATCCCTCGAGGAATTGCTTTTGCAAGCAGAAAAGGAGATAGGGGAACAGGGAGATGACGATAAGGATATAGTATGGGCGTGCCACATCTACCACCTCCGGGTCTTGCCCGAAACGGTCGAGAAACGGAATACACAGAGCCAGCAAGGCGGTGGTAATCAGACTAATGAGCAGTGTGAAATAGAGTCCGTTTTGCAAGAGAGAAGCGATCTTGGCACGTATAGAGCCGCTCCTATCGGGGTGCAATGAGAGTTCACCGTCCTGCAAGCCGATAAGCGGGGTAATTCCCATAAGAGCCCCCGAAGCAAAGACCATAATGGTAAAAAAGATGGCGTTGGAGAAACTGACCGCTGCCAAATCGACGGTAGCATAATGCCCGACCATCATTGTATCGAACAATCCGACCAATGCCCCCCCGATTTGGGTGAACATTACCGGGACAGCGACTTTAAGATTACGCTTGTAGTAAGGAAGATACTCCTTGAATTTGTTGATTAACCACATAAAAACAAATGCTATACGCAACGGGGAAACCGATAGACGCACCCCATCATTGCACAAGTTGACGACCACTATTCAGGCGGGGTCATTTTCGCACAATGCCATATATACACATCTCTATTAGGTAAGAGGAACTATCTCCGTGATATTGAGGCTCAACTCTATGGTAGAGGAAGTCGGCACCAAGCGAACTACACAACAAATTCTATGCCAAGCGAATACCGGGATAGTGGAAAAAGACGGTAGCGGCCAGGAGGGGTGTGTACTGCACATATAATGGCATTGTACGCCACCGAGCGCCGAGACGGCTTATTCTATCGGAATTAACGGCTGAATAACCTATGAATCACCCAAGAATCACCCAAGAATCACCTAAGAATCACCTAAGTTTAACCTATGCTTGTCGGCACGAAATCAAAGAGAAATCAAGGATATATCAAAGGGATATATAGGCAAGCCCATACTCCAAGAGGTCAGTAGGGTAAGAACAGGATCGCCCGAGAAAGCGGTATGGCTGAAAGAAAAGGGTGCAAAATTTGCATATTCAGCGGAAAAAGGCTATCTTTGCAGGCAAAACAGGCAAGTGCCGTTTTATACAGGCAGATGCCATTTGTGATAAGAAAACTCTATTTGCCCTATGAAAAAAATACCCATTACCCGGCATACGGTACCGAAAGATATATTTCATATTCTTGCTTTTGCGGCGTTGGCAGTGCTGACAGTGCTGCTGTTTCCGCGGTACAACACGTCGTTCCGCTACCATTTTGAGGTAGGCAAGCCGTGGGCATACGAACTGATGACGGCAGAGTTTGACTTTCCGATTTACAAGACGGACAAGCAGTTGAAACAGGAACAAGCACAACTCCTGTCGGGTTTTGCACCGTGTTTCCGCTATACGGGCGTTGGTGCAGGACAATCGCCGTTGATTGTGTCGCTGCAAGATATGGAGGTCCTCAGGAATGAGGGTTACAGCCGCATATCGGTGGTACAGAACCGCACGTCGAAAGTGTATCCGCTGTCGCAGGTCTATACACCGGGCAAGGCGCGGGAGCATTTCGGCGAGGCATACAACAACGCCAAGCCCAATCTGGTACAGGATACGACTCTGACCAACACGATGCGTGCCAAGTTGCTTGCTTCGATTGCGCCTACGCAGGGAGTGATACAGGCGGGGGAGAAGATTATCGACCGCGGTGAGATTGTAACAGAGCAGGATTATCAGATACTGGAATCGCTGCGCCGTGCATACGAGGACGAAAGCGTCAGCCAGCACCAGCGGATATTGTCCATAGTGGGCGAAAGTATTATGATATGCCTGTTTATTGCGCTGTTTGTCATCTACTTGTATGTATTCCGCCGTTCTTATATCCAAAGTACCTCCACGGTCTTGTTCTTCTGTTTGGCGTCGGCGATAGTGATTGTGCTGTCGTGCCTGACACTGCGCTATACGAGCCTGAGTATCTACCTGATACCGTTTGCGTGGGTACCTATTCTGACGCGTGTATTCTTCGATGCGCGTACGGGGTTGTTTCTGCATTTTACGACGGTGCTGATCGTATCGCTGGCAGTGCCCGCACCGGTGGAGTTCTTTTTTATCCAGGTAACCGTGGGCATGGTGGCGGTATCAAGTCTGAGCGATATGACGCGCAGGGCGCAGTTAGCCCAGACGGCAGGTTGGATATTCCTGACGCAGACAGTGGCTTATACCGCTTTTGCGTTTGCCACGTCGGGGGACTACCACGCCATAGACCCGATGATGTACGTATATTTCCTGGTGAACGCACTGCTGATTATCGGTTCGTACGGAATGATTTATCTGTTTGAGAAACTATTCCGTTTCATCTCGTCGATTACGCTGGTGGAACTAACGGACATCAATTCCGACCTGCTCCATACCCTGGCTGAGAAAGCCCCCGGCACGTTTCAGCACTCGATGCAGGTGTCGAACCTCGCCACCGAGGCGGCGAAAGCCATCGGCGCAAATGCACTATTAGTGCGCACAGGGGCATTGTACCACGATATAGGCAAACTGACTAACCCGTACTATTTCACAGAGAACCAGCAGGGCGGTCCGAACCCGCTGTCGGAGATGGAACCGACCGAGGCGGCAAAGGTTGTGATTGCGCACGTGGCGGACGGCGTGGCATTGGCACGCAAGCATCACCTGCCGGAGGTGATTATCAACTTCATTGCCACCCACCACGGCACCTCGCTGACACGGTATTTCTATAACACTTATGTAAACGCACACCCCGGAGAGGAAGTGGACAAGAGGCTGTTCCAGTACCCCGGTCCGAAACCGAGTACGAAAGAGGGGGCGATACTGATGATGGCTGACGCTGTGGAAGCACGCTCCCGCAGCCTAAGTACGTTCACAGAAGAGAGTATCGGACAAGCGGTGGACCAGATGATAGACCAGCAGGTGGCGGACGGGCAGTTCTCGGAAACCCCGCTGTCGTTCAAGGATGTGGAAGATATACGCCGCGTATTCAAGACCCGATTAGTCTCGATGAATCACCACCGAATTACGTATCCGAGTATTCAGAAATAATAGTTTATTAGTTTATGGGTTTATTAGTTATGCGGCGTTGAATAAGTTTAGAAGTTGAATGGGTTTAACCTAAAATAAACCCGCCAAACCACGTATCAACGCATAAACGCATAAACCACGTATCAACTCATCAACGCATAAACGCATAAACCAATCAACGTATCAACAAACCAATGCAACTATATCTTGCTCCGATGGAGGATGTTACCGATCCGGCGTTCCGACTGCTCTGCAAGCGGTTCGGTGCGGACAGGGTCTATACCGAGTTTGTGAATGCCGATGCACTGGTGCGCGATGTGGCCTCCACGACCCGCAAACTGCAAATCAGCGACGAGGAACGCCCAGTGGCGATACAGATATACGGGCGCGAACCCGAACCGATGGCGGACGCGGCACGGATTGTAGAACAGGCGAGGCCGGACTTCATCGACATCAATTTCGGTTGCCCCGTGAAGAAAGTGGCAGGCAAAGGTGCGGGCGCAGGACTGCTACAAGACATACCCAAGTTGCTCAGTATCACCCGCGCGGTGGTGGACGCAGTGCATACGCCCGTAACGGTCAAGACGCGTCTCGGCTGGGACGACGACCACCGTATCATAGTGGACTTGGCGGAGGCGTTGCAGGATTGCGGCATTGCCGAACTGGCGATACACGGGCGGACACGCAGCCAGATGTACAGAGGCGATGCAGACTGGACGCTGATAGGGAAGGTAAAGAACAATCCGCGTATGCATATCCCGATTATCGGAAACGGCGACGTTACCACCCCGGAGCGAGCCAAAGAGTGTTTCGACCGCTATGGCGTGGACGCAATAATGGTGGGACGTGCCACATTCGGCTGCCCGTGGATATTCGAGGACATGAAACACTATCTGGAGACCGGCGAACTGCTGCCACAGCGCGATATGGCATGGTGTGTAGGCATACTGAAAGAGCATGTACTGCGCAGTATCGACTGGATAGGCGACGAGCGCAAGGGGATAGTCCACAGCCGCCGCCATTTTGCCGCTTCGCCCGTTTTCAAAGGGCTGCCCGATTTCAAGCAGACCCGCATCGCACTGCTCCGCGCGGAAACGAAGGACGAGGTGTTCCGCATAATGGACGAGATAGTGGAGAGGTACGGGGGGAGAAGTTAGAAGTTAGAAGTTAGAAGTTAGAAGTTAGAAGTTAGAAGTTAGAAGTTAGAAGTTAGAAGTTAGAAGTTAGAAGTTAGAGATTTAGCGTGGCACGGGATTTGTATAACGATAGGCGAAACAGACTTACAACTATGGACAAACAGACCAAACGAGACCATCTGTATATGCGTATGGCACGCACATGGGCGGAGAACAGTTACTGCCGCCGCCGCCAAGTGGGTGCACTGCTGGTAAAAGACCAGATGATCATATCCGACGGCTACAACGGCACACCGAGCGGTTTTGAGAACAACTGCGAAGACGAGAACAACGTATCCAAGCCCTACGTACTGCACGCCGAAGCGAATGCGATCACCAAGGTGGCACGCAGCAACAACAGCAGTGAGGGTGCGACGCTGTACGTTACCGCCTCGCCCTGTATGGAATGCTCCAAACTGATTATCCAGGCGGGTATCAAACGCGTGGTATATGGCGAAGAATACCGCATCATGGACGGCATAGACCTGCTGCAACGGGCGGGGATAGAGGTGTGTTTCCTAAAGGATATAGAAAAATAGAAGGATAGAAAAATAGAATGATTATGAAGAACGTAAAGAAATATATTTTCCCGACGGTGGCGGTGGTATGCTTGCTGGCGGGTTTCCTGATAGGCGATGCGGTGAGCAACAAGGTGAACGCACAGCGTTTTGTATTCCAGAACGGGCAGTTCTACCAGCAGCCGTCATCGAAGATAGACCAGTTGATGCAACTGATGCAAACCGCGTATGTGGACGAATTGGATATCGATTCGATCACCGACGAGGTAATGCAGGACATCGTGCAGAAACTCGATCCGCACTCCGCCTATATTCCCAAGAAAGACCTCGAGATGGTCAATTCGGAGTTGTCGTCTTCGTTCTCGGGTATCGGCGTGCAGTTCACCATACAGAGCGACACGGTTAACATCGTTGCCGTGGTAGCAGGCGGTCCGAGCGAGGGTATCGGCGTGCTGGCGGGGGACAAGATCATCACCGTGGACGACTCGCTGTTTGTGGGCAAGAAAATCAACAACGAGCGTGTGATGCACACGCTGCGTGGCGAGAAAGGCACGAAAGTGAAAATCGGCGTAAAGCGTAGCGGCGAACCCGACCTGCTCCACTACACCATCACCCGCGGCGATATACCCGTAACATCGGTGGATGCAAAGTTTATCATTCCCGCAAAGAACGGCGAAAAGATCGGTTTCGTGCGCGTGAACAAATTCGGCGAAAACACCTACAATGAGTTCATCTCGGCATTGGCATCGCTCAAAGCACAGGGAGCAACGGCGTATATTGTGGACCTGCGCGAGAACTCGGGCGGGTTTATGGACCAGGCTATCCGTATGGCTAACGAGTTTCTCAATGCAGGCGAGATGATTGTCTATGCCGAGGGACGTGCTTACCCGCGCTACGAGGCGAAAGCCAACGGAACCGGACGTTTCAAAAATGTGCCGCTCGCCGTACTGATTGACGATTTCTCGGCATCGGCAAGCGAGATCTTCTCGGGGGCTATGCAGGATAACGACCGCGCCGTGATAGTAGGTCGCCGCTCGTTTGGCAAGGGACTGGTACAACAGCAGATGCCTTTTGCGGACGGCAGTGCAATACGCCTGACCGTGGCACGCTATTACACTCCCTCGGGACGTTGCATACAGAAGCCCTATACCCTCGGCGACCAAATGGACTACGAGAAAGAATTGTTCGACCGCTTTGAGAACGGCGAATTTTACAATGCAGACAGCATCCACTACACCGACACAACAGCATACCATACCAAGAAAGGACGTATCGTACACGGTGGCGGAGGTATTATGCCCGATGTGTTTGTAGGACGCGACACGACGCTATATAGCCCGTATTTCAACAAGGTGGTCAATCGTGCATACACCTATCAATTTGCCTACCAATATACCAACCAGCACCGCAAGGAACTGACGAAGTACAAGGATTGGCAGGCATTGGAGAAGCACCTGAATGACGCCAACTGGCTGCCCGAGTTTGTAGCATACTGCAAGGACAAGGGGATAGAACCCGACGAAGCGGATATACGCAAATCGCGCCAGCCGCTGACCCGATTAGTGAATGCCTACATTGTACGCAATATACTCGGCGACGAAGGTTTCTTCCCGCTCTTTGAGCGCGACGACGAAATTACCAAGCGGGCGGTAGAGGAACTCTCAAAGAACTAAAAACAAAAGACAAAGAACTAAGAACAATAAAGATATGACTGTTTTGGAAAAATTGGCTGCTTTGCGCGGGTTGATGCGCGAGCAACAGTTGAGTGCGTATATCGTACCCGGTACAGATCCGCACGCATCGGAATATATGGCGGAGCATTGGACGGAAATCACATGGTTGTCCGGTTTCAAGGGCGAGACCGGTACCGTGCTGGTTACTATGGACAAAGCGTTCCTTTGGACGGATTCGCGCTACTACCTGCAGGCAAATATCGAGTTGGCAGGTTCATCGGTGGAACTGATGCGCGAGTCGGATATCGACTGTCCGACCATTCCCCAATGGCTCTGCGAGAACGTACAGGGCACGGTAGGACTGAACCCCGAGATGTACAGTGTGAACGCTTTTGCGGCACTGCAAAGCGAATTAGGAGAAGCAGGGCTGACCACCAAGTCTATTGATCTGATCCGCCCGCTATGGGTAGATGATCGTCCCGCTATCCCGCAGAACCCGCTATACGAATACGAGGAGCAGTATGCAGGCGAGTCGGTACAAAGCAAACTGGCACGTATCCGCGAAGCAATGACAAAGAAAAAAGCCGACGCAATGATTATCTCCGCATTGGACGAGATAGCATGGCTGCTCAATATCCGCGGCACGGACGTGGAGTATAATCCGGTAGTAATCAGTTACGTGGTATTGGAACAAAACCGCTGCACATTGTTTGTGGATGCCAAGAAAGTGGATGCCAAGGCGGCTGCCTATCTGCAACGCGAACATATTGATATACAAGGCTACGAGGACGTGTTTGCCTATATCGCCGGTCTCAAAGGCACCGTGCTATACGACGGGGCGAAAGTGAACGAGGCTCTCTATGAGGCTATTCCTGCAGCGTGCCGCAAGGTGAATGCACAGTCGCCAATACTTGTCGCCAAGAGTAAAAAGAATGCAGTGGAGATTGAGGGTGAGCGCATTGCCATGCGCGAGGACGCTGTGGCGCTGACCCGTTTCTTCCGCTGGCTGGAGGAAGAGGCGTTTGCCAACGGACAGGCGCAGACCGAATGGTCGCTGATGGAAAAACTGCACGAATACCGCGCTATGGGTCGTCATTTTGTAGAGGAATCGTTCGGTACAATTGCCGGCTACAATGGCAACGGGGCCATCGTCCACTATGCCGCCACGGCGGATAACTGCGCCGAGGTGCGCCCCGAAGGAATGCTACTTTTGGACTCGGGCGGGCAATATCTCGACGGAACCACCGACATTACACGTACCACATGGCTCGGCGGTGCGATACCCGAACAGGCGAAACTCGACTACACCTATACCCTCAAAGGGCACATCGCTTTGCAGACCGCCCGTTTCCCACGCGGTACACGCGGCAATCAGTTGGATGCGTTGGCAAAACAATATATGTGGGCAAACGGTATCACCTTCGGGCATGGTACGGGGCATGGTGTAGGGCATTTCCTCGGTTGCCACGAGGGACCGCAGAACGTGCGTACCGACAACAACCCGACGCAGTTGGAGGTTGGACAGATTGTATCGGACGAACCGGGTATCTACCGTACCAACCAATGGGGTATCCGCATCGAGAACTTGATCACCGTCATTCCCACAGAGCGCAAAGCCGCAGCAACCACCGATGACGAGTTCCTGACATTCGAAACGCTGACCCTCTGTTTCTATGACACCGCGCTCATCGAGATGTCGCTGATGACACCCGCCGAGATCGAATGGCTCAACGCTTATCACGCATATGTATATAAGGAAATTGCACCACGCTTGGACGCACACGATGCGGCTTTCCTGAAAGAGAAGTGCGAGCCGCTGTCGCTCTAAAAACATAGCATACAATAAAAGAGGCTGCCCGATATGGGCAGCCTCTTTTTTATAACTTTATTGTTGCAGGATTTTATTTCCCCATTATCTTGCGATAAAGCACTTTCGGGTCAACGGCTTTGGCGATAAGAGCATGCAAATCGTTGATATTCACACGCTCCTGTTGCATTGTATCGCGGAAGCGGACAGTCACGCAGTTGTCGGTCAGTGTATCATGATCCACCGTGATACAGAACGGTGTACCGATAGCATCCTGACGGCGGTAGCGTTTGCCGATAGAGTCTTTCTCGTCGTAGTTGGTATGGAAATCGAACTTGAGCATATCCACTATCTCACGCGCTTTCTCGGGCAGCCCGTCCTTGCGCACCAACGGCATCACGCATGCTTTCACCGGTGCCAGCACAGGCGGCAGGTTCAGCACCACGCGGGTATCGCCACCCTCCAACTGCTCCTCTTTGTATGCCGAGCACATCACGCTGAGGAACATACGATCCACACCGATAGAGGTCTCTATGACATACGGAGTGTAACTCTGGTTCAGTTCGGGGTCGAAATACTCCATCTTCTTGCCGCTGAACTTTGCATGCTGGCTCAGGTCGAAGTTCGTACGGCTGTGGATACCCTCCACCTCCTTGAAACCAAACGGCATCAGGAACTCGATGTCGGTAGCGGCATTGGCATAGTGCGCCAGTTTCTCGTGGTCGTGGAAACGGTATTTCTCGTCGCCCAAACCGAGGGCTTTGTGCCATTTCAGGCGGAACTCTTTCCAGTGTTTGAACCACTCCATCTCTGTGCCGGGGCGTACGAAGAACTGCATCTCCATCTGCTCAAACTCACGCATACGGAATACAAACTGGCGGGCAACGATCTCATTGCGGAACGCCTTGCCGATCTGTGCAATACCGAAAGGTATCTTCATACGTCCGGTCTTCTGCACATTGAGGAAATTGACAAAGATACCCTGCGCGGTCTCGGGACGGAGATAAATCTTCATAGCCGCATCGGAGGTCGAACCCATCTCGGTCTGGAACATCAGGTTGAACTGGCGTACATCCGTCCAGTTGCGCGTGCCGCTGATCGGACAAACGATTTCCTCGTCGAGAATGATTTGTTTCAGTTCTGCCAAGTCGTTGTCATTCATCGCCTTGCTATAACGCTCGTGCAATGCGTTGCGTTTCTCAATATGCTCCTTTACACGCTCGTTGGTCTGCTTGTAGAGTTCCTCGTCAAAGTTGTCACCAAAGCGTTTGCGGGCTTTCTCCAACTCTTTCTCGATCTTCTCGTCATATTTGGCAATCTGGTCTTCGATCAGCACGTCGGCACGGTAGCGTTTCTTCGAGTCGCGGTTGTCAATCAGCGGGTCGTTGAATGCGTCCACGTGTCCCGAAGCCTTCCATACGGTCGGATGCATAAAGATGGCAGCATCAATACCCACGATGTTCTCGTGCAGCAGCGTCATCGAATCCCACCAGTATTTTTTGATATTGTTTTTCAGTTCCACGCCGTTCTGTCCGTAGTCATAAACGGCTGCCAGTCCGTCGTAGATATCGCTGCTCGGGAATACGAATCCGTACTCCTTGCAATGCGCGACAATCTTTTTGAATGTTTCTTCTTGTGTTGCCATATCTGTATTGTTAAAAGTTTCCTTGGTATAACCGTGCAAAATTACTGCTTTTTCACGATATACGCAATAGCGTTCTTTTTTTTTGCAGTGTTCCGATATGTTCTGGCAGCGTTGTTCTGGCAACGTTCCCGCAGGTTTTCATACCCTGCCTGCACCACAAAGGATTGTACATCCTGTTACCAATCGTTATACTTCTATATAACAACATCGGGTGATTATCGGGTGATTAACGGGTGATTAACGGGTTGTTCAGCATAGAATGTACTATGTTCATTGCATCAATTTGCATATTCACCATATTTTTCCTACCTTTGCAAATCCAACACACATACCTATGACAACCGCCTCATCACAGTGCCTATGGAGTCCGCGTATCAAGTGGACTACCGCAATCGGACTGACCGTAATCATTTCTGCCGTTGCCTATAGTCTCTATCTTTGTCTGCATACCACCGATGCTGCCACGCAATATACGGCATGGGCAGCCATAGTTGTACTATGCGTATTATTGTCAGGTGCCGTATTACAAACACCTCGGTATGTGAGCGTTAGCAGCGAAAAGGTACGGATACATCTGCTCTGTACCTCGGTAGATATTTCCAAGGAAGAGATAGAGCGGATAGAGCACTTGCCGTCGGGCCTGGCAGCAGTGCGGATTGTGGGAATGGGCAATTTCTTCGGCAATGTAGGTCTGTTCCATAGCGACTACTGCGGGCGGTACTACTCCTTTGTCACCAACCCGCAAGACATCTGCCTCATCTACCGCCGCGGCAAAAAGCCCGTCGCCGTCAGCGTGGCAGACGCATCCATATTCAACAATATCACCAAGGTGGAAGAGAAATAAAAAACAGAACATGCCGGCAAAATATGTTGCAAAACACTTTATTGAGAAGAAGAACCTTGCGGGGTTCTTTTTTTCTGCGATTTTAGAGCATTTATTTTGATATATCATTTCTTTTCTGTACCTTTGCACCGTTAAAACAATGCGCAATGCATAATGCGTAATGCGTAATTATTGTAAATGCGTAATAACATTAACTAACCTATAAAAACACATAGTTATGATTCGTACTACATTTAATCGTCTTCGTGAAGTGAAAGATAGTCTGCCCCATGGCAGTATGGATGCCATTGCAAATGAGTTGGGTATCTCTGCAGATGCCGTCCGCTCGTATTTCAATGGTGAGGGTAGCGAGAACGGCTACCACATTGAGCCCGGTCCCGAGGGCGGTATTGTAGAGTTGACAGACACACGCATTTTGGAGGTGGCTCTCCGCATTGCGTGGGCTGCAAAGCAAGGTCTCTGACAGAGGTGGCAAAAGCCATACCCTATAAATGGAAGGCATTTGCTCTGACGCTGTGCGTCGGAGTAGTGCCTTTTTTCGTTGCCAATACGCAGGCACGCGATACTATCCCGGCTGCGACTCAATTAGACAAGCGTTGGTTGGACGACTACCCGAAGCGTATCGGACTGACGCTGAGCGCAGATGCCAACATCGTGGCGAACTACATCTGGCGCGGGCAGTATGTAGGCGGATTAAGTCTGCAAGCCTCCGCACGAGTGAACTACGAGGGATTGTTTGCCGATATGTGGTGGAACGTAGGGGCTACCGACTGGGCATTCTCGGGTTTCAATCCCGAAGTGGATATTGCACTCGGTCTCGACCGCTGGGGACTGCAACTCTATTGGCTGCATATGCACTATTTCGATGGCACGCCCTTCTTCGACTACAGCAACGCCGCCCCCGGACAGGCGGGCAACACCAGCGAACTGCGGGCAAGGTACACCGTAAGCAGCCGTTTGCCGTTGAGCATTCTTTGGTGCACACGCTTAGCAGGGAGGGACGGCTATTTGGACAGCGCGGGTAACCTGCAGCGGGCGTGGTCGAGTTACTTGGAACTGAAATACACTTTCGCCCTGCCATACGATATGGGCATCTCCACCGCTGTAGGCATGACACCTTGGCGGAGTCTCTATACCGGCTTCAAGGGCGATTTTGCGGTAGTGAATATCGATGTAGCGTTGAGCAAACAATGGCAGGTGAAACAATGCGGTTTCTCGCTGGCGGGCGAGGTAATGCTCAACCCGTGGCGGATGAACAAAGAGAACGTGCGCTGGGAAGTGCGCAACCCGTGGCAGCAGCGTATCAACGCCAACCTGACACTGGGGGTATCGTGGCAATACAAGCACAATCATCAATCAACTAATTTATAAACAAAATGAAAAAGGTATTAGTCAGTTTGTTGGCGGTGGTGATGACTACCGCTGTAATGGCACAGAAAGTGTCGTTTGCGTATGAGGCAGGAGCCGAACTCACCAGTGCGTACTTGTGGCGCGGACAGTTCAATGGTGGCTTGAGTCTGCAACCGGAAGTACTCATCGGTTGGGACAGCGAGCATACCGCTTTCCGTATCGGTGCATGGGCAAGCGTGGGTGCGAGCGACTGGAAGTTCTGCAAATCGACCGAGGAACTCGCCGGTACGTATTTCGTTCCCGAAGTGGACATCGAGGCTTCATTCACGTTCTTCGGTCTGACCCTCGGTGCCACCCACTACTACTATTGCGACGGCACCAATTTTCTCAACTGGAACAAAGACCTTGGTATCGCCGCAGAGAACAGCAGCCAAACCGAGGTGCAGATCGGTTATAACTTCGGCGACCTGACCAACTGCGGTTTATATGCCAACTGGTACACTATGGTAGCGGGTGCCGACTGCTATGAGAACGAGGACGGCGAACTGAAACGCGCTTATTCGTCGTACATCGAATTAGGTTACGACTTTACCCTGCCATTCGACATCACACTCGGTGTGCAGGTAGGTATGACTCCGTGGAAGAGTACCTATACCGGCTATGAAGGCGGGTTTGCCGTAAACAACGTGAGCGGACGTATCGAGAAACCGTTCTCCATAGGCGACATCTGCGAAATCTCCGTTTTTGCACAGGGCAGTATCAACACCTACAAGATCAACAAAGAGAACGTGTTTATCAACGCCGCCGGCGACGACAAACTCTACAAACAGCGTCTCAACGGCTGTATCGGCGTAGGGCTGTGGTTCTAAATTGCGTCTCCGTTAATTGCCGTTAATTATCCGTTAATTGCAGGACATATACAGGAGTTCTCCACACATTTAATTCATAATTCCTAATTCATCAGTCATAATTAGCAATTAGTTCTTATGGATAAGAAACGTACCATAGCGGCGGCGTTGTGCATCATTCCGGCAGTGATACTGCTGCTGGTTGTGCCAATGCGGCGCAAGGAGACCCAATACTTTGCCGATCGTGGCAAAGTATTTGGTACCTATTATAATGTGCAGTATGAAGCCGACGACGACCTGCAAAGCGATATATTGTCTGCCTTTGAGGCATTTGACAACTCGCTGAGTATGTTCAACCCCCGGTCGGTTATCAGCCATATCAACCAGAACAGGGACACCGCGACCGATGTCTATTTTGAGCAGATGTGGCAAGAGGCGGAGCGTGTATATCAGGAGAGCCACGGGGCGTTTGATATTACGGTGGCGCCGTTGGTCAACCTGTGGGGCTTCGGTTTCAAGAACCGCGAGCAGGTTACTGAGGAGAAGATAGACAGTCTTTTGCCGTTGGTCGGTTTCCGGAAAGTACACCTCGCAAACCACCACGTCAGCAAAGACGACCCGCGTACTATGCTGGACGCAAGTGCCGTAGCCAAAGGACAAGCGTGCGATATGATTGCCGCGCTGCTGGCGGACAAAGGCTGCACCAACTATCTGGTGGATATAGGCGGCGAGGTAGTGGCAAAAGGTGTGAACAGACAGGGGAACCCGTGGCGTATAGGTATCACCAAGCCGCAAGATGACCCTGCGGGGCAGTCGCAGGATATGGAGGAGGTGTTGCAGACGAGCGACATCTGTATGGCTACCTCGGGCAACTATCGTAATTTCTACTATGAGGGCGGACAGCGCAGAAGCCATACTATCGACCCGCGCACCGGTCGCCCCGTACAGCACCGCCTGCTGAGTGCCACCGTAGTGGCATCATCGTGTATGCGTGCCGATGCCCTCGCTACCGCCTGTATGGTATTGGGCGAAACGGACGGTATGGAAATGATCAACTCCCACGCCGATGCCGAGTGCTATTTCATTGTCGCCCAAGGCGACAGCACTGTCGTGCAGAAATCCGACGGCTGGACGTATTGAGCAAACGAAAAATCGTATTATAAGGGCTACCTGACAAATATAGTCGGGTGGCCCATTTTGTTGTAATCTGCTGGTTGAAAGATAGTTATCCGATAGTTTTCGGCTAAACAAGCGATAAGTACACACATAACTGCCTGAAATACAAGCAAAAACAGCCTAATCACATACGAATCACATACGAATCACATACAAATGACATAGACCTGATAGCACAAGGATGTAGGATGATTAGAATGATAGAATAATAGCAGAGGTTGCCTTACCAGATAGTCTCTTTATTGTGGTTTGTAGCAAAAATTCCACAAAAAAGCACACTATATATACATAGATATGCAAAAAAAGCAGTATTTTTGTAGCGTGAAATAATAATCCCGAATTTAATACATCAAGATATGAGAAACATATTCAAAAAGGTTCTGTCTGTTTTTCTGTTTGTCAGCACCAGTCTCTGTATCAATGCCGCTGACATATTCCTGCCACTGGCGGACGCTACCAAGACATCGATTGCACCTAATGATACGTATGAGTGGACAAATTCATCGGATTGGAAAGCAAAAAAGAATATTATTTACGTGGAGTTACCCTCTGCAGGTATTTCCGGTACTATTGCATGGAAATGTGGTAGTGCCAAAAGCGGTCGTTTTCTGTATATCAACAGCAATGCCGGCTCACAAGAAGACAAAAGTCGTCCTATAGTGATGTCCAAAAGTTACGAGAGTATCTCTTTTACAAACAGTGATATTGCCACCTATCAAGGGAAACCCTGTCTCAAGTTTACCACTACTGATGATTTTAAGGGGAGAGGTGCACTTTTAACCGTTCCTCAGGGTTCTACGCCTGCGCAGAAATCGACGGATGCGACGCTCAAAGAGTTGAAATATGACGGAACGAGTGTGCCTAACTTTGATGCGGGGAAGTTGGATTACAGCGTAATGCTGCCTGCCACCTATTCGGGTGTGCCGAATGTAACGGCAACTACCAACGACAGCAAAGCCACGCTGAACATCACGCAAGCCGCTTCGACAGCGGGCAAAGCGTCGGTATTGGTTACTGCCGAGGACGGCACAACGACCAAGACTTACACCATTCAGTTCAGCCAAGCCGTAGCCGACGCGCCTGTTATCACTTCATTTGCGGTAGCAGGCGTACAAGCCACGATTGACCAAGCGAACAAGACTATTACTGCCACATTGACGATTGGCAGCAGTCTGACCAATCTTACTCCTACCCTGTCGGGCGACAACATTGATTCATACACCCCGCAGGGCGCACAGGATTTCAGCCAACCCGTGCAATATACGGTTAAGTCCAAGTCGGGCAAGACTGCCGTTTATACCGTTACGCTGCAAGTGGAGCAACCCAAATCGAGCGATGCCGGTCTGAAAAGCCTGACCGTAGGCGGCAAGGCGATTACGCTGAAAGCGGGCGTGTACGACTACACGGTGGACGCAGAAAGCGGCAGTGCAGTGCCGCAAGTAAGTGCCACACCGAACGACAGCAAGGCAACCGTCCAAATTGCGCAAGCCGGTTCGCTGACCGACAAAGCCACTGTGGTGGTAACCGCCGAGGACGGCACACAGCAGACCTATACGATTACGTTCAATATCAAAGTGCCGTCTTCCGATTTGAGTATCCACACGCCCGGTATATATGAAGCCGAGAAGATTGCGGGCGGCTACGGCGGTACGCTTACTGCTTTCGGCGGACGGGAATACGAGGTGTATTATGCCGCCCGCAATGCTAATGATCTGGCTACATTCAACACAACCGGTGCGGACAGAACCAACGGAATGACCACCAACGAGACCACTACTGCCTGCGAGGCGATAGACGGCTGGTTTAAGGGAACAATAAAATCTATAAGTAGTAGTTCTGTTTCTGCTCAGGATGAGTTCACCCAAGGCACATCCGGACGCGAACACCGTATGGAGAATGGGCATACATACACTTTCCATTTCAGCGGATATGACCAATTCTCTATCTATGCAAAGGACAAGAAACAGGATACCAAAGGAACCAAGCCCGGCGACAACCAGTACTTTGAGGTATATATAGACGGCATTCTCCAGCCTTTGCAGTTCAATAAAGATAACTATACCATTCGCCGCTACAGTATTTCCACGGGCGAGCATGTGGTCATGGTAAAAGCAATAAATGGGGAATGTAAACTATTGGGTTTCTCTCTGCGTGTGGCGGACGAACCGCGTGTAAGTTGGATAAAGGGTAACGACTCTACGCAGAATGTGCTACAAACACGGAATATGGCACCGGTTACGTACTACACCAAATACAACAGCAAGGGCAAGACCGTTCTGGAATGGGAGGGTGCAGAAGCGACAGGTATCACGCTCACACAAGGCAACAGCGACGGCATAGGCGATACGCTGACCCTGAGCGGAACGGCTAACTGCCCCGTCGGCACGTATATATATAAGGTGGTGGCATACAACGGAAGCAACCAGGTAACCAACTCGCTAAGCGGCAAGATAACCATTTATTCGAAGATTGAGGCTACCTCCGATACCATACAAGACGGATTTACCAACGAGGCTATCGACGGATTTACTTTCCGCTATTTTGCTTTGAGCAGCGATGCCATCACACTCACGTGGACCAATGGTGCGCCTGCCGGAATAACCGGTAGCGGCAACAATGGTACGTACACTATCGGCGGTACACCTACTACGGCAGGTGTATATCCGTTCACTATCAGTGTATTGGGCGGCAACGAAATTCAGGGTAAACTGACCGTTACCACTTTCGACCCGGGCAACAACCCTGTACTGTATTTATACAAAAACAGCGGCGCATACGAGAAAGACGGCGTATATCTGTACTTAAAGAGCAAAGGGAAAAACCTTGTGCCCCGCAAAGCGCAAGCGAAACTGCGTGAGAAAGCACAATACGACAAATATACGTGGGTGCTTATCTCGGAGGACGTAGATGCCAACAACGGCGAGATTATGGCATTGGCACGCGGTACAGAAATCAGTATGCCCGTGCTGAATATGAAATCGTTCTCCTATTCGGAGAGCCGTCTCGACTGGGGTGATCCCGACAACGGCAGTCTCAACAACAAAGCCGTCCGCGTGGTACAACCGACGCACCCTATTATCAAAGCATTAGGCAAGAAACAGGGCGATGAGATACAAGTGATTGACTCAGTGGTAGGAAAAGGACTGATGCCCGCAGCGGTGGACTATCAGGGTACACTATGTCTGGCTACCGCCACCACGCGCGGCGAAGAATATACCACTGACGGCAAAGAGGAGACGTTCCTGCATGAAGTCCCCGCTACACTCCGCGGCGGAAAGAAATACATCTGCTTCCCGCTCTCTATCCAAAGCAGCCAACGCCTGACGGCAGACGGCAAGAAACTGATAGATGCCTGTGTGGACTATCTGCTCAACAGCACCGCCACCATCAGCCTGCCGAAATTGGAAATACAGTCGTTCAGCATTGACGGCAATGCAGCAACGCTTTATCAGGACAAAGACAGTATTGCATTGGTAATGCCCGAAGGAACTGACCTGACCGCACTGACACCGGCTATCACCCTGTCTGACCCGACCACGCACTTTGTTTGCAAGCAGGCAGATGAGAGCGGCAGCGTGGATTTCAGCGACAGCAACCTTGTGCCTGTGGTCTATACCGTAACTGACCACATCAACGTGCGACATTATGCGGTTTGCATTACAGCCATTCAGCCGATGGGCGTTGAGGAGGTTTATCAGGCAGGCGAGTGGGTGAATATCTATGACATACAAGGTAGAAAAGTGGCTACCACCAACGAGGATATTTACACAATGGATCTGCCGAGAGGTATGTATCTGGTACAGACCGCCCGCGGAACGGTCAAACTGATGCGATAACAGGTTACATCGAGAAAATAAAAGAGGCTGCTTGACGCCAAAGTCAGGTAGCCTCTTTTTATGTTTGTTATACTTTTTACCTATGAACTCATTAACGGGAGTTCGATATAACGAAAGACTTTGTAGGTCAACAACTGACAACAACTATTAAAAAACAGATAACAATATAGTACCACTACAGATAGCAAACAAATTGAATTGACTACAGTAAGAGAGTGATGGTTATAGCAAGGGGGCTATCGTCCGTTTTGCATATCAACCAGGCGGCGGTAGTAGCCGTTGAGGGCGAGGAGTTCTTCGTGGCGCCCCATCTCGACAATCTCGCCCTCGTGGAGGACGCAGATCAGGTCGGCATTGCGGATAGTGGACAGACGGTGTGCCACAACGAGTGTGGTGCGGTCTTTCATCAGGTGTTCAAGGGCTTCCTGCACCTGCTTCTCCGACTCGGTGTCGAGAGCGGATGTGGCTTCATCCAGAATCAGAATGGGCGGGTTCTTGAGGATAGCGCGGGCGATGGATATACGCTGGCGCTGCCCGCCGCTGAGGCGCGAACCGCGGTCGCCGATATACGTGCCGTAGCCGTCGGGCGTAGCCATAATAAACTCGTGCGCATTGGCGATACGGGCAGCCGCTTCCACCGCCTGCTGCCACGTCTGCCCGTTGGGGGCAGGTTGCGCAGTATCGACACCAAAGGTGATGTTGTTGTAGAACGTGTCGTTGAAGAGGATTGCCTCCTGGTTGACATTGCCCATCAGAGCACGCAGGTCGTAGGTGCTGACATTGCGGATATCCGTGCCGTCGATGGTTATGCAGCCTGATTTAGGGTCGTAGAAACGCGGGAGAAGGTCTGCCAACGTGGTCTTGCCACTACCGGACTGCCCCACAAGCGCCACCATCTGCCCCTTGCGGACAGAGAGGTTGATATGGCGAAGGACGGGTACATCCTCGCGGTAGGAGAAACATACATCGCGGTACTCAATGCGGTCGCGGAAAGCAGTCAGCGGTTGCGGGTTCGGCTGCTCCGTAATGTTGGATTGAGTATTGAGAATCTTGTCGATACGCTCCAGCGAAGCCATACCTTTGCGCACGCCGTAACCCGCTTTGCTGAGGTCTTTGGCGGGGTTGATGAGCGAATAGAAAATGACCAGATAGTAGATAAACGTAGCGGCATCGATAGTGCTGTGGTCGCTCAGAATCAACATACCGCCGAACCATAATATGACCGCCACCAGAGCCGTTCCGAGAAACTCGGACACAGGGTGCGCCAGATAGTAGCGGCGGTTGATACGGTTGAACGTGCGACGGGTATCGTTGATGAGATTGAGGAAACGCTGCTTGAGTTTGTCCTCGGCGTTAAAGGCTTTGACCACGCGCAAACCGCCGAGGGTCTCGTCTATCTGGGTGAGTATTTCGGCATTCTGCTCCTGCCCGCGCTGCGACGCACGTTTGAGGGAACGCCCTATACGCCCGATGAGCAGCCCCGCCACAGGCAGGAGTACCAAGACAAAAAGCGTGAGTTGCCACGATATGCAGAAGAGCGTGATGAGGTAGATAAGGATCATAATAGGATCCTTGAACAGGACATCGAGGGCGGACATAATACTGGCTTCCACCTCGCCGACATCGTTGGTCATACGCGACATCACATCGCCTTTGCGCTCCTCTGTAAAATAGCCGATGGGGAGGCTGACCACCTTGTCGTAGAGCGATTTGCGCAGGTCGCGGAGCACACCCGTACGGATAGGCACCATATAGAAATTCGCCAACCACGCTGCCAGCACTTTGAGCCCCGTCATCACCACAAGGAAAAGCCCCAAGAGAAAGAGCATATAGCCACCTCCGTGCACAGTAATCTGCCCACCCATCCAATAATAGAGGTTGTTTTTGAGTGCAGAGAGCCAATCGCTTAACGAGGCAACCGTAGCCAAATCGATATATTGCGTTGTGGTTTCGCTCAGTCCGAACAGGATCTGCAATACGGGAATGATTGCCGCAAAAGAGAAAAGCGACAGGATAGTAGAAAGGAGGTTGAAAAAGATATTGAGTGCCATCTCGCCCTTATAAGGCGGGACAAAACGGCGTATGAGTTTCAAGAAATGCATATGTGTATTGAACGTTAATTATTTTCTTTGGAACATATAATTAACCACGAATTAACCATTAATTTTCTGCATTGAATTTGTTATAGGATCGTTATAGGTTGGTTATATGATAGAGTATGCTATCCACCTTATATCCACCCGACATCCACCTGACTTTATCAATTCTTTCTCAGTGCTTCACGGACGTAGGTGAGGATAGCGCGGTCGAAATCGGCTTGTTCATCGCGCCAATCGATCTCTATGGGGATCGTTTGCAGGCGGGTGCCAAGATGTTCGGGCAGCGGTGTGAGCAGGAGACGCTGGTAGTCTTTCTCGGTGGTCAGCACAAAATCGAAGCCTTTGGCACGTTCTTCTATACGGCGTATATCCGCCGGCGTGAACGTATGATGGTCAGGAAAAGATAGCAGTTCCGCATCGGGATAGAGACGGCGGATATGCTCCATCAGGTATGCATTCTGCGCAATCCCTGTTACCACCAATGGTCGTCCCTGCGCAGCAATCTTGCCATAGCGGAGATGGGAGAAAAAGAGTTGCTGGAAAGTAGCCAACCCAAGACGGTTGCTGATGACACGCTGATCGATAGGCTGCATATCATCGGGGCACTTGGTTACGATCACCATATTGGCTTTCTGCGACTGCACTTTCAGATCGCGGAGGCGTCCCCACGGCAGCAGATGGTCATCGATATAGAGTTGGTCGCAGGGCGTAAGCAGAATATAATAGCCGCAGCGGATAGCACGATGCTGGTAGGCATCGTCCAGAAGCACCACCTGCAGTCCCTCGATCTGCTTTTGCAGACGGCGCACACCGCGCACCCTGTCCTCGCAGACCGCTACGGGGATGTCGGGGAACTTGGAATGTATCTGCATTGCCTCATCGCCGATGGTGGCGGCGGTGGAAGCCGCATCGGCAAGGACGAAACCGCGCGTCTTGCGTTTGTACCCGCGCGAGAGCACCGCCACGCGGTAGTGCTGCGAGAGCAGCCGCAGCAAGTACTCCACATGCGGGGTTTTGCCCGTACCGCCCACCGCGAGGTTGCCCACACATATAGTGGGCACACTCACGGTATGCGAGGGCAGGATATGCTCGTCGTATAGCAGATGGCGCACGCCTACACCGAAGGCGTAGCACCAACTGAGCGGTATGGTCAGCAAATCAAGCGGTCTCATGGTCAGCAGAAAAGAAGACGTTGTTTTATTGTATCTTCACCTCGGGCATCAGTGCCATAACACGCGGTTTGGACGCAAACTCACGCATTTTGAGGAGGAGGCGTTCCTCGTCGGTGGTATTGTCGAACATAGAGAGCAGTTCCTCCATAGGGTCGGTTTTCTCGGGGTAGTATGCCACGCGGTAATTGTCCAGTTCCGCCAGTTCAACGGCTTTCTCAATGGCATCGTTGATATTACCGAGCGAGTCCACCAGACCGATATTCAGTGCATCCTTGCCAAGCCATACACGTCCCTCGCCGATCTGCTTGATCGCATCCTGCGTGGTATGGCGTCCCTCGGCGCAACGGCGTGTAAAGAGGTCGTAACCACGCTCCACCATAGTCTGCATCATGTGGAACTCCTCGGGGTTCATACCCTTATAGACCATATTGGTCTGCAAGTCGGAGTGTGCATTGGTGCCGACGCCGTCGATGTCAAGTCCTGCTTTGTCGAGAATCTTACTCATATTAGGCACTGTACCGAATATACCGATAGAACCGGTGAGAGTGGTCGGCTCGGCGAATATATAGTCGGCACCGCAAGAGATATAGTATCCGCCGGAAGCTGCATAGTCGCCCATCGAAACCACCACAGGCAGCCCTTTCTCGCGCAGGGTCTGTACGGCGTGCCAGATCTGTTCGCTGGCATCGGCACTACCGCCCGGGCTGTTCACACGCAGCACAACGGCTTTCACATCGTCGTCTTTGCCAATCTTCTTGATGAGTTTCACCATATCCGTACCGACGATACCATTGCCGCTGTCGTCGGTTATCTCGCCCTCGGCATAGACCACCGCCACTTTGTCTTTGGCTTTCGACGGAGTGCGCTCTACGAGCGTCAGGCTATTGGTAGAAAGCAGGTTATAGTCCTTGGTGCCGGTATAGAGGCGCAGCACGCTATCCATATCCTGCACATAGAGGAGCGTGTCGGCAAAACCGTATTCGATATATTTCTCCTGCGGCTGCAAGCCCATATAGAGGTCGGCATATCGGTCGAGTTGCTCCACGCCGATCGAACGGCTCTCCGACACAGCGGTTTTCATCTCATCCCATATACCACCGAGATACTGCTGCGTCTGCAGACGGTCAGCCTCCGACATCGAGGTGCGGAAATAGGGTTCTACAGCCGACTTGAATGTACCGACCTTGAGAATCTGCATCTCGATACCGAGTTTGTCCATCAGGCGGGTATAGTACATTTTCTGTGCCGACAGACCGTTCCAGTCGATAGACGCCGTGGGGTTGAGATAGATCTTGTCTGCCACCGAAGCCACATAGTAGTTGGTCTGCCCGTAGGACGAAGCATAGGCTATAATCCATTTGCCCGAAGTCTTGAAATCGAGCAGGGCATCGCGCAGGGCTTTTGCACTTGCGGGAGCCATAGAGAGCGAACCGCCCTCGAGGTAGATACCGAGGATACGGTCGTCGGTTTTGGCAAGACGGATATTGCTCAGCAGTTCGTCCAAACCGACAGTCTCGTCCTGATTGTAGTAGGGGTTGGCACTCAGCAGTGCGGCAAACGGATTGGCTTCCTGCCCCTGCTCCACAAGGGTGCCGCTCAATTTCAGTTTATAGACCGAGTTCGTCTCCAGTTTGGTGGCGGGAGTGGAGAACATTCCGCCCATCAGATAGCCCATCCACGCGCACATACCGATGTACAGGAGTGCGCAAATGCACACCATCCAAAGGCAACCATGTTTCTTACGGGGCTTCTGTTCGCCCTCATTTCGTACAGTAAAATTTTGCATATTTGTATTGTTTTGATTATCGTTATATAGGTTCCTGCTCGCTATGCATAAACAAGTCTCCTGCTCGCTGCGCTCACGAAAAATTAAAGAAATAAATTATCCTCACTTTTCTGCTTTTCCTTCATTTCCTTTATTTCTCTCGCACTGCGCAGCAGGTGCGTAGGATCCCCCTTTGTACAGCCGGAAAGTCTTGCGGTGGTAGGGAGTAATACCATAGCGGGCAATCGCCTCGTAGTGCGCCCGTGTGGGGTACCCCTTGTTGTCCGCCCAACCGTACTGCGGGTATTGCTCTGCCAAACGAAGCATATAGTCGTCGCGATAGGTCTTGGCAAGGATACTCGCCGCAGCGATAGACATATACTTGCCATCGCCTTTGACCACCGTCCGGGCGGGTATCTCCATCACTCCGTCTTTCGGGACATAGGGTTTCCATTTGTTGCCGTCCACGATGATATGCTCGGGTCGGACGGTGAGTTGGTCAAGTGCCCGTTGCATACCGAGGATAGAGGCATTGAGGATGTTGATATGGTCTATCTCCTCCGCCGTTACTTCCGCCACCGCCCATGCCCGTGCCTCGCGTTCTATGATAGGGCGCAGGGCATACCGTTCCCGCTCGGAGAGTTGCTTCGAGTCGTTGAGTCGTTGCAGTTCGGGTACCTCAACGATATGCTCGGGGTCAAGGATTACAGCAGCGGCAAACACACTTCCTGCCAACGGACCGCGTCCTGCCTCGTCGCAACCGGCTTCGACAACACCTTGTATGTAGTAGGGTTTGAGCATTTTATAGGACTAATTGGGCGAATTAGACTAATTGGACTAATTGTTTTTAGAACGGGTAGCCTATAGCGAAGTGGAGGGTCATATCGTCTTTCCAACTCAATCCGTTGGCGGCGGTACGCCATTGCGTGCCTGCCAAATCGCCATATAGACGGCTCGGGTCGTGCAGTTTGACACCCAGATCCAAGCGCAGTATCAGGATACTGAAATCCAAGCGCAGCCCCACGCCATACGACAGGGCAATCTGTTTGTAGAACTCGTCCCACTCAAAGACGCCATACGGTTGCTGCTCATAGTCTCGTATTGTCCATATATTGCCGGCATCGACAAACGCCGCCAGTTCGATATATGTCCAAACCTTCCAACGATACTCGATGTTCAGGTCGAGACGTATATCCCCCGCCTGCAGGTCATAGACCATCGTGTTGTTCGCTCCGCGGAAACCACCGGGACCGAGTGTGCGTGCCTGCCAGCCGCGTACGCTGTTCGAGCCGCCCGAGAAATAGCGTTTCTCGAAGGGCAGCACCGTAGCATTGAGATACGGCACCGCCACGCCGACACCCGCATGATACACCAACTGATGTTTCGGAGCCAGCACGTGGTGGAAGGTAAAGTTTACATCCGCTTTGGCATACTGCGCAAAGGGGATATGCCACATCGTGTAGGCACCGGCGTCGTTGGTAGTCATATTCGCCGCTTTGGCTATACCATAGAGGGCATTGCCCGCTGTCTCGAGATAGTAGTTGAAATTGATGTAACTGCGGTTTGGGGCACTCTTGCGGTAGTTGGTGTACGTACCGGAATAACTCCAATCGAGGATAAAATGGTCTTCGTAACTGGATTTCAGCACCGACGACTTGTCGATAAAATCCGATTTGAAACGGTCGGACATCCACGGCAGGTAGATATAACTGATGTCTATCAGGTTGAAGCGGTGCGTCCAACGGCTGTGCGGTTTGCGCGGGATGGTATAGTATAGCCCCGCATTGGCGATAGTACGGGTGTATTCGTCGGGACGCTGCTGGTAGTTGTAGGCGATGTTGATACGCACACCTGTCGGAAAGGTGAGTCCCGCTTCGGCTTTGCCCTCAATAGCACGTCCGCCGTTCTGACGCCATTCGTAACTGGCACGTCCGTTGAGCGACAACTGCTCCGCACCGCGGAAGATATTCTTGTTGATATAGCCCAAACCTGCCGCAACGCCCCAGTCGCCCGCCGAATAAGTACCTTCCACCTCGGCGGAGATATTGTTCAGTTTGCCGCGCGAGACGGTGATATGACAATCCAATTGGTCATCGCCAACCGGGTCGAAAGCGATATCCACATACTTAACCGGTCCCAAGGCATTGAGCAGCGAATACGTCCGCTCCACACGCCGTTCGCTGTATAGTCCGCCCGCTTTGATGCGGCAGTTGCGGCGCAGCACGTTTGGGCGCAGGAAACGCTTGCCTATATACGAATACTCATTGCCGTATTTGTCTTGTTCGATATGGAGTTCGGCATCGGCAGGCAGGCGCGACGGGTCGTAATCAATATGGAAATAGACTTGCCGAATGGTATATTTGGTATAGAGCCGTTTCTGCACGCTGTCGGGCAGTTGACTGATATACTTCGAGAGACGTATATCGACATCCGCCCCGAGACAGTTGTAACTGCTGTCCGCCACATACTCAAGCATTGACTTGTCGAAATAGAAATAGCCCTCATTGTGCATTTTGGTGGCTATACGCTGCCTCTCATCGTCCAGCACGGAGGTGGAAAACTGCATACCGTCCTTGATCAGGCAGTTGCTATTGGTAGCGATAGCGCGTACCTCGGGTTGCTCTATATCCACCTTGTATTTGCGTACCGTATAGGGCTTGTTGGCGGTAATCAGATAGGTCAGATTGACCTTTTTCTTTTTATACACTTTCTGCGTATCCACCACGGCATTGAAATAACCCTTGTTGCTCATGGTCTGCGCCAGTTGCTCCATCGAGACGCGGGTCAAGTCCTCATCATAGATAACCGGTGCTTCACCCACTTTGTGCGCATTGGCGGCAAGCCAGCGTTTCCCCTTGGTGGTCGTATCCGCGGGAGCAGTGTTGTAGATGTCCAACTGGAGTTTCCAGAAACCGAGGATTTCGGTATTCTGTTTCTGACGGAGATAGTCGTTCAGGTCAGACGGGGTTACATCCTTGGTATCCGTTACCTTGATACGTGCTTTATTGAGCAGATATTGCCCATCAGGAACAAACTTGGTAGTACTGCACGCAGACAACAGCAGGCAGCCCACTACTGCCAATATGCCGCTTATCCTATGTAGTACAGACCGAACCATATATGCATAATATAGCCCGCAAAGTTACGTAAAATTTTGCACATATCCAAATAAAGAACTACCTTTGCACAAATTTCCGAAACAGGTATGTATTCATTCAGTCCGAAACAGGCAGTAGCGCACGTATCGAAGGCGCAAGTGAAGATGGTTCGCAGTTTGCAGCAGAAGAAGTTCCGCGACGAACTCGGGCTGTTTGTTGCCGAGGGGCGTAAGTGTATAGAAGAACTGCAAAAAACCTATACGCTTGAGTATCTTTTTGACACGGATAATGCCTCCGAAACGGAGATAGGGCAGATGTCATCACTGCGCACACCGCAGGGAGTGATTGGGGTGTTCAGAATGCCTGCATCGTATGACAGTCAATTAGATACAGCGCAACTATGCGTGGCATTGGACGGGATACAAGACCCCGGCAACTTAGGCACGATCATTCGCACGTGCGACTGGTTCGGCGTACACGATTTGTACTGTTCGCCCTGTACAGCCGATTGTTACAATCCGAAAGTGGTACAAGCCACCATGGGGGCATTGGCACGAGTGAGAGTGCATTATGCGGACTTGCTGTCGCTGTTGCAGGAGGCACACAAAGCCGCTATGCCCGTCTATGGCACCTTGCTCAACGGACGCACTATGTATGAAACAGGGGCTATTCCCGATAAACAGAAAGGCATCATCGTGATGGGTAATGAAGGAAACGGCATCTCGGAAGCAGTGCGCCCGCTTATCACGCACCCGCTGCTGATCCCCTCCTACCCTATTGGTGCAACCACCTCCGAGAGTCTGAATGTATCCATCGCCACCGCCATCACGCTGGCAGAATTCAGAAGACTATAAACCGAACACGTTATGCATAATATGCAATACAAATCTGCATACTATGCATAAAATAGAGGCTTATCCCCCGCTAAAAAGCCTATTCTTTCTACGTCCTTTCTACGTCTTTTCTACGTCTTTTCTACGTAATTGGTATTACGAAGTATGGGGATTGCATAGTCTGCATAATTCTGTGCATAAAAAGACACGGGCAGAGGTAAAATTTCTGTCCCGTGTCTGCAAAATCAATAACACATTCTTTCTTTACCGCACAATCAATTTGGCTTTTGCGGTATAGTTATCAGCCCGAAGGACGACAACATACATACCCGACGGCAATGATGCCGTGGAGAGCGGTTGGTAGTATAGCACCCCATCGGTGGCAGCACCGGGATACATCGTTTCGTAACATTGTCCGTTGACAGAATAGAGGGACAGTTCCACCCGGGCATCTGCGGGAACACTATAACACAATATCACCTCATCGGCAGCGTTACCTTGCAGAACTTGCAGTCCGCCCCTGCTATCGGGCGAGATAATCTGTTGCGCAGCGGTGGCAGGGTCATCCCCGACGGGCAGTTCATACGGACCGAGGTCGCGTGCCGCACCATAGATTTTCTGCTGTAAGAAAGGATAGGCAGCATAGACTTCTGCCAGTTTCTGCGTATATTTCCCGTCCGGCACCCTACCGGCATCTACCAGCCTGCTTTCGGGTTTGAGCCGTGCAAAACGTGCCGGCATAGAGCCGTCGCCGCGTCGCGGAGCCATAGCGTCCTCTTCGGCAAGGCTCTGATAGTCATCACGGCTGAAGTTGCGCACTAAGTTGTTTGACCACGCATTCTTGGTAGGCAGATTGATAATGGCGTTGTGGTCATCATCGCCCACGCATATCTCCTGTCTGCCGAAGCATACATTGTTGACAAAGTGGGTATTGGCATCGCTGCCACCGGACTCGAACATATAGTCGTAGCCGTTATCGAATGCCAGGCAGTTGACCAGCACATGCCCGCCTTTGTGGCTGTTGCAGTCGAAACCTTTGACAGAACCGGACTTGTTGCACCCGAAAGCCACACAGTTGTAGGCATAGTGGATGCCCTTGCTGCTGCCGCCCGTGCCATTACCGCCGAGTTTGATACCATTGCCGTTGCCCGAGAAAGAGGCACTGCCGTCCAAATACTCTTTGACCCATATATGGTCGGTTTCCATACCGGACATCCATGCCCAGCACTCGACCAAGACCACATCATAGTCGGTCTCATACAAGTCCCACGCATCGTCCGAGTTGCGCCATGCACGGCAGCGGATAAAGCGGTTGCCCTTGCCGTTGTGCATCTTGCAGGCAAAGCCGTCGGCGTCCGAACCGTAGTTCATATCGAAGTCACAGTTGTGGTGCGAGTCGCAATCGATGATGTCGTTGTAGGCACAATGGGTACCATCGTTCTCGGAGACACCGGGGAACGTATCGGAGAACTTATGCCCGAAACCCAACTGGATACCCGTATCGAGGTTGTAGCAGAACTCGCAACGCTCCACACGGTTGTAGGAACCTTCCAACTTGATGGCATTGTCGGCAGCGTGCATAATATGCAAGCCGAACAATATCCAATGGTCGCCCGTGAGGTGAATACCGCGATCGCCGACGTTCTTCGGACTGCGATTGCAGTCGAGCAGTTGCTGTTCAAAGTCGAAGATCGGTGCTTCGGCTTCGTAGGAAGAGATGACGATGGGCTGCTCTGCCGTACCCGATTGCTTCATACGAATGGTCAGTTTGGAGTCCGTGCCGCGCCACGACATCTTGTATCGCCCGCCTCGGCAGAATATGACATCGCCCGCCTGGGCAACACTCACTGCCTTACCGAGGTTGTACCACGGTTTTTCGAATGAGCCGTCGCCGGTCTCATCGTTGCCATCAGGCGATATATAATAGGTGTTATGGGTAGCCACGAAAGTCGGGCGGGTAAAATCAGGATCGGGGTCTGCGGGGATAACCGTACCTCCGCCCCCGCCGGTGTTGCCGCCCGCTTGAGCTTGTACCATCTTGAAATCGTCCACATAACTGTTGCTTTGCAGCCCTGTAAGACGGATACGCACCTGCTTGGCACTATCCAGACCGAGCGTCTTGGAATAAGACGAGAAAGCCGATGCCGAACTCTTGATCAGCAGTGTATCCACAGGCTGCCACTCGCCGTCCGCTATCTGGCAGGCTATGGCAATGCGCTTGTTGCTGCCGCCGGCACGGTAGGCAAACGAGAGCGATTTCACGCTGTCGATAGCAGGCGAAATCATATACGCCCCGTTGGCGTTGAACTTGACAGCCGCAACGCCGTTGCTTGTATTGGCTTGCGCCCCGCCGCCGAACGTCCATTCGCCACTCGGCAGGTTTACTGGGGTTTCTGTTGTCCAACTGCCCTTGGCAGAATTAAAATCTTCGGTCAGATCGGCTTGAGCCGTCAGGACGGCACAAGCGACAAGACCCATAGAGAGAAAGAAATGCTTCATATATAAAATAGTAGAAATTGGTATTAGCAGAACGGTATGTATATGGTATCGAAAAACCGCTGCAAAGGTACGGAAAAGATACGATACACGTGGCGATATTTCGGCGTAAGATGTGTAGTGCACAAGTAAAGTCGGGAGAGGCTGTTTATGGCGATAGGGCTGTAAGATGCTTGTGGTATGCCTACTCAAAATTCCACCCGAAACACCAATTTAGCACACTTCCTGCAAAGCATAAGCGGGCATACACAAAAAAAACGTGGCGCAAAATACACATAAATCGGTATTCTGCACCACTCTCCTTCGATCTTGAATAAAATATCATAGCACCTGCCCTATGATACGCCACATATCATTCTGCGGGTTGGGATAGAAGAAATCCATACACCACCGCTCCCTTGGCGGCGAAAAACTGCCAAGCATCAGCAACCTTGCCCCTTCGGGCAGAAACAGCGGCAAGGGATGCCATTCTATTTCAGGCATGGCGGACATGGTGGTGGATTATCTGTAACAAGTTATGGTTGAGTGCAACGGCAACCTGCTGCATGGTGGGTTCGAGGCGGTCTTTGGTCAGACTGCACGCCCACAATGTAATCACTTGCCAGCCGTTGGCACGGAGCAATTCCTCGTTCCGTCGGTCTCGTTCGCGGTTGCGCTCAATCTTCGCTTGCCAGAACGCCGTATTGGTTTTCGGCAGTACAAACTGCCGGCAGCCTTCGTGCCCGTGCCAAAAACAACCATTGACGAATATCGCCGTTCTGTACTTGCGCATCACAATGTCCGGCTTGCCAGGCACGCTCTTTACATTCAGCCGATACCTGTAGCCGTGTGTCCACAGCCATTTCCGCACCGTCAGTTCGGGCTTTGTCCCCCGGTTGCGAATATGCGACATACAGCGGTGGCGTTGTTGCGGTGTCAGAATATCGGGCATAGTTCAAAATATAACTTTTACAACGATTGAGGATCTGTTAGATATGCAGGTGGTTGTGCAATTGAAAATCCTTGTTTCGTCAGTTTGTATGTTTGTTTAGGGCTATTCGGACTTTCTGCAGATGTAGGTGTCACATATCCTTTTTGAATAAGAGGTGTCATGATATTTTGCCGGAATCTGCTACGATTACTTTCTCCTGCAAACTGCATGAGTACCTGCATGGGTAGTTCTTCGCTTTCACACAATGCCAAAATAGCCTTGGAAGCCTTGTTTAATTGTGTCTTAGTCATATCCGCCAAAACAAGACCTAAATTGTCCGAAATCAGGGATTGACTTGGGACTCTACTTGGGACATTACTTGGGACACTACTTGGGACATCTTGGCTATGCTTGATTGCGAAACGCTGCGTTGGCATTGTGAGCGTAGTCTCTTCCTTAGTTACAGATTCAACAATAACAGGACGTTCTTTATTGTATTTAAGCCAGCCTTTCACAATAATATCCGCTCCGCTGCCGGCACGTTCACCATAGCCAAGTAGCATAAACATCTTTTGTATGACAGCAATTGCTCTTGTGTGGCATAGGAAGGAATATATGTCCCGTCTTTCTCTTTCACGCCCAAAACGATGACCCCACCATTCGTATTGGCAAATGCAGAAAAAGTCTCCCATACACTTTCAGGGAATCCGCCTTTAGCAGACTTGTATTCTATTTCTGCATTTTCCGGCAATCCGATTATTTCACGTATGGATTTCGTATCTACAATAACCATTATTGATTATACATCAGCATTATATCAGTCAATCAGACAGTTTTCCAATTCCGCAAAAGTGGTGTCAATAAAACTGTACGACTTGGCAGATTGCATATCTATCTTACGGAATTGGTCAAAATGGCGGTGATGGAATTTCAGCGCAAACGCCAAGCGCATATCATCGTCAGGGTCGGTGGATATCTGGTGTGCTTCCCTGCTTGTTATGGTGCGTACTTTGGTCACCTCATACACCTCGCGGACGCCCTTGCCTTTAATAATCGGCATAAAGAAATGGAGGTCATGCAGCGAGACCGATGTAGGGAAATGCGGTCCAGTATAGTACAATTCCGCCGTGCCGTCTTCAAATGCTTCAAAATACCCTTTTCTGACACTCTGCTTTACCAACCCCAACAGCACCCTGTTGCCTACTTCCACAAAAGTACCTTTCTGCGGAATAACCTGTCCGATAATCTGTGTGGCATTTTCTGCATCAGGTTATGAATGAAATCCCGCAACATCCAGTGTGCCTCATCGCCCGGCAACATGGGGAATGCACCTATATTCACCTCGTCCACCGAACGGCGGTAGATATCTTCTTCGGACATATTCCCAGGGAAAAGAATATATCCGCCTAACACTTCTTTTTTAAGTCCGTCCTCGGAACGGCTGTAATAAATGGCATCGCGGTAGCGGTGCATCTGGTTGATGGCATCTTGCGGGGAAACTCCCGTCCTGTGCTGTCTATCTCCACGCGGTATTTGGCGTCAAACAGATAGGTCATGTGCATTCCCCGTTGTACGTCATCTTTAGTCAGTTGCAACACAATATCCGGGCGTTGCGGTACAGTGCAAGTCCGCAGGCCGTGAATACCTCTCACCCCGTTCACATTCTCGCCGTGCTGCGGATTGTAGAACAATTCGGCAAGCGTGATGTCTCCCTGTTTGAACACTATCTTGGACTGTTCGCCCCGCTCCAAATCCCGAGTGAACAATCCGTGCATCTCAGGACGGCGGGGGTGCTCTACCTGAATATCTCCTTCGCGCACCTCTTGGAACAATTCTTTGACTACTTTCTCCACTTGGATAAAGCACCATATCTCATAGAGCGTGGCAATATCTTTCGTTTCCATACGGTACAATCCGTCGTTGAGATTGAACGACTTGCGCAGAATGATATACGTGCGGAACACACGGGAGTAGTTGACATCACGCTGGAGGACAAGAGATTCCTGTTTCAGTCCCTCGAACTTACCGATAGTACGGAAGAACGGATTGCGCAACAAGCGTAGTAACTCATCCTGTGTTTGCCGTATCCGCTCTTTCTCATTGTCTGCAATTTGGTATGCCGGATTGGACAATATCCTGTCAGCCAGCGAACGGTACCGCTTTTCTATTACACCGAGCGTGTATTTGAGGAAACGGTTCTCCAGCGTATTCTGCGAAGTCTGTTGTTCTTCCACAAAATAGAGCCGTTGTTCTTCTGTGCGGTGCTCTGCAAACTGCTGCTCCAACAGAGATGTGAACCGGCGTATCTGGTCGGCGCGTCTGTAGGTGTTAACAGCGCGCATACGATGCCGCAGACGCTCTATGATGTTTTTACAAGCGCGGATATAGGTATCCTGGAGAGAATGGAATATATTCCACCATATCAGGTCAAACGACTCTCCCTCTCCTTCGGATATACCATGGTACGTCTTGCGCAGATAGTCCAACGAGAGCATCCTGTATTCGGACTCGATGTCGCGCAGGATGATTTTCCAGTCGTGGTGGTAATCCAATTTGGCGGACAGCACGTCATACGAGAAAACAAAATGTTTCTATTCGCCGTTACGTATGTAGGTAACTGGAAAATCCGCACGCCCTATCTCGTTGCCATAGTTGATAAATCCTGTCAATACACGTTTGTCGCGTTTCCACAAGAAACGCTCATTTACATCGTTGCGGGACGTTTCAATGGCAGCCAAAGTGGTTCCTTCTTGGAACTCAATCCACACGCCATAATCAGTCTGCTCGAAGAAATAGGCATTATTGTTCGCAGTCCCACATTCCAATCCGCCGATGTGCTTTTCCGTTTCATCCAACCGCTCCACCACACAATCGTCCGACCATGTATAAGTAGAGGTCAGATGATACGCACCTCCGAGTTTGAGACAACCTTTCTCCCAAATCTTCTGCAAGTTGTCGCACTCGAATGTGAGCGTAAAGTCGCTATGTGTGATGCGGAGTATATCCATTGTTATACGTTACATTTTTTCGAATTATATAACACGTTGCGATGATATGTTACATTTTTCCAGATTTTGTAACATGTTATGTACCCGAAAAGGCGATTTCGGGTACATTTATTTGACAACTGAAACAGACTCTATCATCTCTACGTATTTATCCGCTATAGGTAACTGATGATTCATAAACAGTTCAAGTCATATAACATTTACGTTACGTCCAGTAACTGGTATATCCCGATTGGAGTTTGCGGGTCATCTCCTCTATCTTGCGGAGCGAGACGCTCTCTGCCGCATGGTCGCCGAGTGTCTCCTTGAGCAACGCCTCCAAACCGCACAGCGGTTTCTCACAACGCTCGGTGTCGCCCTCAATACGTGAGAGGATTTTCATAGATGTCATCTCGTCCAATGTCTGCCACAGTTCGGACTCGGGCGCAAAGGTCTTGCGGTTGACGGCATAGAGCAGAAACTCATTGCGTGTACGGTATGCAATCTTGAACGGCGTAGCGTCCAGCACCTCGTTTACGTGTTCCAGATAAGCAATGACCTCGTCGCACATCGGTTGATTGTCGGCGTATATGTCGCGTCCCTCGACTGCCTGCCCCATCAATTCCGAACCGATATAGCCCAACTCGTTGTCATCGCCTGCGTTGAGACCCGTATTGAGTTTTACCTCGTTCATCTCTATCGTCATCGCGCGGTCAAGTACTTTGCGCGAGAACGAGAATGTGGTCTCGTCCATATTGACCGTACCGACTACAAACAAGTTCTGCGGTATAGTCAGGCGTTTGCCGCCTTCTTCTATCTTTTCGGTCTTATAGGCTTTGCGTTCCTCGTCCGACTCAAACAACTGGTCAATCAAACTGCCGTAGGCTTCCGTGTTCTCATACGGCACTATCGGGTCGGTTACAATCTGACTGTCTTGCAGTTTGCGGCTCTCAACAACAGAAAGGAACTCCGCAAAATACTGCTCCACTGGCGCGAGGTTCATCTCGTCCAGACAAAGGAAATACGGACGTTGCGGCTCTTTCAGAGCCAGTGCGATGAAACGCAAAAACGGTCCGACAATGTATTTCTCACCGTTGATACGGCTGATATAACCAATCAGTTCCGACGAGTCGTGCCAATTCGGTTTGACCTGTACCATGCAGAAGTTACGCGGGCAATGGTTGCCATAGTCTTCCTCACCACTTGCCCAACATGCTTTCGCCATTTCACGCACGATACGGCTTTTGCCCGTTCCCGAGATACCTGCAAGGAGCATAAAGGGCTTAGTCCGGAGAGCAGTCAGATAGGGGAGATAGGAGGTGTTTACTTCCATTTGTTTGGCTTCAGATGATATGGAGTGATTAACGTTTTTCTATACCAAGTATCATTTTTGCCATCATCAGCATCAAGAGCGCATTTTCCAACTCGAAAAAAGTCTGGAATATGAGCGTTTGCGCTTCTCGGCTTATGAGCGTCTCATTGAGATTGTCAAACAAGAAGACGGCATTGATGTGCTAAAAAAAGATGGTGCCAAACAGTAGATAGTCTGGCAGACGAGTACCATGAACAAACAATCGGTACTCTCTGTGCGCTGTTTGGCAAGTCAAAACAGGCGTACTATAAGCACAAGCGTCCGACCATCAGCGACCGCGATTGGGAGCGACAAGTATTGGACATCGTAGCCCATTATCGGGGGCTCATGCCCAAGATTGGTTGCCTCAAATTATATGATATTGTATGCAGTATTATGGGTAAGCGCAAGGGCTATGCAAGGGACAATTTTTTAGACTTAATGCGCAAGCATCATCTGGTCATTCCTCCCCGCCGTACACGCCATACGACCAACTCGAATCACTTGTATTTTAAGTACACAAATCTTACTAAAGATATGAATATCAATCACATAAACATACTTTGGGTGTCTGATATCACCTATATCCCATTGCAAGGCGGCGATACATGTTACCTGCATTTGGTAACCGATTATTACTCGCGTGCCATCCTCGGTTTTATAGTGTCTCCGACGCTTGAAGCCAAGTACTCTGTGCAGGCATTGGAGCAGGCGGTGGTGCGGGCAGGCGGAGGTAATTTGTGTGGCACGACGCACCATTCTGACCGCGGTGTGCAGTATGCGAGTGATGCTTATACAACGGTGTTGCACGACCATAATATCCGTATCAGTATGTGTGAGGATTACAGCCCGACCGATAATGGTTTGGCGGAGCGGGTAAACGGCACCATAAAGACGGAATGGCTTTATCCGCTGCCATTGCTCAAGGATTTGCAAGAGGCGCAGGAACAGATAACTCACTTTGTGGATTTATATAATAATGTGCGTCCGCATTGGAGCCTGAAAAATAGAACACCGATGTCGGTCTATTTGGACGACCCGAGTATCGTTCCGGCCGCCCGATGGCATTACGAGCAAGCGGAAAAATGTGCAGAAACGGCATTTTTTTAGAAAAAAGAGAGGTTGGGAGAATTGACGCGATTTTTCCTCTCTGTCCCCTCGCGAGGGGACAGAGAGGAAAGGGAGGCAACCCAAGTGGTGAACAAGTCAACCTATCCGGCAAACGAGTCAACCTTATACGTATTTTAACAAAACAAACACGAAAACGAGTCAACCCGAAAACGGACAAAGCATTAATTGCATTATTGGGTAGGGGACTCCGCTAATTGCCATGTAATTGACCGTTAATTTTCTCTGTTAGAGGTTGCTTGTTTCCCCATTAAAGTCCATTTAAAGACCATTAAAAGCATTAGTTGGACTGCTATAGACAAGTACATCTGACGGCACGGGACGATAAGGAGTTCTACTTAGCCCACAGGGCTTCGCATCGCTACGGCACTCAATGTGCTGCGCACACCTACCTTACGCTTCACGTCCCCATAAGCATAGTAAAATCCACTCAGTTTGTGCCAAACTGCCCGCGGACGGAGCGTCCGTGTCCCCGGCAAGTATGGCACAACACAGAATGAAAACCAAGCGAAAGATACAGAAGTGGCTATAGTGCTACTGCTTGGAGTTCGGCGAGGGCAGTGTAGTAGTCGCGTTGGGCAGAGAGGGCTTGGGCGGTGGCGTCGTAGTAGATACTCAGTTCCATCATATACTCGAGCATTGAAATCTGCCCTGCCTGCAAGGCTTGGAGGAGCAGGTCGGCACTGTTGGTCAGCAGCAACGCTTCGTGGTAGCCCTGCCAGGTCTTTTGCAGCCCCATGACGGCGGCATACTGCGTGCGCAGGGTGGAGAGGAAGAGTTGCTTCTGCTCGTCGGCACGCAGTTGAGCCGCCTCGGCGGACGCTTTCGCCTGACGCACACGGTGGCTGTTCTGCCAGAGCGGTACGCTCACGCCGACGGTAACGCCGTTGTAGTAGTTGCCCGTCATACCCTCCGACATATAGCCTATGCTCAAGTCGGGCAGCCACTCCGCCTTGCTCAGGCGGGCATCGGCTTTCGCCACCGCCACCTCCTGCCGCACATACGCCAGCATCGGGCTGCGGGTCTCCGCCTCGGCATACCAACTGTCGAAATCCGCGGGGGGAAGTACGCCCTCGAACACACTGTCATTCAGCACTATCGCCTCGCCGCCGTTGAGCGATGCCAACTGTTCCAAGAGGGTGTTGCGCTCGGTGAGCAGACGTTGGTATTCGCCCTGTGCCGTAGCGAGGTTGAGCCGCACTTTGTTGTACTCCAGCGCATTGGCATTGCCTGCCTCGAACTTCTGCCGGTAGGCGTCCGCCAGTGTCTGCGCGTGCGCCAGCCGCTTGCCGTACTCGTGGAGCATTGCATTGGTATAGACGATGTCTATACACGTCTGCTGCGCCTGCAACAGCACCGCCGTGCGCTCCACCCGCAGGCGCAAGTCCGCCCGCAAGTCTTGCTGCTTGGCGAGGCGCGACTGATAACCGAGGAGGGTGCTCAGCGGCAGCGACTGCGACACCGACAAATCCATACGGCTGCCCTCTTCGGCACCGTGCCCCCAGAGGTAACTGAACTCCACTTCGGGGTTGGCGGGGGCAATCCCCACATGGTTGGCGGCTTTCTCTGCCTCCACCTCCTGCCGCAGGGCTTGCAGCGACTTGTTGTTCCGCTCTATGGCGGGCAGGATAGTTGCCCAGTCTTGCGCCGAGGCGCAAATGGCAATGCACAATGCACAATGCACAATGCACAATGTTTTTATCTTATTCATAGCGGTATCATTTTCTATTCTTTTACCCATAGACTTGGCGCCTCGACCATATATCCGTCGCCTGTCCAACAACGCAACGACACACGTTGGTAGCCCGGCAAGCCGTTGTATATCTCTACATACGTCCCTACATCGTAACTGCAGGCTTTCTTGTCCACCCAACTGCCCGTATTGGCATAGACAAAACTATGTGCCGTTCCCTCTGCACGGCGAATAGACAACTCGGGTTGGTGGGTATGCCCGAATACCACCACGCGTTTGTCAGGGGCTTTGCCATACGCCGCCACAGCGGTCAGATAATGAATATCGGGTACCTCGCAGAATACGGCACCCAACACAAAAGGAAAGTCCGTAGGGGCATTGTTGCGTGCCAGTCGCTCCTCCCATTCAGATTGCCGGTACATCGTGGCATAGAGAGTCGGCTGTGCATTGCCCAGGAACGAGTACTCGTAGAGTGTATAGTCGTGCGTCAGTCCGTTCAGCCCTGTCGGCATAGGCGTATTCTCCAAGTCTTCGAGCGGTTTGGCTATAGACACCACATTCCACACGGCTTTTAAGATACTCTTGTTGCCTGCGTCGGTGCCGCTTTTGCGGGTGTTGGTCAGGTCGGAGGCTGACAGGTTGTAGTAACTCAGGTCATGTTTCTTGCGTCCGTACAGGGCATTGGTCGCACCGATACGGGTGGTGAAATAGCCTGCAGGCAAAAAAGCATTCGTCTCTGTTACGCTGTCGATACCGATATTGCTCAGTGGGTCGGGAGCGCACATCACATCATACCGATGGCTATGCTCCATCACCACATTCGTCGCATAAACGGGTATGTATGTGCCTAACCCCGCCGCATCACGTGCCTGCACTACCTCTTCACCGAGTATGTGGCGTATATTCTCTTCTGTAGCCCCCATATCGTGATTGCCCGGTACATAGACCAAGCGGATACCTGCCTTTTGTACGGCTTTCAGCCGGTCTATAATGGTTTGGTTGGCAGCCGCAATAGCATATAGGTACTCGCTTTCGCTCATTGCATCACCTTTGATGTCGGCAAAGGTCAACAGAGGTGCAGGCGTAACATACTCGTCAAACACATCGCCCAACAGCACCAGTTCGCGATAGCGGTCTGCGTGTGTAATCAGGTAGTCTATATAGTTGAGCAACAGCGACTTGTTCTCTATAAACCAACTATATCCGTAAGCCTGCGCACGACGGTCATTCATATGTATATCCGATATAACGGCGGTAATCTGCTTCTTGTCCGTTTGCGGAAGCAACTGTTCCGCCGCAGGCACCAGCATCAGATGGGCATAGCCATAGCGTTTGCCTTCCCTGTAAAGAAGTGTAAGGGCGTGGGGCGTGGTGTAGTCTATATCGCCCAATGTTAGGCGTACACTGTTATGGTCTTGGTCAAATGTAAATTGTGCCCCGCCGTAGTTGTCTATGGGCCATTCTTCGGGCATCACATCGGTATATTCCGCAAGGCGCAGCGAACCGGCTAATTTACCCTTTATGGCACCGCTCTTATAATGCAGTATATATTCGCGCCGCAGTGGCATTTCTACCAATACTCCATACGCACCGCTCAGTGCCTGCCCGTCTATTTCCCATTCTGCATACGTCTCCAATCCTTCCACGGGAATACGGTCTTCCACTATCCCTACATAGTCGCACGCTGCCCAAACAAGGCACACACACAACAGACAATCTCTGAAAAGTCGCTTCATCATTTATTGTCGGTATGGGGATGACGCGCTTCGACGAGGGAGTACATGATAGGGATGATGAAGCCGTTGAGCAACGTAGAGGACAAGAGTCCGAAGAGGATGACCTTTGCCATGGGGCTCTGTATCTCGTTGCCCGGGAGGTCGCCGCCGAGTGCCAGCGGGATAAGCGACAATGCAGTGGTGAGAGCGGTCATCAGGATTGGGTTCAGCCTGTCCGCCGAGCCCCGGACGATACGCTCATGCAGCGGCAGTCCCTCGCGGGAGAGGTCGTTGTACCGCTCGATGAGCAGCATACCGTTGCGCGTGGCGATACCGAAGAGCGAGATGAAACCTATCAGCGCGGGGATACTCAGCACACCGCCGTCCAAGGCAACCGCCAGCACACCGCCCATCAGCGCCAACGGCAGGTTGCACAGCACGACCACCGCCTGACGCATATCCCGGAACTGCATAAACAGCAACAGGAAGATGACTATCAACGCCCCTATCGTAGCCAGCGCAATCGTGCGGGACGCTTTCTCCTCACTCTCGAACTGACCGCCGTACTCGATATGGTAGCCCTCGGGCAGCGTGATTTGTTCGCTGATAATCCGCTGTATATCGTTCACCGCCCCGCGCAGGTCTCCGTTGGTTACATTGGCAGAGACGACCAACTTGCGGCTCACGTTCTCGCGGTTGATGGTGTTCGGTCCCATAGCGGAGCGCACGTCCGCCAGCGACGAGAGCGGTACAGCCGCCGTGGCGGTAGAGATACAGATGTCGCGTATATCGTCCATAGTGGCACGCTCTGCGGGGTTGAGGCGCACAACGAGGTCGAAGGCTTTGCTGCCCTCATAGACCTGCGACACCACGCTGCCGCCCAGCAGCACGTCTATCTGCTCGGCGAACTCGGCAGGCGAGATGCCGTACCGCGCCAGTATATCGCGCCGCGGAGTGATGAGCAACTGCGGACGTTCCACCTGCTGCTCCACGTTCAAATCCGCCACGCCGTCCACGCCGGCGATAGCCGTTTTTATCTGATTGCCCAGTTGGTACATCTTGTTGAGGTCGGTACCGAACACCTTGATGGCGATGTTGGACTGCGTACCCGACAGCATGGCATCGATACGGTGGGAGATAGGCTGCCCTATCTCCAAGTTGATGCCCGAGAGGACACTCATCTTTTGGCGTATCTCCGCCATCACCTCCTCTTTGGAGCGGTCTTTGAGTTCAAACGGCGCTTCTATCTCCGAAGTGTTCACGCCCAAGGCGTGTTCGTCCAGTTCGGCACGCCCCGTCTTACGAGCCACGGTCTTTATCTCGGGCACCGAGAGCAGTATCTCCTCCGCCTTGCGCCCTATGGCGTCCGATTCCTCGAGCGACACGCCCGGCAGGGTGCTTACATTGATAGTGAAAGAGCCCTCGTTGAAGCCCGGCAGGAAACTGTGTCCGAAGAAGCAGAACCCTACCGCCGCCGCGGCGAAGAGCGAGAACGTAACGCCTAATACCGCTTTCTTGTGCACCAAGGCAGCCTCCAAGGCACGGGTATATACCTTGCGCAAGCCCTGTACCAGCCGCGGTTCGCGGTCGGCATGGCGCATAGCACGCTCCGTGCCGAGCAGGTAGGAGCACAGCACGGGCGTCAGCGTCAGTGCGACTAATGTGGAGGCGAACAGCGACACGATAAACGCCACGCCGAGCGGCGCGAGCATACGTCCCTCCATACCCGACAAGAGGAACAGCGGCACGAAACTGACCACAATGATAAACGTGGAGTTGATAACGGGCATACGTACCTCATACGATGCATTGAACACCACCTCGCGCACCGGCAGCCGCTTCTCCCGTGGCAACAGGGCGTTCTGCCGCAGGTGCTTATACACATTCTCCACGTCCACTATCGCGTCGTCCACCAACGAGCCGATGGCTATCGCCATACCTCCGATACTCATCGTGTTGATATTCAGTCCGAAAAGGCGCATGACGAGTATCGTTATCAGTAGCGACATAGGTATCGAGACGAGCGAGATAAGCGTCGTGCGTCCGTTCTGCAGGAATATGAACAGCACCAGTATGACAAACAATGCCCCCTCCCAGAGCGACTTCTTGATATTGCCGATAGAACTGTCGATGAAGTTCTTCTGGCGGAAGATGTCGGTCGAAACCACCACATCGGCGGGCAGTTGCGTCTTCAGTTCCTCCACCGCCTTGTCCAAATGCTCCGTGAGTTCGATAGTGCCGGTGTTCGGCTGCTTGGTGACGGTCAGCAGTACGGCGGGTTTGCCCTTCACCGATGCCACGCCCAACTTAGGCGTCTGGGCACCGATAGCCACCGTAGCTACCTGCTCCAAGCGCACCGTACCGCCATCGGTGGTGGGTACGGCAGCCTGTCCGAGCAAGTCGAGGTCGTTGGTGGAGAGTGCGCCACGGATGATGTACTCGTTGCCGTACTCGTAGAGTACGCCGCCCGAAGCGTTTTGGTTCATACCGCGCACGGAAGCGAGCAGATCGTCGAGTGCCACGTGGTAGGTGCGCATACGGTTGGGGTCAATCTGTATCTGGTACTCGCGTATATCGCCGCCCATGACCGCCACCTGCGCCACGCCGCCCGTGGAGAGCAGCCGCGGACGTATCGTCCAGTCGGCAAGGGTGCGCAACTGCTCCTGCGTGGTCGCCGAGTCGGCGGTCAGACCGATAATCAGCACCTCACCGAGGATAGACGACTGCGGACCCAGTATAGGTCGCCCCACATAGTCGGGCAACGCCTCCGACACCGTGGCGAGTTTCTCGCTCACTATCTGCCGGGCGCGGTAGATGTCCGTACCCCAGTCAAACTCCACCCATACCACCGAGAAACCCGTGGTGGACGACGAGCGCACGCGCCGCACATCGGTCGCCCCGTTCACCGCCGTCTCTATAGGGAACGTTACCAATCGCTCCACTTCCTCGGGCGCCATACCCGTGGCTTCGGTCATCACCACCACCGTGGGGGCGTTCAGGTCGGGGAACACGTCCACGTCCATCTCACGCACGTTGTACACGCCCGCACAGAGGATAATCAACGCCGCCACCACAATGGCAAGCCTGTTCTGCAAAGCAAACCGGATAATTTTATTCAGCATACACAATACTTTTATTTCACTCAGAATACTACTTTCTTTCCCCTATGGATATATACGCCGTGGCTCAGCGGTACAGCGAACCGCCTTCCCGACAGGTCATACCACGCCTCGTCGGTAGTATCAGTCGGGGGTGTTGTCAGGTTGGTGGTCTGTCCCCGCTTGTGGCTGAATACCCAATCCAACCGCGCCGCGGAGTAACTCTGCATACAAGTGGTCTCGTGCGTCCAGCCCGCCACAGTCTCATACCTGACCTCGTCGCCCATAGCCTCCAACTGTCCGACCAGCGTCTCCACCGTTGTGCGCACATCGCTGCCCATTATCTTGTCCGCCAGTCCCATCACGGTATAGACCGGCGTAGTGGCGATATTCTCTGCACTCATCCCTTTCGGGTTGCCTGCACACGGCATAGCCGCAGCGAAGTATGCGGGGTAAAGCGACAGCATTTTCCATGTCCCTGTGCCGCCCATACTGCCGCCGAAGATATAGATGCGTGTTGTGTCTGCTGCCTCCTGTTGCGCCACATAGTCTATCAGCCGTTTCACATCGCTTGCCATTCCGCCCCAACCTTTGGTGCGGTTGCTGCATTGCGGTACTACAAAAACAGCAGGCAGGGCTTGCTCTATCAGGTACTGTGCTATTGAGTCTATACCAGGCTCGCTCATCTGCGTCTCGTTGTCTGTGCCGCAACTGCTGCCTCCATGCAGGTAAATGACCAACATCGGGTTCTCGCCCGCTATCCGCATTTGCCGGTAGGGCAATACCGCTCCGCTATTCAGCGGAAACTGCTCTTTGGTGAACACCGTCTCCGTCTGTGCCATAGCCCCAAGGCTCAGCACGCACATCAGTGCCAATACTATCCGTTTCATCGTTCCAAGAATAAATCATCATTTGCAAACTCCGCCCAATCATCCGAGGCATACACTATCTCTCCCGCCGAAGGTTTGTTCTCGTATATTCCATAGGCAATTCCGAGAGTAACCACCAGCAGTACCGACGACACCATTGCCGTCAGCCAACTGCTGATTTTGCGCTTCGCCAGACTGTAGTTGGTCTTCGCCGCCCCTACCGTCGATTGGGTAATCTCGGCTATCTCTTCATACGACATATCCTCGTGGTAGCGCAGGTTGAATATCGCCCGTTGCGTGGGCGGCAGGCGCAATATGGTCTGCTCTAATCGTGCCAGCAACTCCTGTCCAAGTTCTATATCGGGTTCGCTATGCAATGTCTGCAATACCGATTCGTCCACATCGTCTATTGCTTCTGATGGTTGCTCATTGCGAAGCCACATATAGGCGCAGTTGGTCGCCACACGATACAGATACGCCCGCTCGGAGGACTGCTCGCGCAGTTCTCCGATATGGGTGTACACCTGCAGCCATGTGTTTTGCAGCACGTCCTTGGCGTCCTCGCTGTTGCGGAGCATACGCCTCAGATAGCGGTACAGCGGCTGGTTATATGTCTTGACCAATCTGTCAATCATCATTTATTCTGCTTTTGCAACTGCCCTTTGCGCACCTGCTCATCGTCATAAATCCGCTGTATCTGCGATGGGGCGAGTACGGTACGCAACTTGTGGTAGTACTCCTCGCGGATATTCAGAATGCTCCGCTGACGCTCAAAGCGGCTGCGTATAGCCGCCTCTATCTCATCCTCGGTCGGAGCGGCAGGCGACTTGTCTTTTTTGTATAGAAGTTTCACGCCTTGCAGTTTCTTGCTGTAGTCGGTGTAGATATTGCGGAAACGCTCCGCCTGTTCACCCTCCAAACCGAACTGCGTAATGTACGCATTCGTCTGCTCGGTTAACTGTTGTTCGCGGGCAGCACGTTTCTGTTCCTTGCCCGAGTTGTCTTCTGCTACGATACTCATACTGCATACCAGTACAAGCATCATAATGAAATAACGTTTCATACTTGTTGTTTTTTTAGAGTTTAACTTATGGTTTAGAAATGCACTTCTATCTGTAAGATGCACTCAACCGCCAAAAGTTAAATCTCAAATGTATTTTTTCTACCGACTAAATCGTAATTCTCAATTCATAATCACAAGTATCTTCTTACTTTCTTGCAGTACGCTTCATAGTCTGCCCCGAAGGTGGCGCGGCAGTAGGACTCCTCTTGGAGTATCTGCAAGTGGAGCATTACCACGGGAAAGAGGGCGAAGACCAAGTGCAGCAGGTTCGGGAACGCCAGCAACAGCCCGATATACACCAGGTCGAACCCTACGAAAGCGGGATTGCGGCTGATGCGATAGATACCGCTTTGCACCAATTGCGTTTGGTCTTTCTCGGGTATGCCCGCCCGCCAACTGTCCGCCATGGTCAGCACGGCGATGATGAAAAACACCAGTCCCGATGCTGCTATCACCAGTCCCGCCCATTGCAAGGCAGGGCAATCCCGCAACTGCGGAATCAGTGTCCATTGTGGGAAAACAATGATACTCACTACTTCCACCGGCACGACCAACAGAGTGGCTATGCCCATCAGCCGCTCTATCCGCAGCACCCGTTTGGGTTTGCTGCCGACACCGATTTGGTTGGTCTGTATGCTCTGTCTGCGTTGGGCGGCTTTCTTGCCGAAATAGACCGCATAGAAGTTTGCCAGCAAGGCAAGGGCTGTTATCTTGGCTATCATAATCATTTTACTTTTTGTTCGCTTTGTAAGCCCCTCCTTTGGAGGGGTTGGGGGAGGTCAGAGTTTTGTCGGGTCGTTCTGTTATGTATCGTACCCAACTGTCTATGTTGTCGGTCAGCGTGTCGGGGTATGGCAGTTCGATACGTAAGTCGGGTGCGATGCCCGAGGCTTTGCTCGGGTGTCCGTTGCGCAGGAATAGCGATGACACCGTGTTCGGGTAGAAGATTTGTATGCGGCTGTTTGGCAAATGGAAGGGGAATAGGTTGCCCGTCTCGGACGCCCCTGCGCTGTTCTCTTTGCCGTAGATAGTGTATCGCTCGCGGGCGGTGTAGTTCTGCGCAACGCGCAGGATAGTCTCTGCCGAACTGGCGGTTTTGCGGTCGATAATAAACGATATATGTATCCGTGCGTCGTGTGCGGGGATGGCTTCGTCGTCATCGCCCTCGTCCGCGCCGACCTGCAGGAAAGAGGGCGCGGGGTTGTCGTGGTCGGAAATGACAGCCAATGCCCCGTCCTGCATAGCGGGGTGGTAGCGGTTGGCGTGGGTGTTGCGGAACCAGTAGGTCTCGGGCACGGCGGCTTGGTGGTCGATGAGCAGAGGCAGAAGCGGCATCCATATCATATCGCTGCCACCGCTGTTGCCGCGCAAGTCTATGATGAGGTGCTTGCAACCGCTTTGCAGGAACGATTCCACCGCCTGCGACACCCACTCGTTGGTGGGGTTCTGCCCCGCGCATGAGGGTATGCGCAGCAGCCATGTCTTCTTGTTCACGCGTTGCGACACCGCCTGCGGCGCATAGTTCATCAGTTGCTGGTAGTCAGGTGTGTCGCGGCGTTTATAGACCTGCCAAAAAAGACGCTCGTCCACATAGAAATGGGCATCGAACTGCGCATTGAACCAATAGACATACTCGCACGCGGCTTGCCGTATGCCCCACTCGCCGCTGCTGATCTTCAGCCCGAAAGAGTCTTTCATCGCCTGATAGGGAGCGGCATACCCCGCCTGCATAATCGCAGGGAACGCGGCATAGTTCGCCTCGGTGTATGCAACCAAATAAGCAAAATCCTGCTTGTTCCGCGTGATGCTGTCCTGCTGTATGTACGTCTCCGCGGTGGCGGTGATACCGGCAGTGAGCAAGGCTGCTATGACAAAAAGGCTCTTGTACAAAATCTTTTTCATACTATTGTTATTGGGTCTTTTGTAAACGGGCGGCTACGCCGCATTGTCACAGATTATCCATAAATTTTATATCTGATGATGATACTATATTTGTATTTCATTAACATTACATCAGTTGCCTATCCCTTGCGCATCCATTGCGTATCCTATGCTGTTTGACACGGGGAAGAGGCGATGGAGATGTATAATTATTTTAATACTATATGCATGGTTTATATAGTCATTAAACTGCCACATTTACCACCTTTCTGAAATTTACCACCATTTTACGGGTATCCGTTCTATTGAGCCCCTCCTTTGGAGGGGTTTGGGAGGTCAATGATTATGCGTGTGTCCGGGTATCACGGTGGCACTGCCGGCGAGTTTCACTTGCAGGGCGGCGCGGGTAACGACCGTCTCGCCCGAGCGGAGACCGCTCCTGACCAAGACGCGCTCGCCGTTGCTCTGACCGAGGGTTACCTCGCGCTTCATGTAGCAGTCCTCGTCCAGTTGCACATAGACCGAATAGACACCCTGCTCCTCGGTGATAGCAGACAGGGGTACGGACAGGGCTTCCTGACGGTCAGCCAAGAGCAGATAGACATCGGCATATGCACCCGAGACCAAGCCCGCCTTGTTATCAAAAGCGAACACCACAGGCACGTAGCCCGTTTGCGTGTCCGCCGTCCTGCCCACCGACAGCAGGCGTCCGTTCATATCCGCCAGACGATAGGTGGTGTCGCTGTAAGCGGGTATGAAGTTGGCACTGCGCACGCTGCCCAATCGGTTCCAATAGCGTTCCGGCACGTCCGCTTGCAGCAGCAGTTGCTGCGTCTGACTCACGCTGAGCAACACCTGCCCCGCCTGCACATAGTCACCGTTGGCGAAGTTCAATCCGCTCACATAGCCGTTCTGCGGGGCGCGTATCTCGATACAACCGTCATCGGCTTTTTTGCCTTGCAGGGCTTCGTACTGCGCTTTGGCATTTTGGTAGCGCAGGGTTATCTGCTCCATCTCCTGTGCGGAGATGATTTGGCTGCCGGTCAGCCCCTGCGCACGGTCGTACTCCTTGCGGGCGGTCTCATATTGGATACGCGCCGTCTCCACGGGGTCGCTTGCCGCCATACCGCGCACGGAGATATGTGCCAGCACCTCGCCTTTGCGTACAGCCGTTCCCTCGTTGATGGTGCGCTGCATACTGATGACACCGTCCATAGCCGCTACCACCGCCTGCACTTTGTTGTTCGGAGTAGCCAGCCGCCCCGATACCTTGACGGCTTCCGTAAAGGGTTGTGCCACAATGGTCTCGGTCTGCAGACCTACCGCAGCCGCCTTCTCGGGCGAGAAGACTATCTCGCCCGCCTTATGCTCGTGATGCTCCGTTGTCTCGTGTTCGTGATCGTGTTCATGGTCGTGGTGTTCATGGTTATGCCCGCTGCAGCCTGTCAGTACAGCCGCCATATAGACACACAATAAAAAATAGTACCTTTGCATAGCGTATAGTTTTTCCAATTTACGCTGCAAAGGTACTGTTTTTTTCCTGCAACCGGGTTGCATTATGTGGTCAGCAGTTGCTTGGCAAAGGCGGGGATGTCTATCCCATCGAATGTGCCGCTGGTCATCATCAGCAGAGCGGTATTTTTGTAGTCCATACTCCGCAGACGTGCCTGCATCGCCGCACTGTCGGTGAAGACCTCCACATTCGCCGAACCGAAAGCACGGCGGACTTCTTCAGCGGTAATGGGCGTAAGCCGCTTGTGTTCTATCACTTTGGGGTTGAAATAGACCAATGCCACATCCGCCTCCTGCATACAGCCGTTGTACTGCGGCAGAAAATCCGCCATCAGCGAACTGAACGTATGCAACTCCATACACGCCACCAGTTTCTTGCCGGGATAGCGTTCGCGCACGGCATTGACCGTAGCCCGCAGTTTGCTGGGCGAATGGGCGAAGTCTTTGTATGCCACCGAATCCGCCGTTTCGCAGATCTTCTCCAGACGGTTGCTAGCTCCCGTAAACGTGCTGATGATACGGTAGAAATCGTCCGCCTGTACGCCAATCCGTTGGCACGCCAAGCATGCCGCCTGCAGGTTCTGCATATTGTGCCGCCCGAAGACCTGCATGGGTACGCTGCCCGTATAGGCATCGTAAGGCACACACGATATGTCCGCCCGCGCCCCTGCGGCTATCGCTTGCAGGTTCTCATCGTTTGCGTAATAAATAAACGTGCCGTCGGGTTCGATAGTATCTACAAACTTGCGGAAGGTCTCCACATACTGCGGGAAAGTGGGAAAGACATTGATATGATCCCACGCAATACCCGTCAGAATGGCGATATGCGGGTGGTACCACAGGAATTTGGAACGCAGGTCGAGCGGCGAAGTCAGGTATTCGTCGCCCTCGAACACCGCATACTTGGCGGTATCGCTCAGGCGCACCATACGCTCGAAGCCCTCTATCTGCGCACCCACCATATAGTCGGTTTCGATACCTAAGTGCTGCAAGACGTAGAGAATCATCGAAGTGGTAGTGGTCTTGCCATGGCTGCCGCCTACCACAATACGTATCTTGTCCTTGGTCTGCTCGTACAGGTACTCGGGGAACGAATAAATCTTCAGCCCCAGTTCGCGGGCACGCACCAACTCGGGATTGTCCTCCCGCGCGTGCATACCCAGAATGATGGCATCTATATCCGGCGTTATCGTCTCGGGGTGCCAGCCCGTTTCCTTGGGCAGCAATCCCGCCTCACGCAGATGCGTCCGCGCAGGATCGAAAATCTCGTCGTCCGACCCCGTAACCACATAGCCGGGCTTGCTCGCTACAGCCATAGCGAGGTTGTGCATTGCCGCACCACCGATTGCAATAAAATGTATTCTCATCTTATATCCAATAACATACTACCAAGAGTATGAGTCCAATTATATACATAATCCCCCTTGCCGCCGACTCCCGCTGGCGGAAGAACAGCACCCACAGCCCCGAAAAGAGCAGCAGAGCCACCGGAAGCAGCGAACCGCAGCAAGCCGTTGCCGCCGTGCGCATAGGGAACAGCGACAAGCCGCCTGCAACAATAAAAAACAACGTAAAGAGCAGAAGCCAGTTCTGCTGCCCGGTGCTGTCTCTGTCCGTTCTCACCAGCGAAGCCACAAACAACACGATGCCTATCCCTACCATAGACACCTCTTCTATTGCCTCCCATAGCGGCAAAGCAGAGAACAGCCATACACGGTGGAACATCGGCATATACACATTTTCAATCCAACCGAAATGCCATGCCAACAGGAAATAGATAGCAAACACCGCAGCCCCTATCAGCGTAGCCAGCCAGACACGCAAGCCGAAAGAATGTAACAGAATATATGCCACCCACACAGCGGGTATCAGCCATACCATATCCGGCAACACCAGCGAAACCCCGGACAGGAGCAATGCCGCCACAAAAGCACTCTCCGTAGGTTCGTCCTCGCGAAACGCTTTGCGCAGCAACAGCAATACCAACAGCATACACAATACCGCCGTCTGCCCCTGCCAACAACCATTAGCGGCAAGGAAAGCCGTTGCGGACAACAGATAAACGAACAACGGCAAACCGTCTCTGTCGCGTGCCAGCCCCGCGCAAACCGTCAGATACCAAAACATCACCCCGTTCACCACCACAAGCAACAGCGTAGGCAGCACCTGCCGCCAATCACCATACAGGAACCCCGGAATCCACCCGCACAGCACCACAACCGACAGCACCAAGGCTACCGGCATAGACATACGTGTGATACGGGCAAGAAATTTCATACAGAAGCGGGATTTTCAAAAACACCGCAAAGATATACAAAAAAAATCACATACACAATTAACAAGTAATAATTAACAAGTAATATGCAAAGTATGCAGAGTATGCAATTTCTATATAGGGTAATACCAATTACGTAGAAAAGACGTAGAAAGGACGTAGAAAAGATTACCCTTTATGCAGTGCTTTTATACACTTTATGCACTATATCCGTCGCATATACTGCATAAAAACAGTATTTTTGAGGAGAATATAAACTTGTTGCATATGGCAATACATATTTAATTTGCGTATCTCGCGGAAAATGTTTACCTTTGCACACGTGTTGCCGATTTGCCATAACAAGCACACCGTGCAACCGACATAAGAGAAAAAGACGTTTACTCGTCGCAATCTGACCATTGGAAATTAGGAACTTTCAAAAGGCACTCAGAGGGCGGTATCAGTGGACGTTTACGGAGTGTATATACCTCCGCCGCACGACAACGGGGTATTCCCTTGTCGTGTATGGCGTGTATATATGCACGTGGACGCTGTATAGTACCGAACTTAGTGCCAGGGTATGTTCCTAAACCTCCAAGGTAAGTTCGATAGGTATAGTTGCCCACGTTTTTTTGTATCCGTACCGGTCGCCGAGGGCAAGGGCGACCACCGCAAGACAGACCATTATGCCCACCCTCCACTGGATAGGAAAAGAGAAAGTACAGACCCACCACAACGACGTTCCCTACCGCGTCTTGAAACAGCAATACACGTATGGCAATGTGAACAATACGTGTGGGGACGACGCGTCCCGCGTCGTCAAAAACATCAGGGCTGCCGGGGACGTGGGCGCCTCGCCCGCGGTCGTCGGTGTCGATACCGATAGCCTCTCCCTTGGAGGGGTTGGGGAGGTCAATAAAATTATCCACGGCGACAACCTTGAGGCACTCAAAGCGTTGCTGCCCGAGTATGAGAACCGCGTGGATTGCATCTACATCGACCCGCCCTATAATACGGGCAATGAAGGTTGGGTGTACAACGACAACGTCAACGACCCGCATATCCGCAAGTGGTTGGGTGCGGTGGTGGGCAAAGAAGCCGAAGACCTTACCCGCCACGACAAGTGGCTCTGTATGATGTACCCCCGCCTTGTCCTCCTCCAAAAACTGCTCTCCCCCACCGGTGCCATCTTCATCTCCATTGACGACAACGAGCAAGCCAACCTCAAACTAATCTGCGACGAGATATTCGGCGCAGGGAATTTTATAAGTGATTTTATTTGGCACAAGAAAGTACGACCTTCTAATAAATTAGTAGATAAAGAGCGGAATGCATCTTTAGGCATATCTCTAAATACAGAATATGTATTGTGTTATGCTGCCCATAAAGAAAACATACTATTTAACATTGATAGTATTGACATTGACTACATAAAAAAGACTTATCGAAATCCTGACAATGATCAGAGAGGATTATGGCGTACTGCACCACTTTGGGCTGATTCTAATTCCAATAAAGAAAAAACTTTGAAACTGAAAGATGGTACATTCTTAACTAAAAAATGGTTTATTAATCAAGAAACATTAGACAGATTGTATGCGGACAATTTAGTATATCAGGCAAAAGGGAGTTTAAGTAAGAAAATATTTTTGTCAGAGGCAACGGGACAAGCGCAAATGAATTTATTGGAGGCTGATAGGTTCGGAACCTCAGAAGAGGGGACAAAAGAGTATAAACAGATAATGGGTGTTGCAAATTTTACAAACCCTAAATCCATTCGACTTGTAGAACATTTAGTCAGTTTATTACACAACAATCCTAACGCCCTCATCCTCGATTCCTTTGCGGGTTCGGGGACAACGGCCCATGCGGTATTGAACCTCAACAAGCAGGACGGCGGGCACAGGCGGTTTATCTTGGTGGAGATGTGCGACTATGCCGAGACCATTACTGCCGAGCGGGTGCGCCGTGTGATAGACGGTTACGGCGAGGGCAGCAAAGCCGTGGCGGGTACGGGCGGTTCGTTTGCGTTCTACGAACTGGGCGACATCATCTATGACCCGCAGACCGGACTCCTCAACGACCATGCGGACACCGAGCAGATACGGCGGTATATATGGTTCAGCGAAACGAATACGCCGTACCATAGTCCAAAAGATTGTGGGGACGACGCGTCCCGCGTCGTCGGTACACACCGTCCCCCACACCCCTACTTGTTAGGGCGCAAGGACGGCACCAACTACTATTTCTATTACAAACGTGGCGAGGAGACGGTATTGGACAGGGCGTTTCTCAACACGTTCACCCCAGCCGACCAAGCCGAGCAGTATATCATCTATGCCGACTGCTGCCGATTGAGCCGCGACTTTATGCTTACCCACCACATCACCTTCAAGCAAATCCCCCGCGACATCAAAAAAGTGTAGGATAATGAGGAATTAATGGCTAATCAACAATAATTAACGGAGACTTTTAATGGGATTTTAATGGTCTTTAATGGAGAAAGGAGACACGAATGGAACTGAAATCATACCAACAGCACAACCTGGACGAGATAGAGCGTTATCTCACCCTTATCGAGCAAGACCCGCACCACAACTATGTGGAGGCGTTCCGTACTTTCTGGCGCACCAACCGTCCCGCTTACGAGCCTTGCCGCGGTACCGCCATCGAGCCCTACAAGGACAATGTCCGCCACGCCCCGCATATCTGCTGTAAAGTACCGACGGGCGGCGGAAAGACCCTGCTTGCCTCGGCGGCACTGCGGGTGCTGTTCAACCACATACACACCGCCTGCCAAATGGTGGTATGGTTAGTGCCGTCCACTACTATTCTGGAGCAGACACTGCGCCACCTCACCAACCCGCGACACCCGTACCGGCAGCGTATTGACACCGATTTCAACAGCCGTGTCCTGGTCTTCGACAAGCAGCAGGCGTTGCTCGGGCAGGGGTTCTCGCTCAACAACGTGCGGGAGAACCTGTGCATTATGGTGGCGACGTTCGATTCGTTCCGCGCCACCAACAAAGACGGGCGCAAGGTCTATCAGGACAACGGTTACCTGCAGTCGTTTGCCGGTCTGCCCGGTGCCGTGGCGGACGCTGCGGGCGAGATACAACTGATGTCCGTGCTGCGGGCGCTGCACCCCGTGGTGATAGTGGACGAGAGCCACAACGCCAACACCCCGCTCTCGGAGGATATGCTCAACGATATGGCACCCTCCATAGTGCTTGACCTGACCGCCACGCCCAAACAGAACAGCAACATCATCTGTTTCACCGACGCGCTGGAACTCAAACGCAACAACATGGTCAAACTGCCCGTGATTGTCTATAACCATACCAACAAAAACCAAGTCATTGACTCGGCATTGCACCTGCAACGCTCCCTCGAGCAGACCGCCCGCCAAGACCCGACACGCTACATACGCCCGATAGTGCTGTTTCAAGCCCAACCGAAGAACAAAGACGAGGAGCGCGAGACCTTCGGCAAGATACGCGAGAAACTGACGGCACTCCATATCCCCGAAGAGCAAATCAAGATCAAGACCGCCGACATCAACGAACTGGCAGGCATCGACCTCATGTCGCCCGATTGCCCCGTGCGCTATATCATCACCATCAACGCCCTCAAAGAGGGCTGGGACTGCCCGTTTGCCTACATACTGGCATCGCTGGCGGACAAGTCGTCGAGCGTGGACGTGGAGCAGATAGTGGGGCGCGTGTTGCGCCTGCCGTATGCGCGGCGCAACACAGCCGATGTGCTGAACCTGTCCTACGTACTGACCGCCTCGGCAAGGTTCCAGGACACATTGCAAAGCGTAGTGGCGGGGCTCAACCATGCAGGGTTCTCCGCCCGCGACTACCGCTCCCTTGATATGGCGGAAACCCCTGCACCTGCACCAAGTGCCGCCCCTATCCTGCAAATGCTCTTCCCCGAAGAGACACACCCGCAGACGACCACAGCCGATGACATCGACACCACCGCTATCCGTTTCGACGGACGCACCGACATAGCATATCAATCACAAAACACAACAGAAGACAACAAAGAAGTGGCACAGATACTCGCCACCGCACACCAACAAGCCACAGACATGGAACAACAGATACAGCAGCAGACCGGCGAACAAGTGCCGGTAGAACTGGCAGGAAGTGTCAAACGCGCCACGATTCAGTCGCTCTTTGCCGAGAGTGCCAAAGCGATTCGGCTGCCGCAATTCTTTATCAGGGACGAGACTTCGCCCGGTAATATCTTCGGCGAGGCAAGCGAACACCTGCTGGAGGGCGAAGACCTGCTGCAAGGTTTCCGCCTTTCCGCACAGGAGACACCGCCTTTCTCGTGCGAAGCGACAGAAACGAGCCTCTACAAAGTGGATATTTCCGACCAAACGGACGACCACACACCCCGCTACGAGAAAATCAAAGGTTCGGCTTACGACTTGATACTGAACTACATACGCAATGCAGACAATATAGAAAGCAAGCGCACCCGCTGCAGCAGCGAGGTGGCGGCACTCATGGGCAAGATGATACCCCTCACTCAAAAAGACGTGCAAGCCTATATCGAACAGCGGTTTATTGAGTTCCGTGAGGCGGACTTCGAGCAGTTCCTCCTGCACATCAACGAATATACGCAAGTGCTGAAGCAAGATATATTGGCATTGGAAAGCCGCTACAAACAGCAGCAGTTCCGCCGCAGATTGGACACCGACCGAATCTTTGTGCGCCCCGCGTTCTCTATCCCCGACGAGATTGTACTCTCCGCTCCGCAAGACAGTATCACCAAGATGCTGCACACACGCGAAGAAGATGTCAACGGCTTTGAGCGACAGGTCATCAATGAGGTGGCGAACCTGGAGAATGTAGAATGGTGGACGCGCAACCGCGAGCGCAAAGACTTCTGTATCAACGGATTTATCAACCACTATCCCGACTTTATTATCCGCACCAAGCGCGGAAAAACGGTACTGCTTGAGACCAAAGGCGACCACCTTGATGCCGCCGACAAGATTCTGCTCGGCAGTATGTGGGCAAACAAGGCGGGCAGTGAATACCGCTATTTCCTCGTCTATCAAAACCGGAAAGAAGACGGCGCTTACACCTATACCGAGTTTATCGATATACTCCGATTGCTATAATCATAGTGCCAACTGCCGGGTAAACGCCCGCTATCCTATAAGGAATCACCTATCAATCACCTATCAATCACCTATCAATCACCTATCAATCACCTATTGTTGCTATACAGATGACAGGGAGAGTATCAGAAGCGTGATATGACAAAACAGGCTGCCTACATTTGTAGGCAGCCTGTTAGACAGAAAGCGGGATATGTCAGCGGCGTTTTTTCCGCCGGTGTATATCCGACATCCTATTATTTTTCTACATCGGATGAGTCTGCTGCATCAGACGGCTCTTCTACAAACCCCTTACGCTCCAAGAGGTATTTTGGGTCGGCGGGTTTGCCGCGGAACTCCTGATAGAGTTCGGCTGCATCACGGGTACCACCCTGCTCCAACAAATGGCGGAAGCGGTTAGCCACCTCAGGATTGAGGATGTCGCCCGTCTCTTCGAAAGCCGCAAAAGCGTCTGCGTCCAAGACTGCCGACCATGTGTAACTATAGTAGCCGGCTTCGTAACCCGTGGTGAAGATGTGGTTGTAGAATGTAGAGCGGTAGCGCGTGATAATCTGCGGTATCATATTCATTTTTGCCATTGACTCCGCCTCGAACACATTGACATCAAAGTCAGCGGTGTCGGTCATCTCGTGGTAGTCCATATCAAGAATAGAAGCACTCAGCAACTCGGTCTCGACAAACCCCTGGTTGAAAGTCTTGGCATTGTTGATTTTCTGAATCAGCGAGTCGGGCATCACCTCACCGGTCTGATAATGGAAAGCATACGTTTTCATTATCTCGGGGCGGTAGCAGTAGTTCTCCATAAACTGCGAGGGCAGTTCGACGAAGTCGCGCGGGGTATTGGTGCCGGAGAGACTCTTGTAGGTAGCCTTGGAGAGCAGTCCGTGGAGGGCATGTCCGAACTCGTGGAAGAGGGTCTCGACATCGTCCATAGAGAGAAGCGACGGATTGCCCTTGGTAGGCTTGTTGAAGTTGCCGACATTGATGATGACAGGGCGATGGTCCACACCCTCTGCATCCACATACTGGCTTTGGATATTGTTCATCCATGCGCCCGGGCGTTTGCCTGCACGGGGGAAATAGTCGGTGTAGAGGATTCCCACCAGGTTGTCCTCGGCATCCGTTACTTTGAATACCTCGACCTCGGGATTATAGACAGGCATATCGGTGAGTTGCTCGAAATTGAGCCCGTAGAGGTTATGCGCCAATCCGAACACCCCTTTGCGGACGTTGCTCAGTTCAAAATAGGGTTTGAGTTGCTCCTCATCGAGGTCGTATTTCGCTTTGCGGAGTTTCTCGGCATAGTACCACCAATCCCACGGCTGCAGTTCCTCACCGGGCAGGTCTTCGTTCATAAGCGTTTGCAGTTCTGCGGCTTCACGCTTGGCAGCATTGAGACTGGGTTCCCAAACGGATTGGAGGAAAGCGTCCACGGTCTTGGCATCGTGCGCCATGCAGTCGGCGAGGATATAGTCGGCGGGGCAGTCGTAACCGAAGAGGTGCGCTTTCTCGACACGCAGTTTCATTGTCTTGACGATGACGGCTTTGTTGTCGTACTCGTTGTCGTGGTTGCCGCGGGTGGTGTATGCCAGCAGCAGTTCGCGGCGCAAGTCGCGGTTCTCGCAGTACTGCAGAACGGGCGTGAACGAGGTGCGCTTGGGCGTAAAGAGCCATGCATCGGGGCGTCCGGCAGCGGTTGCCTCCTCTTTGGCAGCGGCTTTCGCGCTCTCGGGCAGCCCTTTGAGTTCGTTCTCATCGGTGATGAAGAGTTGGTAGGCATTGGTCTCGGCTACCACGTTGTTGCCGAATTGCAGGGAGAGCAAGCCCAACTCGCTGTTGATCTCCTTGAGACGTTCTTTCTGCTCGGGCAGCAGATTGGCACCGTTGAGGGCAAAATGCTTGTAGGTCTCGGTGAGGAGACGCATCTGCTCGGTGTTCAGCCCGAGTTGCTCACGCTGGTCGTACACAAACTTGATGCGTTGGAACAGGCTGTCGTTGAGCAGGATACCGTCGCTCAAGTCGGAGAGCATAGGAGTTACTTTCTCGGCGATACGGTTCATCTCGTCGTTGCCGTCAGCCTCCAATACATTGAAGAACACTCCGCTCACTTTCTCCAGCAGACCACCGCTGCGGTCAAGCGCGACGATGGTATTCTCGAAAGTAGGTTCGGCAGGATTGGACACGATAGCCTCTATCTCGGCTTGGTTCTGGGCTATAGCCGCCTCGAAAGCGGGCATATAGTGCTCGGTTTTTACCTTGTCGAAAGCGGGAACACCGTAAGGCGTGTTCTGCTCCGACAAAAACGGGTTCTGATTGTTACATGCCATAAGCGTGATTGCGGCGATGCCGAATAGAACTGATTTCTTCATATTATTGTATTTTTACGTTTTTACGCATGGATTCGCGTATCATCTTTCTGAGGTTGGCACTCTCTTCATCCACTTTGCCGTGGAAATGCGGCTTGAAATCTTTGGCAAACTTGCACTTCGCCAACTTGATTTTCAGGTCGTCGATATTGCCCGATACGTTCACGCCCAAATAGATAGGCGAAAGGACGTTGATGTCGTAGTCAAAAGTCATATCGAGGTTGTGCCGCCCGCCGAGTGCCACCATATAGTTGTCCAGCGAGACGCAGAACGGATAGACATCTATCTCCTTCTTATAGACCGTCAGTTCGGCGGAGATGCTATCCACTTTGTTCTCGGTTTTCTTGTTGAAAAGCAGCAACTTGGATATTTTGCTGAACGTTGCGTTGTCCATCACGACAAGGTCTTTGCCGAAGATACTGCATGCCCCGCGCAGAGTGGAAGGCTTCAGTTCATATTTGGCATTGGTGTAGGTCTCCGCCGCAAGATGGAACTCCGCTGCGCCCTTGAACGCACGCAACATCGGCACGACAGAGTCGAGTTGCGGAATCATATGGATAAGTTCGGCGATGTCGATGTCGAGCATGTGGTAGTCGAAGCCGACATAGATATGGTTGCGGCGCGGAGTGCGGTACATCGCGGTGAGTTGCAGTTTGGCGGCATTGCAGACAAAACCCATCTCGTCCAGCACGAGTGTGCCGTCTTTGATGTAGAGTTTGCCTTTCAGGTCGTGCGCCACCTCGTTGAACACCACCGCCTCTTTGATATGCGTGTTGAGCGCGACATCCACACCGAGCGGCACGAGGAACGGCGAGGCTTCGCCGTTCTCGGCGTTGTTTGCGTACTTTTCGTTGTTTGTGTTGCTATCTTGTTCTTCGTTCTTTGTTCTTTGTTCTTTGTTTTCAGAAGTCTCCTCGCTGCCCGAGTCGGCAGAGCAGAGTGCCATCAGTTCGTTGACATCGGTATGGTCGGAGACAAAGTTCAGTTCGCCCTCCAAAGTGCCCTCTTTGCGCAGCCATGCGCCGATGTTCTGCACCTCGCCCGAGAGGGCAAAGTCGGAGTTGCCAACCCGCACTTGCGACTGTGCGATTTGGAAATCTTTGTTCGAATAGGTGAACGTGATTTGCGGGATATAAACAGGCTTGCCGATAGCCGCCAAGTGCGCCTCACCCGACTGCAGATCGACATCCAGTTTCGGGTTCCATTGCAAGAGCAGGTTCTCGCCCTGTTTGTTGTAACGTGCTGACGCTTTGAGAGACAGCGCTGCCGTCTTCACCTGCACATCATCGCCCATTTTGCCCTCAAGCGCCTTTGTCTGGACAGATGCCTCCAGACGCGGGACGGACTTGTTGCGCTTGCCGGGGCGGAGGTTCGCCTCCAGCGAAGACTTGGACAGATGTGCCTGTATATCCGTGTAGCAGCCGCGCAGGTCGTCGAACGAGAGGTTCGCCTGCAAGGTAGGCACTGCCGTAGTATCCTTGGTGTTGTACTCCGCATAGGCAACCAGATGTGGGGCGGCGATGGTTGCCTCCATACTGTCCATTACCGCGTGCAGAGATGCTGCGGACTGCAGTCCGAGCGTGGCGCAAAGGACAGGACTGCTGCCCAAGATATTGCTTGCCTCAAGTTGCAAATCGGTTTGCCCGAGTTGTGCTGTCAGTGCATCAATCATCTCGAAATCAACACTTTGCAACGACACTTGTGCCGCCAGCCAACCGACCGACTTATGCGACGGCTTGGGGTTGGGCAATGTGAATTGCAGGTGCGTATCGGGCAGTTTAGCCAACATACTGTCCATTTGGAAATCCACGCCTTGCAGGCGGATATCGCCGCTGAACTGCCCGCGCTCCAAACGCATATCCGTCAGGTCGCTTAGGTGTATCTTTGCCCTGACCTTACCCTGACCTTGCCCTGTGGTTAGTATATTCTCCGGCAGGAAATAGGCTATATCGGGCAAGTGTAAATCGGCGTTCAGTTCGAGGTCAAGCAACATATCCGCCATCAGTTCCGTAACCTCACCCGAAGCGTCTATTTGGCTGTCTTTGGTCTTTGCCGTCAGCGAATGGATCTGTACCGCACTCGCCTTGTCGTCGTTGAGGTCGATATGTGCGTCAGCGTCCAATGCCACATCGCGCAGAGTATAAGGCAATGCAGTATACTTGCCACGCCCGTCCTCAAGCACCACATGTGCATCCACCAACGGCATATGCGACCCACAATACACACCCCGCACATCGGCATCGAGCGACACACGCCCGTCCACACTGATGTCGCGGAGCATGTCCGTCACCGAAGCGGGCAAAAGTGCCAATAGCGGCTCTATCTGCCATTCGTGCGCACGCGCGTGCATATCTAAGGTAATCGAGTCGCCTATGTCAGCCGTGCCATCCAACTGCAAAGCAAACTCATTTACCTGCAATTCGGCTTTGTGCAATGCAAAGTGCATATTCTCCAAATCCGCCGAGACAGGCAACGAGACCGCCACCTGCAGGCTGTCCGCATATTGCGTATCGCCGAGCGTGGCACTAACCGCCTCCGATCGGAGGGTGAGCAACACATCGTCCCAACTGCCGATACAAGCCGCCAAGACGGTGTTTGCCAGCGAAGCGGAGATAGTGTCTTTCTCGTCCACAAATGAGATATACCGCCCCTCGATACGGGCGGCGTCCACGCTGATTTGCTTGAAAGGCAGCCCCGAAGAAGTGGTATCGGCAGCCGTGGTGTCCGATGAGAGCGCAAATACATCGAAATTGGTCGTACCATCGGCGGCGATATAGATATTCGATACCGCATCAGGCAAAGATAACTCTTTAACAACCAGATTATTATGTTGCAAAAACTCCATTACGTTCACCGTAGCAACCACCTCGGGTGCAGCCAAGAGGGTATCGCTCTGTGCACCCTCCATGGGGTTGATAAGGTATAGTCCGTCCACGCGCAAACCGAACTCGGGGAACGTGGAAAAGAACGTCAAGTCCACCTCGCCCAACGCGTGTTCGCAGGTGATGTACTTGTCCGCCACTTGCCGCACGATAGGTGTCAGCCGTGCGGGCGTGAATATCAGCCAAATCGCCACGCACACCACAATCAGCAACACCCCGATTATCGCACCGAGCGTGATACCGAATATCTTCCAAAAACGTTTCATTTCGCAGCAATCACCTTGGTAAACGAATGCGTTTTCTTGTAATCGTCCTTGTATTGTAATTCGGTGTCTGTCAGTTTGGTAACCGTATAGATCTTCGGTATCTCCGCACCGCCGTTATCCATCAGATGTATCTCTGTAAGATCTGCTTTTACCAATTTCCACTTGAACCAACCGTTTCCATAGTCTTTCAAGTCGCTCTCGGTTACATCCTCCGCCTCGTCCCACTCACGCCCATACGAATAAGTCTCATCGGCGTTCTCCGTGGTGAAACGCACAAAATGCTGTGTGTTATCCTCCTGCCAAAGTCCTAACAGATCACTTTGCGAGAAAGATACATCAGATGTTCCCATACACGATGCCATCAGCACTCCAATCAATGCCACAATGGCAATACGTAAGATATTCTTTTTCATAGAATTACTATTTATTTATGCTATTTTCTATATTTGTAGTATTGTACTTTTGGAAAACATATTGCCCATGATGAATGGTCTTATTGTCGTACTGTATAGCAAATTTCGGACAATGGTGCAAGCAGCGCAGGCACATTGTGCATTGGGGTTTTATCCACTCCGGATGTCTTTTATCCGCCCCCTTGTCGGCTTTCATTTCAATAGCCTGCACGGGACAACGCTTGGCACACAACCCGCAACCGATACAGGTAGCACCAGCATGCAAATGATATGTTTGACGCTTTTTCTCATATGTACGATAATACAATCTTGCAATGGGTGCAGGAATAGCACAACGGATATGTTTACCCTGTGTGTGCAATGCTATTTTATGAGCCACTTGTTGCGTTTCCGCTTTGGCGGATTGTACTTGTTTTGCCACAGATGCTATGTCGGACAAGTCAAAGATAGGTGTCCACACATCCGGCATACGAACGCTGAATTGTGCATCAAAAGGTCTGCCTATGATACCATTCAGCAATTCATCAGCCTGAACTCCTATCTGTCCCGTAGTGGTGCCATAAGTAACTACCAGAAAGCAATATGTATCGGATAGCAATGTACCACAAATGGATTTCAGCCATTCTCTTACTATGTCAGGCAGTCCCCAACAATAAGTAGGTACCACCACCCCGAAGACCTCTCCTTCCGCTAATTGCAGAGAGGGACAAGCCGTTTCTATAGCAACCGCTCTATCATTTATCGTTTGGGCAATCGTCTCTGCCACATACCGCGAGTTGCCCGTACCCGAGAAATAGGCAATCATACCCTATGCTTTCCTAATGTTGATGTTTACCATATAGCCGTCCATATCGAGCACTTGCGGCTCTGCCACCTTGTCCACAAGCGTAAGCGAGGTGGCGAGGACTTGCGAAGCGATGTAGTCACGGCAGTGCTCCACAGCAGCGGCAATCTCGTCGCGGCGCTCTATCTCTATGGCGATACGGTCGGTTATCTCCAAGCCCGATGTCTTGCGCAGGTTCTGGATACGGTTGATCAGTTCGCGTGCTATCCCCTCCTCTATCAAGGCGTCGTTGAGTTCGATATCGAGGGCGATGGTAAGGATACCATTGTTGGCAACCAACCAGCCTGGCATATCCTCGGTAATGATATCCACATCCTCTGCTACAAGGTCAATATCCAGCAGTCGGAACGTACCTGCCGCCTCAAACTGCGCAATCTCGTCCTGCGTCATCTTACCGATAGCCGCAGCCAGTTCTTTCATCTTACCGCCCACTTTCTTGCCCAATACCTTGAAGTTCGGCTTGATTTTCTTCACGAGTCTTACTTCGGAGTTCTCGGCGGTGGTGATAACCAACTCCTTCACGTTCACCTCGCTCTTGATCAGGTCTTGCACATGGAGCAGGGCTTGCAGCGTCTCTTTGTCGGGCGCGGGGATAACGGCTTTCTGCAACGGCTGACGCACATTTTTCTCGGCACGCTTGCGCAAACTCAGTATCATCGATGTAGCCTGCTGAGCCAGATACATACTACGTTCCAAATCTTTATTAATCAATGCCTCGTCGGCTTTCGGCCAGTTGCTCAGATGCACGGTCTCGTCGGTTAGGTCGCGATAGAGGCGGTCAGCAAAGAACGGTGCATTGGGTGCCATCAGTTGCGCCACGGTCTTCAGACAGGTGTAGAGCGTGGTATATGCCGCCTGCTTGTCAGCGTTCATCTCCCCGCCCCAGAAACGTTTGCGGTTCAAGCGTACATACCAGTTGCTCAAGTCGTCCTGCACAAAGTCGGAGATAGCACGTCCTGCCTTGGTGGGTTCGTATGCCTCATAATCGGCGGTAACCTCCTGAATGAGCGAGTTCAGGCGGCTCAAAATCCACTTGTCGATTTCCGTCAGAACGCCTTGATCACCATTCGGTTGCCACGAATCCACGTTCGCATACAAGGCAAAGAAACCATACGTATTATAGAGCGTGCCGAAGAACTTGCGGCGCACCTCGTCCACGCCCTCGGGGTCGAACTTGAGGTTGTCCCACGGGCTGGAGTTGGTCAGCATATACCAGCGCACAGGGTCGGCACCGTATTTGTCGAGCGTTGCAAACGGGTCCACCGCATTGCCCAACCGCTTCGACATCTTGTTTCCGTTCTTATCCAGCACCAATCCGTTGGAAATCACATTCTTGTACGCCACTTTGTCCTCTATCATCGTATGGATGGCATGCAGCGTAAAGAACCAACCGCGGGTCTGGTCCACACCCTCGCAGATAAAGTCCGCCGTGCGCGGAGCGTCCTGGTTCTCAAACGGATAGTGGTTCTGCGCATACGGCATCGCACCCGAATCAAACCATACATCTATCAGGTCGAGTTCGCGCTTCATCGGCTTGCCGCTTGGCGAGCAGAGAATGATGCCGTCCACATACGGGCGGTGCAGGTCGATCACCGATGGGTCGTAGTTCTCTTTCGAGTAGTCGCCCACAATATGTTTGGGGTACGGGTTCTCTTTCATAAAGCCCGCTTTGATGGACTTGTCTATCTCCTCGAATAGTTCCTTGATCGACCCGATACATATCTCTTCCTGTCCGTCCTCGGTGCGCCAGATAGGCAGCGGTGTACCCCAGTAGCGCGAGCGGGAAAGGTTCCAGTCGTTCAGGTTCTCGAGCCACTTGCCGAAACGCCCCGTACCCGTCGATTCGGGTTGCCAGTTGATGGTGTTGTTCAGCCGTATCATCTCCTCGCGTGCTTTGGTAGAGCGGATAAACCACGAGTCAAGCGGGTAGTAAAGCACCGGTTTGTCGGTACGCCAGCAGTGCGGATAGGTATGCACGTGCTTCTCAATGCGGAAGGCTTTGTTCTCGGCTTTCAGCACCATACAGATACTGATGTCGAGGGTCTCGTCTTTTTCCGTCAGATTGGGGTCGTAAGCGTTCTTCACAAAGCGTCCTGCCCACGGCTTGTATGCCTCTACATCGATATGATTTGCCACAAACGCATCGTCCAAATCCTCAAGCAGGAAGAACTTACCCGTCATATCCACCATCGGGCGTTGTTCGCCTTTCTTGGTCAGGAAGACCATACCCGGGATATTCGCTTTCTTTGCCACAAACGCATCGTCTGCACCGAAAGTCGGCGCAATATGCACAATACCCGTACCGTCCTCAGTCGTTACATAGTCGCCTGCTATCACACGGAAGGCATCGCCGTCGGGTTTAGCCCACGGGATAAGTTGCTCATATTCTATGCCTACCAGGTCGGTTCCCTTGCCGCGCCAAAGCACCTCGGGAGCCTCGCCCAACTCTTTGCTGTAGGCAGCCAGACGCGCCTCAGCCAGCAGGTAGAGAGCCGGTATCTTCGTATAGGGGTTCTCTCCGTGCACCACCACATAGTCAATCTTCGGGCCTACGCAGAGTGCCGTATTGCTCGGCAATGTCCACGGCGTGGTCGTCCATGCAAGAGCATAGAGGGGTGTGCCGTCAGCGTCCCTAAGGTCGTTAAGGACCTTAAGGTCTTTAATGTCCTTAATCAAGAATTGTGCTGTACACGTTGTATCTTTCACATCACGGTAGCAGCCGGGCTGGTTCAACTCATGCGACGACAAACCCGTACCCGCCGCAGGCGAGTAAGGCTGGATGGTATAGCCCTTGTAGAGGTAGCCGTTCTCGTACAGACGCTTGAGCAGATACCACAGGGTCTCAATATACTTGTTGTCGTAGGTGATATACGGGTTCTCTAAATCCACCCAATACCCCATCTGCTTCGTCAGGTTGGTCCACTCCTTGGTATATTTCATCACCTCGCGGCGACAAGCGGCGTTGTATTCGTCCACACTGATTTTCTTGCCGATGTCCTCTTTGGTGATACCCAGCATCTTCTCCACGCCGAGTTCCACAGGCAGTCCGTGGGTGTCCCACCCCGCCTTGCGCTGCACCTGATAGCCCTGCATGGTCTTGTAGCGGCAGAAAGTATCTTTGATAGTACGTGCCAGCACATGGTGGATACCCGGCATACCGTTTGCCGAGGGAGGACCCTCAAAGAACAGGAACTGCGGGTGTCCCTCGCGTGTCGTGATACTCTTGTGGAACAGGTCTTCTTTCTCCCAGTCTGCCAGCACCTCGCGGCTCAATTCCGGCAAATTCAGTTGTTTGTACTCGTTAAATTTCTTCATATATCTGTAGGTAAATATCTTATACAATGCTAATTTGCACAAATACAATGCTATTTGCACAAATAGCGCACAAAGTTACTACATTTTTCCGATATATGCAACGCCCGCAAAACAAAAGCAGCAACTTGCCACCACAGGTATATGTCCTCCTCAAAAATATGCACTTTATGCAATTCTTATACATCCTAATACCGATTACGTAGAAAAGACGTAGAAAGGACGTAGAAAGAATTGGCTTTTATGCATAGGATAAGCCTATTTTTATGCAGTTTATGCAACACATATAATGCATAAGGTGTATAAAAACCACCGCATAAAGGGTCATGTCGTTGCCGTCTGCTTTAAGGAGTTCTACTCAGCCCACTGTGCTTCGTCTCGCTACGGTGCTCAGTGTGCTACGCGCACCCGCCTTACGCTTCACGTTGCCGTAATTTATATTATGAGGTTAGGCATTAATATTCCGCATAGGAGACGGCTGCCTGATAAAAACAAAGGCGGGCTGCCCGAAAGCAGTCCGCCCGATGTATTCGCTATGTATGGCAATTATTTCAGCATCTCGATACGTTGCCCGAGGGCATTGTAGATGATACCGTTGCGCAAAATATACACTTGCCCGTTGCGGATAAACTTGATGGCCAAGTCGGTAGCAGCGCCCGTGGTCGGCAGAGCAGAAGGCACTTTGCCATTGGCTTTAACCATAAAGTTATCCATATTGGTGGCTTGTCCATACTCGCTACGTCCCAAGATAGTAATGTTCTGCACGCCGGCTTGAGGGATAGTAAACTTGTACGTGTACCAGCCCTTTTCCGTTTCCGTCGGTACATTGATACCATATCCCTCTATCTGACGGGGGACAAAGCCCAATGTATCCGTACCGGCAATGATATATACACCCTCGGTCGGTTTGTTGGAACCCGAATGGCGATCTACATCCAAGTAGAAATCATACGCCTCTGCCTCAGGGATATCCATTGCAGGCAGTACCAGACGTGTGTACGTAGTTGCAGTCTGATCTTGCAGTTGCAAACAATTCGTCTGATTGCCGTCTCGGTTAGCATCTATGGCAAATAATTTATTTCCACTACCGGATATATGTTCGTTAATCCAACAAGGATGGCTGAATATGCCTTTCTCAAAGCCTTCAAAGTCTTCTATCCACGGGAAATTGGTGATTGTACCACACTCGGTGGAAAATGATAATGATCCTGTATAGATGTCCGCCGACTCCTCGCCGTCCGTGCAAACGGTTACGATGGTAACTTTCAGGTTGTTGTACATACTGGATGCATTGAGATTGCGGAGCACGAGCACCGTATCATTGACCATACCGTCATGCAACACATTCGTACCTTGCATAATGTTTACACGATAACTTGCACCATCGTTCTTTGTATCCCATGCAATACGGGCGGTATCCAGACCTACGGCACTGACACGTACATTCTCTACAGGGAAGCAACTCGGGATCTTGCGGAACGAAGCATCGTCGAAGAATATCTGCCCCTGGTTTGCCCAAGCCTTGAGAATCACATACTGGCTACCTGCTGCAGGCAACGTGAACTTGTATTGTGTATAAGTGGTTGTCGGCTTGAATACACCGATTCTGGTTGCACCATCCAGCGATTGCTTCTCGGTATTGTAGAATACCTCTACACTGTCGGGATACCATGTATTATTGACCGTATTGATACGCGACCAGATAGCCAACTCATATGCATCTGCCTCTGGAATAACCACTTCGGGGAATGCGAATGAACTGCGATAATAGTAACTACTGCTGTGAACACCATACATATACAGGTACTGACTACCCGAGTGAACACCAAGCGAATTGGCGTTTGAAGGAATGAGGCGATAGTTGGAAGCACCCTCGCAAACCTCAGAAACAACACATTTCGGCATAGTATAGACTGTGGAAGATTCGTATGCATAGCCCTCTTCTTCCTCAAAGCCTACATTGTAAGGGAACGTAGTAACAGCACCTGCGCAATCGGTAATCCATTGCAGGTTGGCGGTAAGAGTATCTACGGCTTCGCCTGCGGCACAACGTGCCACGACGCTTACCTCATAGTTGTAGATATGCGATGCAGCCAGTCCGTCCAATACGCAGAAAGTATCGGCAACCTGCTTGGTGATGGTATCGTTGCCACGGAAGATAACGGTATAGCCCGCATCTGCCAAGCCCGACCAAGCCACGGTAGCACTATTGGCAGTGCTGAGCGAGTCGATCACGTGCAGGTCGGTTGCCATATCGCAGACAGGCACCTCACGCACTTTGATGTCATCAATATAGGCTGCTGTACTTGAATACGATGCCGCAAAGCGGAAACCGAAATGCGGGTTCACTACATCTTCGGGGACAGCCAAAGTAACTTTGATCTCCTCCCATGTATCCGAGGATTTTGGAGTGTAAGTGGCAATGGTCTTCCATGTCGATTTGTCAGCCGCATCGGTCAGATAGCCGACTTCCAATTTCTTGCTCGTCTCGTACAACTTGTACCAGAATACCAGTTGCTTGCCGGCAGCATTCTTCATATCGGGAAGCAAAGCATAAGCCGCAGCGTCGCTACCGGATGTCAGTGCCATTACCATACCATGACTACCCGTGTGGTAAGCCTTCTTAGAACCATACGAAGAGGGGGTATAACTATTTGCCACGAATACCGATGCATTTCCGCCTTGGTTGGCATCCAGTATATTCCAGCAGAGCGGACCGTCGGAGGTGCTGCTGCCGGTAGGCATAGCCTCGAAGCCCTCGTTCCACGGGAAAGCGGTGATAACCTCGCACTCGGTGGTGAAAGACAACTGTCCTTCATATTTCTCGGCAGCCTCTACGCCGTCGCATACGGCAGCGACAGTAACATCGAGCGTATATTTGGTGGCAGGCGTCAGGTTCTCTATCAATACCGACGGAGTGGTTGCCTGCGCATTGAGCAATGTATCCTTGCCGTTCTTTACCACTACATTCCATGTATTTTCCTCGTATGCTTTTTTCCATGCGAGTTTGGCACCGGTGGTGGCAACATCGCTGATCTCTGCCGATTTTACCTTGCGGCAGTTGGGCAGCATACGCAATGTAAGATCGTCCAGATATGTATCACCACTGATTTGGTGGTCGATGTACAGGAGAATATAATTTACACCCTCCAAGGTCAGAATCGGGTCGAACTCATAATGCACATAGTCGCTCTTCAGTTTGCCGGTGCCTCCAATACGGGTTGCGCCCTCCAAAGAAGCCTGATTGTTGATATAAACAACTATCGAGTCGGAACTATTGCCTTCAACCCAAAAATCCAAACCTATTTCCTGACCTGCGCTGAAAGTCATAGCCGGTAGCGCAAACAGCACTTTCGGTCTGTCGTTGCTTGAGTTAGGTATTGTCAGGTACTGACTACCCGAATGAGCGCGATACGAACTTTGCTGAATCTGCCATATATATCCCGAACTGCCGCCTACACGCTCGTTTACCCAACAGATATGCTTATCGGCATCCCAGTAAGCATCCTCATTCGGACTAAACGATTCGTTCTCGTCGTCTGCCTCAAACGAGGTAAAGAGCAGCGTGTCGCCGGGAGCGGCTGCAGTATGGTTTGCAGGTTCGCAGGTAGTAGTAAAGATCAGCGTTCCCGTCAGAGTCTCCACGCTTGGCATCTCATCGCACACCGAGTTGATCGTAATGCTGAAGGTATCGGTAGTGGCAGGCTCAAGCCCGTCCAACGTGAAAGCGGGCGTATTATCCACCGTTTCCTCGAAATAGACAGTCTGGCTGTTGTTCACTGCCACTATCTGCCATTGGGTCTCGTTCTTGCCCGGTGTCCAACCGAATGTGGCTTGGCGAGCCTCCACGTCGCCTAATACCAACTTAGTCGGCGGCAAGCATGCAGGTTCGGGAGAGATCAAGATATTGTCCACCAAAACCGAACCATAGTTATATGCTTCGATCAGCACGTAATAGTTTCCGCGGAAGGTCTCCAGACTGAAGCGGTAGAATTGGTAATCCGCAGCCAAATTCTCGATCTTCCCCAAGCGAGTAGCACCCGTCAGGGTCGGATTGGCATTAATATACACAATCAAACTGTCGTCTGCACTATAGGACGATTTATAACCGGTTTTTACATACAGGCTTATTTCCGAACCTTCGGGTACCTCCATTTGCGGAGTTACCAGAACGGAAGATTTGGTATTGTTAGACAAACCATTCAGATAAGCCGCCATAGCACCTTTGTAAGCACTACCGGACTGCACTTGCCACGTGGTGGTTGTACTGCCCTTGCCTGCGAAAGTATCCCAACACGGAACATCCGTAAAACTCTGCTTGTCGCGGTATTGCTCAAAATCCAGCAGGATCGAATCGCGGACGGCTGTCAGAAGTGCACACTCGGTGGCAAACGACAAAGTAGTGGTAGCCACTTCCGCTTTGTCACCATTGCCGCAATCGGATTGTATGTGTATTATATATGTATATTCGGTAGAATGGGTCAAGCCGCTGATAGTAAACGACGGAGTGCCACTCACTTGGGTTGTAACCGTATCCGTCTCACCCTGTCGTACATATTTAACAGCCCATTGGGTCTCGTCTCCACCCGCGCTCCAACCTATGGTAGCCGTTGTCAGGTTGGCAGAAGCGATATGTATTCTTTTAGCAGGCAAACAAGCAGGCAGATAATCTACGGCAATATCATCGACATAACCATTCGATGAGGAAGAACCGGTACCTGCAAACTTAATGGCAATATAATTGTGCGTAGCAGGTACATTATTCAGATAGATTTTGGCTAATGTATACGATGTCTCTTGCGCCAGCGTATCTACAGCCACAAAAGTCTTTGCGTCCGCAGGGTCGCTCATCACACCCACCACAAATTTCGGATACTTGTACGTGTTACCATAACTTGTATAATCCTTCGAGCCGTTTCTGTAGTAGAACGAAACCTGCAATTGGTTTGCATTGACTGCCAACGTAGGCAGAATAGCAATCTGCTCATTGCTGCTACCATAAAAATTCAAGTAGCCTTTACCTTTGTGGGCAGATGTACTCCAACCGCCATCATCGGTTTTGACATACGGATAACCACCGTATTGTACACCATTCCAGCAATACGGCATTACGTTGTTTCCTGCAGGCATAGTACCCTCAAAGTCCTCAGTATAGGGGACAGACTGCAATGCGCAATCGGTATGGAAAGCCGTTCGAGCCCAAGCACCAGCACCCTCTTCGCACACCGCACGTACATAAGCGACATAATCAGAATTAGCAGAGAGACCCGAAGCCGAAATCTCTGTCAATGTAGTACGTTGTGCCTTGCTCTCGTCAAGAGAAGCATCAGCAGCAAGCACCATATAATCATAGCCAAGCACCCCCGTTGCTACAGTCCACGTAACCTTTGCCGAGTTGTTGGTAATCTCCGAAACAACAGGGGCTGCCATATCTACGCAGGCTTTCTTGCTGACGAATATATTATCTACGGCAGCAGCCGGATCATCTCCCGAACCGTCATCATTTATCCAAATAAACACCAAATTATAATCTCCCGCTTGGGATATAGCAAAATCCACATTTTCAGTTATCCACGATGAAGTCTTGCAATATATCCACGAATAATACGTACTATATGGCTTTGTCGCATTAAATCGGATATAACCCGCATTTTTTATTTGAGTATCGGTTGCTTTAATTGCAAAGCCACTAATGGTTCCCATCTTAGAAGTAGAATTATCCACTCCTTCCAGCGACACACTTGACGGAACAATCAGCACTTGCATTCCATCATAACTACCCTCACCTTGACCTAACCAATCAAACGAGAGATTGTAATCATACGCTTCGAAATGGAAAGTGCGATAAGCAAAAGATGTGGTACTTTTGTTAGTGGTATATTTGTTTGACGTTCCTCCGTCGTTGCTGATATACAACGCATTGGAACCTCCGTGGTTGGCAGCAGAGCCGATACACCACTGGTTAACCGTAGCATTGGCGAACTGCCACGAAGCATTGTCGGTCGCATCTTCAAACCCCGTAGAGTATGGCAGCGACGTAGCCGTCTGCGCCATCATCCCCACAGAGAAGAAAACCGACAACAAGAACAAAAAGAGTCTGTTTTGCCTCATAAGAATAGAATTTTAGTTAGTAAATATATTTGTTTATCTGATTCGGAGAAAGGAGTATATAACTCAAAGGCACATTATCACAGCAAAAAACACAGCAAAAATTCGCCGTTTTGCCAAAACATTATACTTTTTCTGACTAAATCGTGGCAAAATTACTGCAAAATTTCCATTTATGCAACACTTCCGCATAAATATACGCCAAAAAGTCATATTTGTCGGATTATTACTTACTTTTTGTGCATAATCCGCATAACTATGAAGATTCAATGGTTTTTCTATCTTTCTATTTTGCTATCTTTCTACAACCAAGTTGCGTATATCGCAAAAAAGCAGTAACTTTGCAGGCAAATAAAAAAGCATACACATAAAAAGCATACACAATGAATATATCCATAGTTGTTCCCCTTTTCAACGAAGCAGAATCGCTACCGAAACTCTATGAATGGATAGCCCGCGTGATGTATGAGAATCATTTCTCATACGAAATCATCTTTGTCAACGACGGCAGTACCGACCATTCGTGGCAGGTGATCGAAGATCTGAAAAAGCAAGCCGATGCCGGCAAACAAGGCGAAATACACGGTATCTGCTTCCGACGCAACTATGGCAAGTCGGCAGCGTTGTACTGCGGTTTCCGTGCCGCACAAGGCGATGTGGTCATCACTATGGATGCCGACCTGCAAGACTCGCCCGATGAGATACCCGAACTATACCGGATGATTACAGAAGAGGGATTTGACCTTGTCTCGGGCTGGAAAAAGAAACGTTATGACAACAAACTAACCAAGAACCTTCCCAGCAAACTATTCAACGCCACGGCACGCAAGGTTACAGGTATTCCGCTACACGATATGAACTGCGGACTGAAAGCCTATCGCAAGGAGGTGGTGAAGAACATAGAAGTCTTCTCCGAGATGCACCGTTATATCCCCTATCTGGCAAAGAATGCCGGTTTCACCAAGATCGGCGAGAAAGTGGTGGTACACCACAAGCGCGAGTTCGGCGTGTCCAAATTTGGTATGAACCGCTTTATCAACGGCTATCTGGATTTGATGACGCTATGGTTCCTCAACAAGTTCGGCAAGCAGCCGATGCACTTCTTCGGTCTCATCGGATCACTGATGTTCTTTATCGGTTTCGTGGCAATTATCGTGGTGGCAGCCATGAAACTGCACGCTCTCACGCACGGCGTACACGCTATGCTGCTTGGTACCAATCCCTATTTCCACATCGCCATCCTGATGATGATACTCGGCTGTATGCTTTTCCTGGCAGGTTTCCTCGGCGAACTGATCATCCGCAACTCCCAGTCCCGCAACGACTATCTGATCAAAGAAGAGATTTAGTCCGTATTCAACATAATAAAAAGCAACCGGCTGCCTGTATATCATATCACAGGCAGCCGGTTTTGTGTTGGTACATTTGGGAATATCAGAGCAATGTCTTGACCTCTTCTTTGAGGGCGGAGAGGGCAACGGAATTGGGGGTAGTGCCATTGGTGGCGTAGGCGGTAATGAGGGTCTTGGCATAGTCGAGGCTGCTGCTACCCTCGGGCATAGAAGCAGCCATTGCCGTTACGAACGCCCCCATCTCGTCACGGGCGTGGATGATTTTGTCCCACACCTCGTCGCTGACATAAATCTGCTGGCTCAGGTTGTGGTCGTACTCCAAACGGATAGTACGGAGCAGTTGCTGTTGCACTTGCGGAAGCGTCATCTCTTGGAGGTTCATATCCATAAGCATACGCTCGGGCGTGGTACGCTCAAGAAGAAGGGTCAGCCGCTCGTATGCACGCAGGCGGATAGGCGATATTTCTTTCTGCGAGAGGCGTTTCAGTTCCCATAGACGTTTCTCCTGCTCGTTGTTGAACAGTTTGTGCATTACCAACCAGGTAGCCAACAGCACAATCAGTGCCGGTATCGAATAAGCGAGTATCTCCATTTCTTTTAATTATGAATTATGATTGCAAAGATAGTACAAAATTAGGGAACCTGCAAATCCGGTTCTTTATTCTTTGTTCTTTGTCCCCTTACAGCATATCGGCGAGGGTGAGAGCGGTCATGGCTTCGACGACGGGGACGGCACGGGTAGCGACACAGGCATCGTGGCGACCCGGGACGGTACGGGCAATGCTGGGCGTGGGCTTGAAGACGCAGCGGAAAGAGATCGGTGTGCCGTCGGCAATGCCGCCCGATATACCGCCTGAGATAGCATTGGCTTCACTGCCACGCAGCGCAATACCCTCAAAGCCCGTGCCGTAGTCGAAACCCTTGCAGGCATTGATACTCATCATGGCAAAGGCAAGGTGGGCTTGCAGTTTGTCGAAGATCGGTTCACCCGTGCCGACAGGTACCCCCGTAACCGTACAACGGATGATACCACCGATAGAGTCGCCGTCGGCACGCACAGTGCGGATAACCTCCTCGAAATACTCGGGACGGGTCTCTGTACCGACCTGTATGAGTTCGGCGCGGATATGAATGCCTTTGGCACGCAGTATCTGTTTGGCGATACAACCCGCCACCACACGTGCGGCAGTCTCGCGTGCGGAAGCACGTCCGCCGCCGCGCCAGTCGCGAATACCATATTTCTGCTGATAGACGCGGTCGGCATGCCCGGAACGATAGTTATTTTTGAGCCATTCGTAGTCCTCCGGGCGGGCATCACGGTTGCGTATTAGGAATGCGATGGGCGTGCCGAGGGTAACGCCGTCCAACACCCCGCTTAGCCACTCCACCTCATCGGGCTCATGCTTGGCACGCTCGGAGGCACCGGCAACACCCTGCCCCGACCGGCGCAGCAGTTCGCTGCGGACAAGGTCAAAATCGACATGCAAGCCCGACGGAACCCCGTCGAGCACCCCGCCGACAGCCGCTCCATGCGACTCTCCGAAAGAGGTAAAAACGAAATGCGAACCAAATGAGTTCATTGTGTATGGTTTTATAAAATCTCGCCAAACAACAGAAATATGCAGAATATGCATTATAAAAATGTATATATGCATAAAAACGATGGCTTATCCCCCGCTCAAGGACCAATTCTTTCTACGTCCTTTCTACGTCTTTTCTACGTCTTTTCTACGTAATCGGTATTATGAAGTATGCGAATTGCATACTATGCATATTTTACCCGGATATTCCCCGTATGTTGCTCTGCAAAATTACAACAAAATTTGCGGGTGTGCAAAAAAAAGAGTAACTTTGCACGTTTTGAAAGTAACACTAACTGAAATTGTATGAAAAAGACCGTTTTTTCCGTATTACTACTGGCAGTGGTGGGTTTGTTTTGCAGTTCGGCAGGCAAACGCCCCGTTACCCTGTTTATGGTAGGGGATTCGACTATGGCAGACAAAGAAGAGTTGGATATATCTCCCGAACGCGGTTGGGGGCAGTTGTTCCCTACGTACCTGACGGGCAATATCGTGGTGGAGAACCATGCACGCAACGGGCGCAGCACCAAATCATTTATAGCGCAAGGACGTTGGTCGGAGGTGATGAACCGCGTAAAGAAAGGCGACATCGTGCTGATACAGTTCGGGCATAACGACGCCAAACAGTCCGACCCGGAACGATATACGCCGATAGCGGACTACGAGCAGAACCTGATGCAGATGATCAGCGAGGCGCAGAAAAAGAAAGCGCACGTGATACTTTGCACGCCTATCTCGCGCCGTTATTTCAAGGACGGTGTGTTCTATCCCCGCCACGGCGGTTACCCCGATGCGGCACGCCGTGTAGCACAACGGATGAATGTTCCCCTGCTGGATATGGAAAAGAGTACGGCAGAGTGGCTGACCAACCTCGGCGACGAGCAGAGCAAACAGTACTTTATGAACGTGGCAGCGGGCGAGTGTCTCAAATACCCCGAAGGCAAGACCGACAACACGCACTTGCGCGAAGCAGGGGCATTGGAAGTAGGACGGCAAGCCGCAGAGCAGATGAAAGCACTGAACCTGAAATGGCTGTCGAAATATATCACATTGGACAACAACGAGGTGGTTTACACAACACCGTGTGGAGTACACTATTAATTAACAATTAATAATTAACAATTAATATGCATGGTTATTGTTGATTGTGTGCTACTGATTTTATGAAGAAACAAACTATACTCTTTTTGTCTTTGATATTCGGTTTTTTGCCCTTGTTTGCGGAGCGGGTGGAGATGCTACCCTTCGGAGATATGGAGCAATGGACGGTACGGTATATCAAAGAATCGAAACTGCTTGGCGGTAACATGCGCACACTCTATTGCGTAGCACCGACCGACACCATACGCGAGAACGCACCTTATGTATACGGCAAGACAGGCAGCCCGTGGTCCACAAGCAATGCGTATGCCAACGTGATAGGCATTGAGAAATCGGCTTGCACAGTGGTACCCGAGCGCAGAGAGACAGGCGGTACGTGTTGCCGGTTGGACGTATCTATGTTGGGTGTGCGTGTAATGGGAATGATTGATATACAAGTACTTGCCGCAGGAACGCTCTACACAGGGCGAACAATCGAACCGATTACCGGCGCAAGCGACCCATACAAGAATATCGATTTCGGTGTACCTTTTACAAAGCGTCCGACTGCGTTGCAGTTCGACTACAAATGTCTGATCTCGCCCGAGAACTGGGTATGGTACGCAAAAGGCTTGAGCAAGCCGCGCAAACAGGACGGACACGACGAAGCGGAGGCGTACCTGTATCTGCAACACCGCTGGGAAGACGAGGACGGCAATATCCACTCGGTACGCGTGGGCACGGCATACGAGCGGTATAGCAAATCGCAGTTGGAATGGCAGAACGGGCACCGCATACCCGTACACTACGGCGATATCACGGGCGAGCCATGGTTCAAACCCTATATGGGTTTCAACACCAACCAGCGTGCAATGAACTCGAAAGGCAAGATGGTACCCGTGCAGGAAGAAGGCTGGGACGCCACCAAACAGCCGACCCATATCGTGATTATGCTCACGGCGGGACGCTATGAGGCGTTTGTGGGGCATGCCGGCAACGTGATGTGGGTGGATAATGTAGGACTTGTTTACGACAAATAACCGTGGAATACTGGTATTCGTTATCCGTCTCAGACTATTGTCTGTTGGGCGCATTGGGGTTGGTTTTCGTGTTTCAGGTGTATTTCTACGCCCGCTATATGGCGGCGCCCGCACGCAAGATCCGCCACGACAGAAAGGCTCAACCACCAGACATCCACCAGACATCCACCTGTGTTTCGCCGCAAGGGGTGTCGGTGATTGTATGCGCCCGCAACGAGGGGTACCACCTTGAGCCGTATCTGCAATCGCTGCTTACGCAGGACTATCCGCTCTATGAGGTGATTGTGGTGAATGACGGTTCGGAAGACAACACCTCGGCGGTGATTGACTCTTATATATCGCGCGACGCGCGTATGCGCACGACGTTTGTGCCGCGAGAGGCGCAAGTGGGCAGTTCCAAGAAGTTGGCACTGACATTAGGTGCCAAGGCGGCGAAATATGATTATCTGCTCTTGACGGACGCTGACTGCCGCCCCGAATCGACGCATTGGATCAGTGAGATGATGCGCGGATTCGACAAGCCCGAAACGGAGGTGGTACTCGGCTACGGGGCATACTTCAAGGACAAAGGGGAAATCAACCGCTTAGTACGGTTCGACACGCTGTTTAACGGCTTGCACTATTTGGGCGCCGCCTTGTGCAAGCATCCGTATATGGGCGTGGGGCGCAACCTCGCTTATAAAAAATCGCTGTTCTTCGAGAGCGGCGGTTTCTCACACCTGATGACCGAGCGGGCGGGCGATGACGACCTGTTTGTCAACCGCGTGGCAACAGGCAAGAACACAGCGGTAGTGGTATCACGGGACAGCCTGACGTGGTCGGTATCGAAACATACGCTACGCGAGTGGCTGCTACAGAAACGCAGACACTTGAGCGTATCGCCAAAATACCGTCCGGCTACGAAATTCCGTCTTGGTATAGAGCCGCTGACGCGCGGGCTATTCTATGCACTGCTGATTGCGATTGGCGTATGCGGGTCGCCCGTGACGTGGATTGCAGCGGCAACGCTGTTTGTAGCACGGTTGCTGATGCAGATACTGATCATAGATATATCCGCATGGCGAATGGGATTGTCCTTGTTCGGATTGAGCGCGGTGTGGTACGATATTTGTCTGCCGTTAGTAACGCTGTATATGCTTGTTACACAGCCGTTCCGCCCGAAGCAGCGGTGGTGATAAATTAATGTGTAAATTTGTAAATGTGTAAATTAATGGCAGAACGGGCTGTTTTAGAAAACATATAATTGACCATTAATTAACCATTAATACAACGCATAGCCATTAACGTGCAACCATTAACGCGTAGCCACTTACGTGCAACCACAAACATTTGCGAAGCAAATAACAAACACGAAGTATATATCATGGAAGAAAAGAAACTGAACATCAACCTCACGCCCGAAGTAGCGGAGGGTACGTATGCCAACCTGACTATTATCGCCCACTCGCCCAGCGAGTTCGTTTTCGATTTTGTACGTATGATGCCGGGTATGGAACAGGCATCGGTGAAATCGCGCGTGATTATGACGCCTGACCAAGCCAAGAAACTGCTTTTTGCCCTGCAAAACAATATCGCCCAATACGAGAAACAATTCGGCAAGATACAGAACCCCGGCGGACCTATCCCAGGCAGCACGTTGCCGATGTCTTTCGGTGGCGGCGAGGCGTGATGCAATGCATAATGCACAATGCGCAATTTACAAATTTACACATTTTCTAATTTACAAATTTAATTTATCAGTACTATGAAAACTTTCCCTGCTTCCCAACTGATTATCAATGATGACGGCAGTGTATTCCACTTGCACCTCAAACCCGAGTTTTTAGCCGACAAGATCATCCTTGTGGGCGACCAAAACCGCGTGGATATGGTGGCTTCGTTCTTCGACGAAGGCAGTATAGAATGTAACGTACAAAGCCGTGAGTTTCATACGATTACGGGTAAATTCCACGGCAAGCGTATCTCGTGTATTTCTACGGGTATCGGTACCGACAACTGCGATATTGTGATGAATGAGATTGATGCGCTGGCGAACATCGATTTTGCCACCCGCACCGAGAAAGCCGAAAAACGCAGTCTGGAGATTGTGCGTGTCGGCACCTGCGGCGGTATGCAGGAGGATATTCCTCTCGGCACGTTCCTGGTGAGCCAAAAATCCATCGGTTTCGACGGTGTGTTGGCGTTCTACGAAGACCGCGACAAGATTTCCGACCTCGGTTTCGAGAAAGCCCTGGTGGACTTTATCCATTATCCCGCCAAGGCGGCTGTACCATATATTGTCAAAGCCAATGAGGAATTAGTGAACCGTATTGCGAAAGACGATATGATGCGCGGTTGCACTATTGCCGCCAATGGTTTCTACGGGCCACAAGGACGTGTGCTGCGTGTAAACATCGCCGTACCCGACATCAACGAGCGTATCTCCGCTTTCCGCTACGAGGGGCAGCGTATCACTAACTACGAGATGGAGGGGTCGTGCATCGCCGGACTTGCGCTCCATATGGGGCATAAGGCTATGACCGTCTGCTGCGTCATCGCCCAACGCAAGACAGAAGCAGCCAACACCGACTACAAACCCCGTGTGAAAGAACTTGTCCGCACTGTGCTGGAGCGGATTTGACTGGAGACTGCCCAATACGGCAGTCGCATAAACGGAGGTCAAACAAGACGACCTTGATATTATAAGGCAAAAATACTTTTCACATAAACTTTAATAATTTATGCGTAATCTGTTTGTTTCAATCACAGTTGGTGCGTGTGCGCTGCTATGTGCATCGTGCCAGAAGAATCAACCCAAAGAATTTAATTACAACGTGGACAAGTTTTACGATCTGGAGATTCTGCGTTACCAAGTGCCCGGTTTCGAGGAACTGACACTGCAGCAGAAAACACTCGCTTACTACCTCTCGGAGGCGGCTTTGCAAGGGCGCGACATCCTCTACGACCAGAACGGGCGTTACAACCTGCGTATCCGTCGCGCACTGGAGGCACTCTACACCAACTATCAGGGGGCGCGCGACAGCGAAGAGTTTCTCAACTTAGAGAAATATCTTAAGCGTGTGTGGTTCTCCAATGGTATTCACCACCACTACTCGGAGGACAAGTTCCTGCCCGAGTTCTCGCAGGAGTGGTTCTGCAACGCCTGCAAAGAAGCGGGCGTAACCTACGACGAGGCGATTCTGCCCGTGATGTTCGACCCCGCTGTGATGCCCAAGCGCACCAACCAGCAGGACGGACAAGACTTGGTGCTGACCTCAGCGGGCAACTACTACGAGGGTGTTACACAAGCCGAAGCCGAGGCATACTATGCAGCGCACAAGGACAACTCGCCCGAACCGCTGTGGATCGGACTGAACTCCAAACTTGTCAAAGAAAACGGCAAGGTGGTGGAAAAGACCTACAAAATAGGCGGAATGTACGGTGAAGCCCTCGCCAAGGTGGTCTATTGGCTCGAACAAGCCCTGCCGTATGCCGAGAACGACGCACAGCGCGAGGCGATTGAAAAGATGATAGAGTTCAACCGCACGGGCGACCTCAAGACCTTTAACGAATACTGTATCGCATGGGTGAAAGACCTGAACAGCCGTGTGGACTATGTGAACGGTTTTACCGAGGTCTATACCGACCCACTCGGTATCACGGGTGCATGGGAGGCAATGGTCAATTTCAAAGATATGGAGGCGACCAAACGCACTTCGATTATCTCGGCGAATGCACAATGGTTTGAAGATCATTCCACCACCGACCCGAAATACAAGAAAGAGGAAGTGAAAGGCGTGAGTGCCAAAGTCATTACCGCCGTCATTCTCGGCGGCGACTGCTATCCCGCTACGCCTATCGGCATCAATCTGCCCAACGCCAACTGGATCCGCAAAGAGTACGGCTCCAAGTCAGTAACCATCGACAACCTGATGCACGCCTACAACGAAGCAGCGAAAGGCAACGGTTTCAACGAGGAGTTTATGATTGACGACTACACCCGCCACCTCTATGAGCAATATGGTTCGATGTGCGGCGACCTGCATACCGACCTGCACGAGTGTGTCGGACACGGGTCGGGCAAACTGCTGCCGGGCGTAACCAAAGATGCACTCAAAGAGCATGCTTCCACCATCGAGGAGGCGCGTGCCGACTTGTTCGGACTCTATTTTATGGCAGATCCGAAACTTGTTGAACTCGGTTTGCTGCCTAACGGCGAAGCATATAAGGCGTTCTATTACCAGCAGATGATGAACGGTTTGATGACGCAACTCGTGCGTATCGAGCCGGGCAAAGACGTGGAAGAAGCACATATGCGCAACCGCCAACTGATTGCGCAATGGGTGTACCGGCACGCAGCAAATAACGAGGTAGAAATCATTGAGCGCGATGGCAAACACTACCTGCAAATCAATGATTATGAAGGACTTCGCACACTCTACGGGCAGTTGCTCGCCGAGATACAGCGTATCACGTCCGAGGGGGACTATGCCGCAGCCAAAGAGATGGTAGAGACATATGCCGTGAAAGTGGATCAACCGCTGCATAAGGAGATATTGGAGCGTTATGCGCACCTCAACCTTGCCCCATACAAAGGGTTCGTCAATCCCGTTTACACACCGGTGTATGACGCCGAGGGCAACATCACCGACGTGAAAATCGACTACACCGAGGGCTACGTAGAGCAGCATCTCCGCTACTCACGCGACTATTCGTGGCTGCCGGACATTAATTAGGACAAAGAACAAAGAACTTAAATGCTTTGCGTATTAATTCTTAATTATTAGTTGTTAATTGACCTACCCATATCGAAATCGATTGCGAATCGCGTATTGATTTTGCAAGCCCTGCACGGAGACAGTCTTTTGCCTGTCTCCGCTGTTAATATCCCGAACGATGTGCGTCTATTGCACAACGCTTTGCAGGCATTGCAAACACATTGCACACAGACCTTGGATTTGCAAAACTGCGGTACGGCAATGCGTTTTTTGACCGCCTATTGTGCGCAACTGACGGGATGTGATGTGGTGCTTTCCGGTACAGAACGCATGCAGCAACGCCCTATCGGGCAGTTGGTTGCAGCACTACAAGAATTGGGTGCGGACATTGAATATATAGGGGAAGAGGGTTATCCGCCTTTGCATATCCATGGCAAAGAACTGCCCCGCAAAGCGGTGCATATAGAGAACCCTCAATCCACGCAGTTCGTCTCGGCATTGCTGCTAATCGGTGTCCCCGTAACCACAAACAGCACCTCGCCCTACATAGAGATGACCCGCACACTATGCCATCAATTTACCCATTTACCCATTTACAAATTTACAAATTCTCCCATAGAATCCGATTGGTCTGCTGCTGCCTTCTGGTATGAATATATCGCCCTGCACGGAGGAACGTTGTCTTTGCGTGGGTTACAACGCGACTCCCTGCAAGGAGACAGGGTGGTGGCAGACCTTTTTACCCGCTTCGGTGTCCAAACAGCCTATCAACAGGACGGCATAATCATATCGAAGAGCAGCGAAAACGCTATGGGGGCAACAGATGAAATTGCTTTTGATTTTATGTCCTGCCCTGATCTGTACCCCGCTGTGGCCATCACGTGCGAGCAACTCGGTATCCCGTTGGTTGCCACCGGCACTGAGTCGCTCCGTATCAAAGAATCCGACCGCCTGCAAGCCGTGGCGGAACACCGTGTCTGTGCCGACCACCGCATTGCAATGGCACTACTCGCAGCCGACCTGCCCTGCGACGACATTGCTTGTATCACCAAGTCATACCCTGATTTCTACCGACAACTATGCGAATTGAACGGATCGTCCCGCGCCGAGGCATAAACGATGAGAACAAGGGCAAGAAACACGCCCTTTATCGCCTCATATCCGCCTCTACTGCCGACTATGTATGGCTGCAGGACGATGACATCGTTCCGCCCACTGCCACCGAAGAAGAAGCACTCTGCGCCATCGGCGATGCGGATATGCTCATTCTGCCGCTGCGTATGGAGAGCGACAATGCCAAGCCGTCTCTGTTGGAGCGTTTGCAAATAGCGGAGTATGCTGCTATCCAGCAACTCACCCTCGAAGCAGCCGCACGCGGATATGCGGTGATGTGCAGCGGTGCCAACCTTGTCGTGCGCCGTGAGCGTTGGATAGAGTCGTATGCCGACCTGCACCCCGAGATACCGAGCGGCGACGATATGTTCCTCCTCGAGTCGTTCAAACGCCGCGGACTGAAAATACAAACACTCAGCACTCAACACTCAACACTCAACTCCTTCACCGCCACCGTCCGACCGCAGACCTCGTGGCGGACATTCTTCCGCCAACGTATGCGCTGGGCAGGCAAGGCACCCGCTTACACCGACCGCGACATACTGCTTTGCGGTACGTGGGTGGCAGCAACGAATATCCTGCAGTTCCTCTGCCCGCCTGCGGTCTTGCTCAAGTTTCCGTTTGACTATGCGCTTATCCGCCGCCGCGAGCCTGACACCTCTTTCGGCATTGCTTTTCTGCTTGCCCTACTCTACCCCTACTATATGCTCATCTGCCTTGTCGGCGGAACAATCAAGACCGCCGTCTCCACCCAAAACATCTGGTAAAAAAGCCTTTTGGCAACCACATCAAAACAATATCTATACACATTATGCAATATGTATAGTGCATAAAGCGTATAAAAACACCGCTAAAAAGCCTATCTCGTTGCCGTCTTTTTGCCGTCTCGTTGCCGTAAATGGTATTATGAGGTATAGGATTTGCATATTTTGTATATTGAGGGAAAAGATGATTTCAGATAACTTTTACCAACTACTTATATCTTTCTAAATTTGCACGGGACAAGGTCTTGCGTAAATGCAGAAAAAGCACTACCTTTGCAACCGATTAGATCATTCGGCGGAAAGGAGTGCGCCGATGGTCTCAGATGACATATCACTCCCTACTTTAGCGTTTGCTATTGTTCTATTCACGTTGGAATGTGGAAGTTTCAAACTAAAGAATACGGACAAGTCAAGCAAACGCCCGTGCTGTCTTGCGCGGGCGTGACTTGTATTCTTTTAGGCATCTTCCACAGCCGCAACGTGAGCAAGTTTCGCTCGCGTTTTTTGTGTCTATAGGGCAAATACAGACGCCCAAACAGCACCTGCATAATGACTACCTACGAGAAACAGACCGACCGCATCATCGGCAACCTCCTCGACCGCGCCAACATCGCTTACACCGAGAACGGCAGCAACATATTTGCCGTCAGCGAAGCCCTGCGCACCGCCTCCAAACGCGGCACGGGCAAGAAAGGTTTTCCCGAATTTGTGGCACAAGTGGGCGATTTTATCATCGTCATCGAGGACAAAGCCGACACCGACAAACACGCCAAGTTCCTGGACGACCGCCGTACCAACCTGCTGATGGACAACACCTCCATCACCGACTATGCTGTGAACGGTGCCGTCCACTACGGGCAGAAAATCGTCACCGGCAGTCCGTTCAAGAAAGTGTTTGCCTTCGGCTGCAGCGGCACGGAGCAGGGGCGCATGAAGATACAGCCCGTCTATATCACCCCCGCGGGCTACCAAATCATCAAGCCGCAAACCGATTTCTCCAAGTTCACGGCGACCAACATCGAGACGTTCTACCAAACGGAGGTACTCAACCACAAGACCGCTGAGCAAATAGAACTGGAAAACATACTCAGCAGTGCGCAGAAACTGCACGAAGACCTGCATACTTTCGGATCGCTGAGCAACTTGGAGAAACCCGTAGTGGTCTCCGCTATCCTGCTTGCCTTGCAGAACGAGGACTTCGACACCGAGCAACTGACGGGCGACAGCACCTGCACCGACGGCGCAAAAATCTTCGCCGCCGTAGAGGAATACATGACCCGCGTACAAGTCTCGCCCGAGCAGAAGAAATCACAAGTGCTTGACCAGTTCCGCTTTATCGCCAACCGTCCGAACCTGTCCGCGATGAACAGCCGCTTGGGCAGAACGCCTCTGCGCTATTTCGCCGAATACCTCTATTCGCGTGTGCTGACGGCGTTCAACTACAACAGTGCCGAGGACGTCCTCGGGCGTTTCTATGGTGAGTTTATGAGTTACAGCGGTGGCGACGGGCAGTCGTTGGGTATCATTCTCACGCCCAAACACATCACTACGCTTTTTTGCGAACTGCTTGACCTCAAACCGACCGACAAGATACTCGACCCCTGCTGCGGCACGGGCGGTTTCCTTGTAGCGGCGATGCAACAGATGCTGGAGAAAGCCGGCACAACGCAACAGCGCAACGACATACGCCGCAACCAACTGCATGGCATCGAGATGAACGAGGGGATGTTCTCTATCGCCACCACCAATATGATTCTCCGCGGAGACGGCAAAAGCAACCTCGTGTGCAACGATTTCTTCCAATTCAACGCCGAAGACCTGCGCCAAAAGCATTTCACCGTAGGTATGATGAACCCGCCGTACTCGCTGGCGAAAAGCAAAGACACCGCCCACCTGAGCGAACTGCATTTTATCAGCCATCTGCTCGACTCGCTTGACGACGATGCACGCTGCGCCGTTATCGTACCGCAATCCACTATGGTAGGCAAGACCAAAGAGGACAAGCGCGAAAAGGAATATATCCTGCTGCACCACACATTGGAGGGCGTGATTACCCTCAATCCGCAAACGTTCTTCGGCGTGGGGGTCAATCCCGTGATTGCCGTCTTCCGTGCGCACCAACCGCACCACGAGAACTACTATGCCAAGTTTGTCAATTTCAAGGACGATGGCTACGAGGTGGCACCGCATATAGGACTGCTACCCACCGCACGTGCCACCGAGCGCAAACAACTGCTGCTTGACTGCTGGCTGCGCAACCGACCCGCGCATACCGATTTTATGGTGCGCTCCACCGTTCTGCCCGACGACGAATGGTTGCACTCGTTCTACTATTTCAACGACACCATTCCCACCGATGCCGACTTTGAGAAGACTATGGCGGACTACCTCACCTTCGAGTTCAATATGATTACCCACGGCAGAGGATATTTGTTTCACCCTACAACCACCACCGCACAATGAAAACTTTACAGGAATGTAATTGGAAAGAGTTCGCTATTTCCGATGTATTTGACGTATCGGGAACCATTACTACACATCCGTCTAAACTTGTGGCAAAAGGAAATACTCCGCGTGTTACGTGCGCAGCAACTAACAACGGGTTAGATGATTTCTACACAAATGAGCCAACAGAAAAAGGAGGTGTTATTACCATTGATAGTGCCACTATCGGTTTTGTTGGTTATCATCCGTATGATTTTATAGCCACTGACCATGTGGAAAAACTTACCCTCAAAGATGGACAAAAACTACCATATTTGGCAGGTTTGTTTGTAAAGAAAGCCATAGAAAATGCGGTAGGTACAAAATATAGTTATGGCTATAAATTTGCACAACAGCGTATAAAACGCCAAACAATCCTTCTCCCTATTACCCCCGATGGTACACCCGACTGGCAGTTTATGGAGGATTATATGCGGGAGGTGGAAAAGAAACTCCTGTCACAAGCATTGCCCATACTGCAAGAAAGAATAAGTAACTATAAAAACACATTGGGTAGGGTAAAAATAGACAAACAAAGTTGGAAAGAGTTTGCCATAACGGATATATTCATTATCAAAGCAACACAAAGTGGCATAGACAGAAACAAACTTATTGCAGGCGATAGCGATACGCCATATATCACGCGTTCTGATGCAAATAACGGGTGGGATAGTTTTATTTGCGACCAACCCAAATACCGGCGAGACAGAGGCAATGTCCTGTCTGTAGGATTGGATACACAAACGGCATTTTATCAACCTTGTCCATTCTATACAGGGCAAAATATACAAGTATTCAGCAGTCCGCAACTGAATAGATATGTAGCGGCATTTATCATACCTCTGCTAAAAATCCAACTACAGAAATTTAATTGGGGTGGCAACGGTGCGACACTCGGACGACTGAAGAAATCAAAAATCCTTCTCCCCGCCACTCCTGCCCGCACACCGGATTATGACTTTATGGAAGCCTATATGCGGGAGGTGGAATACAGGCAATTGGAGGAATATATCAGTCAAAGAGAAACGGATATGGCATAATGGTTGACGCTGCCGCGGAGACGGTGCTTTTTTTGAGGGAGATTTGCGGGCTTGGCAAGCCCGCAACGGAGACACTTTTATTCCACATATACCCTAAATACGAAAAAGGCTGTCTGCGATTGCCAGACAGCCTTTTTCGTATTTCAAACTTATTCTCTCAGTTTTGCCAGGCGTTCGCGGAGGCGTTTTACGTCCTCTTCGAGGGCGTTGCGCCATGTGCGGCGGTCTTCCTCGGGGTCGTTGTCGGCAATGCCCTCGCGGAACATCTCCTCTGCCAGTTCGATAGAGTGCTCAATGCTGTATTGTTTGCCCGCCTCGGCATACTGCGGTTCCATACGTTTGCGCTCCTCGGGGTTATCAAGCCAGTAGTCGATGGTCTTGGCGAGGTCTTCGCTGTCGCCCGGCAGGAATAGACTGCGTTTGTCGAGCGCAAACTGCGGCGTTGCCGAGCGGTCGGAATTGGCAATCACCGGCACTACGCCCGTAGCAAAAGCCTCAATACACGAGATAGCCTCGATCTCAATGTCGGCAGCATGCACATAGAGATCGGTCTGCGCCAGCATATTGATCAGTTCCTCTTTGGTGAAGAAACGGAAAATAGGCGGGTTCTTCAGGTCGGCACCCTGTTTCTCAAGGTCGCCGAGCAAAGGTCCCTGTCCGGCAAACACCAACTGTATGCGGTCAGCATACTTGCTTTTCTTGACGGCGTCGATAATCACATCCTGCCTTTTCTCCACAGACAGACGACCAATCATCATAATCACAATCTTTCCGGCAAACTCCGGTGCTTTCTCCGCATCACGGCGATATTGGAAATCGGGCTCCACGCCGTTGCTTATCACGTGCAGTTTGGCGGTATAGCCGTTCTCTTTCAGTTGATTGGCAATGAAATGACTCGGGCAATGGATATGCTTGAAATTGTTGTAGAACACATCGCGGAAGGTATGATAAATCGCCTTATTGATGAGCGTGGCATCTTTCAGACCTATACTCGAAGTGATATTCTCGGGCTGCACGTGGAAAGCGGCGGTATGCGGAATACCCAGTTTCTGGCACACTTTCAGTCCCTCGATAGAGAGCGCAAAAGGCATCATAAAATGCACCACATCCGCCCACGAGATGGCGTTTTCCAGCACATCTACATCGGGTTTCCCGAATGCCATTCCTTGGGCTTTGATCAGGTTCTCGCCAATGGGGGATTTCCATTCCGCCACCACATATTTGTCCTCAGATGGGGCGCCTGTTGAGATGACACGCACCTCATTGCCATGCTCGCGCAGGTGGGTGGCAAAGCGTTTTGCCGAAATTGTTGTGCCGTTGTTGGCTGCATCGAACTGGTCGATGACAAGTAGAATCTTCATATTCAATATTTTATAGTGTTTTTAATTGTATGTTAATTGTTAATTATTACTTGTTTATTTCCTTGCGGTATAGTTTTTGCAAGCGATGAAATAATTACGCATTATGCATTAAACATTACGCATTAATATGACTTCTCCCCATCAACACCTCAAACGGTTTTATATCGTTCTCTTTGTTCTCACCATCGTGTTGGGTATCGCCAACGTTACCTATCTGCTTTTCCAGCCCGAGACGACCCTGAAAGCCGTGATGTTCTGCGGGTTACAGTATGTAGCGATGTTGCTTATCTTGACCGCCCCGATTATCCTGCGCAAACGTTTCCTGCTCAATGTGCCGTTGGTGCTGACCGTTGTCATTGCCGCATTTGCTTTCACGGCCATGGTGCTCGGCGACGGGCTTAATTTCTACGGACGCTATCCGTGGTGGGATTCACTCCTGCACCTTTTCTCAGGCGGTATGCTCTCTTTCATAGGGCTATGGATTGTGCATATCCTGCTCTCCGACTCCGACCAAGTGGTATTCAGCAACAAGTATTTTCTGGCACTCTTTCTCCTGATGTTCTCGCTCTCGTGCGGTGCACTCTGGGAGATCTGCGAATACACATACGATGACCTTTTCGGCACTAACACGCAGCAGTTTATGGAGACTACCTCGGGTTCTATCTATACCGACCAAGACATACCGCTCGTCGGGCATGAGGCACTGCGCGATACGATGACCGACCTCATTCTCGATTTTATCGGAGGTCTGATCGTTGCCCTCTACGTACTCTTCCGCCATGATGCGTTTATGGAAAAGCACAACACCGACTCCGTTCTCGACTCTCCGTCTATCTTGGACGAACTGGAGCAACCTGCCCTTGCGGACCAAACGGACAAGTCAGGGAAAGACGAACCGGCAAAGACCACTTGATAAGCCGACAATGACTATACCCCAAATGGCACGCAAAATGCGTGCCATTTTTTATTTCCCCATATTGTAAACCTATTCTGCGCTGTCCTATGCATAAAAAGTGCATAAAGCATCCATTACGTAGAAAAGACGTAGAAAGGACGTAGAAAAGACGTAGAAAGAATTGCACTTCACCAATAGGATAAGCCCTCTTTTTATACGGATTATGCATTGTTTATGCATCGCTATGCATAATTCAGGCAAACCGTTACCAGCCGCAGGCAGACCATTTGCATATATCGGCAAAAAGCAGTAACTTTGCAACCGCAAAGCGGGGCTATTGTTTTTCCCCCGCCCGATTTACCAATCAACGGGACTTCACCGGTCTCATAATCACTGAAAACAATGCGAACATCCGAAGAATTGCAAGGCGTGAGCCTGCTGGGCGAGAACCGTACCAAATACCCGACGGACTATGCCCCCGAGATGCTGGAGACTTTTGTCAACAAGCACCCAGAAAACGAGTATCTCGTTACTTTCAACTGCCCCGAATTCACCTCTCTCTGCCCCAAGACAGGGCAACCCGATTTTGCCACTATCGTTATCTCATACATCCCGCGCGAGCGGATGGTGGAGTCCAAGTCGCTGAAACTCTACCTGTTTTCGTTCCGCAACCACGGCGATTTCCACGAGGATTGCGTAAACATCATTATGAACGACCTGGTCAAACTGATGGACCCGAAATATATTGAGGTTACGGGTATCTTTACCCCCCGCGGTGGCATCAGTATCTATCCGTTTGCCAACTATGCCGACGAAGCGCACCAAGCCCTCAAACAGCAACGGCTTTCCGCCCGCTTTGCCGAAGTACTCAAATAATTACAAATTACTAATTACAAATTCATAATTGAATGAAGGATAGTATTATTGTTTTGTCGGGCGGACTGGATTCCACCACGATGCTATACGAATACAAAGACGAGATTGCGCTGGCACTGAGTTTCAACTACGGCAGCAACCACAATGAGAAAGAACTCTATTTCGCCCGGCTGCACTGCGACCGGCTGGATATTCCGCACATTATCATCCCGTTGGATTTTATGCACTTGTATTTCCACAGTTCACTTCTGGAAGGTGCAGACGCTATTCCCGAGGGCAACTATGACGACGAGAACATGCGCTCAACGGTAGTGCCGTTCCGCAACGGTATTATGCTGGCGATTGCAGCCGGTATGGCGGAGAGCCGCGGACTGAAACGCATTATGATGGCGAACCACGCCGGCGACCACGCTATCTATCCGGACTGCCGCCAATCGTTTGTGGACGCTATGAATGCGGCGATCAAGGCGGGGACATACGAGGGTATAGAACTCTTTACCCCCTACACCAACCTCACCAAAGCCGATATTGCCCGCCACGGCAAAGCACTCGGTATCGACTATTCCGAGACGTGGAGTTGCTACAAAGGCGGCGAGAAACACTGCGGGAAATGCGGTACCTGCACCGAGCGTATCGAAGCCCTCAAAGAGGCGGGGATAGAGGACACTACGGAATATGAATGACTTCAACCTCCCCAACCCCTCCAAAGGAGGGGCTCAACGGATGTTAATGTTACACAAAATCTTTACGTATTGAAACAACTCTTATAGCCCCTCCTTTGGAGGGGGTGGGGAGGTCAGATTATAGGCTGTATGTATTATGTAGAAAAGCGTTTGGAGATTTCCGCTGCACACAATCTCCGCCTCAGTTACGAGAGCAAATGCGAGGCATTGCACGGGCACAACTGGATCATTGTAGTCTATTGCAAGGCACGCGAACTGAACCAAGACGGTATGGTTACCGACTTTACCCACATCAAACGTGTGGTAAAGGACACATTCGACCATAAGTATATCAACGAGGTGCTGGACGTGAACCCATCGGCGGAGAATATCGCCCGCTGGATTTGCGACCACGTGGAGAACTGCTACAAAGTGAGCGTCCACGAGTCGGAAAACAACTGCGCCATCTACGAGCGCGACGAAGACTGATGGTATATCGGGTAAATGAGATATTTTATAGTCTGCAAGGCGAGGGCTTCCACACCGGGCAGGCGGCGGTGTTTGTGCGCCTAAGCGGGTGTAACCTGCGTTGTCCGTTCTGCGATACCGATTTCAGCACCTACACCGAGATGACAGCGGACGAGATAGCAGCAGAAGTGCAACGCCTTGCCCCCGACCCGCAAGTGCTGATTATCCTTACAGGCGGCGAACCGTCGCTGCAAGCCGATGAATCGCTTATCACCGCTCTGCATGCCACCGGCAAACGTATTTGCATGGAAACCAACGGCACCCGACCGCTCCCGATGGGTATTGACTGGATTACCTGTTCGCCCAAAGAAGGCAGCCGCGTAGTTATTCCGCATGCCAACGAACTGAAAATCGTTTACCAAGGCGGTTTATCGGACACCCCCGACAGCCGCCAAGATGTCGAGCAATGGGCAAAGCAGATACCGGCAGAGCACCTCTATCTGCAACCCTGTTCCTGCCAAAATACAGTGGAGGTCATAGATTATATTCTCCGCCACCCCCATTGGCACCTCTCCCTCCAAACACACAAATATCTAGATATACGATAATATCAGGTACAAACAAAAAACACCCGCTTGGCAAAGGCAAGCGGGTGTTTTTTTGTTTGTATGGAAAATATTCTTATTTTGTAAACAAGCGGGTGAATTCGCGGGGAACGGGGGTCTCGAAATGAACTGTCTGCTCGGTAACGGGGTGAATAAACTCCAAGATGCGTGCATGGAGACAGAGGCGGTCGGCGGGCGAAAACTCATTGCCGTGCCCGTACTTGCGGTCACCCAAGACAGGGTGTCCGACAGATGCCAGATGTACACGGATCTGGTTGGTACGACCGGTCTCGAGGTTCAGTTCCACCAAAGAGAGAGGCAATTGGGCGGTGTCTTCGCTGTCGGGCGAAGTGGTTTTTACCACATTGTAGTTGGTAACGGCCATCTGTCCGCCATCGTCCACGGGTGAAGAGTAAACCACCGCATTGCGTTTGTCCTCGGTAAGCCAGGTAGTTATTTTGCCTTGCGGTTTGTCAAAAATGCCTTCCGCCACGGCTACATAGGTGCGTTTGGTAACCAGTTGCCGCCAATAGGTGCGCATATACTGCTGCAACTCGGGGGACTTGGCAAAGACAAGCAGTCCGCTCGTCTCACGGTCGAGACGATGGACAACATACACCCCCGCACGCTGACTGCGGCGGCGGACATAGTTCTTCAATATGGAGAAAGCGGTGGTTTCCGTAGAACCCGGATAGGTAGGTACGGTGAGCAGTCCCTGCTTTTTCTCCACCACGATGAGCGAGTCGTCCTCATAGACGATACTCAGTTTCGGGTGGGTGAGTTCGATATTGCCGCGCCCGCTGACCATCACCACCTTGTCGCCCTTGTGGAGCGGCGTATCGTGGCGCGTTTGAATAGAACCATTGACCGACACGCGGCGTTGCCCCAGCAGTTGTTTGACACTGGTTTTGGTCATTCCACCCATCTTGGAGAGCAGAAAATCCAATAGTGGAGCATCTTGCTCTACATGGAAAATAGTATCTTGTTTGAGTTTGTACATAGTTATATATTTTAGTCTCCTATTCCGCTGCGCGGTGCATACGCATCCACGCAATCATTGCGGAACCGTTTACTATAAGGAATACGGTAAAGAGCAGAAGCGAAAACATATTGCTGATCAACACATACAGCACCATTCCGCTTGCGCTATAGACTACCCACCAGATCCATGCATCAATCTTTTGGTAGATAAGCCAGAAGTTCGCCAATGTGGACGAGGCGATCATCAAGCCGCTGCAGAGTTTGAGCAGTACATGAGTATCCCACGCATCGTGCTGAATAAAGAGCGTGGCAAGAATATAATCCAATACCACAATAGCAACGGCGGCAACGATCGTCCAGAGCAATGCCCGCCCGTGCAGGTACTGCGGCACAAAAGGTGTCTCTTCTTTTACATTCTGCATTGTGCATTGTACATTATGCATTGTATTTCGCCGCCATTCAACGATGGACTTTGCCATAAAAGGGATAAAGACACCGAGTTGCAAGAAAACAAGGTCATAGTTACCCTGCAGGAAGAACTGGCACGAGAGCAGCAATGCCATCAGAATACCACCATAGAAACCGGTATAGTTCCGCGGGTTTTTGATGGTCAGTACATACGCCACGCCTATGACGCTGGCTGGGATTCCTACGATAAATGCCGCATTATCCCACTGCAGGAGTTGCCCCCGCTGAGACGGCACAAGCCATTCGATGAGGTATAGCACGGCAAACAACAGCAGAAACAGACCACACGAAAATAGAGTCTTAAAAAGCAACTCGCGGAACAATTGTTTGTGCATAGGCGGGGTATGATTTGACAGAGAAACAATAAGGGCGAGCCGAAGCCCGCCCTTAGATATAACGCAAAAATTACTTACGTTTGCGGTCGCCGTAGCGAGACATAAACTTATCAACACGTCCTGCCGTATCGACGAGTTTCGACTTTCCGGTATAGAACGGGTGGCTGGTGTTGGAGATTTCCAACTTGATCAGCGGGTACTGAACACCGTCAATCTCGATGCTGTCCTTCGTAGCAGCAGTAGAGCGGCTGAAGAACTGAGTACCATCAGACATATCTTTGAAGACTACCACGCGGTAGTTTTCGGGATGAATTCCTTTTTTCATTGTCTTACGTTTTTTACAGTTTTACAATACGCTGATTACTCGGCAACCACATTGAGTTTAATCTCTGCTTTTACCTCGCGGTGAAGACGAGCCACAGCGGTGTGCTCACCCGTTACCTTGATAGGCTCTGCGATGGTGATGACTTTCTTGTCGATATTGATGTCTTTGGCAGCCAGAGCAGCAGAAATCTGCGCGGTGGTAACCGTACCGAAGATTTTGCCGTCCTCATTAGCCTTAACAGCCATATCAATAGTCATACCGGCGAGTTGTTCTGCCAATGCCTGGGCGTCAGCCAGGAGTTTAGCCTGTTTGTGAGCCTGTTGCTTCAGGTTCTCAGCCAGTTGTTTGCGGTTGCTCTCGTTTGCGATAACGGCAATCTTGTTAGGCAACAGATAGTTGCGGCCATAACCGTCGCGTACACGTACGATATCGTTCTTGAAACCTAAGTTAGCAAGGTCTTGAATCAAAATTACTTCCATGATGTTTCGTTTGTTAAAGGGTTAGACAATTACTTCATCATATCGGTTACGTAGGGCAGCAAAGCCAAGTGGCGTGCTTTCTTAACGGCTTGAGCAACTTTGCGCTGGTACTTGAGGCTGGTTCCGGTGATACGGCGGGGAAGAATCTTACCCTGCTCATTGAGGAACTTCTTCAAGAACTCAGGATCTTTGTAGTCGATGTACTTGATACCGCTCTTTTTGAAACGGCAATACTTTTTCTTCTTCTGATCTTTGGTTTGCGGGGTCAGATAGCGAATTTCATCATTCTGTGCCATAATTAAGCCTCCTCTTCTTTTTTAAGATTACCACGACGCTTCTCTGCATACTCGAATGCGTACTTGTCAAGACGCGTAGTGAGGAAACGGATAACACGCTCGTCACGACGGAATTCAGTCTCGAGAGTAGCGATAACTGCGGGCTCTACATCAAATTGCAGCAAGGCGTAGAATCCCGTTGTTTTACCTTGGATAGGGTAAGCAAGTTGGCGCAAACCCCACTCCTCACGATTCAGGACGGTACCACCATTCTGCTTGAGAAGGTTCTCGAATTTGTCAACCGCTTCCTTCATCTGTGGTTCAGACAAAACGGGAGTCAAGACGAAAGCGGCTTCGTAATGATTTAACATAATCTGTTAATGTTTTGATTGTTAATAAATAATTTTGCCCGTTCGCCGCAATCTCCGCATACTCTGCACACACTCCACGTAGATTTACTATTTCAGGAACACGCACGCGCATATAAGAGCAGATTGCGCCGAAAAAGCGTGCAAAGGTACAACTTTTTTTTGAAATACACAAATAATGAGCGAATTATGCAAGAAAAATAATGCTATGCAAATAGTATGGGGGGGGGCATTAGCGGCGCGTGCGGCGCACACAATGATGGTATTGTGCGCCATTATCTGCCGAATGACATAGTAACTCGCTATAATACAGGCAAAAACAGCCGAATCACATACGAATCACATACGAATCACATACACCTGACAGCGCGATGCTACGAACACTACAACAGGGTTAAGCAAGCCCGCAACAAAAAAAGAGGCTGCCGTGAAGCAGTCTCTTTTAAGATGTTATAAATTCTGACCGATTAGAATTTGTAGCGTACGCCGAGAGTGATACCTGAGTAGAGACCTGCGCCATAGAAGCCTGCGCCCCCCTCGCCAAACCAAGCACCGATATTAGGACGCCAGTCGAAAGAGAGTTCCAGCGGGAACCAAAAGTCGTACCCTACACCAACGTGTCCCACAACGCCTGCATAACCTCCGTTAATACCCCAGATAAAACCTGCGCCGGCGCCAACACCCATAGCCCAATGCCACTCTCCTTTGTTATTCCAAGGAATAGAGGTGTTGAACGGATCAATCCAGTCATAGGTACAGGTAGCACCGATACCTGCGAAAGCAGGAACCTCAACTGCCAAGTCAATCATATTGGCAGCACCGAGATTGTGCTGGTACGAAACAGAAGCACCATAACCAAGGTTAACACCGACTGCACGGGGCTGTGCGTTGACATACGCAACGCTCACGATTGCCATAACGGCAATAAGCAAGTACTTTTTCATAAAACTAAATGTAATGAAATTATAAATGAGTTTGTTAGTTATTTTTACCAATTCGGGTTGTTGCTATAATAGATATAGGAAGCACCACGACCGACCGTCTCATAGGTGCCGTTGTAGTTGGTCAGTTTGCCACAAACCACCACAAAGTCGCCCTCTTTCACTTGGTCAAGACTGGTTAGTTTCTGTTTATTTTTGCCATACACCTGATAGATGTAGAATGTAGAATAAGAGGATCCGTCTATGGTAGGCGCAATCGTAAAGTTGGCATTACCATAACTGCTGATAGTTTCCGCAGTCGTACTATTCTTACGCACATACCCTTTGATATACACCTCGGCAGGAGTAGAGGCTCCGTTTGCCAATGTTTCGCACAATGTATTGGCTTGATAGACTGTAAGTGTACCTTCGGGAACATCTGCCCCTTCGGGGTCGGGAGTAATAAGGGTAGTGTCTACCTTTCCGTTGAAGATATCATTGGTGCTAGAATAGATTTGCGCCGCACCGCGCCCCGTAGTCTCGTATGTACCATTATAGTTGGTCAAGTTACCATAAATAACCACATAGTCACCTGCAGCAACCGCCTCAGCCGCAGGAATACGCTTACCGTCCTTGCCCATTACCTGATAGGCATAGAATGTGCGGGTAGAAGAGCCCGTACTTATATCGGACATATAAAATAAGCCGTTACCGTAATTAGCAACAGCATCAGCATGTCCGTCCGCTACGTTCTGCACCCAACCTTTGACATAGTATTTCTCCGCCGTACTTGCACCGCTTGCCAACTGCGAACAGATTTGGCGTGCTTCCGCTACCGTAATAGCACTGTCCGGGATGTCTATTCCGTCAGGTATCGGCGCTGTAGGGATAGCATCGGGGTTATTGTCATTATTGCCCGGGCCGTTGATATACGGAGACTCTTGGCAGCCCGTAGCGCAAAGGGCTACTGCCAACAAAGCGAAAAAGAGGGAACGAAATGATTTCATCAAGATGTACGTTTTATTGCGTATTAGTTAGTTGGGTATATATCGGGCTATATGCCGATTGGGTTGCAAAGGTAAATAAATTCTTCCGTGTGCGCAAATATATAAGGTAAAAAGATATATTTTTACTAAAAAGTTTGTCTATTTCAGGAAAAAGTTGTAATTTTGCGCGCTTTTTCGTGGAAAAGGCTTTGCAACAGCACTTTGCAAAAAAGCAGGAGAATGAGGGTACTTCGATAAATTCCCTCACCACTTAACAGGAGGATAAAACTATAGCAACAACACCCAACAGACCACAACGTGGTCGAGTAGAGAAAGAGATGCCCAATCGTATCAACGATAAGATTCGCGGCGTCAGTGAAGTTCGCCTTGTGGGCGACAATGTAGAGCAGGGAATTTATTCCTACCAAGCCGCTATGCGTATGGCGGACGAGCAGAACCTCGACTTGGTAGAGATTTCGCCGAATGCCGCACCTCCTGTATGCCGGATACTTGATTACCAGAAGTTCCTTTACCAAAAGAAACGCAAAGAGAAAGAGATGAAGGCGAACTCCAAAAAGATGGAGGTGAAAGAGATTCGGTTCGGACCGCAGACCGACGACCACGACTACAACTTCAAGTTGAAGCACGCGCAGGAGTTCTTGAAAGAGGGCAACAAAGTAAAGGCGTATGTATTCTTCCGCGGGCGCAGTATCGTATTCAAGGAGCAGGGTGAACTGCTGTTGGCGCGCTTTGCCAACGACCTTGCCGAATACGGCAAGCCCGAAGCCGTGCCGAGTTTGGAAGGCAAACGAATGATACTGAATCTCTCGCCGAAGAAACAGTAAGTTCTTTTTGAATTTGTAAATGTGTAAGTTTGTAAATTTGTAAATGGTTTGCATTGCTGCATTTACAAATTTCCTAATTTACGGATTGAAAAAATGAACAAAACGGGTCAAAAGGCTTCCCCTTAGGCTGCCTGCGACCGGATTAAATAACTCATTAAAACAATAACAAAATGCCAAAGGTAAAGACTAATTCCGGTGCAAAAAAGAGATTTACTCTTACCGGAACCGGTAAAATCAAGCGTAAACACGCTTACAAGAGTCACATTCTGACCAAGAAGACCAAGAAACAGAAACGCAACTTGACTCACGTTGCAATGGTAGATCAGACCAACATGCGTTCCGTACGCGAGATGTTGCTGCTCCGCTAAGTATTAACCACCAAAAAATGTAGTAAAGAACTATGCCAAGATCAGTAAATCACGTTGCTTCGCGCAACCGTCGTAAGAAGATCATGAGCCTCACACGAGGCAATTTTGGTGGCCGTGCCAACGTATGGACAGTTGCCAAGAACACTTGGGAGAAAGGTCTCCAGTATGCTTATCGCGATCGTAAGACAAAGAAACGCAATTTCCGCGCTCTGTGGATTCAGCGTATCAATGCCGCTGCTCGTCTCGAGGGTATGAGTTACAGCCAATTGATGGGCGCACTCAAGAAATCGGGTGTCGTTATCAACCGCAAGGTGTTGGCTGACCTCGCTATGAACCAGCCGGTTGCATTCAAGGCTATCGTAGAGAAGGCTAAGAACAACTAATAAGCATATGCGGTTTTACGCCGCAGAATGTTACGAAAAAGCGCACTCGTTGTTGAGTGCGCTTTTTTTTTGTGCGTGTGTTATTGCAGAGACGGCAGACGAGGGCGCGTGCTGCGCACACAATGGTATTGTGCACCCCCGACTGCCGAAAGACAAAGATAAGAGTCTCACATTGACGCGAAAGGCGTTCCTGTCTCCTAAGCCTCGTCGAAATGGGCTTGCGACATTGAAACTCGTTGTACGAGTTTAGGTCGCCGCCATTTTTCCTCTCTCCACAAAATAAATTTTGCGAAGCCTCTGTGGCAAGAAAAAAGGAATATGAAGCGTAATTTCTATTATGGGGACTATACACTATTTCCATTCAAAAAACGAATATACTGCATAAAAAACAGGTTGTATTCTATGGAGAAAAACAAATTCTTTCTACGTCCTTTCTACGTCCTTTCTACGTCTTTTCTACGTAATTGCCCCTATGAGGGCATAGGAGTGCATATTTTGCATATTTTTTGCATAAACTTCGCCTGCACTATGCCATAATAGAGAAACTACGCCCATATTATGTATGCACAAGATGCGGCACAGGTGTTTTTTGATTGATATTGAGCGATTTATTTGTATTTTTACAACATTTTTTGTAACTTTGTGCGATTTTTGTACGTGCGATGAAAAAACTATTCTCTATTATATGCGCCCTGTTCATGATGGCGATGATTTCTGCGCAGTCGGTTTCCACTACGGAAGGCACAGAGTTTTGGCTGACATTTCTCAACAATGCCAAATGGGATCCCACGGATGACCAAAACAAAGGCAAGATGTTCGAACTGCAAGTGGTGGTAACCGCACGGCAAAACACGACCGTAAAGATAGAACTGCGCGGTATTGTTATCGGTACGCTGAATGTGCAAGCAGGGCAATCGGTGGAGTATTCTGTTGTAAATTGGCAGGATGATATTTACCTATTGAAGAGCCAGAACAGCAATCTTTATCAGGGGTTGCGGGTTTATACGGATGACAAGAATACGCCTTTTACGTGCTACACTTATTGCCGTGCAGGCGACTCCGGTGCGTCGATGCGCGATATGGCAATGGTTTATCCGTCGGACTTGTTGGAACAAGAGTATTTCGTACAGACTTATCCAGACGATGACTACTCGACCGAATTGGCATTTGTAGTGACGGAAGACGGCACGGATGTGCAGGTATTCCCCTCCTATCAGACTATGCAAGCCGCTCCGTTGCAATGGAGCAACCTGAAGAAAGGTACGGCAGTATTGGTAGCATCGGCTCCGCACACGGAGTTGAATTCGACGGTCGGGCTTTCGGGAACGCAGATCTGTGCAAGCAAGCCGATAGCCGTATTCAACGGCAACCAAGCCACAAAGATTCCTTATGACGGGGCTTATTCTTCTGATTATATGGTAGAACAGACCCTACCTATTGTGCAGTGGGGTACACAATTTTATTTGGGATTGCTAAAGAATACGAATGCTAACGCTTATATTATTACGGCAGCCTACGACAATACCGTATTTGAAATGCAGGAATACGATATAGACACCGACCAGATTGTCAGCCGCACAGTAACTCTCAACAAAGGTGAGTCTATAGATCCGAATATGTTGGAAAGTGACGGAGTAAAACAGGATGTGATTATAACATCGAAGCCTGCATTATGCTATGTGTACACAACCGCGGCAGCACGGAACTACATTCGGAACAACTGGGGCAATCCGAGCAGTGCAATGCTTCCGGCGTGGGAACATCATGTAAAAAGTATGCCGTTTGTAACGAAAGACTTGGATCCGAACTTGAATGTAACCCTAAAACGCCATTATGTTTACGTAGTTACTCCGACTGCCGACACCGACAAACTGACTTTGGACGGACAAGCCGTATCTTCCACCTTGTTTACTGCTTTTACGGCAGACCCGACGATGTCGTTCGGTTCGATACAAGTGGATGTAACCAAAGGACACGGGCACAGATTGGAGACAACAGGGGAAGGATTTATCGGAATGGTGTATGATCTGGCTGCCTCGCAAGCCAATTTCTATACGTTAGGTTTTCACTACCTGCCTTATGAGGACTCATTGTTTGTGAGCAACACTGAGGATGTGATGTCGAAACATTCCTACGACCTGCCCCGCCTGCCACAAGGTTGGTATCAGAGGCAAAACAAGGAATTCCCTGCAGACGAAGAGCGTTTGGACACGGCGGTAATATGCGACAACACGACATTGGATTGGATGGTGCAGACCTATATACAAGGAAATACCAGTCCCGTAGAATGGCAATTGTATGACATCACTGACGGGCTGCAAGAAACGCTTGTTGAGCAATATACGGATAATTCACCCGCCACTACGCTGTTACATACTTGGCAGCACCAATTCATATTGCCTACAGAGAAAGACCTTTCGCCAGACAAGCGCGAGCCGTTTCGTTTATACCGCTTGGACGCATTGTTGCACAAAGGGCATACAATATGTACCCAATTGGAAGATGAGATTGATACCCTGCAGATGGTAGTCCGTGTAAACCGGATGTACGATGATACGGTGCACCAAGTGATCTGTATGGGAGAAACGTTACCTTTTTTCTATGATGCGTCGGACAGCCAAGGGAACTTGGAGCACCTGTCCAACCACACAGAGGTAACCACTTTTGTCGGGGACAAGACGGCGGGCGATTCGGATACGCCTTTCGAATGGAAAGCCCGCCTCGGCAAAAATGTATTTACTCGCCGTTATCAGACCATTTACGGATGCGATTCAATCTCTACGTTGGATTTGTTTGTATGCGACACGTTCTACATAAAAGATACGATACATATATGTGACAATCAGGTCATTCGCTGGCAAGGTAAGACGTATGCGGGAGTACAATACGATGGCAGAAGCAATCAGATTGTGAAAGACAGTGATGTTTTTGTAGCGACCTATAAGACACAATGGTGTGCCTGCGAACAAGACCCGTTATATCCGCCTTTTACGGGGTGCGATAGCGTGTACGAACTACACCTGTATGTACACCCGACCTATCGAGATACCATTGAGGCGACAATGTGTATTGACGGCGATTCAGCAAAGGCTTATCTATGGGATATACATGAGGGGGCAGACCAATTAGCAATCACCATCAAAAATTCCAATATGCGGTATGCTGGAGATCGTTGGGAAGGATATTTCTACGATTCTCTAAAGACCAAGACCTGCACCGATTGCCAAGGCGGTTTGGGTTGCGATAGTGTGCGTGTGCTACATCTGGTGATACCTAATTCTTACTATTTTGAAGAAACGACAGATTTTTGCGGTGGGCACTATGATTTTGATTTACGGCAGATAACAGAGGATGCTTATACTTGGCAAGGGCACCCGACAGGTACGGGGCTGACGCAAAGCGGAGACTATTATGATGCTTGTAAGACGGTCTTCGGCTGCGATTCCATCTACCACATGGCTCTTACCGTACATAATCCTGTTTTGTCGATTGACAAACATACGATGCCTAATAATGATACGTATGTATGGCATGGCAAGACATACGGTCCGTTCCTCCAATATAATGATACTATTCTATATTTCTATGACGAAAAAGCCACGCAGACTTCTTGGGGGTGTGATAGTATCGTTCGCTTGGATCTGAAGATTGCACAGACTTATCTAATCACAGAGACACGGGAGATATGTAACGGAGATTCTATTTTATGGCGCGGCAAAAAGATTGTCAGCGAGTTGTTTGATTATACGGCGGCAGGTTTCCAACCCGATATAATCGCAGCCGCTCCACAATGTATAGTGTATGACAGTTTGAAAACCGCAACCTTTCCCCAACGAGATTCTATCTATCAGTTGACACTCACCGTACACCCGATATATACCATTCTCGACACAATACATCTCTGTGACAATGATTCCGCAATATGGCAAGGACGATTGTATCAAGGCAGCAAGGTCGGCACAACAAGCAAGAAACCCTATATGGAAGTAAACGTAGGAGAGTATGACGATATATGCCCCTTGCAAACAATATATGGCTGCGATTCAATCTGTCATCTGCATTTGATTGTAACACCATCATATTTCTTTGAAAAAATTGATACCATTTGCCAGTCGGAGGCACCGTATCTGATTACTTACGGACAAAGCAACTACTCATTCAGCAAGACCATT
>CAKVEC010000008.1 GCA_934728255.1 uncultured Bacteroidales bacterium
GCATTGTGCATTGTGCATTGTGCATTGTGCATTGTGCATTGTGCATTGTGCATTGTGCATTGTGCATTGTGCATTGTGCATTGTATCAAAGTTGCGCCAGCGCAACTTTGATACGTCTCATCGCCTCCGTGATGTTCGCCTCACTCGTGGCATACGAGAGACGGATGCAGTTGTCCTCGCCGAAAGCCGAGCCGCTGACGCACGCCACGTGCGCTTCGTTGAGCAGGTACTCCACCACATCGTTGGCATTCTTGAGGGTCTGCCCTTGCGGTGTCTGCTTGCCAAAATAGTACGACACATCGGGGAATAGGTAAAAAGCCCCCTGCGGTTCAATGATTTTCCAACCTGGTATCTCGCGTGCCAACCCGATAATCAGGTTGCGGCGGCGTTCAAACGCTTGGCGCATAGTCTCCACACAGGTTTTGTCCCCCGTATACGCCGCCTCGGCAGCCTTCTGTGCAATCGTGGTGGCGCAGGTGCACTGCTGCCCCTGCAAGCGTTTGACGGCACTGATAAAGCCCTTGTCATGGCATGCCATCCAACCAATACGGTAGCCTGTCATCGCATGGCTCTTGCTCACACCATTGATGATGACGAGACGATCTTTCAAAGCCTCGAACTGCCCGAGGCTCTCGTGATGCCCCGTATAGAGGATATGCTCATAGATCTCGTCAGAGATGACGCTTATCTGCGGGTGCTTCTCTAATACGCGCACGATGTCCACGAGTGCCTCATGACTATAGACGCTGCCTGTCGGGTTGTTGGGTGTGCAGAGCACCAGCAGACGGGTGTTGGGCGTGATAGCCGCCTCCAACTGCTCCGCCGTAATGCAGAAGTTGTTCTCCATCGTGGTGCGCACCAGAACGCTCTTGCCCTCCGCCAACTTCACCATCTCCACATAACTCACCCAACACGGCGTGGGTAGGATGACTTCATCACCGGGCCCTACAAGGGTCTCTATGGCGTTGCAGAGGCAGTGCTTTGCGCCCACCGACACGATAATTTCGTTGGCATTGAATGCCTGCGGATTATTCTCGCCGAGTTCCTCGTTGAGCGTCTTGGCAATCGCCTCGCGCAGCGAGGGGAAACCGGGGACGGGACCATAGTGGGAGAAATCGTTGTCCACTGCGGCTTTCGCTGCCTCTTTTACATGCTGCGGAGCCGCAAAATCGGGTTCACCAAGCGACAAACCGATCACATCCACCCCCTCGGCACGCAACTGTTGGCAACGCGCCGCAATCTGCAATGTCTGCGACTCGCTCAGCGAGTCGATACGCTTCGAAATCTTCATATCCGTACGTTTTTTTATTGGTTTGCAAAGTTACAACTTTTTCCGCATATACACAAGTTTATTAGTTGTTTGGAGGTCAAAATACATCGTGCGGATACGGGGGGGGGCATTGTGCGAAAAAGAATTTATCTTTTTTATGATTACCAAGGGATTAAAAAGGGTCTATCATATAACCAAGGTATAACAATCCTATAACGATAGGGGTACTATGGGGCTTTAGCGGTTTTTAACAAAAACTTTTTTGTGGTAATTTATGGATATCCTCCGCAAGAGTACCGGTTCCCTATTCCGATTATGCGGTAACGCAGGGTGGGGCAATTACTACGTATTCGTTGGATATATGAAAATTTATGCGTACCTTTGCACATCAAAGGAAACAGAATGGCAGGACTCTACATACATATTCCGTTTTGCAAGAGCAGATGTATCTATTGCGATTTCTTTTCGACCACGCAACTCAGCCGTCGGGCTGAGTATGTTGATACGCTGATAGAAGAATGGCATGCCCGCACCGAGGAAGCACAGCAGGCAGGTAAGACAGAAACCATCTACTTGGGCGGCGGCACCCCCAGTCTGCTGGAGATTAACGACTTGCAGCGTCTGTTAGCCACATTGCCTATATCGCAAGCGGATGAAATCACCTTGGAGTGCAACCCCGGCGATATAACGCCCGAGAAAGCCGCTGCGTGGCGCACAATGGGTATCAACCGGCTCTCTATCGGCATCCAATCCTTCAACGACACCCTACTCCGCTGTATCGGCAGACGCCACACGGCAGAGCAAGCCCGCACAGCAGTGCGCACCGCACAAGCCGCCGGATTTGACAACATCTCCATAGACATCATATATGGGTTACCGATGGACAAAGGACAATTAGATGTTGTGGAGAAAGATATGAAAGAGGCACTGCGATTAGGTGTGCAGCACATATCCACCTATTGCCTGACCTTTGAAGAGGGGACGCCACTGAGCCATATGTTGGAACGGGGAGAGATAAAAGAAACGGACGAGGATACGGAAAATGCGATGTACGACTATATAGTTCAACGTCTTACAGAAGCGGGTTTTGAGCATTACGAGGTTTCGAACTTTGCCCGCCCCGGCAAGCATTCCCGGCATAACAGCCACTATTGGAACGACACACCCTATATCGGTTTGGGGGCAGGAGCCCATTCATACAACGGTACAGACCGCTCTTGGAACCCCGACGACCTCTCACTATATATAAAAGGAATACAAGACCACACCTTGGTACGGGAGACAGAACACCTGTCGGAAACAGACCGCTACAACGAACGCATTATGCTTGGACTCCGCACGGAAGACGGCGTTCCCTACTCTTTCCTGCACAATCCGTTGCTGCTTACCCCCTACCTTGAACGCCATTTGCTGCGCCTCACACAGGACAAGCGAGTAACAGCCACCCTGCAGGGCTTGCATATTCTCAACCAAATAATCGAAGACCTGATGGAATAGACAAAGAACAAAGAACCAAGAACTAAGAATAAAGAACAAAGAACACGCTATGCATATTAATTGTTAATCATTTCTTTGCCCAGCGGGCGGGAATCATACGATAGGGGTACCGCTCACGGATATTGTCCGCATTGGGGCAGTCGCAGCGGTGGATACGTATGCCCTTCGTTACACTGATGAAACCGAAAATCGGGTCGCCCGGTTGCGGATTGCAGCACTTGGACAAATGGTAATCCACGTTCTTGACGTTCATATCCACCTCTATCGCCAAGCCCGACTGCTCCTCTTTGGGTACATACTCGGGTTTAGGTTCCGTATGGTGCGGCGCAGACGATGCGTCTAACGAGAGGAACACATCACGCAGTTGCAGTATATCCTCTTTGCCCTGCGCAATCGACTGATAGAGGTCGCTTACCGCCTTGTAGCCGAGTTTGCTTGCCAGGCGCGAGATGTCCGCCTCGGTATATTCCAGTTTCCAGTTATGGAAACGCCTTTCGAGCAGTTCTTTTCCCTCGGCAGCGTCCTTGTACTCAATCTCTTTGAGCGACTGGCGAATCTTGTTTTTCGCCTTGGTGGACTGCACAAAATTGAGCCAGTCGGCATTCGGTTTCTGGTTGGGGGATGTAAGAATCTCTATTTGGTCGCCGTTCTGCAGTTTTTGACGGATGGAGACATTTTGGTTACGGATACGTCCTCCCACGCAGTGGTCTCCCACATCGGAATGGATGCTATAGGCAAAATCGAGTACCGTAGAGTCGGCAGGCAGACGGCGCAGGTCGCCCGTAGGCGTAAAGACATAGACATACTGCTTGTTGGCGAGTATATTGCCTTTCACGCCCTTGTATGCCCAGTGTGCCGCCACACCTTTTTCCGCCACCTCGTCCATTCGTTTGGTACGTATCTGCACTTCGACCCAACGGTCATCGGGTCCAAGCACTGTGGTATGCAGGCTCTCATAGCCGTTCTCCTTGGGGACGGAAAGCCAGTCGCGCAAACGCTTGGGGTTGGGCTGGAAAATATCAGTAATGAGCGAATAGACCTGCCAGCAGTCCTGTTTCTCGCGGTCGGTAGGCGAGTCAAGAATAATACGTATGGCAAACAGGTCGTATATCCGATCCACATCGCAGTTCTGCGCCTGCATCTTGTGATAAATAGAGTGGATGGATTTGGGTCGTCCTTTGATAGTGAAGACAAAGCCCGCGTCTTTGAGTTTCTGCTCCAGCGGGGCGATAAAGCGGGCGATATAGGCATCACGCTCCGACTTTTTGGCATTGAGCGCATGCGCAATATATTTATATGTCTTGTAGTCGGTAAACTTTAGCGCGAGGTCCTCCATCTCAGTCTTGATCTGGTACAAGCCCAAGCGATGCGCCAAGGGCGCATGGAGCATTTGTGTCTCCTTCGCCACATGGCGGCGGCGGTCAGAGTCCCCCTCTTTGTCCAACTGACGCAGCAATTCCAGACGCTCCGTCAGGATTTGAAACAGAACCTTATTGCTATCTTCCATAATGCGTTCTCCTCTCTATTAAAATTCAGTGGCAAAAATACGCTTTTTTTTGCACATATAAAAAAAAAAGCGTAACTTTGCGGCAGTTTTGTGCGCTGCATACGCACTCCGATTAAGAAACACAAAAATTATACCAGATAAGATGAAAGCAACAAAAGCAATTATGATTACTTTGCTCAGCATCGCAGCAGTGGCAATGGCTTATTTCTGCGTAATGAGCGTTGTTACCCCGATTAAGTTTGAGGAGACACGTACTGCCCGCGAGGTGGCTGTGGTGAAGAATTTGATTAGTTTGCGTACTGCTGAGGTGGAATTCAACCGCCAGAACGGTCGCTACATGGCCGATGCCGATAGCCTGGTTCTGTTCCTCAAGACCGCTACAAAGAAAGAGGTAATGAAAGAGGGGAGCCTGACCGACAAGCAACTGGAAGCAGGTCTGACCGAGCCGAAAGCCGCCAAAATCATTGAGACCGCCAAGAAAAAGGCACTCAAAAAGCAAGACTTTGCCAGCGATGCAGACCTATATGCTTATATTTGGGCAAACGATAAAGAGGTCATTGAGAACGGCTTGAGCGGTTTCCGCCGTGATACCATTGAGAGCAACCTGATCCAGAGTCTCTACAAAGGCGAATACGACGAGAACACCATTGGAGACATTATCTATATTCCCTACACCAACAAGATGAAGTTCGAGATTGAGGTGAACAACAATTATACAACCAGCCAGGGTATCCGCGTTCCGCTGTTTGAGGCACGCGCCCCATTCAACACCTATTTAGGCGACTTGAACCAACAGGAGTTGGTAAACCTTATCGACAAAGAGCAGAAACTGGAGCATTATGCAGGCTTGAAGGTAGGTAGCGTGGACGCACCGAACAACAACGCCGGCAACTGGGAATAAACCTGTTAATTGAATTAAGAATTAGGAATGATGAATTGTTAACATTATCGTCCTTTATTCTTTGTCCATTGTTCATAGTTCACTTATGCGAATCATATCCGGAACATTTAGGGGGCGTCGATTGGCGCCCCCTAAAAATATAACCGCACGTCCTACCACCGACTTTGCCAAAGAGAGCCTGTTCAATCTTCTCAACAATCGTATTGATTTTGAGGACTGCGAGATGCTTGACCTCTTTGCCGGTACAGGGGGTATAGGACTAGAGTTCGTCAGCCGTGGTGCCCGTGAAGTAACAGCCGTGGAACTGGCACACACGCAACAGAACTTTATCATCTCGGCTTGTAAACAGTTGGGGATACGCAACCTGACCGTCATACGCGGTGATGTATTCAAGTATATCAATGCGTGTCATCTGCAGTTCGATTTTATCTTTGCCGACCCGCCTTATGCATTGGAAGCATTGCCTACCCTACCCGATTTAATCTTTGAGAAGAATCTCTTGCGTCCGGATGGTCTCTTTGTCTTGGAGCACGGCAAAGACTATGACTTTTCCACCCACCCACATTTCGACTCCCATCGTAGTTATGGTAGCGTGAATTTTACGTTCTTCAAGTAACCGAACGTGCGCTATCAGGATAGCCATTTTGAAACGGATGACTACACTATATTATCAGAAAATTATTCACAAAAATATCTTTCTAAAAAGTTATTGCAGTGATGTAAAATAAATGGAGGGACGAGGCTGTCCAACAAGTTTAAGAAACAGCGAAAAAACAAACAAGTCTGACGACTTGACCGCGGACGGGGGCGTCCGCGTCCCCGATATCCTATGGTATAATTTCACAAAAAGCAACATCAAAAAAGAGACCACCTACACTTGTTAGGCAGCCTCGTCTCTTTTGTTATAATCTGTTGTTTGTAAGAATGTTCCTTTGTTAGTTAAGCAAACAGACAAAGAAAGCATATACATACTTTATTGTTATTATTTGCCCGCCTCTTTGCGGGCTTTGCAAGCGTGGAGGCAACCAAGCCTCGCACGCCCTTTTTCGATAATCTACAAAATAAATTTGCATACATCGAAATTTTGCAGTACCTTTGCGCTTGAAAAACCGAAAGCCGAGGCGGGCGGTTCTGTACATTTTTACCCGCCTCGGGGTCGTTTACTTGATACGTTTAATAGTTATACGTAATTCAAACAAACGAAAAACAAATACAAAAATTGCTTTTTTCATTGCTTTTTCGGTTTTTCTGTTAATACTTTGCACCATCCGCCGTGGTGCATCGGCACGCGCCCCATCGTGGGTGCGTTTTCTATATAGAGTTTGTGCGCCTCATCTCATCTTTGATTCTATTGCGGGGACTATTCCACCCCGCTCACGCTGATGCAATCGTGCGCAACAATCATCGCAGCATACTTACACGCACGCAAGATGTCAGATGACGACCCCGCAAGATGGGGGCTTGCTTGTGTGTGTGCGTGTATTGCTGCAATAAATGCCCCCACGCTGCAGTTGTGTATATCACTCAAATTTTGTAACTTTGCAATCTAAAACAACAGACGGTATCAGCGTTAGTTGGCATTTCTGGTTGTGTATATCACTCAAATTTTGTAACTTTGCAATCTAAAACAACAAGTTTGCTCATTTATGTACTGGCTGACACGTTGTGTATATCACTCAAATTTTGTAACTTTGCAATCTAAAACAACGAGTACATCCTTAACAACTGCATTGAATGCGTTGTGTATATCACTCAAATTTTGTAACTTTGCAATCTAAAACAACTCGTCTCCACAAACAACCGCGCCCCATACTGTTGTGTATATCACTCAAATTTTGTAACTTTGCAATCTAAAACAACACTCGTTAGCTTGAACACCAGACGAAGAATGTTGTGTATATCACTCAAATTTTGTAACTTTGCAATCTAAAACAACGTGCCGAGACGGCAAAAAACGTGCGTTTCTGTTGTGTATATCACTCAAATTTTGTAACTTTGCAATCTAAAACAACTGGTAGTAGTGCCATAGTAGTCGAAGAAGTGTTGTGTATATCACTCAAATTTTGTAACTTTGCAATCTAAAACAACAGTATCTTATTGCAACCTCAACTACGGGCTGTTGTGTATATCACTCAAATTTTGTAACTTTGCAATCTAAAACAACAACCAGAGACGGAATGTAATACTTGCTTGCGTTGTGTATATCACTCAAATTTTGTAACTTTGCAATCTAAAACAACTTATTTGCAGATACGTTAGCGGTCTGTTGGGTTGTGTATATCACTCAAATTTTGTAACTTTGCAATCTAAAACAACGTAGTGATAACGAATACGCTTGTCCACGTCGTTGTGTATATCACTCAAATTTTGTAACTTTGCAATCTAAAACAACATTTTCATTTGTTTATCTGTTTTGCAGCGTGTTGTGTATATCACTCAAATTTTGTAACTTTGCAATCTAAAACAACCATATCACAGAGAGCAAGAAAAACAAAGCCGGTTGTGTATATCACTCAAATTTTGTAACTTTGCAATCTAAAACAACTGTGGTGGGCAGTTCTGTCGTTCGCGTGAAGTTGTGTATATCACTCAAATTTTGTAACTTTGCAATCTAAAACAACAGCGTGCCAAGTTAGAAGAGGAGTGGCGCAGTTGTGTATATCACTCAAATTTTGTAACTTTGCAATCTAAAACAACTTTGAAAAAAGCAGGAACGGACAAACCTGCGTTGTGTATATCACTCAAATTTTGTAACTTTGCAATCTAAAACAACATATTGCTCACGGCAAGTCAGAGACAATCCGTTGTGTATATCACTCAAATTTTGTAACTTTGCAATCTAAAACAACGCAAAACTTATTCCGATTTTAAGCGTTTTTGTTGTGTATATCACTCAAATTTTGTAACTTTGCAATCTAAAACAACTTATCTGTCAGAAAGCAAAGAAAATCAACAACTTACACATTGTTTTAGAAAATAAAAATGCGACTTGAAAGAGTCGCATTTTTATTTATACAAGGCACTTTTTATGGATAGGATATAGTTTCTTATTGTTTGGTTCTTATTATTTGGTTCTTATTTTATCGTCTATATTTCGTTGTCTATATCTCATTCCGAAATAGAACATTTAGGGAATTATAAATACGGCTTATCCACTGCTCCTTTCTACGTCCTTTCTACGTCTTTTCTACGTAATGGATAGTACAAAGGCAAGGGAAAGTAAAATAGAACATTTTTATCTATCAGAAAAGTTCCAATTGCTGGATGGGTTGGGAGATGGCGGTTTCTTTTCGGCAATCGAAGATTTCCATATCGGCAAATTGCTTGTCGGTGATACGTAAGACACCCACTTTCCCAGATTTTGGCAAGATACGTTTGACACGCTGAATATGCACATCGGCATTCTCCGCACTGGGACAATGGCGCAAATAGATAGAAAACTGAAACATGGTAAAGCCATCCTGCAAGAGTTGCTTCCGAAAGAGGGCATACTCCTTCCGCGCTTTCTTCGTGTCGGTTGGCAAATCGAATAATACCAGCACCCACATAATCCTATATTCGCTAAATCGGGACATTATCCGTCATTCATTAACATATGATGTACCATTCTGATATACAGAAACAATAGGTCTATATCTGCCAGTCGGGATAGATGATTTTGCGGGATTCGGCGGAGAAACAACGTTGGACACTATTGGCGGTAGTCTGCATTGCAATCATCATCGGACTGCGATGTCCCTCTATCAGTACATCTGCAGTAGATAATGATAAGAGTTCTTTCTTCAATACGGGAGACAACTCCGCTACATCGCCATATCGGTTCCACATATCCAGCACCTGCAAATCGACATACGCCCGATAAGGCTCCATAATATCGTCCGCCAGACAATAGGCATCGTAGCGGCTATGATGATGGATGCCCAAAGTGGGCAGCAAACCCGCTGCCACCAAAGCACGTGCCATCATAGCCCGCACAATAGAATAGCCATAGTTGAGCAGCCCATTCGGCATATCGCCAAACTGCCCACGGACAAAGTGGGTGTCCCCAAAGACATTGCGCCAATAGTAGGCAGCCGCACGCCCCTCGAGGTTATCCGTATCTCCGGAGCGAACCGATTTTGACCACATTAGCATATTGCGATATTCGATATTCTGTTGCTTGAGAACGTATGCTTGGCTCGTAATTTTACTCACAATGGTCTGCTGCCACATCTGTTTGCGAAGGGGTTCGGAAGCATTGATTTGCTCACGGAAACGCTCGCTTTGCAGGTTGTGGTTATCCAAGGGGAGCAGCAAGCCGGCAGGGAGATGGTGGGAATCACAAGTAACGATGGCGCAGTTGTTATCCAGCAGAGCCGCCATGAGGGCTTGTGTAATAGTAATTTGCGGATTCTCCAGTATCACCACTCCGATGTCCTCAACGGGAATGGTATGTTTTATCATTTCCGTTTTATCCGCCTGCGGCTGCTCCACGACAAGTTGTTTGAGATGGAGGCTCAGATAGGCGGGGTTGGTGAAACAAAGGATGCGCTTGATCATGGTTCGAGGGAGATTATGTTACCTAAACGGTCAACTGTTAGCGGGATACAAACGGCTTTTATCATTTCACCTGTAGTGGCACGTTCTACCTTATTGTGTGGTCCAAACTCTACTTTATCAATAATTGGCGAAGCCATAATATATGGGACAAAACAACATTGGGATACAGAACAAGACACCATTTTATAGATACGAGTTTTATCTATACCGGTTGTGCCTTCTTGGGGCAAATATACCAAGTCGCCCGGGGAGATGATATAGTTCAAGGTGGCGTTGGCAGGTACCATATTATTGTCATGCACCCATTGGTCAAGCAAGGATTTCCACTCTTTTTTGCCCCGTTTTTGGCAGTCAATGACGGCTTTCAAAGGAATGGTAGCATAAGAGCGCACCTCTTTGCCATCGGCGTTGGCGGTTGCATAGATAGCAAAGAACAGGTTGGTTCCCTTGTCGGCTTCCACAAATTTCTTTGATTTAGAGCCGATTTCACCTACAGCAAACTTGTCTGCTTTCTCGTATTTACGCACTTTGTAGATAGGCTTATGCGGCACTCCGCCATTGAGTTGAGCGATATTTTGGTTCATTTTCTCAATGCCATCCGCAGAGAACGCCTCTTTGGGGTCGCCGTTGCACTGCGAGAGATGCGCCAACAGTATCTTTTGTATGCCGGTGTCGGTTACTTTTTCCCGAATACTCTTTTCGTCCAACCAATCGCCTAAGGCTGTGCGGGTGGCATAGTAGTTGTCGGGCGTGTCGTTGGTGTAGTAGTACACTTCGATTTTCTGCAGGTTGATGTCCGACCAAACGTCTTTATTCTCCGCAAAGTATTTCTTGAGGCGTTTTTCGTCATAGCCTTGACCGACTAACTCGCGCAGTTTGAGGCGCAGGTCTTTGTCCACAATGTCGTTGAGGTGGGCTAAGGCATACTTGAGCGGAGCCGTCTTGCGGAAACGCAGGTTCACTTTTCCAAAGACCGTAGCCTTGTGCAGGGATTTGCGTATCGCCCAATTGTCGCCCTTCTTCTGCTTGACACTCTTTTTCTTGCCATCTTCAAAATGAACGGTATGGTTGTTGCTCTTGTTGATGATGCGCAAGTTCTGCTTGAAACTGACAATGATATTCTCAAGCGTGGTTTGCACGTCCTGTTGAAAGCCCTCGTATGGTGCGATAAAGTCGGTGAATTTGGTGTGCGACTTGCCATTGGGGGAAGTCCATATTTCCCGTTTGCGCAGTTGCATCTGCAAGTCGTAACGTGCTTTCTCGTCCTTTTCGAGAGCCGACTCGTTGCTGAGGAGATTGACGTGGTTGCGGGTGGTGAAGGCAATCACGATAGCATCCATAGCGTGATGACGGTGATCGATACGTTTCTTCTCAAAGTTCTTACTCCATTCCAACGGCATATTGGGGATAGTGTGCCCGTTGGCAGTCTTGGTAGTGAAGTCAGTAGTGTTTTTAATTTGGTTGAGCCTCTCGAAGCGCGGCAGAATAATGCGATTCCAGACATCGTTGATACCCCAGTCTTTTTTCAGGCGTGTGGTAGTAGAACCATTGCACGCAATGACGTTCTTGCTTGTTGACTCGGGTTCGTACTCGCCTTTGGCATTTTTCTCGCGGACGATGTTGCTCAACAAACCAAGCATAAGACGACTGATATAGCGGCTGTCATTCATCTGGCGGGCAATGAACTTTTCGGGGATGTCGTCCAACATCAATTTCTCTTGCTTGCGTGGATTGGTTTTGTAGGTATCGCGCACCAAGTCCTCGTACGCTTGTGTGGTTAAGATTGTTACGACTTTGCCTCCCGATAGTGTAATTTTCTCGCCACCGCATTTTGTAATGAACTCGTGCGCCAACATGCGGTCTTTGCGAGCATTGACTTCGGCTTCACAAATGACTTTGTTGCTCATTGAGTCATCAAAGAAACGGGACTGCGGGATGACATGCTCAATCTGATAGGCAGGCGTAAAGAGTTTAGCCAGCGGAATGGGTTGCCCCGTGTAGGGCGAAATGTATTTCTGGTCAAGCCATAGGCGATACTTGCGGACATCTGCAGCCGATGGTTGTTTGAGTTCGGACAGGTCCTTGATAATACGCTGAATATCATCGTCTCTCGTCGCATTGGGATTATTGAGGACGCCGTCTTCATAGATACGGAACAATTCCAACTGACTTGGCGAGTATGCACGCACTCCGTCCATACAGGCGTCGGGGTTCATAAACTCCTGCAACAAGAGTTTGGCACGCAGATTGGCTTTTTCGTTGTCCTGTTGGCGTGTGAGGGTGTTCTTGCGCTGCTCGGCATTCTGCTTGAGTTCGCGCCCCATCTCGATATGTATCTCATCAATATGCCCCTCTTGCTTCCAAATATCGCGCACGGTGCGCAGGGTCTCCATCACCACCTGCTCCACAATCGGATTGTTGAGCGAGTGGAGACGGAAGGACTGCAGATATTTGTCAATGTCCTCCGGTGTTTCCCACTTGGTGTCGTTTTTGCGGACATCATAGACCACATATTCCGCCAACCACAGAGGTAATCCTTGAAAGTCCGATATACTATTCAGATCTTTCAGTTTCTCGCGCACCCGGTCGCTGATAGCATCATTCACTTCTCCTGTCAGAATATGCTCAATGCGCTGTTTCGTCTGCGGGTCTATGTTCTCTTCTTTCCAAAACTCTCCACTGCGCATCAGGTTGAGCAATCGGCGGATGGCTTTTTCTGAATACGCACCATAGTCAGCAGCAAAAGGTTTCTGTTTGCTCAGTTTCTCGACAAAGACAGAAGACAGATTATGCTTTTCGGCATAGTGCGCGAGGGCTTGCGTGAGTTGTTCCTTGTCCGAAACAGAATAGAGTATATGCCAGATGTGGTGTAGTTCCTCATTGTTTATGGTGCCACCCGCTTCTGCTATAATAGCCGTAAGCGTCGCCGTAACAGGAGCAGAAGGATATTTCTTGTCGCTCACATAGTTCCATGACAGGTCTTTTGCTTTCTTTCCTGCAAATTTCGACAAGAGCGATTTCTCCGTAACCTCTTTTTGTGTAAGTAACCACTTGACCAGAGCGGCTTTGTCTGGGATATAGTCTGCCGTACAATCCGATTTGCCAATGCCATTTGCATCTGTTTTGTAGATATGCAGGTTCTCGGCAAACTGCCACAAACGGAACTCCTCATAGAGAGGATGAGACTTGGATATGCACTTGAGATATTGCCGTTTCCAGTCTCCATTCTTGGTTTGGTAAACGTGGTATTCGTAGGGACATTCGTTGATAAGCGATTTCTTGCTTTTCAGCGGTCGCTGGTAGAAAATAATATCTTGCAAGAGAAGATAGGTGAAATCCTTGTTGGCAATACTATTGCGATAGGCTTCGTTCTGCGGATAGAGGGCTTCAATGCATTGTCTGTACAGGTCAGAATCTTGCAGTTCGGGGATAAATTGCTTTTGCGCGTCCAAGATACGGCGCAGTTCCTCCTTGTAGAGTTTTCTATCCACTACACGTACCAGTTGACCTACTAACTTTTGATCGGGGTTATGCAGGAGCGCATCATAAATAAATTCGCCCACGGTCTTGCCGCTTTGAGCGATGTCATGCTCCGTTTTGATTTTACGCAGCCCCCAGTCATCCTCCTGCGGGGCACTGAAACTGCGTTTAGGATTGCCGTCTTTGTCGGTAGCCACAGAGCCATCATCATTGAGTTTGGTGGTAACAATAAAATCCTTAACCTTACCTACCCAATCCAACGGATAAGCACTTTGGCGTTTGTAGATGTCGCCGGTTTCAAGCACCACCTCATACCACGTGCGACCTTTGGAAACTTCGCCGGTATCTCGCACTTCGACCACCCTTGCGGTGATTAGTTCTTTCTTTTCATTTGTTTTTGTTTCTTCTTCCTCTCCACGTGCCTGGTTATAACCACGTTTTTGATTGAATTGCAGGAGTATCCACGCAAGTTCCTGCTTCGTAACAGGCTGCGCGAGGGCTTTTTTACGGAGATAATAAATTGTCCAATCGTAGGGTATCTTTTTCCCATTAGCGACTAATTGAGGTTGTGCGACAGCAAAATCACGCATCATTTTCTCGAAAGACGGTTGGAATAAGAATATCGGTTTGGTATCTTCTGTCGCCCATGCCAACTTTGGCTCGGCTCCTTTGTTCAGTTTGCCATATCGATCCAGTTCCTGCGTGTAGTGCGGAGGAAGAAAACCTAAGATCGATAGTACCCTACAGAGACGCTCACGCCGCAGAGCCCTGCGCTCATACAGACGTCGGGTGCCTCGTGCCGTAGTACGATTGGCGGTTTGCGAAATACTGTTTCCACTTTCGAAATCGCCCATTAGTGCTGCATCCATAGGAATGATGCGGCTGCCTGCCGACGCGATGGATTGTTTGTCAGAGTTTTGATTAACAACAGCCCAACCGATGCTGTTGGTGCCTAAATCCAAGCCGAGAACTTTACGTGTAGCCATGCTATAGAGAGTATTTAAGGTTCATTATCGGCGCAAAGATACTAAAAAAGGCGGATATACACAAAAAAATATAAAATTAACTTGTATGATTAAAATAAAAGGTGTACCTTTGCACAACAAATATGAGTGATATACACAATAAGGATTATTCCGTTGTGTAAACATTTAAGGAGGGACATTGATTGACAATGTCTCGTCTTTTTTTATGGGACGGACATACTAATACAAAAAACTCCCGCCAAGATTCTCGCTTGACGGGAGTTTTTATTTATAAATCCGATTAGGGATTAGATAATCCGATAGAGAGATTACTCTTCGTTGAGTGTTACACGACGGAAATCGGTAATCTGAACATTGTTCTTTTTCAGGATGTCCTTTACCAACTCTTTGGTATCGCTCATGATGTAAGCCTGCTCTACGAGAGTATTCTCCTTGAGGAACTTACCGAGACGCCCCTGAGCAATCATCTCCACCTTCTTCATATTGATAGCAGCCTCTGCTTCTGCAGGAACGTTAGCACGGATCTGACGTGCCTGCTCAGCCTGCTCAGCGGTGAGCCAACCCTTAGCGGTATTGGACTCGATATGCTCCTCGCTATCAGCGTGTGCGGGATTGATACCTGCTTTGCGGAGTGCGTTCTCAACGGCTTTGTTGACCTCGTCCTGTTTGGTTTTCTCGATAGCGACAGCCAACTCTTTGTCCTTCACCTCTTGTGCGACATGGTCAGCATCAAGAGCGATAGGAGCCATAGCAGCGACCTGCATAGAGATACCGTGAACGGTCTCCTGGTCAGCATCTGCGTTAGCCACAGCGACGAGCGACGAGAGTTTGTTACCCAGGTGGTTGTAGGCATCCACTTTGGGAGCAGAGAGGAATGTGTAATCACTCAGTTCCATCTTCTCGCCCGTAACGCCGGAACGCTCGGTAACGATTTCGTCAGCGGTGAAATCACCGATCTTGAGTGCCTTGAGGGCAGCCAAGTCAGCCGGACGCTGGTCGATAGCCGCATCGAGAAGCAACTTAACCATTGCCACGAAATCAGCGTTCTTTGCCACGAAGTCGGTTTCGCACTTAACAGCCACGATAGCACCGAAGCCCTCTACTGCTTTAGCCAAGACACAGCCCTCGCTTGCCACACGGTCGCTACGCTTTGCAGCGATAGCTTGGCCACGCTTACGGAGCAGGTCTGTTGCTACTTCAAAGTCGCCGTTAGCCTCTTCAAGAGCCTTTTTGACGTCCATCATACCTGCGCCAGTGATGTCACGCAGTTTTTTGATATCTGCTAATGTAACAGCCATAATTCAATGTACAATTAATAATTAACAATTAATAATTAACATGCATTACTTGATATGCATTATTCGGCTTTAGCCTCTGCAGCCTCAGCGTCCTCTGCTTTCTCTGCAGCAGGAGCGGCTTTGCGAACACGCTGGCGACGCTCTTTGGGAGCGGGAGCCTCAGTATTAGCCTGAGCCTGAGCAGCCTCTTCATCTGCTTTCTCCACCTTACGCTCTTCGATGCCCTCTTTGATAGCATCGCAGACAGCAGCCATAATCACGTCAATAGACTTGGTAGCATCGTCGTTTGCAGGGATAACGAAATCGATATTGTTGGGGTTCGAGTTGGTATCCACGATACCGAATACAGGAATACCCAGACGGTTAGCCTCTGCTACAGCGATATGCTCCTTCATCACGTCAACCACAAAGATAGCGGACGGCAGGCGGGTAAGGTCTGCAATAGAGCCGAGGTTCTTCTCAAGTTTCTCACGCTGACGGGTAATCTGGAGTTTCTCTCGTTTGGAGATGTTGTCGAAAGTGCCGTCGGTCATCATCTTGTCGATGGAAGACATTTTCTTGACAGCCTTGCGGATAGTGGGGAAGTTGGTAAGCATACCACCTGCCCAACGCTCGGTGATGTACGGCATACCTACCTCGGTAGCGTGCTGTGCAACGACTTCTTGTGCCTGTTTCTTGGTACCAACAAAAAGCACTTTGCGACCTTGTTTTGCGAGGTTTTTCAAAGCCTCAGCAGCCTCATCGATTTTAACGGCGGTCTTGTTGAGGTCGATGATGTGGATACCGTTGCGCTCCATATAGATATAAGGAGCCATTGCAGGATTCCATTTACGTTTAAGGTGACCAAAGTGGCAGCCAGCCTCGAGAAGTTGATCAAAATTTGTTCTCATTTTGATTGATGTTTTAGTTTGTTTGAATAAATTATTGTTTATTTCTCCGTACAATCCATTAACCTGCGACTCTGCTTTCATCAAGCGGCAGAGCAAGCGGCAAAATGCGGCTTTGAGGTAACTGAAAGAACCACGCGGTAGTCCCAAAGGAGTCCGCGTGGTTTGGAGTTGCAGTGCAAATTAACGTTTGCTGAACTGGAAATGCTTACGTGCTTTGGGTTGACCCGGTTTCTTACGTTCCACTTCGCGAGCGTCACGTGTCATAAAGCCTTCAGCCTTGAGAGCGGACTTATCTTCCGGATTGATTTTAACCAATGCGCGGGCAATAGCGAGACGGAGCGCCTCTGCCTGACCTTTGAAACCGCCACCTACAAGATTTACCTTGATGTCGTATTTCTCAGCAGCCTCGAGTTTATTAAGGGGCTGGAGAACGATATAGCGGAGAATAGAAGAAGGGAAATAGGTTTCGATGTCGCGACCGTTGATCGTAATCTTACCTGCACCTTCACTTACGTAAACACGAGCGACTGCCGATTTACGACGACCTAATGCATTAATAACTTCCATATCTTCTATTATTTAAGAGTGTTGATGTCAATTTGTTTGGGTTGTTGTGCCTGCATATTGTGCTCTGCACCTGCAAACACGTGGAGATTGGTAATCTGGCGTGCGCCAAGACGGTTCTTGGGAAGCATACCTTTTACCACCTTGGTAATCAGACGATCTGCACCTTTCTCGAGCAACTGAGCCGGAGTCATCTCACGCTGACCACCGGGGAATCCCGTGTAGCGGATATAGATGCGGTCATTCCACTTGTTGCCGGTAAGTTTCACTTTGTCGGCATTGATAATGATTACGTTGTCGCCGCAATCCACGTTAGGTGTGTACGAAGGTTTGTACTTACCACGAAGCAACTTAGCCACTTTCGTGCACATACGACCAAGTACCTGGTCTTGAGCGTCGATAACCACCCATTCTTTCTGAACGGTAGCCTTGTTAGCCGACACTGTCTTGTAACTTAAAGTATCCATTAGTTATTATTTGTTTTAGGTTGAACCGACAGACATCGTTTACGTTTCGCAATTAGCCGACCGCTGACGTGCTTGCACCGCATTGCCGACGCGAAGCCACTGCCCAGTTCAACGTTAATAAAATATATGCTTTTATATGGTTTTTATATCCGTGCGGACACAATCACCCGAAAAAGCGTGCAAAGTTACGACTATTTTTCGAGATACACAAATAAATGTTATGATTTTTATTGCAAGAGCGGATTTTATACAGTTTATGCACTGCAAAGAGTGCATAAACGCATAGCAAAAACGTTTTCTTTCTACGTCCTTTCTACGTCTTTTCTACGTAATCGGTATTACAGAGACACCCAATGTATAAACTGCATAACGATTGACTAAATAATAATCCCTGATTCTTTCATACGATTTTGTACGTCAGACCACGGGCGTTCAATATGTTCTTTTGTCTCGTTGAAAAAACGTAATACCACATCTTGGTCTATGGGAGACCAATCGTCCCGACGAGAACATTTGCGCAGGATATAAATCTGGTCAATGCGCGAATAAGCAGGATCTACATCGCTCCCGACATCGTATTTTTCGGCAACAGCCACAAAACGTGCGTACGGATTACCGTTTTTGATTTTCTCCGCTGTAGCAATAATACTATCCAGCATCGTTTTATCAATAAATGTTTTTGCCTCAACCACAATGGCAGGAACAGCGACTTTCTGTGGTGTCTGATTATCAATGCCAATCTTAAAATAGCGGAATATAGCAAAATCTTGGTCTTTCACATTAGTAGCCACTTCGGGGGAAACTATAAACTTATCAAAGTCTTTTGCCTTAAAATAGAGATTGGTATATGATTTGGCACTACCACTATCCAACGTACCTGCTACATTGTACTTACTTTGGTACTCATGCACAAGGTCTCGAAAAAGCAAAAACAGAAATTCTTCCAAAATAGTCGGGCGCAACTTGGTTTGCGGATTATACACATTCTCATAATTGTTGTTGTGCAAAAAATCATAATACTCATTGAGTGCAGAAACACGTGCCGCCACAATATCCGAAGTATAACCGATCAAAGCATTATTGCACCGAATGTAGTGTACATATTGGTTGGCAATGGACTTCAATATCACCTTATCCTTGTCTTTGCTATTCTGCTGCGTATTGGTAAGTTGTTTCAACAAGCAGGACGCATGACACAAATGGGGTTCTTGCTCTACAAATGTCCGAATAATATCTTCAATGTTTTCCATAATTATTTGCCGTTAAGTTGCTGTACAATAGTATCCGCTATGGCTTTTGCCAACAAAACGGGTACTGCATTCCCTATTTGTTGATATTGGCTCAATCCTTTTTCCCATGACATCTTTGTTCGCATACCCTCAAAAATAAAATCATCGGGGAAAGACTGCAGACGTGCTCCTTCACGTGCGGTAAAATTTCTATTTAGATGAGGATGTACAAAATTAGACTGGAAAGAAGCGGCAATAGTGGGAGCAGGCTGATTTCCAAACAAACGCTGATTATTTTGTCCGAATTTAACTGTTGATATAGTCCCCGGTGCACCCCTGCGATATGAGGCATGTTGTTCCCATACATCCAACAAATTTTGTCCGGGGCGAATCGCCTCAAACCTTGCTATCAATCTGGGTGTATGCTTCATAGCAATATGATTAAACACATATTGCGAATTCTGTCGCATTAACTTTTGGTAATCATTTTGTGGCTCCATCGGATATATTTGCATTGCAGCACCTTCACCCGCTGCAATCTGCGGCAAATCCATAATTGCCTCATCAATGGTTATTTTATGCTCCAATGAATAAGGTTGCGGGTATTGCGGGACAATACCCAAATCTTTTCTAAAACCGATTAAGATAACGCGTTCACGATTTTGCGGTACCCCATAATCCGAGGCAGTCAGTACCTTGTACGCCACATTATAACCGCAAGTCCCCGCATTGGAAAATTCCTCAACAATAGTTTGAATAACCTGTCCGTTTTGCATAGACAGCAAGCCCTTGACATTCTCCATAACAAAGGCTTGGGGTGAATACCAATTGATAAACTTAACAAAACCATAAAACAACTTGTTACGCGGGTCGTCCGCAATTTGATTACGCCGCTTGTTCGCCAAACTGCATCCTTGACAAGGCGGGCCACCGATAATCATATCGGGAATAACCCCACCAGTCAAGGCATCCACCTCATCTTTTGCAATAAGCGTAATGTCTTTGCACAAGAACGGAGTTCCAGGAAAATTGCGGCTGAAAGTCTTTTCGCAGTTTTCGTCAATATCCGAAGCAAAAATGGATTTAACACCTGCCCAACTAAATCCTTTTGTCAGACCGCCACACCCCGAGAACAAATCCATCGAGGTATAAACCCGCTGCGTAGCAGCGGATTGAGATACAATTTGATTCATTGCACAATAGTATGCGCGAACTATCTATTGCGGGGAAATGGGAACGCCGAGAACCAGACAGACGAAAAGAAACAAGCACAAAAAAAGCGCAAACGTCTCTTTATCAATCTGAAGGTCTTGGTCGAACCCATTACACCGATAAGTTCCGCTCACGCTATGCGCGAGCATTCACTGAACTTATTCGGGTGTAAATCTTATAAACGACCAAGTTTTCAGATACCGAATAAATAGCAAACGCTATAAATTATGTTTAGGAGTGATATGTATTTCAACTCTGTAGCACACTCCTTTTCACCACATAGTTGATTTTGATTGCAAAGATAGTGTTTTTTATACAATTACGCAAATCCCGAAGAAACAAATTACGAGAACAAAAAGTCTGCCCGGCAATTTCACATTACCGGGCAGACTTGTATCCGCATACATATCAACGATTTGCAGAGAGAGTGTCTATAAAGACACTATCCATATGGGAGACGATCCCGACAGGCGGGAGGAGGGACGGAAGTGTATCGGCAGGATAATCTTGCGGAAGACCCATCAGATAGCGGACTGGCAAGCCGTGCTGCAGTTCCCACTCGAGGTCTTCCAATGATTTTTTCTGCTGCGGTTCTATCTCCTCCGTTTGTGTGTTGAGCAAGGTTTGTTGCAGTTCGTGCTGCGCACGCCATTCGTCGCGGTCTGCCTCCAAATCGTTAACCACTCGGGGATAGATTTTGTCGAAACGTTGTGGGTGGTTGGTGTACCAAACGAGCGAACTATCGAACTGCGCCTGGGTAATACCATGGTCGTCCATAATCTGCTGGTAGTATTTTGCCACCGCCTCGTCATGTCCATAGTTGTATCCCGCCACCTGCAAGACCGCCTCGGCGTGGTGCAAGTCGTGCAGGACAGAGCGCATCTCAGCCGACGAGATAACACCCCGCGGACGGCAGCCGCAGAGGACAATGAACAATGAACAATGAACAATGAACAATGAACAATATCGAATAGGGCGGCGCATATTATTCGGTCTTGGTGTCGTTTTGCGGAGCGTGCTTGTCCTTTTTCTCCAGCGAGTCGTTGAGGTCGCGACGATAGAAAAGCAGGATAATGATTACGGCACAAGTGATACACGAGTCGGCAAGATTGAATACCGGTCGGAAAAACAGCACCTCGCCTGCGCTATTATGAATCAGCGGGAAATAGAGCATATCCACCACCTTGCCGTACATCCAGCCTGCATAGCCGAAGATTTTGCCATACGCCACGCAATCCACGATATTGCCCAATGCACCGGCAATAATGAGTGCCAACGAGACGAGGTAGCCCGTGCGGGGATGGTGCTTGCAGATAAGGACGTGTATATACCAACCGAGCAAGCCCACTACGATAATACGGAAGAGGGTCAGTGCTAACTTAGAGAACCATTCGATACCGAATGCCATACCGTCGTTTTCGACAAAGCAGAGCCAGAACCAAGAAGTTATGGGATGCGCCTCGCCCAAAGCATAGTGGGTACGGATATAGATTTTGAGTGCCTGGTCAAGTGCAACAGCCACAAGGACTATCGCACTGACGAGCAGACTTTGTTTAGCGGTTTTAGTCATAGTTTGAACGCTTTACGTATTTCTTCCACGCGGTTGAGTTTCTCCCACGTAAAGAGTTCCACTTGTTTGGTAATCGGTTTGCCGTTCTCGCCGACAAAGTTTTTCTCCACTATCTCCGGCGTACGCCCGACGTGTCCATACTTGGCGGTTTCCTCATAGATCGGTTCGCAAAGGTGCAAGTCGCGTGCGATAGCCGCAGGACGGAGGTCAAACAGGCGGTTGATAACACGCACGATATCCGCATCTTTGATACCCTTTGCAGCCGTACCGTAGGTATCGACAAAAAGGCTGACAGGTTTCGCCACACCGATGGCATAACTGACCTGGACGAGCATCTCGCGTGCCACGCCCGCAGCCACCATATTTTTGGCAATCCAACGTGCCGCATACGCCGCCGAGCGATCGACCTTCGAGGGGTCTTTGCCCGAAAAAGCACCGCCGCCGTGTGCACCGCGACCTCCGTAGGTATCCACAATGATTTTGCGCCCGGTCAAGCCCGTATCACCATGAGGACCGCCGATCTCGAAATTGCCTGTCGGATTGACAAGCAGTTTGTACTCCCCTTGCAGCAACTTGGTATAACGTGCATCACGTGTAGCCACACGGGGGAGGACGATGTCAATCATATCCTGCCGGATCTGCTCCTGCGATACACCGGGGTCGTGCTGGGTGGAAATAACGATGGTATCGATACGCACGGGTTCGTTGTGCTCGTTGTACTCGATCGTAACCTGACTTTTGGAGTCGGGGCGGAGGTAGGTCATCTCTTTGCCCTCCTTGCGTATGCGGGCGAGCGTATAGACAATAGTGTGCGCCATATCGAGGGTGAGCGGCATATAGTTCTCGGTCTCGGCGGTAGCATAGCCGAACATCATCCCCTGGTCGCCTGCGCCCTGCGCCATACGGGTGGCACGGCTCACGCCCATATTGATGTCCGCTGACTGCGAGTGGATAGCGGTCAGGATACCGCAACTCTCCGCTTCGAACTTGTACTCCGCCTTGGTGTAACCGATCTTCTTGATTGTATCACGCACCACCTGCTGGATGTCCACATAGCCGCTGCTGGTTATTTCGCCCGCCACAACGACCTGTCCGGTAGTAACGAGGGTCTCGCATGCCACATGGCTGCGCGGGTCTTGCGCTAGAAAATTGTCCAAGATTGCATCACTGATCTGGTCTGCCACTTTGTCGGGATGTCCTTCGCCGACGCTCTCTGATGTAAATAAGTAGTTCATAATCTCTGTATCCGATAGGGATATAACAAAAAATAAGCCACAAGGGACTGTTTTGGTCTTGTGGCACAAGGTTTTAGCATTCTTTTATAGAGGTTGCAAGCAGTCAAATCCGTCCTCTTTCTTATAATTTGTAAATTAGGAAATGTGTAAATTTTCCTAATCGGACTGCAAAGGTACGACTTATTTTTGATATACGCAAGAGAATTGCCATATACACAGGGCAACTGCATCAAAATAACAACATCAATAGTATGATTTTGAAAGAATAAGTGTAACATTATACTATTTTCTATGCAAAATGTTATTCGTACTTAACGACGCGGGACGCGTCGTCTCCATAAGCACAGCAAATCCATTCAGTTTGTGCCAAACTGCCCGCGGACGAGGGCGTCCGCGCCCCCGGCGATGCTACTTTATGGTAAAAATCCTAATAATGCATTCTTGCAATGCACAAATGTGTTAATGTTTGATGCGGTTGCCCTGATTTCCCCATTAGACAGAACTGACACTATAGACGCGAAAAAATAATAGAGCAGAGGGGAATAAGGAGAGTGATTGTCCAGACCATCAGGCAGTTGGCAAACGGGAGGACTATATCAGGGGAACAGAAAGTCAGGAGATAGGGAATGAGTAGTTTCTGAATAAGGACTACAGCCGCAGCGGCAAAGGCAAAGCGCAGAAGACGGAGAGACCATTTGCCCGACACAGAGAAACGGATATAGCGGTGCTCAACGAACCAACCCGTGAGCACACCGAAAGCAAGACCGGCGGCATAGTAGCAGTCGGTTATCATTTTCTTGGGGTCAACGATAAGTTGTTCGGCAGCGTTGTAGTCCATCGGATAGGGCTTGAATGAGACATAGAGGAGGTAGGCTATGAGAAAGGCAATACCACCGACCAACACCCAAATATCTTTGTCAGGATTACGCTCCAGCCAACGGAAGAGAACACTGAATGCCCAGAGCATAAGGATACTCTCAACAATCGCCACGCCGACATCGTAGGGTGTATGCACACCGAGGTAGTTGCGCGAGAAACCGATGATCAGTACCGACAGGACACAGAGCACCCATACCCACCAGCGGCGCAGCCAGAGGGCAATAGATCCGAAGAAAGTAGTGGCATACTCGGTATGCCCCGACGGGAAAGAGTAGCCCGTGGCGGTCTGAATGGAGTTGCCATACGGCACAATAGACGCATCCCGTATCCATGGGCGGTAAATGCAGCACGTGTTCTTGAGCAACTGATTGACCACGCAGGTACCCCACATGGCTGTCATCATAAAATAGCCCTGACGCTTGTCGATACAAAGATAGACAAAAGCGATGATGAGGACAGGCAAGACGCCGACGATAAAGTCGGAGGCTGCAAGAAGAAAAGGCGACAACGCATTATTGGTCGTCTCACGGAAGTGTTGGAGGAGAAGGAGGTAGGGCATATTTAGTTTATGGGTTTAGAAGTTTATGAGTTTATGCGTAGTTTAATTCGTTTAAGAAGTTGATAAGTTTATTTACTGGATAGTATGAGGGTATCTGGAGTGGAGGTGATTTCTATGTTGTAGCAGAGAGATAGGATACGGAGTGCTTCGTTGATGTCGTTGGCGGGGAGCGTACCCGTGAAGGGTTCGTTGGAGATAGAGGTGTAGGAGATATGCACGCCATATCGGTCAGCCAACTCCGCCATCACATCCCGCAAGGGCGTGGCATCGAAAGCCATCAAGCCTTTGCGCCACGGTGCGCAGTCGGGCATATCAGAATGGCGGAGCGATACTTCGCCGGTAGTCCGATTATGGGTAATCTTCTGCTTAGGGGTAACGATATAGTCGGCACCCGTATCCGAGACACGGAACGACACTTTGCCCCGCTCGAGAAAGAGCATATCGGCAGCGGCATCCGTGCGGGAACAGAGATTGAACGCCGTACCGAGAACCTGCACAGAGACTGTGGGCGTAGTGATGACAAAGGGTGCTTTGGGGTTGGTCTGCACATCGAAATAGGCTTCGCCGTCCAACTGCAATGCGCGCGAAGAGGACGTAAAGTCGTCGGGCGAATAAGAGAGTGTACTGTTGCCGTTGAGTACTACACGAGAGCCATCGGGCAGAGAGAGCGTACACATCTCATTGGCAGCGGTCTGCACGCAGAGCATACCCGACGATGTATCACCCTTACCGAAGAATAGCAGTCCCGCTACGAGACATAGCACGAGTGCTGCAGATGCGGCAACGGCAGAGACGATATAACGACGGCGGTGCGGTGCGGTTTCAGGCATAGGGGCAGACTGCAACCAGAGACGATGCAGTTCGGTCTCCAACTGTTGGTCGGTCAGAGAATCGGTCTGCTGACGCAGATTGTGCAAGTCGGTGGGGGACAGGCTATTGGTAAAATACTTCTTAAACAAGTTCACGGTTGTATGCGGTTTTGTAGTTGTTGACGTATCTCTTTGAGGGCCAAAGAGAGGAGGTTGCGGGTGGTCTGCTCGCTCAGGTGCAGGCGGTCGGCTATCTGCTTGTGGGACAAGCCTTGCAAGCGATGCAGCACAAAGACGGTGCGTTGCTGCTCAGGAAGCGAGCGGATAATCCCGGAAACGGTATGGCGGTACTCGTCGTAGAGCATCGGTTCGCGAAACGTAGAGAGCCGTATATCGTTGACATACTCGACATAGTCTTCGTACTGCGGTTCGTGGATACGGCGACGGAAAATAGAGATGAGTTGGTTTTTGACGACCGCAAAGAGGAAAGAGGCTATCCCCGTGCGGACGGTATCGCGTTTCTCCCAGAGAACAGCAAACGCCTCCTGCACCAGGTCCTGTGCGTCCTCGGCGGACTTGGTGATATTGAGGCAGTAGGCGTTGAGGCGCGGTGCGTACTCACGATAGATGAGTTCGAACGCCTGTCTGTCGCCTGCGCGGAGCCGTGTAAGCAACTGTTCTTCGGTCATTATTCTCCGTATAATTCTCTTTTTGCTCCATTAATGCCCGTTAAAAGACCATTAAAAAGCATTATAGGGTGTTTAAGCATCCATAAATTACCACAAAAAGTACTCCGTTAATTGCCGTTAATTAGTCATTAATGTTGCACTGAGCACAAAGGTTGCACCCTGCCGGGAGAAACAGGGTGCAAAGGTACAAATAATTATTTTAGTGCGCAATGACTACTTTGCGATTGTTGATGATGTAGATACCGTTTTCAAGGTTGTCGGTTGCCTGATCGGCAGCCACGGCGCAGCGGATAAGACAACCGTCGAGGGTATAGACATTCACCAAAGCAGGTGCAGTAGCAAGGTCGGCAATGGCAGTAGGGTTCTCCGGTTCGGGAGCGGTGTAGGTAGTCCACGTCAGGTTGTCAATAACAAGGCGGAACTTGTTTTTCGAGCCGTCGTAAGGTGTGCGGTTCTCAAAGCGAATGACGAAATTGCCTTCGTGCCTGATGTCCTTTACCGAGTAGGTGTAGAAAGGAGCCTCTGACTTATATTCGTCAATATGATAGATACCGCCTACCGAGTCTCCGTTGATATAGATACGGATGTCGAGGTCGCAGTTGGCATCGCCGTTGGAGTTCCATGTAAATGCCAGGCTGTCGATACCGCCCGAAATAGAATCGCTTTCGATATAGCCGAAACCTGTCTCCGAAGACTTGGCAGCACGCACAACGGCGACATAGTTATCGGTTCCCATTTTACCTTGGTTTTTGCAGACACCGCCATAGAGGGTTGTCCATGAGGCTTGTTGGCAAACCGAGGTGTATGCCTCGGTGTTGTAGGTTTTGTTGTTGTTTTCCTCTTTTGGTTCAAAGGTTTCGACACGGGTTTCCGCTGTGGCGGAGATGGCAGCAAGAAGCGCCATAGAAAGAAAAAGTTTTTTCATACGATTAGTTATTGAGTTGTTGTTTGTTGTTGTGGTATTTATACAACCGCGGACGGGGCGTCCGCGTCCCCGGCTTGGAAAATCGGAATTCATTCGGTATTCATTCGAGAATCACCTACTAATCACCTACTAATCACCTACTAATCACCTACTCTTATTAGCACGATGTATAATAGTTCCTAACAGATTGTAGGTGGCAGTGCCGTCGGTGATATAGATTTGGTGGTTGTACAGATACTTGCCAAATACAGGTGGATGACAGGTGGATGTCGGGTGGATAGCCTGCGGGGCTTGGTACTCTACGGCACCGATAGCGGCAGGCGAAGGGCGCGTATTGCCGAGGCAGTCGGTGGTAAGGGCAGCATCGAGTACGCCGTCGGCGGTGATGTCTTCGCCGAAAGTCTGCTCGGTAAGGTCGTCAGCAAGGAGGCAGACGAGAGGAATACCCGCATAGGTATCTTTGAGGAGCGGCACAAAGGGCATGTCGTCTTGATACGAGATTTGCCCGAGGGCGGCATTATCGGGTTGCTCCGCTGTATAGACAGTATGGACATCGGCAAGATGCTTGGCTTTGTCGGAGATATACAGGTCGGACTTTGCTGCCGTAGAATAGTTGTTGGCTATCAGACTGTTGTATGTATTGAGTTTCCCCTGCGAGAGGACGACCGCCGCCCCATAATAGTTGGAGGCAGATACGCCTGCGGTAGTGAGACAGACGTTGGTATCACGGGTACAGGTAGTGTTGATGAGCGTGAGGACGGTAGCCGTATCGCCATAGACGCGCAATGAGGAGCCACCGAAAAGCGGGTTCTTGAACGACGAGGCGGCATGGGAGGTATTCTCGGCAAAGGTGCAATTGACGCACTGCAGGTGCGCAGCGGTAGTGGGGTCGTTGAGCGAGACGGCACCTGTCTCGGTAGCGTGATTGCAGACAAACGCCGACCGATGTATGCTTATCTCATCGGTCTTTGTGAGATAGAGAGCGGAACCATCCTTGGCGGAGTTGTCGGAGAAGACACAGTCTTGCAACATTGCGCCCCAGTAGTTGCCCGATTGGGCGACTGCCCCACCCTGTACGGCGGTGTTGTTGGAGAATAGACAGCGGGTAAGATCAAGGCGTCCGTTGCTACTGACAGCCGCCCCTTGGAGGTCGGTAGTGCAGTCGGTAAAACGGCAGTCGGCAGCACGGAGGGCATAGCCGTTGGCAGCGATAGCCGTAGCAGAGTGTGTGAAAGTGCAATGACTCACATGCAGCGCATAGGGGACGGTAAGCGTACAGCCGTCAAGAGTGCCGTTGGTGATGGTCAGGAAATGCGGTATCTTGATATTCTCGTTGCTGACGGTTTGCCCGCCGAGGTCGATAGTGTCGCCGGGAGAAGAAGCGGCGACGGCTGCAGTAAGCGAGGAGGTCAGGGTGATAGTCTGCGGACGGCGGGTAAAGAGCACCTCTGCCATCAGGGGCAGGTGGTCGGACGGCGTACAGGAACGACCGTAGTCCTCAGTAATCATCGTATAGGACAAGGCACGATAATAGCGACCGTAGAGGTGGTCGATACGGTGGGTGGAAGAGGGTTGCCAGTTGCAGTAGGAGCCGTCTGCATTGGGAGCGGTCTCGGCTATGTCATAGGCACTTTGGAAATACGCTTTGAAGGGCAGATGGACGGCATCGACAGTGGACTGCGAGTTGAAATCGCCCGCAATGAAACAGGGATAGTCGCCTGCAACAGCAAGCATCTGCTCAACCACCAGCGCCGCCCCTTTGCGCTTGGCGACCTGCCCCGCCTGCTCAAGGTGGGTGACGCAATAGAAAAAGATGTCGCCCGTGGTCTTGTCCTGCAGTTGCGCCCACACGGCAAGGCGGCGGAACTTGGCATCCCACGCGACAGCCGACTTGGTGATGTCGGGTGCGAGGAAGAAATGCCCCGAGGACAAGAGACGGAACTTGTCCTTGCGGTAGAGAACACCAACCCCCTCTCCCACATCGCCGATGATGTGGGAGTCGCGCCCCCATGACTCAATCTTATAGTCGGGGAGGAGCGAAAGGAGGTCTTTCTTCTGGTCGGGCTTGAGTTCGTTGAGCGCACAGACGTCGAAAGCATAGTCGGTGATGATCTGCGCCACATACTGCTTGCGGTTCGCCCATGCACGGTCGCCCGTATCGGAGGCAGAGTTGAGACGGATGTTGTACTCTGCAAACCGGTAGGACTCCCCCCTAGCCCCCTCAGAGAGGGGGAGGAGGAACAGCAATATCCATAAAAATATCTTTTTCATCTGCGTATTGGAAACGTTAATTATCGTGTAATTAGACGTTAATTAAACATATAATTAGCCATTAATTGACCATTAATTTCTCATTCTGCAAGCCCCCTCTTTGAGGGGGTTGGGGGAGTCATTTTGATTACCACCAATCTATGGTCGGAGGGAAGGAGGGGACGACCGTAGTCCTCGGCGATGACACTGTAGGAGCGGACAGAGGCGTTGAGGACATAGATGAAGTCGATGCGTTGGATGGTGGCGACGGGCAGCCAGTTGGAGAACGTACCGTATGTGCCATGGGGTTTGGTACGGCTTAGTTGGCGGGCATCTTGGAAACCTGCGGCAGCAAAGAGCGAGTGGACATCGGTCTCATAGGGCTCGGCATTCAGGTCGCCCATAATGATGGCAGTGCGCCCCTGCGCAAGTTTTTTTGCCCGCTCTATGCATAGCGCCGCACCTTGGCGACGGGCTTCGGTACCTTTATAGTCGAGGTGGGTGGACATGACAAGGAGTTCCTCACGGCTGCGCTTGTCCTGCAACAACACCCACACCGCCACGCGCTTATAGGCAGCGTCCCACGCCAGACCGGGGCGGTCGGGGTTCTCGGTGAGGAAGAAATGCCCGCTGTCCAAAAGGGTGTATTTCGTCGTACGGAACAGCACCCCCACCCTCTCGCCATGACTGGCTTCGGCAGACTCGCGCCCATATGCCACGAGGGTGTAGCCGGGCAGAAGCGTGCGGAGGTCGGTTTCCTGCTGATGACTTGCTATTTCATTGATACTCAGTATATCCAGATGGTTATCCGTGATAGTACGCGCCACAAAAGGTTTGCGCACCGACCAGTTCTTGTCGCCCACATCACGCTTGGTGGCAATACGGATATTGTAAGTGCCGACCACGTGCGTAGCGGCGTTGGCTACAAGAACCAACGCCGTGAGCACAATCAGAACAACACTTCTTTTCATTGAACAGGCGTACCTAACAGATTATAGTATTTACCCTCGGAGAGAATGAGCAACTGCCCGTTACGAACCACTTTGACCGCTTTCCGGTCAGAGCGGACAGCAGGCAGGGCGGTGTACGGATTGGCTTTCGGGTCCATGGCGCCACGGACAGCCACCGCCTCGCGCAGGTAACCGCGTCCGTCCAAAGACACATTGACCGCAACGGGGCAGCCCCAATCTTTGACACATTTCTCGAGGTCGGCAATAGTAGCCCCCTCGATTGCCTCAACGGGCTGAATAGTGGATGCGAAACCGCCGTTGTCCGTAGTAGGCTCGTTAGTGCCGAAATAGTCGGCATAGTGGCGCACCTGCGCAGGAACGGAATAGAGGTCGTTGGGACGCCAACAGAACGCCCAAACGGAGTCTTTGTTGTTCTTTTCGCCGTTGTTGAACGTACCGAGGTAGTTGAAACCGCCCGAAGTGAAGAGGGTATCGAGAGATATACCCGTGAGTTTCTCGGTATAAACGGTAGGATTGGTCTTGTCGCCTTTGTCGAGTTCGCCCTCGAGCATCACAGTATTGACGAACCACAGTTTGTCGTGCTGGGACATACGCACGGATGTGCCATAGGCAAAGGGCTTGTTGGTATCGATACCCACACGGAGGCAGGTGTTGTCGCCGAGTGTGCAACTGATAAGGTGTACATCGTCGGTACCGCTCATCGAGATACCCGCACCATTGCAGTATGCCACGTTCTTGGCGATGGTAGTGTTCACACCCCAGAAATGCCCTGCACGGATCTGGACAGCCGCACCGTACTTGCCATCCGAACTATTGGTAGCCAGGCTGTTGTAGCAGAACGAGCAACGCTCAGCCACGCAGGTAGCCTCAGTAACGACCGACTTATCCTCGGAGGTGTAGGTCTGCATCAGCATTGCCCCGCCACGGCTGAAAGCCGTGTTGTGGTGGAGATTGCAGTCTTGCAGGTGAAGCAGTCCGCCCTCAAGCGTAATGCCTGCACCACCGTTGCCGTCGGATAGGTTGTTGTATATTTGGCAGTTGCGCACCACCACATTCGCGCTATTGCGGATATAGAGTGCACCCGCACCATACGCCGTTTCGGTTTCAAAATAGCAGTTGGTCATATCAATTCCCTGCAGTACCACGGGCTCAGCACACTCAATCCAAACAACGTGTTGCAAATCGCCGTCATCGGCTTTGCCATTGACATTCTTGTCGCCAGAGAATACGGTGGGAGTAGCCGACGGATAGGTGAGTGACGGGGTGTCGGTACCTTTGAGACCGGCAGGATAACCGCCGATGAGCGTTACAGATGTCTTGATAGTATAGATGTCGGTGTTGCTGACCGGAGTATAGACTCCGCCTGCCAGATAGAAGACATCGCCTGCTTCCGCCATACCGCCGGTAAGCACTTTCTGGAAATCGGAGGGGCAAAGCGCACCTTCCCACGACTGACCGTCGCCCTCGGTGGAGGTAAGGTCTGGGCGTACGAACCACGTAGTGGCGGACATCTGTCCTGCCAGGAGCAAGACGAAAGATAGAATGGATAGTTTTTTCATTGGTTTATGAGTTTATAAGTTTATCTGTTTATGCGTAAATGAAATGGTTTAATGGGTTGAGGAGTTTAATATCCATTACGGCAACGAGAGCCGATGCGACTATTCCCAACCGGGGTTTTGCGTGAGGGCGTTCTCGGTGAGGATAATCTCGGTGAGCGGAATGGGATACAGATAATGCTTGTCCTCGAATTTCCGTCCGCCGCCGGGTTGCTCCAACGTGCCGTGCACAAGTTTGGCACCCCTATCGCCATCGGGATAAAGCACGATGTCCGTGCCTATTTTCAGAAATATCGATGTCAGGTCAAAGGGTTTCTTGGTCTGCCAGAGAATCAGATTGGACTTGCCGTCGCCCGACAGGTCGTATTTGCCTTCTCCCGCAAAAGCGGCACCGAGCATCGGTTGCGCCAGGGCTTCGCCCTCCGCCCAACGCATAAGATCGTCGTAGCGGAAGCCCTCCAGCACCAGTTCCACTGCCCGCTCACGACGCACCTCCAACACAGCAGCACGTTGCGCTGACGGCGTGCGAGTGATCTGCGGATAGAGGGTTTGCAGATACGGGTCCTCGGCGGTAAGCGACGAGAGCACGAGGTGCGGCATACCGACACGGTCGCGCAGGAGGTTGAGCGACATATCAAGGTCGGCTTGCGTAAGCGTCCCGAGTTCGGATTTCGCCTCGGCATAGATAAGGCACTGCTCCGCCAAGCGGAAGAGTGGCATATCGTTGTCGGACTTGTTATAGCCGTAGGAATCTTCGAGGACGTACTTGATGAGTTGGTAGCCCGTAGGCGACGTGGAGAACGTGTAGGGTTCGACCTCGGTCTTGTTGAACGCGACATACCGCCCCGGCACGAAGAGCGTCTGCGCCAGACGCGGGTCGCGGTCGGACAGTTCGCGGTGGAGCGAGATGGTGTCGTAGCCCTCTATGTTGGTATAGGGTTCGCCTGTTGCGAGCAGGTACTGGTTGAGCAGATGCTTGGTAGCCCCGCACTGCCCCTCGGACTGACAGCGCAGGTAGGAAGTGGCGTTATGGGTAAGTGAGATTGTGGCGTTGTAGGCACGGGCGAGGATAACCTCGTCGGGGTCGGCAGTGAGCGAAGTGAACAAGTCGCGATAAGGCTGCGTGCCGCCGATATGGAGCGAGTATCCGCCTTGGGCGAGGACGGTACGGGAAGCCTCAGCGGCTTGCGTGAGCAGGTCTTGGACCGTCTGCTCGTCTCCCTGCTGATGGTAGCGGAGCCAAGTTCCCTCGAAAAGGGCGATACGCGCTTTGAGGGCAAGAGCGGTATAGCGGTTAACCTCGTAAGGCGTGTGGGCGGTACGCATAAGCGGCACGGCACGGTCGAGGTCGGCTAATGCCTTTTGAATGATCTGTGTGCGGTTCTCGCGCGGGCGGCGCAGTTGGGCGATGTCACTGCTGCTGACAGGTTCGTCATACCACGGCACATCGCCGAAGCGGCGCACTTTGTCGTAGTAGAACAAGGCGCGGAAAAAGAGCGCCACGCCCGTGTAGTGGTTACGGGCGATAGTGTCCTCGGTGCATTGACCGACATGCTGCAGGAAATAGTTGATATGGCGCAGATCCTCCCATTGCCAATATGCTTCGCCCGAATTGATGGTACGCGTACCGAGAACCACATCGGCAAGGCTGTTGCTGATAGTAAGGTCGGACGGCTCGTTGTACAGGTCGGACGCTGCGGGCAACATTGTATAGAACTGCGTGGTGTAGCGGCGCAGTTCGCTCTCGTTGCTGAAGAACGTAGCAGAGTTGGTAGTGTCCTTGGGGACACGGTCGAGTACACCGTCGCAACTTGCGAGAGACAGGAGACAGAACAACAGAAAGTAAATATATGTATTTCTATTCATATTGCGTATTATTTAGAAATCGATACTTGCGCCCACGGAGAAAGTGCGATTGAAGTTGTAGGCTACACCCGAATTGGCATACTTGGTATCCGAAGAGGTTGCCTGCTCGGGGTCAACGTACTTGGAATGTTTGCGCAGCGGTGAGAGATAGAACAGGTTCTCGCCCGACACATAGAAACGCAAGTTGCTGACCACCTTGTTCTTAGGCAGCGGGACGGTATAACCGAGAGTGAGGTTCTTCAAGCGGAAATACGCCACATTCTGCAGATAGCGGTCGTTGGTAGCATTGAGCGAATAGCCTTCCTCGAGTGCCTCATAACCGCGTGCACGGGGGAAATAGGCATCAGTGTTGTCCTCCGACCAAACCTGATTGAGGAAATGGGTCGGGATAAATGAGCAGTACGGACGGCTGTAAGGTCCCCAGAAAGAGATGGCATTACCGCTCGGGTACCAGTCCTGGTGCCCTACGCCGGTGAAGAAAGCGGAGAAGTCAATGCCGTTCCACGCCAACGACAATTTGATATTGTAGTTGTAGCGCGGGAGGGTGTTGCCTATCACTTTCAGGTCGCCGTGATCATCGAGGGTGTTGGCACCATAGGAGATGACACCGTCGCCGTTCAGGTCGGCATAGCGGATATCACCCGCCTGCAAACCAGGCGTACCGAGAGAACCATGCATAATATTGTCGTACATCGTGGAGTGGTCTACATCGACGGCTGCCATATAGGCATTGACCTCCTCTTGCGAGGCAAAGAGTCCGTCGGCGTGGTAGCCCCATATCTCGCCGAGACGCTGACCGGTATAGTAGTCGGTAAGGATATTCGATGGGTTGTTATAGCGGGTAACGTCCGTTACATAGTCGCTCAAGCCGAAACTGATGCTGTACTCAAAGGGGTGCTTGCCCGCGCGAAACGAGTCCGCCCAACCGATAGAGAACTCCCAACCGCGGGTGCGCATATCGGCGATGTTCTGCCGCGGCTCGTCAGCCCCATAGACCGACGGCAGTTTCATACCCGCACAGAGCATGTTCTTGGTATCGCGGATATAGCCGTCTATGCTCATTGTCAGCCGGTTGCGCAGGAAACCGAAGTCCCAACCGAGGTCGTAAGTCGTAACGGTCTCCCATGTCAGGTCAGACGCTTTCGGATCGTCCTCCCTGGCGATATACGCCAGTGTCTTGCCGTCGAGGGTATATTTGACAGTCTCACCGGTGCGGATACTCTCGATATAGGTATAGTAGTCGTCTATGTTCTGGTTGCCGAGACTACCGATGGAAAAACGCAGTTTGCTGTTGCTCCATGCGTTGCTAATCGGCTGCCAGAAACGCTCCTCACTCATGCGCCAGCCCAGCGAGGCAGACGGCACAAACACCCAGCGGTGCTTCGGGGCAAAACGGGACGAACCGTCGCCGCGTGCGGAGAGTTCCACCAGATAACGCCCCGCATAGTCATAGTTCGCACGCAGAAAGAAACCAAGCGTGGCATATTCAGCAATGCTGCCATCAAGAACGGTTACTTCCCCCGTAGCAAGGTTGAAAGCATCGAGTTCGGTGTCGGACAAATCCAACTGACGTGCCTTGCTGCTGCGCTGCTCGTAGGTCTCGAACTGCCCGCCACCCGTCAGTTTGAGCGAGTGTGCACCCGCAAAGGTATGGCTGTAAGTGGCATAGATATTCAGGTTGTGGTTCTGTACACGGTAGTACTGCTCCTGGTAGTAGTCCTGCGCTTTCTCGGTAGTGAGCCACAGCACCTCGCCCGCTTTCTGCGAATACGGCACATTCGCCGAGCGGTTGCGGTACTCGCGATAGCGGAACGAATAGGCATACTCAGCGGTAAGCGTCAGATCAGGGATGATGTCGAAATCAAAGCGGTTGCGCGTTACAATCTCGCGGTCGAGATTGGTGTTGCGGTGCTTGTTGTTGATAAAGATAGCACTCACACCGTCCATCACCGTAGAGGTACGGTTGGCATTGGTGTTGTAATAGACAGGATAGCCCTCGGGCGTAGTGGCGGGAACGCACGCCAAAGCGTGGGCGTAGGTCAGACGCAGCATATTCGACATAGACGACATACCCGGAAAGAAACGGCGCGAAGCAAAGAAATTGGTATTGGAGGTAAAGCGCACCCAAGGCTTGATTTGTGCAGTGAGTTTGGCACGGACGGAGTAGTTCTTGTACCAATCGTTCACCTGCTGAAAGATACCGTCTTGGTCAAAATAGCGACCCGAGACGTAGTATTTGACCTTGTCGTTACCGCCACTGATACTCAGGTTATGCTCCTGCTGCATACGGTTTTGGCGGTATGTCCAGTTATACCAGTCGAAATTGGCATAGTACTTATAGGTACCATCCGCCTGCTCCACCACCCACGGACGCGCAGGGTTCTCGGTCTTGTCGTTGAGACGCGCCTCGAGTTCGGCATAGTCGGCTTCGGTGTAGCCCGTATAGTTGCGCCCGTCCTTGGGCGTCATAAACATATCGTTGATTTTCGCCGACCAATAGCCCGTAGTGATGTAGTCGGTAGAGGTGGTATTTTGGCTCCAGCCCGCACGATACGAATAGGATATTTTCGCCTTGCCTTCCGCACCGCTCTTGGTGGTAACCAACACCACGCCCGCCGAGGCTTTTGCACCATAGATAGCCGATGCACTGGCGTCTTTCAGAATAGATACACTCTCTATATCGTTGGCATTCAAGCGACTGAGACTGCCCTCCACCCCGTCAATCAACACGAGGGGCGAGGCACCGCTGGTGAGCGAACTCACACCACGGATATTGATCTGCATACCCGCATCGGGCGAACCGCTGTTGGCTACGATGTTCAGTCCCGGGTCTGCCCCCTGCAACGCCTGTGCCGCATTGGCAACGGAACGGTTGGAGATGTCCTTGGCATCCACCACGCTGACTGCACCGGTCAGGTTCACTTTCTTCTGCGTACCATAGCCCACCACAACCACTTCATCTAACTGCTCGGTATCTTCACTGAGCACCACACGCATATTCTGTGCCGCAGCGATCTCCTGCGGCTTGTAACCTATATAGGAAAATTGCAGGCGTTGTCCCGTTGCGGCTTCAATAGAGAAATTTCCATCGAAATCAGTAATCGTACCCGTAGAAGTGCCGGCAATGACGATATTGGCACCTATGATCGGTTCGCCCTGTTTGTCTGTTACCGTACCGCTTACTATGGATGATGCTACGGTTGTCTGTTTTATGGCTGGGCGCAACACGATATGGGTCTGCCCCGCCATCTCATACTCCAAACCACGCGGAGGTAATACCTCACGTAGCAACTCGCGCACCGAGAGGGTACGCTGAATGGTGATGTTGGCAGAGTCGTTGCTCAGCACCGCCGTGCGGTAGGAGAAACGGTAGTCAGTCTGCGTCTCAACAGCAGTCATTACATCCCGCAGGGAGGCGCGGCTGAGATTCAGACTCACCACTTTGTCTTGCGCCATAGCCTGCAGCGACAGCAGAAAGCACAAGGCTACAGCCGAAAAGAGTTTGTGTTTGCGTATCATTAGTATAAATAATGTGTTTGCAAGGGTTTCTATAAAGAAAGTCGCAAAAACAAAGATAATGTACCGAAGAATTTATATGTTGTACAACATAGTTTTTATATATTTTTCTATGTCCGCAGCGGAAAAAAAACATAGCCCGTTGCGCAATGTATAATTGCGTAACGGGCTATAACAGGGTGAAAACCGTAGTTTAAGCCGTTTTACCTAATTCATAGAGATATTCGGGAGCAAAATCGGCTCCGTTCTCCCACTCTACCGTATTAAATTTGATTGAGAAACGCTTAAAATACTCAATGTTTTTCAATGGAGCAAACACTTCTCCATCAAGGGACGAAGACAAATCAACGACCTTTATCTCACCATTATTAAAAGTGAGCCGCAATTTGTAACCTTCCAGATATTCGGCATGTGTAACTTCCAAAAACATAGTTCCGTTTATTTAAGAGGTTCTATTTTGCCGAGTGGAGCACCGCTCTGTGCCAACTCCCATTTTTCCATCAACTCATCACGATGCAGATCCAACCACTCCAAAATCATTCGAAGCGCACGCCCTGGCATCTCGCCTTTTACCACCCCGTCTTGGATATTCACAATACAACGATAATCACCATACCATGCATAGAAATGCGGTGGCATATGATCCTTGTAATTCATCCAAATCAAAATCCCGTAAAAATCACTTATTTGTGGCATAATTGTATATTTTGTCTGCAAAACTACCGTTTTTTTTCGATATATGCAAATTTTATTCTTGATTATTGATTTTTCAAGCCCCATAGCCCGCTGCACTAAACTAATGTGCAAAGGGCTAAAGGACAAGGTAACCGCATCAAAATATCCTTCCAAAATTATGCAGAATATGCACTCTCTTTATTCGTAATACCAATTACGTAGAAAAGACGTAGAAAGGACGTAGAAAGAATGGGCTTTTTCCGAGAGGATAAGCCACTGTTTTATACAATTTATGCATTACATATATTGCATAAAGTGTATAAAGATATTGCTTTAATGCGGAACCCCGGGTTTGGTCTTATCTACTTGCCGGCGATGAAAGAGGGGGCGAGGTAGGTCTGCTCAAGAGCGTCAATGGCGGATATTTCCTCGGGAGTAAGCGTGCGGGAGGAGGTACAGAAAGAAGAAATAAAATAGTCGGATAGAGCGTGGATGTCGCTCAGAGCGACTTGTGCCTTGAGGTCATTAAGGACGTGAGGGTCTTTGGCGAGGTCTTTGAGGTTGGCAACACGCTGACGGACGGATTGGACACCGTGTTTGGAGAGTTTCTCACGGCTCGGAGTGATGGCTTGCTGGAGAGCGGCAAAATCGACATCGAAGAGCATCGTGCCATGGACGATAGTGCCTGTAGGCAGAGCATAGCAGGCATTGCCCGACACCTTGCGATCACCGACGAGAACATCATTATGCTCCGACTTGGCTGCAGCAAAACCGAGTTGCTGCAATGCACCCGCCACATTGTCCAAGTAGCGTTGAAAAACCTGTTCGGAACGGGTATCGGGAGTAATATACGACAGCATTAAATTGCCCGCATCGGAATAGACACAGCCCCCACCGCTCTTGCGGCGGTACATCTGCACCCCGTTGGCACGGCAATAGTCCATATTCACCTCGTCTTCCATCACCTGATGGCGACCGAAGATGACCGTAGGAGGGACAATCCACGTGAAGAAAGACTCCTGCAGGACCTCCCCTACCCCTCCTTTAGAGGAGGGGTTTTCAATATCGGATATGCTACCTGTTTTATTGTCTGATATGTGTTGGGCGAGGTATTCCTCCATAGAGAGATACCAGACGAGGCGTTTGTTCGGCGGAGTGATGATATGTTGCATGGCAGGGAGAATTTATAAGTGTGTAAATTGTTCCTTTGTCAATTGTCAAATGGTACAACCGTTTGTCCCTGGCAGAAACGGCGGATAATTTGACGGTCATCGCCTGTGTAGATAAACTGCTCCAAAGCAGAGCGGGAGTCGGGGTGATGCTGCTCAATAAGCAGGGCATCGAAGGCATAGCCTTTGTCGAAAGAACCCACCCTGTCCATACCGCAAGCGGCAAAGAACCCGCCTGCCGACTTGGTAGCGAGATAGAAGGCTTCGCTCAATGTCAGGGGGGCTAATTGCCCATTGGAAGCAACATATTGCATCTTCGACATCTGTATGACATAGCGCAGCACTTCGAACATAGAGAGCGTATGTCCTCCGGAGATGTCCGAACCGAGGACTACGGGAACACCGTGTTGCAACAGTTTGCGCACTGGCGCGATGCCCGAAGCGAGGTTGCAGTTGGAAGTCGGGCAATGGACGGCATACACTTGGTTGCGTGCCATTATGTCCAATTCCTCGCCATCGGTATAGACACAATGTGCCATAAGCGTAGGCGTGTCGCCGAACATCCCGTAGCGGCGATAGGCATCGCCGTAGCAGGTAGAGGCGGGTTCCAACTCTCTAACCCACTCTATCTCGGAGCGGTTCTCGCTCAAATGGGACTGCACAGGCAAGTGCTTGGCACGTGCCAAATCACCGAGAGCCGACATCATCTCTGGGGTACAACTCGGTACAAAACGTGGGGTTACAATAGCACCCACACGTGGCATAGATGCCGTGTGCACCAGCATGGCTTCGGTATCACGCACCGCCTCGGCGGGAGTATTACGCAGGTTGTCGGGGCAATTACGATCCATACATACCACGCCCACCAAAGCCCCGAGCCCCGCCTCATTGAGACAATCGGCAAGGATACGGGACGATTCGCCATGAACGGTAGCAAAAACGACCGAGCGCATCGTACCGAAACGGATCAGATCCTGTACAAAACAGCGATACACCTCACGGGCGTACCCTGTATCGGCAAAACGTGCTTCCTCGGGAAAAGTGTAGGTATTGAGCCAAGGCAACAGTTCGAGGTCCATCGCCAACCCCATATTGCGATACTGGGGGGCATGGACGTGCATATCGTTCATAGCAGGGACAAGCAGACTATCCCCGAAATCAACGACGGAGACACCTGCATACCGCTCCGGCAGGGAGGTATAAACCCCCTCGACAAAACCGCTGTCATCAACCGCAATATAGCCGTGGTCGACTACCTCAAAGGCTTGCGGCGTAGGGGTATAAAGGATATTTGCCTTGTAGATCTGCATATTCAGCCTTTCTTTTCGGATTTCTTCTTGCCATAGAAAGGTACCAGCACAAAATAGTTGATGATACCGGCAAGGATGATAGCGACAATACCCGACAATTCCTCGGACAGCCCTATATATATAAGGAGATGGAGGAAAGCGAGTTGGATAAAATAGTTGACCAGCCGTCCAAAGAGGAAACCGCCTGCATTCTTGATATTAGGACGTGTACGGAAGGTATAGAAACTGGTCAGCAAATAATTGCTAATCATCTCGATACCGAAACCGAGCGTAAAAGCGAGCGTAACCTTGACCTCCATCTCGGGGCAGAAACGCTCAAAGAGCATCAGACATCCGTAATAGATACCATACTGCAGTACCGTTCCGAATGCGCCCACGCACACGAAACGAACTGCAGAACGATATTTCTCCGGCAAACGCCGCGTCAATGTTCTCAATGCAATGCCCCCAATAATTCTTCCATAGCGGGTTGGAGACCTGCTGCATTGCGACCGCCGGCAGTAGCCATCCATGCTTGTCCGCCGCCACCGCCTTGTATATGCTTGGCAGCCGACTTAATCATCTGACCGGCATGGAGACCGGCGTCCACGAGCGGTTGGGAGAGGAAGACGGAAATCATCGGTTTACCTTCCCACTCAGTAGCACCAATGACGGCAAAACGAACATCAGTGAAACGTCCGCGCAAGAGCGGCAGTACCCCGCGAACCATATCGGGTTGCACTTCGCCTTGTACACGCACCAGTTTGATACCGTTATAGTCCTCGGCACGCTCAATGAGCCGATCGCGGAACTGCTCCAGTTTCTCCACCATATAGGTTTCAATCTCTTTCTTGAGCCCTGCATTCTCGCTGATGGCTTTCTGCACGGCACCTGCCAAGTCGGGCGCATTATTGAGCAGCCCGCGCAGGTTAGCCAGCATATCCTGCTGTGCGAAATAGAGTTCGTCCACCTTGGCGGCAGTAACCGCCTCGATACGGCGTACACCGGCAGCGACACTCGTTTCCATCAATATACGCACCGCACCGATACGACCTGTGGACGACACGTGGCAGCCACCGCACAACTCGATAGACGGACCGTATTTGATGACACGCACATCATCGCCATATTTTTCGCCGAACAATGCCATAGCACCCATCTCACGCGCCTTGGCGATAGGGGTATGGCGGCTCTCTTCGAGGACATAGTCCATACGGATGAATTGGTTAGCCAAACGCTCCACCTCACGCAGTTCTTCGGGCGTAACCTTCTGATAGTGAGAAAAGTCGAAACGGAGCGAATCGGGCGTAACGAGACTGCCTTTCTGCTCTACGTGCTGCCCAAGAACGGTACGAAGGGCATAGTGGAGGATATGGGTGCAAGTATGGTTGCAGGCGATAGCCTGACGACGGTCGGCGTCCACTTTGGCTACCAGCGGTTGCTCGATGGCATCGGGCAACTCGGTGCAAATATGTACTGCCAGATTGTTCTCGCGCTTGGTATCGATGATACGTGCCGTACCGAGCGAACCCGTATCGCCTACCTGACCGCCCATCTCGGCATAGAACGGGGTCTTGGCAAGCACCACCTGGTAGAACTCTTTGCCTTTCTGACTGACTTTGCGGTAGCGAAGCACTTGGGTCTCTACTTCCAGCGTATCGTAGCCAACGAACTCGGTGTCGCCCTCACGGAGGACTACCCAGTCGCCGAGGTCCTGTTTGTTGGCAGAGCGTCCCATCTCTTTCTGATGCTCCAAAGCGCGGTTATACTCCTCCTCGTTGGTGGTAAAGCCGTTCTCACGAAGAATCAACTCGGTGAGATCGAGCGGGAAACCGTAGGTATCTTTGAGTGTGAAGACATCGACACCCGAAATCTCCTTGCCGTTGGCTTCGCGCATCAGTTTGTCCAGCAGCGAGATACCCTTGTCGAGCGTGCGGAGGAACGCCTCTTCCTCGCTCTTGATGACAGGGATAATCTGCTGCTCCTGCTTGCGCAGTTCGGGATAGGCATCGCCCATATCCTCGATGAGTTGCGGCACCAGACGGTACATAAACGCCTCGCGCTGACCGAGGAACGTATAGCCGTAGCGCACGGCACGGCGCAGGATACGGCGGATGACGTAGCCCGCTTTCTCGTTGGAGGGCAACTGACCATCGGTGATAGCAAACGCGATAGTACGTATATGGTCGGCAATGACGCGCATAGCAATGTCGGTTTTCTCGTCTTTGCCGTACTCGCAACCGCATATCTCACCTATCTTATGAAGCATTGGCTGGAAGACATCGGTGTCGTAGTTGGACTGCTTGCCCTGCAAAGTGCGCACAAGGCGCTCAAAGCCCATACCGGTATCAATGACCTTGTTGGGTAGTCCCTCGAGAGAGCCGTCCGCCTTGCGGTTGTACTGCATGAAGACAAGATTCCAAATCTCGATGACCTGCGGGTGGTCTTTGTTGACCAGTTCACGCCCGGGCACAGCGGCTTTCTCCTCCTCGGAGCGGCTGTCCACGTGAATCTCAGAGCAGGGACCGCAAGGTCCGGTATCGCCCATCTCCCAGAAGTTGTCGTGTTTGTTACCCTCAAGGATATGGTCTGCAGGCAGGTGTTTCGCCCAGATAGCCGCAGCCTTGTTGTCGCGCTCCAGTCCCTCTTCGGGCGAGCCCTCAAAGATAGTGGCATAGAGGTTCTTGGGGTCGATATGCAGCACATCGACGATATACTCCCATGCGAAGTCAATCGCACCCTCTTTGAAATAGTCGCCAAACGACCAGTTGCCGAGCATCTCGAACATGGTGTGGTGGTAGGTATCGTGTCCGACTTCCTCGAGGTCGTTGTGCTTTCCGCTGACGCGGAGACACTTCTGCGAGTCGGCTACACGGGGATATTTGATAGGGTCGTTGCCCAGAATGATACCCTTCCATGGGTTCATACCGGCGTTGGTGAACATCAGCGTCGGGTCATCTTTGATAACCATAGGAGCCGAAGGGACGATATGATGCCCTTTGCTCTCCATAAAATCCAAAAAGGATTGTCTGATTTCTTTACTTGTCATATTCTGTTTTTATGTTTTATTCACATTTCGAAGTATGCCTATAAGGAGTTCTACTCAGCCCACCGGGCTTCGTGTCGCTTCGGCGCTCAGTGTGCTTCCGCACACCCGCCTTACGCTTCACCTATAACCATCCTATAACCATCCACCTTACTTTTATAGGGAGTTTATATGGCAAAGGCATTAACTTATTTTTTCTTTTAACGACGCGGGACGTGTCGTTTCCACACAAAGCGGTTCAAACGGTTTGGGACAAACCGACCGCGGACGAGGCGTCCGCGTCCCCGGAATTTGCGTCCATAATGTCTGCATCGACGAACCTATCCCCATTATTCGGCAGTGGGGGAGGCGGGGGGAGTGGTTTTGAAATCGACGAACTCACGGCGGGGGCGACGGTCTTCACGTTCCTCGTGCGGGGTAAACGGCAACGGGTTTTTCTTCAACTCCCGGTTGAGCGCACGGGTATGCAGGAGGTCGATAGCCATATAGAGCGCATGGGAAAAACTTTGGTGGTTGGAAGCGTTCTTGCCGGCAAGGTCGTAGGCGGTACCATGGTCGGGGGAAGTGCGGATAACGGGCAGCCCCGCCGTATAATTGACGCCGCTCATATCCAGCACCTTGAAGGGAATGAGCCCCTGGTCGTGGTACATAGCCAGTACGGCATCGAAATGGCTGAACTTGCCGCTGCCGAAGAAACCGTCCGCCGAGTAGGGACCAAATGTAAGGATCCCCTGCTCGTTGGCTTTCTCCACTGCGGGGCGGATGATCTCCTGTTCCTCCTTGCCGATCAGACCGTTATCGCCCGCATGGGGGTTGAGCGCCAGAACGGCGATACGCGGTTTTTCGATAGAGAAATCGTTTTGCAGGGTGGTGTTGAGGACGGCGAGTTTGGCAAGGATACGCTCCTCTGTAATCATCTGCGGCACACGGGCGATAGGCACATGGTTGCAGACGAGGGCGACACGCATCGTCTCGCTGACCATCATCATCAGGCTGTCCTGCTTGCCGTCGCCAAAGACGGAGGTCAGGTACTCGGTGTGCCCCGAGAAACGGAAGGTGTCGGACTGGATATTCTCTTTGTTGATAGGCGCAGTAACGAGGGCATCGACAAGCCCCGCTTTCATATCTGCACACGCACGCTCCAAGGACGCAAACGATGCTTTGCCCGCCTCGGGAGTGGACTCGCCGAAACTGAGCGGCGTATCATCGGCATAGCAGGTGATGAGGTTCAAACGACCATCTTTCGCCTGCTTGGGGCTGTCGATAAGGTTGAACTGAATGTTGGAATACTCCTCGCCGAGCGTGTGAGCGTGCCGGCGTGCCACTTTGGCATTGCCGTACACCACGGGGCGGCAAATCTCGCAGATATGCGGGTCGCTGATCGATTTGAGAATTACCTCGTAGCCGACGCCATTGATGTCGCCGGCTGTGATGGCTATAGTTGGTTTCATTTTCTGACTTCGTGTTTTTGGTTTGCTTGTGCAAACGTTGGTGGTTGCACGTTGGTGATGTTATGTTAATGGTTTGCTTGCGCAAACGTTAGAGCCAATGTACTTTTTGGTAAGGGAGTTTGTCGGGGTCGTATGGGCGGCGTTCCTCGTCTTTGTAGCCCAACGAGATGACACAGAGCACATTGAGGTTCTCAGGAATACCCGCCAGCGATCGGACTAAATCCTCAGCCCCCTCACGCTGATAGACGTGGCACCAGCAAGCACCGAGCCCCTGCTCCGCCGCAGCGAGTAGGATATTCTGTGCAGCAATGGCTCCGTCGCACTGCCAAGTGTCGGTCAGCGACGCATCCAAGGCTACCACGATAGCCGCCATAGCGGTGTTGAACATACCGCTTCCGTAGGTGCGGCAAGCCGACAGACGGCGCAATTTCCCGGCATCGGTCAGCACATAGAACTCCCACGGGTTCAGGCGTTTACCGGACGGCGACATCAGTGCACACCGCAGGATATAGTCGAGTTTTTCCTTTTCGACGGGCTGAGCAGTATATTTGCGGATAGACCGCCTCTGTTGGCAGAGTTGTTCAAAAGTTTCCATATTCCGATTATTCTATCATTCTATGTTTTGCACAATGCGCACAAAACAAGCGTGCAAAGTTACAAATTTTTGACAATATACACAACCCCACCCCGTTTTTTGCTGCAGTTTTAGGGTATGTCCGATTCTTTTCGTTCCGACGATGGTATCAATAGACCGGCAGACCGGCTGTTTCTGTAAACATACATACCCGCCTGCGCACACGTGTGTATAGAAGTTAGCCGGTCTGGTGGTCTGGTGGTACCTTATTATAAAAAACAAAAAAAAGAGGCTGCCTACACACGTGTTAGACAGCCCCGTTCAGATTGCGTCAGATATGCCCTGACTTGCGAGTACCGTGTTTTTATTGTACCTTTGCGGAAAGAATGATCGTGGAAAACGATGAATATAGAACTATTCAGAGAAATATGTCTGGCGTTGCCTGAGACGACAGAGGATACGCCATTTGACGAGACTACGGTGGTGTTCCGACTGAAAGGAAAAATCTTTGCCTGCGTATCCACCGACAGCCCCGACGTGGTAACGATGAAATGCGCCCCCGAGCGGGCTGAGGAACTGCGTGCGCAGTACTACGCCATAGAGGGGGCTTGGCATTGGAACAAGAAATACTGGAATCAGATTACCTTAGACGGCTCCGTCCCCGACGAACTAATCGGAGAACTGATACGGCACGCCTACGAGGAAGTGAACAGGAAACTACCCAAGAAAGAACAGGTTATATTGAAACGTTAATTATCGTGAGTTCGAAATAGCGAAAAATATAAAACCAAATCTACAAAGCCTGTCTTGCTGCGCAACACAGGCTTACACTTTCTCCTTAAACGAGTATGACTATCACGGATACTACCACACTATACAAGCAGTTGAACAGACGGTTACACTTGCCGGATGTGCAGGGGTTGGTATGTGGAAATGCCGAGCAAGCATACAGTCGTGATTTGACAAGATTGCTACATTCCGAGGAAAAACGGGTGGCAGACAATGCGGCATGGGTACTGACATTCATTTCAAGAGATAAGAATAGACAAGATGTATTAGTGCCGTATTTGCAAGAGTTGGCGGAACTATGTATGCAGACCAAGGACGACAGTTTGCAACGAATGCTACTGACCATACTACACGACATACCCGCCACGAAAGCCACACAGAGCATCGCTTTTTTGAATTTCTGTTTGGAAAAGTTGAGCGACCCGACGACACCGACCGGCATACGAATGCTATGTATCAAACCGGCTTATCGGTATTGTATCGAATATCAGGAACTGCTTTCGGAACTCGTTGCCCTACTGCAATTTATGGACAGAGAAACCCTTTCGCCCGGCGTGGCGTGCGTACGCAATAAAATACTCGAGAAGCATAGCATATAGCAGGGAATACTATCGGGAATCACCCACTAATCACCTACTAATCACCCACTAATCACCTACTAATCACCTACTAATCACCTACTCTTAGTAGCACGAAGTAAGCACGAGACGGCTTACCGGTATGCATTATTTCGGGGTGAGGGTTTTGATGACGCGGCATGGATTGCCGACCGCGATGGAGTTGGCGGGGATATTGCGGGTTACGACAGAGCCTGCACCGATGGTGCAGTTGTCGCCGATGGTTACACCCGGTAGAATGGTTACCGAGCCGCCTATCCAGCAGTTATTGCCGATGGTTACGGGTTTCGCCCATTCCTGACGCGTATTGCGCTCTATGGGGTCGGTACTATGGCAAGCGGTATAAATAGACACATTCGGACCGATAAAAGCATCATCACCGATGGTAACATATGCCTCGTCAAGCACCGTAAAATGGAAATTGGCAAAGAAACGCTTGCCGACACGGATATGCGTGCCATAATCGCAGTAGAAGGGTTGATTGATAAAGACTTGGTCATCGCACGCACCGAGCAGTTTGCAGAGCAGTGCCGTGCGTTCCGCCAACAGCGATGGGCGGAGGTTGTTGTAGTCATAAATCAAATCTTTGCAGCGGTTGAGTTGCAGCAATAACTCATGGTCGCAGGCATCATAGACCTGCCCTGCGAGCATTTTTTCTTTTTCAGTCATAATAATACGGGGATTTTTTGCCTGCGATATGCAAAAAATATGCCATTGGGCAAATATGGCGAATGGGTCTAATAGGACGGATAAGCCCCATACTGATATGGCGTAGAGAAGTAGGAGGACATATTACGAAGACGGCTTGCATAAGCCGAAAAAAAGTTGTAACTTTGCAAGCGCAATGAGTGAAGCAGAAAACAATCAAATAGAGGTGATAGGAGCGAGGGTGCACAACCTGAAGAATATCAGTGTGTCTATTCCCCGCAACCAACTGACCGTGATAACAGGCTTGTCAGGCAGCGGCAAGTCGTCGTTGGCGTTTGATACGATATTTGCCGAGGGGCAAAGGCGGTATATCGATACGTTCTCGTCGTATGCGCGGGGGTATATCGGGAATATGCAGCGCCCCGATGTGGACAAAATAACGGGGTTGAGTCCTGTTATTTCGATAGACCAAAAGACGACGGGCAAGAACCCGCGTTCCACCGTGGGAACCATCACAGAGATCTACGATTTTCTGCGTCTGCTCTATGCGCGTGCGGGCGAAGCATACTCGTACCTGACGGGTGAAAAAATGGTGCATTACACCGACGAGCAGATTGTCGATCTGATACAAAAAGACTACGCCGGCAAGAAGATTCTCCTGCTTGCGCCGATGGTGAACAACCGCAAGGGACACTACAAAGAACTCTTCGAGACTATACGGCGCAAAGGGTATATGTACGTGCGCGTGGACGGCGAAGTGCAAGAGGTGGTGCGCGGAATGAAAGTGGACCGGTACAAGAACCACAATATAGAGGTGGTGGTGGACAGGCTGGCTGTAAAGGACAAAGAACAAGGAACAAAGAACGAAGAACAAAATGCTTCTTCGGGGGCTGAATCGGAAGATTTGCGGCGGTTGCGTCAGTCGGTGGACAAAGCGATGACGCAGGGCAACGGGGTGATGATGATTGCAGAATGGGACAAAGAACAAAGGACAAAGAACAAAGAACCACAGGTGCGGTATTTCTCGCGCAACCTGATGTGTCCGACGACGGGACTGAGTTACGGCGACCCCGCACCGCATACGTTCTCATTCAACAGTCCGCAAGGCTGGTGCCCGTGCTGCAAGGGCTTAGGCAAGATACACGCTTCACAGACGAGAGACGACAAGCAGTTGGACGACATCGTACACGATGATGCCGACTGGTATCAGCGTATGCTTGCATACGTGCAGGAGCAGGAGGAACAGAAAGACGGTTCGGACGACGATATGATAGTCTGCCCCGAGTGCGGCGGCAAGCGGCTGAACAAAGAGGCGCTGAGTTACAAGATTGCGGGCAAGACCATCGCCGACCTGACGGATATGGATATTGACAAACTCTTAGAGTTTCTGACTGCGATTGCCAAAGGCGAGGGGCAGGACATTTTTGCCGCTCTGAGCAACCAGCAGCGTGCGATAGCCGAGCCGATACTCAAAGAGATATGCGTGCGGTTGCAGTTTATGCAAAGCGTGGGGCTGAGTTACCTGAGCCTCGGGCGCGGAGCGGACAGTTTGTCAGGCGGCGAGAGCCAGCGTATCCGGTTGGCGACGCAGATCGGTTCGCGATTAGTGAACGTACTATATATATTGGACGAGCCGAGTATCGGTTTGCACCAGCGGGACAACGAGCGGCTGCTGAACTCGCTCAAAGAGTTGCGCGATATGGGCAACTCGGTGATTGTAGTAGAGCATGACGAGCAGATGATGCGCGAGGCGGATTATGTAGTGGATATAGGTCCGAAAGCGGGACGATTGGGGGGCGAGATTATGTTTGCCGGCACGCCCGCCGAGATGCTGCATACGGATACACTGACCGCCAAATATCTGCGCGGGGAGTTGCAAATTACGCCGCCCGAACATACGACTACACCTATCGGGAAAGACACCAAATGGCTCACACTGCGAGGATGCAAGGGCAATAATTTGAAAGATGTTACAGCGCGGATTCCGCTCGGGTGTATGGTATGCGTTACAGGCGTGAGCGGCAGCGGCAAATCGACATTAGTCAACCAGACACTCTACCCCATCCTGTCGCAGAAATTCTACCGCAGTCTGCAGAAACCATTGGCATACGACAGCATAGAGGGCGTGGAGAACATTGACAAGGTGATTGCCGTGGACCAATCGCCAATAGGCAGGACGCCACGGTCGAACCCCGCCACATATACGAATGTATTCAACGACATACGCGAACTATTTGCCCAACTGCCCGAATCGAAGATACGCGCATGGAAAGCCAACCGCTTCAGTTTCAACACCAAAGGCGGTCGTTGCGAGGAGTGCGCCGGCAATGGGTACAAGACCATACAAATGCATTTTATGCCCGATGTGTACGTGCCTTGCGAGGCATGCGGCGGACAGCGGTACAACAAAGAGACACTCGAGGTACGTTTCAAGGGAAAGAACATCGCAGATGTATTGGATATGACGGTCAATCAGGCAGTGGAGTTCTTCGAGAGCCAGCCGTATATCCTGCGCAAAATCAAGACGATACAAGACGTCGGCTTGGGGTATATCAAATTAGGTCAGTCGTCCACCTCGCTCTCGGGCGGCGAAAGCCAGCGTATCAAGTTGGCAACCGAATTAGCACGTCCGTCCACCGGCAAGACCCTGTATATATTAGACGAACCGACTACGGGACTGCATTTCGAAGACATACGCGTGCTGCTCGGTGTACTGCGCAAGTTGGCAGACAAGGGCAACACGGTGCTGATCATAGAGCATAACTTAGATGTCATCCGCAGTTGCGACTATCTGATCGATATGGGTCCGGAAGGCGGGCGCGGCGGCGGTCAGTTGGTCTGCGAAGGGACCATAGAGGAGGTGAAGAACTGCAAGGAGAGCATTACGGGAAGGTTTCTGTAATTTGTAAATTTGTAAGTGTGTAAATTTGTAAATTAGCAAAGCCAACAAGGTACAACCAACAGCGCAACGCCACTAACGTAAAAACCAATAACGTTTGCGCAGCAAACAGAATGCTATCCAACTCATTAGCCATAATGTCGATTGTACTGGGAGTGATACTCCTCGTACCGCCCGTGTGCCGCAAGATACACGTGCCGAGCATTGTGGGCTTTATCATCGCGGGTATCGTATTGGGACCCTATGGGCTGAATATCTTTGCCGAAAGCGAGACGATACGCATGTTAGGCAAGATGGGTATGCTCTATATCATGCTGCAGGCCGGTATAGAGATTGACATGAACGACTTCAGCCAATACAAACGCAGTGCGGTAGTGTTCGGTTTCTATACATTTCTGATACCTTTTGCATTAGGTATGCTCACCAGCCGCCTGATGGGATTCGGCTGGGCGACATGCGCCCTGATGGGAGCGATGTACGGCAGCCATACGCTGATGACCTACCCGATAGTGAGCCGCTACGGCATACAGAAGAATGCGGCGGTGAATATCGTCGTGGGCGGTACAATGGTGGCGATTACGCTGTCGCTCCTTGTATTAGCGGGACTGAAAAGCCACCTGACAGGCACGGAGAGTCCGCTCTTCTGGTGGGCATTGGCGGGGAAGATTGCCCTCTTTGCGGCGATGACCTTGTGGGCGTTTCCGTGGGTGGTGCAGAAAGCGTTCAAGCGGCAGCAGGAACCGGTTTTCTGCTTTATGCTCGTGATGACAGTGCTGATGCTGTCGGCTTTTCTTGCCGACTGGGCAGGTTTGGAGGGTATCCTCGGTGCTTTTGTATGCGGTGTGTCGCTCAACCGGCTGGTGCCGAACCGCTCCTCTCTGATGAATCGTATCAATTTTGTGGGCAACAGTATCTTCGTGCCGCTCTTTCTGATTGACGTGGGTATGATGATAGACATCAGTCTCTGCTGGCACGGCTGGGCGACCATCACCATTGCGGCAGTGATGATCGGTACCAAATTAGCAGGCAAATGGTTGGCGGCATGGGCGGCACAAGGGTCGTTCCACTTGACCGGTATGGAGCGGCAGTTGGTTTTCGGACTGACCCATGCTACTGCGGCAGGCACGCTGGCGATTGTTACGATCGGCTACCAAGTAGGGCTTTTCAACTCCGAGATACTCAACGGGGCAGTGCTTATGATATTGGTGCTATGTACTATCTCGTCGTTTGTTACAGAGCATGCCGCAAAACAGATTGCGCTACAAGAAGAAGCCAAATTAGAGAGCGATCGGACGGAAGACGAATGGCTGGTGATGTCGGTAGGCGAAGACCTGCACGACAAACTGAAAGAACTGAGCAACCTGAGCAGCCTGCCCGAGACGGAGTTCGTACAGAGCGACGACTGGGCGGACGCACGGCAGATCATCGAGCGGCGGGGCAAATCCACCATCGTCTATCACGAGGTGCAACCGCTCAATACGATCAACCGTCTGCTGGTGGCAGTACCGCGCTATGCCGAAAAGGAGTACGATTTCATCTCCTGCTTCGGGCAGATACGCCGCCTAAGCAGTCAGATAGGCGCGAAAGTGGTATTCTTTGCCAACGAGGACACGCAGCGTGTGCTGAAGGCTATGAGCCGCCGCAAGGGCAAGTATCTGCGGGCGTCATACCGCGAGATGGGCGATTGGGAAGAGGTGCTGATGATGGCAAAAGAGGCAGAGAAGGACGATATGATTGTAATGGTCTCTTCACGCCACGCCACGGCCAGTTACAACCCGCTTTTCGAGCAAATACCCGATATGCTGGAGCGTTTCTTCCGGCAGCACAACTATCTGATACTCTACCCCGAGCAGCAGATGGGCGGCGAGGTGCGCGATGTATTCCTGACGGATATTCCCCAACCAAGCCGCACATGGCGTCTGGTTACCAAAACCAAGCAATGGTTTCTCCGTCTCCTGCGCCGCCGACAACACAGAAAGAAATAAGTATGCCACAGAAAAGGAATCTATATACAACAAAAAAGGAGAGCGTTGCTCTCCTCTGTGTGAACCAGCTGGGGCTCGAACCCAGGACCCCATCCTTAAAAGGGATGTGCTCTACCTGCTGAGCTACTGATTCAGGCTTTTTCTCAAAAGCGGGTGCAAAGGTACTGCTTTTTTTTGAACCGTGCAAATAATTGGTGCATTATTTTCACTTTTAATAGAAAAATCATACAATATGAACATAAATAAGACATATTTGCGCCGAAAAACGACGCAAACAAAGGTAGGAGACATCTATATAGGCAGCGAATCGCCTATCCGTATCCAGACTATGGCCAACACCTCGACCAATGATATAGCGGGAAGTGTGGCGCAAGCGCAACGCTGTATCGCTGCGGGAGCGGAACTGATCCGCTTCACTACGCAGGGGCTGCGGGAGGTGGAGTCGCTGAAGGAGATACACCGGCAATGCACAATGCACAATGCACAATGCGTAATGGTTGCGGACGTCCATTTTCAAGCCGATGTGGCTGATGCGGCAGCACAGGTAGTGGAGAAAGTGCGTATCAATCCGGGAAACTACATTGACCCCGCACGCAAATTCAAGCATATAGACTACACCGATGAGGAATATCAAGCCGAACTCGGGCGGTTGCGGGAACGATTTACCCGCCTGCTCAATATATGTAAGGAACACCATACCGCCATCCGTTTAGGCGTGAACCACGGCAGCCTGAGCGACCGTATCATGTCGCGCTACGGGGACACCCCCGCAGGAATGGTAGAGAGCGTAATGGAGTTTCTGCGCGTGGCAGTGAGCGAACAATTTATGAATATCGTCATCTCCGTCAAGGCAAGCAACACCCGCATAATGGTGAATACAGTGCGACTACTGGTGCAGCAGATGGACGCAGAGGATATGGCTTTTCCGTTGCACTTGGGCGTTACGGAAGCGGGCGAAGGCGAGGACGGGCGTATCAAGTCGGCAGTAGGTATCGGTGCCCTACTGGCAGACGGTATCGGCGACACGGTACGGGTGAGCCTGAGCGAAGCACCCGAAAACGAGATACCCGTGGCAAAAGCAATAGTGGACTATTTTGTTGATCCACAGAGTATACGCTATAAGGACAGCACACGGATTGCGGAAGAAGACAACACTATTTATTATTCCAATGAAGATACCGACTGGGGACTATTCCAACTACACGCCGCGGCAGAATGCGGACGACTGCTGTGGAAATACAGTGCGGGCAATATAGTGTTGAGCAACCGAAATTTTGGTGCAGAGCAGTTGGAGCGACTGAGCAAAGATATACTGCAAGCCGCACGGGTGCGTATTTATAAGACAGAGTATATCTCCTGCCCCGGATGCGGACGCACGCTGTTTGACTTAGAAAAGACCATTGCCGAGGTGAAAGCCGCCACGGCGGAGTTTACGGGACTGAAAATAGGCGTGATGGGCTGTATTGTAAACGGACCGGGCGAGATGGCAGATGCCGACTTCGGCTATGTGGGCGCCGGACGCGGGCGCGTCAGTCTCTATCGAGGCAAAGAGTGTGTGCTGAAGAACATCCCGCAAGAAGAGGCTGTAGAAGCGTTGCTTGAACTGATTCGTAATGATACCTTATAGTAGAAAATACGGCAACGAGATTTGTTTTTTCCGATAGGATATGCTTTTTTATGCAAACGCTATACGCTTTTTGTTGCATATATCGTACAAAAGCAGTATTTTTGCAACGATTTTATTAACTAAACATTTTCTTGATATGAAGAAGGTTTTCTCATTGTTATTTGCGCTTACGGTTCTGGTAAGTGCCAATGCAGGAGAGCGGCTGATGCTGTCTCGCAAACCGTTGAACACGAAAGTGCCCATGGCTGCATTGGCAGATAAGGCTCACAAAGCCCCTACGCACTTTGCCGGTACAACCATTGATATTGTGTGTGATTCGGTACATATCTATGATATGAGCAATGTCTTGGGCACTCCTATTACGCAAATCACCAGTGCCAATGACAACTATGACATCTCCATTATGATTGCAGAGGTAGTCCAGTATTTCGGCACCTATGATGCCAATGTGGGTATTACCCCAAAAGGCGGAACGCAAATGCTGGTAAACGGAGAAGTTACATTGGCTAATGCCGGTAGCGGAAAAGCCATTGTAACCTCAACCGTTACTGCGGAAGACGGGAATACCTATAACATTCGTCTGCAACCGAAAGCAACCGTTATTCCCGAATGCAAAGATACGGTAACGATCAACATTCCGAAAGCCACGTTTGCCAACAAATTGCAGACCGAGGATGCATTTATGATTCAAGGCAAGACCACCGATTTGATGTGGGCAGCAAGTTTCCAACCTACCAATGTGGGTGGAAAAGTAGCAGGCACATACACGACAGACCAATTATATGATCTCTATTCATTTGTTGTGTACGATCCGTGGAATGCGACTGACGATGACTTTGTAGAGTTCTTGGACGGTACAGTTAAGGTTATAGTTGTCGGCAAGGAGATTACTGTAGTCGCAGGTATGGTAGGTACGGATGCTACCTATTATAAGATTACGATGATGGCAGAATACGACGATGTTGTACGCCTGACGGCTGATGCCGAGACAGGAAGCGTAGATCGCACCTATACGGCAGGGGTTGACAATGTTGCGGTAGATACCGATTATGCTTCGCAAGGGGTTATTTATGTGGATGCACAATCCGCCAACGGTGCGGATTATACCACTATCGGTTTTATTTGCGAAAACACGGATAAAGACATCATTATCCCAGCAGGTGAATATCCGATCAACTATACCGATGCAGTCGGCACCGTAATGGCTACTACAGGAATAAATAGTGATAATAAAGTATATCCATCTTACTATAGCACCATTTCCGACGGGCTGTTGGCACACCCCATATTCTTTATGGTATCGGGTAAGGCGGTTGTGGAGAACGCAAATGGCGAGCTGAAGATTACGGTAGATGCCGTCAATTCGTATGACAGACCTATCCACGTGGTTATCAATGCAGGGCTGCAGACGGCTATCGAGGATGTGAATGCAGATGCCGCAGAGGTTACCAAATACATCCAAAACGGACAGATGTATATCCTGCGCAACGGCAATGTATATACCGCTACAGGCGCATTGGTAAAATAACCGATTTCTATTTCCCACGGGGAGCAATATCAGTCTCCCTACCCTATCCGACTGCCACAAATGGCAGTCGGATTTTTTGTGTATTCACATAAGTTCCAACCGACACATCATTTATGGTGCAGATAGTGAATATTTTCTGCATAAACCGCATAAAACAGCGGCTTATTATAGTGGAAAAAACCAATTCTTTCTACGTCCTTTCTACGTCTTTTCTACGTAATTGATAGTACAAGGTATGCCTATTGCATATAATGCATATTTTCTGCATAATCTGACAACCATATCGGTACACTTTCAACACACGGCATTGCAACAGACACTTTGCTTACTAAAATGCAGAAAACACATCAGAAGAAATAATTATAAAACAAAAAACTATACAAAAAGATATATTATACAACATTTCCCTTGCATACATAAAATAATTTCTATACTTTTGCAACCAATATAACATTTACTAACACATAGTGGCATTTGCACATAATATCTTATAGATTTTACTAACCCATATATACCATTATGAAAAGAATATCAATACTTTTATACACTTGTTTCTGCCTCTTTTCTTGTTCGTATAAACAAGAAAATGAGATAATGAAACAACAATGCGAAGAATGGTTTGCTACGGAGCGCACTTATCTGTACGATAATTATCAAGTAGGAGACTCTATATTTTTCATTGATGAAAATGATAACAGACAAGGGTTTGTTATCAAAAAACAGACTAAGGAATATCAAATAGAATATACAAAAGGGACACTGCTTATGAAATCGCAAGAATACATAAGCGGTTTACAACTTTCAATATCACTACAACAAGAGTTTCCAAACTTTACAAGCATTACCATTTATGAAACTTACAACGGAACTGAGAATGTACAGTTTGCAATTCAACATAACAATCGGAACATATCGGGACAAAAGAAAAACGATTTGTCCAATCCGATATACAACCTTGATAGTGAAAAAATTCTGATAGGAGACGCATATATCAACTCCAAACAAGCAGGCAAAGCACTTTGTGTACTGCGTAAAGATTTTGGAATCATCAGAATAGAAGACCAATACGGACATAAATGGACGACAATCGTCAAAGATACAAGTGAATAAAGATGTGTGCCACAATCTCCTACACATTGAATTACAACCCAAAAATCACATCCAAAGTTATTAAACTCTCATATGAAGCATTTCTTTTATTTATTTGCGCCATTAGCGGTATGCCTAATGTTTATCGGTTGCAACGAGCCGGACAATGCGGCGGCAAAGGCAGAGGCGGACGAGATGTTTGCCGAGGAAAATCAGTATATATTCGGGCATTATGCTGTTGGCGACTCGGTGATATTTATCAGAGAAAACGGGGAGACGGAGCGTTTTGCCGTGCACAAAATAGAGCAGGCATATACCGAATTTTCGCCCAAGGGAATTATAGCGGAGCCACCGACATACATAGTGGGAAAAGAGGCACACCTCTGTCTGCAAGGGGTAAGATTCCAAATAGAGGTTGATGTGTTTGTAACCATCCAGTCGCCATACACCGAAGAGGGCATACGAACCGATTTCCTACTGCGTGATGATACTCCGGACGCGGGTCTTACGACAAAAGATTTGGTTGTTCCTGAAGCGAAAGAAAATGAAAGAGTGATAGTGGGCACGTCGCATCTGTATATGCAACCCGAAGCGGATGCAGCCGCCTATTGCCTGCTACAAAAAGAGGCGGGAATCGCGGAGATACAAGACGCCTACGGACGCAGGTTTGTTATTCCATAAAACCATCATTTAGACGCTTTGGGCAGTAGCATACTAATAAAAAAGAAAACAAGCGACCGTCAACACATATATGTATGCTTTTCTCTCTATGGCAGATAACCAACAATAAAAACTACACAATCACACAAATACAGTCTATTTTGTAACAAAAATACATTTTCCAAATAAAAACACAAGCAAAATGTTGCGCATAATAAATAAATTGCGTACCTTTGCAGCATGTTAAGAAAATTTTCATCCTTCAAGTACAAACAACAACTCCATATTGCTGTATGTGGGTATATAACAAATAATCTATAAAATAACACTCACTATTTTACTATTATGAAAACAATATTTAGATTTTTATCAAAGGCGGTCGTACTATGTATATTGACCATATGCTGCGCCTCATGTGATTTTGATACCGCAACGAAACAATTCGGAATCCATGATATAATTATTTATGCCCCCAATACAACAATTGCCATAGAGAATATACAGATTGAAAAATGCTACGATCAAAAGACTCATAGAACCAAAACTTATAGTGCACGTACCTATTACGATACCATCTCCATACAGCAGTGTCGTTGTATGGATGGTACTTATATGGCAGGAACACGGACAGAGTATAAGAAAGCCATGCGCGTAATGGAAGAGACACCCGATTATAAGTATTTGAAACTAACCCGATTAGATGGTAACTCGCCTGTTTATGTTACTACAGAATACCGTATAAATATCGATAGCGTTGAAATTGACATACGAAATTTTGAAGACGGCAATCCGTTTGCACCAAAGGGGTATTCACTGCAAGAGATTATGGAGAAATTGTATAAAGAGGGCAAGGCAGAACGCTGGGACAATAATGAGCAACATAAGATACTACGCGATGATTGGTAACAAGGGGAGATAGCATTACGAAAAATGCGGATAAACTATTATTGCATTATAATCATAAAATGAATTTAATAAAACCCATTGGCGGAATTAATTTAGTGCATATTTAATTCTTTCGATGGGTTTATTATAAGAAAGACAGAGTTGTAGAGTTCTGTCGTTCATTGTCTATGACAACTGCATTTTTGATGAGTGTACTAATACCATTCAGACCAATAATATCGCATCCGGATTGTATATGATCAAAATAACCACCAACGGAATGTCACATTCCGATAAAATTTACATTCAATAATTATGAAAGATATCGTAAAAATCGGAGCAGCCTGCATTGTGATACTTTTATGCTCGTGCGATGGAGATAGAAACAATCCCGATAAGACTGTTCCATACATCAAATATGGTTGGGATAATTTCCCTTTTGAACGAGTTGACTGCTATTTTCCTGAAGAGGGTACAGAGTTAGTGTATGTTTCAGACAAAGGTAACACATTCACACTAACCGTAGAAGAAATAAGTCGGTCGTATCAGCCACGTCCGGAAAGGGATCCTATAGAAGAAGCATTCGGAGAATTTACAACTGCTTCGGAAATGTATAGTATTACAACAAAGTTTACAAATGATACCAATGAGAATATTGTAACTCCTCGTTTTTTTAGAATGAGTATTGGGGGTAACAGAAAACACTTATCCATAGACCTAACTACTACCCCCAAATTATTAATTGATTTCACTGCAGAAAATGAGTCTTCAAAACCAGATGCTATATTCCAGTATTTAGGTGATACAATTTCCTTAAAAGCCTATTATAGGGATAGATTTGGTAGTAAAACCGTTTTCCAAAATGCTGCAAAGATAGTGAAAGGCAAGGGTGTTGTGATGTACAAAACCATAATCACCGACACGATTGCGGAGCGGGGAGGAGAGTTTATTGGAATGGGCGAGACATAGACATTAGTTGAATAACAGATAACTCTGATTCATTTTTATGTCTTTTGGAAAGGGCAAGGCAGAACGTTGGGACGATGATGAGCGACATAAGGTACTACGGTTGTAGGCGAACAGATTGAAAACGAATAGAGAAAGCGGCTATCTGACAAGTCAGACAGCCGCTTTCGTTAGGTAAGGATATGTTTATACTTGAGTTAACATACGCTTACTTGTGCTTTTTTACAAGAGGGAGTCGAGAAGGGGAATAAGGTCGGATTTGCGGCAGGCACCGACGTGGCGGTTGACGAGTTCACCGTTCTTGAAGAACAGCATCGTCGGGATATTCATTACTCCGTATTCCTCGCAGGTGTCGGGGTTGTCGTCCACATTGAGTTTGCCGACCACGACACGACCTTCATACTCGTTGCTCAACTCTTCTACGATGGGCAACATCATCTTGCAAGGACCGCACCATGGTGCCCACAAGTCCACTACGAGGGGTTTGCCCTCTGCCAACAACGCTTTGATATTGGCATCTGTAATCTCAATAGCCATAATAGTTATTTATTTTGTAGTTGTTTGATAGTTATGCGTTTTTGCTGCGGGTGTGCAAGCAACACATCGGTAAGCGGGTCTTCGAGATAGGTCTGGATAGCCCGTTTGACCGGACGCGCACCGTTCTGCGGGTCGTAGGCTTTCTCTGCCAACTGCGTGGTTGCCTCGGGTGTCAGCACCAGTTGATGCCCCGTCTTGCGCAGACGCTCTTGGAGCAATGCCACCTCGATATTGACGATACGTGCGAGTGCATCGCGCGTGAGAGGCTGGAATGTGATGACATTGTCGATACGATTGAGGAACTCGGGCGGGAAAGTCTTCTGCAACGCCTTGAGCAGCATCTGATTGCTTGTCTTGGCATCCATATCCGACACTCCGAAACCGATACCCGCCCCGAACTCCTTGAGTTGGCGCGTGCCGACATTGGAAGTAAGGATGATAATCGTATTGCGGAAATCCACCACGTGTCCCTGCCTGTCGGTAAGCCGTCCCTCGTCCAACACCTGCAAGAGGATATTGAAGATGTCGGGATGGGCTTTTTCTATCTCGTCGAAAAGCACAATCGAATAGGGTTTGCGGCGTACGGCTTCGGTCAGTTTGCCGCCGTCCTCGTGCGCCACGTATCCCGGAGGTGCGCCCACCAAGAGCGAGACGGTATGTTTCTCCATATATTCCGACATATCGAAACGGATCACCGCATCGCGGCTGCCGAACATCTCTTCCGCCAGACACTGCGCAAGGTAGGTCTTGCCCACGCCCGTAGGTCCGAGGAAGAAGAAAGTACCGATAGGACGGCGCGGGTCGCGCAAACCGAGACGCGAGCGACGAATGGCACGCACGATGGTATCGACGGCTTCGTCCTGACCGATGACCCGCTTGCGCAGAGTCTCGTCCATAGTGCGCAGCCGCTCCGTTTCCGCTTTCTGCACACGCTGTACGGGTACGCCCGACATCATCGAAACCACGGAAGCAATATCGTCCACGGTGATGGTATAAGGCTCTTGCGGTTCGTCGCCTACCGCCTTGGCACGTGCGTGCGCCCTTGCGCCCGCCTCGTCCATCACATCGATGGCTTTGTCGGGGAAAGCGCGATCGGTAAGGTAGCGTTCCGCCAGGCTGACTGCCGCCTGCAGGGTCTCTTCCGGATAGATAACGTGGTGATATTCCGCGTAATGCTCACTCAGACGATTGAGGATAGAGAGGGTCTCTTCAGGGGTGGTCGGACGGACAACCACTTTCTGGAAACGGCGTTCCAGCGCCCCGTCTTTCTCTATAGAAGTGCGATACTCGTTGGTAGTGGTGGCCCCAATACACTGCACCTCGCCACGCGCCAAAGCGGGTTTGAGGATATTCGCCGCATCCAGCGAACCCTGTGCGTTCCCCGCACCGATGATGGTATGTATCTCGTCGATAAAGAGGATTACTTCAGGGTGGCGTTGCAACTCTTGCAGCACCGCTTTCATACGTTCCTCGAACTGACCGCGGTAGGTGGTACCCGCCACCATAGACGCCACATCGAGGGTGATGATACGTTTGCCCGCAAGAGCACCCGCCTCGTTGCCAACGATACGCAAAGCGAGTCCCTCTACGATAGCCGACTTGCCGACACCCGGTTCGCCGATGAGGATAGGGTTGTTCTTCTTGCGTCGGGAGAGGATCTGCACCACACGCTCTATCTCCACCTCGCGCCCAACGACGGGGTCGAGTTTGCCCGCCTGCGCCTGTTTGGTAAGGTCGTGTCCGTACTTGTCGAGTGCGGTAGTAGCACCGACCTTGCCCCCATTGGGCTGCGGGCGACGGGGTTTGCCGTCTTCAACATCACTCCCCTGCCCCATTCCTGCGGTGGGGGACTGAGTGGTGGTGTGCGGCTGGGCATAGAGTTCGACTATCCGATCGTAGGTGATTCCCCACGCATTCGCCAGATAGAGTGCGGCACGGTTGATACGGTGGCGCAAAATAGCCAGCAGCAGGTGGGCACTACCGACGGCATCCGCCTGATACTCACGGCTGATGCCCTCGGCGATACGCATGATACTCTCCACCTGCGTACTGCGGGTAATCGGTTCGATAGTGTTGCGCTGATCCTGCTGCAAAGCGGTATCGAGGTTTCCTTTGGCTTCTTCTGCAGAGAGCCCCGCCTTACAGAGAAGGTCATACGCCTGACCTTCCGCCAAGCGCAGGATACCCAGAACGAGGTGTTCGGGCAGTATCTGTGTGTTCTGCAAACGCTCCGCTTCGTCGCGGGCGTAAATCAAGATTTTATTTAATCGTATTGTTAAAGGCATAATGTTGGTAAACGTTTGTGGGCGGTGCCATTGGTGGGTTGCACCGTTAGTGGTTATACGTTGGTGGTTATACGTTATTTTTGTTTTGTTGTTATTTGTAAAAATGCCAGGCGAGACCGGCGCGGAATATGTCAGGGTTCATCGGGTAGCCGGGCATAGCAAAGTAGTTCGGAGTTGATTTCATAAAGAGGTGGTTGAAATGGGTGTAGTGGGCAAAGAAACGCAGGTGAAGCGAGCGGACGTAGAAATTGGCATACACATTGAGTATCGGGTAGTTGCCGACCTTGGTAGTGTTTTGGACACAGAACTGCGCCGTAGCGGGGTTGAGCAAGGGGGCATAGTAGGACGTAAAATAGCGCATATCCACGCCGATCTGTGCGTCCATAGCACGGAACCACGTACCGTGGTAATAGAGGTTGTGATAGAGCGTAAAAGACGGCAAAGGCATTGCCGCATCGCTCGACAACTGATAGACCACATGGTTCTCGAGGTTCACCCACGGCGTAGTGAGGTCGCACTGCACATCCGCCGACAGCACCTGTATGTTGCCCTCGTGCTGCACGGAGTTACCCGTTTGGTCGAAATAGATATAGCGTGTCAGGTTCTCAAAGCCCACATTGACTTTCGGTTTCACCCACGTGGTGGGGTATGCAATCTCGCCGCCGACATAAAAACGATAGGTCTTTTGGAAATCGTTGTCCCAGCGAAAGTGGTTGGACGAGAAATGCTGCAGATAATAGGACGGGGTCTCATTTCTGACAAAGGCGCGGGCACGGATATACATCGTATCTCTGCCGATGCGGAAATCGCCGTCCACGTGTCCGTTGACCCGGAACTCGCCGAGTTTGTACCCCAAGACGCAGACATCGCCATCGAAGCCATAATGCACCCATTTGCCGCGGTTCTTGTAGAGCGCACCGCCGACAAAGGTGTTGTTTGTCCATTGGTAGCCCCAGAGTGTGTCTGGGGCAAGGTGGGCAGTAGTGTTTAGCCAAGGTCCGGAGAACGGTTCATAGTCCCCCAAAAGATTGCTTGCGTCTTCGCTGACGGGGTGGAGAAAACGCTGGCACTCGTTAATGGCATAGACCGTGGCACCGAACTTAAGCAGACGGTTGAACTCCTCCTCGAAGGTTACGCTCAGCGTATTGCGAATAGTGAGCACATCGGTGGAGTCGTTAGTGGTATTGGGGTTGCGGTAGTAGGTCGGATAAAAGCCCTGTTGTGCGGTTCGCTCCACGTAACGGCGGTTGCTGTTGGTAGTCTCGAAGGTGTGCGCAAAGGTGGTAACCGGCACATAGTTGATCTTGAGCGTATCGCGCCGCTCACGCCTGCCCGCCTCGTTGATCACCTCGATAGTGTCGTGGTAAGGACGCTCGACGGTAATGCTATAGTAGTGGTTGAGGAAACCTGCGAGGTAGCGGTAGCCCGACATGGCATTGAGGTTGACGGGCAGGTCTTCCGGTTGCAACGCTCCGTCGAGGTCGCCGGGGTTGGTGAGCCCGCCGTTGTCGAAATTACTCCAGTTGGCAAACGTGAATGCCGCCTGCAGCGAATAGTGGTTGCCATTGTAGGAACCGAAGACGTTGCCATTGAACAATTTACCCGCCTGGTTGGAGTAATGCCCCACGCTATTGAGATAGTTGAGTTGCGTACCAAGGTTGATACGCTTGTTGAGGTTGCCCGTAAAGAGGAAATAAATCTCGTTTTCCTCGTGCATGGTGGTAAAGCCTTTGTTGTAAGCAATGCTCGAATAGGGCGTGGTGGTGTTGAAGAAACGCACGTCCTGCGGCGTATATATATAAGGCTGGTAAGCCGCAGCGAAGATGTCGTCAATCTTAGAAAGACGGTCGAAATAGATACGCGACTGAATGGGCGAGACCAGACAGTTGCCGTTGTATGCCGACGAGATGGAATAGTCGTTCTGCACACTTCGCATCGGGTAGTTGAGGTATGCCGTATCGGCGAAGTGCACTGTGTCGGCAATAGCCGTAGGCGACGGCAACTGCCAAGTACGGACAACCGTCTTGACAGCCTTCTCCTTGGCAGCAAAGCCCATAGATGTTGCCAACAAAAAGCAGACTAATATGATAAATTTATTTCTCAATTCACAATGCACAATGCATAATGCACAATTTTTCCAATCTTAACAAACGTACATTTTTACGGACGGCACAAAGGGTGCGTATCCTATGCGCATCCTATGCTCATCCTCCTTACTTTTATCCTTGGGACAAACAATGTTTGTCCCAAGGATAAATCTTAATAATCGTACACTTTTTACGTGTCAGTTATTTTGCTTGTTTGTTTTCTTTTTTCTTTTTCAGTTCCGCTTTGAGTTGCTGAATTTCTTTCTCCTGACTATTGATGGTCTTGAGCAAGCCGTTCAGTTCCTCATTGCCGATAGTGGTCGGGTACTGCTCCTCCACGGACTGCAGGAAATCGGACAGCACGTTCATATAGTTGATAAACGCATCGTATGCCGATTCATAGTAGGTCGCTCCCTGGTCGATGTGGTTCATATAGTGGAAATTATTCACATCTTGCAGGCGCAGCCAATTGGTTTTCAATCCCTTGTCCTGACAGAGGTGTACACGCTCGGCAACAGCATAGAGTTTGCTCAACGCTTCCTGCTGGAGGTCGTTACCATTGTACATACTGAGGTCTTTCGCCTCGCCTGCCCACGTAAGCGGGTATGGCGCAGAGATGACATCGATAGCCGTCATCTTCTTTGCAGCCTCGGTAGGCGTACAGAACCCCATTCCGCGCTCAATCGCATAGTATGGCAACGCCTTGAGGAACTCGAAGATACCCGTACCCACCTGTTGGCGAATACCGAATGTATCGGCGCCGACCCATATATTGATGAGGTCTTCGCCCTCGGGCAGCGACTGTAGTTGGTTGGCATACTTCTCCGCATCTATCGGGTAATTGCCCCAGTTGGAGTCGGAGAAATGGAAACTCAATTCGTCGCTCAAGCCCGCGTTGCGCACAAGCATCTTCATCTTTGGCGCACCCGCCGAAGTGTAGAGATAGTTGGGCGATTTCCAACTCATCACGTGCTTGGCGCCCTCGGCGAGCATTACCTTGTAGCCCAATTTGTACAAATTGTATGCCATTTCATCGGAATAGAGCAATTCGGTGTTCCAAATGGCAGCAGGAGTTACCCCAAGCACATCATTGATGACAGCACGCTGCTTGTCCAACTGCTCTTGGAACTCGTCCATATTGTACTCCGCCGCGAGGGAATAGGAGAAGGGAGTAGCCAGGAACTCAACGCACTTACTGTCAGCCAGTTCCTTGAGCACATCAATCATCTCGGGCGTGTACTGCTCAAACATCTCGAGCATCACGCCGGAGATAGAGAGCGCACAATGGAAACGCCCCTTGGAGAGTTGGACCATCTCGCGCAGGGTCTGACAAAGTGGCAGGTAGGAGGTCTGTACGAGCCACGTAACGTTGTCCTCGGTCTGCATGTCATCGTAATAATAATGGTCTTGACCGATGTCAAAGAAACGGTAGCGTTTCAGACGATACGGTGCATGCATCTGAAAGCAAAAGCATATATTTTTCATAATCTGTAAGTTATGTTAGTTATTCTGTTTATTGTATCCTTTGCCGCAAGCGGCAAGAAATCCAAATAAATCTTTTCGCATTGCAGTCCTAAATTGCTATAAATCTTATTCGCCTGCGGCGTGTTTTTTATATTGAAACAAAACCTGCAAAACCTATCTTGCGGCGCAACACGCGCCGCGTTTTTTAGGCAATAGGGTCAATCATTATTCAAATAGGCATTATTTGGGTTGTTGTAGGACGGGCTACGTCCGTATTATCACGAATTAACCATAAACCATATTATTACATCCTCAAAGATTATTGATGTCATTTTAGTGTGTAAGCAGAACATTTCCGGAATCCAATAGTTGTCCGTCTTGCAAGAGCAATAGTTGATACCAACCATTGGGCAACCCTGCCACATCCAATGAGACGTTTTCTGCATTGGAGGTCAAGGTACGTACACGCCCTTGCAAGTCGCTCCACAACTCAATGGTATAATTGGGGAGTTCGTATGGTACTGCAAATGTTGCCACATCGGTTTCATCATTCACATTGCGTTCTATGGAAATGGCTATTGAAGAGGTATTTACGGGGTTTTGATAAGATTTCATTATGATAGGCGGTTGTACTATTTTTTCGGAAATATCAAACATGTATGTTGCTTCGTTTAGTGTGGGACATCCACAATCATTCACTACACGCATAGTCAGTGTACCGCCTTTAGTAGGTGTCAGACTGACACTGCGTCCAGTATATTCCGACCATGCAGTATCTTTCGGATACTGTATATGCCATCTGATATATGCATCCTCTATAGTAGGGATTGCAGTTTCTGTAAATGAACGAGTCTGATTGGCAAACCATACAGGTTTCTTTCCTATAGGCAGATCTATCCCAGGTTTGGCATTTTTCGGCAATTCAATTTCTTTCTCTATAGTATATGTGCCGTTGCCGCTATGTATTGTTGCATAGAGTGTAACCGTACCAGTATAGGGCATTAGGACTCCACGTCCTGCCGCTGTAGTCTCTGTACTCATCTTAATAGGAGTATCAGGGAGAGGAGTCCCGATAGAATCTATCAAGCGAACAAACTGCGCACCTCTCTCTACCATAACACTCGCTCCTTTATTGCCATTGGGGAACTTGATTGCAGGGAAAAGTCTATTTTCCTTCATCGTAGAAGAAAACGAATAAGACCATACAATAGTATCTTTAGCAGGAACAACTCCTGTTACCGAATATGTCCGTTTGCCACACAGATGATCAGGTCCTTCTATCTGTGGATTAACCGTGAAACTAACTGACTTATCCAAATTTTGCTTGATAAAACAAATATTGACTCCTGTTCCCACGCCATTCCAACCGATAAAACTTGGAGTAGAACCTATCGTAAATAAAGTTTGTTTTCCATTATTTCCAGGATAGGTACGTAAATCATTGTTTGTTCCGTACGACAAAGGATCATTAGTAGGGTTTTTAATTGCAAAAGCATTAACTATGTAACACTTCAGTGGATGGTTCGAATTTATAAATTCATTTTGTTCTATGGTTGATGCTAAATCTTTATGGATATGATAAATAACCAAGCCTTCACTAGAAAGCATTGCATCAAAATTTTGTTTGGTACGATTTTCTAACAAAAAGAATTCTCCATTTGTTGTAGAATTAATACGATAAAACACTGGCGATACAGTTGCAGATAGCAAAGTATAGTTATTCGTCATTGCATCAAGCATTTTAGGATTTCCCCAACCAAACAAATAACATTTTGTATAAGCATTATTATGAGCAGGATATCGCCCGCTATCACTATATCTTCCAATAGGATAATTCCAGTTTCCTCCTCCCATCAAATCATATCTTCCCGTAGCATTATAGTCATTTGCATCATCTATCCTATCATAGAAATCAGGTGCTCCTAAAATATGCCCCAACTCGTGACATATAGTACCAATCGGGGCAATTCTATTGTCATTTGCCAATTCTGGTGTAATTATATATTTAGAAATTTTTTTACCATTAATTTTTCCGATTCTATTTATTGAAGACTTGTGAGCCCAAATAAGACCATCATCAGCACCACCAGACAGTCCATGTCCGGCAAATACCACATGAATACAATCTACATATCCATCGCCATCACCATCCAAAGTAGAAAAATCTACCAACTTTTTTGCATAATCAACCGCCTCGTTTACTAATTTCTTAACATGCTTGTCAGAATCCGTTTTACCCCACCTATAATACTCACTCTCATTATCTGCTACAAATGGTCCAACAACTACAGCAGACAAATCTAATTTTCCATAAGAGTCCTCGTTATAAAATTGCCATACGCTACCATAATTTCCATCAATGCTACCGGTTTTTGAATTCATCAGTTTATCGAAATCAGTAGCCGTTTTTGTAAAAGGTCGATCCTTAAAACCTACCAATACGGTAAGTATTTTTCGTTTTCCGACAACCGCGGTAGTGGATTGTATTGCTACAAGAGAATTATCAGACAATGGTGTGTCCATTGCAACCTGTTGCTTTGCCAATGCTCGCTGCTGTTTTATACTAATAAATTGCCTGACATTGTTTGTATTCTTTATAAGAAAAGTATTCTCTTCCTCTGTACGTTCTGATGCATTATGAACTACAATATTGGACGGCATCAATGAATCGCCATTGACAATGGCATAACAATAATGTAGGTGTAGATCACGCAATATGACATATCCATCCGTAGTGGAACGCCAATTATAAAACTCATCACCATGCACCTGCGTCCAAATCATTGATCCATCCGGTTGCATAACTTGTACGGAATCAGGACAAGCAGGAACCGCACCGACATACAAAGTGTAAAGTATCAAAAGAGAAAATAAAACAAATCTCTTCATATTTTTTATAGTTAGAAATTCAACTTAAATCATTGGAAAGAATCCAAGTTCTATCCTTACAATCTCCTTTTGTTCTATAATCTTATATTCTAATTCCAACACATTAATAAAATACTCTTCTTGTCCGATATCCACCAATGTATCACCAATTATCTCATAATAATATGGCTCTTTCCAAACCGTATCTCCCTCACAATTAAACCAAACCAAGGTATTCTCACAAAAATAGTTTACAATACTACTATCCGTTTTATGTTGACATTTCAACATCTCTATCGTAAAATCTGAAACAAAACTATTTTTCAATTCTGTACTGTCTTTCAAGTACATATTCACAGTCTCATTCAACCAGGGCAAATTGATAACACAACTATCGACTCCACACGCTGAAGCGGTGGAATCGATCTCTATCGTATGATGATGAACAAAACCACGGGGATAATCTCTATCATATTTACAACTGATAAATATGCCACTTAATAGCACACATAGGAGAACTTTTGTTTTCATAACGTATTTTTTAGATTAATCTTTATTTTATATGTAAGGAAGAAAAACCATCACAATATACACTATACTTTTTTCTCTTTTATGACACCACTATGCCTCAAACTATCTCTAAAATGTGTATTGTTTTTTCGTGATAAGGATGCGTTTCTGTATTAATATTAATATAGTCGGGATCTATCCAAATAGTATCTCCATTGCAGTCTAACCATAAAGTACCATTCTGTTTCTCATCAAACATACAAAATTCAAAATACGTTATCTCGTCATTCTCAGCCACATTATCTGCACAAAGATATTGTGTAATTTTAAGGGTGGTTTCAAATTTTAACTTTCTATCTGCACTATCTGCCAAGAATACATTGATTTCATTCTTTATCCAAGGAATATCAATAACACAACTATCTACACCACAAGCGGATGCCGCAGAATTTACAACTATTATAGATTTATAGGACTTTCCTGTAGGAATTCTATACTTCTCACAACTTGGCAGACATAGTATTGTCCCTATTAGAAGAAACAACATCAATATTACATTTTTTCTTGGTTTCATTGTTTTAATAATTTAATGGTTAAGTTATTGTCATTGTTTTTCTATATACGAGAGATATAGCCGAAATGCAGTTCTACGATTGTTTCGTCGGATAGAATGTCAGAATGCAATGTTTTTCTAAAATAATCTTCTGGAGTAATTGTTATTTCTTCATCCGTTGTATTATTAACAAATTCTTGCCAATTACAAATGGTGTCTCCCATACAATCAAGCCATAAAATACCACCTAACACGTTGTCCGAACAATCATACATAAAACATGTGTATTGTTCTTCTGTAACAGTATTCAAGCACGCTAATTGCGTAATATGCAGGGTAGTTTCAAACTTAGATTTTCTTTCAGTACTATCTTTCACGAAAACATTTATTTTCCCGTTCAACCAAGGCAATTTAAGAACACAACTATCCACATCACAGGCTGATGCAGTTGAATCTATAGTAACTATACTCATATAGTTAAATTTTCCAGAATTGGGATTTCTAAATGCATCGCAACTATAAACTAAAAATACAAAACCTATCAAAAGGCATAAACATACAAATGAATTTTTATTCATAACATACCGATTGTTAGATTATGTAAGATATAGTGCATCTACAGCGTGTGGTTGATGACGGCGTCGTAGATGCGGCGGACTTTGAGACCGGCGTCGTACCAGCGGATGTTGTTCACCTCGCGCTGACCTTCGATGTGGAGCGATTGGTACATAGCGGGGTATTTGACGATAGCATAGATAGCGTCCGCCATAGCATCGATGTCCCAGTAGTCGGTTTTGATAGCGTGGCTCAGTATCTCCGCACAGCCCGACTGCTTGGATATGATCGTCGGGCAACCGACCTGCATCGCCTCGAGGGGCGAGATACCAAACGGTTCGCTCACACTCGGCATAATATATACATCGGAGTCCGCCAGCAGTTCCTGCACCTGCCGCCCGCGCATAAAACCGGGGAAATGGAACTTGTCGGCGATACCTCGTTTGGCTACGAGATCAATCATCTCATTCATCTTGTCGCCGCTACCCGCCATCACGAAACGCACGCCATCGGTTTTCTCCAACACACGGGCGGCAGCCTCGACAAAGTACTCGGGACCTTTCTGCATCGTGATACGCCCAAGGAAGGTAACAAGTTTATCCTTACGCGGGTGCTTGACGAACTCATCGGGGTGTGCGAGCGGTTCGACGGCATTATGCACAGTAGAGACCTTGTGCGGATTGATACCATATTTGTCGATAACGGTTTGGCGGGTCAGGTTGCTTACACACATAATATGATCCGCCTCCTCCATACCGCGTTTCTCAATAGCATAGACGGTGGGATTGACATTTCCACGACTGCGGTCGAAGTCGGTGGCATGGACGTGGATGACCAACGGTTTGCCCGATATATGCTTGGCGAACACGCCTGCGGGGTAAGTCAGCCAGTCATGGGAGTGGATGATGTCGAAATCAAGACTATTGGCGAGTACCGACGCCACCGCCTCGTAGTTACCGATTTCCTCGATAAGGTTGTCGGGATAGCGCCCGGAGAAAGCCACACAGCCGAGGTCGTCGGTACCGATACGGCGGAAGTCGTAATGTATGCCATCACGGAAATGGAAATACTCCTCGGGAGACATTCTGCCTTCCATACGCTGACGCACATAGTCGTAACTATTCTCCTTCCACACAATGGGTATGCTGTTTGCGCCGATAATGCGCAGGAACGATTGGTCTTCGTCGCCCCATGGTTTGGGAATAACGAAAGTGATGTGCATATCGGGCTGCTGTGCCATACCGCGTGTCAGTCCGTAACTGGCGGTACCTAATCCTCCCAGAATATGAGGCGGGAACTCCCACCCGAACATTAGTGCATTCATGTCTGTTAGTGTTGTGTTGTTTGCGTTTCTTCGGTGTTGTCTGTATAGCGTTTCATTGTGTCTATTACTGAGATTACGGCTGCCACGCTTGGGGCGAAACTCATACCGCCGTGCCCTTTGTAGGGCGGGTTTCCGTCGTATAGTTCGTTGAGCGTACCGATACAGAGTTCGCTCATCTCGCGCTCGTAGCCGACCAGCAGACGCTCCATAAAACTAAGTCCGCTGTGCTTATAGACCGTCATATACGCACGGGCATAAGCCGCAATAGATGCCGGCCAGATAGGTCCGTTGTGGAAGTTGCGGTCGCGCTCCAACTGTCCGCCAACATAGAACGGGCGGTAGTTGCCGCTCTTGGGCGAGAGAGTGCGCAATCCGCGCGGGGCGAGCAGTTCTTTGGTACAGATGTCCACCACGGCTTTCATCTGCTTGCGGTCCAACGGCGAATAGGGCAAGCCTGCACTCCAGATCTGGTTGGGTCGCACCTCTTTGTCGTGGTAGTCGCCCACCACATAGTCGTCCAGATAGAGTCCGTTCCAGAACGTGCGGACAAACGAGTCGCGCACGATCTCCGCCTGATATTCCAGGAGGTCGGCAACTGCGTCTTTGTGCAAGTCGCGCTGCATCTCTTCGGTAAACTTCAGCGCATTGTACCATAGGGCATTGATTTCCACCACATAACCTGTACGGGGGGTGATTGGTCGTCCGTTTTCTACGGCGTTCATCCATGTAGCAGGATGCTCCGTGCCGTCCACCCAAACGAGTCCATTTTGGTGAACGATAGCACGTGGGTGGTTCTGACGGCGGTAATACTCGATTATCTCACGACACAGTTCACCATATTTCTCGGCAGCATCGTGTATCGTATATTTGTGGGCATATTTTTGACACGCACGTACAAACCAAAGCAGTGCGTCGGGATCGTCCATACCTGTCATTTTCACCTTATCGGTCTCGCCTGCCATAAAGGCACGTACCTCGCCGACAGCGGTCTGGTCAATGATAGCCTCCCAATACTCGGGGCGGTCGATATCGAGCGTGCAACTCGGGGTGGCAAAAAACGCCGCCCGTGCCTGTGCGTGGTACCAAGGATAGCCGGCCAACAGATAGCATTTATCACCCTCACGCTTGTAGAATTGTGCAGCGGAGTTTTTCAGACAGGCGAACATATCCGTGCGGGCAATACGCCGCTTGAGTTCTTTTGTCCAAATGGTCTTCAGTTTGGCAGTATCGGTCTCGGTGATACCCGCAGCAAAGATGACGCTTTCCCCCTTGCGTATAGGTAGTTCGAACCAGCCGGGTACGAGCAGATCCTCTTTGTATTCGTATCCCCTTTCCTGCTCTTTGGGGTATTCGATGCCTTTGTACCATACGGGATTGTGGTGGTACTCCACCGCCTTGGAGAACTGCATATACAGGTGCGGGAACTCGGGATACATTTGGTTGCAGCGTCCGTTTTGACATTCGCCCATATCGGTGTTGGCACGCGGGTTCTCGTGCGTCAGTTCGTTCACCGATCGGAACGCAAGGAACGGGCGAAAACGCAGTATGGTAGGCGAGCCTGATTCGAGCAGCGTATAGCGTATCAGGACACGCGGTTCAAAACTGACAAGCATACGCTCTTTGGTGAGTATGACACCACCCACACGATAAGTAGTCTTCGAGATAACCTCACAGTCGAACTCACGTATGTACTTATGTCCGTTGGGGGAATAGATGTTTTCGCCGTACTTGTGCAAACCGAGGTTGAACTCTGCGCCGTGCTGGATAACGGTCTCGTCCAACGAACTGAGCAGTACATAGTTGTCGTCTCCCAATTCGGGCAGCGGAAGTACCAACTGCCCGTGATACTTGCGAGTGTTGCAATCAACGAGGGTGGTGGAGTTGTACGCTCCCGCACGATTGGTGCGTATCATCTCTTTTGGGAGCGACCGCTCCAAGTTGATCAGCAGTGTCTTATCAAAATTAAGGTAACTCATATCTGTAAGTTATTATTAGTCTGTATAATCAATGCGCAATTAACACATTTCCGGAATCCATTAGTTGTCCGTCTTGCAAGAGCAAGAGTTGATACCAACCGCTGGGCAACCACGCCACGTCCAATGAGACGTGTTCTGCATTGGAGGTCAAGGTACGGACACGCCCTTGCAACTCGCTCCACAACTCAATGGTATAATTCGGCAATTCTTCTTGTACAGCAAATGTCGCCACATCGATTTCGGCATCCGCATTACGTTCCACAGAAATTGCTATTGACGATGTGTTTACGGGGTTTTGATAAGATTTCATTATGATAGGCGGTTGCACTATCTTTTCGGAGATATCAAATGTATATGTTGCTTCATTTAGTGTTGGACATCCACAATCGTTAACCACCCGCATAGTCAGTGTACCGCCCTTAGTAGGTGTCAGACTTACGCTGCGTCCCGTATATTCCGACCACGCAGTATCTTTCGGATACTGTACATACCATCTGATATATGCGCCCTCAATAGTAGAGACCGCAGTTTCTGTAAATGAACGAGTTTGATTGGCAAACCATAAAGGTTTCTTGCCAATAGGCAGATCTATCTCGGGTTTGGCATTCTTCGGCAATTCTATCTCCTTTTCAATACGATAGGTTCCATTTCCACTATGTATTGTGGCATATAATGTAACCGTACCGGTATAGGGCATCAAAACGGGCTGTCCTGCTACCATAGAAGTCTCTACACTCATCTTAATAGGGGTATCAGGGAGAGGAGTTCCAATGGAATCTATCAAGCGAACTGGTTGTGTTCCTCGCTCTACCACAACACTCGCTCCTTTATTACCATTGGAAAACCTAATCGCGGGGAATATTTTGACCTCTGTCATCGCAGAAGAAAACGAATAAGACCAGACAATGGTATCTTTATCAGGTACGACGCCTGTAACAGAGTATGTCCGTTCTCCACATAAATGGTCAGGGCCTTCTATTTGCGAATTAACGGTAAAAGTAATATCATCGTTTTTCTCTTTCCGAATAAAGCAAATATTTACTCCTGTTCCCATACCATTCCATGCAATGAAACTAGGGGTAGAAGTAGATGTGAATAACGTTTGCGTTTCCCCAGAAGCAGGAAAAGCACGAACTGCTTTCTGCCCACCATAAGAAGAAGGACTTTCTGTCGGATTTTGAGTAGCAGAAGCATTGACAATGTAGCACATCAATGGGTGTTTTGAGTTTATATAATCCCACTTTTCAATAGTTGCTGCTAAATCTTTATGAATATGATATACAACTAACCCCGCATTAGGAATCAAAATATCAAAATTTATCTTTGTACGATTTTCTAACAAAAAGAATTCTCCTGTCGTTGCTGTATTTATACGATAAAAAACAGGATTTTTCGATGAAGATTGTAAAACATAATTATTAGAATTTGCAGTTATAGTCTGTGGAATTCCCCAACCTAACAAATAACATTTAGTATATGCATTATGATGTGCAGGATAGCGTCCTGATGTCTTTTTCGTAGAACCATTCCAACTGCCATTACACATTACATCGTATTCTCCAGTAGCACTATAGACATCGTCTATTACGTCATAAAAATCAGGGACACCCAAAATATGTCCAAATTCATGGCAGATAGTTCCAATAGGTGCAAGTTGATTATCAATACTCAATTCTGGTGTTATTATATACTTAGAAACTCTTTTTCCATTAAATTTACGTGTATTGTCTATAGTATATTGATGTTCCCATATCAAACCGTCATCAGCACCACAAGATAATCCGTGTCCAGCAAATACAATATGAATGCAATCTACATATCCATCATTATCACCATCCAATGTAGAGAAATCAACCATTGTAGAAGCATACTCAACGGCTTCTTCAACTAATTTCTTAACATATTTGGTGCTATTCGTTTTGTCATATTTATAGTAAGAACTTTGTTTTTTAGCAGTAAAAGGACCAACGATTATAGCCGAAACATCTAATTTTCCATACGAATCTTCTTTATAAAAATTTCTAACACTTCCATAATTATTCTCAACCATACCACTCTCTTGATTCATTAATTTATCAAAATCAGCAGCAGATCTTGTAAAAGGTTTATCCTTAAAGCCTACCAGTATAGTAAGTATTTTTCGTTTTCCTACAACAGCGGTAGTGGATTGTGTTGTTAGGAGAGAATTATCCTGCAATTGTGCAACCATTGCGGATCGGTGCTCTGTCAATGCACTCTGCTGCTCTGCATTGATAAATTGCCGAACATTCTTTGTACTGTTCACAAGGAAGTGTTTCTCCTCCCTTGTACGTTCTAATAAATTATGAACCACAATGTTTGAAGGCACTAACGAATCACCTTCAACGATAGCATAGCAATAGCGCTGTTGAGAATCACGCAAAATAGCATTTCCATCCGTGGTAGAACGCCAATTGTAAAATTCATCACCATGCACATTCGTCCAAATCATTGAGCCATCCGGTTGCAAGACCTGCACAGAATCTGGGCATGCAGGATTAGCAAAAACCATCACAACCACAAAAATTTGCAACAATATCAAATAAAAGATCTTTTTCATAATAATAGTTCAAGATTTAGTTAAATTCCACCATATTCACGACCCCAATGTATATCAATAATCTTTTTCCCATCCGTAACACCACTATTATTCAACACATCTCTAAACCATACAAAATCAGATATTGTATCTCCCATAGACAAACAATAATCCGGGTCTTTATATATAGTATCTCCTGCACAATCCAACCACAATGTTCCCCCTTCTTCGTAATCCTCAAGATAACATTCAAAATACGTATTCATTTCTTCAGTTTCGAAATTTTTATGTGTAACTATTTCTATTCGAAGAGATGTTTCTATCTTTTTTTTACGTTCTGCGCTATCTTTCAGGAATGCATTTATTTTGTCATTCAGCCAAGGCAGATTGATTACGCAACTATCCACGTCACAAGAGGAAGCAGCAGAATCTATTTCTACAATATTGTAGTACGTAAAACGACCGACAGGTGGCAAGTAATTGCCATCGTCAATAGGTGTTTGATTACAACTCAATAGCACAACACCTAACAACAATAATACATATTGCACATTTTTCCTTTTCATAAGGCATATTTTTAGTTGTGATCATTATTTATCATATCCACGGCAAGAGTCCCAATTCGACATTTACAATGGTTTTATTTAGTTGCATTTTACCTCTTTCGTACAAGATATTGATGAAATACTCGTCTTTATCGGAACATATCATCGTGTCATTTTGCAATACAAACCAATCGGGGTCTTGCCAAACCGTATCGCCATCACAATCAAACCACAAGGTGCCAAAGAAAGGAACATCATCCACACGGTACGAATAGTACGTCATATCGCTGCTATCGGTGCTATCCGCATACTTTACCAAATCTATCTGTAAAGAGGTAGTTATCTTCGTCCGCCGTTCTGCACTGTCTTTCAAAAACGCATTTATCTTATCATTCAGCCACGGCAGATTAACGACACAACTATCCACACCGCAGGCAGATGCTGTTGAATCAATTTCTATCGTGTTGTAATAGGTAAACTGACCAGCAGGCGGCAAGTCTTTGCCATCATCAACAGGTGCGTGATTACAACTCGATAATGCCATACCTACCAACAATGGTAATGCCCTAATCACATTTCCAGTTTTCATAACGCGTTATTTTTAAGATTATAGTTTTACAAAGCAAACATATTGCTTTGCAAAACCATTTTTGTTTGGGGCGGAATGCGTTTCAAAGCAGCGACTAATTGAATTTGCCGTTGTATCGGTCGTTGGCGTCGTTGACGAACTGGCGGATTTGCTGTTCTTGGGATTTGTGGCAGATGAGCAGTACGTTGCCCTGCTCGGCGACAATCATATCGTCCAGCCCTTGGATGACCGCCAATTTGCCGCTCTCCATAGTAACAATATTGCAATGGCTGTCGTAGTAACTTGCGTTGCAGTGCAGTGTAACATTGCCGTTTTCGTCTTTGTCGCTCAGTTCGTAGAGCGATCCCCATGTGCCGAGGTCAGACCAACCGAAGTCGGACGGCATGACGAAGACGTTTTGCGCTTTCTCCATTACACCGTAGTCGATACTGATGTTGGGGCATGTCGGGAAGATACGCTGTATGAAGTCGTCTTCCTGCTCCGTTCCCATATACCGGTAGCCCTCGCGGAATTTCTCCACTATCTCCGGCAGAAAACTATGGAATGCGGAGTAGATGGTACGCAGGTTCCATAGGAAGATACCCGAGTTCCATAGGAATTCCCCGCTTTCCATAAACACTTTTGCGAGTTCGAGGTCGGGTTTTTCTGTGAAAGTCTTGACCTTGCAGACACCCTCTGCATTGTGCGTTTCATCTTGTGCGTTTTGCATCTGAATATATCCGTATCCGGTTTCGGGCCGTGTAGGTTTCATTCCGAGTGTGAGGATGGCATCGTTGTGCTCGACAAAAGACAAGCCGCGCTCTATAGTCTGTTGGAACGCCTGCTCTTGTAGGATAAGGTGGTCGCTCGGGGCGACAACGATATTGGCGTCATAGATTGGGCTGCTTATGTCCGGGGTCTCGCCTTGCGGTATGCGTCCCTCGGCGATGGCGCGTTGGAGGAGTACGCCTTTGATATGCGCTGTAGCGTATGCGATACAGGGGGCGGTGTTGCGGCGGGCGGGTTCACAAAGCACCTGTGAAGGCTGCAAATCGGGTATTTGTTGCATCACCAGGTCTTTGTACTGTACGTTGGTAACAATAAGAACATTCTCGATAGGTACCACGGGGCGGAAGCGGTCCACGGTCATTTGTAGGAGTGTTCGCCCCGTACCGAAGAAATCAAGGAACTGTTTGGGTTGTGCATTTCTGCTGAACGGCCAGAAGCGGCTTCCAATGCCGCCTGCCATAATTACGCAATAGTTGTTATTTTTCATCATTTTGTTTGGAGTTTTGGGTTGTGTGTTTTTGGTATTTAGCCGCGCGGTGCGGTGTGTTTCAAAGTCCGTGCAAAGTTACAAATAAAATCTCAAACACGCAAGCGGGGCGGCAAAAGTATTTTTGCAAGATAAAGATTGCCGAAAGGCGTTTGTGTGCAGGGCTGGCTGCTGGCGGATTAAGCATTGGATTGTGTCTAATATATTAACAATCGCGTACTTTTTTCGGTTCGCAGTTGGTTCGTAGTTCCTTCATAGTTCTTTCGTAGGTGGTGGTTCTTGATCAAGGGAAAGCAGATATTAACAAAAGGGATGTTTCTTTGAATGGCGGTTAGGGCGGGTAGGAGACGGCGGGAGATTTATGCAGAATGCGTACAAAAGTGCAAGAAATATGATAAAATACACATTTTGAGTAAATTTTGCCGCCAAGTGTTGCACAAATAAAAGAATTTCCGTACTTTTGCAACCGATTTGATTGTATTTATTGCATAATTATTGCATATTATTTCTACGAAAACAAAAAAACGTATGTTTATGAAAAAACTTTTCTCTCTTTTGTGCGCTGCCGCTATGGTATTGAGCGCAAGTGCTGCTCCCGAGTTTGCGACACGGGCAAGTAAAAAGAACATTGGCGAATTGAGCCAAACGCTCCCTGCTGTTGAGTACACCGGTTTCAGCCACAGCCGCCTTGTAGCCGCTCCCGCAACGGGCATCAAGAAAGCCCCTGCCGCTGTAAGCAACGGCAAGATTGTTGCCGATGGGGCGCAAGCAATGTTATATCCGGCATCGATGACCAAAGCCGATGCAATGTACGAGTTTGATTTCTTCAGCGGAGAAGATTTTTCAGCCTATGTTGCAGTTACCGCCAATAGCGACAGCAGCAAATTGGTCGGTAATTATTCTATAGCAAATGGTCAAGTAGTGGTAGCAGCAGGCGACACGACCGATGTTAATTCGGGTTCGCTGGCAGTTACCTACGTAGCCCCCAACTACCATTTTGCACTGAGTGCAGTATGTGCCAACGGGCAGACCTACACTATGGAGTTGGACTATGCCGCGGCAAATATGTATGCTTTCAACTATATGCTATATTACTACTACAAATCCGGGTATGGTTCTCTGTTTGGTATCAACACCATTGAAGACTGTCTTATCGAATTGGAAGATGCGCCGTTTGTACCGACAGGAAAGACCATTGACCTGATTATCCCCGGCATCAGTTCGCTCACTGACAACACCGCCGACACAGAGGATGCATGGTTCCAGATTCAGGGCTCATCGACAGAGTATTATGCATCGGTATGCGTTAATACCAACCATTTGACCGGCACTTTCGGCAAAGCAGACATTGACTACAACTACACCGCCGTTACCTTTGACGGGGAGACCTATATCTACGCCAAAGAATATGACAGCAACACGGTAAACGTCAGTCTGTCCGCAGACACGACCATCGTAGAGGCGTCCGTAATGGGAAAAGACGGCAACATCTACCACATAGTAATGAAGTACTACATTCCGACTCCGACCCAAACGATAGATGTAACATTCACCGGTACGGTTGATACAAAGTATGAGGCTAATGGTTATGTTGATTTTAAGGCTTCCAATGCAGACTATGCTCTGGTGCTGCAACTGACTTCCTATACCGGTGCCGGCACATACACCATAAACAACCTTTACGGTATGAACGACACAGACGGCAGTTATCTGGGCGATATGCAAACACAATACATCATTGACATCGTAAGTGCAAACATCGTGTTGGCAGCGGACTACTCGTTTACGGCGCAACTGATCAGCACAGACGCACGTCAGTTCAACATCACATTCACACCGTCGAAGACCGCCTTGGGCAACACTGCCGCCGAGAGCACAAAAGCACAGAAAGTGCTGCGCGACGGACAATTGGTAATTATCAAGAACGGCGTGGAGTACAACGCCCTCGGTGCGCAACTCTGATAACAGACAATTTCAATTTTGATTTGCAGGCTTCCGTTTTATGCGGAAGCCTGCTTCTTTTTGCACATCACAAGGCAACCGCATCAAATATCGATGTTTTTATGCACTTTATACAATGCCCCTACCTCCATATACCCATTACGGAGAAAAGACGGAGAAAAGACGTAGAAAGGACGTAGAAAGAAAACGTGCTTATAGCGAGGATAAGCCTGTTTTTTATGCAGTTTATGCACTCCGGATAGTGCATAAACTGCATAAAAATAGCGTATCAACTATACGGACATTGTTTTGATACGATTGCCCTGTTGCACATCATTTATAATTTGGATATTCCGGAAAAAAGTTGTACCTTTGCACGCTTGTTACAGAAAGCGCAAACATATACTGCTATGAAATTTATAGGAATCATACCGGCACGCTACGCCTCCACCCGCTTCCCAGGCAAACCATTGGCGGAGATATGCGGCAAGACGATGATCCGCCGCGTGTATGAACAAGCCTCGAAAGTGCTTGATACAGTATTAGTGGCTACCGACGACGACCGCATATACGACCACGTAACGGCTTTCGGCGGCAAGGTGGTGATGACCCGCACAGACCATAAGTGCGGTACAGACCGCTGTTTGGAGGCTTATCAGTTGATTACGAACCCATTGTACAGGGAGCAAAACAATACGGATACGGCGATAATCAACATACAGGGGGACGAGCCTTTTATCCAGCCCGAACAGATAGAAGCCATAGAAGGATGCTTTCTGGAACCCAACGGCGATGCCAACGGCACGGAAATTGCTACCTTAGTTAAACCGTTCACAGCGCAGGATACGCTGGCGGACTTGGAAAACCCGAACACGCCCAAAGTGGTATTCTCGCAACAGACACACGAGGCAATGCTTTTCTCGCGCAGCGTAATCCCCTATCTGCGCGGCGTGGACAAAGCCGACTGGCTCGCACAAGGCAAACACTACAAGCACATCGGCATGTATGCCTATCGGGCGGATATATTAGAGAAAATCACAAAGTTACCGCAGTCGGCAGCCGAGTTGGCAGAAAGCCTGGAACAGTTGCGCTGGCTCGAAAACGGCTATCGGATAAAGGTGGCTGTATGCGATACAGAGACCGTAGGCATAGACACACCCGCCGACCTCGAAAGGGCGATTGAGTTTCTGAAACAAAGAGAATATATCGTGTGACAGGACAAAGAACATAGAACAAAGAACAATAGAATAATAGAATAACCTCAGTAAAAAGACAATTATGAACAACACACCTACTCCCCATATCGGGGCAAAATTCGGCGACTTTGCCGAAACCGTGATTATGGCAGGCGACCCGCTGCGTGCCAAACTGATGGCAGAGAAATTTTTAGAGGACGCCGTACAAGTGAACAACGTACGCGGTATGCTCGCATATACAGGTACCTACAAAGGCAAGCGTGTCAGCGTGATGGGACACGGAATGGGTATTCCGTCGATAGGTATCTATAGTTACGAACTATACAATTTCTATGGCGTAAAGACCATTATCCGCGTTGGTTCGGCAGGCAGTCTGCAAAAAGACCTGCATATCGGCGACCTCGCTATCGCTATGGGTGCATGCACCAACTCGAACTACGCTGCACAATACGAACTGCCCGGAACCTATGCACCGATTGCCGATTTCGACCTTTGCCGCCGTGCCGCCGAGGCTTGCGAGAAATTCGGTTACCACTACAAAGTGGGCAACGTGTTCTCGTCGGACACGTTCTATACCGAGAATGCGCACAACGACAAGTGGATCAATATGGGTGTGATGTGTGTGGAAATGGAGGCCCCCGCACTCTATATGAATGCGGCTCGCAGTGGGAACAAAGCACTGGTTATCTGCACCATAAGCGACCATCTCATCACGGGCGAAGTAACTACCGCCGAGGAGCGACAGAACAACTTTACCCACATGATGGATGTGGCATTCTCGCTTGTATGAGCAGGAAGCCACTATTGATACTTTTTGCACTGCTGCCCTTGTGTCTCAACGCACAAGAGCAGCAGTCGGAGTTTTCTACCAAAAAGGAAAAGAAAGAAGAACAAGCCTCGCGCAACCGTCTCTTTAGCGGTTTCTCGGGCGGAATGATGTTGCATATGGGCTACGCCTTTGCCCAATCGCCGGATGAATTATTCCGCAATCCGTCGCTAATGAAAGGCGAGAACCTGCCCAAGAGCGGTGTAACGATGGGAATAGGCGGGGCATTGCGCATACACTTGCTGAACCATATTCATATCGGATCGGAGGGGTTTGTCAGCACGATGCCACTGATGAAAACCGGCAGCCAGATACGCACGGGGTACGGCGGTATCTTGTGCGATTATTACGGTCATTGGGGCAAGAAAGTGCGCCCGATAGTAGGAATAACCATCGGCGGCGGAAGCACCAGCCGCCTGTATGTGCCTTATGATGGGGAGATCGTAGAAGGAAAAGAGGACAAAGAGGGGCAGACCACGGAGTACAATGCGTCCTATACCAAGACGCCGTTTTTTATGCTCGACCCGTATATAGGATTGGAGTTTTCGCTCAACAGCCATATCTCATTGCTCACACGGATAGACTGGGTGCTGCCTTTTGGAGCGAAAGGATCGAAACTGAGCAATCAGGACGTATCGTGGCGCAACTATGTTGCCCCGGCAGGGCCGAGGCTGTATATCGGCTTTATGTTCGGGCACCTGCAGAGATAATGCATAATTTGTAATTTGTAATTTGTAATTAATATACTAATAAATGGATAAAAATACTTGGATTGGCTTTCTATTGATAGCCTTGATTATCATCGGTTTCTCGTGGATCGGTCGCCCGTCGAAAGAGGAACTGGCAGAACGTCAGCGCATACACGACAGCATTGCACTGGTACAACAGATGGAGCAGGAGGCACAGTTTCTCTCCGACGAAATCAACGCCCAACTGCAGGCAGATTCGGCGCGTGCGAGCGAACAGACCACCAACAATGAAGATTTGCAAAACAGGCTGCAAAAGACTTATGGCGCATTTGCCGTATCGGCACAAGGCGAGAACAAAGCCACCGTACTCGAAAACGGAAAGATACGCCTCTATATAGACAGCAAAGGCGGACGTATCGCACGTGCGGAACTGAAAGAATACAAGGCGTATGGCGATAGCGTGAACCCGCTGTGCCTGTTCCGTGCCGACGAGGCAAAACAGAGTTTCACCCTCATCACAGCGAACAACCGTATTCTGCAAACCGCCAACCTGTATTTCGAGCCGATTGAGCCGGAGGTGGGTACGCTTATTATGCGTTTGCACACCAATCAAGAGGACGCTTACCTGGATTTCGTTTATACCATTTCCGAGGACGATTATATGGTGCGGATGGCTATTCAGCCGCACAACATGCAGTCGGTGCTGGCGCAGAACGTGAACTCGCTTGAGATGCACTGGCAGCAACTCATTCCGCAACAGGAGCGCGGACGCAAGTTTGAGGAACGCTATGCGCAACTGCAATATATGCTCTTCGACGGCGATATGGAAAAACTATCCGAGAGCAAGCACGACAGCAAAAAAGAAAATGCCAAAGTGCGCTGGATTGGATACAAAGACCAGTTCTTTTCGACGGTGATGATTGCCGATGATGCGTTCACCTCATCGATGTTCGAGTCCACCCCGCAAGACAAACACAGCCGCTATATCAAGGAATACAGCACCACGACGGGGGTTGCGTTTGACGTAACCGGGCAAAAAGAGACGGCTTTCCGTTATTTCTTCGGTCCGAACCACTACAACACCCTCAAAGCCTACGACAAAGATGTAGACAAAGCCGACCGCCTGCACCTGCAGGAACTGGTGCCGCTGGGTTGGAAAGTGGTCAGTTGGATTGACAAGATTCTGGTCATTCCGATGTTTGACCTATTCACCTCATGGGGCTTGCACATCGGCGTGGTTATTCTGCTGATGACGCTGGTTATCAAACTGATCATCCTTCCGTTTGTGTTCGCTTCGTACAAATCAAGTGCCAAAATGCGTGTGCTCAAGCCGCAGTTGGACGAAATCAACGCCAAATACCCGCCCGAGAAGATGCAGGAGCGGCAACAGGCGACGATGGCACTCTATCAGCGTGCAGGCGTCAGTCCGATGTCCGGCTGTCTGCCGATGCTATTCCAGTTCCCGATTGTGATGGCAATGTTCTGGTTCTTCCCGACGGCTATCGAGTTGCGCGGCAAGTCGTTCCTTTGGGCAGACGACCTCTCCACCTACGATACACTCATCTCGTGGGGAACGAATATCCCGCTGCTTGGTGACCACCTGAGTCTCTTCTGCCTCCTGATGACCATCACCAACTTTGCTTACACCTATATCACGATGCAGACACAGTCCACCGACCCGAGTATGAAATTTATGAAGTGGATGATGTATCTGATGCCGCTGATGTTCCTCTTCGTATTCAACGACTACGCAGCCGGTCTGAGTTACTACTACCTGCTGTCGCTGTTCTTCACTATCCTACAGACAATGATTTTCCGCTGGACTATCAACGACAAGAAACTGCTGGCGCAGATGGAGGCTAACGCCAAGAAGAAAGGCAACGGACAGAAGAAATCAGGATTTATGGAACGCTTGGAAAAAATGCAACGCGAGCAACAACGTATGGCACGCGAGAACGCCAAAGCACAAGCCAAGAAAATGCGATGAAACATCTGCTTATACTGACAGCCCTGTGCTCATTGAGCATAGGGCTGTTTGCTGAAAACATAGCAACGGACAACGGCCGTACAGCGGAAAGCGATATCCGGTTTGACAGTACTACCGTCAAACCACGCTACACATTTGGCGATTTCTTCGATGCGCTGGATCTGCCGACGGTGCTGGGTGCGGGTATCACACCCAACGGCATAGAAGGGGCTACTTTCAACTCCTCGATGCGTCTTGGCTGGCGGCACCACAAGAGTTACGGTACGTTTGTTTTTATCTCGTTTGACACCCACAGCAACACCTATGACTCGCTGTGCATTGCCGGCACCAATGTCCGCACCGGTGAGGTATGGTACTATGAAATCGGAATGGGTGTCGGGTACAGAATACCGCTGGTAAAAGATATCCGTGCTTTCTACGAGAAGCCGTATTTCAACCATTGGGATTTTTTTGTTTCGGTCGAACCGGGCGTGTCTATTCCGTACGTCAAGACAGTGGAACCATTAGACGGAACAGGCGAAGCATACCAACTGAAAGACCGGTTTTCTGCGGTTCCCACCCTGCGTTTTGCCGCAGGCGTGGAATGGTTCATCGTGCATAACTTCGGAGTCTTTGCCGAAGCGGCATATATTCAGCACCTTACCCCGACTATTATCGAGCAGGCTGCCATCGACCAAGGCCGTATCAAAGCCCCGTCGGGACCGATAGTCCTGTCGATAGGTCTGTCGCTTTTCTTCAACTAAAGCACCTACCTGCGAAATACAAAAAAACAGAGACTGCCATATGACAGTCTCTGTTTTTATATAAAAGTGCCGTACAGCCACTCACTCGAGAAAACTCCTAAAGAATAGGATTTGGAGTGTACCATCTCTCTGTAATCCGACCACCTCCACCGCTCTCCGACTTGCGTCGGGTCATCGCAGGCGAGTATCGGCACGCCATTGGTCAGGCATTTACCCCGGTTGATTTTATTTGTTGAGTTTTCCGGTCTCTGTGCTGTACGGCACCTATTTCAATGCGTAATGCTTAATGCATATTTTTCTATGTTTCTTGCCGCGTATCGTGGCATGTGGACTATATCAATCCCGTGTATGCCACCCCAACGTAAGCACTATACGATGCGTTTGCGTGCGCATATCGTAGGGCGTTGCCAACTGGTGCGCGTAGAGGTTGATACCTTGCAAGCCTAACTGATATGCTGCTTGTGCAACAAAAACCTTGCCACGATAGCCCACTCCCAAACTAATATATTGCGTGCGGCGTATATTTTGAAAATACGTATCCGTGCGCACGGCATTATAGGCGTGTTCCACGATATCCTCCTGCTGGCGGAATGTCGATTCGTACACATAGCCCGCATTGATAAACAGATTATTGACAGGCACTATCTCCAATCCCGCACGCAGACTATGTACATCGTTCATATTCTTTTGGTGCTGATAGTCGTACTGGAACGACAGCAGACCATATTGTTTCATTTGGAAAGCCACACTCACACTGCTGCGCAGCGGCATACGGAAACCCGACACTGACGAAGAATTGGTAGGCGTGCCGCTTGAACGCAGCGAATCAGTTGTTGCACTCAGCGTACCGCTATTGCCCACCGAGAGTGTACTTGCCGTCGGAGTCTGAAACGAAGCCCCCAAGCGCAGACATTCCACAGGGCGATAGATAATACCAAACGAACCATTCACGCCGATACCCGACATCGTCAGATCGGTCTTGTTCAGCAAGTCGCCGCCCTCGCCGAACTGCTCGTAGTATTCCGCCGTCTGGCTGTACGAAAACGAAAGCATCCGTACCCCCGCACCCAGATAGACCCTGTTGGAGATATTCATCGCCCAATCCAATCCGTACTGATTCACATACCCGTACTCCCTGATACGGAGCGAGTTGCTGAGCGTCTCGCCGTCTAGTAATACCGTTGTCCATCGGTCGCCTCCCGCCTCGGTCGGGTTGATCAGATACGTATCATAGCCTTGGCAACTGAGCCAACCCACATTCGCATCATTCCAACGCCCCGCAGGCTGCAAAGCCGTCTCTTGCAAACCGTTGGTATTCATACAAATCACATCTGCCAGCGAAGTCGTTTGTCCCGTAGCCGTTGCCGCAAACGACCGGTTGAACGTGCGTAGACGTGAATAAGAGAACATAAAATTATCGTAAATCACGCCACGTTCCTTGTATGGGTCGCCGAAAGCAAACACCCACGAGGCTTGCGGGGCTGCAAAATAGTTGGTCTTTTTCCAATCCGCTCCCGCCTGGTGTGTCCTGTCGTATCGCTCGTCAAACGAAATCATCACCTCCATACGGCGGTACAATCCCAATCCGGCAGGATTATCTTTCACCGCCGACGGGTCGCCGCCAACAGCCGTCATCGCTCCGCCCATACCCACATAACGCGCCGTCCCCGTGAGTTCCTGCTCACTGAGACGCTGCGTATCCTGTGCAGAAAGGGCGGTTGCACCTGCCGCACAAAGCAAAAGGGCTATATAACGAATAGGTTTCATCACCGTTTGATGATTGCTTTTATCACGGTCGCGTTGTTCCGTGTTACGGAGTCTTCAATAAAAGTGATTTCCGCTGACCGATTGTCGGCAGATGTATCGGTTTCTTCCTCGGTCGCTTGATAGTCTTCGGCCTTATTATCCGACAACTGCTGCGTCCGCTGCGGGGTGTCCCAATAGTACGCATCGTCCACGTAGTCGTCCGCACGGGCAGACAATGCCAACCCTGCAACTACTACCAACAAAATCGCTATGTACCGATACTTTTTCACTATTATCTATTCTTCTATTCTTCTATTCTTCTATCTTTCTATTATTCTATATCTTAGATTCTGCGGAAACCGATAATCTGGCGAACCTCCTCAATGGTCTTTTCGGCACGCTCCGAAGCACGCTCTGCACCCATTTTCAGCACTTTGGCAAGATATTCGTCATCGTTCTGATAAGCCACAATCTTCTCGCGGATAGGTGCACAGAACGCATTGATATCGTGTGCCAACTGTTTCTTCATATCGCCGTAGCGGATAGTCATATTGTTGTATGCATCGTTGAAATAGTCGTAGGTCTGCTTGTCCGAAACCAGTTCCATCAAGGTAAACAGGTTCTGTATTACCTCGGGTTTTTCCTGGTTGAGCATCGTCGGTCCCGCATCGGTAACGGCACGCATCACTTTCTTGTGTATAGTTTCCTCGTCATCGCACAAGTAAATAGCATTGCCTTCCGATTTGCCCATTTTACCGGTTCCGTTCAGCCCGGGCACTTTCACCGCTTTCTGATTAAAATAGAACGACTCCGGCTCTTTGAAATACTCCACCTCATAAATACGGTTGAAACGACGCGCACAAAGGCGAGCCATCTCCATATTCTGTTCCTGGTCTTTGCCCACAGGCACCTTGTCTGCCTTGTGCATCAATATATCCGCAGCCATAAGTGTCGGATAAGTCAGCAAACCGGCATTCACATTATCAGGGTTCTGACGTACTTTTTCCTTGAAACTCGTAACGCGTTCCAACTCACCGAGATAGGTATTCATATTGAAATAGAGGTACAACTCCAGCACTTGCTTCACATCGCTCTGTGCATATAGTGGTGCTTTCTCGGGATCAATACCGCATGCCAAATACTCAGAAAGAATTGTCTTCACCGAATTACGGATATTTTCAGGTTTGGGATGCGTAGTGAGAGAGTGCCAATCTGCAATAAAGAACATACAATCATACTCATTTTGCATTTGTACGAAACTCTTTACTGCTCCGAAATAATTACCCAGATGCAGGTTTCCGGTAGGACGGATGCCACTAATCACTCTTTCCATTTTCTATCTTTCTATTGTTCTATTATTCTATTATTCTATGCCAATCGGCAGGGTGCGGTTGATACGCTGGTCAAGCGAAGTCAAGGTCTCAGTGTTTGCCACGCCGGGAATCTCCTGTATCTTCGAGTTGAGCAACTCCATCAGGTGCTGATCATCTTTTGCATACAACTTAATGAGCATCGAATAAGCCCCCAGTGTAAACTGCGACTCCACTATCTCGGGGATTTTTTCCAACTCGGCACTTACCGACTTGTACATCGATGCCTTGGTCAGCATTATGCCCACATACACGCACAACTGATAGCCTAACATCTTCGGATTAACATTATAGCCTGAACCTATAATCACCCCGTTGTCAAACATTTTCTGTACACGCTGATGCACAGCCGCACGACTCACACCACACATATCTGCCACCTCTTTGAAAGGAATACGTGCATTCCGTGTTATCACACTCAGAATCTTTCTGTCTAAATCATCTATTTTTTCCATAACTATTTGATGTATTGCCTGTTCTATTTCAAAAATCGTACCTATCGTAACAAAAATACCGATTTACTCCGCAAAATTACGCTTTTTTTTGCACACCTACAAGTTTTTTACTACTTTTGCACTCCTATTATTAGAAAAATGACACTCAACGACTATATAGAATCCCACACTTCACCGGAAAATGACGCTTTGGCGTTTATCACCCACGACACCAACGTCAACATTCTCAACCCGCACATGCTCTCCGGACAGGTGCAAGGACGCCTGCTATCCCTATTAAGCAAGATGATTCGCCCTAATCGCATACTCGAATTAGGTACGTTTACTGGTTATTCCGCCCTCTGCCTGGCGGAGGGGCTGACCGACAATGGCACCCTGCTCACCCTCGAGCATAACGACGAACTCGAAGATACCATCCGTCGCAATCTGTCGCTATCCCCACTTAACGAAAAAATCGAATTGCGCATCGGCGATGCCAAAGCCATACTCCCTGCCCTGCAAGGCATCTTTTTCGACCTCGTTTTTGTCGATGCTGACAAGCGCGAATACTGTACCTATCTCGACCTTGTCTATCCACTTGTACCGGTAGGCGGGTGGATTATCGCCGACAACACCCTTTGGGATGGACATATCATCGACCCCGCCTACGACAAGGACAAACAGACCCTCGGACTGCGTGCTTTCAACGACCGCCTGGCGCAAGACCCGCGCTTCGAACAAGCCATTCTACCGCTTCGCGACGGACTGACCATCATCCGCAAAATCCGATAGGTTCATTCACTATTCTCAATCACAAGACACCTATTCAAAGAAAACGGCTCCCCATTTCCATGGAAAGCCGTCAACCAACATTATTTAAGTGAAAAACAAATCACTCCTCGTCTGCATTCGCTGCAGCATATTCTTTGAGGAGTTTGTCCTGTACATCCGCAGGTACGAGTTCGTAATCCTTGAACTTCATCGTAAACGTTGCCCTGCCACCCGTAAGCGAACTGAGCGTCGTCGAATACGAGGTCAGTTCTTTCAGCGGCACTTCGGCATGCAGGCGGGTGAAGTTCTTCTCCGTCTCCATACCCAGCACCATACCGCGGCGCCCCGTGATGTCCGACATCACATCGCCTACCAAATCATTCGGTACCAGCACTTCCACTTCGTAGATCGGCTCCAGTACTTTCGGGTTCGCATTGCGGAACGCCTCGGCAAACGCGTGGCGACCTGCCAGACGGAATGAAATTTCGTTGGAATCTACGGGGTGCATCTTGCCATCATAGACAATCACGCGTACATCGCGAGCATATGAACCCGTCAGCGGACCTTGCTCCATACGGTCCATAATACCCTTTAGAATAGCGGGGATGAAGCGTGCCTCAATGGCACCGCCCACAATGGAGTTCACCAGCACCAGTTTGCCGCCCCACTCCAAGGGGATCTCCTGTGTATCTTTTACCGTAACGCGGTACTCTTGGTTGCCGAACTTATACACTTCTTTTACGGGCATTCCCTCTTCATAGGGCTCTACTATCAGGTGCACCTCACCGAACTGTCCCGATCCGCCCGACTGTTTCTTGTGGCGGTAGTCGGCACGTGCAGCCTTTGTGATCGTCTCGCGGTACGGTATCTTCGGTTCCTCAAATACCACCTGCATCTTCTCGTTGTTCTCCAGACGCCATTTCAGCGTACGCAGGTGAAATTCTCCCTGACCGGAAACAATCATCTGTTTCAACTCTTTCGACTGCTCCACAATCCATGTCGGGTCTTCCTCGTGCATACGGGTCAGCAGGGCGGCGAGTTTCTCATTATCTGCCTCGTTCACGGGACGGATGGCACGGCGGAAACGCGGTTGCGGGTACTCAATCTTTGCATAATGCAGGTCGCAGTCCTTCGCATTCAGCGTGTTGCCCGTGCGGGTGTCTTTCAGTTTTACGGTAGCCGCAATATCGCCTGCCGCCACTTCGTCCACCGGTATGCGGTTCGAGCCGGCCACCATATAAAGTTGCGAGATACGCTCTTTGCCGCCTCTGTTCATATTCTGCAGATCATCGCCCGCTTTCACCGTTCCTTGCATCACGCGGAAATAGTTCACCTCGCCGATATGCGGCTCCACCGATGTTTTGAACACATACAGGCTGGTCGGTTTCGTCGGGTCGGGACTGATGCCATCGCCTTCGAGCGTCGGATACTTGAAGTTCGCGGGTTCGGGGGCCATCGTCAGCAGGAAATCCATCAGACGGCGGATACCCATATCTTTCAGTGCACTCGTGCAAATCACGGGGTACATCGACCCGTCGGCATATACAGAGCGCAGACCGCGCATAATCTCTTCGTCGGTCAGCCCCTCGCTCAGGAACTTGTCAAGCAGTGTCTCGTCCGCTTCGGCAGCCTGCTCCTGCAGTTGCTGGCGCATCTCTGCCACGCGCTCTTGGTGCTCTGCGGGTATCTCTTTCTCTTCGGGCGCACCGCCTTCGGGTCCCCAGACGAGCATCTTGCCTTTCAGCACATCGATCGCCGCATTGAAACCCGCACCGGCATTCACGGGATATTGTATCAGGGTGCACTTGTTACCGAAATTCTCTTTCAGTTGTGCAAACGTATGTTCAAAGTCAGCGTCCGGGTGGTCGCATTTGTTGATCACGAATGCCAGCGGCTTCTTTGCCTTTTCCACCAGACGGAAATTGTTTTGTGTACCTACTTCGATACCGTTGTTGGCGGTCAGCACGATCAGTGCCGAACCTACCATCTGTAAGGCTGCTACCGTGCCACCGCAGAAATCGTCCGAACCGGCGCAGTCGATAATGTTCAGTTTCTTACCTTGAAACTCGATGTTGCAAACCGTCGAGAAAACCGAGTATCCATACTCTTTCTCCACGGGGAAATAGTCGCATACCGTCGATTGTGCCTCAATCGAACCGCGACGTTTAATCACACCACTCTCATAAAGCATCGCCTCCATAAGAGTGGTTTTACCCGATCCGCTACCGCCCAACATAGCGATATTCTTGATCTCGTTTGCTTGATAAACTTTAGCCATAATTGTGTTTTTTATAAGGTTATAGCAAGAACACCCTCGGCAACCGTCAGACAGGTTTCGCTGCCCCAAGACAGGCAACTCACAACCGCAGCGGTATTCTCGTTTGCAAAGATACGACAAAAATGCAAACCGTGCAAACAAAAAATGCAAATCCTGCTGCACAGCATATTTTTCAATCCACAATGTATAGCATAATGGCACAATACGCCATGACGCCTTTGTCCTTAAAGACCTTACTGTCCTTAAAATCCTTAAAAACCTTATGCTATCAAGAGTATGTGATTATGGGGTGATTATGGGGTGATTAACGGGTGATTAACGGGTGATTAACGGGTGATTCAGCCATCTATGCCATATACATATCGGTGTATGGTGCGTATAACCCGTTCTGCATCTCTTTCCTGTTGCAAATCGGGCGTTGCCATCAGCCGCATCGGCAGGCTCTCGCCCCCCATCCTGTACGCCGGCTGTATGTAGGGAGTCTCCTGCCAGAGCCGCAGCCCGTTCCGTTCATAGAACCCCACTCGGCGACGGCTCATCTCGTCTTCCGGCATCTCCACCTCCAACACCAACGGTCGCGCAACACGTTCCAATACGGCACGGATAATCTGCCCGCCGTACCCATAATTACGCAGTACAGGGTCGGTGGCAAAATGTTCCACATAGCAGAATGTACCAAAGTCCCAATAGGTCAAGAATCCTACAGGTACATCATCTTCATTTTCCGCCAACACGCAATGGAACACCGGATTGGTATCCGTATTCACCCGTTGCGCCTCCGTATCGCGCCTTTCCGCCTCGGGAAATGCCTCTATCCACAATCTTTCCACAAATGCATACCCCGCATCCGCACTCCCAATCTCTCTCAACCGTATCATAATAAAGTGTATTTCCCTGCAAAAATACTGCTAATTACCGATATTCACAAACCTACCCGTACAATCCCACCCATTTTGCCAAACAGCATTTTACAATTTGCATTTTTCTGCCATAATCATTTGCGCAGGTCGCAAAAAAGCAGTAATTTTGCACCCGCTTTTAGCGGAGAGGAACATTTGGAACGAAAGAATCGACGCTAAAAGCAACAATAGCATACTTTTTTCCACCTAATAGGTGCATGGAAATGACTCTTGATGAGGGAGTTCGTAGCCCGTCCGTCCGCGTGAGCGATTGTTCGAGGTTATAGTCGTGGTAAAAAGCGAACATGTACAGAGCCTATCTATACCATATAGATGGGCTTTTTTGTGTGCAGATATGCCCCCAAAAATAGGGTTTCACAAAGAAAGGACATTAAACAAAACAAATCATATGAATAAGAAGGTATTTATCTGTATTGCCTTGTGTATGTGCGCGCTGAGCGCATGCCACAAAGGCGGACAAGGACAAGAAGAACAAGTGGCGCACAACAAGACCATGGTGGTGCAGGCGCAAGACTGCGTGGTGGAGGAAAGTTATCCCGCCTCTATCCGCGGACGGCAGGACATCGCCATCATGCCGCAAGTAGCAGGTACGCTCACCAAACTCTGCGTGGTAGAGGGCGAGCGCGTGCGCAAAGGGCAGGTGCTGTTTATCATCGACCAGGTGCCGTACCGCGCATCGTTGGAGACTGCCGAAGCCAACGTCGAGGTAGCCAAGTCGAGTGTCGCTACTGCCGAACTGGTATATCAATCCAAACAACAACTCTATGCCGACAGCGTCATCTCTGATTTCGACCTGCAGACGGCGAAGAATAGTTACCTCAGTGCCAAAGCAGGTTTGGCACAGGCGAATGCCGCATTGGTCATCGCGCAGAACAACCTCAACTATACCGAGGTGAAGAGCCCGAGCGACGGTGTGGTGGGTACGTTGCCCTTCCGCGTAGGCGCATTGGTTTCGCCGCAGATGCCTACCCCGCTGACCACCGTGAGCGACAACTCGGTGATGTACGTCTATTTCTCGATGACCGAAAACCAATGGCTCGCCCTCGCGCGTCAGTACGGCAGCAAAGACGCCGCCTTGCGCAATATGCCCGCTGTGGAGTTGGTGCTCAACGACGGCAGCAAATACTCCGAAAGCGGCAAGATTGAGACCGTGTCGGGCGTGATTGACCAAGCCACAGGCACCGTCAGCGTGCGGGCTACGTTTGGCAACAAGAACGGACTGCTCACCTCGGGCGGTGCAGGCAACATCGTCCTTGCAAAGCCGCAGCAGGGTGCGCTCCTCATTCCGCGTACCACTACCTACGAGGTGCAGGACAAAGTGTTTGTCTATCGCGTAGCGGACGGCAAGGCAGTGGCTACACAAGTGCTTGTCAGTCGGTTGAACGGTGGCAAGGAGTACATCGTGGAGAGCGGTCTGCAAGCAGGAGACACCATCGTTACCGAAGGAGTTGCCATGCTCCGGGAAGGTGTAAAAATAATGATGAATTAAGAATGATGAATTAGGAATTAACAGGGTATCCCATTTGCCTTATCTGGCTTATTAGCCCTATTAGCCCTATTCGACTTATTTATATTAACCTATGAACGTAAAAACTTTTGTGGAGCGACCGGTGCTGTCGGCAGTCATATCCATCGTGATAGCCTTGCTCGGACTTATCGGTCTCAAAACGCTCCCTATCGAACAATACCCCGACATCGCACCACCTACCGTCATGGTGATGACCCAGTACTATGGTGCCAGTGCCGAGTCGGTACAAAAATCCGTCATCGCCCCTCTCGAAGAGGCTATCAACGGCGTCGAGAACATGACCTATATGACCTCCACGGCAACCAACACCGGTTCGGCGGAGATATATGTCTATTTCAAGCAGGGTACCGACCCCGATATGGCGGCGGTGAATGTACAGAACAAAATTTCGTCGGCTACGGCGCAGTTGCCCTCCGAGGTCAAGGTGGTTGGCGTACAGGCGTTCAAGCGTCAGACCAGTATGCTCCAGATCTTCACAGTCTCCTCGCCCGACGACACCTACGACCAGACTTTCCTCAGCAACTATATCAATATCAACATCAAACCCGAACTGTTGCGTATTCAGGGTGTCGGGCAGATGGTAGTCTTGGGCGGTAACTACTCGATGCGTATATGGATGCGCCCCGATGTGATGGCGCAATACGGCTTGGTGCCGAGTGATGTAACCGCTGCCCTCGCCGAGCAGAATATCGAGTCGGCTACGGGTGCTATCGGCGAAAACTCCCCCGAGGCGTACCAATATACTATGAAGTACAAAGGGCGTTTGCAGACCCCCGAGGAATTCGGTCAGATAGTCATCCGCTCCACTGCCGACGGCGAAGTGCTGCGCCTGCATGACATCGCCGACATCGAGTTGGGCGAGGAGAGTTACGGTTTCGATGGTCGTCAAAACGGGCATCACGGCGTGCAGTGTATGGTCTTCCAGACAGCCGGTTCCAACGCTACCGAGGTGAACAACAAGATTGATGCGCTCTTGGCGGATGTACAGGCACACGCTCCCAAAGGTGTGGAAATCACGCAGATGATGTCCACTAACGATTTCCTCTACGCCTCTATCCACAATGTGGTCAAGACCCTTATCGAGGCTATCCTGCTGGTGATCCTCATCGTGCTGCTTTTCTTGCAGGACTGGCGCTCGACGCTCATTCCGTTTGTCAGCATCATCGTCTCGCTTATCGGTACGTTTGCTTTTATGGTGGTGGCGGGTTTCTCTATCAACCTTATCACGCTTTTTGCCCTCGTCCTGGTCATCGGTACGGTGGTGGACGACTCCATCGTGGTCGTCGAGGCGGTGCACAGCCGCTTTGATGCGGGCTACAAAAACCCCTTCCAAGCCACAGTCTACGGTACCAAAGATGTAGCGGTGGCTATCATCACCTCGTCACTCGTCTTTATGGCGGTGTTCATCCCTATCAGTTTCATCGGCGGCACCAGCGGTGTCTTCTATCGCCAGTTCGGTCTGACCATGGCGGTGGCGGTAGGTATATCCGCCCTCAATGCGCTCACCACCTGCCCCGCCCTCTGCGCCCTGTTGCTCCGTCCCAAGGAGACCAACATCGACAACCTCCGCGGCTACAAGCGTTGGCGTTTCCGCTTCTCCGACAAGTGGAACCGCGGCTTTGACCGCCTCACCGCATGGTATCAGCGTGGTGCCGCACATTTCGTCAAACACCCGTGGATGTCCTTCCTCACCGCCGCTTTGGGCGTTGCCATAATGGTCGTACTGATGAATACCACTAAGACCGGTCTCGTTCCCGACGAGGATCTGGGTACCGTGATGGTGAATATCGACACCCCTCCCGGAAGTTCGCTTGCCACAACCGACGACATTATGCGCGAGATTGAAAACCGTCTTATGACTATCCCCGAGGTGGCGGAACTGAACAGCACAGCGGGATACGGACTGATCTCCGGAGAGTCAAGTGCCGCAGGTAATATCATTCTCAAACTCAAACCGTGGGCTGAACGTACTCGCAAAGACCAGGCGGTCGGTGCTGTCATCGGCAAAGTCTATGCACTCACCGCCGACATCAAGGATGCTACCGTCTTCGCTATGGCACCCGCACAGATCTCCGGTTACGGTACGGGTAATGCGCTGGATATCAACCTCGAAGACAAGGTGGGCGGCGATATGCACCAATTCTACGACTATGCACAGCAGTTTATCGGTGCGCTCAACGGGCGCCCCGAGATTAGTGTCGCGTTCACGTCCTTCAACCTCAATTTCCCGCAGTGGGAGGTGAGCGTCGATGCCGCCAAATGCCGGCGATCGGGTATCACTGCCAACGAGGTACTCGCCTGCCTGTCTGGCTACTACGGCGGTCAGTATGTCAGCGATTTCAACCGTTTCGGCAAGGTCTATAAGGTGCAGATTATGGGCGACCCCAAGCAACGCATGGACGAGCGCAGTCTTGACAACACGTTTGTCCGTCTCCACAGTGGCGAGATGGCGCCCCTCTCGCAGTTCATCACGCTCCGCCGTGTCTATGGTGCCGACAAACTGACGCGCTTCAACCTCTACAACTCCATCTCTGTCAGCGCAATGCCTGCCGACGGCTATTCGTCCGGTGATGCTATCAAGGCGGTCAAAGAGGTGGCAGCACAAGTGCTGCCGTCGCAGTATGCCATCGATTACGGAGGTATCACCCGCGAGGAGAGTCAGTCGAGCAACAGCACCACAGCGGTTATTTTCCTTATCTGTATCGTCTTTATCTACCTCATTCTATCGGCATTGTACGAGTCTTTCCGCCTCCCGCTGGCTATCATCATCGCCGTGCCGGTAGGTCTCATGGGTTCGTTCCTGCTGACTAAGATCTGCGGCCTCGAGAACAATATCTACCTCCAGACGGGTGTCATCATGCTGATCGGTCTGCTCAGCAAGACGGCTATCCTTATCACCGAGTACGCATCCGAGCGCCGCAAGGCGGGCAAGAGCCTGCAAGATGCGGCTATCGATGCAGCGGGTGCGCGTCTGCGACCTATTATGATGACCGTCCTCACGCTGATCTTCGGTATGCTCCCTATGGTGGCGGCTATGGGTGTCGGCGCCAACGGTAACCGCAGTCTCGGTACGGGTGTCGTCGGCGGTAGTATCGTTGGCACATTGGCACTGCTTTTCCTCGTGCCATCGCTCTTTGTGGTCTTCCAACACCTCGACGAGAAACGTCGCAGAAACCGCCGCACGGAATAACGGAAAAGTGCGTTTTGTTAAGATTTGAAGTGTGCAACAGGTGTATTTTATCTCTGCGAAAAACAGCATAGGATAGTTATAGGATGGTTATAGGATAGACTACCCTTGCGCACACTTCAAAAAGTATCAATTATTAAGATTTTAGAAATGAACCAAATACATAAACGGAACATTTTATTTTTTGTTCTTTGTCCTTTGTTCTTCGTCTCTTTGTCCTCCTGCGGCATATATGGCAAATATAAACCCGTACAGGACATCGACTCCACCCTCTACGGCGACTTGCCGCTGTCCGATACAGTGCAGAGCCTTGGCAACCTCTCGTGGGACGCACTCTTCACCGACCCGCTCCTCCAAGACCTTATCCGTCAAGCCCTCGACAGCAACCTCGACCTGCGCATCGCTCACGAGCATGTCCTGCAAGCCGAAGCGTCTCTCCGCGGAGCGCAACTTGCCTATCTGCCGTCTGTCAGCCTTGCCCCGCAAGGCGGTTTCTCGCCGCAGTACAGTATCCGGCAGGGCACCTACGACCTCGTAGCCTCTGCCTCATGGGAGATAGACATCTTCGGGCGCACGCTCAACTCCCTCCGTGGTGCCAAAGCCGCCAAGCAGCAGGCACTCGACTATGAGCAAGCCGCACGCTGCGGACTCATTGCCGGTGTGGCGAATGCCTACTATACGCTCCTCATGCTTGATGCACAGTTGCAGACCGCCGAAGAGAACGAACAGACATGGGCAAAGACCATCAATACCATACGCCGTATGAAAGAGGCGGGTATGTCCGACGAAGCGGCGGTTACCCAGATGGAAGCCACCTACTATTCCATACAGACAATGGTGCTCGATTTCCGTCAGCAGATACGCCAGACCGAGAACGCACTCTGCCTTATGCTCGGTACCACCTACCGCCCTATCCCTCGCAGCACGCTTGATGCACAGGTCCTGCCGCAGAATATCGAAGTCGGTGTACCCGCACAACTGCTTTACAACCGCCCCGATGTACGCGCTGCACAACAGAATATGGCACGCGCTTTCTACGCCGCCAATCTCTCGCGCAGCAACTGCCTGCCATCGCTCAACCTGAGCGGTATGTTCGGTTGGACGAACCATAGTTACAATACTATCATCGACCCAATGACAATGGTATCAAATCTCGCAGCAAGCCTTGTCGTCCCCCTGTTCAACTCGGGGCGCAACATCGCGCAGGTCAAGATGGCGAAGTCGCAGCAGCAGGAAGCCCTGCTCACGTTCACGCAGACCGTCCTCTCGGCGGGTAACGAAGTGAATGACGCCCTCCATACCTACCAGACGGCGTATGCCAAGTGCGAACTCTACGACAAGCAGGTGGAATCGCTCAGCCGCGCACAACGCGCCACTGCACTCAAGATGCAGTACGGCAGCACCACCTATCTCGAAGTGCTGACCGCCCAAAATAGTCTCCTCACCGCCGAGTTCACCCGTATCAGCAACCGTATGGCTCTCCTCCAGTCCCTCGTATCCCTCTACCACTCCCTCGGTGGCGGCAACGAGTACAACCTGCAATAGAACTATAGAACTATAGAACTATAGAATAATAAAATATAGAATCCCCCCCTTTCATTCTTATTCCACCTTCATATTCCAAAAGCAAGGTAAATGTAAGGTGGATAGGATAGCATAATAGCATAACACAAACGGTCAGTAGTTTTAGGGCTACTGACCGTTTGTGTGTATTACATTGAATTTTTAACAGAGTATATGCATTTACTTGCTGAGGGATTCCACGAAGGCGTTCACAATGGGCAGACACTCGGTGGGGTCAGTGATGCCGTGGAGACGCTGCTCAAGGGGACACTCGCCCGTATGGTCGTGGTTAGGGATATAGTCAAGCATCTCGTTGTACTGCACCTCAACGCCCGCTTTTTGCAACATAGCAAGTGCCTCTTTGGAAATGGATTCCGTGGTGGCATAGCGGACACCACCTGCAATCATCAGTGCCGCAGCACCTTTGCCGATAATCTTGTCCGCCACGGCTGCACCCTGTAGCACAGGCGAACCTTGCAAGTCGTACAGGTCGCGCACCCCATGTTGGGTATAGGTGGTCTGTTCGCCGTGGTTGCGCACTACAAGCGACAGTTGGTTCTCTTTCAGGTAGTTGAGCATATCCTCGCCGTCGATGCTGACAATGCGGTAGTTGCGTGTGCCGAGACCAATCTCCGCCGCACGCTCGATAGTACGGATACCGTGGCGCGAGTTGATACGCTCGATGAGTGCCGCAGCGTTGTCGTCTTCGGTGGACGGATAGTTGAATACCAGATCCACACACGCCTGGTCGAGTGCCACGGGGTCAAGCGAAGCAAGGATACCGATGTTCTTCATCTCGGGGGCAGCGGGGTGGCTGTCGCAGTCGCAATCCACAGAGAGGTTGTTCATTATGTTGATATACACCGTGCGGACGCAGTCCGTACCGAGTTCCTTATTCTTGGTTACGTTGAAATACTGGTGTACGCCGTCGGCAGCCGCAGCCATCGACTCGTGGAAGAGGTCTTGTTCAGGGATATTGCTCCACAACTGCTCGGGGTCTTCGATCTTGCCTGCCGTATGAATATATGCCTTGCCGTTGCGCGAAGCGATACCGATACTCTGGTTCTTCAGCACACCGCCGAAACCGCCCATCGCATGCCCTTTGAAGTGTGCCAGATTGACCAGAAAATCATAGTGCGTTAGGTGTTCGCCCACAAGGTCATAATGAATATGCAGCGTGTCACGCACGGGGATACGCACCTCGCCGAACTCGTCCATCAGGTCGCAAGGTGCAATAGCCGTCCAGCCGTGGTCGATAAATACCTGCTTATGGTCTTCCACGGTGTAACGCTTGCCCGGATAAGCGGTGTTGCACTCCACAATCGTGCCTTGCACCCTGTCCACCAACGGCTTGACCAACTGCGGGTTGAGGTAGTTATGCCCGCCCGGTTCGCCCGTGGACACTTTCACAGCCACTTTGCCTTGTGGCTCCACGCCGAGGGCTTGGAAGATGCGCACCAATGACTCTTGCGAAATCTCCTGCGTCATATAGACGGTTGCGGTGTCCTGCACGGGAGCAGCGGTTTGTGCCTGTGTCTGTTTGCTTTGGCACGCAGTCATCGTTGCAGCCGCCAAGAGGAAAAGAAATACCTTTTTCATATAATGATAAATTAAAAATGACAAATGATAATGCTGCAAAATTACAATAAAAAACAGAAACTTGCAACCCCTTACCGCAATACAGGTAAATCGGGTACAAGTTTCTGTAATTAAGGTAGCCCGTCAGGGGCAATACATATTCCTGTTAGTAAGCGTTCATTTGTGCTTTGACGGTCGAGTTGATAAAGTCGGCAAACTCTTGCACAGTCATCTGACCTTTGTCCTCAGCACCCTGCTGGCGGACGCTGACCAGACCTTGCTCTGCCTCTTTCTCGCCCACTACCAGCATAAACGGAATACGCTTCAACTCGTTGTCGCGGATCTTACGCCCGAGTTTCTCGTTGCGGTCGTCCACTACCACACGCACATCCTGTGCCTCAAGCATCTCCTTCACCTTCCAAGCATACTCGTTGCTCTTCTCTGAGATAGGCAGTACCACTGCCTGGTCGGGTGTGAGCCAGAGCGGGAACTTACCCGCAGTATGCTCTATCAGCACAGCCACAAAACGCTCCATCGAACCGAACGGCGCACGGTGTATCATCACCGGGCGGTGCTTCTGGTTATCCTCACCCGTGTATTCCAACTCGAAGCGCTCAGGCAGGTTGTAGTCCACTTGGATAGTACCCAACTGCCAACGGCGACCGATAGCATCCTTCACCATAAAGTCGAGTTTCGGACCATAGAATGCCGCCTCACCGTACTCTACTTTGGCGGGCAGGTTCTTCTCGCGGCAAGCCTCAATAATGGCGTTTTCTGCTTTCTCCCATACCTCGTCGGAACCTACATACTTGGTGGTGTTCTTCGGGTCGCGGAGCGAAATCTGCGCTTCGAAGTTCTTGAAATCCAAAGCCTTGAAGATAATCTCGATAATCTCCATCACGCGGATAAACTCGTCCTTCACCTGGTCGGGACGGCAGAAGATATGGGCATCGTCCTGCGTAAACGAGCGCACACGCGTCAGTCCGTGCAACTCACCCGACTGCTCATAGCGATAGACTGTACCGAACTCGGCACAGCGGAAAGGCAGGTCTTTGTAACTGCGAGGGCTGTTCTTGTAGATAGCACAGTGGTGGGGGCAGTTCATCGGCTTGAGCAGATAAACCTCGCCCTCCTCGGGAGTGGTGATAGGTTGGAACGAATCCTTGCCGTAGTGATCCCAGTGCCCGGAGGTTACGTATAGTTGCTTGCTACCGATATGCGGGGTGATAACCTGCTGATAGCCATAGCGTTTCTGTATTTTCTTAAGGAAATCCTCCAAGCGCAGACGCAGAGCCGTACCCTTTGGCAGCCAGATAGGCAGACCCTTGCCCACCATATCGGAGAACATAAAGAGTTCCAACTCTTTGCCGATCTTGCGGTGGTCGCGTTTCTTGGCTTCTTCGAGAAGAGCCAAGTATTCGTCCAACATGGCTTTTTTCGGGAACGAGATACCATATATACGGGTCATCATCGGGCGTTTCTCGTCGCCGCGCCAGTAGGCAGCCGCACAACTGAGCACTTTCACCGCCTTGATAGGCTCGGTAGAAAGGAGGTGCGGACCTTTACAGAGGTCGGTGAATGCACCTTGTGTATAAGTGGTGATGTGTCCGTCTTCGAGGTCGGAGATGAGTTCGCACTTGTAGATCTGCCCTTTGTCGCCAAACTCTTTGAGGGCGTCCGCCTTGGAAATACTCTTCTTTACGAGGTGCTCTTTGCGGTTGCGCAACTCCATCATCTTCTGCTCGATAGCGGGGAAATCACTCTCTTTGATAGTCTGCCCTTCGGCGGGATAGACATCATAGTAGAAACCGTTTTCGATAGCGGGACCAATACCGAACTGGATACCGGGATATAGTTCCTGCAAAGCCTCTGCCATCAAGTGGCTCGAAGTGTGCCAGAAAGCGTGCTTTGCCTCGGCGTCATCCCATTTGTGGAGACGGATTTGGCTGTCTTCAGTGATAGGGGTATTGAGTTCTACAATACTCCACCCTTCACCCTGCTCCTCTATGGTCTCGGGTTGGTTGGTAATAGGTTTGATACTTGCCACAAGGATGTCTTGCGCCAAACGACTGCTGATACTCTCAGCCACTTGGAGCGGTGTAACGCCGCTCTCATACTCGCGGACACTGCCGTCCGGGAACGAAATTTTAATCATAATAAACGTACAAATGTTTACGGCTCCGGGCGCACAAATGCCCTTTCGCCAATTCGGCTGCAAAGATACTGCTTTTTTCACATATACACAATACTCTGGCAAAAGACAACCTAAAAACGGACAAAGACAAACCTTTGTACGGCAAAAACACGTTCCATATCTCTCGCTATCAGATCTATGTCATTCGTATGTGATTCGTATGTGATTCGTATGTGATTCAGCGGTTTTTGCTTGTATTTCAACGAGTTAGTACATACACGTTTCCATTGTCGTCTGTCCATTTCCCCATAAATACATGAAAGATAACCAATTAGCCACATTACAACACAAAAAGAGACTGCCCAACAATATGAATTAGGCAGTCTCTTTGTGTAAAAGGCTATTGGTAAAAACCGATCGCTATGGAACAATGATCAGTTTGCCCGATGATATACGCTCTTTGTCGCTATGGAAGAACACGTAGAAATAGATGGTATTCGGCTCAAGCGTCAGGATTGTACCCGAGCGGAGGTCGGTGATGTTGTTCAACCGTTCCTGACCGCTTGCTTCTGTAACCATATCTACATCATTCGGATCTGCCACCGGCACTTTCTCCAACGCTATACGATGTCCGTACATATCATACAGCCCGAACGTTACATCCTTTCTCAGCGTACCTACAAGTATCTGCGTAGAGCCGGCAAGGCGTTTTACCAATACATCGTTGGCTGTCGGCGTAAGGGCATCATTCAGTTCCGATTGCGCGAACCAGATACTATACCGACGCGTTTCGCCCGATTGGGAGGTACAAGAGATGATACACGTATCACCCACGGACGCTTCCTTCACGCTTATTTCCGCATACGGCGAATTGGCTTCTGCCGTAACCTTCGGTGCTGTGAGCCCCTCATTGATATAGTAGATATAAAAATCCTGCTCAGGGGCAAACTCAACAAACTCGGCATCATCGAAATAAATCATGCGGACAGAGTTGTCGTTATCGGTGAGCACGGTCTGATGGATGAGATAGGTCAGCACTGTACCATCCTGCGCCGTAACGGCAATAAGGATAGTACCTGCATTGTCGATAGACGCTTCGGCGTGTGCCTGTTCGTCGGAAAGCGAATAGGTGATTTCCTGCAACCCTGCAAAATCAGCAATGGTAGAACCGACGGGATAAGCGAGTGTGTATTCGATCGAGTCGCTACGGAAGCCCTCCAGCAGATTGCCACGCACATAGATGGCTGTAAGCGTAGCATCACCGTTCTTTGCAAAAGAGAACGTAATGGTATAAGCGCACTGGTCAATACCATTCGGGGCAGTAACCAGCAGGGTTACCATCTGCTCGCCTGTTGCAAGTATTTCGGGCTCGGATTGCTCTACCACTTGCTCCTCTTCCGCTTTCACTGCCGTAATGGTCGGCAGGGCGGTCTGCCCGTAAGGAATGGTAACGGCATAGTCGTAATGGGTGGGCTCAAAGTCTATCTTCAGACCATCGCCTAACTCGATATCCTGCAAGTTGGCATTAGCCGATTTGACACGCTCGAACACAAGGGTATAAGTTGCTTGTGAGAGGTCTTCCGCCGTTACTTTCACGAATACGGTGTCGGCATTGGTCGTGATTTCCACCTGCTGTGCGTCCTCTTTCCTCTGCACCGTTACCAACGGTATATTAACGGTTTCCATCGACAGATTGACCTTGTAGGTAAACCGCTCCGAGTCAAAGTCAGTAAGGCTCTTGCCTGCCACATAAATCATATCGAGAGTAGTCTCATCTGAGAGTGCCATCGGATAATGGATGATATACGTGCGAGTGGCTCCATTGCCTGCGATGACCTCAATCTCGGTCTTTACCGCCAGCGATTTCGCTGCCATCGTCTCCGTGGTTTGCGAAACATGAATCGTCTGATAGCGGTCGCCCTGCAACGGATAGACCGAAGGCACCTCCGTCGTACCTGACGGCACGGTGTACCAATACTCGGTGGTAGCCGCTGCAAAAGTCGTCAGCGGTTTCTCACCTATATAGATCATTTGCAGTGTATCTACCGCCGACTGCTCAATGCTATAAGCCACTGTGTAGTAGTTGCTGCGCCCGCTCTCGGAGGTTACCACCAACTGGCGCACCAAGTTGCGGTCAGTATGTTGCAATGTATCAATACGGACGGTCTGCCACTCATCCACATTCGCCCACGACAATTCAGGGAATGCCGTAGTTCCGACCGGCAACGAGAGCATATAATAGAACGTATGGGGTACAAAGCCCTCGATAGGCAACTCATCGGCATAAATCATCTGCAACGTATCGGCTGCCGAAAGCGTATAAGCAAAAGCAATCGTATAAGTAGCACGTGCAATGCCATCCTCGGCAAGGACACTGATAGTTGCATAATTATCGCTCATATGGGTCGTTACCTGCTGCGCGGTCTCGGCTTTCTGTGCTACCACTTCAGGGAGCGTATGTACGCCTACGGGGAGCGAAATAGGATAGTAGTACGTACCAGCAGCAAAAGCGGGAAGCGAATCACCATCAAGGTAAATCATTGCCAAATCTGAATTGGCAGACAATGGCACAACAAAATCAAGCGTATAGCGATTGGTGGTAGTGCCGTTTGGAGCAGTTACATCTATATAAACCGTCATACCTTCAATAGTAGTGCTGACCGACTGCCCGTCCACACGCAGCGATGCCGACACCTCGGGGAGAAGTATTGTGCCCGCGGGGAGACTAATCTGATAGGAGTTCTGCATTGACGAGAACGACAAACGGGGGTTGAGCGTATGTTCAAACTCACTGAATGTCTGTCCGTTGAGCAGGATATTTGCCAAAGTAACGTCATCGGATAGAGTTTCCGTGAATACCTCAATAGTATAATCCTGCGAAGTTACACCGTCTTGTGCCACCACGTGAAGCGTATATTCGCCATCACCGGCATTGGTCGTAATACGGGTAACGGTTTGGAAATTATCCTCCGCTGTCCATGCTATCTCCGGTTCACCTGCCGAGCGGACGGAATAGTAGTGTCGTCCTGCCTCAAAATGAAGAACCGGTACGCCATTGACGATGATACCCGTCAAGTCGGCATTATGGCTCGGCTCGGATTGTACCAATACCGAGTATTCGATCAGGTGCCCATCCTCGGAGGTAACTGTCAAGTAAGTGTTGCTACCGAGACGCCCTGCGGTAAGTTCCACCATCTGAGCCTCGTCGCCTGCAATATAAGTCAGTGACGGCATCTGCGGTTCTACTATTTTAACAGCAGGTGCAGGCAGAGTAACAATATATTGCAGCGTAGCAGGGGCGAAACCGCTAATCTCCGTATTATCCAAGCGGATAGACTGCAACAGACTATTGCCAGACAGCACCGGTTTCACGCTTATAGTATAAGGAGTACTTTCTGTGCCGTCTTCGGCGATGACACGAAGGGTGTAGATATTATTGTCGGTATCAAGACTGATACGCACCTGCTGTGCCTCCTCGGCTTTCTGCACATCAATATGCAGCATTGTGTCAGTATGAATGATATAGGACGATACGGCAGGATCGAAATCTGCATAAGGCTTGCCATCAACAAGGATTGCCGCCAAGCGGGTGTTCGCCGAAAGATCTGTAGGATAAGTCAGCGTATAAGTATGCTGCTCTGTGCCGAACACCTGCCATTGCATACGCTCTGGCATTTGCACAAAGATAACAGAGTCTTGACCGTTGGCACGTATGAACGCTGCTTGGTTTGGACGCTCTGCTGTATAGTCGTATTTATCTACGGCAAAATCACTTGGGATATTGCCGTTGAGCGTTATCTCGGAGAGTTGTCCCGTGGTGGTAACAGCCGGCTTTTGGAGCAAAATAGTATAGATGCCCTTTGCGCCATTCTCGGCAGTAACCGACAGAGTGGCTTTCTCTGCGCCGAAGACGGCTTGTACGGTCTGCCCGTCTGTCTGTTTTGCGAAAGCAATAGCAGGCATCGAAGCCGCAGAGACGGTGTAGTTGCGTGTATCGGGGTCAAAATCCGTTACGCCCGACAGATTTGCCAATGTGGTGTCGTCCGATAGGTCAGTTACAAAACGAATGGTATATACCCTGCTCTCGCCCGCTTCAGGTGCTACCATAATCGTCAGCACCGAGTCCGCATAGGCTGTAGTGATAGTTTGCAAACTGCTTGCCGGTTGCGGAAGCACAGACGGCAGATGGCAAATAGAAGAAGCGAGATGAACTATGTAATTGGTCGTCTCTGAATTGAAACCTTTGATAGTATCACCGTCCAACAGCAATGCACGAAGTGTATTACGAGTATCCAACGGGCGGCGAACCTGCAATGTGTAGTTGCTGCTTGTTCCGTCCTCGGCATAGTTGATAATGTCAGCATTGCGCACGCCAAACTCACCATCTATAATCTCATCCTGCCACGTTATTTTTTGTGCTTGGTCGCTTACCTCGCCCGTGAATGAAAGCACAGGTGTCTGCACCGCCTCAGGATCGGTCAGCGTTACGGAAAAGGCATTGCCGTCCAACGTTGCATCTATGCCATTGACGGAGAGGGCGGTGAGAGTGCTGTTATAGTGCAGTTTGAACCAATCCACATAGAGTTCTGCCCCAGCGGAAGCACCTTGCGATTCGTTGGTAGCGTCCACCGCTATATTCATACCCGTAATATGCTGTCCGTCCAATGCCAATGGTTGCGTCCGTGTGATATAACTACCGCTTGTATTGGTGTCTCTAAAATCAAAACTATATGTGGTATCTTTTGCATTCTTCACACCTTTGAAACGGTAAGCAAACAATGCACCATTACCTTTTTTATTCTTGTATTGATAATTCACAGAAATAGAATCCGGTGTATTGTAAAAACGAATATAATCAGAGAACTCATAGTGCGTTTTGTTGGAGACCGACAAACCACCCGACAGATTGCCCAAAGTTATTATTGCCGGCAAGGCTCCACCTGCCGTACTCCAATAAGTGGTTTCCAAGCCGACCGATGTATCCGATTTTTTGACAATTTCTGCACCCGTCTTGGCATCCACCCAGAAAACGGTTATCTTGTCAAAGAAATCGGCAGGAACTTGCCAGTCAACCGGTTTTGCACCATTGTTGTACTTGGCTGTAGTCCACTCCGTAAAGTCGGCATTCGGAATGACCTCATTAGGATAGTGGAAATAGATAGTATAGGTGTTCGAGTAGCCGTTCTTCGATACATTCGCCTGCCAGTGCCATTGATCGTTGGCTGTGCGTTGGAACTGCACATCAGCGGCTTTGGTGTATGCTACATCGGGCTGACTGGTAGAAGTTGTGCAATCAACCACATACGAGAACCGATTTTGGTCAAAATCCGCAAGCGGCGTGCCATCTATTGTAATCCCCTCCAATACCGCAGGGTTCTGCGTCTCTAATTGCGGGGTGATGGTATAGATATGGTCTGCCTCGCCGGGGCGGTTGGAACGCACGGTGATGATGGTCGGATGATAGATACCCCCCGGCTGCACCCAAACGGTCTGTTCGTCAAATGCCTTGGTATAGTCAATTGTGAGAGTGCTGGTGCCATAGGGCAAACTGACCACTATATTCGTACCGTTCACATCCAAGGTCTCACCGGTTTCAACGATACGCAACGTGTCTAATGCATTCTTTTTCTGCGAAAGACTGTCCTTGAACAGAATACTATACGTGCGTTGGTCTCCGTTCTCCGCCGTAACAATTATCTCCGTTTTCTGTCCTAACGGACGGGAGATAAACTCGATTTGCTGCTCCGTTTCGCCTTTCTCGTACACCACCTCGGGAGCCGCCTTGGTCTGATAGGGCAACCAAACGATATAGTCGGTAGCCTCTGGGGCAAAAGTAATCTCTGCCACCTCCGAATTGAGGTACATATCGCTCAATGCCACATTGTTTGACTTGCGTACGGGGAAAGCAATCGTATAATCGTTGCTCGTCTTGCCGTCTGCTGCCACTACGTGAATCCGGGTCGTACCATTTACAGCACTAAAATAAGTGGTAATCGTCTGGTTTGGCAGTTGCCCGACAGCAAACACATTCGGCACGACGCGAGTACGCCAAGCGAGCGTATCGGTATAGGCAAAGCGTGTCGGTTCGAAACCCGCTATCGAAACACCGTCGATATGAATATCGCTCAACAGGGCATTATCCGACATCACACGGGTATAATTGATTGTGTAAGTCTTGTTTGCTCCGCTCTCGGCACGCACCATCACCTGCTGTTGGTCTGCCGATGTATTCGCCGCAAGGATACTCTGCCCCTCACGCACTGTATATATAAGGTGTGGCAGTTCGGCACCGTCCTCCAAAGTGAGTGTATAGTCCGTTTGGTCGGGGTCGAAAGACAACGTCTTCCCCTCCACTTGCAAGTCGCGCAGACGTGCATCGTCATACTTCGCTATATGGAACGCCACCTTGTAAGTCGTCTGTGCGCCCGACGAAGCCACCACCGTGATAGAGGTCGTATTCGGTGCAGACTGACCGAAATAGGTTACTTGTGCGTCGCTGTTTTTCTCGAATGACACCACGGGTAGCGCACTGCCGGCGGGCAGATCGATAGTATAACCGGTGGTTGCAGGGGTATATGCCGCCAGCGGCGTACCGTCAATCAGAATAGCCTTCAATGTACAATCGGCAGAAACCTGTTTTTGGAAATGCAAGGTATAAGTGGTATGTTCCTCTCCTGCTTGTACATAGAGCATCACGTCCTCACCATTGCGCAGCACCTGTACCGTCCGTCCGTCTGCCACTTGCCATGTAACTTCGGGCAAAGCGTCTGTATAAAAAATGGTATATTCTGTCGTTGTCGGAACAAAGTCTGTCAGTGCCACACCGTCCAATAGAATTGCATCCAACGACACTGCCGCAGAAGCAGTCGCCGTAAACGTAATCGAATAAGTATTGGCAGCACCGCTCTCGGGAGTAACGCGAATATGGGCAATACCCGCTGCGTAAGGTGCGGTTATCATGACCTGCTGCCCTTCCTCTTTGTCCACCGTGATACGCGGACAAGTAGCCGAGGTAAGCGGCACGGAATAGGTCAGTGTATTCTTGTCAAAACCGCTCAACGGCTGTCCGTTCAAATATATCATTCGCAGGAAAGCGTTTTCCGACTTTTGAATGATAAACGTGATCGTATAGGTGCGTTTGTCGCCGCTCTCGGCAGTAACGACTATCGAATGCATGGTATTCTCGCACATACTCAGCACTTTCTGCGAAGTCTCGGCTTTGTCAAACGTAACCGAGGGAATAGTGCTAACCCCCTCAGGGAGCGTATAGGTATAGTTAAGAATGTCGGCATCGAAATCTGCCAGCGGGGTACCATCTATGTAGATCATATCCAATGCCGTATTGCTCGAAGTGGCGACGCGGAAATGAATGACGTAGGTCTGCCCCGCACCGCTCTGCGGGCGAACGGTTATCTTGTAATCGTCCTCCACATTGCTGCCGGCACGTACCGTAATGGTCTGATACTCATCATTCGGAGTATAAGTAACAACAGGCTGTTTGGTCGTCCCCTGCGGGAGATTGACTGTATATTCCAATTGGTTCTTGTCAAAACCGGGCAACTCCTCTCCGTCAATATAAATCATCTTCAGCGTAGCATCGGTGGCCTGCTGTACAGAGAATGTAATCTGATACACCGTTGTATTGCCGTTGCCTGCCGCTACCACTATACGGGTTGTCCCGTTTACACCACCCGACATAATCGTAACCGTCTCATACTCATCGCCTTTGACCGGTTCGATAGCAGGCAGTTCGGTCGTACCGATGGGCAATGAATAGGTATATTCGGTCTTGTCGGGAGCAAAACCGGGCAAGTCCACACCACCGATACGGATACCCGCCAAGGTGGAAATCTCCGATTTGAGCGTACTGAACACTATCTTATATACCGTCTGGTCGCCATTGGCAGCCGTAACAGTGATACGCGTCGTACCGTCCAAACCGCCTTTGACAACGCTGACCGTCTGATACTCATCGCCCAACTCGTAAGTAATCTCCGGCAAAGCCGTTGTACCCATCGGGAGCGTTACATAGTAGGTAAAATTGTCAGGTACAAAGTCTTGTATATATCCGCCTGCCACCTGCAAATCTTTCAAATACGAATAGGTCGATGCCTCCAAACGGATATTCAGTTTGTAGGTCTTCGGCACTGCATTGCCGGGAGTCGTTACCGCTATCTGATAAGTCCCGCCGTCTATCTTGTCCGGGGCGGTATATTTGATAGTCTGCGCCCCGTCGGGATATGCCGATACGGCTTTTACGGTCGGCATCGTGGTCGTACTGGTGGGCAGAGACACACGGTAAATCGTCTGCGATGGAATAAAACCCGCAATGGATTTGCCATTCACCCAAATATCCTTCAGCGTGTTATCCGCCAGTTCGGCAACGCGAAAGTTGAGTGTATAGGTCGCCGTGGTCTGCTTATCTGCTGCCGTAACCTTGATAACCGCCTGCCCTGTAGTGCTTGTCGGCTGGGTAATCTCTATCGTCTGTGCTTCCTCCTGCCCCTCGGCGGAAACAACCGGCGTGACTGTCGTACCATACGGCAGGGCGACTTGATAGGTATAGGTGTTGGCACTAAAATTTCCAATGCTCTTCCCGTTCACCAGAATATCAGCCAACTTGGAGTTTTTGCTCGCCTCACGTACAAACTTAATCTTATAGGTTTTCGTCTTGCTGCCGTCCTCGGCACGCACGGTGATCGTGGTCGGTGCGCCGTCAATCACACCCTCTTCTATTGTAATCTCCTTTCCTGACAATATACGTCCCGCAAAAGTAGCAGTCTCACCGTGTGCATTGGTCAGCGAACCTGTGCCGCGACGTGCCTCAATCTTTGGCATTGCTGTGGCATTACGTCCTAGAGAATAGGTTTGTTCCTCGCTGCTCGACGGGTCAAAACCTTTCCATTCCTTATCGTCGATATAGAGTTTCTGAATATCCGCCGAATAAATCAGTTCCACATCGTCCACATACAGAGAGTTGCCCGCATATAGTCCCGTATTTGCACGGAAATTCGGATAGTTGCTCGCAGAGAATATGATGTTCATCATAGTCGGTGCATCGCTATTGAAATAATAAATCGGCACACGGATATTGGTCCAATTGCCATACTCTTTCTTCTCGCGCCACATACCCTCGGCTATCTGCATTACTTTCTGATCCGTTCCGCATTCGTTGCCGTCCAACGCCTGACGAATATCACTCTCCTCATTGGTATGCGATACCGAAGTACAACTGCCGTTCTTACCCTTATATTTGCTGCTCTTTGCCGTACCTGACCATGCGTAGTACAAAAGATAAAAATCCTCCTTGTCCACATTGCTGCCTGTCCGTTTAATCCACACCGACATACTGTCAGGGCGATAGGTCCAACTCACGCCGCCATCGGTTCCCGCCGTAGCCTGACTTACTGCCGTCAGGCTGGGTACGTAAGCCCACGGCTGCCCCAACGAGAAATATCCGGGGGAAACCTCTGTAATGCCTGCTGCACCCACACTCTGATCTTGCACCATCATACTGGCACTGCCCGCATGCCCTGCCTCCTTGTGCGCAAAATTGAACTTGAATCCAAATTGCGTCACGTTGCTCGCGTTCCAATTGGCAGGTTGGGCATTTCCGTTAAAAGCCGTACCGCTCCAATCCTCAAACCCTGCATTGGGCAACTGTTGTGCGTATGCGGGGGCAATGGATATCGCAACACCAACTCCCCAACCGAAAAGGGCTTTGGAAAGACGTTGTATAATCGTATTCAGGTTCTGTCCGGTTTCAGTCAAAAGTTTCCTCATATTAAGATTTTTATTAAAAATATCCGTGTTTATAGCGCAAAAACATGCACTTTCTTATCGAGTGCAAAATTACTGCCATTCCTGCAACCCCGCAAGCCCATACGTTACGAAAAAAGATACTATTGTTAAGTATGAACTATAAACATACAGGATAGGTTTCCCCATCCCGCAAGTATATAGCCTCCCCTATATACAGAATATGCCACGCCTATAACCAATTACGGAGAAAAGATGAAGTGTAAGCAACGTGCATCGCACATTGACTGCCGAAGCGACACGAAATAATCGGTTGAAACTTGACCTACGGGCTAAGCAGAACTGCATTTTTCTATATATCACATTCTCTCCAGCCCGGCTGTAAAAAAACAATGCTTTGTGGAAACGGCGCATCTCGCGTCGTCGTGCGCCGCAGACGCCCCTCACCCATATGGGGGCATAGCAACCGCATCAAGTATGTAATGTGTTCGTGCTTTTACTATGGTATAATGTCTATATTTATTCTGCAAATAGCATTCCGGGGACGCAGACGCCCCCATCCGCGACCCGGTGGATACAAACTGAACTATTAGGGACACATAGGTCATTTTGTAGTCTGGGGAAATGACCATACCCCCTACCCCTTACATAAACTATTGTTTCTTTATTCTATTTTAATACAACGCAACGTGTAAGTGCTGCAGTAGGTATCTTGCAATACTATCATATACATCCCTGCGGCAAAACGTCGAACATCAATTGCATATTCGTTTTGCCCGCTTTCTGTAAAGCGGCTGTAATATACGAGACGACCCGTCGAAGAAAAAATCGAGATAGAGGCTATATTACCACCGTTAAGATACACCACATTCGTAGCAGGATTGGGATAAACAAAGTACGGATTGCCTGTATGAGCATCAAGAGCGGTTGGAGTATCTTTGATAGTCAAGTGCAGGGTAATAATACTATCGCAACCATGACTGGTCATAAAATGATATATATAGTCTCCCGACTCACGGAGAATATCATTCTCCCATAACAAACTATCCATAGCAATAACAATGGTATCCGTGGCAGCACTATGATTAACAGTCAAGTGCAACGTTACAATGCTATCACACCCATAAGTAGTTTGCAAGGTATCTATATAGTCGCCCGAAGCTGCGTACTCTTTGCCATTCCATACGTAGGCATCACAAGCAGCATCCCAAAACTCGGTAACAGCACTATGGTTAATAGTCAAGTGCAACGTTACAATGCTATCACACCCATAAGTAGTTTCCAGGGTATCTATATAGTCGCCCGAAGCAGCGTACTCTTTGCCATTCCATACGTAAACATCACAAGCAGCGTCCGAAAACTCTGTGGCAGCACTATGATTCACAGTCAAGTGCAATGTTACAATGCTATCGCAACCATAAATGGTCTGCAGAGTATCTATATAATTACCTGATTCTGTATAAACCTGATTCCCCCAAACATACTTATCACAAGTCGTGATAATATCTGTCGTGTAACGAGGTTGTTCTACACGGTAGTAAATAGGAGATTGGGACTGCTTGTTTTCACCATTGGCGTTGCTAAGGACGACATTGTCTATGGTGAGGGTGGTGCCACAATAATCTATACTACCACTTTCTTCAGGGCTGAACAGGAGTTGAAGCAGTTCGCCATCGTGTCCGCTGATAGGCGTGTTTGCCATCGAGTACACCAATACACGGTAGTCGGCATCACCTATGCGGCTAATGGAATAGTTGTGCTGCTGCAAACGTGGAGAGGGTGTACATTGCGCTTGCGAGGTCGCCATAGTGCCAATCCAGTGCACATCAAACTGCGCAGCAACGATGTCGGTGTAGTTGGAAAGTGATACCGACAATGTGTAAGTGCCGTCTTCTTGCCTGCTTGTTCCTTCTACCGACAGGCTGTTCGGCTCGTAGATATGTCCCGAAAGAGCGATGGGCTTCAAGCGTGCCGTAGGGTCGTTGGTATAGAGGTTCATCGTAGTGGAGAAATTCCCTTCGGCCTGTGGTTGATACGCCATAGTGAGGGTCGTCTCGCTCCATGGTGATACAGATATGGGCAATGACTCCACTACCCTATACCCCTCAGCCAAGGATGTAGCACGTTCTATGACAAGAGGCGCATCGCCATCGTTATGCACCGACAAAGTGGCATGGGCAATATCCGTAACAGGAGCATCAGCAAATGTAATATGGTCGTCGCAATAGAGGCGCGGGCTTTGTATAGAAACCTCTCCGTCAGTGGTGGCAGAGACCATATTCTCGGAGGTTACATTGCCGAGAATAACATCTACAGGTGTGAGATAGTAGTTGCCGGAATTGCCATTGAGGAGCAAGCGGAAAGACGCCACCTCGCCATCGTTCAACAACAAAGGTTGATTAGTCGGCGAATAGATATAGAGCGAGAGCGTGTCGCCGTGCACTGCAGAGAGGGCTGTATGCCCGTTGGTTCGGGCGGCATTAATGCGAAAACTGCCTGCGTCAAACACCAACTCCTCGGGCAAACGGAAAGTACACTGCATCGCCACGATGGGCTCCATATTGTTCATAGTGAGCGGGATAGTAACCAGACTATCCGCAATGCCGGAAGCCGAACCTACGTGCAACTCGTTCACCGAGAACGGATCTGCAAACAGCGTGGCACGTTGTACCCCATTGACAGCATTGGAGGTAACAGATAGTTGCGCCGAGGTCTTGCCACGTGTGACGGGTGCAAAGACAACTGGTACATCGGTGGCGGAGTTTGGTGCTATGGTGAGCGTGGTTGTCGCGGGTGCGAAAAGCGGGTCGGAGGTAGTGATACCGCTGATGGTGAGCGGCAGGTTACCCACGTTCTGCAACGAGAGCGACTGCGTATAGGTAGCACGAATAGGTATATGCCCGTAGTCTATCTCCTGTGTGAGGACCTGCAGTTTAGGTGCGAGGATAGTCACTTGCCCCGCTGTGACAGAAGCCGAGAGGTTCGCCCCCGTGGCATCGCTGAGCACGACATCGGGGAGGAGCGCATAATCCGCAGACTCCTTGCCCAACCTGAGGCGGAAAGAAAGCAGTTCGCCCGTGTTGCCCTGCAAAGGACTGAGACTAAGGCTATAGATATAGATACGCAGTTCGTCGTCCACCTGCGAAGCGGTGAGGGTATGCCCATTGGAACGCGCAGCGGACAGCACGCACGAACCATCTACATAGCGGAGGTGCTTGCCAAGCGGCAGGGTGAGTTGCAATGCCGATACTGCATCCGTATTGCCGAGTGCCACGGAAACCGCTACTTCCGTATTTGGCGTGCCGCTTGTCTCGGATAGTGCGAGACGGTTGTCCGCTGATGCCGTGAATACACATCCAAACGCTACAAAAAGCAGACTGCAGACTATGCGTTTTATTAGACGAAACATATAATTCTCGGTGTTCTGCTATCCTATTCGGCAGCACGGATAAGTTTGGCTACTTGCAAGGCTTTGTCGTCCACGTAGAGGGTGACGAAATAGACACCTGCGGGCAGGGCAGCGGCGGGACGCCATGTGTAGATGTACTCGCCAAAGGACTGCTGTGCGATGTAGGTATCAATTACGAGACCTGCCACATCGGTGAAGACCAGACGCACATCATGCGTGCCGGTCTGCCCTATTATATAAGGTATGGTAACCTCCGTGATGAACGGGTTGGGATATGCGGTACGCATCTGCATGGCTTCGGCTACCGAGATAGCGGTGGCACTCCCCTGAATGGCGGGCACGTTCTGTCCGCGCGGGTTGCTCAGCACAATACCTTCCACAGCCGCATCGCCAATATGCAGAAGGGCATGCTTGCCGACGGGAAGTGTCTTGCCGCTCATAGAGTAGGCAAGGAACGTGTAAGTGTCATCGTCCGACCACGTACCCACCTGCTCAAAGCCCTGCAAGGCGTCCATCGGTTGGATAGAAGCGTGCTCGCGGTCTGCTGCGAGTGTGAATTGTACGCCACCCAATGCCACAGGCGTCTCCACATAGAGAATACCGTCTTCAATGGTGTAAACCGCCGTGTTGTCGTCCGAGAAACCGAGTGAGGAAGTCTCGGGGTGAACAATAATGTTAATCGTGCCCACCACATCGAGGATATTGATAATGCTGTCGCTATTCACATCGGCTGCCTCGAAGATAAAAGGTTGCGGATTATCGTTGGCGAGATAGGCAATCTCCGTAACCACATCGGCGACGTCCACCGTCATACTACCGTTGGCATCGCCCTTGGAGGCGGTAAGCGGTGTACTTGCCACGGTGCGACTGGGCGAGTTCTCCTGCAAGTCGGTACGAAGGACTTTGTAAAAGTAATAATAGGTATTGCCTGGAATAACACTGAAGTCGGTGTAGAGCGTATCGTCAATCAACTCGGTGTTGAGGCGGAGGGTATCCAAGCAGTTGCCGAGGGTATCCATCGTGTAGCGGTACATATTATAACCGAGGACATCTGCTATATTGGCATCTTGGTTGTTCCATTCGAGATTCACTTTGCCGAGTCCCGCTTCCGCCATAAAGCCCGTACTCATGGAGCCCGCGGCAGACACTTGCACATTGAAACGAGTGTTCTCTATAGGAATATCGAAATGCTCGTTGTCTTTGGCATCGGCTACATAGATACGGCACAGACCGTCGGTTGCCATCGAGCCTGTCAGGTTGAGATAGGCGGTATAGATGGTGCTGTCGGCACTCCAACTGCCATTCTCGGCAATGCTGATTTGCGTGTAAGGACTACGCACACCCATTGTGAGCATCGGCGTATAGATAGTATCCATGGCACGGTTAAAATATACCTCAAACTTGTGACGACCAACACCCAATGGTGGCAATTGCTCAAACTCGTCTTGTGCATCATAGCCGTTTACCACTACTTTCCATACAATACCGTGTGCCAAAGGGCTTGGACGCGAGAGGCGCTTGGAAAGGTCATAGTAACAATAGTAATAATTATTACTTATATCACCGAAACCTTGTTTTATAATAGTTTCTTGGTTACTTCCCCAATATTGTGGAGCATCTACAACCATAGGAGTAGAAGAAACTGAAACAAAATTACATTCTTGCTGATAAGGGGCATAGTTGTTGGAAGGATCCATACCATAAATCACATTCCCATACACATTATTATTTTTATATATATTTTTTTGTGCGTTATCGCTGAAACCAATCCCCGCACATACCCAAAAACGATTGTTGTATGTCACCTGATATGCATTATTACCCGTAATATTTGAGTATTCACAAAGCGGCTCTTCCACCACTAAGTAATATGGAATATAATATTTAATTAAGTGCCGAGAGGCATAATCTCCGTCAAACGAATTTCCATATATTGTTGAATAAAATAGTTCCGTCTGGAAAACTTCCACCTCAACATTATGGTGTATTTTACAATGTTTCAGTGTTAAATGCCTTTCATCCCCTCCTTGCAGCAAATTACAGTAACCTATCATATTTTCAAAAGAACAATACTTGAGTGTATCACCATATGCTAATAGACCTAAAAATTTTCCTTGATCTAAATCTGCTTTTGTGAACACTATTAGACTATCGGGATTACCATGAGCTAAGATATGCCCTCCCTGTGCTACGGATACACCTGTATTGTCTTTAAATTTAAGAATTGTACCGGGTTTGATTGTCAAAGTAACCCCCTCAGGAATTGCCAATGAAGTTGTAACAATATAGTGTACATTGGGATAGAGTGTTAGATTTTCGGTAATCATTCCTCCTATCTCTACCCCATTTTCAACAATAAGGGTAACGGGTTGCTCTAAGATACCATCCATACCGTCACAAGATGCCTTTAGCATCAGTTTGATATGGCGACCATCTATACAATTTTTGCTGACTGCGAAACGAATCGGATTCAATGAGCGACTTTTAGCATAACTACTAAGTGGTTTGCCAAAATCCACTTTGTCCTTATCCAGGAAAGTGATTAAAGAAGCATCTTCTAAATCGTTGCCCATCTCCAACCACATCCGTATATTTTTGGCTGTGCCCCAATCATTGCGCAAAACGGGGTAGATAGCCAATGTATCACCGGCATCTGCACGACCATCGTTATCTCCAAGTGTGTCTGTAAGATGGTAAGTAACAAATGAAAGTGTGGGCTTACGATCGCTCTCTTTAAGACTATATGCCGCCATAATATTCATATTACCAGGAAAGGCTTGGACACCATTTTGTGCAGAGTGGACAATATCCCCCAAAAGCAATTCTTTACTTGCATATTCTTTGCATTGAAGTAGTCGTGAAATAGCACCTGCTACTAATGGGCAAGCCATAGATGTTCCATTCATCACTCTATACCTTCCTTTTGGAAAAGTACTCATTATATTCTCACCTGGTGCTGTAATTTCATAATTATATAACTGATTTTCTGCACTATAAGTAGAATAAATAGGGCCATCATTATCTATATTGGTAAAAAGTGTCCAATTCCCAGAAGTATCTGAAGCCATTACTCCAAACACAAATTGAAAAGCAGCAGGATACATAGGTTTCCCTAAAGGAGGAGTAATCGATGGCATGCCATCATTTCCCGCCGCCGCTACAATAACCGATTTGGCGTAGGCTTTGCCAAGCGACTGCTCCAAGGCGAGAGAATAGGAATAGGTTCCGAGACTCATACTAATCACATCGGCACCGTTGGCTGTGGCGTAATCGATACCCTTGATGATAGTGGCAATATCGCCTGTACCATCAGACTGCATCACGGCAACAGGCATGATAAGGGCATCGGGGTTGGCACCGGTGATACCTATGCCATTGTTGCCCACAGCAGCAGCGATACCTGCACAGTGGGTGCCGTGTCCGTTGTAATCCGCCATCTTGCCCGTTTGGTTGACGAAGTCATAGCCGTGGATATCATCCACAAAACTATTGTTGTCATCATCTTCACCGTCCGCACCATTGGCTTCTTTCTCGTTTGTCCAGATGTTGGCAGCAAGGTCGGGGTGCTCAATATCCACACCCGTATCAATAATAGCAATAACGGGACGTTTGGTAGTAACTTTAGGTTGATTCCATAATCCAGGCAAACCTATAGCCGCAGGTCCCCATTGCTGCGAATAAAGCGGTTCTTGCACATAGGTGCTACTATCGCTTGCCGTGGCGGAAAGAGCATAGACAATATAGTTCGGCTCGGCATACTCCACCTCGTCCAACGCTTGCAGTTGCTCTACGGCTTGATGTACATCGAGTTGTGCATCTTTGGCAGCACGGAAGCAATAGAGTTTGGAAAGGTTCTTGTCTTGTATCTCTGTTCCATTAAAGGCACGCATCTTGCGGGGTGCAACTTGGTTACCCGATAATGGCATCAGTTCCTCCGCTTCCTCGAAACCCAACGAGTTGAGTACGTTGGTGACACGGCTTACTGATGCCGAGGCGAACTTGCCCTGTGCATTACGGCGTACACGCACCGCACTTTCGGGGCGGAACTTAACAATCACCTCACCCTCGCGGTAGGCACCATAGTTGATGCGGTCGATTTTAACCACTTCATCTTCATTGTTGCTACTCTGTGCAAACAATGGTATCCAACAGAGCAAGAGAATTAAGAGAGAGAAATGCTTTTTCATACGTATAACAATTGTATTGTTTTAATAGGATTTGTCATTGACACTGCAAAATTACACTTTATCTTTTATATTTGTAAATAAAATCGCCAATTCAATAAACTTTTCTTATTTTACACCATCATCGCAAACTTTTCCGCCATCACTACAAACTATTAATAATGTTTATCGTAG
>CAKVEC010000009.1 GCA_934728255.1 uncultured Bacteroidales bacterium
ATGCGGCAATAGCTCAGTTGGTAGAGCACGACCTTGCCAAGGTCGGGGTCGCGAGTTCGAGTCTCGTTTGCCGCTCAAAGAGCAGGACGTAGTTCCTGCTTTTTTACTCTAAAAGCCCGGGTGGCGGAATTGGTAGACGCGTACGTTTCAGGTGCGTATGTCGCGAGGCGTGCAGGTTCGAGTCCTGTTCCGGGCACAACCGCTTAGAGTAACAAATCAAGTGGTCTTAGACATAGCGGAAAGACGCTACATACAAATTGGGAGAACGCGAGTTCTTGCGGTTTGGCGAAGGAGAGGTTGCGGGGCTGCTGAGCCCTTGAGGCTGAGAGTTACGTAACACACTCCGATGAAGCGCAGGTGGTGAAATTGGTATACACGCTACTTTGAGGGGGTAGTGGTCGCAAGATCGTGTGAGTTCGAGTCTCATCCTGCGCACAATGGAAAACGGTCGGTTGTCTCTATGGCGACCGACCGTTTTTCTTGAGATATTACTACTACAATACTAACCAACTAATACCTGTCAATAATATGAAACACTTCTCTCTACGTGCTTTTTGTACCGCGATGTGTACCCTTTGCCTTGTGTGTGTGCAAGCACAGGTAACAACCATCCCCGCCATTATCCAAAAAGGATACAAAGGCGAGATTACCGTCATTTTCAATCCCAACGAGGGCAACAAAGGTATGGCAAAAGCCGCTGCCTGCTATGCGCATACGGGTATCACTTACGACGGTACATCGTGGCAGAAAGCCCCCACGTGGCGCGGCGGCGAGGACAAATACAAGATGACCAAAAACGCCGACGGCAACTGGGAACTGAAAATCACTCCGAGTATGTACGCCTACTACGGTGTACCCGAGACAACGGAGATTACGCAACTTTGCTTTGTCTTCAACGACGGCAAAGGCGGCAAATTGGAAGGCAAGACCGCCGAAGGCAGCGACATCTTTGTCAATCTGGCGGAGGCGGGTTTGGCAGCGAGCATACAGACAATTATGCCCGAAATAAGCGCCAAAGGCGAGAAATTTACGTTGTCCTGCCACGCAACACAGGCGGCAGAACTGACTCTATTTCTCAACGGCAAGGCGGTACAGACCGGTACTGGTACGGAACTGACCTATACTACCACGCTTCTGGTAGAAGGAAACTACGGGTTTGAGTTTATTGCCAAAACTGAGAACGAAGAGGCAACCGCTGAGGCATTTACTTGCGTACCTTCTGCTCCCGCAAGAGCCAACCGCCCCGCCGGAGTGCTGAACGGCATCTATTACGACAAAGACGACCAGACAAAGGTTACACTCTGCACTTACGCTGGCAGCAAGACCGAGCCTGCACAGCATGTCTTTGTGGTAGGCGACTTCAACGACTGGACGATCAGCAACGACTATCAGTTGTGTCAGGCAACCGACAGTGCCTATTTCTGGATAACCCTTACAGGTTTGACGCCCAAGCAGGAGTACGCCATGCAATATGTGGTGGTGCGTGCGGACGGGGTAGTGAAATACATCTCCGACCTCTATTCCGAGAAACTGCTGCACCCCGACGACCAATACGAGCCGCGCAAAATAGACCCCGACCTGATGCCTTACCCCGAAAAAGGACACGACTACGTAACGGTGATACAGACGGGAAAAGAAGAGTTTGCATGGTCGGACGCTACACTCAACTTCAAACGCCCGAACAAAAACAATCTGGTTATCTACGAACTATGGGTGTATGACCACACGCCTATGCGCTCTATTGCGGGCTTGATGGAGCGACTGGACTACTTGGAGAATCTGGGCATAAACGCAGTGGAGCTGATGCCCGTAACCGAGTTCGACGGCAATCAGAATTGGGGCTACTCGCCCAACCACTATTTTGCTTTGGACAAGGCGTACGGTACGCCCGAACAACTGAAAACCTTCATTGACGAGTGCCACAAACGCGGCATCGCCGTCATTCTCGATATGGTCTTCAACCACGCCACAGGGCTTAATCCGATGAACAAACTCTACCCCTATGGCGATGACTTGAAAAATAACCCGTGGTTCAACGTAACCGCCCCGCACCCCGACAATGTCTATGAAGACTGGAATCACGACTTCCCGCCTGCCCACGCTATGTTTACACGCACACTGCAATACTGGTTGCAGGAATACAAAGTGGACGGCTACCGTCTCGACCTCAGTCATGGTATCTGCGGTGCGAAATACAACGCCGTGGAAAACCTGAAAGACTACTACGAAAAGGGCGTCAAAACCGTCTCGGACGATGCATATATGATCCTCGAACATTGGGGAATGAGTATGGGGAGCGACCGCCCGAAATTGGTCAATGCGGGTATGCTCTGCTGGCAAAACACCTGCAACGCATTTGAGCAGACCGCAATGGGCTGGCTCAAAGACGGGGACTCCTTCGCCGAAGCCAATCAAGACGGCTACATCTCCTACCCCGAGAGCCACGACGAGGAGCGTGCGTTCTTCAAAGCCAAACAATGGGGCGATGGAGAGATGAAAACCGACGAAGCAACGCGCGTCGGACGTGTGCCGCTTAATATGGCATTCGCCACCCTGCTCAACGGCTCACATATGTTCTACCACTTCGCCGAACTCGGCTACGACAACTCAAAGTACCAGAATGCTGCCGGTAAATGGGGTACGGACAACGACTATGGTATCAAAGCCGAAGTACAGGAAGACGTGAAAATGCAGGCGAAAATGCGTCCCGAGAACGCCGGATGGTTCCGCAAGGGCAGTGTACGGATGGACGCTTATCAGAAAACCGCACAAGCCATCCAACTGCGTACACGCCTGATGCCTGAAGTGTTCGAAGGCAACCCGACTGCCGTGCAGATAGGTAGCGGAAAAGCCGTACGCACCATCCAATGGGGAAGCGATGTCTTTGTTGCGGGCAACTTCTCAGCCACCTCCGCCCAAACCGTAACCCTGCCGGGCGGAACGTGGTACGACTACTACCTCAACGGCAAAACCGCCTCCGGCACAATCACTCTCCAACCGGGAGAACTGAAAATCTATACCGGCACCAAAGTAGCACTACCCCAAGTACCGGAATACTTCGACTTTGCTATGGGAATCGATAATACCACCGTCGCACCTTCTGCCACGGCACACGCACAGAAAGTGCTGATAGACGGCATCGTCTATATTGTCCGCGACGGCGTATGGTACGACCTCTTCGGAAGAAAGATCCGATAAGGATACACCCTGTAACATAATAAAAACCCGCCCGTGCCAATCCTTGCACGGGCGGGTTTTGTGGTATGCACAGGGCTGCTTACAGCACGTTGAGTACCTGCTCTTTGATTTGCTCGAGGATGTCTTTCATCTTCACCACGATAATTTGCATCTCGCTCTGGTTGCTCTTGCTGCCAAGGGTGTTGATCTCACGTCCCATCTCCTGGGCTATGAAAGCCAACTTCTTACCCACGCCCGTACCGTCGCCGTTCATTGTTTCGCGGAAATACTTGATATGGTTTGTCAGGCGCACTTTCTCCTCGGTAACGTCGAGTTTCTCCAAGTAGTAGATCATCTCTTGTTCGAGGCGGTTCATATCTATTTTCTGCTTGGTTTCGTCGGCCAATTTGTCCAAGTTGTTCAGCAGATGCAGGCGGATTTTCTCTACACGGCTCTTCTCAAACGGTTCAATCTCAGCCAGCAACGCCGCAATGCCGTCTAATTTCTCGGTAAACATATGTTCCAATGCTGCGCCTTCCTGTGTGCGGAAAGCCAAGAAAGCGTCAATTGCCTGATTGAGCGTATTGCGTACAATCTCCCATTCCTGCTCGCCTGCTTCGGCGCAATCCTCCGAAGGTTTCAGTACATCGGGAATACGCAAGATGCTATCCAACAGATTGCAGTTTTGTATAGCATACTGCTGCTGCAATTCTTTCAACTCATTGTAATAGTACGCAAACGCCTCGCGGTTGATTGGCGCAAAGCCCATTCCTGCTTCGGGGTTGGCTGTGTCCTGATAATAAATACTCAGGTCTATCTTACCGCGCTCGAGACGCTGACTGATGATTGTGCGGATATCCAGTTCGTGAGCACGCAACTGCGGTGCGAGACGCATACTCAGATCCAACGACTTTGAGTTGAGACTGCGCACCTCAACAATCACTCTGCGATGTTCTTTCAGTTGGCTTTCGGCTTTGCCATAACCTGTCATTGATAAAATCATATCTTGTCTGTTTTAATGCTTCTGTATGGGGTGTTATTTAATACGCACATTCACTTTCATCGGTTTTGTGACAGAGTTCCATACCTCGTGCTTGTCGTATTTGACTTCGGTCTGTACTGAGTCCGACTTCTGTGTTTGCGGGTCGGTTGCCACCACGTTGATGCTGTCGTTAGGCCAGCCCTCCAACTCTCCGCTGTATCTGCCCAGTGCGTCGGTCAGCAGTGTGTCGCCTATGGCAAAATTCTTATAGCCTTTTACCACCACCTGCGCACCCTCCATGGGACGGTTATCCGCATTGCGCACCATACCGCTCACTTGATAATGCGCCATCGGAATGCCGTACATTGCCATTATCTCGTTAGACCGATCAACGGCTTTTTTGCTGCTTCCGCAGCCTGTCAGTATGCCAACGATTGTCCCTAAAATCAAGTTGATACGCACTACCAACTGCATCTTAATCTTTTTCATACGCCTATTTCCCTATACAAAAATGACTGAATATATTGTTTAATACCTCCTGCGAGGTGATTTGTCCCGTTATCTCGCCGAGGGCGGTGAGGCAGTCTTGCAAGTCCATACTGAGGAATTCTCCAGACAGCCCGTCTTGCAACCCCTGCTGCACACGGCGGATAGCCTCCAACGCCCGCACGAGTGCTTCATAATGGCGGGCATTGCTGATGGTTACGCTGTTCGTGGTCTCCATCTGCTCTGCTGCCACCTTTGCCAATGCCGCTTTCAGCACCTCTACATCACCGCTCTTGGCGGAAATTTGTAAATTTGTGCATTGTGCATTGTGCATTGTGCATTGTGCATTGACCAGATCGGCTTTGTTCCAGACTTGCAGGAGCGTCTTGCCCGTTAGGTCTATGCCGTCGAGGTCGGTTTGCGGGTCGGTGGAATCGATGACCTGCACGATAATCTGCGCTTTTTCGGCTGCTTGGCGGCTGCGCTCTATGCCCATACTCTCCAACCGGTCGCCTGTCTCGCGGATACCCGCCGTATCAATTAGGCGGAAGAGTATGCCGTTGATAACTAATGTGTCCTCTATCGTGTCGCGGGTGGTACCGCGTATGTCGCTTACGATAGCGCGCTCTTCGCCTACGAGGGCGTTGAGCAGCGTCGATTTTCCCGCATTGGTAGCACCTACAATCGCTACAGGAATGCCGTTGCGAATGGCGTTGCCTGTCTTGAACGAGCGGGTCAGTTGTGCCAGTTTCTGCTCTATCTCCTGTGCCAGAGCGGTCAGTTCGGAGCGGTCGGCAAACTCCAACTCCTCGTGGTCGGCGAAATCAAGTTCCAGTTCGACGAGAGAAGTGAAATGCAGCAGCCGTTCTCTCAGTCCGCGCAACTCGCCCGATACGCTGCCGCGCAACTGGCTGAGTGCGAGGTCTTTTTCGGCTTTTGACTGCGAGGTGATCAAGTCAGCCACCGCCTCGGCTTCAGTCAGATCCATCTTGCCGTTTAGGAACGCCCGTTGCGTGAACTCGCCCGGTTTAGCCATACGGCAGCCTGACTCTATCAGCCATTGTAGCAGTGTCTGCTGGATATACAGACTGCCGTGGCAACTGATCTCCACCACATCTTCGCCCGTAAACGACCGTGGTGCACGGAATGTGCTGACTAATACCTCGTCCAATGTCTCGCCGTTGCGCTCGATATGCCCGAAATGGACGGTGTTGGCAGGTGCGTCCGATAGGGCGATATGCCCGCGGAACAGGCTGTCCGTCAGGGATATAGCCTGATCCCCGCTTACGCGCACCACGGCTATTCCGCCGCATCCGTAGGGGGTTGATATGGCACAGATTGTATCCATTGGTTTTACTTCCCGTTAAAAATCTCTTTTTTCTTCATTAAAGCCCATTAAAATTCCATAATAAAAAGGCTCCGTTAATTGACGTTAATTATTTTCTTGGGAACATATAATTAACCACGAATTAACCATTAATTTCTGCATTGAATTTGTTATAGGATGGTTATAGGATAGAAAACCTATCCACCCGTCATCCACCTGACATCCACCTGACTTTTCATTACGCATTATGCATTATGCATTACGCATTGTACATTGTGCATTGCAAAGGTACTGCTTTTTCTCGGATTGTGCAATTTTGTATTGTGCAATCCAAAATTTTGCAGTACTTTTGCGCGTTTTTAGTTGAAAGACGCTATGTCTCAGTCAAAATCTATCGGTTATCTGTTCGGCATCCTTGCTGCCGGTTTCTATGGGCTCAACCCAATGTTTGCTTTGCCTCTCTACCGGGATGGTATGGACTCCCTGTCGGTGCTGTTTTGGCGGTATGCATTGAGTGTGCCGATGCTGGCGATACTGATGCTCGTACAGCGCATTGATTTCCGTCTTACTAAATCCGAGATACTGCAAATTGCCGTTCTTGGGGTGGTAATGGCATTGTCTTCCCTGCTCTTGTATCTCTCTTATAATTATATGGATGCAGGCTTGGCAAGCACTATCCTGTTCGTCTATCCGATAGTAACCGCCGTACTGATGGCGTTTGTTTTCCATGAGCGTGTCGCTCCGCTGGTCTGGGGCTGCCTTGCCTTGGCATCGGTGGGGATAGGTGTACTGTGCGAAATCAACGGTTCGGCACATGTGAGTATCGCCGGCGTGCTGCTATCGTTGGGTTCCGCCCTTACGTATGCCGTCTATCTGGTGTTTATCAACAAAGGGCATATCACTCATATGCCGCCCGCAAAAGTTACGTTCTTTGTGCTGCTGTTCGGAGCGTTGATGCTTGGCGTGATGCTGCTTGTCAGAGGTCATCTCGCTGTGCCGCAGGGGCTGCATTGGGGCTACAGCGTTGGGGCGGCACTATTCCCCACCGCTCTCTCGCTGGTACTGACTACGCTTGCTATCCAAACTATCGGTTCCACCCAGACGGCTATTCTCGGCGCTATGGAACCTATCACTGCCGTGCTGGTCGGACTGACGCTGTTTGGAGAACATCTGACCGTCCGTTCATGTATAGGTATTGCGCTGATTGTCATAGCGGTAACCATTGTGGTCGCCCGCAAGCAACCTGCAAAAGGGTAGGGGGTATTACGATTTGTTTTATTGCAATCATTTGCCGTTTTGCGTAAATTTTGGCGTTTTAAGGAGATAAAACGAACCAAAGTTGTGAAAATGGCATTTTTTTTGTAACTTTGCAGCGCACAAATTTAGTGCAATGCGCAATGCATAATGCGTAATGATTTTTTTTGATAATATAGAATAATGGATAAGATACGAAATTTTTGCATCATTGCACATATCGACCATGGCAAAAGTACGCTGGCGGATCGTATGCTCGAGATAACCGGTACGGTGGACAAACGCGATATGGAGAACCAGGTTCTGGACGATATGGACTTGGAGAAAGAGCGCGGTATCACTATCAAAAGCCACGCTATCCAGATGCAGCACAAGGGCTATACGCTCAACCTGATAGACACTCCGGGGCATGTGGATTTCTCCTATGAGGTGAGCCGTTCCATTGCCGCCTGCGAGGGTGCTTTGCTGGTAGTGGATGCCTCGCAGGGCGTTCAGGCACAGACCATCAGCAACCTCTATATGGCATTGGAGCACGACTTGGAGATTATCCCCGTGATGAACAAATGCGATATGGATTCGGCTATGCCGGAACGGGTGGAGGACGAGATTATCGACCTGCTCGGTTGCAAACGTGAGGATATTCTGCGCTGTTCTGCCAAGACAGGTGCCGGTGTGCCTGAGATACTGGATGCCATTATCAACCGTATCCCCGCCCCCAAGGGCGACCCCGCTGCACCGCTGCAATGCTTGGTGTTCGACTCCATATTCAATAGTTTCCGCGGCATCATCGCCTATTTCAAGGTGGTGAACGGCACTATGCACACAGGCGACCGCGTGCGGTTTGTTAATACCGGTAAGGAGTACGATGCGGACGAGATAGGCGTGCTGAAACTGGATATGCAGCCGCGCGAGACGATTTCGGCAGGCGATGTGGGATATATCATCTCGGGTATCAAGACCTCCACCGAGGTGCGTGTGGGCGATACCATCACCCATGTGGCACGCCCCTGCGAGAAAGCAATCGAGGGTTTCGAGGAAGTCAAGTCGATGGTGTTCGCAGGTGTCTATCCCATTGAGGCGGAGGACTACGAGGACTTGCGCTCCAGTCTCGAGAAACTGCAACTCAACGATGCCAGTCTGACCTTTACGCCCGAGTCGTCCATTGCCCTCGGTTTTGGCTTTCGCTGCGGCTTCCTCGGCTTGCTCCATATGGAGATCGTGCAGGAGCGTCTCGACCGCGAGTTTAATATGGACGTCATCACCACCGTGCCGAACGTAAGTTACAACGTCTATACCAAGGACGGAAAGATGATTGAGGTGCATAACCCCGCCGGTATGCCTGACCAGACGGAGATAGACCACATAGAGGAACCGTATATACGTGCCAGCGTGATTACCACAAGCAATTTTATCGGTCCGATTATGACGCTTTGCCTCTCCAAACGCGGTGAGTTGGTCAAGCAGGAATATATATCGGGCGACCGTATGGAGTTGCTGTTCGATATGCCGCTCGGCGAGATAGTGATTGATTTCTACGACAAACTGAAATCCATCTCCAAAGGCTATGCCTCTTTCGACTGGCACCAGAACGGTTTCCGCCCGTCGAACCTGGTCAAACTGGATATTCTGCTCAACGGCGAACAGGTGGATGCCCTCTCTACGCTCACCCACCGCGACAATGCCGTGGATTTCGGGCGCAAGATGTGCGAGAAACTCAAGGAGTTGCTGCCCCGCCAGCAGTTCGATATAGCCATTCAGGCGGCTATCGGAGCCAAGATCATCGCCCGCGAGACGGTGAAACAGGTGCGCAAAGATGTGCTGGCAAAATGCTATGGCGGTGATGTGAGCCGTAAGCGAAAACTGCTCGAAAAACAGAAAAAAGGCAAGAAACGTATGAAGCAGATCGGCAATGTGGAAGTGCCGCAGAAAGCCTTCCTCGCCGTACTGAAATTGGACTGACAGGGTATATTAGTCCCATTGGTCTTATTAGCCCCATTAGGCAAACAGTTAGACAAACGACAACCAAAATTACTATAATTTACTAATCAAAAAAGATTCTTTTTATGGAACAATTTGTGCATAGCGCATGGAGTATGATACCATTTGGCATCATGCTGCTGATGATCGCTATCGGTCCGCTGGTGGCGGAGAAGTTCTGGGAGAAGAATGTCAACAAGTTGCTTGTGTCGCTCATCTTGGGTGTACCTACCGCTGTGTGTCTGATCATAGGCGGTATGGCGCACGAGTTGGAGCACCAGGTGATGTTTGACTACATCCCCTTTATCGTCTTGTTGTTGGCTCTCTTTGTTATTACGGGAGGTATCCACATCAGCGGCGATATCAAAGCAAAACCTATTGTTAATACCGGCTTGCTCGCTCTGGGCTGGGTGCTGGCAAGTGTAATGGGTACGACGGGTGCCGCAATGTTGCTCATCCGCCCATTGATAACGACCAACCAGCAACGTAAGTACACCGTACATACCATCCTGTTCTTCATTGCCTTAGTAGCCAACTGCGGTGGTCTGCTCACCCCGCTTGGAGACCCCCCATTGTTTATGCTATTCTTGCGCGGTGCCGAGTTTACGTGGTTCCTGAGTCTGCTGCCGGAATGGTTGTTCGTGGGAGGACTGTTGCTGCTCATCTATTTCTGTATGGATACCTATTATTACAAGAAAGAGCACTGGACTGCCCTCTCGGCAGATGCCCGCGAGAAAGTGCCGATGCAACTGAAAGGCGGTATCAACTTTGTGTATCTGTTGGGCGTTATCCTGAGCGTTGCTTTCATCAACGAAGGCTTTATTCCGCAGATGGGCGAGGAGAATGCTCCCCTGTGGATGAAGTACCTGCGCGAGATTGTTCTCTTGTCGCTCACCTTCCTGAGCCTCTATACCACACCGAAAACGGTTCGCTATGATATGAACAAATATAGTTGGGGACCGATCATCGAAGTGGCAGTTTTGTTCCTGGGTATTTTCACCACGATGACCCCGGCACTGGCATTCTTGCGCACGCACGCACCGGAACTGGGCTTGGCACACACATGGCAGTTCTACTATGCAACGGGTGCGCTCTCCAGTTTCTTGGATAACACTCCTACGGCTGTAGCCTTCCACAGCGTGGCTTTGGGCTTGACACCCGAACAGATGGCTGCTTTTGGCGGCAGTATGGTTGCGGGGATTCCGGAAGTATTGTTGCGTGCTATCTCACTCGGTGCGGTAATGTTCGGTGCGATGACCTATATCGGCAACGGGCCTAACTTTATGGTGAAAGCCATTGCTGAGGAGAATGGTATCAAGATGCCGTCGTTCTTCGGCTATATGATACGTTTCTCGTTGATTATCCTGTTGCCTATCTATATATTGGCACAACTTATATTCCTTTGATTATGAATTTGTTTGATCAAATCAGCGAAGACATCAAGAAAGCGATGCTCGCTAAAGACAAAGTGGCACTCGATGCCCTGCGTGGTATCAAAAAAGAGTTTCTCGAAGCCAAAACCGCCAAAGGTGGCGATGGTGAACTGCACGACGACAAAGCATTGCAGATCCTGCAAAAGATGGTGAAACAGCGCAAAGAGTCGGCGCAGATGTATATCGATGCCAACCGCCCCGAACTGGCAGACGACGAACTGGCACAATGCAAGATCATTGAGCAGTACCTGCCTGCTATGTTGAGCGACAGCGAACTGGCAGCCGCTTTGGAGCAAATCATTGCACAGGTAGGCGCACAAGGTCCGCAGGATATGGGAAAAGTGATGGGCATCGCCACCAAGCAGTTGGCAGGTCGTGCCGAAGGAAAAGCCATCAGCACCAAAGTGCGCGAACTGCTGAATAAATGACCATTGTAGAAACCATCACAGCGTGGTATTCGGCGCATATGAACTATGCATCGATTACTGCGCTGATGACGATCGAATCGTCGTTTATTCCCTTCCCGAGTGAGGTGGTTATTCCCCCCGCAGTCTATGTAGCCGCATCCCCGGAGAGTGCCTTGTGCGTAACGGGCAACTACCCGTTGGATGTGGTGCTGATTGTGCTGTTTGGTACCATAGGGGCTATGCTTGGTGCAATGATCAACTATGGTTTGTCGGTATGGCTCGGACGAATCATTATCTATAAGTTTGCCGATAGCCGTCTCGGACACCTCTGTCTGCTCAGCAGCGAGAAAGTGCAGAAAGCGGAAACCTACTTCAACGACCACGGCAAAATCAGTACGTTTGTCGGGCGGCTTATTCCCGGTATCCGCCAACTGATCAGTATTCCTGCCGGTTTGGCAAAGATGAATTTCGGGCAGTTCCTGCTCTATACGTTCCTTGGTGCGTTTATCTGGAATAGCATTCTCGCCCTGCTCGGCTATGTGGCACATGGTCAGGCCGACCTTATCAACCAATACAGCCACGAACTGAGTATTGCTATCTTAGCCCTTCTCGGTGTGGTGATTGTCTGGTTTGTGGCAAAAAAGATCATCAAGTCGCTTCGGAAGCGTAACTAAATGGTTATCCGTAAATAATCCCCGTGATATATAAGTATCGCGGGGATTATTTATATTATCGTCTGTGCATCCAAGAGCCAAACGGGCGGCGGGACGGCTCCGGAACAGAATCGGGTTCATCTTCGTCATCAATATGGATCTCCAAGTCATCGCCTTCCGGATCATCCGTATGTGTGTTCGGTTCCGAATCCTCTTTCCTCGTCTCACCAAAGATTGTCTCCCCGAAACTGATCACTTGTGCTTTTTCATCATCTTTTGGGGAAGATGGTTTCTCCATATAGTTGTCTTGTATGGCCTCGTCAATAGTCTTGCCGCCTTCCTCTTCGTCTAATGTGGGCAACCCGTTCACTTCATAGCCTGTAGCAATAATGGTAACACGCACATCCTCACCGAGTTCCTCGTCAATGGCTGCCCCCCATTGCACTTCTACCGAATCGCCGATTTCCTTTACAAAATTATTGATCTGGTCGATTTCGGACATCTGAATAGCATGCTCTGTTGAACAGTAGAATTGCAGCAGCAGACGCTTCGCACCATGTACATCGTTTGTGTTTACGAGTGGTGAATTGAGCGCATTGTTGATGGCAGTCGAAATACGGTATTCTCCGCTGGCACGCCCGACATTCATTATCGCTACACCACCCTGGCGCAACGTATTATAGACATCGGCAAAGTCGGTGTTCACCACGCCCGGTATCGTGATAATCTCTGCAATGGAGCGTGCCGCATTGGCTACTACATCGTTCGACTTGTCAAAGGCATTAAAGATGGTCAGGTCGGGGTAAATATCTTTGAGTTTCTCGTTGTTGATGATCAGCAGTGCATCCACATGCTTTGCCAATGTAGCCACACCAATCATTGCCTTGCGGATCTTTTGTCCCATCTCGAAAGCAAACGGGATAGTTACAATCCCCACCGTCAGAATACCCATCTCCTGCGCCACTTCTGCCACAATAGGCGACGCTCCTGTACCCGTGCCACCACCCATACCGGCTGTAATAAACAGCATCTTCGTGCCGTCGTTCAGTGCCTCACGGATATGCTCGCGGCTCTCTTCAGCATACGCACGTGCTTTTTCGGGTTCGCCACCCGCACCAAGCCCCGGACCTAATTGCAACTTGGCTGGCACCGACATCTTGCCGAGTGCCATCTTATCGGTATTGCATATCAGGAAAGTAACATCCTTGATACCCTGCTTGTACATATAATTGACCGCATTGCCACCGCCGCCGCCGACGCCGACGACCTTTATCAAACTGTCTTCTTTGATCTCCAACGGGAGAGTGATCATATCTTCTTCCATACTGAAAAGGATTTGTTGATTTCGTATTTTGTCGATCCGTCAACTAATACTGCTGATCGGTAAATAAATTTACAATAGTATTCCCTATTTTCTCGGCAAAACCGGGTTTCTTCACCAATAGGTCTTTGTGCTTGTCGCGATAGTCTTGTCCCATTAGAATGGTCCCTACCAGCGCAGAATAAGTGGGAGCGAAAAACTGCTCGTCGGTGTTGCTTGCCAGCAATAGATCGTGCATACCATAGCGCACATCATACCCCGTACGCTCGCGCAGATAGAGGTCAATACCCCGCAACATTGATGCGCCACCCGTGATATACAGGCGTTCCACACGGTCTTTATACTTGTCCAACTCCTGCAAAACGGGGGCTAATATCTCGTCCAATTTTTGGGCTATCACTTCCGCCACTTCTGTACAAAGCACTTTCATATCCCCGCTGCCATCTACTGCCGGCACGCGGAAAGCGTAGTTCTTCTCCACCAACTCGGGGGCGGCATAGCCGTATTGGATCTTTAGTTTCTCGGCAGTGGAGAAAGACATACCTTGCACTTCCAAAGCACGTGTGATATGGTAACCTCCGCATGGAACCACTTTGTTGGCTAAATACTGACCGCCCTTAAAAACCGTCAATGTCGTGGTCTGGGCTCCCATATCGAGAACGGCACATCCGTCGGTCAGTATGTCATAAGGATCGTCCTCTTTGGCTTCTTCGCATTGAAAAACAGATAGCAATACATCCGGACGCACAAAGGCATGTTCAATGCTTCGTCCTGCTTTGTCAAAGGCTGTTTTTAACGGTATATCCAACTCTTTGTTTCCGACAAAAGCAAAATAATGCGCTTCCACCAATGCCGCACGTTGGTTCTCTGTCGGGGGGTCTTCCTGCTCTTCATCGTCTAAGACATAGTAACTGGGTATCAATTCCAGCACCTTCTGAGTGGGATACTTGGCTTCAATCTTGTCCTTGCACTCCTGCTTCATTGACTCAAGCAAAGCCGTTGAGACACCCTTTTTGCGCAACTGGTCGCGCCGGGCTTTCACCGGCGCAATCTGCATCGATTTGCCGCCTAATGTTACAAATGCAGTAGGCAAATCTTCTATATGAATACGGTTGGCCAACAGACGCAATACTTCATTAATCATATATCCTACATTGGTGGTGGATTTGATTACGCCATGTTCAATGCACTTATGGCGTTGCGACTGCTCAACGCCCAACACACGAAACAAATCGTCTCCCACACGTTCCGCAGCCATAGCACGCACGCTGTCGCTCCCAAGGTCAATCGCTACCAATGGCAGCGAATCGGCCTTCATCTGTTTTTGTTTCTTTGCCATCATTTTATATTATTTTCGTCCCACAACCTGTCCTTCAAAGCGCAGGTCTAATTCTTTGTATTGTTTCTCGCGCACCATCTGTCCACCACCCTCATAGAATGTCCGCAGTTTGCGCAATTTATTCTCATAACCTGCCAAATCGCCTAGTATGATAACAGGTTCTGCCGGCGAAACAGGCAGCAAACGCACATAGTGCGGAGTGCGCACCTCCATATACTTGATTCGCTTTCGCCAGTACGCATTATCTTGCAGCCATTCGGCAAAATCGGCTATCGAACCCGTTGCCATTTGCAGTCCAACCCTGCCGCTAACCACCAGCATCGTATCTTTTATGCTTTCCCGTATCGGCATACGTTTGCGGTCGGTATCCACTATATAACTGTCGTTTGCCGTAATCACTTTCAGCAGCGGTTTTCGTTGCGTCAGGCGCACATATACTTCTCCTTGCGGGGTGGTATAGCATTGTGCACTACGCACCATCGGATTAGTCCGTACCACATCCTCTATCCGTTGCAGCGACACCTCCGACAGCGGTTTGCCTATCGGATAAGCGTCCTGCGAGCGGAGCATTTCGTTCAGTTCTCTGTCCGACAGATACATCCGCTCGTCGGCATCCGTTATATCGTATCGCAGTACCGCGCATACCGTATCGGAATGCCCTGCCCGTCCGCAACATACACCGGCAATCAGCAACCCGACGGCAATCGCTGCCGCCATACAGATTAAGGTGATATGTAAGGCACGTTTCATGAGTTTGTCTCTATTGTTGATGAATAGTTGTTATTAATCAACTGTGGAACATTTTATTCCGAAAGCCAAATAAGGCATATTGGAAAATTAATGGTTAATTATATGTCCCTTACAAAAATAATTAACGAATAAGTACACGATAATTAACGTTTATATTCGTGGTTGATTATATGTTTTTAGTCTAACTTTGCCAAAGCCTTCTTCAAATCCGGCACCAACCGGTCTATATCGCCCGCACCGATAGTCATTACCACTACCGGCTGTGTCTCTGTTTGCATCTTGGCTTTCATATACTCCACCAGGTCGCTTTTCTCCACTAATGCTTTTTTCGGACAGGTGATCTTGTCAAGCAGCATCTCCGAACTGACACCCTCTATCGGCAACTCGCGGGCGGGATAAATCGGCAGCAGCACCACTTCGTCTAACGTGGATAGCACTCTCGCAAAGCCGTCTGCAAAATCACGCGTACGCGTATATAAATGCGGTTGGAAGATACCGATAAAATGTCTGTCGGGGTATAACCTGCGCACCGAGTCTATCGAAGTCTGTATTTCTGTCGGATGGTGTGCATAGTCGTCCACATACGCCACACGGTCATTGTTCACGTGTATATTAAACCGCCTGTAAACCCCTGAGTAGGTAAGCAATCCGTGTCTCAATTCGTCCTTGTTTACCCCGTTGAGCCATGCCACAGCCATCGCCGCCACGCTGTTCTCTATATTCACCCACACAGGCACACCCAAACGCAAGTCCGGCAGACAGTCGGTCGGCGTATGGAAATCAAAATAGATATTCCCTTTCTGCACACGGATATTGTCCGCATAGAAATCCGCTTTCTCGGTCGCACTGTATGTATAGAGTTTTACACCCTTCTTCAGTCGAGGTGTAAAATCCAATCCTTTCTTTACAATCAGTGCCGATTGTATCAGCGAAGTGTAATACTCAAAACTCTCTGTGTATGCCTCTGCCGTACCATAAATATCCAGGTGGTCGGGATCAACCGCCGTAATCACCGACATGTAAGGCGTCAGATGATGAAATGAACGGTCGTATTCGTCGGCTTCCACTACCACATAACTGCTGTCTTTCTGCAGCAGTACATTCGTTCCGTAATTATTGCTGATTCCGCCCAGAAACGCATTCGTCCCTATCTCCGACTGATACATCAGGTGCGCCAGCATCGTCGAGGTGGTCGTCTTCCCGTGCGTACCTGCCACACACAGGGCTTTCATCTGCTTCGTAACCATCCCCAATACCTCCGCACGCTTCAGTATCTCGTAGCCGTTCGCACGCAGATAAGAGTAAATACGCGTGTCTTCCGGCACGGCTGGAGTACGAACCACTAATGTGTGCTTCGGATCTATACCCGTAGCCTGCAACTCTTCAACGCTGTCCGTATAGGTAACCTGTATGCCCTCTTTCTCCAACTCGTGTGTTAGCGGAGAGGGGGTATGGTCATAACCCGATACACGATACCCGCGCGAGTGGTAGTAGCGTGCCAGCGCACTCATACCTATTCCGCCAATCCCTAAAAAATAAACCGATTGCAAATCCTTGGTATCTAACATCTCTAATCCTGTATTCTAAAAACGATTCTTTCTATAATTCTATATATAGTTCTATCATTCTATCTTTCTATCATTCTATAAACTGAAATCAGCCTGCAAAGATAGTACTTTTTTTGCAAATATACAAACGTCTTGCTTTTTGTTCTGCCGGTTTAACCCGAGTAGAAATACCTGTATTGTTCCTCGGTACTTTCGTATAACTGCATCGGGTGATTATCGGGTGATTATCGGGTGATTAACGGGTTGTTCTGCATAGAATGTTAGGTGTTTGCCATATCGTTCGGCAGATAAGTGGCGCACAATACCATTGTGTGCAAGGCACGCGCCATGGGCAGTCGCTATTGCCTTTGTTTGTGCCAATCCAATAGCAAATTCGGCACCGCTGTTGCTTATTTCGGGAAAAAGTCGTAACTTTGCCCGCTGTATGAAAAAACTCATCTTGCTTGCCGAGGAAGGCGAGCGCAAACTGATTAACGACATTGCCGCACAACTCGGTTGTGCAGACATCTTTTCGCAATACGAAGTGCTGGTTACCGGCGTCGGCGCCATCAATATCATTCGTGCATTGCGCAACGTACCTACTGACACCGAGATTCTCAATATCGGCTATGCGGGCAGTGCCAACTTTAACCTTGGTACGCTCGTCTCGGTTACGGAAGCACGCCTCAACCACCCCAATGTGTCATACCCCGAACCGGTTCTGCCACTCTGTGTGCAGCCGTATGTTGCTTCGCTCACACAAGCCGTTTGCTACAGCAATACCGATTTTGTGCTGCAATCCGACTACCACGACTGCGTCTTCGATATGGAATTAGCCTATATCTGCAGTCTCGGCTTTACGCATATCAGTGCCATCAAAGTGGTCAGCGACAATCTTTCACTTCATACCTATCACACCGTTGCCAACGGCGTAGAATAATTATGACAACCATCATCCTCAAACCACACAAGGACGAGTCCGCCCGCCGTTTTCATCCTTGGATCTTCTCGGGCGCGATTGCCAAAATACAACTGGACAAAGACTATCCCTTCCCCGCTCCGCAGGAGGGCGAAACAGTCGTAATACAGAGCCATAACGGCGATACGCTCGGTGTGGGACACTATCAAATCGGTTCTATCGCCGTACGCATCTTGGAGTTCGGCGTCAGCACGCTGCCGCCGCATTTCTGGCACGACCGTATTGCTTCCGCCTACCGTATGCGCGAATCGATAGGGCTTGTCCGCCCCGACAACAATACCTACCGCCTTATCCACGGTGAGGGCGATTTTCTGCCGGGACTGATAGTGGACGTCTATGCCGATACGGCAGTCGTACAGGCTCACTCGGCGGGTATGCACCTCCACCGCCGTGAGATAGCCGAAGCCATCGTTGCTGTAGTGCCTGCTGTGCAAAACGTCTATTACAAGTCCGACGACACACTGCCTTTCAAGGCGCAACTCACGGGCGACAAAGTGGGCTATCTCATCAATGCACAATGCACAATGCATAATGCGCAATGCGAGGAGTTCTGGAGCAAAGAGAATGGTTTGGAGTTTCGTATCGACTGGCTGCGTGGGCAGAAGACCGGTTTCTTTGTCGATCAGCGGGAAAACCGTGCCCTGCTGGAGCGTTATGCCCGTGGCAAAGATGTGCTGAATATGTTCTGCTATACGGGCGGTTTCTCGGTCTATGCCCTGCGGGGCGGAGCACATCTCGTCCACTCGGTTGACGTATCGGAGAAAGCCGTTGACCTTGTGCGCAAGAACGTGGCACGCAATTTCCCCGATTGCACCAACCATACAGCATACGCCGTAGAGGCGTTCGAGTACCTTGCGGACATCAAAGACAAATACGACCTTATCATCCTCGACCCGCCTGCTTTCGCCAAGCACCGTGATGCGGTCAAGAATGCCCTGCGCGGCTATCAGCGTCTCAATGCCAAAGCCATTGAGCAGATACGTCCGGGCGGTATCTTGTTTACGTTCTCCTGCTCGCAGGCGGTCGATAAAGAGATGTTCCGCTTGGCGGTCTTCAGTGCTGCTGCCCAAGTGGGACGCAAAGTGCGTATCCTCCACCAGTTGCACCAGCCCCAGGATCACCCCATCAATATCTATCACCCCGAAGGCGAATACCTCAAAGGACTGGTCTTGCAAGTGGAATAAGGAGACCTGCCCCGACCTCCCCAACTCAGACCTCCCCAACTCAGACCTCCCCAACCCCTCCAAGGGAGGGGCTATAAACATATCAACTCTTTTAACTTATTCAACCACGCATCAACTAATCAACTTATAAACCTGTAAACAAGAACCATGACCGACTTTGTAGTATGCTTTGATACCGAGACCACGGGGCTGGACGTCCAGCGAGACTCTATCATCCAACTCTCGCTGGTCAAATTCGATTCCCGCACGTTCGAAGAGACAGAGGCACTCGACTGGTATATTCTCCCCTCGTGCCCGTACCGTATTGATCCTGCGGCTGAGGCGGTACATCATATCACGCAAGCCAAGTTGGAACAGGAGGGCGTGAGCCTGAAGAGTATCTATCCGCAACTGATGACGTTCACCGGCGGTTGCGACATCCTTTCCTACAACGGCAACGGTTTCGATGCCCGTATCCTCTACTACAATCTCCAGCGCGAGGGGTTGTCGTTTGATTTTGACAAACATATCTTCTACGATGCCTACATCATTGAGGCGGCACGCACCTCACGCAAACTGAGCGATGTCTATCGCCGCTACTACGGGCATGATTTCGAGGACGCACATAACTCGCTTGCCGATGTGCGTGCCACGATAGCGGTCTTCAAAGCACAGAACGAGACCCGCACTTCCGACGAGGAGATACACCGCCCCGAGTTCGATTTTGTCTCTGTGGATGGCTTCCTCGCTCTCAAAGACGGTGATTTTGTCTTCGCACAAGGTAAATACCGTGGCAAAACCATTGCGGAAGTAGCCCGTACAGACGCTTCCTACCTCGACTGGGTCTGCAAGAACTGCGCCGCCCCCACCCGCCAATATATCGAAGACCGGCGGTGTCCCAAACGGCACCACTCCCCAGAGTATAAGCCGAAACCCTCCCCGAAACCCAAGCAGGTTCCTCCGGCAACGCCTACCCAGATGTCTCTTTTCTGACATCAACGGATTACAACTAAAAACTCCCCGCCTGACCAATCGTCAGGCGGGGAGTTTTAGTATTTGGCTATCACTTGGTTAGTCAGAGAACTTTGCGCAGATAAACTCGCGGTTGAGGCGGGCGATGTTTGCCAGCGAAACCGATTTCGGGCATTCGGCAGCGCAGGCACCCGTGTTGGTGCAGTTGCCGAAACCGAGTTCGTCCATCTTGGCAAGCATGTTCTTCGCACGCTGCTTTGCCTCGATCTTGCCTTGCGGCAGGAGTGCCAACTGACTCACCTTGGCTGCCACGAAGAGCATAGCCGAACCGTTCTTGCAGGCAGCGGCGCATGCACCGCAACCGATACACGAAGCAGCGTCCATAGCCTCGTCAGCCACAGCCTTGGGGATAGCGATAGCATTCGCATCAGGCACACCGCCCGTGTTCACACTTACGAAACCGCCGGCTTGCATAATCTTGTCATACGCTTGACGATCCACCATCAAGTCCTTGATTACAGGGAATGCACGGCTGCGCCACGGCTCCACGGTGATGGTCTCACCGTCGTGGAACTTGCGCATGTGCAACTGGCAGGTGGTGATGGCGGAGTCGGGTCCGTGCGGGTGTCCGTTCACATACATCGAGCACATACCGCAGATACCCTCGCGGCAGTCGTGGTCGAAGGCGATGGGGTCTTTGTGCTCGCTGATGAGTTGCTCGTTCAAAATATCAATCATCTCCAAGAACGAAGCACCTTGGAAAACGTGCTTGAGGTCATACGTCTCAAAATGACCTTGAGCCTTTGGACCTGCTTGTCTCCAGACTCTTACCTTAATATCTATGTACTGATCCATTGTTGCTTAGTTTTTGTAGTTACGTGTTTTACGTTCTGTGAACTCGTAGTCGAGGGGCTCTTTGATGAGTTCGGGTTCGCTGTCCTCGCCGGTGTATTTCCAGCAGGCTACGTACGAGAACTTGTCGTCCTGACGGAGTGCTTCTCCCTCTGGAGTCTGATACTCCTCGCGGAAGTGTCCGCCGCACGACTCCTCACGGTTGAGGGCATCGAGTGCCATCAGTTTGCCAATCTCGATGAAGTCTGCCAAGCGGAGTGCTTTCTCCAACTCGTTGTTGAGCGCACCTGCCTCACCGGGGATATAGACGTTGCTCCAGAACTCTTTCTTGATAGCATCGATTTTCTCGATAGCCGTCTTCAAGCCCTCTGCGGTACGTCCCATACCTACGAAATCCCACATCACGAGACCCAATTCTTTGTGGATCGAATCCACCGAGCGTTTGCCTTGGATAGCCATCAGGCGGTCGATCTTGTCCTGCACTTTCTTCTCTGCCTCTGCAAACTCGGGCAGGTCGGTGGACATACGGGGTACACCGATCTGGTCGCTCAGGTAGTTCTGAATCGTGTAGGGCAGTACGAAGTAGCCGTCAGCCAAACCTTGCATCAATGCCGAAGCACCGAGACGGTTTGCACCGTGGTCGGAGAAGTTCGCCTCGCCGATGCAGAACAAGCCCTTGACGCTGGTTTGCAGTTCGTAGTCCACCCAGATACCACCCATCGTATAGTGGATGGCGGGGAATATCATCATCGGGTTCTCGTACGGGTTCTCGTCCACGATCTTCTCGTACATCTGGAAGAGGTTGCCGTATTTCTGTGCCACTACGTCCTTGCCGAGACGCTGGATAGCGTCCGAGAAATCGAGGAACACAGCCAGACCCGTGTTGTTTACACCATAGCCCTTGTCGCAACGCTCTTTGGCGGCACGCGAAGCCACATCGCGCGGCACGAGGTTACCGAAGGCGGGGTAACGGCGCTCCAAGTAGTAGTCGCGGTCCTCTTCGGGAATATCGCGTCCCTTGATTTCGCCCGCTTGCAGTTTCTTTGCGTCCTCCAATTTCTTCGGTACCCAGATACGTCCGTCGTTACGCAGCGACTCTGACATCAGCGTCAGTTTCGACTGGAAATCACCGTGCTTCGGAATACAGGTCGGGTGGATCTGTGCGTAGCAGGGGTTGGCAAAGTATGCGCCGTGGCGGTACATCTGCATAGCAGCCGAACCGTTGGAAGCCATAGCGTTGGTCGAGAGGAAGAACGTGTTGCCGTATCCGCCCGAAGCGATGACTACTGCGTGTGCAAAGAAACGCTCGATACGACCGGTGATGAGGTTGCGTGCGATGATACCGCGTGCGCGTTCCTCGCCGTTCTCGTCCTTAATCATCACGATGTCGAGCATCTCGTGGCGGTTGTACATCTTCACTTTGCCTTTGCCTATCTGGCGGCTCAATGCCGAGTAAGCACCCAGCAGCAACTGTTGTCCGGTCTGCCCCTTGGCATAGAAAGTACGGCTCACCTGTGCGCCGCCGAACGAACGGTTGTCGAGCAATCCGCCGTATTCGCGTGCGAAAGGAACGCCCTGTGCCACGCACTGGTCGATGATGTTGTTGCTCACCTCTGCCAGACGGTACACGTTTGCCTCGCGTGCACGGTAGTCGCCGCCCTTGATGGTGTCGTAGTAGAGGCGGTAAATCGAGTCGCCGTCGTTCTGATAGTTCTTTGCGGCGTTGATACCGCCCTGTGCTGCAATCGAGTGCGCACGGCGGGGCGAGTCCTGAATACAGAAGTTCAGTACGTTAAAGCCCATCTCTGCCAGCGAAGCGGCAGCCGATGCACCTGCCAGACCCGTACCGACCACGATGATGTCGATCTTGCGTTTGTTGGCAGGGTTGACCAGTTTCTGATGGTCTTTGTAGTTTGTCCATTTGTTCTCCAACGGACCTGCGGGAATCTTCGCCATCTCAGGCGTGATGACTCCTGTTGCTTGTTTTGTTGCCATATCTAATGTCTTAATTTACAAGTGAAACTTATGCGCAGAGCATACCGATACCGACGCCGAGGTAGTAGAACACCACGATGGCGAAAGGCAGAATGACGAGTGTTGCCACTACGGTACCGATGACGCGGATACGCTTCATCCATTTGAGGTTGTTCCAACCGAGTGTGTGCAGAGCCGACCAAACACCATGGTTGAGATGGAACCACAATGCAACAAGCCAGATGATGTACAGCGCACAATAGATTTGTCCCCAAACAGGTGTGGTGAACAACGCTTTTACGTATGCGGCACCGTTCTGCGGGTCGAAAGCCCCTGCGGTAGCGCCGCCTGTCAGTTCCGCCAACTGCATACGGAACCAGAAATTGTACAGGTGGAGAATCAGGAAACCGAGAACGCACAAGCCCAGTACGAGCATATTCTCCGACTCCCAGTCCACGCCCTCTTTTTTTGCCGAGACGGCATAGCGGTCGTTGCCGCGTGCGTGACGGTTCTGAATGGTAAGGCAGATAGCATACACAAAGTGGATCAGAATGAGCAGTGCCAGCCCGAGTGTACCCACAATCGCATACCAATTGGCTCCCAATACGGAGCAGATCCAGTTGTACGCTTCCTCCGAGAAGACCAGTGCCACATTCATGCAGCCGTGGAAGAGGAGAAAGAGAACCAGAGCAAGGCCGGTAATGCTCATAACGAACTTACGGCCGATAGAGGAATCTTTTAACCACATAGTTTTTTGATGATTTATTTATTGTTTTATAGTTTATTCGGATAGTGTATGCACAATACAGCGTGCAAAGTTACAAGTTTTTTCTGATATACGCAACAGTAAACACTAACTCGCTATAATACAAGCAAAAACCGCCTAATCACATACGAATCACATACAAATGACATACAAATGACATAGACCTGAAAGCATAAGGATAAGACAACATAATAACGGATTCTGACAATTTGCAGTTGTGGTATCTGATACCATTATCCGTTGCCTTGCTTCTATCTTTCTATCATTCTATGTTTCTATATTCAGTTGTGTATCTCGCAAAAAAGCAGTACCTTTGTCCTCGGTATGAAACGGCATAGCGTGATATGGGCTTGTTTGCTTTGGTGTCTCCCGCTTTTTGCGTTGGATACCGACTACCGTTTGTCTTTCCGTGCGGGGGCGATTATGCCCGACGGTAAAGTGGACGATATGCTCGGCAGGAAAGGGCAGTGGGCCGGTCCGTCTATGGGCGGCGAGTTCGCTGTGGCTTTCCGCCCCGATTGGCGTGCCTTGCACGATTGGAACGATGCTTCGCTCGGCGTGGCACTCGGCTACTGGTATCTCGGCGACAAGACGCTCCTCGGCAGTGCTGTTACACCTTATGTTTTTATGGATGTTCCGCTGGTGAGTCTCCCGCGTTTCGTCCTCGGTCTCCGTCCGGGTATCGGTGCGGCATTCGTTACCAAGACCTATCGCAATACCATTCCCGAGGGACATCTGTACCAAGACCTAACCAATGCCAACAAGAGCATCGGTAGCGTCTTCAATTTCTATTTCCCCGAGGCATTTTATATGGAGTTTCCTGTCTGCCATGGGTGGAGTATCCCTGTTTCAGCGGGGTGGTACCATATCAGCAACGGCAGTATGGTGCAGCCCAACTCGGGCTACAACATCTTTGGCGGCGATATAGGCGTGCGCTATACGCCGCAAAGCACTGTTTCACCGGTCTCGACAAGCAAGACCGAACTTAAAAAGCGCTGGGAGGTGGAGTTGGCTTTTGCTGCGGGCGGCAGGCAGGTCTATTACCGCGACCGGCAGACTTTCTTCGCCTGCGAGATGCAACTGGCGGCTTACTGGCGGGCGCACCGGATTTTCCGGTTGGGCGGGGGAGTGGACGTCTTCTACGACGGGGCGTATATCCGCCGTGATACCTATTTCAATAAGACCAATCTCGCTGCGGCGCGTACCGATGGCGCCGATTGTTGGCGGTTAGGCATCAGTTTGCAGCCCGAGTTTGTTATCGGGCAGTTTACGGCAGGTTTCCATTTCGGTGTTTATCTGCTCGATCCTGTCAAGAACCTTGAGCCCGCTGACGAAGCCCGTCAGGCGGCAAGCGGACGGCTCGATAAAGGTATTTTCTACAAATATGACCTGCTCCGTGCAGGTTCGGCGGGCTACCCCGATGGCTGGATCTATACGCAGATAGCCCTGCGCTATCGCCTCCCGTGGCATCTGTTCGTACAGGGCACTATGAAAGCCCATCTGACCAAAGTAGAGTTCGTCTCTTTGGGTATAGGTGTCTGGCTGTAAATTCGATATGTTTTTCTTTTGTTTCCTTAATTTCTTTCGCACTGCGTAGCACTGTTTTTTTCGTATTTCTTTTGGAAAAATTAACTGCCATTTGTGCGTTTGAAATAATTATTGTAATTTTGCGGTGTGAAGTTGGGGAGGGCTTTGCGGGTGGGCTGAGGTCGTTGGAACAACGATAGCCGCACGCCCGTTTGCCGAACACCTTGCTTTGCAGACATAATAAAAGGCGTTTATATGCGCTTGTTTTGGCACTTAGAAATCCGGAAAATTTCGCGACCCAAAGCAAGAGGCAGTAGATGCCCCGTGGTATGTAATGAGTGCCCGCGCCTTTTGGTGCGGCGGTTCTGCATATCGGGCGTGGGCGTATATTGTTTGTTCTTGTTGCAAGGGTCTTTCCGGAACCTCTAAGTGGAGAATAAGCAAAAGATAAGGCTCCACGCTTTCTTTGTGTCTGTACCAAATCTGTTTTATTGTTAATCGGGCAACACAGGAGCCGTCTGCCTACAAAACACAAACCATTATGACTTTGACAGCGATTGGAGCGATCCTAGGTGCTATTGGTACAGCGTTAGCAGCAGTAGGAGAATCGCAACAAAAAAATTCCTCAAAGGGAAACAATGGAGACAATAACAAATGATTTTTTATTGTCTGTCGTAATTTGGCATTCTGACGCTGTATCTTTGCAGCATTAGAATGAGTTTCAAACAATCAATTATTTTCGTGGAGGGCTTGCGGAGGCTTTCCACGAAAATAATGAAAAACAATTTTTATAAGTTATGCCACAAATGATTAACACCAGCAAGGAGTTGATACGTATCAACCCTGCCAAGAATACCATCGAGTATTCTACTACCCAAGGTCGCAGTTGGGTAACCCGCTATACGGGTTCGTCGTGCGGCACATTCCGTGATTTGTTGCCCTATGGTGCAGAGATTATCGCTGCTACCGACAAGGGTATTTACTACTCCTACAACGATGGGCGCGGTTGGGTAAGCCGCTATATCGGTTCGAGTTGCGGAGATTTCCTGAGTCTTATGGACGGCGGACGCGAACTCCTCGCCCAAACTTCTCGCGGTCTCTACTATTCCACCAACTCTGGTCGCAGTTGGGTGCGCAGGAACTAAAATGGATTGCCGATGCCAAAGAGTAGGCAAACTAAAAAATAACAACAATATGAGTACAGAATTAAGACCTAGTAACGGCGGATTATTGCAGAAAGGTATGGATATACTAAAAGATCCGCAAACTTCTACAATGGCAAAAGTGGGAGCGGTCGGAATTGTTGCAATAGGGGCTATTGCCTTTGTTACAAAAACCACTATAGACGCAATGAAATAACACACACAATGCTGTGAAATTAAGTAATTATGTGTTAACCTATTAAATTACAAATTATTATGATTAAACTTGAAACAGCCAAAGAGATTGTAAAATCTTATATGGGGCAATTGGTGTGAACTTGACACCTATTTAGACGCTAACACCGGTGTGAGTCCGTTCTATTTTGAAGATGATTCGCAGATAGATGATTTTATTTTCTATCTTCATAATTATTATTCTATAGAAATCTCAAAAGAGGAATTACAAGGTGAAGATCAGTCTATTGTATATTTGTTTGATTTGATACGCCAAAGATGTAATAAGGATGACTTGACGATATTGCGTGCAGTGATCGGTTCGTATTATATAAAAGCACATACTATAGCACTCCAAGAGCAAAATAGAAAGAAGTTAATCTTACAATTATTGACCTCATTAATAGAACATATTACATCCGTGCAAAGCCAATTGCTTCATATGCAAGACGAGAAAGAAATATCTTTGCCTGCTTTGCGCGATTGTGTGAATGATTGGTTGATAGGTCTAAATCAAATTCAACGGTGTGTTGTGCCGGATGTTCCGGATACTAATGATGATGAGGATGAAACATCGTCTGCGGATGAAGATGCCGACGCAGAATCAAGTGAGAATGCCGAAACGGAAAGTTAAGAGTCCGAAAATGTAGAATAATAGGCGGATATTGCCAATTTTGTGATATTTTTGCACCCGATGAGTAGAGCATAAGAAAATGCACTCAACGGGTGCATTTTTTGTTTTTATGTCTTGTTGTATGGGCAACAAATAACAAGCATAGTTACTCCTGATATATATACAGAGAATACAGGTACAACAGTGGTGTACGAGAAAGGAGTGGTAGGGTAGTGGTAGGGCGATATATGCGAGAGCGGAGGCTAAATGATTCATAGGGTGGGTGTTTGGGGCTTTGCTTTGGGGTGCAATTTCTTGGGGTTGAATTGGCAAAAAAGGTGCTCTATTGCACATATCAGAAAAAAGCAGTAACTTTGCACGGATTTGGAGTGTCCCGATTGAGGGACACGCAAAGTATAAATCAGCACCGGAAAGATAATGAAAATAGCACTGATAGGATACGGCAAGATGGGGCATATCATCGAAGAGGTGGCGCGGGAATGCGGACACGAGGTGGTGTGCATCATTGACCGAGACAATTTGGAGGACTTTGATTCCGAGGCGTTTGCTATGGCGGACGTCGCTATTGAGTTTACCACTCCCGCTACAGCGGAGGAGAATATCCGCCGTGCGTGGAGCAAAGGCAAACCCGTAGTCTGCGGTACCACGGGGTGGGGTAATGTACAATGCACAATGTACAATGCACAATGCACAATGGAGAATGCGTTGGTGTGGTCGAGCAACTACAGCATAGGGGTGAATATATTGTTTGCACTCAACAAGCAGTTGGCAAGGATAATGCAACGTTATCCCGAATACACGCCGAGTATCACCGAGGTGCACCACGTGCACAAATTGGACGCCCCGAGCGGCACGGCAAAAACACTCCAGCAATGCATAATGCATAATGCACAATGCACAATGGAGCAGGTTCCAATTACCTCTATCCGCGAGGGGGAGGTGCCGGGCATACATACCGTTGCGTGGGACAGCGAGGTGGATACGATTAGTATCAGCCACTCGGCGAAATCGCGCAAGGGGTTTGCACTCGGTGCGGTCTTGGCAGCCGAATGGATTATAGGCAAAAAAGGGTATCATACGTTTGATGAAGTAATGAATGGTTAATATGAAAAGTTTTCAGGAGAGAATACATAATGTAACGCGCCGCGGGTGGATTGCCGCCGGCGTGTGGAGTGCAATATATATCGCCTTTGTGCTGTGGGTGGCATGGGGCGATTGGGCAAGTCTCGGCTGGCTGGCATTGCTGCCCGTTATCTTTGACGCTTTTACCACCCGGTATATCAACTGGAGTTGGTGGAAGCGCTACAAGCCTGCTGCCAAAGGCGAACCCGAGAACCCGAAAGCGAACAAAGTGCTGTACACGGTCTGTTCGTGGGTGGACGCTATTTTGTTTGCGCTCATTGCGGTGTATTTTATCAACCTGTATATATTCCAGAACTACCAGATTCCGTCCTCTTCGTTGGAAAAGAGCCTGCGCGTGGGCGATTTCCTCTATGTGAGCAAGATGAGTTATGGTGCGCGTGTGCCGAATACGCCGCTCTCGATGCCGCTGGTGCAGCATACGTTCCCGCAATGGTTGGGCGGCGGCAAGAGTTATATCGACAAGCCGCATTGGGGTTACAAGCGTCTTGCAGGCTGGGACACCCCCGAGAAAGGCGACATCGTGGTATTCAATTTCCCTGCGGGCGATACCGTCTGCACCCGTATGCAGAACCCAGACTACTACACGCTGTGCCACTACTACGGCAAACAGGTGGTGGAGGGCAGAAAAGACATATTCGGCGAACTGACGGTGCGCCCCGTGGACAGGCGTGAGAACTATGTGAAACGCTGTGTAGGTACGCCGGGCGATACGCTGCAGATTATAGATAACGTGGTGTATATCAACGGCGAAGCCGAGCCGCACCGTGAGGGCGTGCAGTTGAACTATTTTGTACAAACCGACGGGCATATCCTGACCGACACCTATCTGGAGAAGATAGGTATCAACAAAGACGACCGCCGCCGTTTGGAACCGGGAGTGTATCATTTCCCGCTTACGGAGACGATGCGCGACGAGTTGGCAAAGAACCCGCATATCACCTCTGTTACCCTCGAACCCGAGCAGCAGGGCGGCGATGTCTATCCGCTGGGGCATACCACGTGGACGCGCGACAACTACGGTCCGATCTATATTCCGCGAAAGGGGGAGACGCTGCGGATCACTGAGGACAATTATTGGCTCTACAAACGTATAGCCGACGCCTATGAGTTCAAACCGATGCGCGTGGGCGAGGACTACACATTCGATATGGACTACTACTGGATGATGGGCGACAACCGCCACAACTCGGCGGACAGCCGCTACTGGGGCTTTGTGCCGGAGGATCATATCGTGGGGCGACCGGTATTCATCTGGCTGTCGGTGGAGAAAGACAAACCGTGGTTCAAGGGGCATATCCGTTGGAATAGGATTGGAAAAGCCGCTGCTAATTAACAATTAAGAATTAACAATTAACATACGTAGAATAGCCTGGTATGATTGTCTTACCTACCGCCTATCTCGGTTCGGTGGACTGGTATCGCACTTATCTGCAAGACCCGCAGGCGGTGCGGATAGAGGTGATGGAGAGTTTCCCGAAACAGACCTGCCGCAACCGCTGCACTATCACCACGCCCGACGGACCGCTGATGCTGAGCGTGCCGGTAAAGAAATCGGAGCACAAGCAACTGACCCGCGATGTAGAAATCAGTTACCAAACCCGCTGGCAGCACCAGCACTGGATTTCGCTCGTGAGTGCCTACCGCAGGACACCGTATTTCGACTATTTCGAGGACTATTTCCGTCCGTTCTATGAGTGGGAAACGAAATATCTGGTGGATTTGAACAATGGCTTGCACGAGGTGATTATGCAACTGCTCAACCGCAGTATGACGCCCCTTGCGGGCTATATGCTGCAGCCGACCACCGACTGGATGGGGCGGAACTTGGAACCCTGTTTCGGCAGCGGACGCAGCATTTTGGACGAGTTGTTTGAGGGAACGGCAATGAACAATTTGTAAATTTGTAGATTTGTAAATTCGTCAAATGAAACAAATAGATTGGAAACACCTGACTTTCTCGTACACCGAGTGTGCGAAGATGGTGCGTTGCTCGTATCGGAACGGGCAATGGGGAGATGTGTATGCAACGGACGATTTCCGTATCTCCATCCATGCGGCAGCCACGGCGTTGCAGTATGCGCAAGAAGCGTTCGAGGGGCTGAAAGCCTTTCGCGGAGTGGACGGGCGGGTGCGAATTTTCCGCCCGATGGACAATGCCCATCGTATGCAGGAGTCGGCAAAGTCGATGTACATAGTGCCGCTGCCCGAGGAGAAGTTTATGGAGGCGGTGAGCCTGTGTGTGGCGGAGAATATCGACTATATGCCGCCGTATGGTACGGGGGCGACGCTCTATATCCGCCCGATACTGATAGGGACGACTCCCAAAGTGGGTGTATCGCCTGCGCACGAGTTTGAGTTTATGTGCCTTGCCACGCCTATCGGTCCCTATTTCCCGAGCGGGTTCGGCACAACGCCGTTTATCATCAACCGCCGTGTGGACAGGGCAGCACCCTTCGGCACGGGGCGGTACAAAGTGGGGGGCAACTACGCCTCGTCTTTCCGCGCCACAGAGCCTGCGCACGAGCAGGGCTACGGCGTGCTGTTCTTGGATTCGCGGGAGCATAAATATATAGATGAGTGCGGCGGGGCGAACTTCTTCGGCGTCAAAGACGGGGTGTACATCACACCCAAGAGCGACAGTATCCTGCCTAGTATCACCAACCGAAGTCTGATGACCCTGTGCAAGGATTTAGGTATCCGCTGCGAGGAACGGCAGATACCCGTGGAGGAACTCGCCGAGATGCAGGAGGCTGCGTCTTGCGGTACGGGGGCGGCTATTTCGCCTATCTCGCGGATTATCGACCCCGACTTCGCACGCGTATATGAATATGGTCTTGCCCCCGGCGAGGTGTGCTGCCGCCTGTACCACGCCTTGCAGGACATCCAGTTCGGTCGTGCCGAAGACACACACGGCTGGTGCGTCTTTAATGCGTAATGCACAATGCATAATGAAAAGTCAGGTGAATGTCAGGTGGATGTCAGGTGGATAGACATTCTAAGTTATTAAGGAGTTCTACTCAGCCCACAGGGCTTCGTGTCTCGCCATAGGCTCAAACGATTATTCCGTGTCGCTACGGCACTCAGTGTGCTACGCACACCTGCCTTACGCTTCACCAATAACGATCCTATAACGATCCTATAACAATCCTATAACAAATATACAACGAAAAATAATCACTTAAAACAAATACCTTATGTTCAAAAATCACCCTAAAGGTTTGATACCTGCCGCCCTCGCGAATATGGGCGAGCGTTTCGGTTACTACATTATGAATGCAGTACTGCTGCTGTTTCTGGTGTCTAAATTCGGTCTGTCGGATGCCACGGCAGGTGTGATCTACTCTGTGTTCTATTGCGGTATCTATGTGCTGAGCCTCGTCGGCGGTCTGATTGCCGACAAAACGCAAAACTACAACAAGACCATTCAGTGGGGCTTGATAATCATGGCATTAGGTTATGTCGCTTTGTCGGTACCTGTGTTCAGTCAGACCGACGGCGATGCTATGTGGTGGGGTATTTTGGTCTTCACCTGCGTGGCATTGTTGCTGATTGCGTTCGGTAACGGACTCTTCAAGGGCAACTTGCAGGCTATCGTTGGCAAGATGTACGATGAACTTGAGGCTGAGGCGGCTAAGCAGGGTCCCGAGGCACTGGCACAAGCCAAGGACAAGCGCGACTCGGGTTTCCAGATTTTCTATGTGTTTATCAACATCGGCGGTCTGATTGCACCATTTGTGGCTCCGCTGCTCCGCCAATGGTGGCTCAAAGCGCACGACCTCGTTTACAATGCCGATATGCCCGCACTCTGTCACCAATACCTGGCTGACGGCGTGGTTACCACCAAGTTTACCGAGACTATGCAACAAGTGCTCGGCAGCGGATACCATTTTGTGGACAATGCGGCTTTCTGCCAAGACTATATCAATGTGTTCAATACGGGTATCCATTATTCGTTCATCGCTTCGGTGGCGGCAATGTTGCTTTCGTTGGTGATTTTCCTTTGCACCAAAAAGATGTTCCCGCAGCCTGCGAAGAAAGAAAACAATAATGCGGTTACGTATTCAGTAGCCGAGAAAGCCGCTATGGCACAAGAAATCAAACAACGTATGTATGCGCTGTTTGCCGTACTCGGTGTGGCTATTTTCTTCTGGTTCAGTTTCCACCAAAACGGGCAGTCGCTGTCGGTTTTTGCGCGTGACTTTGTGGTAACGCAGTCTATCGCCCCGGAGATCTGGCAAGCCCTCAACCCGTTCTTTGTGATTGTGCTGACCCCGGTGATTATGTGGATCTTCTCGGCATTGGCTCGCAAAGGCAAGGCTATCTCCACTCCACGCAAGATTGCTATCGGTATGGGTATCGCCGCTTGCGCCTACCTGTTTCTGACGGTCTTCTCGGCTATCGAGGGCTATCCTTCGGGTACGGATTTCCGTGCAATGGACGCAGAGCAGATGGCGGCTGCAGGGCTGACCAAAGCCGGTCCGTGGGTGCTGGTGGTTACGTATTTCTTCCTCACGGTGGCAGAATTGTTTATCTCGCCGCTCGGTCTGTCCTTCGTCAGCAAGGTGGCTCCGCGCCATATGGTAGGTCTGTGTCAGGGGCTCTGGTTGGGGGCAACGGCTCTCGGCAACCTGATGATCTGGGTCGGTCCGGTGATGTACAACGCTTGGCCTATCGAGTACTGCTGGGCTGTGTTCCTGGGGGTATGCCTCGTTTCGATGGGCGTAATGCTCGGTATGGTCAAGTGGCTTGAGAAAGTGGCATGCTAAGCCGAATGATGAATTACAAATGATGAATTAGAAATCAGTCAGATGGATAACGGACATTTTATACAGGCGATAGCGACCTACTCCACCGGTTTGGAGAAGCGCATCGCTCAATTAGACAAGACGATTGAGGAACTGCAAAAAGGTCTCAACGCCGTCAATGCTGCCTTGGCTGTGCAGCGCGACCTTATGGAGGAGTTGGAGCAACGCCTTGTAGAGGTGGAAGCCCGCCCAACTATGGAGGAGGAACCCGAAGTGGAGGTGGAACTCCTGATGGACGATGACGACACCGAAGAATCGGAACAGGAGACCGCAGAAGTGGCAGCGGAAGAACCCGCTTCCGTTGCCGAACCGGTAGAAGAAACCTCCGTCGAGACGGTAGAAGAACCACAAGATGAACCGGCACCACAAATAGAAGAAAAAGAGGAACCTGTGGCAGCAGAGCCTGTACAGGAAAATCCGAAACCGAAGCCTGCGCCTGTTCCTGCAGAACCCGCCCGCACCGAGGCCCCCAAAGCCAATACGGCGTACGGGCAACCGGTGAGCGACCTGAAACAGGCAATCTCTATCGGCGACCGTTTCCTCTACCAGCGCGAGTTGTTCGGCAAGAACGGCGAACTGATGCAGCGAACTATTGCAGACCTGAACGGGCTGTCTTCGTTCGATGAGGCAATGGCATATATTGACAAGCATTTCAACTGGGACAAAGAATTGCCGAGTTACGAACTGTTTGTCAATGCCCTCCATCGCCGCTTCGCATAGTTCTTGGTTCTTAGTCCTTTATTCTTTGTCTATTTATGCTCTACGTTGTCCCTACCCCTGTCGGTAATTTGGAAGATATTACGCTGCGTGCGTTGCGGGTGTTGAAAGAGGCGGATCTTATTCTCGCTGAAGACACTCGCACCTCGTCGGTGTTGCTCAAGCACTATGACATCCATACACCCCTCAAGGCGCACCATAAATTCAACGAACACGAGACCTCCGACGCTATGGCGGAGCGTATCGCTGCGGGAATGAATGTGGCGTTGGTTTCCGATGCCGGTACGCCGGGTATTTCCGACCCCGGTTTTATGCTTGTGCGTGCCTGTGTGGAGCGGGGGGTGGAGGTGCAATGCCTTCCCGGGGCTACGGCTTTTGTACCCGCTTTGGTGGATAGCGGTCTGCCTTGCGACCGGTTTTATTTCGAGGGCTTCCTGCCGCAGAAGAAAGGACGGCAGACCCGCTTGCTGCAACTCGCCGAACAGACCCATACGATGATTATCTACGAGTCGCCCTTCCGCCTGCAAAAGACCTTGGAGCAACTGGCGGAATACCTCGGCTCCGACCGCCGCGCCTCTGTCAGCCGCGAGATTAGCAAAAAGTTTGAAGAAACAAGAAGAGGCACACTGCAAGAATTGGCAGAACACTACAAGCAAACACCACCCAAAGGCGAGATCGTAATTATAGTGGCGGGTAAAGATACAAAAACAGAAAAAGATGAGTGATACAAAAGAGGTCACAGGGTCTCGTTCCACAATGAAAAGTCTGGCGAAAGACACCGTTATCTACGGTCTCTCGTCCATTATCGGCAAGTTCCTCAACTGGCTGCTGGTGCCGTTGTACACCTATGTGCTGGCGCAGCAGTCGGATTATGGTATTGTTACCAACCTTTATGCGTGGACGGCGCTCCTGTTGGTGATACTCACCTATGGTATGGAGACGGGGTTCTTCCGCTTTGCCAACAAGGACGAGGAGAACCCGAACACGGTCTATACTACGGCGATGATCAGCCTATTCACCACCTCGCTGCTGTTTGCCGTGCTGTGCTGCGTCTTCCGCCAACCGATAGCCGACCTATTGGGTTATCCGTCTCATTCGGAGTTTATCGCCCTGCTGAGCGTGGTTGTGGCGATGGACGCTTTCGCTTCTATCCCGTTTGCTTATCTGCGTTACAAGAAACGTCCCATCCGCTTTGCGGCACTCAAACTGCTCTTTGTATTTCTCAATATCCTGCTCAACCTCTTTTTCCTCGTGCTTTGCCCGAAGATACAGGACTGGGGCATTATCTCATCGTGGTACAACCCCGACTATGGCGTGGGCTATGTCTTTGTGGCGAACATTATCGCTACTGGTATTCAGACTCTTTGCCTGCTGCCCGCTATCCTTGAGCCCCGCAAGAGCCATGCCCCCGTCTTCTCATGGGCGTTGCTCCGCCGTATGTTGCGCTACTCGCTGCCGCTGCTGGTGCTGGGCGTGTGCGGTATCATGAACCAGACGCTCGACCGTATCCTTTTCCCATTCTTCTACACGGGCGACGATGCGCAGACACAACTCGGTATCTATGGTGCATGCTTCAAGGTGGCTATGGTTATGATGATGTTCACCCAGGCGTTCCGCTATGCCTACGAACCTTTTGTCTTTGCCCGGCACAAAGATCGCAAGTCGGTGGAGGCGTATGCCGATGCCATGAAGTACTATATCCTTTTCTCCTATCTGATCCTCCTCGGAATGGTTTTCTACCTCGACCTGCTGAAGTTTATCATCGCCCCGAGTTACTGGGAGGGCTTGAAAATCGTCCCTGTCGTGCTGTGGACGTATATCTTCCAGGGAATCTATTTCAACCTCTCTTTCTGGTACAAACTGACCGACAAGACTCAGTGGGGTGCCTGGTTCTCGCTCATCGGCGTGGTGATCACCTTCACTTTGCAGGCTGTTTTTGTGCCGAAAATAGGTTATATGGCGTCTGCTGCCAGTAGCACAGTCTGCTATTTTGTGATAATGTTGCTCTCGTATTTTGTCGGGCGCAGGTATCTGGTTATCCCCTATGACCTCAAGCGTATAGGTGCCTATACGTTGCTGACGCTGGGGCTGTTGGCTGTCTATTACGGAGTGTATGACCTCGGTATGTGGGCGCGAATGGGCGTCGGTACCGCACTCCTTGTTATATATTGTGTAATTCTCATTAAATTTGATTTCAATGTTTTCAGGAATCGTAGAAACCATGGCGCAAGTCGTCAAGGTTGAACAGGAACAGGGCAATAAGCATTTTACTCTGCGCAATCCCTTCAAAGACGCGCTCTCTATCGACCAGTCTATAGCCCACAACGGCGTCTGCCTTACGGTGGTGAAGACCGAGGGGGATCTCTATACCGTAACCGCTATGCAGGAGACGCTCCACCGCAGTAACCTCGGGCTGCTCCGCGAGGGTGATTGGGTCAATGTGGAGCGGTCTATGCTTCTCAACGAGCGTCTCGACGGGCATATCGTGCAGGGGCATGTCGATCAGACTGCACGCTGTATCAATATGTACGAAACCGATGGCAGTTGGTATTATCGCTTCGAGTATGAGACATCTCAGGAGATGATACGCCGCGGCTATTTGGCTGTAGACAAGGGTTCTATTTGCATCAATGGCGTCAGCCTCACTGTCTGCGAACCCGATGTCGTGGACGGCAAAGGCTATGTCAGTGTCTGCATCATCCCCTACACCCACGAGGAAACCAACTTCAAATATATCCAGGAGGGCAGTATCGTCAATATTGAGTTCGACATCCTCGGCAAGTACATCGCCCGCATGCAGCAACTCTGCTAATGCACAGTGTATGATGCACACCTTAAAGTCCTTAATGACCTTAACGACCTTAAGGACTCTTCCCAACACGACTAACAAATAAAACTTATACAATATGGACAAAATCAGTTATGCACTCGGACTCTCTATGGGTCAGCAACTGCTCAGTAGCGGCGTTGAAAAACTCAACTATGCCGACCTTGCCAAAGGTATTGAGCATGTTTTGGAAAAACAGCAACCGGAAATCGCTTATACGGAAGCGCAAACTATTCTCAACCAATTCTTTACCGAACTGGAACAGAAAATCGCAGGACAAGCCAAAGAGGCTGGCGAGAAGTTCCTCGCCGACAACGCCAAACGCCCCGAAGTGAAAACCACACCTAGCGGCTTGCAGTATGAAGTCATCGAGGCTACTATCGGACAAAAACCCAAAGCCACCGATAAAGTGAAGGTACACTACGAGGGGACGCTCACCGACGGCACAGTTTTTGATAGCAGTTACAAACGCGGCGAACCCATCACTTTCGGGCTCAACCAGGTTATCAAAGGATGGACAGAGGGACTGCAGTTGATGTCAATAGGCAGCAAGTACAAACTCTATATCCCCTACCAACTCGGCTATGGAGCACAGGGCGCAGGCGCGGCTATCCCGCCCTATGCGGCACTCATCTTCACCGTCGAACTGCTCGGCATCGAATAATCCGCCCTATCGGACTAATTCGCCCTATTAGACTAATAAATAAAACAATCATACAACAATGAAAAAACTGAGTATTATCGTCCTTGCGGCTATGGCTATGGTGTCATGCGGCAATAGTTATACCGCCAAGGACGCTGTTCTGGAGAACCAAAACGACTCCCTCAACTATGCACTGGGCTACATCAACGGTGCCCAAGTCAAGATGTACCAACTCGCCAACGATAGCAGCAAAGAGAGCGTCAATGAGTTCATCGCTGCCCTCGAAGAAGGCTACAACGGCAAAAAAGAAGAAACCCTATCCGAAGCCGCACAGGCAGGTCGCAACGTCGGCACTGGCATCAAGTCCTTTGAGAACAAAGGTCTCGCCGAGAACGAACACTGGACGCTCAACGAGAAAATGCTCTTCCAAGGGCTCGTAAACGCCATCAATGGCGACACCACCGTTATGAAAGCCGCCGATGCACGCACGTTCTTCCAGGCGTCTTACAGCAAAACCACAGATACACAAGCAGGCAAAGCCGTCAAAGGCAAATGCCCCGCCAAGGTCAAAACCGTTGAACTCAAAAACTTCACCGACTCTATCAACTACGCTTTCGGTATGCTCAACGGCGACCAGATGCGTATGTATCTGCTGGCTAATGACACCGACGGTACAGCACAGAAAGAGTTCATCGAGAACATCAACAAGGCAATGAAAGTACGCGCACATAACCCGCAACTCGTTATGATGGGCAAGCAGATAGGTAGTGCTATCCGCGAGCAGGAACCGACCGGGCTCCTCGGTTTGGAGGGCGTCGCAACCAACTTCGAACTCATCAAACAGGGCTTCATCAACGGTATGAGCAACTACGACACACAGTTCGACAGCCGTTCTGCAGGCGAGTACATCGAAAATACAATTACTCTAATCAAGTACGGTGAAACCATTGCTGCAAACGAGAAATTCCTCGAGGAGAACAAACTCAAAGACGGAGTTATCACCACCGAGAGCGGGCTCCAGTACGAAGTGATTACTATGGGAAAAGGCAAGAAACCGCAGGCTACCGACCGCGTAAAAGTACACTACCACGGTACCCTCATCGACGGTACGGTCTTCGACAGCAGTGTGGATCGCGGCGAACCTGCCTCCTTCGGACTCAATCAGGTCATCCCCGGGTGGACGGAAGGTCTGCAACTTATGCCCGTAGGCAGCAAGTTCCGCTTCTATATCCCGCAGCAACTCGGCTACGGCACACGTCAATCAGGTCCTATCCCACCGTACTCCACGCTTATTTTCGAGGTCGAACTCCTCGGCATCGAGAAATAAATCCTTAAGGTCTTTAAGGTCGTTAAAGTCCTTAAGGACCTTATTCCCTTTTCTATGGGTATCATCGCAAGACAAAGTATCAAAGGCACCATCGTAACCTATATCGGGGTTGCGGTGGGCTTTTTGACTACTTTCTTCGTTCTTACCCGCTTCCTCACAAGCGAGGAAATCGGACTCGCACGCGTCCTTGTTGATGCCGCCACACTCTTTATCGGCTTGGCACAACTCGGCACCAACTCCTCTATCATCCGTTTCTATCCTTACTTCAAAGACTCGGACAAACGCGACCATGGCTTCTTCTTTTGGACTTTGGTCGTCCCCCTGTTCGGCTTCCTGCTGTTTGCTGTCGTCTATTGGGCGTGCCACGTGCCGCTTGGCAACTGGTTCGGAGAGAAATCGCCGCTTTTTATGGACTATTACTATATGGTCCTCCCGCTGGCGTTTTTTATGCTCTATCAGACTATCTTCGAAACCAACGCCAACGTCCTAATGCGCATCGTCGTACCTCGTGCGGTACGTGAGCTCGTCGTCCGTATCGGTATGTTGGCTCTCTATCTGCTCTACGCTTTCCGTGTCCTCTCTATGGACGGCTTTGTCATCGGTCTGTGCCTCAACTATGCACTTGCCGCCCTTATAAACCTTGCCTATCTCTTTGCTGTCGGGCATATATCCTTGCGCCCCGATTGGGCTTTCCTCCGCCAAAACACCAAACTGGTACGCAGTTACCTCCTCTATACAGCCTTCCTCTTTATATCCGCCGTCGCCGGTGTTCTGGCACCCGCCTTGTCCTCGTTCTTCATCACTGCCAAGATGGGATTGGACCACACCGGCATATATGCCATCGCTACGTATATCGCCGTGATGGTCAGTATCCCCTACCGTTCGGTTACTGCCATCGCCTCGCCGCAGTTGGCACGGGCTATCAAAGAGCAGAACCGCGAAGAGACATCGCATCTTATCCACCAAGTGAGCAACAACCTCCTGCTCGTCGGCGGACTCATATTCCTCGCCATATGGTTTAATATCGACCTTATTTTCCATATCCTCCCCAATGGCAGTACCTATGCTGTGGCGAAGAATGTAGTCTTGATCCTCGGTATCAACCAGATCGTTATTGCCACCTTCTCCATTTGCCTCTCCGCACTCAGTTACTCGCGCTACTATATATTCTCGCTCTTTCTGTCGTTCTTCCTGACAATCGCTTCCATATTGCTCAACAACTACCTCATTCCTATCTATGGAATGGATGGTGCCGCCCTTAGCAATCTCATCGCCTATGCGGCTTATTTCGCACTGGTATTGCTTATCCTGCGCCTTACCTGCCGCGTGTCGGTCGCCAACCGCAAAACCTTCCTCGGCATACTCCTGATAGCCGTTCTTTTTGCCCTCAATGCCCTGTGGGAGCATTTCCTGCCTATCGCCAATATATGGCTCAGCAGCATACTTCGTTCGGTCGTTCTTCTCGGCAGCGGTGTCGCTGTCGCTTGGCTACTCCGTCTCTCCCCCGAACTGAACAACCTCGTCCTTTCCCTTATATACAAAAGACGTAGAAAGGACGTAGAAAGGACGTAGAAAGGACGGAAACAAGATTGGTTTATGATAGGCTGTTGAGCAGTCGCCAAACGTTGTTGGTAACAGAATTAATGGTTAATTCGTGGTAATTAATGTTCCTGTAAAAATAAGATGCGCTATTTCATTCGTTTTGCTTATCTTGGTACCCGTTTCCACGGCTCGCAGTCGCAACCTTCGGGCGGCACTGTCCAAGACACTATGGAACCCGCTCTGGCGACCCTTTTTCGCTACCCGGTCCCGCTTACTTTCGCCGGTCGTACCGACGCGGGCGTACATGCCGAGATGATGTATGCGCATTTCGATACCGCAACCCCCATTCTCGATACGCAGAACCTCGTCTATCGCCTCAACCGCCTTCTGCCTGCCGACATTGCAGTCTATGCAGTCCTCCCCGTTACCGACATCGCACACGCCCGCTTCGATGCTCTCTCCCGCACATACCACTACCGCATCACCACCCGCAAAGACCCCTTCCAAAACCTCCTGCGCACACAGGTACGTCCGGGCTTGGATTATCAAACTATGAACGCTGCGGCGCAGCACCTCATCGGCAAACAGGACTTCACCTCTTTCTGCCGCACGCACACCGATGTAAAAACGAAAATCTGCGACCTCACCCGTGCCGAGTGGCTCATTGAGAACGACCATGAAGCCACTTTTGTCATTACTGCCGACCGTTTTTTGCGCAATATGGTGCGTGCCGTTGTCGGTACACTCTTCGATGTCGGTTATGGCAAACTCACCCCTGCCGCTTTCGCTGACCTCATCGCCCGCCATGACCGCTGCCTCGCCGGCGACTCCGCCCCCGCCCAAGGCCTCTCCCTCACCTCCATCTCTTATCCCCCCTCCCTATTCCTCTAATCCCTCATTTCGATAAATTTAGGACAATATACAAATTTTTATTTGTGTATATCAAACTTTTATACTACTTTTGCAGTGGTTTAACAATCTACAAATCCGAACATTTATCAATAATATATTTTGCCTATGTAAAACCGTGCACCGATAGGCGGTGCAATGACATATTTTATAGCGTTATAAGCAACACTTGACATTTTGGAAACTGGACACTTCTGAAATTCATTAAAGAGAATCAAGCAAAAGCCGAATGACGCTCACGCTGACCGCGTGGGCTTTTGCGTATTCTATTTGATTCTCTTAGGTAGTCCAGAACCTCAAAATGTCAAATGAACTAAACGGAAAGTTCACGCTCTTTTTATGTCCGTATCTCTGTCAAATAACCCAATTAAATCTATCTATATGGAACAATTTGAAAAATTACTTCTCTGCGTCCGTCGTATTACCGACATCGATAGGCAGCGGCACGCCGAAGCCCGCAAACGCGGCGAATGTTACAATGTATTCAATGTATTAGGTGTACAGAATGTAGAACTGTCTCACTCGGCATTCCTTGCCGCATTGCTTGATCCGAATGGTGACCATGGTATGCAGGATGCTTTCCTTAAAGCCTTTATCGGCTCAGTCATACATGGTAGTAGCAATCTTCCGTTAGATACTGCCACCGCTACTGTCGCCACGGAATACTATACAGGCAACGGGCGTATAGACCTCTTGATTACTGATTCCAACCGCCACGCTATCATTATCGAGAACAAGATTTGGGCAGCCGACCAACCGGCGCAATTACAGCGATATAATGACTACGCCTGCGCAAACTACACCGGTTATCTGCTGCTCTATCTTACCCTCGACGGCAAAGAGCCGACAGACCAATCCAAAGGCGAACTGACTGACTATCACTGCATATCCTATCGCAGCGACATTATCGGTTGGCTCCGCCAATGTGCGCAACTGGCATTCGACAAGCCGCGTGTGCGTGAAACCATGCTCCAATATATCAACGTGTTACAACAACTTACAAATCAAAATACAATGGACAAAGAACAACTTATTCAACTTCTCACCGAGAAAGATAACTTTGCACAGGCATGTGCCATCGCGGATAATATGCCCGCCGTCAAACAGCATTTGGTGGAAATCACCCTGCGTGAACAACTCCAGGACGACCGCTACGAAATTATCGAATCTACCTACGACAGGGGCAACTTCGGCGGAATAAGTTTGCGCCCGAAAGGTTGGGAACATTGCTACATCAAGTTTGAGTTTGAAAAATACAACGGCACCACTGAATTGTGTTATGGTATCTTGGACGAACACAAACCGTTTATGGATTTGCCCCGCCAAGACGGCTATCAACAGGATGGTGCTTGGCTTGTGTGGAACTGGATGCCCAAATACCGCTATTGGGATAATTCCACATTCCTCGACATCTGTTCTGGTGCCGTTGCCCGCGAATTCCAATCCCGCATCGCCGAACTCCTCTCCCTCGTCGAAACCAACCATTGGCAATTATAAACTGGGCGCCAACTGAAGCACAGCAGGAGCAACGCGATAAGATGCGCACCGCTGTGGCGAATGTAAAGAAACTTAACCCGACAGAACTTGCTGCTTATCGGCAAGCCTTCAAAGCGCAAAGCAAATACAAAACGCTATGGGGCTATATGATAGCGCAGGAAATGTTAAAACTCCAAATGGTATGAGAAAAGTGGTGTTTTTAGACCCCGTAGATTATATCTCGGGCAAAGTTTCTCCCGCTCATACCCGTACAATCTACAAACATGTTCGGGCAACCGACCGTCGATATACGAGCGTACGTCTGGATGAGGACGACAAACCTGCCACCGAGTCCCAAGTGGCTCAACAGGCAAAGTTCTCTGCTGTAGTTAAATCAACTCGCAAACGGATGCAGGACGCATCCAAAATGCAGCAAGATTTGCTTGGCTTCCAAAAACAGAAACAGTACAAGACATTGTACGGCTATGTTTTCAGCCAAGAGTGGCTTGCCTACAACGGCTAACCCGTAAATCTTGGATATAATTTCTAATGTAGGGGTATGGTACTGCCTGTCAAACAGACCAATCGGCGCAGAGAGACCTCATGACTCTCCCTCACCGCAACACACAAGCCTCCTGTTTCTCCCGCGGAAGAAGCAGGAGGTGTTGTTTTATAAATACTGTACCTTCTCCAATACATGCGAATCTGCTTCGTCCGTCATACAGAAAATGTGCAAACCTGCTTTGTCTGTCAAGCAGAAAATGCACAAAATTGCTTTGTCTATCAAGCAATTTCTAATTTTAGTGCGGTGCTGGTTGCGCCGCAAGACAAGGTTTTGCCGGTTTTGTTTCTTTCCTCCATACTATATGGGTAGTACGGGCGTCATTCCAATTTTTCCACTACTTATACCAAATAATGCACGCCTGTCCCGATAAATAGCAGTACCTTTGCCACCGAATTAAATTCGATGTAAAAGTACCGCACAATATGAAAAAACTGACGATAGCACTACTGGCAGCCGCACTTACAGCCTGCACACCCGCTCCGAAATTCCAACATACAACGCAAAAAGAGATAAACACCCTTACCCAAGCGGCGTCTTTCGCTATGCCGGAGGTCGTGCTGCCCTCTTTCCCCGATCGCACGTCCTCCGTGCTGGATTACGGCGCCGACCCGACGGGCGCAAACCTCTCTACGTCGGCTTTCCAACAAGCCATCGATGCCTGCAACGCTGCCGGGGGCGGCACGGTCATCATTCCTGCCGGTGTCTATACCACGGCGGGAATCACACTCAAGTCGAACGTGCGTCTCTACACGGAGCAAAACGCTTTCATTACTTTTTCGCCCGACTTCTCGCTATACCCCGTCTATGCTACATGGTTCGAGGGTATTCCTACTATGCGCAGTCAGTCCCCGATCTCTGCCTTCAATGCCGAGAATATCGCCATCACGGGGCAGGGTATCTTCAACGGCAACGGCGACTATTGGCGCCCGCTTAAGCGCAACAAAATGAGTGATGTGCAGTGGAAAGAACATCTCAAAAAAGGCGGTGTCCTCTCCGCCGACGGCAAAGTCTGGTATCCCGACTCTGCCTCCCTCTATGCCGCTACTCTCTGCGAAGACCAGAACGTCCCCGTGGTAACCAACGATAGTCTGTGGGAACACATCCATTCGTTCTTGCGCCCGGTAATGGTGCATTTCGTAGGCTGCCGCAATATACTTTTGGAGGGCGTTTGTTTCGAGAACTCCCCCGCATGGAATATCCACCCGATGCTCTGCGAGAACCTCGTGATGCGCGACCTGACTGTGCGCAACCCATGGTACAGCCAGAACGGCGACGGCGTGGACGTGGAGTCCTGCCGCAATGTGGTTATCTCCCGCTGCTCCTTCGATGTCGGCGATGACGCCATCTGTATGAAATCGGGCAAGAACCAGCCCGGGCGCGACCGTGGGGTGCCCACCGAGAATGTCATCGTGGACGACTGTACCGTCTATCACGGACACGGCGGTTTCGTAGTAGGCTCCGAGATGTCGGGCGGCATACGCAATATACAGGTCAGCAACAATCTCTACATCGGCACGGATGTCGGCTTGCGCTTCAAATCCACCCGCGGGCGCGGAGGCGTCGTGGAGAATATCTATATCCGTAATGTCAATATGGCGAATATCCCCAACGAGGCACTGCTCTTCGACCTATTCTATGGAGGAAAGGGCGCAGGCGAGGAAACAGAAGAAGAGATAGCCGCACGTATGAATGCCGCGGCTCCCGCCGTGAGCGAAGAAACCCCGCAGTTCAGAAATATATATATTGAGAACGTCATCGCCAAAGATGTCAAACGCGCAATGTATTTCAATGGTCTCCCCGAGATGAAAATCCAAAATGTACATCTCAACCATATACGTATGACTGCCGAGCAGGGGGCGTTGCTCCGCCAAACCAACGGACTCACTGCCACCGACGTGCAAATCACCGCCCGCACCGGTGAACCCATTGTCCTCGCCCCCACCGTCGAAAATGCCGAGATACACTAACTATATTCATTACGCATTACGCATTACGAATTGCACATTGCTAATTGTGCATTGTGCATTATGCATTGCGCAGCCGCAGACGGCTGCGTCTATGTGGCTCCGTGTATCGCCCGCCGATTCGGCAATGGTTGGTTTCCGTACCATAGAAGCCGAAGGGCAGACACGCCATATAGTCCCTGTTACCGAATGGACAGCCGACCCCGCCATAGACACCTACCACCAACTCCACCACCACGGAGTGGCAATCGAGTCAGACCTTATGGCTTACCGTATCTATTTCGACAAAAAACAGACTATCGACATCTATGCCAAGCGCACACCCCGCCTCGAATTGGCTGCCTCCTACTGGTATCCGTCCGATGAGCAACTGGCGCAGCACTACGGAGACGACATCCTCCGCGTGAGCGGCACCGTCGGGGTTGGGAGCGTCAAACCGTGGCGCAACGGCAAAATGACCCATATCGAACCCGTCCTGAGCCGCACACAACGTATCGTGGAGGTAACAAAAAACAAGGCAGTAATGGAAATCAGCGTAACGGGTTGGCAGACAGAAGGCAAAACCGTGGATATGACCGTCCGCTATACCATCTCCGCCCATCATCGGGATATGCTATGTGAGGTATTCCTCTCGTCGCCCTTGGACAGCCTCTGTACGGGCGTACAGGCGATACCTGCCAAACAAACGGCAACTACGCCGAAACACTTTTTCAAAGACACAACCACTGCGGGCGTACTGCTCGGTTCGTGGGGAACAGACTACCCCGTGAATGATACCGTCAAGTATGCCAAAGAAACGGTCGGATTAGGCGTCTTCGTCCCTGCGCAATATGCCGCCCGACCGGTGGAAGACCCACGCAACAACCTCGTTCTCTTCGCCCCCGCAACCTATTTGTGCTTCTATCTCACCACCGTTGCCGCCACCAAAGAGGACAATCCCCCTGCCACCACAGCAGAGACCTTCTACCAATATCTCCAAGACTGGCGAGAGGAATTGGATAAATAAGGATGTTGCATATTTCCGCCCGCAGAGCCCCTATAACCTACTCAAAAACAACCTATCCTATAACCATCCACCTTGCATCCTCCTTGCAAAGTTTCTGCCCGTAAAATAGAATATTATACACAATTCAGGCTGCCCGAATAAGGCAGCCTGATTGATTTTCTAAGAGTAGGGTATTATCGAAACCGCTTAGAACTTGTAGCGTACACCGATGCTGATTCCGTCGTACAAACCGTAGCCGTTGAAGCGAATACGACCGCCGTCATAGTCGCCCATATCACCTGTATATCCCATCAAGCCGATATTCGGACGCCAATCTACCGACAACTGCAGCGGAAACCAGAAATCATATTCGATGCCGATATGTCCTGCTACACCGGCATACCAGATAGGTGCATGGAAACCGTAGATACCTGCAGCACCGCCCACACCCATATACCAATGCCATTCGCCCTTGTTGTTCCATGGTACAGAGGTGTTGAACGGGTCAATCCAGTCATAGGTTACCTTGGCACCGATACCGTTGAACATAGGAATGTTGAGCGACATATCGACCATGTTCTTTTGTCCGAGGCTGTGTTGGTAAGAAACATCCACACCATAGCCGAGGTTAACACCCACAGCGCGGGGCTGTGCTACTGCGCTTGCTGCGCATACTACTGCCAACAGGGCAGCGAGAAAGAAACTCTTTTTCATTATAGGTATATTTATAATTGTGTTGTGCGGTCAATAACAAAACGGGATTTTCCCTGCAACACGACAAAGGTACGGCAAAAACGGCAGAATACGGTTTCAAAACACTAAAAACAGTGTTTCAAAAAAGAAAAAACGCCGCAATTTGAAACCTGCATTGCGCAAAACCGATTTTTTGAAGCAAACACCTGTCCCGTTCCGTATTTTTTTTGTACCTTTGCAGCATAAACTGCTTTTAACAAAAATAAATACGACTATGACAATGCAAAAAAGTCCACTGCAGATTGCGCGTCAGAGTTACAAGCCGAAAATGCCTGTAGCGTTGCAAGGTGCAGTTCGCCTCGTAGAGGGTGAGAAAACACAATCGGTTGCCGACCAAGCCGAGATCAAAGAGTTGTTCCCCAATACCTATGGTCTGCCCGTTATCACAATGGAGCCTGCGCAAGGTTCGGACAAGGTGGCAGAACCGTTCAACGTAGGTGTTATCCTCTCCGGAGGACAGGCTCCCGGCGGGCACAACGTCATCAGCGGTCTCTATGACGGTCTGAAAGCCCTCAACTCCGATAACAAACTCTATGGCTTCTTGGGCGGACCGAGCGGCTTGATCGAAGGCAAATACACCCTTCTTACAGGCGACATCATTGATGACTACCGCAATACGGGCGGATTCGACATTATTGGTTCCGGTCGTACCAAACTCGAGGAGACATGGCAGTTCGACAATGGTATCGAGATATGTAAGAAACTTGGCATCAAGGCTATCGTCATCATCGGTGGAGACGACTCCAATACCAACGCCTGCGTTCTCGCCGAGTACTACCTGCAAAAGCAGTGCGGTATTCAGGTCATCGGTTGCCCGAAGACCATTGACGGCGACCTCAAGAACGAGATGATTGAGACCTCTTTCGGTTTCGATACCGCCTGCAAAGTGTATAGCGAACTGATCGGTAATATCCAGCGCGACGCCAACTCGGCAAAGAAATACTGGCACTTTATCCGTCTTATGGGCCGCTCCGCCAGCCATATTGCCCTCGAGTGCGCATTGCAGAGCCAACCGAATATCTGCCTTATTTCCGAGGAGGTTGAGGCAAAGAACCTGACACTCAACGACATCGTTGAGCAGATTGTAGAGGTAATTGTTGACCGTGCTAATTCGGGGCTGAACTTCGGTACTGTCCTCATTCCTGAGGGGTTGATTGAGTTTATCCCCGCTATGCGTGTCCTCATTCAGGAACTCAACGACCTGCTCGCCCAGAACGAGGAGTTCGCTTCTTTGGAAGGCGACGATGCCAAACGCGAGTATGTAAAGTCGATGCTTACGCCCGCTTCGTGCGAACTCTATCGCTCGCTGCCGAAGGGTATCGCACGCCAACTCACACTCGATCGTGACCCACACGGAAATGTGATGGTCAGCCAGATTGAGACCGAGAAACTGCTTATCGAAATGGTCAGCAAACGCCTCGCCCAGCTCAAAGCCAACGGCACCTACAAGGGCAAGTTCTCCGCGCTCAACCATTTCTTCGGCTACGAAGGTCGTTGCGCTATCCCGTCGAACTTCGATGCCGACTATTGCTACTCGATCGGTATGACGGCGGTACACCTTATCGCAGCAGGCAAGACCGGCTATATGTCGCTTGTGCGCAACCTGACCAAACCCGCTTCGGAATGGATCGCAGGTGGTGTTCCTATCACGATGATGATGAATATGGAGAAACGTAACGGCAAAATGAAACCTGTTATCCAAAAGGCATTGGTTGACCTCAATGGCGCGCCGTTCCTATACTTGAAAGCACATCGTGCCGAGTGGGCAGATGCCAACACAAGTTACATCTATCCCGGACCTATCCAGTACTATGGTCCTGTCGAGGTATGCGACCAACCGACCCACACCCTGCGTCTCGAGCGCGGTGAGTAATATACGGCTTAATAAAAATCGGCTCTTCTGCGAAAGCAAGGGAGCCGATTTTTTTGTATTTAGGACTTTAAGGTCTTTAGGGACCTTAGGGACTTTAAGGACGCTATAGTATATAAAAAAAGAGGATTGTCATCACGACAACCCAATCTTTTTACTTAACCTTAAATCTAATACCATGAAAAACACGGTACAAAAGTACTATATATTTTTGATACTACCAAATAATTTGCAAGAAAAATATGTTTTATAGCATATTTTTGATTGTTTTGTAAAGTGTACTTTGCAAAATAAGGCTTAATCTACATTCCAGCGCGGGAATATAGTAGGCGTCTGCCACGTGCGCAGCGAGAGGCGCAGGGGAAAAATATATCGGTAGGCTTTCTCCCAACCGGTCGGCGCAGGGTCGGGGACGATACGCGAGGTCAGCAGCGAATAGTCTTTGTTCGATACTGCATAGTAACGTGTGTCGGTGGCGGTCAGGATACGTATTGTCCAATCGTGCAGGTTGCCCATAATAAGGATAGGCATCGTCTGCGGGTTGTATTCCGGTATGTCTATATGGTTGATACTGAGTGTCCTGCTGTCAATCGAGTAGAGTTGGTTGTCGGTCGATACAAGAAAACCGATTTGCCGGTAGTTGTCAAATTCGGTAACGAACAGCGTCTGTGGCTGCACGCTGTCGGGCAGGGTAATATCACGCACGGCGGGACTGCCTTTTATCATACGCAGATTAAACACTTGTCCCTTGCTGTCCGCCAGCAAATAACCGTTGTCATAGGCTTTGCGCACAGACGGATTGCCCGCTATCAGACGAATGGGGAAGGTGCAACCGTGTGCCTGCAGGACGGAGTTGAACATCGCTGATTTCTCTTGGTTGACAGTGTTGGTCTCGGCAGTGATGAACTCCAAACCATTGTCTGCCAGGCGAAACACATCGTTGGGCAGTTGTAGGTCCACACGCCCCGACTCGGCATCCATCAGTTCGTAGAGCGGGGTGCGCGGCTTGTTGATTTGTGCGGGGCTGGTCTTGAAGGTGAAACTCTCGCGGCGCAGAATCTTGCTGTCCACGGCTTCGCCAAACAGCGTGTCGGGCATACGTCCGTCGGCTACCAACTGGCGGTAGAAGAAATAAGGCATCAGCGAGTCGGCTTCAGCGGCGGAGAACCGGTTGCCGTTGAAATCGCAGAACCCGTCCGCATCGCGGGTGATAAAGTCTTCGGTGTAAGGACTGTAGTAGATAAAACTCTCCCCTCCGGAGGCGGGTATGAGAAATGAGTACAACCATGGCAGTACCCACATCAGCAATACCACCGCTACGGCGATAATAAAACCCTTGTATATTGTCAATCCTCTAACTTTCATAATTGCAAATTACACATTATATAAATTTACAAATTTACAAATTTACAAATTAAATTGTTACAGCCCTTTCCCCTCTTTGAACCGTGCTATGCTGAGCATAGGCAGTCCCGTAAATAGAATGGTGAATACCGCAAGGATAGGTAGGAAAGCATTGTAGGTCTCGGGCATGATGCTTACGTAGAACATCCGCAGGCACACCCCGGCAAACAGCATTTCCGGAATACGCATACGCCACGTGGGTTCAAGGACAATCCAAGCCGTAAACAGATAGGCTTGTATGCCCGCCACGTACCAAACCAATACGGTCAGAAATATGTGTCGCAACATCTCTGCGGGCAGCCAAATCTGCAATACGGCATAGCACAGCCCTATGTTCAGTACGAGCAACCCGAGCATCATCACCATCCCATAGAGCATCATCGCTCCGATGGCTTTCCAATTCTCTATAGGCAGGTGCAGCGTCAGTTTGATACGTTTTTGCAGCATCTCGGGGAGCATCTGGGTGCAACCGAGCAGTATTCCCGCAATGAGCGGCACGAACTCCAGCAGTTCGAGCAACAAGGTATCGCGCCCGAGCAGGGTATCCCACACGGGCATCACGCCGTTGATGGCAATGAGGCGGTGCGCATCAATCAGCAGATAGGCACACAGCCCGAGCGATGCTACAAAAATCAGCACCACCGCCATGCGGGTCTTGAGCCACTCTTTCATAAATATACTTCGCAGCATAATCGGACAATTTTACAATTTACACATTTACAAACTTACACATTTACAAATTGATCAGTATTTTCCTGTCAGTTCGATAAACGTATCTTCGAGCGTCATTGTGGGCGTAATCAGTTCGCTTACAGGGCATTGGCGCAGTATCTTGCCGTAGTCCATAATGATGCAGTCGTCCACCAATCGCTCCAAGTCCTGAATGATATGTGAGGTGAGAAAAACCGTCTTTCCTTTCGATTTGCAGAAATCGCGCAGGTACTCCACAAACAGCCGTCGGTAACCGGGGTCTAATCCTAACGAGAAATCATCCAAAATCAGCAGTTCGGGGTCTTGTGCCATCAGCAGACCGAGCGCCACTTGCGAGCGTTGCCCGTTGGACATCTGGTTAAGGTGTTGATAATCTTTTACATGCAGCAGCCGCATCAACTCGTAATACGCCTCTTTGTTCCAGCGCGGGTAGAACGGCGCATAGAAACGCTCAATCTGTTCGATGGTCATAAATGGGTACTGCACATGCCCCTCCAATAGCAAGCCGATGCGTTGCCGCACTTGTGCGGGCATTGTGCGGGTGTCGTAGCCTAAAAGGCGACAACTGCCCGATGCGGGGCGGATAAACCCGCTCAAAATGTTGATGGTAGTCGTTTTGCCCGTGCCGTTTTTGCCAAGCAAACCGAGAATACGCCCTTTGGGGACGGTAAAACTTAAATCTTTGTATATGAGCCGTTTCCCATAATAGTGGGTTACATGGTCATATTCTATCATTGCTTCGTTTTCTGCCATAAGCGTTGGTCTTGTCCTTTTGTTTGCAAAATTACGTAAAATTTCCGAAACCCGCAAGAGTGCAACGTGATTTATAGAGATACTGAGTGCCTTCTCACACACATCGGCATAATGTGAGTATGCAAAAAATATACATAATATGCACTTCTTATACCTCATAATACCAATTACGTAGAAAGGACGTAGAAAGGACGTAGAAAGAATTGGCTTTTTCCGATAGGTTAAGCCGCTTTTTTATGCACTATATTCACTTTTTATGCATTTCTGTGCATAATTCATATATTGCGAAAATGCAGGTGGGGTTGTGTATGTCGCGGAAAAAGCGTAACTTTGCAGGCTTTTGCAAAGGTTAATCAAAAAATCACGAAACGAATGCTCTCTAACGCAGAACAACAGGAAATACTACGCCGGCGCACGTTCGCCATCATCAGTCACCCCGATGCGGGTAAAACCACTCTGACAGAGAAACTCCTTCTCTACGGAGGGGCAATCCATGTGGCAGGTGCCGTCAAATCGAACAAGATACGCAAGACTGCCACATCCGACTGGATGGAGATAGAGAAGCAGCGTGGCATATCCGTTGCCACCTCGGTGATGGGCTTCGATTATAAGACCTCCCCAACCCCTCCAGAGGAGGGGCTTGACGGAAATGGTGTTGGTACCCCCTCTTTGAGGGGGGCGGGGGAGTTGTACCATATCAACATCCTCGACACCCCCGGTCACCAGGATTTTGCAGAGGATACGTTCCGTACGCTGACGGCGGTGGATTCGGTGATTATCGTCATCGATGCCGCCAAAGGCGTGGAGACGCAGACGCGCCGCCTGATGCAGGTATGCCGTATGCGCAAGACCCCCGTGATGGTGTTTATCAACAAGATGGACCGCGAGTGCAAAGACCCGTTCGACCTCCTCGACGAGATAGAGCGCGAGTTGGGTATCCACGTGCGCCCGCTGTCGTGGCCTATCAACTGCGGACAACGCTTCAAGGGCGTGTACAACCTGTTCCAATCCACGTTGGACCTGTATCAGCCCGACAAGACGCACGTGACGGAATCGCTCCGTTTTGACGATGTGAACGACCCGCAGATAACCGCACTTATCGGCGGACAGGACGCAGACAAACTGCGTGAAGACATCGAGATGATTTCCGGAGTATATAATCCGTTCTCGCGCGACGAGTATCTGGCGGGGGAGTTGGCTCCCGTGTTCTTCGGCTCGGCACTGAACACGTTCGGTGTCAAAGAACTATTAGAGTGTTTTGTGCGCATTGCCCCGTCGCCACGCCCCGTACAGGCGGAAGAACGCATAGTGGACCCGATGGAGGACAAGTTCACGGGCTTTTGCTTCAAGATACACGCTAATATGGATCCGAACCACCGCTCATGTATCGCATTTTTCAAGATCTGTTCGGGTAAGTTTGAGCGCAACACCTATTACAAGCACGTGCGCAAGAACCAACAGATGCGTTTCTCTTCGCCCACCTGCTTTATGGCACAGCGCAAGGAGACGGTGGACGAGGCGTATGCCGGCGACATAGTCGGTCTGCCCGATACAGGCAACTTCAAAATCGGCGATACACTCACTTCGGGCGAAAACCTGCATTTCAAGGGACTGCCGTCGTTCTCACCGGAGATGTTCAAGTATATAGAGAACGCCGACCCGATGAAACAGAAACAGTTGGACAAAGGTATCAGCCAGTTGATGGACGAAGGCGTGGCGCAGTTGTTCGTCAGTCAGATGAACGGACGCAAGATCATCGGTACCGTGGGGCAGTTGCAGTTCGAGGTGATACAATACCGCCTCGAACACGAGTACCAGGCGAAGTGCCGTTGGGAGAGCCTGCAGATGTACAAGGCATGTTGGATAGAGAGCGACGATGCCGCCGAGTTGGAGATGTTCAAGAAACGCAAAGCCCAGTATATGGCTACCGACAAGGATGGACGCGATGTCTTTATGGCAGACTCGGCGTACGTGCTGCAAATGGCGCAGAACGACTACAAACATATACAGTTCCATTTTACATCGGAGTTTTAGAGGAGAGAAAACGTTAATTATCGTGTAATTAGACGTTAATTTTTCGGAACATATAATTAACCATATAATTGTACCATTAATTCTAACCGGTTATGAAACGCAAAACACTATCTTTTATCAACCGCTGTCTGGCAGCGATGATGGCATTGCTCGGTTTTCAGGCATGTGGAGGTGGAAATCAACTCGTTATGTATGGTACGCCCTCTGCTGATTTAGAAATAAAAGGTAAGGTTACAAACCACAAGCAAGAACCTCTGAAAGATATACAGGTTGTTGTCAATCCTATTGGTAACTGGAAGGATACACTCTATACAAACGAGAACGGAGAGTATCATTGGTCAATTCAACATTATTCCCCGACGGATAGTGCCACGGTGGTGGTAAATGACACCACAGGACAATATGCTTCGGACAGCACAAAAGTTGCCTATCAATATGACCGCACAAAGGCGGATGATTGGTATGAGGGTGTCGCTACTGCCGAGGCGGATTTTGAGTTGAAAGAGAAAGAATAAACTAAAAAGAATACAATATGAAAAACATGAAATTGCGATTGATTCTCCTCAATTTTCTTGAATTTGCGGTTTGGGGAGCGTATCTCACTTCAATGGGTACCTATCTTGCTACTCACGGACTGGCGACCCATATCGGTTGGTTCTATTCCATTCAGGGTATTGTCAGCCTGTTTATGCCCGCATTGATGGGTATTGTGGCAGACCGTTGGGTGCCTGCGCAGAAACTGCTCAGTCTGTGCCACGCTTTGGCGGGTGTGTTTATGATTGGTGCGGGTGTCTATGGCGTCCTGCTTGGCAACGATATTCAGTTCGGCGTACTCTTCGCCCTCTATACCGTCTCAGTGGCATTCTATATGCCTACGTTGGCTCTGAATAACTCGGTGGCTTTCACAGCATTAGGCAAGGCGGGACTGGATACCGTCAAGGATTTTCCGCCTATCCGCGTGTTCGGTACGGTAGGTTTTATCGCTACGATGTGGATTGTGGATTTGTGCGGTTTCCAGCAGACCAGCCTGCAGTTTGTAGTCAGCGGCGGACTGAGTATCCTGTTGGCACTCTATGCGCTCACTATGCCCGAGTGTCCGACCAAAGGAAAGGTGGAGAGCAAGTCGTTTGTCGAGGCAATGGGCTTGCAGGCGTTTGCGCTGTTCCGCCAGAAAAAGATGGCTATTTTCTTCATATTCTCCATGCTGCTCGGTATGTGCCTGCAGATTACCAACAGTTACGCCAACCCGTTCATTACCAGTTTCGGCGCGATTGACGCTTTTGCCGATACATTCGGTGTGCAGCATGCGAATATGCTTATTTCCATTTCGCAAATCTGCGAAGCACTCTGTATCCTTGCCATTCCGTTCTTTCTGAAACGCTATGGCATTAAGAATGTGATGCTTATGGCTATGTTCGCATGGGTGTTGCGCTTCGGTTTGTTCGGTGCAGGCAACCCCGGTATGCCCGGTGTCATCCTGTTTGTGCTGAGTTGTGTGGTATATGGTTTTGCATTCGATTTCTTCAATATCTCGGGTGGTATGTATGTCGATCAGGAGGTCAATATAGCAGAGCGCAGCAGTGCGCAAGGGCTGTTTATGATGATGACCAACGGACTCGGGGCAACGATAGGTACGCTTTCCGCACAGGCTATTGTGAACCATTTTGTGTATGCCGAGAGCGTACAAGCCGCAGGGGCTATGGCTGTTTGGCAGGGCTGGCAAGCCGCATGGTATATCTTCGCCGCCTTCGCCTTGGTGGTTGCCATATCATTCTGGATTATCTTCCCCAAGACACCCGTGAAGAAATAAGGAACTATTTATGCAACAAAGTTTGCAGACCCACAAACGCTTTTCGTTTGTGGGTCTGCTTTTTTTTTCGTAACTTTGTGCGCTAATTTATTATTTATGGAGAATTATATTGTTTCTGCGCGCAAGTACCGCCCGATGACGTTTGAGACCGTCGTGGGGCAGAAAGCCCTGACGTCTACCCTGCAAAACGCCATCCGTCAGAACCATCTGGCGCATGCGTACCTGTTTTGCGGACCGCGCGGCGTGGGCAAAACCACTTGTGCGCGTATCTTCGCCAAGACTATCAACTGCCTCCACCCGACTGCCGAATACGACGCCTGTAACGAGTGCGAGTCGTGCCGTGCGTTCAATGAGCAGCGGTCGTTTAATATCCACGAGTTGGATGCTGCAAGCAACAACTCGGTGGATGACATCCGTGCGCTGATCAATGAGGTGCGTATCCCGCCGCAGATCGGTAAGTACTCGGTTTATATCATCGACGAGGTGCATATGCTCTCGCCGGGGGCATTCAATGCCTTGCTTAAAACCTTGGAGGAACCGCCATCGTATGCGATCTTCATCTTGGCAACCACAGAGAAACACAAGGTGCTACCTACCATCCTGAGCCGCTGCCAAGTGTACGATTTCTCGCGTATCACAATAGCCGACACGGTGGCACATTTGCAGAATGTGGCGGCAAAAGAGGGTATCACCGTGAGTGAAGAGGCACTCAACGTGGTAGCGCAGAAAGCCGACGGAGGTATGCGTGATGCACTCAGTATCTTCGACCAGTTGGTTTCGTTCTGCGGCAACGAGATAACCTACGAGCGCACTATCGAGGTCTTGAACGTACTGGATACAGAGTACTATTTCCGCTTGACAGACTGCGCCTTGCACAACGATGTGAGCGGCTCTTTGCTATTGCTCAACGAGGTGCTGCAGAAAGGCTTTGATGCCGGCAATTTCATTACGGGTTTTGCGCAGCACTTGCGCAATGTGCTTGTCTCGAAAGACCCGCAGACGGTGTCGCTCCTCGAGACCTCGGACGCTATCCGGCAGCATTATGCACAGCAGGCGCAACAGTGTCCGCCGCTATGGATTTTCCGTGCATTGGAAATTATCAACACCTGCGACATCAACTACCGCACGGCACGCAACAAACGCTTGACGGTGGAATTGGCATTGGTCAAATTGGCGGCTCCTGTAGCGGCAGTCCCGCAAGCGCAGTCCGTACCTGCACAACCCCAGTCGGCACGTCCTGCAGCCCAACCCGCCCCGCAGGTACAGGCTTCCCGTCCTGCTCCCGCTCCGCAACCTGCCCCGAAGCCTGCCCCCAAGGTAGCTCCGCAGATGCTCACTATCCCGCAAGTGCCGACGGCGGGCAGCGCACCAGTGCAGCCGCAGGCGGCACAACCACAGCAGCAGGCTGCTCCTCAAACCAACCGTACCACCCCTTTTACGGCGGACCAATTCAATGACGCGTGGATTGGTCTGGGTACTCATTTCGCAGAGGAACCGCGTCTGCAAAGCCTGATTGTGGACTATCGTCCTGTCTATGCGGGCAGTATGCCTATACGGGTGGAAATGCCTAACCCGTGGCAGTTGGACGAATTGAAAAGTCATCTGCAGGAGATTTATCGCCTGTTGCGTGATCGCCTGCAAAACGATACTATCACTTTTGAACTGACCTTGGCGCAGTACTCTCGCACGCAGTTGGCATTCACTAATGAAGAGAAATACAAGGTAATGCTGGAGAAAAATGCGGCTTTGGCACAACTGAAAACGGACTTGGATTTACAACTGGATTGATGCAGTATGACCTGAAAAAATACCTGCCTACCACCCGCAAAGAGTTGGAACTGCGCGGCTGGGACGAAGTGGATGTTATCCTGTTCAGTGGCGATGCCTATATCGACCACCCGCAGTTCGGTGCTGCCGTCATAGGGCGTGTACTCGAAGCAGCGGGCTATCGGGTGGCACTCGTACCGCAGCCGGACTGGCGCGGAGATCACCGTGATTTTACCAAACTCGGGCGACCGCGACTGTTCTTTGGTATTACGGCAGGCTCTATGGATTCGATGGTGAACCACTACACCGCCGCCCGTCGCCGCCGCTCCGATGATGCCTACACCCCCGATGGCAAAGCGGGGATGCGACCCGACTACTGCACCATTACTTACGGCAAGATCCTCAAAAAGCATTTTCCCGATGTGCCGGTAGTGATCGGCGGCATCGAGGCTTCTATGCGCCGCCTGACGCACTATGACTATTGGTCGGATCGCTTGATGCCCTCTATCCTGGTGGACTCGCAAGCCGACCTCCTTATCTATGGTATGGGCGAGCAGGCGATACTTGACATCGCCCGCAGGGGCATCTGCCATAATATCCCGCAAACGGCTTATCTGACTGAACAACAGCCGCCTATCGACGAATATGCCATTCTCCTGCACAGCCACGAGGCGGCACTCAAGGACAAACGTTGCCACGCCGAGAATTTCCGTCTCATCGAGACCGAGAGCAACAAAATACATCAGCAGACCATTGTGCAACCCGTGGGCAAACGTTTCGTAGTAGTCAATCCGTCCTACGAACCGATGACCACGGAGGAGTTGGACAGGATTTACGCTCTGCCTTTTCAATACCTCCCACACCCTAAATACAAGGACAAGCGCATACCTGCCTACGAGATGATCCGTTTCTCGGTCTGTATGCACCGCGGCTGCTTCGGCGGCTGCTCCTTCTGCACCATCTCGGCGCACCAGGGCAAGCAGATCACTTCCCGCTCCAAAGCGTCCATTCTGCGGCAGATAGAGCATTTGCAGACACTGCCCGATTGGAAAGGTGTGCTGAGCGACCTCGGCGGACCATCGGCGAATATGTACGGTATGCACGGCAAAGACCGCTCTTTGTGCGAGAAATGCGCCCGACCGAGTTGCCTGCAACCGCAAATCTGCAAAAACCTCAATCAAGATTTTCGCCCGCTGCTGGATATCTATCGTACAGTGGACAAGTTGCCCTATATACGCCACGCTTTTGTCGGGTCGGGGGTGCGCTATGACCTGATGTCGGAGGAGTATGGGCGGCAACTCATCACCCGCCACGTGAGCGGGCGGCTTAAAGTGGCACCCGAGCATACCTCACCCGATGTGCTTCACCTGATGCGCAAGCCTTCATGGGAGCATTTCCTACAATTCCGCGATTTCTTCTTGCGTATCAACGAGGAAGCGGGGATGCGGCAGCAACTGATTCCTTATTTTATCTCTTCTCACCCCGGTTGCACCAACCGTGATATGGCAAACCTCGCCGAGTGGACAAAGCGGATGCACTACCACCCCGAGCAGGTGCAGGATTTCACCCCAACGCCGATGACCCTCTCTACCACTATGTTCTATACAGGGCTCAATCCTTATACGATGAAACCCGTTTATGTGGCACGTACCGAGAAAGAGAAAAAACAGCAAAACCAATACTTCTTCTGGTGGAAAAATGAGAAAAAAATATCACATAAATCCTGAAACCCTTGCCTTGGAGCGCATTGAGCATGGTTTGCTCTACTGGTTGCGGCGGTCGGGATGGTATCTGATTGGCGGTATCTGTCTGGGTATTGCTTTCTTCCTGATATATTTTTATTTCTTTCCTTCGCCGCGCGAGGCGCAACTTAGTCAGAAAAACAAAAACCTCGAGGCGCAGGTGGAACTCCTCAGCAAGCAGGTTGAGCAGATGCAAGTGGTGATGCAAGACCTTAGTCAGCGCGATGAGAACCTCTATCGCGTCCTCTTTGGAGCAGAACCTATCCCGCTCAATGTCCGCACTGGAGCCACCCATCGTATCGCCTATTATGATTCTATCGCCAAGATGACCAACTCGCAGTTGGTGAGCGACTTGACACAGAAAGTGGATCTCCTGGAGAAGGCTATTTATACACAAGCACGCTCCTATGACGAACTCCTCGAACTGGCAAAAACGCAAGAGGTGCGTATGGAGAATATACCCGCTATTCAACCCGTCCTCAATCAGAACCTTAAACGTGTGGCATCCGGCTATGGTGTCCGTATCGACCCTGTTTACCATGTGCGCCGATTCCACTCTGGTATGGACTTTACCGCTCCTGTCGGCACCGATGTCTATGCCACTGGCAACGGGCAGGTGGAGTTTGTCGGATGGAAGCAAGGGTATGGCAACACGGTCATCGTAAACCATGGTTTCGGATATACCACACTCTATGCCCATCTGTATAAGTCTTTGGTGCGCACGGGGCAGAAAGTGAAGCGGAGTGATGTCATCGCCCTTGTCGGCAATACGGGTAAATCTACAGGACCGCATCTCCATTACGAGGTGCGCTACCAGGACAAACCCGTTGACCCCCGCAATTTCTATTTCTATGACCTCTCGCCTGAGGAATATGACCAGATGGTGCAACTCAGTAACAACTTCGGCGATATGCTCGACTAATAGCAATTCATAATTCATAATTTCCCTGTGATTTCCAGGACCTTACCCTGTGGATAGCCCGGTTTCATTATGCATTGCAAAGTAAGGTGGATATAAGGAGGATAGGTCGAGAATAGGAGAAAAGAAATACCATACAATGCATGTTAATTGTTAATTTTTAATTGTTAATTATCCCACTGCTTGCATATTTCAAAAAAAAACAGTACCTTTGCACCCGCTTTTGAGATATAGAGCATTCGGGATATAGTTCAGCCCGGTTAGAATGCCTGCTTTGGGAGCAGGAGGTCGTGAGTTCGAATCTCGCTATCCCGACTGGTTGAGTGGAGAAAAGCACGTTGCGTTTTTGCGTAGCGTGCTTTTTTTCTGGGCGTTGTGTAATATTCAACAGGCAAGTGCCAAGTTTGCGAAAATTGCACCAGGGTCCCCAAATGTCTGATTGATTTTTCTTTCCTCCCCCCCAAAAAAATATACAAATGTATGCAATTCCTATACCTCCGTATAGCAATTACGTAGAAAAGACGTAGAAAGGACGTAGAAAGAATTGGCTTTTCTTTATAGGATAAACCTGTTTTTTATACACTTTATGCACTATAGATGTTGTATAAATTGCATAAACATGGTTTTGATGCGGTTTCCCTAAGTGTAGGCCTCTTTTGGGGGCATAAAATGTATATTCGTAGTTGAAAAAAAACTTCTTAATAATCTCCTATAAATCCACTTTTTAGTATGTATGTGTAAATGTATATTTATTGATAATCAGTTTGTTATGAGAAATATGTTGTAAAACATACCACTTTTAGCCCACATCAAGGCGAAATAGTTTGTTTATAGAATTTAATTGTAGTAATTTTGCAACGGAAAAACTGAAGAATACATTCGCATCGTGAAAAATGTATCGAATTACAAACTAATTACTATAACAACATGAAACACAAACTACTTCTCTTTTTCGCATTATTGTTTGCCAATATGGCGGCAATGGCAGATGTGGTGGTCAGCGGTGTGGTTACCGACCGGCAGCAAGAGCCTGTCATTGGTGCCAGCGTACTGGAAAAAGGTACGGGCAATGGTACTGTAACCGATTTTGACGGTCGGTTCACGCTTAGCGTGAGCAGTGAGAAAGCCACGCTCGTTATCAGTTATGTAGGTATGAAATCTACCGAGATTTCGGCACATACCAAGAGTCCTGTATCGATTGTTCTGCAAGATGATACCGAGGCATTGGACGAGGTGGTCGTTATCGGTTATGGTACCCAGAAGAAACGCGATGTAACCACTGCCATCTCGTCGGTTTCTACCGATGACATCGAGAAACTGCCTATCACCTCTGCCGCACAAGTTATGCAGGGTAAGGCAGCGGGTGTGACCGTGGTGAAGCCTAATGGTCAGCCGGGTGCAGGTATGGTTGTGCGCGTGCGCGGTACCACATCTATGAACGCTAGCAACGACCCGCTTTACGTAGTGGACGGAGTGCCGATGACCAATATTGATTTCTTGGCGCCGAATGACATCGAGTCGATGCAGATCCTCAAAGACGCATCCTCCGCTGCCATATACGGTTCGCGTGCGGCTAATGGTGTGATTATGATTACCACCAAGGCTGGCAGCAAAAGCAAAGAGAGGATGAACGTGTCATTCTCTATGTACGGCGGTTGGACGCAGGTAACCAACCGTATGGAGAGCCTCAACTATGAGCAATATAAGGAGTATCTCGCCGACCTCGGTTCGACGGTGGTGCTGCCCGACGGCTTGAAGGACGAGACCAACTGGTTTGATGAGACCTACAAAACCGGTTCTACACAGAACTACCAGGTATCCGTCAATGGTAGTACCGACAAGGTGAACTACTATATGTCCGGCGGATATGCGAATGAGGGGGGGGTAATCCAGACAACCAAATTCGCACGTTACAACTTCCGCACCGCGCTTGACGCTGAAATCACCAAGTGGCTGAACGTGGGCGGCAATGTAGCCTACGCCTACAGCGACAACGAAGGCACCATCTCCTCGGGTACGGGTGCCAACCGCGGCGGATTGGTTCTGTCGGTTATCAACACACCGACATACGCGCCGATTTACGACCCCGAGAACCCGAACCATTACTATACCAATTTTTATGGCGTGAGCAATATCACGCACCCGCTGGAGAATATTGAACGCTATAAGAATCAGCACGATAAACAGCATCGTCTTGTAGCCAGCGGCAAGGGTATCTTTACTCTGTATGATACCAAAAAGTTCAATCGTTCTGACAACTATACGCATTCGCTGAAATTCACTACCACCTTCACGGAAGACCTGAAGATGGTGAATTTCACCTCGTTCCTCGACCCCGACAAGACTTCGTGGGGACGTAACCAGTACGGTGAAGGAACCGATCGACGCACGTCCGATCTCGTAACGGTATGGGATAACGTACTGAGTTACAACACGCAACTCGGCAAGAACAACCTCGATGTGATGCTCGGTTCGTCGTACACCCATTCGATGTACACGTATGCGAACATCCAAGGCAGCCACTATGCCGATGGTACGATCGAGACACTGAATGCAGCCAACAAGATAGACCCGAGTGCCACCACCACTACCGCCAGCGAGTGGGCGATTATGTCCGCTTTCGCGCGTGTAAGTTACAACTATGATTCGCGTTACCTGCTTTCGGTTAACTTCCGTGCAGATGGTTCGTCGAAACTTGCACCCGGACACCGCTGGGGCTATTTCCCCTCGGCAAGCGCGGCATGGCGTATCTCGGGTGAGGAGTTTATGAAAGACGTTACTTGGATCGACGACCTCAAAATCCGTGGCGGCTGGGGACAGACCGGTAACCAGGCGGGTATCGGCGACTATGCCTACCTCGAGCGTTATAATATCAACCGCCAGAACTGGTGGGAGACGGGTAAAGAACACGCCGTACCGACCTACAGCCAGGCTTCGCTCCGCAATACCGACCTCACATGGGAGACCACTTCGCAGACCAATGTCGGTTTGGATTGGACGTTGCTTCACAATCGTCTGACTTTCAATTTCGATTGGTACTACAAGAAAACCACCAATATGCTGATGTGGGTTACTCTGCCTGCCGGTTCGGCTGCCGTATCATCGATACAGCGCAACGAGGGCGAGATGACCAATACGGGTGTGGAGTTCTCTATTACTTCGCATAACTTCGTGCGCAAGAACTTCCAATGGGACACCCAGTTCAATATCTCGCACAACAAGAACCGTCTCGATAAACTGGCTACCAGTCAGGTTTATTACGATGCCAAGGTAACCGATGTGCTGGCTGACTACTGCGTGCGCAACACACCGGGCATGCCGCTCGGCTCGTTCTATGGCTACAAAACGGGTGGGGTGGACCCCGAGACGGGCGAACTCATCTATTTGGATGTAAACGGCGATGGTGAGGTTACGGCTGCTGACCGCACCTACATCGGAGACCCTAACCCGGATTTCACTTTTGGTATGACCAACACGTTCCGCTTCTATGGCGTAACCATCAGTTTCCTGCTCCAGGGTTCGTACGGCAACGACATCTTCAATGCCGGTCGTATCGAGACCGAGGGTATGTACGATGCCAAGAACCAGTCGGTTCGCGTGCTCGACCGCTGGCGTCGTCCGGGTATGGAGACCTCTATCCCGAAAGCGGGCTTCGATATGAAGGTGAGCGACTACTTTGTGGAGGACGGTTCGTATATCCGTCTCAAAGACCTCACTATCGGCTATGAGTTCTCGGGCAAATGGATGCAAAAGATTGGTATGAGCCGTCTGCAACCCTATTTCTCCGCACAGAACCTGCTTACACTCACTCGCTACCTCGGTATGGACCCCGAAGTGAACCAAAACGGCAATTCGGGTACGGTACAAGGGCTTGACTATGGTACCTATCCGCAAACCCGCAGTTTCGTACTCGGTATTAACATCGAATTCTAATTAGGAGACCCACAATATGAAAAAGTACATATATATAATAGGTGTAGCCCTCGCATCACTGGCTATGGCGGGGTGCGACCTCAATATCGAACCGATTTCTGACCAGTCGGAGTTGAACCTCGGTTCGTCAAACGCCGACACTGCACGCGTCAAATTCAAAGACCGTGCAGCAATACAGGCGGTCTATCAAAATCTCTATCAGTTGATGCGCGACCGTCAGGAGCACTGGTATGTTGATTATCTGCTCTTCGGTGAAGCCCGTACCGACAATGCGTATGCCGGTACTACAGGTGCCGAGGTGGTGCCTGTAGAAACCAATGCCCTCGATGCTTCCAATAGCGATATTGCCCGCGACTGGGACCGCTATCTCGAAGACATTGCGCAGGCGAATGTGGTCATCACCAATATCGATAAGGTGGAAGACCCCTCGTTTACGCAGGAGGAGCGCAACCAATGGAAAGCCGAGGCAAAGATATTCCGTGGTATGATGCTCTTCGACCTTGCACACTGGTTCGGCAATATCCCGCTCAACCTCACCGAAGCCCCCGACATCACGGCAGACAATATCGAGGAGGTTTATCCGATCTATTTCCCGAAACCCGTAACACAGGATTCGGCTTACCAACAGGTTATCAACGACCTTACAGAGGCTATCCCCTATGCACCCGCTATTGACAACAGCGATAAGACCCGCTTGAGTAAGACTGTTGCATATGCTCTCTTGGCAAAACTCTATGCCGAGAAAGGCGACTGGGAGAACGTGGTCAAATACTGTAACTTGGTCTTTGCTGACGGTATCACGTTGGAACCGAATTTCGCAGACCTGTGGGGCTATACGCCCGGCACGGGCGACAACGGAGGCGGTGGAGACGCTACCTTGCGCAACTCGCGCGAGACGATCCTCGAGGTGCAATATCCCGCGGGCAGCGGCAATTGGTGCACATGGATGTTCGGACGCGACCTGTCCAACTGGGACAACAATTTCTCGTGGGCGAAATGGATCACTCCGAGCCGCGACCTCATCGCTGCGTTCGATGCCGAGGGAGATACCTTGCGCCGTAACCAGACCATCGTCTATTACGACTGCGCATGGAGCAACTACTACCCTGCCAACCACTATCCGTTTATGTACAAATGCCGCTCGGCATTCAATAGCATTATCAAACTGCGTGGTGCCGACCTGATGTTGCTCAAGGCGGAGGCTCTCGCTCACCGGGGCGACTTGAGCGGTGCGGCTGACCTTGTGAACGATGTGCGTCATCGTGCGAAACTCGGCGATGTGAAGACTGATGCCCTTGCAAGCACTGACGCTATGCTCGATGCCATTCTGCATGAGCGCCGTTTGGAGTTGGCTCTCGAGGGGCAACGCCTCTTCGACCTCATCCGTTTCGGCAAACTGATGGATGTGATGAATGGTATCAACAGCCGCGACGAGGGACGTCTGCCGCAGTCGCGTCCGTTTGTGGAGGCACACCGCTTGATGCCTATCCCGCAGACCGCACTGGACAAGAACTCCAACCTCGAGCAGAACCCAGGCTACTAATCAAAGGAAAGGAATAAGACAATGAAAAATATATGTAAATCATGGATATTGTTGGTAGTATCCGTACTTGCTATCGGCTGCCAACAGAAAGAATTCCGCAAGGTCTATCCTGCGGGCGACCCGCAAATAGAAGCAACACTGCTTACACCCGATGTGCAGTTCGGCTATGATAGTATTGCTTTCAGCGTGAAAGTTACAGAGACGCAAACTCCGCTTTCTACATTATCTGTCAAGGTCGTGGCGGGTATGAACGTGCTTGCCAACGAGGTGGTGCGCACCCCCGACTATGCTTTCGAGGGTACCTATAAGTATGCGGTTCCCTTTGGCGCGAACATGCCCGAAGGCGAACAGGTGAAAGTCTATCTGACCGCCACCAACGTGGAGGGTACGACCAAGGATATGATTCTCTCCGGTTGCACCGGACATCGTCCTGCTATCGAGACAATGTACGTTATGCCGCCTACTATCGACTACAAGCCGCTCGGTAAGGGCAAACAGATGACGTTGGAGGACGGCGTTTTCACCGCATACGACCTCAAGTATCCGAAGTCTATCGAGTTCCTGCTCGCCTCCGTCGGCACCAAGTTCGGGCGTGTGGACTGGTCGAAACCCGTCTTTGGCATGCTCAATGGCAAACTGACTATGATTACCGAATCGCAGTTCAATGCAGGCGAAGCAACCTCTATCACCCTGAGCGATGACGCTATAGAGGGTATCGATACCATCACATTCAACCCGCTTACTTTCGAACTGACCTATGGCGGCAAGGTGGCACAGCCTGTTACCACCCTTGATGTGCAAACCGACCTCGCAGAAGCACCAACCTACATCAGTTCGAGCAGCGTTGCCAAACTCTACCGCGGTGCTAAAATACTCTTCGACGAAAACAGCGAAGTGGAAATCACGGGCTGCGCAGACCTCTCGAAGGCGTACAACCTTGATTGGATGGAATACCTCGGAGGCAACAAAGTGAAGTTCCTCGGCAAGAAAGACCAGTACTATGTGTCCTACGACATCGCCAACGACTATCTTGTGGTCGAGCCGCTCTACGAACTCACCGCACCCGATGTGATGTACCTCTGCGGTGTAGGTATGGGGCAGCCTTCAGCCAATCCTTCCGCTACATCGGGCTGGGGCTTCGACAGCCCGAACCAGAACTTTGTGGCACGTCCGTTAGGCAATAGCGTCTATCAATTCACTGTCTATATGAAGAATGAGCAGAGCACTGACTATAAGGATTACGGTACGCTCAACTTCAAGTTCTTCCACCAACACGGTTGGGGTGGCGAAGAAGATGGCGGCACCTATACCCAAAACGGTCTGAATATCAAGGGTATCAATAGCACTACGGGTATCGTCAAAGACGGCGAGACCGGCGATGGTTCCGAGGGTAATGAGAAAGGCAACTGGATTGCCACCAACGAACCTTTCGAGGGCATCTATCGCATCACGCTTGATACCAAGCAGAAAACCACCACTTACGAGAAAATACGTTAATCAATATTCTGCAGTGCGGTATGTGAGCATACCGCACTGCAATAAAAAACAGATATGAAAAAAACTCTTCTGACAGGACTCGCTGCGCTGACCCTTTTGAGTGTTTCGGCAGAAACACTGCAGCGTTCCTTCTATTTTGATTTCGGTGTTACCGGACGTGAAAAGGCTGCGGCTGTGGTCAATCCGGACGGCAATGGCAACTACTGGAACAACATCGGTGCGGAGGTGACGGTAAAACCTTGGCAGGTAAGCAAGGATGCCGATTATTCGCTCATTACTGCCGACAATCAGACCACGGCTCTGCACCTTGCCTACACCGGCGATTTGTTCCTCGGCAATGGTGCCGGCGGACTATCCACCCCCGATGCCGAGAAATTGGGCGACTTGGCGGTGGTAAACGCTACGCGCGACTATCTCTTTGCCACCAATTCCGAGCGTTGCGGCTTCGTAATCAGCGGGCTGGATCAAACCAAGGCATACCAATTCAAAATTTTTGGCAGCCGTAGTGCAACCGATAAACGTGTCTCCAAATACGATATCGAGGGCTATACCAACACCACGGGGCAACTCCAAGCCGCCGGCACCAACTTGGGTGGAACGGGCGTTAACCAGAACAACAGCAGCGTTTATCTCTCCGAGATGATTTTTCCTGATAAAGACGGTAAAATCACAATCTATGTATCCAAGGGCGCAAGCGGACAATATCTGCCTATCAACTGTATGCGTATGCAGGAGTTCTCGGGTGTTACACCGCCAACGGTGGTGAAATACGAGAGCCTGACCCTCAAAGGAACAGGCGTGGAGGACAACAGCATCAACATGTATAGGATTGCCAAAGACGGCGAGACCGAAAGTCAGAACTTCGAGACCTTCTGCACGCTGACCAACGGCGGTACAATTGCTTTCGAGGTTGCCGACGGCACAGTCCTCTATAGTGGCACCGTGGCTGTCGAAACGGGTGTCTATAATGTCCGTTTCAATACCCAAAGTGCCAAACCCGAATTTGTCAAAATCAATCGTTGCGGTATCGTGGGGAATGTAACTACCGCCGGTTGGAATGCTGCGGGTATGGAGATGACCTACCGCGGACACGGCGTTTGGCGCGATACACTCGACCTCGTGCCATACACGGGGAGTGACGCCGAGCGTGGGCAGTTCTGCTTCAATTCGTCGTGGGACTTGACCGTCAAAACGCGCAATGGCGTGGAAGGCGTAGTGGGCTACAAACCCGATGAGTCGCTCGCTTCTATCTCTTTGGGCGACATCCCTATGCGCCACGGCAAGAAAATCGTTAGTCTTGATATGCAGCATTTCACCTACTCATTGGAGTGCCTTGATATTACCGACAACAAGATTACTTTCTTCGGGTCGTCGGTCTGCAACGGTCAGGGTGCATCCGAGGTCGGCAATGTCAAGCACGGTTATGCTTGGCAACTCGGGCAACTGCTTACCGGCTACGAGTATTCCAATGCGTCTATCAACGGCAACAACACAACCAACCTGCTTTCCCGCTACAAGGGGCATCTCCTTGCCGATTGCGGCAGATATGTGGTCATCGGCTTGGGGCTCGGCAACGAGGGTTTGCACGAAGCCGCTGACAAACAGGCGATTTACGACCAATGGAAGACCAATATGCAGACCCTTATCGACCTCTTTGAGGCGGAGGGCAAGTACGTTATCGCTACCAACAACTATCCCCGCGGCGACTACAACGCTACCGACTATGCCTGGGTGAAAAAGATGAACCTTGAGATGCACGAATGGGACATCCCTACCGTCAATTTCCTCGGTGCATTGGACAACTGCCAAGGCAACGGTCAATGGGCGGACGGTTATCAAAATGGTGACGACATCTACCATCCTACCGAGGCGGGGCATACCGAGTTTATGCACGCTTTTGTGCCGTCGCTCTTCGATGTGCTGGCTGCAGGCAAACCGATGCCTGTTCGTCAGAACGGCGAGGGCTTGCACCTTACTGCTACCGAGACTTTGGGCTTCTCGCCCGAGGCGGCTGTAGGTTCATACACCCTTGTGGTGCGTGTGAAAACGTCCGCTGCAGGTATATTTGCCAAATTGCGTCTCAACGGCACTTCTACTTCGGTGGCTCTCCCTGCGGCTGCGGCCGACGGCAACTGGCATACGTTGGTTATCTCCCACTATCAGGCTGCCGGTCAGACCTATACCTATCTTGATGGCAAGCAGATGGACAAGCAGGAGGACAAGTCAATTCTCGGTGAGGTGGTACTCGGCGGATTGGATATGCAGGTCAATGACTTGATGTTCTACCGCTCTGCCCTCAATGCCGACGAAGTGGCGGCGCTTGAGGAGGGCAAGTTGCTCCGCTCTTCGCTCGAGATCTATTGCCCGCTCAACAACGATGATCTGACCAATGCCGCGCAATCCTCCAACACAATTACCCGCAAAGGTGCCCCCACTGCACTCGAAAACGCCGACAGCGATTATCTTCGTGCTGAGTCTTTCGATGTCCTCGGTCGTACGGTCAATGCCGACTACCGCGGTATCGTTATCCAAGCAGGTAGCAAAATACTTAGATGATGCTAACAGGTATAGGTGATTGATAGGTGATTGATAGGTGATTGATAGGTGATACCCGATACTATTCCCTATCCTAAGCCTATCCTATGCGCATCCTATGCTAAAATTAACAATTAACGATCAATTAACGGCAATTAACGGAGTCTTTTAATGGTCTTTTAACGGACATTAATGGAGTAAAAAAACAGAACAATGAAAATGACACCAATTCTTTTTGCTGCTCTTTTGTTAGCGGCTTGCAATACCCCCGTGGTTACTCCGCCCGACCAAGGCGGACAGGGCGGCGGTACAGACCAGAAACCGCAGACGCGCGATGTGATGACCTACATCACCACCGCCGACAACACGATGCACTTCGACGCTATCGGCAAAGACTTTGCCGAGGGTATGAATATGTCTCCTGAGATAACGCTCACCATCAATCCCAACCAACGCTATCAGAACTTCGATGGCTTTGGCGCAGCCATCACGGGTGCCGCTGCCTACAACCTTATGCAGATGTCGCAAGCCAACCGCACCAAACTGCTCCGCGAGACCTTCAGCGTACAGGATGGTATGGGATATAGTTACGTGCGCGTACCCATCGGAGGCAGTGACTTCAATGCCCGCAGCAACTATGATTACACCTGCTGCGACACCAAAGGTATCGAGCATTTTGCACTTACTTCCGATGAAACACAGTACATTATTCCTGTGCTCAAAGAGATACTCGCAATCAACCCTGACCTCAAAGTGATGGGTACACCGTGGAGTTGTCCGCGCTGGATGAAAGTGGACGACATCAACAAGAAAGGTGCCTACAACAACTGGGTGGGCGGTTACCTCAACCCCGACTACTATCAGGACTACGCTACCTATTTCGTCAAATGGATACAAGCCTTTGAGGCAGAGGGTGTGAACATCACCAGTGTAACGGTGGAGAACGAACCGCTCAACTGGGGCAACTCGATGTCGCTCTATATGCCGTGGCAGCAAGAGCGTGATTTTGTCAAAACCGCTCTCGGACCCGCTTTCCGTGCAGCCGGTTTGCAGACAAAAATCATTTGCTTCGACCACAACTACAACTACGACAACAAGGAAGACCAACAGCAATACCCGCTCAAGATATACGCTGATGCCGACGCTTCGCAGTACATTGACGGTGCCGCCTACCACAACTACGGCGGCAGTCCCTCCGAGTTGGAGAATATCCATAAGCAAGCCCCCGACAAGAACCTCTATTTCACCGAGGCGTCTATCGGTACGTGGAACTATCAGAGTTTCAGTCAGTCGTTGATGCAGGAAATGAAAAATACCTGTATGGCAACGGTTACCCGCTGGTGCAAGGCGGTGATTGTGTGGAACTTTATGCTTGATGACAACGGTGGTCCTCACGGCGGTGCAGGGGCTTGCTCCACCTGCTATGGGGCGGTGGATGTGTCGTCGCGGGACTATACCACGCTCACCAAGCGCAGCCACTATTACGTCATCGGACACCTCAGCAAAGTCCTCCGCACAGGTTCCACCCGTATCGGCACTACGGGCTACCTTCCCACTAACGTGTCGGCAGTGGCATCCGAGAACCCTGATGGTACATACGGACTGGTACTCTTCAACGAGAGCGACCAAGGCGTTAGTTTCATCATCGACGACAACACCCACCATTTCAATATCACCCTTCCTGCACAGAGTATCACCTCCTGCGTCTGGGCAAAATAATGCGTAATTCGTAATGCACAATGCGTAATTAATGGTTAATTAATGGCTAATTATATGTTCCATAAAAATTAACGACTAATTATACGATAATTAACGTTCCCCAATGAAACGCTGCCTACATATATTCCTGTTTGCGCTTGTGGTGCAGGTATCGTCCTGCACCACAAGACCCGAACACACCGTCTATTTCTTTGGCTCGTCGGTGTGTAAGGGGGTAGGCGCAGACTCCCTGCAGGGCTACGCCGACTTGGTAACAGCGCGTTTGCCCCGTGGCTGGCAGGCGGTAAATATATCCGTTGGCGGCAACGATACCTATGATCTCTTTGCCCGCTACGACCGCGACCTGCTATCTACGCAAGCCAAGTATGTGGTTATCGGTCTCAGTCTCGGCAACGAGGGCTTGCATGAGAAAGGTGAACGTGCCTTGCTTTCCTATCGCGAGAATATGCCGCGCCTGATAGAGCAGTTGCAGCAGGATGGGCGTACCGTCATCGTTACCAACAACTACCCGCGTGCCGACTTTAATGCGGTTGACTACAATGACCTCTGCGAGGTGAACCTCGAGGTGCAGCAGTGGAACGTAACCACTATCAACCTCTTCGGCACGATGGATGACGGGCAGGGGCATTGGGCATACTGGAACGGTACCGACATCTACCACCCTGACAACCGTGGGCATCAGGCGTTTGCGTCGGCTTTCCCGCCCTCTATGTGGCAGGCACTCGACAAGGGCAAGCCATTGCCCGAGAAGGTTTGCACGGACGGGGACGAGAACGGGGTGCATAGTGTTTCCTTTACGCCCGAACCGGGCTTGGAAAGTTACACACTCTGCTATGAGAGCAATGGTGAGTTCCGTTACGAGGTCTTTGCGGGGGCGCGGCGTCAAGGAGAGACACCCCCTGCGACATTCAATATCCGTGGCAACAATATCCATCAACTGATGTTCTATCGTTCTGCCATGACCCCGCGTGAGATAGATGCTATACGTAATGGAAAAATGTTGCGCTCAAGCCTCGAACTCTATTGTCCGCTTCTCGGTGGCGACCCCGCCAATTATGCGCAGACAATGAATACAATAACAACTAACTAAATAACTAAATAACCATTTTTATTAACAATTAAATTTTAGTATTATGAAAAAGTTATTCTCTTTTTTCGTAGTCGCTTTGGCAGCACTCTCGCTGAACGCTGCTGACTATTATCTCGTAGGTGGTGCTACCGGTTGGACACCCGACAATGCTGCCACCAAGTTCACTGAAGTAAAAGCCGGTTCCGGCATGTACAAATTGGAAGTCGCTGACTTGTATGGAGATTTCAAGATTACCGTAGATGGTGGTTGGCATCCGCAATTCGGTGCTGCAGCACAAGGTGAAGGACCGGTTGTCAATGGGGCAGAGTACAAATTGGTTAAGTGCGATGATTCCGAGGGCGAGAAAGATGCTCCCGCAAACGCAACTTTCTTGATGGGCGAAACAAACTTTGAAGATCCGCGTATCAAAGACGCTACCATTTATCTCACGGTTGATGGCGATGATATGTATGTTACCGTTAGCGGTACCGTCTATGAACACGCAGGGGCACCTACTACCTATCAAATCATTGGTGCCTTTACCGACAACTGGAACCTTACTGCGGCTGTTCAATTCGAAGCAGATGGTGATGTCCTGACCGCTGTTGTCCCTGACTTGAATGGTACTTTCAAGATTGTAGAGAACCGCTCGTGGGATATGCAGTATGCTACCAACTGGGATACCAAAGCAAGTCTGGAATTTAACAAACCGTATGTACTGGGCGCAAAGAACAAAGAGCAAGGTGAGCCTGCCAACTTGGGCTTGGCTAATCCTTTCGGCGGTTACAAAAACGCCAAACTGACTCTGACAGACGATGAGAACGGCAACAAAGTGCTGACTCTCGTTGCCGGTGATTTCTATGTATCGGAGGCTAACTGGTATCTCCCCGGTGAGCAACTCGGCTGGAAGTGCGAGGCTGACCAGCAGTTTGCTCCTGTTGCAGGCAAAGAGAATACCTATGAACTCTTGGCTGCTGAGTTCGGCGGTGAGTTCAAGGTGGTTTTCGGCAACTGGGCGGTAGAGTTTGTGGCTGATGCCGAGGATACGCCTTGGACTATCAATCAGGAATATACCTGTGTACTGAATGGCAAAGGTGCCGGTAACATCAAACCTGCCAACAAAGATGTGAAATATACCGACTGCACCATCACCCTTGTCGTTGATTACGAGGCAATCAGTGCAAAGGTTACCATCTCCTCCGAGATGACCGCACTCAACGATGCGACCGTTGCTACCAAAGCCACCAAGGTAATCAAGAACGGACAACTCTACATTATCAAAGATGGTGTCCGCTACAATGCACTTGGCACGGTAGTTGCCGAGTAAATCCTATCGGTGTAGAGCGGCTGATTACCGCTCTGCATCTCAAAGCCGAAAAGGCAAATTAATGGTCAGATTAATGGCAAATTATATGTTCCATAGAAAAATAATTAACGTTTAATTACACGATAATTAACGTTCCAACTCATAGAGATTATGAAGAAACTGTTTGTAACCCTTTTAGCGGTTCTGGCGTATCTGCTTCCGCTGTCCGCTCAAGTGTATCTCGACCCGTTGGCACCTATGGATGCCCGCATTGAGGACGCTCTCTCGCGTATGACCATAGAGGAGAAAATTGCCATTATTCATGCGCAGTCCAAGTTTTCTTCCCCCGGTGTGGCACGTCTGGGTATTCCCGGACTCTGGTGCACCGACGGACCTCACGGTATCCGCCCGGAAGTCAAATGGGACGAGTGGGAGCAGGCGGGGTGGACGAATGACTCCTGCTTTGCTTTTCCCGCACTTACCTGCCTTGCGGCTACGTGGAACCCCTCGCTGGCGCAACTCTATGGGCGTTCCCTAGGCGAAGAGGCTCTCTACCGTGGCAAGAACGTGGTGCTCGGTCCGGGGGTGAATATCTACCGTACTCCGCTCAACGGACGCAACTTCGAGTATATGGGTGAAGACCCTTACTTGTCGTCTGCAATGGTCGTGCCGTATATACAGGGCATGCAATCCTGCGGCGTGGCGGCGTGTGTGAAGCATTTTGCGCTCAACAACCAGGAGGGCAACCGCCATACAGTCAATGTGACGGTGTCCGACCGCGCCCTCTATGAGATCTACCTGCCCGCTTTCCGTGCGGCGGTGGAGCAGGGAAACACGTGGTCTATTATGGGGGCGTACAACAAGTACCAAGGGCAGTATGCCTGCCACAACCATCGCCTTCTGATTGATATTCTTCGCAATGAGTGGCATTTCGACGGCGCAGTCATCTCCGACTGGGGCGGCACGCTCTCTACCGATGAAGCGATCCGCAACGGGCTCGACCTTGAGTTCGGTTCGTGGACGGACGGACTCACCGACGGCACCTCCAACGCCTATGATATGTACTATCTCGCGCAGCCGTACCTGAAAAAGATTCGCAGCGGCGAGGTGGGGACGGACGAACTGGACGACAAAGTACGTCATGTCTTGCGCCTTATCTTCCGCACTTCCATGAACCCAAACCATGGTTTCGGCAGTCTCTGCTCCGAGGCACATATCGCCGCAGGTCGTGCGGTGGCTGACGAGGGTGTCGTCCTCCTCAAAAACGATCATATCCTTCCCCTGCAAGAGGGCAAACGTATTCTCGTGGTTGGGGAGAATGCCATCAAGCAGATGACCGTTGGTGGCGGCTCGTCGTCGCTCAAGGCTAAATATGAAATCTCTCCGCTTCAGGGTATCCGTGAGCGTGCGGGCGAAACCAATGTGCGCTATGTGCGTGGTTATGTGGGCGATACGGGCGGCGAGTACAATGGTGTTACTACCGGTCAGGACTTGACTGATCACCGCTCTGCGGCAGAATTGACCGACGAGGCGGTCGCTGCTGCGCGTGAAGCCGATGTGGTTATCTTTGTCGGTGGTCTCAACAAAGCCGACCATCAGGATGCTGAGGGCTGCGACCGTCTGCAATACGACCTGCCCTATGGACAACCCGAACTAATCACCGCTTTGGCGGAAGCCAACAAGAACCTGGTGGTGGTAATCCTTTCGGGAAATGCATACGCCACGCCGTGGCTGCCTGAGACTGCAGGTTTGTTGCAAGCATGGTTCAGTGGCTCAGAGACAGGACACGCCATCGCCGATGTTCTCTTTGGCGATGTCAATCCTTCGGGGCGTCTGCCGTTCACGTTTATGCCTGCGCTCAACGATTATCCTGCTCACCAGTATGGTGCGGCTGCCTACCCCGGTATCAACGATGAGGTGGAGTACAAAGACGACATCTTTGTAGGCTACCGCTATGCCGACCTCTATGGTCGCAAACGCCCGATCAAATATACAAGCCAAGGCGTAGTATATACGATCAATGCCCCCATGCATAAGCCTGTATTCCCCTTCGGCTATGGTCTGAGTTATACCACGTTTGCTTATTCCGATGCAGCCTTGTCCGGCAATACCGTTTCGGTGAATATCACCAATACGGGTTCCCGTGAGGGCAAAGAGGTGGTGCAACTCTATATCTCCGACCGCAAGTCGTCGCTCGTCCGCCCTATGAAAGAACTGAAAGCTTTTGAAAAAATATCCCTGCAACCGGGTGAGACCAAGACCGTGCATTTCACCGTTACCGATGATATGCTTTCCTATTTCGACCCCGATTTGCACCAATGGACGCTCGAACTGGGCACTTTCGACCTCCTCATCGGTAGCAGTAGCGCGGCTATACACGCCTCGCTCCCCTACAAACGCTAATCCAAGGTACAATAAGAAATACGTGTTGTTTTCTGAAACAGGCTGCCTGACATTCATCGGGCAGCCTGTTCTTTTGCTGTTATGGCAACGCATTGTGCGTTGTCAAATAATGTTTTGGTGTGCTTTTGCCATTCTGCTTATCGTGGTGCAAAGCATCGCATTGTGCGCAGCACGCACCCCTATCCGCCGCTAATGCGTTCTATCTTTCTATCAGTTTACCCGCCTGCCTGTCGCATCATAAATCACACCATTGCGCACAAGATATATCCAGTTGCCTATCAACATCTTATACGTGCTGTCGGCATCGGATTGGTCGCCTATATAGGTAGGTGTCAATCCTCCTCCTACAAATAGAGCGATGTAAGTTCGATTGCCTGTTACTATCACTTTGCGTGGATTATCGGTATTGCCGTCGTCCCATTGCAGGAAACGGTTGCTGCCTTTCGGCGTGGCTGTTATCACGGCAGTGGCGTTCGGAGCATACACACCTCCACCGCTCACCTGTCCCGTCTCCGGTGTAGCACTTTCTACGGTTATGGTATAGCGGATGGCTTCAAAATAGGCGGTAAATAGGGTGTCAGAGGTGAGGCGCACCTTACGCTCTATGTCCGTATTGTAGTCCGACCAGCGCACAAAACGATAGCCCTCTTCGGGTATTGCACGCAGCATCACATCGGTGCGATAGGGATAATTGCCGCCGCCGGTTACTCGTCCGATCATTGTATCTGCCGGCATGGCGGTCAGATTGAATACTTTCGGTGCAAAGAACGCCGTATAGGTGGTATCCTGGGTAGCCACTACCGTGCGCACGGCATCGTCCTCGCCATCGCTCCAATGCGCAAAACGATAACCATAGGTGGCTTGCGCTCCAATCTCTACCTGTTTGCCCTCTACGCATATTGCCGAACCGTAGGCTTTGCCCATCGCCCTGTTGGCAGAGACGGCATGGATATGTACGGCTTTCATTGCGGGGTCGTCGGGGTGCAGTGGGTCAAATTCGTCGTCGGGGTCTGCGGGGACGGCTTTGGCTGTCAGCATAACATCTTCTGTCCCTATCGTGTAGGGTAGTTCTATCTCCCTGGAAAGCAGCGAATCTTTTTCGTACCACCCATCGAATACATAGCCGAAAGCCACCGCAGAACGCAGCCTTAGTGTCGTACCGGCGGGGTATGTGCGTCCCGAACTGAGGTTAAACGTTACCACATCTTCCGGGGCGGAAACTATTTCCAGCCGGCTATAGATAATCCGCTCTGCCCGCAGGGTAAACGTTGCATCTTTCGTCCCAACTATATAGGAAAACACCGGAGCCGATGCCACCAATTCATCGTCTCTATACCACCCCTTAAACACATAATCCGCATTCATTGTGGCACGGATAATCAGTGTGTCGCCCTCATAGTATCTGGCTTCCGTGGACAGGTTCAGTTGAGCCGCCCCGTCGGGTTCGCAAACCAATCGTACCGCACTGGTCAGTTCGGTGGCGGGGTCGTCTGGATACTGCGGATCAAAGTCGAAAACCGCCACCAACTCGGCATCATAGTCTCCTACTGTATAAGTAAATGTGGCTTGGTCGGTCAAATACGTTCCGTTTAGTGTCCAATGTGAAAAAACATAATCCGTATAGGCTTTGGCAGATAGTCTTACCTCCTCGCCGGGAGCATACCGCCCGCTCACATCGGACACTTCTCCCGCCTGTGTATCATCTGCCGCTACCGAAACAGTATAATGCGGAGTATGACTGAACACCGCTGTCAGGGTCGCATCGCGGTTCCCCATTGTATAGGTACACTCCTTTTCATACGAATAGACCTCCCCCTCTTGCAACCAGTACAGGAAGTGATAATCCGTATTAGGCGTGCAGCCTATCTCCACTACGCTGTTCGGATAGTAATCCCCCGCGCCTGTCAATATACCTGCCCCTTGCATATTGGTCAAAAGGTTCAGGCTGTGGGTCGCTATCTTCGCCATATGCGCCACAAAAAACGTATTCTTAGGTGTAACCATATAGGTAAAACCTGTCTCTTCGGAGTAGCGCACCCCGTTTTGTGTCCAATAGTCCAGCCGATATCCCTCTGCCGGCGTACAATTGATGTGTACGCTTACGCCTGCGGCAAATGAACCTCCCCCGGATACTGCTGCCCCTTCTTCGGGTTCGGCACTTATGCTTACTCGGTATGCGGCAGCAGGGTCTGGCGGTAAGACAGGGTCAAAGTCGTCCTCTTGCTGCGCTCGTACGGGTAAGGTACCCCAAAGTGCAACTATGCACAGGTGTATGATGAAAAGATATTTCTTCATTACCTGCTGCCTCACTTAACCACACATTTTATCGTATTGCTGTCTGCCACCACCATATACACACCTGCAGGCAACGGTAGCAATCCGTTCTGTCTGCCGTTTGCCACCATCATACCCGCTGCATTATATACTTCCACCGGCTTATCACCCTGTATATATAGCCCGTTCTCGGTAGGCTCTATATGTACACCATCGGCGGTGTTGTCTATGCCTTGTGGGGCACGACTCCGCACAAGGGCGAAACGGTTCGTGTGCATACCCGCACCTGCGGAGAATATATAGTCGCCGTCCGTAAAATCATGCAGGCGGTCTTGTTCGCGGTCAAGCAGATAAAAAGCGGTGTCCATACGTGTTGCCTCTATCGTGTACATATCCGCTTTGGGCAGGCGCACGCCTAATTCTATCGTTCCCGTACCCATCGGACGCTCGTTGATGGCATACTCTACATTGTCATTGTCGTAGGAGAATACTTGTGGCACGCTGTTGTCCGTGGTCATAAATTTCGCTGCATCCGCCCCTATGTCATACCCAGAACCTGCCCCTTCGTTAATCACGATGCGGGTCTTGTCGCTCGCTGTCTCCGATCCTATGCTCAACTCTATCAACCGCCGTCCCATCTCCTTGCGAGGTGTGCGTGCTGCGGCTTGCCGACGTTGTTTGCGCTGTTCGTCCATCTGCTGTTTGGTCATCGCCTTGCTGCGGTCAAAGGTCAGTTCCGCATCCTGCTCATCCGCGTTTTGCAGGAAAAAGCCCTCGTAGGGTGAGAAATAGTACTCGTCATCGCCCGGGCGCACGGTGCGATAGTTGCCTGTCGCTACATCCCATACCGTGATCGGCACAGTCAGGTTCAGGTCGTCTATGTTGTAGTATCCTAAGAACGGATTGGAAGCATAGTTCCAACTTGAGTTATTCGCCTTGTCCGCGGGGAAGAACTTCAAAACAATCTGTTCTATTAGGCTGCAGAAATCGGGCGCAGGCACCACAATTGATATGTCACCACTGGTCGCGAAGTTGAACTGGAAGATATAGCCGTGTCCGGGGTATAGATACTCTTGCCCTGCCGGCACGCGCTTCCAACCTGTCGTATCCCTTTGTGCGCGTATCTGTCCGTCGTACTCGTAAATGACGTACTTTGCATCTGCATGTATATTCGCTATGCGCACTTCAAATGGGAAACCCAGAAAATACCACTTTTTCCCCATAATGGTTATGTTCTGTATCAGCGAGTCCACACGCAGGTTGCACCCCGCTATCACCGAGCCCCACGCCTCGTCGCCGTCGCTCCCTATCACTATATTGCCAACCCCTGTTGTGTCGCATTCGCCTTCCTCTATCGTCAGTCCCGCACCGGGGTACAACAACGCATTCGGGTTTCCCTTCAACGGGTCGTCCTCGCAACGTATAGTAATGTCCCCCGTCCCATAGAAATCGTCATATACAAAATCCTTGTCCATCCGCTCGCGGTGAATAAACTGTGACCATTGTGTGTCGTACAGGTATTTCATCTCAGTGTCTTCCACATTCGGTACGTAGAGTATCGCATTCGCATTGGCGTAAGGCGAGAACGTGTTTTGACCAATCGTGAACGGGTCGAACAAATAACTATATACGCTTTTCACTTGGCAGTCCTTGAACGCATAGTCCTCAATATCCGTTACCAGTCCGGGAATGTCCACATTGCGCAGATTGGTGCAATCCGCAAATGCATGATGCCCGATCTTCGTCAGTTTATTCGGAAATTGTACATTATCCAAGTTCGTACACCCCACAAACGCATTTGCCGCCACCTCGGTCAGAGTGTTAGGCATCGCTACAAAATTCAGCCCCATGCAGTACGCAAAAGCCAACGTGTCTAATGCTGTCAAGTGCGGCGGCAAGATAATCGTATCCAATAAACAATGATTGAAAGCACCGGTCTCTATCTTTGTGATACTGTCTCCGAGAATAGATACTTGTTGCAGGTTGTTATTCCCCGCAAACGCATATCGGGAAATAGTTGTCAATTTGGAGTTCTTTGGAATGGTCAGTGTCTGCAATAAACCTCCTGACTCAGGCGCATCTGCAGCGTTATACACCAGATCGGAGTGAGCGTTGTCATAATAGCGGGTATAGTATCCGCTGTTTCCGTCTCCGCCTCCGGCAAATGCTTTCTCACCTATCGTCTCTACATTTGCGGGGAGAAAAACAGAAAATAAACCCGTTCCCTGAAATGCCGATTTCCCGATTGTGGTAAGCGCCTCAGGGAGTGTTAGTGTGCTGAGTGCCGAGCAACCTAAAAAGGTGCTGTCGCCTACTGCCTGTAAGTTTTCCGGAAGCACCACTTCACGCAAATAGGGGGCGTTAAACACATTCTGCTCTATCCAAACCACGCTGTTGGGCAACACCGCTTTGCGGATATGCGTCCCCGTTCCGGTAAAAGAATATGCCGTCAATGTGTCTTGCTTCGAGTGATACCCTTTGGTATATTCGTAGTCGTTGGCTACTATATGTGCGTCCCGTAGGTCTATGTCCAACAGGTTCGGCATCTGGTTGCGCATCATCATAATGTCGTAACCGTTAATCGTGCCACTGATGGTCAGTGAGGTGATCTTTTTTAGGCTGTCCACCCCCAAGGTATGCTGCAATGCTGATTTGTCGGACATCGCTTCCAAATGCACCGTGGCGGCAGTTTCATTTTTTGGTACTATAAGTTGATAGCCTTTCCATACCGCTTTATATACATCTACATTCGGTACAAGAAAAATTGTATTTCCCATAAATGCATCCTTCCCTAAGGTAGCAGGCGTATTGCCTAATACCGTAACGGATAATATCTGCGAGGTAAAGGCATTCTCCCCGATACTGGTTACGCTTTCGGGAAGCGTAATCTCCACCAACGCAGGGCAGTCATAAAAGGCCCGATCTCCTATACTGACGGTATTTTTCGATAACTGTACCGACTGTAATCCGTAGCAACCTTCAAAAGCACGACCTTCAATGGTGGTTACGTTTTCCGGTATTGTGATAGATCTTAGTGAATGGCATTGATAAAAAGCCAACGCTGTTATATAGTGCATACTTTTGGGAAAATCAATGGTTTCCAAAGATGTGCAATACTCAAAAGCCGAATTGGCAATGATGGTTACCCCCTCCGGTATTTTTACCGATCTCAATGAAATACAATCCTCAAAAGTACGCACCTGTATCGCTGTTACGCCTTGCGGTATCTCTATTTCCGTCAAGTTCGAACAACCTACAAAGGCATAATCTCCAATTTCAGCAATACTATTAGGCAACGAGACGGCTGTCAGTGAGGCGCAATTCCCGAAAGCATGGTTCCCAATCATCGTTACAGTATATGTCTCTCCGCTGTATTCCACACTTTCAGGCACAACCACCTCACCCGAATAGGAATTGTAGTTCAGGTCTCGGTAGGTTACCGTGGCAGTATAGACATCGTGGGCTGTATCGTGGTTCAGATCATAATAGATACCGTCTATCTGCGCCGTATAACCCCATGCACGTACCGACACTGCCAAAAATAAACAAAAGGACAAAACTTTCTTCATAGTCTGATTGATGATTATTGAATAGGATTTGAGGACTATATTTTTGATGATATATCTGAACATATTTGATGAAATTTTTCGTGCGTTTGTTTTTATACAACATAATTTCGCACAAAGTTACACAAATATATTGGTTTCTACAAATAAAACTGGTTTCTGCAAATAAAAATGCTAAATCCGATGCGCTATCCTCATTCAGTTGCCCCCGCATACTCCAAAAAAACGTTTCTAAATGAAAACTACCAAGTGTTTCTAAATGAAAACTACAAAGCGGTCTCCGTTGTAGCCGTATTCGGCTGCTATATCCTAATGTTTCCGCCGCGGGCTTGCCAAGCCCGCTTTTCTTTATAATCTACCATACAAACACGAGAGATATACGAAGGATACCCGAGAGGTACACGAAGGATAACGCTGTTTTTGCCGCTGTTTACCCCGCAATTGCCACCGACCTCCCGCCGGGGACGCGGACGCCTCGTCCGCGGGGTCCTACAAGTCCGTAGGCGAAGTTGGGGCTCTCCTCGTCCGCGGTAATTGGGCTGTTGGAACGTGTGGAGACGACGCACCCCGCGTCGTTATGCGCCACAGCCACACCGAATGCTGTAGCGATACGAAAGCCTGTGATATGAGTAAAACTCCTTATCGTCTCGCATTCTCAAAGAATAACTTTTCTTGCCGTCTATAATATATGTGTATAGTGGATGAAAATATGTATATTTATGCAAAATGAAAGTTTTTCTGATTTTTTTGTGTTATTTTGTTGTGTGTATTATTATTTTTATGTAACTTTGCGACTGTTTTTGGTATTTGTCTGTTATTTAGTTTGCTTGTTGGTGCTTATTTTTGGGGAGGAAAAGATAAATATAACTCAATGAATATACGTATATAGGTTACAAAAAATAAGTTTTGATAGTTAATTTTATTACAATATGAGGGTACAAAAAGAACTACTGATTTTCGGCTTGGCTATGGCTTGGGCTACTGCTGCCTATGCTCAGACCGTAACAATCCCCTATTCCATGAGTTTTGAGGAAAATACGTCTGAAATGTCTGATTTGTCTCAAAACTGGGTTCTGAATGGCGGTAGTCAGGCTGCTGCGTGCAACGACCGTTGGATGGTCGGAAATTCTGTACATAGCGATGGTCGGCGTTCGTTGTATATCGTGAGCAGTGATACGCTTACAACTCCATGCTTTGGCAAACCGGCTAACCTGCAGTTCGCATATCGTGATTTTAAATTGCCTGCAGGGTCGTACTATCTGTCGTTTGATTGGTTGAATGCCGCCAATGCAAATGCTGCATTGTATGTGGGATATGTCACGTATTCTAATCCTACCGTGGGGGCTGTTTCATATATCACGGCTAATGCAAATAGCGGAGTGATGCCCGCTGCTCTGACAAATGTAAATAACTCCGGTGCACTATACGGGCAGTCTACATGGCAGCAATACACCTTCGCAAACACACTCAATGTGTCTGCTACTTCCTCTAATACTTTGCGCTTTTATGTGGCGTGGGCTAATAAAGGTAACAATGCATTGGCGGACTCGGTGTTCGGAGCATGCGTGGATAATATCCAAATCGTTGACTCACGAGTCAAACCGGCAAAGAATATCACGGCAACTTCCGTAACGTGTGATACCGTATTGCTCACTTGGACGGGCTCTGCAGACACCTACATCGTTCAATACCGCTCTGTGGGTTCCAATTCATGGAACACCGTTAATTATGACCCCTCTATGGGAACATCCGCTCTTATTGAGGGACTGGACGAAGGTAGTTATAATTTCCGTGTCCGCAGTATCTCTTACGACAAACAAGGGATCGCCCTGTATGGGGCTTTTGCCTATTATCAAGGAGAATATCTGGTTTATTGCAACGACAGACATTGTCTGACATATTTCGATCTTACTGCCTCAAATGTGGTTTGTACCTATGGTAAAACGGAATATACCGCCGATATGTCGGTTAATGCACAAAAACCATTTGAGAATGTGGGCATCGTGGATTACGGTTGGGAGTCGAAACTGAGCCGGCATACGGTATGTTGGGATGAGAATGCTACCGACCCCAGGACGGGAGATAAACTGCGTATCGTGCCTCAAGGGAAAAAAGCATCTGTCCGTTTGGGAAACTGGGAAGACGGAAATGAAGCAGAAGGCATCACCTATACCATGACTATCGATTCGGCATCTTGTATTCTGATGCTGCAATATGCAGTTGTGCTGCAAGATCCTAATCATGACCCCGATGAGCAACCGCGTTTCACCATTGAGATATGTGATGAAAAAGGGCAAAAAATAGACCCTATGTGCGGCTATATTAATTTTGCCGCCGATGCTACTCGGGAGGGATGGCACACCGAAGGAAGCGGGTATGACCAGGTTACATGGAAAGATTGGACAACCATAGGACTGAACCTGAGTGCATACGCAGGAAAAACGGTAACCGTTCGCTTGGCAACTTTCGATTGTACCCTGAGTGCACACTACGGATATGCCTATTTTGCCTTGGATTGCGCAAGCGCTACCATCGAATCTGCCAGTTGCGGCGCAGATACCCATTTCTCTGCCGAGGCTCCGCTGGGATTCGCCTATCGGTGGACTACACAAGACGGAACGGTGGTCTCCACTACTCGCCAACTCGATGTTACCTCCTCTGATTCTATAGAGTACACGTGTCGCCTAACCAACTTGGAGGAAGAATCGTGCTGGTTCGAACTCAAAGTGTTGGCTCTTCCTAAATTTCCCGTCTCGGATGGTGCTTGGTCTTACACTCCTGTCGAGTGCAAAAACCGGGTAACATTCAAAAGCAAAAGTTTCGTCCAAACACGCTATGGAGGAACTATCAGCAACAACTACAATCAGAACCTGACCGGACTGAAATGGGATTTCGGAGACGGAACAGAATCCGTACAGCCTACTTGTACACACGATTTCCCCGCTTCTGGAGGCACCTATACGGTTACACTCTCTACTTGGTTGGCTGAAGAATCTACCGATTGTACAGATGATACCGTTTTTGTAGTGGTACTCCCCGCTATTGGCGACACTATATTGCGGGACACTGTGGATATATGTGATGGCGGTTTTTATGAGTTCGGCGGATCCAAATATACCGACAGCGGCGATTATGCCTACGATGACCTAAGTGATGCCGGATGTAATGTGCATCATACTTGTCATCTGCGTGTACATCCTACCTCCGAGAACCAGTTAGCCGATGTGGCATTGTGCTACGGAGATACCTATTGCCTGAATGATACCGTCTGCTACTCGTCTGCAAAAGACGGTCTGTTCCGCTATACATTTGTCAACCGATATGGTTGCGACAGCGTGGTGGTTGTCAATATACACTATGCCGATGAGATACTTCCGATCGTGGATGTTACCCAGATGTCTGCGGAGGTGGACGAGGCTACTGTGCGGATTAGCGGAACAGGTTACACCTACTATACGATTGATGGGGGAGAAAAACTCACTTCACCTCTTTTCTCTACTACTGAAGCCGGAGACTATATGTTCTCATTCTATAATGATTTGGGATGTGTGGATTCCGTCGCGGTGAATATCAAATCACCTTGCCTGCGCAATCGTTTGTTCCAACGCTGGAACGACATCGTGGCAATATACAACAAAGAGCATATGCACGATTCGTTGGAATTTGTAACCTATCAATGGTTCGAGAATGATACACCCATAGAGGGAGCAACGCAGTCATACTATTGTGCGCCTGCCGGATTGACCATAGGGGCTGAATATGCCTGCAGGGTGGGGTTTGCTGACGGTACTACGGCTATGATTTGCCCGCTGCTGGCAGAAGACCTGCTACATACAGCCAACCTCGTCTCTGTGGCACCTACGGCTGTACCCGTTGGGGGAAATACACAGGTCTATGTCCCGCAAGAGGGAAAGGCTGTATGCTATAATAGTGTAGGGCATAAACTGACTGAATGCCGGTTGAGTGCAGGCAACAATATCTTCTCCCTTGCATCGTTGGAACGGGGGGTATATATTCTGCAAGTATCACAATCGGAAAATATAACCACTTACCGTTTGACTATACAATAAGGTCGCAACGTATTTCGAGAATTTTTCCTATAACATCATAAAATTTGTTCTGCCGATGAAACATTTTTTACACCTTTCGCTCATCTTATCTTTGCTCATGTCTTTTTCCGCTTTCGCAGATGCGGCACCGCAGAAAAAGAAAAAAGACAATACTTGGTACACCAAAGGGCCGGATATTCACTATCTCACTATGTGGGGTGGGGCAGGCTATTCCGGCTTGGTCGGCAACTATAGTGCGGCTTCGGTGGGAATAGGTACACGGTTTGAGGAAACATTCCAACAGCGTTTTATCGGTGGGGGCGGCGGACTCCTGGGGGTTGGCTATGAGTTGCACCATAATCGGTTTCTGTTCTCGGTAGGACCGGAATTGCGCTTCTTCTCCTCACGCAATAATATCGCCTATACAGCCAATGTTATTCGCGATGATTATGCCACAATTACGCAGCACTATACCTTTGATGATTATAGTGAGACACAAGCCGTGGGGCAGGTGATGGTGCCGGTTACGTTCGGTGGTAATTTTGAACGCTATTATTTCTTGGCAGGGGCAAAAGTAGGCTATACGTTTATGGGCAATTATACCCAACATGGTGGGTTGACTACGTATGTTACCGAGCATCTGGCAATAGATGATTGGATTGAACAACCCACCCACAACTGGAAAACCGCTGACATAGCGGAGCACCCACTTTATGCCGGTGGTAACAAGGGAAAAAACAAATGGGGATTAGACATTGCTCTATCGGCTGAGTTCGGTGTGAATCTGAATGAGTTCTTCTCAGCGGAATGGAATAAGCGGAATGAGGAATCGGCACATCCTTGGCGTATGCGGGTAGGCGCATTTATTGATTATGGTATGCCAATATTGTCCTCCTCTGATAAGCGGGCAGGCAATCATTTGGCAGATGTCCCTGTGATTAATGAACTGGAGAATGAACCCAATCCCGGTATGCTGACCACCCGTTCGCTTCATCAGACAGACCTGGCGGATAAGTCGCTCAGTTCGTTATTGGTGGGGGTTAAGTTCACTGCGTTGTTCCAACTCAACAAAATAAAACAACCTAATCCGCGTATTGTGTTCGTGGCTACGGATAACGAAGGTTTGCCGCTTAAAAGTGTGGCTTCTGTCGTAATAAAGAACGAAGATAAACCCAAACAGAAACCCAAGGTGCGCTCTCTGGGAAAGAAAAATACCGTAACGGCACGCTATGCGAAGGGAAACTATGCTATGTTGGCTCAGGCAGCAGGCTATCTACCGTCCGATTTTGCAGGAGACACGCTTAAAATATCGCATAATGTGGATCTGGATACCATATTCTTCCGCTTGATACCGCAACCACGATTGGTATGCTATATACATGATGCTGAGACCGAGCAACAGATCGCAGGTGTACTCTCATTCGCAAGTCGTAGTACAGACGGACATAATAAAAACGGTGCAACAGCCATCGAACAACCCGCTGTGGTTTCCCTGCACTACGGAGATGTATTCAATACTCGGATTTCAGCGGCAGGGTATCATCCCGATACCGCAACTATTTCCAATCTGACAGATACGTTGCATTTCTACTTGCGTCCTATTCATCGTGTGCGCCATGTACTGCTCCTCAAACATATGTATTTCGCTACCGATAAGACCGATATTCTGCCAATATCGGATTCCGACTTGAATATCTTGTACAATTTCTTGACAGAGAACCTCAAAGTGCGTGTGCTGATAACGGGACATACGGATTCGCAAGGTTCAGAATCGCATAACCAAGTGTTGTCTGAAGGACGTGCCAATAGTGTGAAAGAGGCAATGATAGAGCGTGGTATAAACGCAGATCGTTTGGAAACAAACGGAAAAGGAGAAAGTGAACCCATAGACACAAATGATACCGAAGAGGGACGTCAGAACAACCGTCGCGTCCAGATAACCGTATTGAATGCTGATGAAGCAGAGGAGGATGTATGGTAAAGCAAATAATGTATAGGTTGTTTTCCTGCATTGTGCTTATATCGCTGAGCATCTCTATGCAGGCACAGGTATATAGTTGTGATTTTGAGTCAGCGGCAGAAAACAGCCGGTGGAGTTTGAATCATGTGAACCGCGTTACGCAATTGGAAAACAAATGGTATATTGGTAGTGTCGGTCAGTTCGGAACGGTAGGAAATAACGGATTGTATATTTCCTCGGATGCTGACTCTGCCCGTGCTGTATATAGTGCTACGGCGCAAATGTTTACATTGGCTTATTGCGATGTGAATATGCTTGTAGCAGGTAATTATACCATCACTTTTGATTATCGCATAGGCGGCTCACCCAGTGCGAAGATGCACGTATGGTGGTTGCCACAGGATATAAACTTGGCTTCTGCCACTTCTGCTGCACCGACCAACTGGCTGGCAAAAGGGGGAGTTCAGATTGCATCGGCTTTGCGTGATACCAAAATTTGGAAAACCTTTACAGGACATTTTGTTATCCCCGCTTCGATGACTAAACCGGGTAGATTGGTGTTTGTCTGGGAGAGTGCCAAGAGTACACCGGTTGCGCCCGCTGCCTGTGTGGATAATATAGAGATTTTCCAGGGAAATGCACTCTGTGCAACGGCTCCTACCGATTTATCCTATACGCAAGGGGTGGTGTCCTGGAAAGGTACTGCAACACAATATGAGGTATGTATATACAACTCCTTCACCGACTCGTTTGAACAATTGCAAACCGTAACAGGACATTCGTGGACGCCCAATCCGACCAAAGAGGGGATGCTGTATTTGTACGTACGTGCTTTATGCGAGAATGGCGGGCATTCCGAATGGAGCAGTACATCGGCTTTCGTGTACATACATGGTGCCAGATGTATTGATTTTTATGACATCTCCGACAACCCGAATTCTACCGGGGTATGTTATACGGGAGATTTTGAAACCTTTGTTAAAAAACGGCAGCAGGGTACTATGGAAAAAGTGGATTTTGGATATGACTCGGAGCAGAGTATGCATACCATCCATTATCTGCAAGGTGAAATTGATCCTAATACAGCCGAGATAGATGGCGGGTTGGTCACTATCCCGCAGGGCGAAATTGCCTCCGTGCGGTTGGGTGCCTATACTTCGTCAGGACGTTCTGCACGCATCGAATATAAATATAATGTATTGCCGGGAATGTCCGATTTGCTGGAATTGAAATATGCAGCGGTATTGGAGTCCGGAGGACATGGTTCTTCTTGGGAAAATGGTGGGGATATGCAACCTACCTTGCAACTGGAGGTGTTGGACGGCAAGGGTAACCCGTTGGGCTCGAGTTGTACGCAGTTCACTTTTATGCCGGGTTATGGCTCTACCGCCAATTGGCATAGCGACCCAGCAGCATCTGACTATGGTAAAGTATATTGGTGCGACTGGACAACCGTTACCGTTTCGCTCCGCCCGTATATAGGACAGACGCTTACCATACGCCTGACTTCTACGCGTTGTTCCTATGATACCCATTATGCTTATACTTATTTTACGCTTGGATGCCGTTCCGGTGACTTGCAAGGTATCGCCTGTGGCGACTTCTCCACGGATAGATTTGTCGCTCCGGAGGGCTTTACGTGCCGCTGGTACAAGGAGAATGATCCCACGCAGTCTTCCATATTGAATGCACAGGGAGAGGAGCATTTTGACACTTTGCATATATCGGTAAAGGACACGGCAGTCTATATGTTGGAGTGCCACAACAAAGAGGATTACAGTTGCTATTATACGCTTACCGCCAACCCTAATCCCCGTTTCCCCGTGGCAGATGTATCTGCGGTTGCAACGATAGGGAATTGTCAGCACAATGTACGTTTCTCGAACCATTCTTATGTGGCTATTATCAATCGCTTTGATAGCACGGAGACTAAATCGGACGAAGCGGTACAGGAGGTGATCTGGAATTTCGGGGATGGTACACCGGAGATGTCGTCTTCAGATACGGTGCTGACACATATCTATCCCGAAACAGGAGGTGTATTTGCACCTTATGTGGTTGCTTCTATGAGCAATGGTGTATGCCAGGATACTATGTATTTAGATACGCTGTATTTGGAGAATCTACATAGTAAGGATGTGGATACGATAGTGCATTGTTGCGAAAACGAAGGATACAAGTTGCCAACAGGCAAGGTGGTATATGCCGATACGCTATATCAATGGCCGACCAAAAACAAGTATGGGTGTGAAGTCTCCAATTCAATCCAAGTGCGCTATCATAGCGGTGCAGAAAGTACCCGCACAGAAGAACTTTGCGAGGGAGGTTATGTGGATTTTGAAGGCGAACGCTATACTAAAACGGGGGTATATGATGTACATCTGAATACGATCTATGGTTGCGACAGCCTGCTTCGACTCAATCTGACGGTATTACCCCAATTGAGTGTGCAAGTACCGGATACAATAGTGGTCTGTGCGGATGCGCCTGTGTTGAATATCCCCTATCAACATCTGGCAGGTCGTATGTCGGGGGTGGCGGTATCGTTTCCGGTCGGTGCTGTGGTGCAGGGAATGGATACATTGTATGAATTTGCAACCACGGAGGAGGTGAATATCCCGCTTGTACCGGGTTTGCGTCCTGATGACTATGCTCTTACCATAGATTTTGGAGCCCCGGATTGTCCGGCAGAGCCGATAACGACAATATTGCGTATCTATTATGCATCTTCTGTAATAGAGCAGAAGAATGATTTGATTGCCCTGCTCAATGAGCAATATAACGGCGGGTACCAATGGTCGGGCTATCAATGGTACTGCAACGGGCAGCCTGTCTCTGATGCCAATACCTCCTATATAGTGGTGGATGATAGTCATTTGGGAGATGAGTATTATTGCGTATTGTTGCGTGCAGATGGTGTGTCTATGCCTACATGCCCAATTATCTACCAAGGCGGAAAGACGGCTCTGACAGATGGTGTGATGAGCGGCAAAATTTATCCTACAATACTCTCACCACAGCAGCCGATATACATCAGCGGGCTGAAGAATGTTGCCGTAGTGGATATGGTTGGTCGTTTGGTGAGTGAATATACCTTGCCTTCTGGTTCCGTTGCCACTATTCCTGCACCGGCACATACAGGTGTCTATTTTTTGATTGCTGACCATTATGTTGCAAAAGTTATTGTTGAATAAATATATGTTGCTGTGCATAGCGTTGCTTCCTTCTATTGAGGTATCAGCGTATTCTTATCGCACGCATTCTGCGGGTGCGGTACATAGTGTCTGTCTTTCGCTGGGTGGTGGAGCGTCGATGAGCAATAGCCATTGGCTGCAGGAAGCGCCTGTTCTAAAAGATAGAATGGGGGCGGATGCACAAGCAGGTTTGGCATATGAGGTATCACGCGATTGGTTTATTTTTGGTCTCGGCGTTGGAGTGGAGTATGATTATACCCGCCAGCATATAGATTCTTTTGCTGATTTGTTTGCGCGTTTAGACAGAGAAAACGATGCAATCACCTATGCCTATCGCTATTCCGACTACAAGGACGAGCAGCAGCGTTTTATGCTTTCCGTTCCCGTATATGTAGGTGCGAATATCGGTCGTTACTGCTATTTGTTAGCAGGTGCAAAGGCAACTTTCCCTATTCAGGCAAAGCATCGGACACAGACTGTTTTGTCCACAGACGGGACCTACAATCGTTTTATTCACACCATAGAGAATGCCCCCACGTATGGATATTATCCGGCAGCGGAGTACGCTAATGATGGTGAGTATCAGGATGCGCAGTGGTATCTTGCCCCATTGTTGGAAGTAGGTGGTAGTTTTCGTATAAATAAGGTAACCGGTATGCGCATAGGACTATATGCCGAGTATAATTTTCCTTTTCGTGCCTATGCAGGGAATTCGTTGGTTGACTATTCCCATATAAATGAAGATCCACACCGGTTGAGTCAGGATAACCTGAAAGAGAACATCCGATTTAACGCCACATCTACGGCAACTTATTGCCGGAAAGCCACGGAATACTGGACAATAGGTTTGAAATGGACTTGCCGGTTTATGTTCCCGCAACGTCACAGCGTATGCCGTTGTATGGAGATGTAGGTATATGATAAAATGGATAAGGAGGCAAAAAGCGAACATAGAAGCATAGATATGGCTGATCGTGTAATTGCATGGAAATCAGTCTGTTTGCTGATTTAAGGAGAGGAATGTGTCTAACTGACTGTAATACAAGCAAAAACCGCCTAATCACATACGAATCACATACGAATCACATACACCTGATAATATGAGGATATGGTTAGGTTGTGCCAATAGGGTACAAAGAAACGGATAAATGTCATTGACCATACCAAATAGACAAATTAGATAAAATCAACAATATGTATTCTGTAGTTTTGGATAGATTACAGAGTATAGTAGTATTATTTATTAACTTAAAAACAACCAACAACATGAGAAAACTTTTGCTACTTTTTCTCGGAGTATTCTGTCTGTTGTGTTCTGCAGAGTCCGACATTCGGTATGCCCTGTCCCCGATTGGTTTTGAGGATGCGGCAATCCCAACGGGGTGGACACAAGAGAATGTCGAGGGTACTGTAAATTGGCAGGTAGAGGGTGGCGCAAATGTCAGCCTTGCGAATCCTGCGGGTGCGCATGGAGGCAATTATCGTATTGCCATTCGCCGTGCGACGGGCTCAGCAACGAGTTTTGTAACTCGTCTGATTTCGCCGGCAATGGATTTGACGGAGATGCAGAACCCGGAGTTGTGTTTTGCCCATGCGCAGGTGGCGTCTTTTGATTATTTTGATACCTTGCGTGTATATTATCGTACCGCATCGGCTGCGCCGTGGACTCTGTTGAAAGAGTATAGTGCGCCCGTTTCTTCCTGGCAGACGGAGTCGATACCTTTGGAGAGATACTTGCAGGGTACTGCCTATCAGGTTGCGTTTGAGGTATCTGACCATGCGGGTAAGGGTGTGGTGCTGGACGATATTTGTATTTTACAGCCTTCCATATGCCAGAAACCGCTGTTCCAGATGGTGCAACCTACTTCTACCACTGCGTTTATAGAGTTTGTGGCAGGAGGTACGGGATATGGCAGCACTGCCGATTTGTTTGATTTGATAGTTTCAGACAGCGCATTGGCGGATCCTGCTGCCGCACGGGCAGACGAAGTGGTGTATATGCAAAAAGGAATGACTGATAACTCTGTTTCGCTCAGTAACTTAGATGGTTATACCACTTATTACGTGTATCTGCGTACCAATTGTGCGGACAACGCTTCCGGTTATACCGATTGGACGACTATGGAGTTCCAAACCACGATGTTGAAGTCTCTTCCCTATAATGAAGACTTCAATCGAAAACGTGTTTCGTCTGATTTTATAACTCCCGAAGGCTGGACGTTCGGAACGAATATAGATGGTGTGAGTGTACCATACGTGTATGTGGGCAGCACATCGTCGTATAAGCAGAACTACTCGGTGGACAGCACCGCTTACTTGGCATTTACGGGTGTGTCATCCGCTAGCATAACTTCTATTCCGCAAGGGAAATATGTATATGCAGCCACACCGGAATTGGATGGTGATTTGTCAAAGTGCGAAGTTTCGTTCTGGGGTACGGCATATACGTATATATATAATGGTGTCAAGGACTATGCGGCAGAACTGACCGTAGGTGTAATGACCGATCCTACTGATTATACCACGTTTACTGCCATTCGGACGGTCAAGGTGGAGTCGGCTTACCAGTTCAAACATTTTGTTGTTTCGCTGAATGGCTATTCCGGTGCCGGAAAATATGTGGCATTGCGTTCTGCAGCCGATATGCAGAATGTATTTTTTGTTGACAATTTCTCGGTAGCAGAGGCAACGGCTCCTATACCGGAAGATGTCCGTGTTTACAATGTAGTTCCATCGGGATTTGATGTGTCTGCTCTGCTGAATGGTGCAGATAGTTGGAATATACGTGTGTCGGACAAGTATGTTAGGGATGCGGCTTCGCTTTCGTCGGGTGATTGTTTGATAGCCGAAAGCGGAATAACGGGTTCCACTTACCATGTAACAGACAATAATATAGCAGGTAAGACGCTCAAGGTATATCTGCAAGCGGTGAAAAATGGCGTGGCTTCTGCATGGTCATTCCCCGTAACGTTGCGTGTTCCTACGCAGGCAGTGCTTCCGGTAGAGTTGAATATGAATACCGGTTACGCATCGGTAAATCTGTACGCATTGAACAACGAGATACATCATATTTCTTCTACTAAGGCTATTGACGGGGTTTATTTCCCATTGCGTGCTTTTGAGTATATCTATCCGGAGGTTTCTTCATCATCTCCGACCTATGATGGTGGTCATTTGGTACTAAGAGGTGTTGACAACTATTTTGTATTCCCTTATGTGGATAAGGTGGATTCTCTGATGCTTTCTTTCCAATTGGCATTGGGTTATTCCTATTCTTCAAATGCCGGTCAGGGACGTGTGGCAGTAGGGGTAATGACTGATCCGTATGATCTGTCCACATTCACGGAAGTAGGGCGTTTTGATGGTGAAAGCACATATGCAAAATGCGAATTGGATTTTTCCTCCTATACGGGTAGTGGACATTATGTTGCTATTCGCGCCATAGCCCCACAAACACTGAGTTCGTCTTATGGTAGCGATAATGTATTAGACGATATAGTATTGAAGAAGATTCCCACCTGCCGTTTGCCGAAAGATGTAGCGGCGGCTCCTACTACGGAAACCGTTGATATTACTTGGAATGCATCGGGAATGAATAAATGGCTTGTCAGTCTGTATGATGACCGGCAATTGGCAACATTGCTGTCGGACAGCATTGTTTCTGCACCGTCAGTCCGGTTGAACGGATTGGTATCCGGTAGACAATATTATTATACTGTCCGTACAATATGCGGAATGGATACCATAGAGGCGGAGAATACCTATATTTTTTCTACTGCCGTTCAGATACCTTTTAAGGAGAATTTTACTACGACCACATTGCCTTCCGGCTGGAACCGCTATTCAGGATTGTTGTCTGACATTTGGAATGGTAAGAATCTTACAACCACTTCTTCGTCATGGAGTTTCGGGGCGAACAAGGGCGGTGTAACAACGGATGGCAATGCAGCCTATATCAATATATACGGCACGGGATGTAAGGCTTGGTTGGTTAGTCCGAACCTGTATATAGATGCGTCTTCCGATGCGGTAGTCCGTCTTACGTTTGATGCTGCATTGGTGGCTTTTAGCAGTTCCAATGCCGATAAACGGAATACGGGAACGGATGATCAGTTTGCCGTAGTAATCAGTACCGATGATGGTGCTACGTGGAGTCGTGCCAATACAACGGTTTGGAATAATGCCAATGACAGCACCACCGACTATGTACTGAATGACCTTCCGCTGCAAATGCAGAAAATCAGCATTGATTTGTCCCGCTACATAGGCGGTTCTGTGCGCGTCGCTTTTTATGCAGAGTCCACAGTAAGCAATGCGGACAATTATTTACTGATAGATAATGTGGCGGTTTCGGAATACGACGCCAATTGTCAGGGTATAAGTTCTTTGTCGGCTCTTGCCGTAAGTTCTACAGAAGCAAATGTGATGTGGACTGCAGGAGGGGAGCAAAGCGTGCATATGGATGTGTATGACGAAAGTAATAGTCGTGTGTTCTCTGATAATGTAACGACATCGCCTTATACATTGACCAATCTCACCGGCAATACGGAATACAGAGTCGAGGCCTACCAGAGTTGTAATCCCCATGGCGATACGTTGAGTGTATCTTTCCGCACTCAGTGTAGTGCTTATACGATTGAAGGTTTCGGCACAGCAGATTTCTCGGATGCTGAGAGTCTGCTATGTTGGACCACGGGTATAGGGGATACCACCGGCGTGGGAAACAGAACGCTACGTGAACCCTATGTGAAATCAGTCAGCGGATTTGGCAATGTGCTGTATATGGAGAAGCCCAAAGGCTATTCGTCGTCTTACTACGGCAATAACTATTATGCGATATTGCCCACGCTTGCGATTGATGATATAACCCAATATCAAGTGGTTTTTGATGCGGGCACCACCTCATCGAAAACCGATACCACCGATGTGAAGCAGTTGTATGTGGGTGTTATCACCGATCCAGCAGACCTTTCTACATTCGAGGTAACGGATACCTTGACTCTGCAGTATGCCTCCGACTCGGTGTCGCTGAAGAGTTATGCCGTAGGTTTTGACAATTATCAGGGAGACTATTTGGGCGAATATGGCAAGTATATAGTCTTTATGGTTGCTGCTCCAAATCTTTATGCCGATATTGCCCTCATAGACAATGTGCGTATCGAAGCGGTTGCTGCCTGTCACCAGGTGCTGGATGCGGAGTTCCGTGATGTGAAGACCACTTCTGCCACATTGCAATGGAGCAGTCAGGCCGGTAGCGCACGCGTGGTAGTGTCTTCTGTTCTGTGCAATCCGGATACGGTGAGCCATTTTGTTTATGATGAGGTGGTCAATGGTCATTCGGTTCTCATCGACGGACTCACACCGGCAACTACTTACTATGCATATGTGCAAGCCATCTGCGGCGTAGGCGATACGGCACGTTGGTCCGGTCATACCATCTTTACTACGGCTTATGGTGTACCCTATCTTGAACCATTTGCAGCCAATAGTTTGACTACCGATTGGAAAGGTTACAAGGTGCAGTTTCCTGCAGGGAAAGATACAATGGACGTGTCTTCTCTCAAGCCTGAAACCACTTCATCTAATGCGTGGTATATAACCTCTGTTCCTGCCGGCATCTCCGGTATGGAAGAGAAAGTCGCACGTGTTGAGGTATATGGAACGGGGAGTTATAATGCTCTTCTGGTATCTCCGAGTATCTCATTGCCGGAATTGACCGACACGGATAACCCGATAGCCGTCAGTTTCAAGGTGGCAAAAGCCAAGTATTCTTCTAATTCTTCTGCAAGCAAGGTGGATGATTCTTCGGACGATAAATTCTCGGTTATGGTATCGTTAGACGGAGGTGCTACCTGGACGCGTACAAATAGCAAAGTATGGGCTTCCGACGGGTCGGGAGATTACAACTACAACGATTTCTCGCTGGCGGCAAAACGCTGCAAAATGGATTTGTCTGCGTATGCAGGAAAGGATGTACGTATAGGTTTCTTTACAGAATCATCGGCATATAATCCGGATACGTATATTTATTTGGATAGTGTATCGGTGGATTATTACACTCCGCAGTGTGAAGGCATTACCAATATCGCTGTTTACACGGATTCCATTACCGTGGCTACGGCTTTGCTGACCATCAAAGCAACCAATTCGTCGGATACGATAGAGTATGTCTATGGTGTAGATAGTATTGCTTGGGCTACGGCACAACCTTTGCACGCAGATTCTTCGGTTGTCCTTCTGTCCGGTTTGAAACATTCCTCGCTTTATGCAGTCTATGCACGTACCTTGTGCGCTTCCGGAGATACTTCTGCATGGTCAGGACCGGTCTATTTCTCCACCAAGTGTGTGCTTTCTGTACCTGCCGTCTTTGATTTTGATGACAAGGCTAACCGGTATGATGTAACAAGCAGTTATCAGATGGAGAATTGTTGGGAAGTCCTCTACTCAAGTTCTTCCTACGTACCCAAGATCAAAGATAATAGCACAACGTCTTATTCTCCTTCGGTATATTCATACAGCGGTACATCGGCATTGTATCTTGAGATGGGGTCGTATGGCAACTACTATAGTGTAGCGGCAATGCCATTGCTGGACGCAGATCCGGATACATTGCAGTTGTCCTTTATGGCACGTGCAGGATATGTTTCATCTTCCACAATGACTTCCTGCTCTGATTCGTATCTCCACTCCGTTAAGATCGGTACAATGGATAATCTCCGTGATACAACCACTTTCCGCTTGATCAAAGAAATAGTGTTAGAGCCGGTGGAAAGCGGAAGCAATCCCGAGGATGATCCTACGGCTTTCTGGCGCCAACAGGTGGTATCTTTGCAGGGAACAACGGGTAAGTATGTGGTGTTTATGCAAACCAAGGGCAGTAAATATAATTATATTGCTATCGATGATGTTACTATTTCCAAGCGTAGCGGTTGCCCGACAGTGGAGAATGTGGAGATTGATAGCATCGCAAGTACTTCTGCTCGTGTGCATTGGACATCTGCAGCAGACCGCTTTGCGGTTATTGTAAGTAATGCGTATGCCAAGTCGGTTTATTCCGTATCGGATACCATTCTACGTTTGCAGAACTTGCTACCGGATATTTCTTATAGAGTACAGGTGGCAGCAGTTTGCGGTACTGATACTACTTTGGTTGTGCAGAAAGGTTTTAGTACGCCTTGTGTGATACCGTTTGCAGAGGACTTTGCGGATGGCTTGCCGAATACATGGCTGAGACTGAGTGGCGACATCTTGAATGGTGCCACGGCTCAATCCTCAACCTCAGGCTGGACATTCTCCTCCACTAATACGTATGGTATAAATGCTCCGAAGATGATGTGGGAACTGACAGATGAGGAATACTACTATTATGACTACGATTATTATGAACAAAACTCTGTTCTTACAACACCGAATATAGAAATGTCTGGGTTGGGCGCTGGAGATGTAGTATTGCTTGGGTTTGATATGGCATTGACTTCTTCATACAGTTCGTCTAAGCCTTCCGCATCCTATACCAAAGACCGTAAGTTTGCTATACTTGTTTCGGAGAACGATGGTGCAACGTGGCTGAAGACAGATTCGCTTATCTGGGGAACGGATACTACTTTTGCGAACCGCTTTGACAGTATTCCTGCTGCAAGCACACATTATACATATGATTTCTCTGCGTATAAAGGCAAGAACATCCGTATTGCATTCTACGCTTATTCCCCGGCTAATGCTGCTTCTGCGTATCTGCATTTGACGAATGTTACTCTCAAAACACAAAACATCAATTGTGCGGTACCGACCGACTTGGCTGCCATCAATATCAAACCGGATAGTGCTACGTTGGTTTGGCATAGTGATGCCAATGCTTTTGAAATACAAGTAGCCACCAATAACAAATATGCCAATGCAGTCTGCGATTCAATAGTGAGCGATACAACGCTTACCCTCGGCGGGCTTGCTGCCGGAACCCTTCATTTTGTCCGTGTGCGTACTGTTTGTGGTGATGGGGCTTATTCTGATTGGGCGGAATTGAGTGCAAGAACTACCTACGGATTGCCTTTCGTGGAAGAGTTTACGGCTATCTCTGCATCTTTTCCTGAGGGTTGGGGCAATTATAAAGGTCTTACTTTGTCGCAAGTACTAACTTCTGTCTCTCCGTTTACAGGGGCAACCGCAGCCTCCAACTGGGGATATGATAAATCTTACAATGCGAATGCCTTGACTGATGCTGACCATATCGGAATAGAAATGTATAGCAGTCGCTCCAATAGTTGGTTGCTATCACCAATCATCAACCTCTCTAAGGCAGATCAGGCAAAACATCTGCTGTTCTCGTTCGATGCAGCACTTTCCTATTGGAATTCTTCTGCCGTCCCCACAAGTACGGACAATCAGAAATTTTATATGATAGTCTCTGAAGACGGAGGTGTTACCTGGAACAAAGAGAATCTGGTTACTTGGAGCAATGCTGCAGCAGATTCTGCTAAATATACGTTGTCTTCTATCCCGAATCTGGAGGGACGGTATTATTGGTTCGATTTCTCTAAATATGCCGGCAAGAATATCCAAATTGCTTTCGGTATCTATGCTTCAAGCAATGACAACCGCTTGCATATTGATAATATCCGTCTGGAGGAAATAGCCTCTCTCTGTTTCGGGGTGGAAACGGTTTCTCTCCAAAACGCAACTGCCGAAACGGCAACACTGCATATCACACCGGCTGTTTCCGATTCGGTATGGCAATATACATATTGCGAGAGTGGTTCCGCTTTGACCGGCAGCCTGCCGCTGTCTGATACGGATACTACAACCTTTGCAATCGGCAACTTGAATAGCAATACGGCATACGATGTTTATGTGCGTTCTATTTGTGCGTTGGGTGATACTTCCGCTTGGAGCAACCCTTATACAATCAAGACTGCACAAGTATTGCCTTTTGTTGAAGAGTTCTCTACTATTGCAACGGCTATGCCTGCCGACTGGACTCAATACAGCGGACTGACACTTGATAATATCTTGGGCTCCGAATTCCCGTTTGCCTCTGCTGAAACTACTTCCGCTTGGGGGTATAGTGCTTCTTATAATGCGAATGCTTTGAGCGATGACGCACATATTGGTATTGAGATGTATTCGTCTTATAAAAACTCTTGGTTGTTGTCTCCGCGTATTGACTTGTCCCAAATCGCTGATGCATCTATAGTTCGCTTCTCGTTTGATGCGGCACTTACCTATTGGTCGTCTTCTGCAGCCCCGGCAAGTACGGACAATCAGAAGTTCTATCTTGTCGTTTCTGAAGACGGTGGTGTTACATGGAACAAAGAGAATCTGGTTATTTGGAGCAATGCTGCGGCTGACTCTGCTCGTTATACATTGGCATCCATTCCAACAGGAAATGGCAGAAACTTCAAATTGGATTTCTCTAAATATGCAGGTAAGACGATTCAGATAGCCTTGGGAATCTATGCTACGGCTAACGATAACCGCTTGCATATCGACAATGTTCGTCTGGAAACGGTTAACTCGCTTTGTATTGGTATTATTGGAATAGAATCGCAACATATCGGTTCTACTTCTGCGGAGTTCCTGCTCTCGCCATCTGCATCTGACTCGGTTTGGCAATATGCTTATGGTGTCTCAGGCTTTGTATTGGCAGATACAGTTGCCCGTTACAACACAGATACTACCGCGTTTGCGCTGTCCGGATTGCAACCTGCAACAACCTATGATGTCTATGTCCGCTCTATTTGTGCTGTAGGAGATACATCGGAATGGTCTGCCCCCAATTCATTCCTTACGAATTCGGTTCTTCCGTTTTACGAGGATTTTGATTCGATAGACATTTCAATGCCTGTCGGTTGGGCTGCCTATACCAATCCTTCTCCGTCTGCCCTGTTCTCGGGAGCATCCTTCTCAGGAACATCCTCTTATTCGGGATGGACATACAATGCTTCGTATAACGATGATGCTTTCGGAGGGGACAAGCATATTAGTGCATCGCTGACAAGCAGTTCGTCATACTATTGGCTGGTATCGCCTGTTGTTGATCTAACCCGCTTGCCGGACTCTGTCAATGTGGCACTCTCCTTCGATTTGGCTCTCACCGCTGCTTATACGGATGCTGCGCCTTCCGGCGAGATCCCGCAGGTGTTCTATGTGGCCGTCTCCGCCGACGGGGGAAAAACATGGAACGAGACGGATGCTACTCTTTGGAGCAACGACATCGCGGATGCTGCGTACACTTTGTCTTCTGTGCCGAACGGCAATGGCGAGACCTATACGGTTAATCTGAGCCGCTATGCCGGCAAGAATATCCAAGTGGCTTTCGGGGCTTGTGTAACGTATTCCTATGGCGCAGCGTCTATCCGTATGCACCTGGATAATGTACATCTCTATGCTTCCTCTTCCTTGTGCTTTGGCGTGGATGCAATCCGCAATGTGGCAACAACGGCTTCATTGCTCTCTTTCGAAATCAGTGATGGTAACCGTCGTAGCACAAGTTGGCAGTATGTCTATGGATCCGCAGGGTTCAACCTGACAGACTCCATACCGCAGAATATCAAGCAGCCGACATTCAGCATTGAACATCTCCAACCGGGCACTTCCTATGAGGTCTATGTCCGCTCTATCTGCGGATATACCGATACTACGGCGTGGAGCGAACCTCTGACTGCTGCTACTGCTTACGTGTTGCCTTTCGAGGAAACGTTTGATAGTATTGATGCGCATATGCCGGACAATTGGAGACGGTACAAGGATATCACCCTGTCCGATTTGCTTGCAGGTAAGAAATCATTTGGCACAGAGACCCCTCTGATTGTGTCCGCTTCCTCAACCGCTTATTGGGGATACAATGACAATAATGCAAATGCGTTGGCTGATGCACAACATATCGGTGTAGAGTTGTATCGTTCGTATAGCGGTTCTTGGCTGCTTACGCCTGTTGTCGAATTGTCCGATGTTGCTGCGGATGAGAAAGTGGTTCTTTCGTTTGATGCTGCACTCACATATTGGAACTCCGCTGCCGAACCTACATCGTCTGATAATCAGCGTTTCTATTTGTTGGTTTCTGAGGATGCGGGTCTCACATGGACGAAGAAAAATGCTATCATCTGGAGCAATAGTACATCCGACTCGGCACAATATCGTTTGTCGGATATCGCTACCGGAACGGGAACGCAGTATATGTTCGACTTTACCGGCTATGCTGGCAAAACGATACAAATTGCATTGGGCGTCGAGGCTTCTGCTAACGACAACCGCTTGCATATTGATAATTTCAACCTCTATACGGCTACCTCTATCTGTTTGGCTCCTGTCAAGGTAACAACCTCTGCTACTACGGCACATTCCATAGCGCTGCATATAGATTCTAAAGAACCTTCGCAGCAATGGCAATATGCGTATGGTAATGCCAACTTTATGCTCTCTGATGCTACCGAGAAAGTCCTTACCGGTCCTGATTTCACTCTGAATAATTTGGCACCCGCTACTTCCTACGATGTCTATATTCGTACAATATGCGGTGTGGGAGATACCTCCAAGTGGGTTGGTCCTTTCGCTTTCACGACCAATTATGCAATGCCTTTCGCCGAGGATTTCAGCGATATTAGCACCACGCAGCAATTGCCAAAGCATTGGCTCGCTTATGCGGATACTTCCCTCCATGCTTCGGCTATTTGGTCTGGTAGCAAATCCTTTGCAACTGCCACTCCGACTACGATCAATGGTTCTACCAACTATTGGGGCTATTCTACTTCTTATACGAAAAATGCATTCTCTGATAATGAACATATCGGCATCGAAATGCATAGCACGTATAGTGGCTCTTGGCTGCTGACACCTGTTATCGAACTCTCAGGTGCCTCTGCTGACGAGAAAATCATATTCTCGTTTGATGCTGCACTTACCTATTGGTACACAGCGGCAGAACCTGCTTCTTACGACAATCAGCAGTTCTATCTGATGGTTTCCGAGGATGCCGGTGCTACGTGGAGCAAAAAGAATACGATCGTCTGGAGCAATGATGCTGCCGATTCGGCACAATATCGTTTGTCGGATATCCCGAATGGAGATGGCAGAACATATATGTTCGATTTCTCTGCTTATGCGGGCAAAAACATACAGATAGCATTGGGTATTGAGGCTTCTGCTAACGACAACCGACTCCATATCGACAATGTGAACCTGTATGCCGCCAACTCGCTCTGTATGGGTATCCGTGGCGTAGAGACCAAGGCGGTTTCGGCTACGTCTGCAACACTCAATATCCTGCTCAACGATTCTGCTGCGCAATGGCAATTTGCGTACGGTCCAACCGGCTTCGGTTTAACGGATAAGACTCCGGTCACAACAATCGATACCACCGAGTTTACTATTTCCGGTTTGTCTGCGCATACCGCCTACGATGTCTATGTGCGTTCTGTCTGTGCTGTCGGAGAGACTTCGGCTTGGAGCAAACCCTATACCTTTACCACGGCTCATATCGTCCCGTTCAAGGAAACATTTGAGGATATGGCAACGGTATTGTTCCCCGCCGAGTGGACACGATATAAGAAAGCAATTGCCTATGATGACCTGATCAACGGTAAAGCGTCGTTCTCAACCACTGCGCCATACACATCTACAAGTCAGTATGAAAACTGCTGGGGATACAACTCCTCGCGCACTCAATATGCTTTATCGGACGATAACCATATATCCGTAGAGTTGTACTCTTCATATTCCGATTCATGGTTGCTCTCTCCTGTGATCGATATGTCGAATCTTGCTGCCGGAGATGCTGTATCGCTGACTTTCGATGCGGCTTTGACAAAATATGAGTCTGCCGATCCTCCGCTCACTACCACCACACAGCGTTTCTATGTTATCGTTTCGGAAGATGCCGGTGCTACTTGGACTGCCGACAATGCCACCACGTGGGGCGACACCGATGCCGACTATCAACTGGCATCCATACCCAATGGTAACGGCAAATCCTATGAAATCGATTTGTCGAAATATGTAGGCAAACAAGTGCAACTCGCCTTCGGCATAGAAGCATCAAGTAATGACAATATACTTCATTTGGATAATATCGCAATCAGCCAGTCTGTTACACGTTCCTATGAGGCTTCTGCCTGCAATTCAGGGGATTATGAGGATGCTTATTTCTCTATCCCGCGTGCGGAACTGGTGCTTGGAGAAACAACTCACATGACCAAACTCAGCGGACAAAACAATGCGCCGGATACGGTCGTTACACTTACCCTGAGCGTCTATCCCGCCGAGCGTGTCGCTATCAATGATACTATCTGCGAGGGCTACCAGTATCAAGCTAACGGCTTCAACTTTATGGCTCAGAAATCAATCGTCGTACCGATGACATTCACTTCCGTCAACGGATGTGATAGTTTGGTCGAATTGCATCTCGAGGTTATTCCGACAACCTATCTGGATACCACAATCATGGCTTGTCAGAGTTATACCTACAATGGCAATACCTATTACTCCGACAAGGTGTTCACTGATACTCTGGTTTCTGCTATGGGATGCGATAGTATCGTGCGTACTTTCCTGCGTATCTCTGCTACCGGAAATACCGAGACAATGTGGCGCACATCTATATGCCAAGGCGACTCCTACAACGATGAGGTCTTTAGCGGATTGAAAAAAGCGGGTATTTATACCCAAACCGTTCAAAACGCCTACGGATGCGATTCTACCATTACGCTCCATCTTTTGGTGGCTGACGCTGAAGGGGCTGTGTATGATACTATCCGGCAAGCCGATCTGCCTTATCTCTACGAGGGTGAAATCTTCCTCGGAGAAAATACCAAGGTCGGGGATTACCGGCACGATGTACAATCCTCTTGCGGACAAGTTACGCTCTTTATGCACGTTTATGTGGAGACGGCTATTGCCAACACCTCTGTGCGTACTTTGCATCTCACACCTAACCCCGCTAAAGTAGGAGAACCCGTACAAGTCGTCTCGGATATCCGTTGCGATAAGGATTACACTATCTCTGTATTTAGTTCTATCGGACAATTGGTTTATCATAGCCGCCAACGGCAAACGTACCTCCCCGGTTTTACAACGGCAGGGATTTATACGGTACGCATCGTCAATGCTGGTATTGTCTATCAAACCAAACTGTTGGTGCAATAACCACAGTTCCGTATAACTGAAACATTCCGAAAAGAGGCTGCCGAACGCATATCGGTAGCCTCTTTTTGCGCTTTTACGGTATATCCATTCCTTATCTTTATGCCGTCAGGTCTATGTCATCTGTATGTCATCTGTATGTGATTCGTATGTGATTCGTATGTGATTCGGCGGTTTTTGCTTGTATTATAGTGAGTTGCACCTGCAATAATGCGTATTCTGCATGTTAATTGTTAATTATTAATTGCTAATTGCCTGGTTAATTGCATATCTGCTTTTTTTTTTGTAACTTTGCGCCCTTAAATGTAACTATTGCAATATGTTTGATAATCTTAGTGAACGATTGGAACGTTCCTTCAAGATCCTGAAAGGTGAGGGACGTATTACCGAAATCAATATCGCGGAGACCGTCAAGGACATCCGCAAGGCGTTGCTTGAAGCCGATGTCAACTACAAGACGGCGAAGCAGTTTACCGACCAAGTGAAGGAAAAAGCCCTCGGGCAGAACGTTATCACTGCTGTCCGTCCCGGGCAGTTGATGGTCAAGATTACCCACGACGAACTCGCAGAACTGATGGGCGGCGAGGCTGCCGACATCAACCTAAAGGGCACGCCGGCTGTCATTCTTATGTCGGGTCTCCAGGGTTCGGGTAAGACCACTTTTGCTTCCAAACTGGCGAACTATCTCCAGACCAAGAAAGGCAAGCGTGTGATGCTTGTGGCGTGCGACGTCTATCGTCCGGCGGCTATCGAGCAGTTGCGCGTCCTCGGCGAGCAGATCAATGCCAAGGTCTATACCGAGGAAACCGAGACCAACCCCGTAAAGAAAGCGCAGAACGCTATTGCCGAGGCACGCAAGTTCGGCTACGATGTGGTCATCGTCGATACGGCCGGTCGTCTCGCCGTGGATGAGCAGATGATGCAGGAGATTGCGGCTATCAAACAGGCTATTCAACCTTCCGAGACCCTCTTTGTGGTCGATGCTATGACGGGTCAGGATGCCGTCAATACCGCCAAGACCTTCAATGACCGTATTGATTTCGACGGTGTCGTACTGACCAAACTTGACGGTGACGCCCGCGGTGGTGCCGCGCTCTCTATCCGCTCGGTGGTCAACAAGCCGATTAAGTTTATCGGTACAGGCGAAAAGATGGACGCACTCGATGTATTCCACCCTGCGCGTATGGCGGACCGCATCCTCGGTATGGGTGATGTGGTCAGCCTTGTGGAGCGTGCGCAGGAGCAGTACAACGAAGAGGAAGCACGCCGTATCAGCAAGCGTATTGCCAAGAACCAGTTTGATTTCAACGATTTTCTTGCCCAACTCAACCAGATAAAGAAGATGGGCTCGATGAAAGACCTGATGGGTATGATTCCCGGTATGGACAAGGCGCTCAAAGGTGTGGAGGTGTCCGATGATGCTTTCAAACCCATCGAAGCCATCATCTCCTCTATGACCCCTGCCGAGCGTGCCAACCCCGCTTTGCTCAACGGCTCCCGCAAAGAGCGTATCGCCAAAGGTTCGGGTACGAGTATCGTGGAGGTCAACCGTTTCCTCAAGCAGTTCGACCAGACCGGCAAGATGATGCGCAAAGTACAACAAATGCGCCGCAGATAAGCAATTTGTAAATCGGGAAATTTGTAAATAGAAAATGCCAATTTACAAATTTACACACTTACAAATTTACAAATTTATCCTATGGATATACTTGATAAAATAGAAGGCCTCGAAGCCAAGTTTCACGAGGTAAGCCTGCTTATTACCGACCCCGCAGTCATTGCCGACCAGGCGCGTTATGTGCGCCTCAATCGCGAATACCACGACCTTGAGCGCGTCCTTTCTTCGGCGGAGAAATACAAGAAAGCCCTCTCTGACCTCAACGAGGCGAAGCAACTCTTTTTCAATGAGTCCGATCCCGAACTCAAGGAGATGGCGCGTACCGAGATAGATGAACTCGAACCTCAGATTCCCTCCCTTGAAGAGGAGGTCAAACTGATGCTCCTGCCCCAAGACCCCGAGGATAGCAAGAACGTGGTGATGGAGATACGCGGCGGTACGGGCGGTGACGAGGCGGCATTGTTTGCCGGCGACTTGTTCCGTATGTACACCAAGTATTTCGAACTCCACGGCTTCAAATATACCGTTTCCTCGTTCTCCGAGGGGGCTGTCGGCGGCTACAAGGAAATTATCTTCAACGTAACAGGGCAGAACGTCTATGGCACGCTCAAGTACGAAAGCGGTGTGCATCGTGTGCAGCGGGTACCTGCCACCGAGACCCAGGGACGTGTCCATACCTCCGCCGCTACCGTGGCGGTCCTGCCCGAGGCGGACGAATTCGAGGTGCATATCAACGAGGGTGAAATCAAATGGGAGACATTCCGTTCGGGCGGTGCCGGAGGGCAGAACGTAAACAAGGTCGAGTCGGGGGTGCGGTTGCGTTACAACTGGAAGAACCCCAATACAGGCGAGGTGCAGGAAATCCTCATCGAGTGTACCGAGACCCGCGACCAGCCTAAAAATAAGGAGCGCGCACTCGCGCGCCTGCGCACGCAGATCTACGACAAGGAGCATCAGAAATATATCGACGACATTGCCGCCCGCCGCAAGACAATGGTCTCTACGGGCGACCGTTCTGCCAAAATACGCACCTACAACTATCCCCAAGGGCGTATTACCGACCATCGCATCGGTTATACGGTCTATAACCTCCAAGCCTTTATGGACGGCGATATCCAAGGTGTTATCGACGCCCTCCAAGTGGCCGAAAACGCCGAGCGCTTGAAAGAAACCGAGTTGTAGCAGCCTGTTTGTAATTTATACATTTACACATTTACAAATTGCTTGATGTATCTCTTCTATACTCCCGATATAGCCACATCGCATTGCCTCTCCGAGGAGGAGTCGGGGCATTGTGTGCGTGTCCTGCGCTATAATCGTGGCGATACTATTCTGCTTACCGACGGGCGCGGCACTACCTATACCGCACGTATCACCAATCCGCACCCTAAGCATTGCGAGTTTGAGATTGTCAGCAGTGAGCAGCAACTCAAATCGCACCCGTTTCATCTTCATATCGCCATTGCGCCCACCAAGAACGTGGAGCGTCTCGAGTGGATGGTCGAGAAGTGCACCGAGATAGGTATCGACGAGATAACACCCCTGCTTTGCCGTTTCTCCGAGCGCAAGACGCTGCGCACCGACCGTCTGGAGAAAATCATCCTTTCTGCCGCCAAGCAGTCCCTTACGCCTTACTTGCCGGTATTGCACCCGCTGACTGATTACGATACGTTTATGCGTGAGTATGCAGCCGGTTGCCATACTGAGACCGACAAGTTTATCGCCCATTGCTACAAGGAAGACAAGCGTCTCCTCAAAGACCTGATTGTCCCCGGGCGTGATGTCTTGGTATTGATTGGTCCCGAGGGAGATTTCTCCGAACAAGAGGTACAAACCGCTCTTGCAGAGGGCTTCCGCCCTGTCAGCCTCGGCAACTCCCGTCTCCGTACGGAGACCGCCGGTGTCGTTGCTTGCCACACTGCTATTCTGCTCAACGAATAATCGATGGATAAGTTAATTGCATTGGATACACAATGGCTCGTTGCCGTCAACGGCTGCCACGCCCCCTGGGCGGATACGCTGATGTGGTATATCTCCAAGAGTGCCACGTGGCTTCCCTTGTATGCTCTGCTTGTCGGATTAATCATCTGGCGTTACGGAATACAGCCTTATAAAGCAAGCAAAACTAATTGTGCATTGTGCATTGTGCATTGTGCATTGATCTTTCTTGCTTTCGCCCTTGCGGTCGGCGGTGCGGACTATATTTCTTCCGGTATCATCAAGCATGCCGTTTGCCGCCTTCGTCCTACCCACGAACCGGCTCTTGCGGAAACGCTTCATATCGTCCGTGGTTACACGGGTGGGATGTATGGCTTTGTCAGCAGCCATGCCGCCAATACCATGGCGTGTGCTCTGCTGTTCTCCTTATTGTATAAAAACAAAATAGCCACCTGCGGCTTGATGCTTTGGGTGGCTCTGAACTGTTATAGTCGTATGTATCTCGGGGTGCATTATCCCTTGGATATCCTCGGCGGACTTGGTGTCGGCACGCTTACTGCTTTGCTCGCGTACGCTCTTCTGCAATGGGCTGTCGGGCGGGTATCGAGCAAGCACTCATCTTCGGCATCCGCCCCAGAGGGGTCTGCGGGCGGCGGGGACCCTGCAACTGGTGGTTCATAAACCGCTCGTATTGCTCCTTGCTCAGTATTTGCTCTAATTCGGCATACAACTGCTGCAAACGGCTCAAGTCCTCGGCGCGAGTATTGCTCGCCAAGCGCATACGTGCGTACTTCAAGTGAAGCCTATAGAGCGTGTCTATCTTTGCGCTGTCGCAGATACTCAGTTCGCGCACAAGCATCTCGGTCTGCTTCTTGGCAACTTCCTCGGGCTTGCGCTGCGGCTGTTCTGCCTCGGGGGGCTGCGCTGCGGCATACAGGGCAATGAATATCAATAGTGTATAAATAAATAGTCGTTTCATACCGCTTTCTACATAGCAAAAACTATGCCATTAAAACCCGAAATATGGATAGCACGGCGCCTTTATTTTGCGCAGAATAGCAACCGGGGTGCTGAGGTGCGTTCGTCCCGTCCTGCCGTTCGTGTCGCCCTCGCTGGTATCATCATCGGCGTGATGGTAATGATCATCACTATCTGCGTCGTGGTCGGATTTAAGCAAACTATCACCGACAAGGTAGCGGGCTTTGGTGCTCATATTCAGATAGTTAATTTCGATAACAACAATACCTACGAGATGCAGCCCGTTTTTGTGTCCGATTCTATGCTCACTGCTCTGCGGGCATTCCCCCATGTGGCGTCCGTTCATACGTTTGCTACCAAACCGGGTATTGTCAAAACCGATGATGCGTTTGCGGGCATTGTTTTCAAAGGTACCGACTACTGGGATTACTTTGCTGCTAACCTTATCGAAGGTGCGCTGCCGGAGCAACCCAACGATGTGATTATCTCTTCTCTGCAAGCCGGTCAACTCTCGCTCCATGTCGGCGATGTCCTGCTCAGTTACTTCGTGGACGAATCCGTCCGTGTGCGCAAACTGCATATCTCCGGTATCTACGAGACGGGCTTTGGCGATTTCGACCAACTCTTTGTTCTCGGCAATCAGGATGTTGTCCGCCGTCTCAATGGCTGGACGGCCGACCAAGTCTCGGGCGTTGAAATCTTAGTGGACAATATCCGTCATCTGGACGAAGTGGCGGACAATGTCTATTTCGCTACGGTCAACCATGTGGACTCCGATGGCTACAATCTCTATTATGTCCAAACTCTCCAACAACTCAATCCACAAGTCTTTTCGTGGCTCGACCTCTTGGATATGAATGTCGTGGTGATTATCGTGCTGATGCTCTGTGTCTCCGGGTTTAGTATCATTTCCGGACTGATTATCCTTATCCTCGATAGTATCCGACTCATCGGTGTCCTCAAAGCCCTCGGTGCCAACAACCGGTTTGTGCGTTCTATATTCATTGCCGAGGCAGCAATGCTCATTGGCAAGGGCGTATTCTGGGGTAATGTCCTTGGCTTGGGGCTCTGTGCCGTACAGTATTTCACTCACCTTTTGCCCCTCGAGGCAGCCACCTACTATGTCAATTACGTGCCTGTCGCTTTCCCGTGGGGCTGGTGGCTGCTGCTCAATATCGGCACTATCGCCATTTCCTTGCTCGTTATGTTAGCCCCCTCCGCTATCGTAACCCGTATCTCTCCCGCACGTGTCATGCACTTTGAATAAGAAAAAAGTCCTTATAGTCCTTATAGACCTTAATGTCCTTAAAGTCCTTAATGGAGAGAATAAAAGAATAATTTGGGGTTTTATTTGGAGATGAATAATAAATTTGCATCCGATAATGCTTTTAATGGTCAATTAACGGTCATTAATGGAGAATAAATATAAAATTAACGGAGTCATGAATTTCACTACACCGGTTCATATTCCTGTCGCGGATAAGCATATCGCCTACACGGATCATATCCTCTCGCTCGGTTCATGTTTTGCGGACAATATCGCCGCCAAACTTGCCGAGTACTATTTTCAAATCACCGCCAACCCTTTCGGTACGCTCTATAACCCGCTGTCTATTGCCCAAGCCCTCTCTCTGCAGGAGGCTCCCGAGTTGGTGGAGTGGGGTGGGCTCTTCCATTCGATGTACCACCATGGCTCTTTTTCTTCGCCCGACCGCTGGCAAACCGAGCAGAATATCCGTCAGAGTATCTCGCTTTTGCAGCGTGCTTTTGCCGAGGCATCGGTGGTCATCATCACTTTCGGTACCGCATGGGTCTATGAGTGGAACGGACAGGTGGTTGCCAACTGCCACAAGATACCTTCCGACCGCTTTACCCGCCGTCGCCTCTCTGTGGATGAGATCGTCTCTGCTTGGCGACCCATCCTTGCCGCCTATCCCGACAAGCATTTTATCTTCACCGTCTCCCCAATCCGCCACATCAAGGACGGTCTCCACGAGAACCAACTCTCAAAATCCACATTGTTGTTGGCAATCGACCAATTAGTAAATCAATGTTCAACTATGGAGGCCCCCCTCTCTTACGGGAGGCCCGCCAACAACGTGCAGCGGGGGGGGGCTGAGGGGGGCGTTGGAGTTTTCCCCTCCTACGAAATCCTCCTCGATGAACTCCGCGACTACCGTTTTTATGCCGATGATATGCTCCATCCGAGTCCTGTGGCGGTTCAATATATCTGGGAACGCTTTGTCGCTACCTATATGTCCGCCTCCACGCAGCAGGAAATGCAGCCTCTTCACCAACTCTATCTCGACCGCCATCATACCCTCCTGCACCCAGACACCCCCGCCTCGCAAGCCTTCTTGGCTCATCTATCCCGCCAAACCGCCTGCCTCCGCATCCGCTACCCGTGGATTTGAAAAAAAATTATGCCGTGGGTTACCTTTGCGTTTTTCATAATCACTATAAGTAGAAGCAAGCAAAAATGCATGCCTATTTACAAACTAAAGAACAATAACGATTATGAAAAAGATGATGATGGCTCTCGCACTCTGCCTAATGAGTGCAACGATTTTCGCCGATAACCGACAAGTAGCAACCGCCCTCCCCGCAGAGACTCCGACTGTAACGCTTACGCTGGATGGGCAGAAACAAACGGTCAAACCGACCAAAGCCGCGGTAAAAGAGGTGGACGACAGCCATGTGCAATGTGTCGTATATGCGGGTAAAGACAATGCTTCCGTAGTCCTGCCTATCGGCTTCGACAACTTGATGGGCATTGGCTATCGGGTGCTCGAAATGGCTCGCAAAATAAACATTATCTCCGAAGAACAATGGCAAGAAGTGGTTGGCGAATACCACCGACTCGGGTGTCGTTCTTCATTAGTCCAATAGATTATGACTGATACCGAAATCATACAAGCATTTCTGACCAATAATCAACAGGGGATTCGCCGGGCGTATGACGCCTGGCAATCCTCGTTCCGTTTGTCTGTCTTGTCCCGCACGCGTTTGGACGAGGATTATGTAGAGGACGCCTACCAGGAGTCTGTCATCCGTCTTCAGCAGCATATCCTGACCGGACGCATAACGGCGGAAAACCTCAGAGCCTCACTCCTAACTTATCTCAAGGATATAGGCTACTATGTGGCGCTCGAACTGATTCGTGGCAGACGGGAACTTCCGGAAACATTGTTGCATTCTTCTGCGCCGGACGACGATGACGAGAATACCTACGATTTGACGGATGCGGCAAATGAACAGACCCGGCAACAACTGTCGGATGGAGTATACGACCCCATGGATTCCTATTTGGATGAGGAGCGCGAACGAGTGGTGCGTGAGCAGGTCATGCGTATTGGCAAACCCTGCGCACCGCTGTTGTTAGGATTCTTTTGGGAAGAGAAATCCATGGACAAACTCGCCATCGAATTGGGCTATAGCAATGCGGACAGTGCCAAGTCGCAGAAAGCAAAATGTATGAAAAAGGTGACTAATTATGTGAAACAAAATCTGATTGCTCTCGGATATGGATACTAAATTTGATAACGAAAAACTGGAGAAGGATATTATCCGTGCATTTCAGGCACGCGGACTCCGCGAACAAATGCAACAATGGGAAGAAGAGAAGCGTCTGAAGCAGCAAAAGTCCCAACCGACTGTGCGTCCGCTATGGCATCGACTGCGCAAGGTGGTCTATCCTCTTGCGGTGGCGGCTATGCTCTGTGGTGTGGTATATATTGCCGTGCCGGCTTCCACGTGGCACTATGCCTACCGTGTGGCGCAGCGTGAGTATGCGCATTTCTTCCGGCAGGAACCCGCATATCAAAACTCGTCAGAGGTATTGCTGGCATTGGCTTCTAATAGTATTGAAGAGATCGCCACCCGCAACCGGAACAGCCACATCCTCGGTCATGATGATCCTATGCTGGAAGTGGTGACGGAAATGAATGCAGGACACTATCGCGCGGCACAGAGCATTCTTGACGATATCCAATCTGCCACGGATGAGTCCAATCCGCGTTATAACGAGATTATGGACGATGTGGATTATCTGTATGCGCTCTGCGAACTGGGGCGAGGGCAGCGTCAAAAAGCATATCGCCAACTCTCCGTTATTTCCGCCTCCCATAGCCGCCACGCACATCAAGCAACCGAATTGCTGAAACATTTTAAGTGATAGTATATATAGTCTCTACCTCTCAACCCCTCCGCCCTTTCTGCTCACCTTACTAATACTTTATACTATTAGGTCTATGTCATTATCGGGTGATTATCGGGTGATTATCGGGTGATTATCGGGTGATTAACGGGTTGTTCCTTATAGGATGCTTATAGAATAAGCCCGTTCGGCAGATAGTGGCGTCAAAGCACTGCTTTGTGCGTAGCACACACCACTATCTGCCGCCAACGTTACCCTCAAAAATCTGCCAGGCAAAAATGTGCACGCTATTGCGTGAATGCAGAAAAAGCACTACCTTTGCGACAACTTTTAAGCCGTCCTGTACATTAACATAGTTGCGCCTGCCAAATATCGCAACATTTTAGTACCTTATAAATATATAAATATGAACACAGATTCATTCCAAGTCATTCCTACTCATTTTGAGCACTTTGATCGTTTCCTCAACGGAGGACTTCCGGTCGGGAAACTGACATTTCTTGCCGGTCGCTCTGCTATCGGCGTAACGCAGTTTGGACTGTCTCTGGCTGCTAATATCGCCGGAAGCGGGCAATATGTGGGATTTTTCTCTCAGACAATGCTAAAACATCTCTTGGAAAAGAGACTGCAAATAATGGAAGAAACAGACGTTGCTAAGTGTATTTTGCTGGATGATACTTTGTTCTACTATGCCCCGGATGAATGGATAAAACATATTATGGATATGGTTCAAAAGCCTTATGAGGTGAAATGTATTGTGGTTGACGATTTTTACGTGTTAGGACGGCGAGATTGCAAGACAGCAGAACTTTGGAAAAAGCGTTCTGAAGGAATTATTTCTGAGGAAACCTATTGGCAGGAATATCCTGCTGCACGCAATTTTGATACGGCAGGGACGGCTTCTTTCTTGCAGAATTTAGCAAAAGAGTTGAATATCGCTATACTCGTGGGTTGCCATCATAACAGGTTTATTCAATCAGATACAACACATATACCAACGCTCAAAAAACTATGGGATTCTTCAGCCATAATACCATTTGCAGACAGGATTCTGTAATCTCTATCGCTCAGACTATTATCGGTCGCCTTCGGGCTATTATCGGTTGGATTGTGATAAGTTTCCGGACGAAGGATATGCTCAAATCGGCTACCTCTATCCGGAAAACCCGCAAATATGCGTACTCCACCACGATGCAAAACATCTCAAATTCACCGACAGATAACACGTCCTCTCTTGACGAAGCATAATCTGCCATCTCTCGTTGCGGGCTTGCCAAGCCCGCTTCCTGCTATCTCCTGCGGAATATGCACAACGATTATTTGTGCATTTCTTTATAGCCAAATATAACAACCACCTATATCACATCACTTATGGAAAGAGTACTCATCAACGGAATCAACTACGAGTTAGATCCCTCCTACCAAACCGCAACTGTCTGCTCTCTGGGCAATGGCATCAAATATCAAGGCAATATAGTCATCCCCTCTTCCGTATCTCATAATGGCATATCATATAGCGTAACGAGTATTGGAGATTGGGCTTTCTATGGTTGCACAGGTCTTACTGCCATTACGATGCCTTATAGTGTAACGAGTATCGGAAGTTGGGCTTTTAGGGATTGCACAGGTCTGACCTCTATCGAAATCCCCAATAGCGTAACGAGTATCGGAAGTTGGGCTTTCTCGGATTGCACGGGTCTGACTTCTATCGAAATCCCCAACAGCGTAACGAGTATTGGAATTTCCGCTTTCTATGGTTGCGCAGGTCTGACCTCTATCGCAATCCCCAATAGCGTAACGAGTATTGGAGATTGGGCTTTCTCGGATTGCACGGGTCTGACTTCTATCGAAATTCCCAATAGCGTAACAAGTATTGGAGGATATTCGTTTTTTGGTGGTGCTTTCTCTGGTTGCACGGGTCTGACCTCTATCGAAATTCCCAATAGCGTAACGAGTATTGAAAGTGAGGCTTTCATGGATTGCACGGGTCTGACCTCCATCGAAATCCCCGATAGCGTAACGAGTATTGAAGGTGGGGCTTTCGCCGGTTGCAAAGGTTTGACCTCTATCGAAATCCCCAATAGCGTAACGAGTATTGGACGTTTTGCTTTCTCTGGTTGCACTGGTCTAACTGACATTACGATTCCGGATAGTGTAACGAGCATTGAAAGTGGTGCTTTCGAGAATACATATTGGTATAATAATCTTCCGGATGGGTTGGTATATATCAATAATGTATTATATGCCTATAAGGGAAAGATGCCATCCAATACAACTATTGTCATAAGAAAGGGGACTATAAGTATCAGTTCGGGGGCTTTCGCCGGTTGCAAAGGTTTGACCTCCATCGAAATTCCCAATAGCGTAACGAGTATTGGATGGAGGGCTTTCGCTGATTGCACAGGTCTGACCTCAATCGAAATCCCCGATAGCGTAACGAGTATTTGGAGTTTTGCTTTCGAGGGTTGCAAAGGTTTGACCTCTATCGAAATTCCCAATAGCGTAACGAGCATTGGAGATTATGCTTTCTCAGGTTGCACAGGTCTTACTGCCATTACGATTCCTGATAGTGTAACGAGCATTGGAAGTGGTGCTTTCGAAGATTGCGAGAAATTACAGGTTATCCGCGTTCCTAAAGGCAAAAAAACTATCTTTTGTGAGGATGACCTCCGTGCACTTCAAGACAAAATCATTGAATATAAGGAATCCCTTATTGGTGACATTCAATACGAATTAGATGACAATTTTACTGCCGTTGTTTGTGCTAAAAACGAAAAATATGCGGGCAATGTAGTGATACCATCTCGCGTGGAGCAACAAGGCAATATCTACACAATAGACCGCATAGCACAAGGTGCATTCAGGGATTGCTACGACCTGACTTCCATTACATTGCCTAAGTCTATCAACAAGATAGGACAAGATGTTTTCTCTGGTTGCGAAAACCTGCAGGTTATCCGTGTTCCGCAGGGGATGACCGATGCTTTCTGCAAAATGGGTTTGGAGCCATGGCGCGATAATATAGTGGAACCCTGTCAGGAGGAATACACCATTCTGCTCAATATAGCCCGTGGTTACGAACTCGGTATCGGTATGGCACGCAATCTTGCGCAAGCCGTCCTTTGCTACGTACAGGCTGCCGACAAAGGTTGTGCGGAGGCGGCTTATCATCTCGGCGAACTCTATGAATCGGGCCACGGACTTCCGCAAGATTATCGGCAGGCAGCGGACTGGTTTGCCAAGTCTGCCCAACTATATCACCCCAATGGTGAAGCACGCCGCCAAGCCTGTCTCCGTATGATTGAGGAAGAGAATGTGCGACTATCTGCTCTCCAAGAGGAGCAACGCCTCGCCCGACAAACACAACTCGTTCAACGGGCAGCAGCACAGAAACCGCAGAAGACCATTCTTTTCTTTGATACCGAAACCAACGGACTGCCGGGCAACTATAAGTTGGGCTACACTGCCACGTCCAACTGGCCGCGTCTTATCCAACTCGGTTGGATTATCACCGACGAATTGGGCAATGTTTTGAAGCGCAAAAGCCAACTCATCTACCCGCAGTCGTTCACCATCGATGCCGAGGTTACCCGCCTTACAGGTATCACTACCGCCGAGGCACAGCGCAATGGCGTTTGTTTACAGGATATATTACCCGAATTTATGGCAGATGTGGAATCGGTTTCTTTGTTGGTTGGACACAACGTGGATTTCGATATGCACATCATCGGTTGCGAACTCTATCGCCAAGGAATGGATTATCGCCCGTTGGTAAGCAAACCGACGGTTTGTACAATGGTACGCAGTACGGATTTTTGTGCATTGCCGAGCAAAAGCAAGTTCTATTCGGGGTATAAGTATCCTACTCTGACGGAACTTTATACCAAACTCTTCGGTCATACCTTCTCGGGTGCCCACGACGCCCTCTCTGACATCACCGCCACCAAAGACTGCTATTTCGAACTCCTCCGCCGCGGTATTATATAGCGACGTATGTATTGTGTTATTCCTGCTTGTGATTCTTCAACCCCTCATCACCCGCAGAGCGCAACATGGAATACAGAATCAGCTACTCTAAATTTGAGAGATAAATTTCTGGCACAAACTATGGAGTACACCAGGCAGAAAATAGCAAAAACTGCGTACTCTATCAAGCAATTTATTGTGTGTATTACAAAATAGTAGTACTTTTGTAGGTGAATAGTGAATAGAACATTCCAACGCCGCATATTGGCAAGGCATACAAAATGGCAATGAAGCAAAATAGTATTCATATAACCACAAAATAATAACCAACTAAAACCCATTATCAATTATGTTAGGCGCACTTATAGGCGACACCGTAGGCAGTATCTACGAGTTCTGCAATATCAAAACAACCGACTTCCCTTTGTTTTCCTCGAGTTGTTCTTTCACCGACGACTCTGTGATGACCATTGCCGTAGCGGATTGGCTGCTCCACGACCCTGTTCGCTCACAGCAAGGATTGGAAGAATGTCTTGTCAAGTGGGGATACAAGTACCCCGACGAAAGTTATGGCGGTGCATTCTATCGTTGGCTCTTTATGCCGGAGTTCCTTATCACGCTTCGCGACAAGTCCACGGATACAATTGACGGCATTCCACGTGGAGTTCGCCACCCATACAACTCATGGGGCAATGGCTCGGCTATGCGTGCTTCGGCATGTGGTTGGCTGGCGCAGTCCCTTGAAGATGCCCTCGACCTCGGCAGGCGTTCGGCTATGATTACCCACAATCACCCCGAAGGCATCAAAGGGGCGCAGGCTGTGGCAACAGCTATCTATTTGGCACGCACGGGGAGTACCAAAGCAGAAATCTATCAATATATAGAACACACTTTCGGCTACGACCTCAGCCGTGATTGCGATGATATCCGCCCTACATATGACTTCGATGTATCCTGCCAAGGTACATTGCCTGCCGCTTTGGCGGCATTCTTCGACAGCCACGATTTCGAGTCGGCTATTCGTCTGGCGGTTTCCTTGGGCGGAGATAGCGACACCATTGCCTGTATCACGGGTGCCATTGCGGAAGCATTCTACCACGAGATGCCATCGACCATCGTCGAAGAGATGCACCATCGTTTGCCGGCAGAGTTCTGGACTATTATCAGCGAGGTGTACACCACGGTATCTAACAACTACGAAGACAATAAAAAGGACGCAGCCAACCATAACACTCAATCCCGTATTACCCCCGAGTATATATCGGAATTGCGCCCCAACGAGGTGTTTGTCTTTGGCAGTAATGTGCGTGGTATGCACTATGGCGGAGCGGCGGCTTTTGCTGTCGGGCGGTTCGGAGCCATCATGGGGCAAGGCGAAGGCTTGCAAGGGCAGAGTTATGCCATTCCCACTATGGAAGGTCTGGAGAATATGCGTGCTGCCGTGGACAGGTTTATTGCTTTTGCGCAAGCCCACCCCGAACTCACCTTCCTTGTAACGCCCATCGGCTGCGGCATTGCGGGCTACACGCCCGAGGCCGTTGCCCCGTTGTTTCTCCAATCCGTTTCTTTGCCCAATATCAGCCTTCCCCAGTCGTTTTGGGACAGTCTTTCCGTGTGAATGCAGATGTGAGAAAGATAATTATGCAGAAAATATACAGATTATGCACTTCCTATACCTCCGTATAGCAATTACGTAGAAAAGACGTAGAAAGGACGTAGAAAGAATTGGTGTTTAAGCGGCTTTTAAGCCGCTTTTTTATGCAGTCTATGCAATATTTTATTCACTTTGTGCAATGCTATATAATATATATATGTCGCTATCAACTATAGCAAGAATTAATGGCTGATAAATGGTTAATTATATGTTTTCTGGAAAAAAGTGCGCATAGGTGCAGAAATCATTAACGCCTACTTATACGATCATTAACGTTTTTCATCCAAGCACTCAGAAATGCCCTAAAAATACGTGTATTGAAAATCAGTGTGTTACGAAGAAAGTGCAAAAAATCGTTCGTAATATTTGGTCAGTTCGTAAAAAAGCAGTAATTTTGCACCCGCTTTCGAGAAAGAGAGAGGTTCTCCGAGCGAAAGTAAACGTTCTTTGAAAGATTGTCAATCATACAAGATGTAGTACAAGAGAGTACGAAAGTACTCAGGGAAAAAAGAAAAAGTTCCCGTCAAGTACACAATAGATATAGGTACGTTCTGAACTAGG
>CAKVEC010000010.1 GCA_934728255.1 uncultured Bacteroidales bacterium
GACGCGGGCGCCCCGCCCGCGGTTTTCTCCATTAATGCTCATTAAACGACCATTAAAAGTCCTCCGTTAATTGCCGTATAATTATTCGTTAATACTTTTGTTTCCTCTTGTTACTCGGGCAATGGTATTGCACAATACCATTGTGTGCGCAGCACGCAATATCATTGCCCGCCTATGTCCTTTTTCTTGTTCTTGCCCTGTGGATAGCCCGCCCTCAAAAAGTGCCATTTGTTAAGATTTTTCTCCCTTTCGTCCCTCCGTAAAAGTCGCTTCAATCAGCATAGGATGCGCTTATGATAGGCTACCCTTGTGCAACCCATAAAAAGTATCAATTTTTAAGATTGGCATTATCCGCTTTACTGTTTCCGTTTGATAAGAATACGAAAATACGGAGACTTCCCGTTTATTGTCAAATCCTTATCGTCATCTCCTTTACGGAATTTGATTATCTCAAACTGTTCAGGATTGTATTTACTTAAAAAAGTAATAGGTACACCCACAATACCATTATAGTCACAGGGAATATCTGTAACTTTGTTTACGTTGACAGCGTCATAGTTATCATAAGTTGGGAACTCATCTGCGGTATAATGCTTATATAAAACAAGTTCCTCATGTCTATGCGAATGGTCAACATTAGTGAACCAGCACGCACTTCCGATAGTAGCCATACGCACCCCATCGCGTACCTCTATCTTTCCATTGGTATAACTATCCGGTATTTTGAACCAATGCTGCCCTGTTCCATTCATAGTCACTCCCATCCACATTCTGTTCTGTTTAATCAGTGAGAATATGTCCTTGTAAGTAATAGCATTTAGGTTTCCGATAATAATGAACTTTTTATCGTATTCCATCAACTGCGCGACATATTCCCGAAACAGCGAAAACGGCGGGTTGGTTACCACTATATCTGCCTGTTGGAGCAGTTCCACGCACTCGGGACTACGGAAATCGCCATTGCCTTGCAGAATAGAAATCACGTTCTTGTCATTCTGCATCAAGTATTGAATATCTGCCAAGTTAATCGCCCCGTCGCCGTTGGCGTCCGTTACCTCGGTTATCTCCACTTTGTAGGCGATTTTCTTCGGGTCGTCAACCGTGGTACCAAAGTCCAATAGCAGTTCGTTGCCCGATACGGGCGAACCGTTGTAGCAGGTTGCAATCAGTTTCTTTAATCCTAATTGATTAAAGTTCAGTGCAAAATACTTGAAGAAGTTGCTTTCATAAGGGTCGTCGCAGTTGCAGAATATGACCTTGTCTTTGAAATAAGGCTTGTAGTTGCGGAGTTCCTTTTCTACATCACTCAACAAAGTATAGAACTCATCGTTTTTGGCTTTATTTGCAGCGTGCAAATTGGTATTAGTTTTACCCATAGATTGATAGATTTTGTGCACAACTATCAATCCGTGCAAGCACAATAAAAAGCGTGAGCCTCTTATCGTGTCGCCAAGGCAGCCCTGCAAGGAACCTTCTTACCCAATAGAAAACTCACACTTTATGAATGTGAGCATCTATTATTTTGGGTAAGGGAGGCATACCTATACAGGTACACAAACCACTCATTATTTCAAGGTCGATATTCCGTAAAGTTTTGCAGGGCTTTCGGCTGACACGAAATAATAGTAATGCTGTTAAAAATATGTTATTATATCGAGGGTGCTACTGCACCCGAGAAATAATCATATTGTTAAATATGTCGTTGTGCCGCCTTTACGGCACTGGTTTACATAAGCAGTTAGTTTTAGTTGTTATTGTTTATTTGTCAGTTGTTGTTTATGGGTATTTTGTTTCTATATCATTGATACAATATCCCTTTACGCCTGCAAAGATACTGCTTTTCCGGCACTTGTGCAAATAAAAGAAGAATCTCGGGCAGGTAATAGGGGAGGTGGGGGAATGTGTATATATAAGTTTTGGCAATCTTTCTCCCCTTATCTCCCCGCCTTTTATGGGTATTCCCTTTCCTATAATTGTATAAATTTATCCTACAAAACATTCTCTTTGTTAAGATTTTATTGTGTGTCGTGTAGTGTATATTGTACATTGAAAAGTAAGGTGGATGTCGGGTGGATGTCGGGTGGATAGTATGTGTTTATTCCTCTTTCAAAAAGTGCCTTTTGTTAAGATTTTGCCCGCCTTTTTACATTATTGGACAGTACAAACAGGAAATATAGATCGTCGCAATTTATTTTCTGCCAAGGTGTCTGTTTGGTACACTTTTTGCGACGTAGTCGGTATTAACCGTTAAATTTTTATTATTATGATTTCCAAGAAGTTAGAAGAGGCTCTGAATGCCCAAATCAATGCAGAGATGTGGTCTGCTTATTTATACTTGAGTATGTCGGCATACTGCCACCGCGCAGGGTATGCAGGAATGGCTAACTGGTTTATGGTGCAGTTCAAAGAGGAGCAGGATCATGCGATGATCTTCTTCAACTATCTGCAAAGCCGTGGCGGAGATGTACGTTTGGCGGCTATCGACAAGGTAGAAACCGACTGGGCTAATCCGTTGACTGTGTTTGAAAACACCCTCTCGCACGAGCAGAAAGTTACTTCGCTCATCAACAACCTGATGGACATTGCCGTACAGGAGAAAGACTATGCCGCACAATCGCGCCTGCAGTGGTTTATTGACGAGCAGGTGGAGGAAGAAGAGAACGCTACCAACATCATTCAAAAACTGAAACTGCTGGACGGCAACTCCTACGGAATGTATGTTCTCGATCAGGAACTCGCTGCCCGCACCTATGTGCAAGCCGCTCCGTTGGCTACTGCCGAATAAGCACACATATTAGTCATCAACATATAAAAAAAGAGGTCGCCACTATATCAGTAGGACGGTCTCTTTTGTTTTTGTTGTGTATTATGCATTGTATTACATTCTCAACTTAAACCCGCTCAACAGGGTATCCGGACAGAAATGGAACACCGATGCCATTTCCCCTGCCATACAGAAACCGCAGTTGCGGCATTGGTCTGTGCCATACCCCATGCACAGACTGCGTTCTCCGTCCGGGTATATAAAGTTGGTAACAAAGCACTCTTTGCCTAATTGTATCTTACCCAGAGCATTGAGTTTCATTTTCTTGAGTCCGGAGTAACTGTTCATTATCGGGTAACCGCGGCGCTTGTAAGCGATAACGCGGTCGATAATCTCCGCTTTCTTATCCGGAGGTATCATCAGGTATTCCGTACCGGGATAAGGTGTGTGGAAATTGATGGAGATCTGCTCTATGGCGGGGTTGTTTTTTACATACTCCATAGCCGCGTCCAATGAGTCGCTGTTGAGCGTATTGACCACCATATTAACGCAGACGTGTTTCTGTCCGGAGCGGCGAATATTCTCTTCCAAGCGGGCGAATGTGCCTTCTCCGCGCACGCTGTCGTGATATTTGCCTACGCCGTCCATCGATACCCAGATAGAGTGGGGGTGTATCCACGAGAAATCCTGCTGGGCATTGGTGGTAACCGTTACCGAGAAGAAACCGATTTGTTTGGCGGCATCAATGATATCGTTGATAGTCCGGTCGCCCTCTTTCCAAAGGGTGGGTTCCCCGCCCTCCAAGTCGATGAAACGTGAGCCTTGTGCATAAGCAAAGCGCATATCGCCCAATATATCCTCAAATGTGCGCTGGCGGTAGCCCGCACTACCGTATACCGAGCAGTGCTTGCAGCGCAGGTTGCATTTGTCGGTAATAAAAAGCACGGTTTGCAATGGTGCTTTCCGTCCGAAGAAGCGTGCCCGTACAAACCATTGCGCCAGATAAAAGTATTGTCGAATCATTGTATGTCGTCATTTTTCCGACATTTTGTTGTGTGCCGGCATTTGTTGATACTATTCTGCAAAGGTACGGAATTTATTTGATGTATGCAAAAAAAAAGAAATGCCACAACTATCGTAAAACGATAATTGTGGCATTTCATTGTGACCCCGCTGGGACTCAAACCCAGGACCTTCAGAACCGGAATCTGACACTCTATTCAACTAAGCTACGGGGCCTCGGCGGCAGCAATCAGCCGTACCGAATGGTACGATGCACCATTAAAACGACTGATGCTGACCGCCTCTTCGAATGACAAACCTCGGTTTGTCATTCGAAAAAAGTATGTATGTTATAATATCTATTCGTCTCGCTTGACGGATACTATGGTGTTCTTGTGTGGTTGGTACCAATGCAACCTGTCAGTCTCTTCTGTTTCCTACCAGAATCAGAATATAGTACACCAACGTTGCCAGCGAGGACAGGGCGGCTACTACGTATGTATAGGCGGCACTGCGCAGTGCGGACGTTGCCATAGGCGTGGTCTCGCTATTGGTGATGCCTGCCCCTTGCAACCAGTCAATAGCCCGCTTGCTGGCGTTAATCTCCACAGGTAGCGTGATGAACGAGAACAGAGTGGTCAGTGCAAACAGCCCGATACCTACCTCCATTACCTGCGGAAACACCCCAATCAACAACATACCCGCTAGCAATACCCATGTGAGCCAACGGCTGGCAAAATCCACCGCTGGTACCAAGGCGGAGCGCAGTTTAAGCGGAGCATATTCCTGCGCGTGCTGTACCGCATGCCCGCACTCATGTGCGGCTACAGCTGCGGCTGCCACCGTGGCTTGCGAATAGACCGCCTCTGACAAATTGACCGTCTTGTCGGCTGGGTTGTAGTGGTCGGTCAGTCGCCCTTTGATACATGTTACCTGCACATCAGTGATACCGTTATCGCGCAACATCTTTTCTGCTACTTCCTTACCCGTAAGCGGCAAAGCCACTTGGGAATAGCGTTTGAACTTATGTTCCAAAGATGCTGATACCGCCCAACTGAGCAGCATAATGGCGATAAAGATGATCCAATAAATCGTATTTGCGTTTGCTGCTATATAGTCCATAATTACTTGGTTGTTTGTTGTTTACGCTTACAGGTTTTGCACGTTCCATACACATACAACGAGCAGCCTTGCATAATAAAATTGGAGTACTTGCGTGTTCGCACAATGTTTTCCACTGCAATATCCCGAAAGTGTGATACTCGTCCGCAGCGTGTGCAAACCAATTCCATTCGCACAATGCTCTTGGTCATCAACTCATACTCCGACTGCTTCCGCCCATAGCGTTTGTTGATACAATGCAAAATCTGTGCCGAAACCAACAGGTTGACTGTATTATATATCGTTCCGAGACTTATATGCTCATCGACTACTGCATTTACAAGGGTTTCCATTCCAAAGGGCTGCTCCAAAGCGCACACGTGTCGGAGTAAGGTATATCGCTCCGGCGTATTGCGCAGACCATTGTCCCGGATATAGGTTTCCAGTTTCGCCGATGCCGCTTTGTATGGGTCTTCCTGCTTCACTTAGATAGCCTTGATGTATGCACGACGACGTTTGTGCTGCTTATGCTCGAATTGTGTCCAGTTGGCCTGGTTCTTGGTATTGGTTTCGAGAATAGATGTTGTCTCCGCATACTTGATACCATACTTGTTCATATAGGGTATTTGATCGGTGAAGAACAGCACATTGATTCCGTGGTCTTGATAGTCGGGACGCACGGCAATGAGTAGCAGGTCGAATACCTCCATTTTCTTGGCACGGAGTGCCTTGAGTAGATGATACCAACCAAACGGGAACAATTTTCCGCCGCATTTGCGCAATGCATTCGATATATCCGGCATACCCACACCTACGCCGACCACCTCGTTCTTCTCATTGACGATAACCGTAACGAAATCGAAATTCAAGATAGGGAAATACATCGCACGATAGTATTCCTTCTGGCGCAGGGTCATCGGTTGGAAATTATAGAGTTTCTGGTAAGCGGCATCAATCACATCCATATACTCGATACCGTATTTTTCCACCAATTCTTTGCTGTTCTTTACCTTGTCCACACGCACATGGCTGCGTTGCTGTACGATATTGGCGATACGTTGCAATCGTTCCGGTATCTCGGCAGGTGGCGTAACTCGGAATTCAATCCAGTCAGCCTCTTTTTGTAGCCCGTATGCTTCCATATGCTCTACATAGTAGGGGTAGTTGTAGAGGGAGGCCATCGGCGCGAGATATTCGTACCCCTCAATGAGCAACCCTTCGTGGTCGAAATCCGTAAATCCGAGCGGTCCGTTCATCTCTGTCATCCCCTGTTTGCGTCCCCATTCTGCCACAGCATCAAGCAACGCCTTGCTAACCTCTTTGTCGTCAATAAAATCCATCCACCCGAAACGCACGCGCTGTACGTTCCAGCGTTTGTTGGCCTCGCGGTTGATAAGAGCGGCAATACGTCCGACCGGTTTCCCGTCGCGGTATGCCATAAACAACTGCTTGGTGCAGACGTCCAGAGCCGGGTTCTTCTTGTCATCAAAAGTATTCATCTCGTCGAAGAACAGTGGCGGGCAATAGTAGGGGCACTCCTTATATAAATCGTTTGCAAACTGAATGAACTTCTTAATCTCCGATTTAGTATTGATTTCTTTTATTTCTACCATAAAATGTTTCTTGAACTACAAAAATCGGACAAAGGTACAGCAAAAATCCGAGATACGCAAATCTATTTTGCAGTTTGCCGCAAAAAAAGACATATTGTGGATAGCGAGGAAAAGGCGAGATAGCGGCGTAGTAATCACCGAAAGGCGTAACAAAGACGACTTTATCAACCGTGTACCAACCGTAGTTGCTAACAAGAGGGGGATAAAAGTACAGGGCAACCGCATCAAAATCGGATGATATTTCGAATACGAATTATACCAAACAATCTCTATGCCGATCAGTCTTGCATTCTTCGTAAGGATATATCCCCAAAAATATACAAAATATACAATTCTTATGCATCCTAATACCGATTACGTAGAAAAGACGTAGAAAGGACGTAGAAAGAATTGGAGTTTATAAGGCTTTTAAGCCGCTTTTTATACACTTTATGCACTGTATATGTCGCATAAAATGTATAAAGTTGTTTTTGATGCGATTGCCCTGAAAAAAGTACAAGCGGTTTGGCTATCCTGAAAAAAAGTTGTAACTTTGCCCTTTGAAATAACTTCTTGCATTTTGCATTAAATATGCATTGTGCATTACGCCATCAGATATTGTGCATTACGCATTTTGAGTTGAATATGTTACCTCTTGCAGAACGATTGCGTCCGCGGACGCTGGACGAATATATAGGTCAGAAACACCTTGTGGGTGAGGGTGCCGTACTGCGCCGGATGATAGAGAGCGGAAACCTGAGCAGTTTTATCCTCTGGGGACCGCCGGGGGTAGGGAAGACTACGCTTGCCAAAATCATTGCCCATCAGTTGGAGCGTCCGTTTTATACCCTCTCGGCGGTAACAAGCGGTGTAAAAGAGGTGCGCGAGGTAATAGAAAAAGCCAAGCGCACGACAGCGATGAACAGCGGTATCTTTGCCGCTACTACCGACCGCCGATCGCCGATATTGTTTATAGATGAGATACACCGTTTTTCCAAGTCGCAGCAGGACAGCCTATTAGGGGCGGTGGAGGACGGCACAATCACTCTTGTGGGGGCGACTACGGAGAACCCGTCTTTTGAGGTGATAACCCCTTTGCTGAGTCGCTGTCAGGTGTATGTATTGCAGCCGCTGGGCAAGGAGGATCTGCTCGAACTCTTGCACCGCGCCCTCAACGAAGACGAGTATATCCGTTCGCTCGGTATAGAGGCGAAAGAGACCGAAAGCCTGCTGCGCTACTCGGGGGGGGACGCTCGCAAGTTGCTTAATATCATCGAATTGGTTACCAATTCGGGGGTGCGGGTGATTGATAATGAGACCGTTACCAAACAACTGCAGCAGAATCCCGTGGCTTACGACAAAGACGGCGAACTGCACTATGATATTATCTCAGCGTTTATCAAGTCAATCCGCGGGAGCGACCCCGATGCGGCGATCTATTGGTTGGCGCGAATGATTGCGGGTGGCGAAGACCCGAAATTTATTGCACGGCGGTTGGTTATTTCTGCCAGTGAGGACATAGGGTTGGCAAACCCGAATGCGATGCTTGTGGCGAATGCATGTTTTGATACGCTTACTAAAATCGGTTGGCCGGAAGGACGTATTCCGTTGGCAGAAGCAACGGTCTATTTGGCGACATCGCAGAAATCAAATTCGGCGTACCTGGCAATAGACCAGGCTCTTGCAGAGGTGAAAAAGAGCGGGAACCTGCCTGTGCCGCTGCATTTGCGCAATGCGCCGACAAAACTGATGGAGGAACTCGGCTACAGTGACGGCTACAAATATGCGCACGATTATCCGAACCATTTTGTAAAGCAGCAGTTTATGCCGGACGAGTTGCAGGGGACACATTTCTGGCAGCCGCAAGGCAGTCCGCAGGAGCAGAAGATGGCAGATTGGATGAAATTTCTCTGGGATAAATGAAAATTTGCGCAGGTCGTTTTTTTATTGTACCTTTGTACTTTGAATTTTAGTGGTGCGGCTCCGAAAGGGGCTACGGACTATGCAACTCATTGTTTAATAACCAACAATAATCTAATAATCAAATAGTTAAAAAAGTATGGAAAAACCGTATGTTTTAGGACTTGATATGGGTGGAACCAATTCCGTCCTGGGAGTGATTGACGCACGCGGGCACGTGCTTGCGCGTACCTCTATAAAGACGCAGGAATATCCGGACATCCGCGATTATGTGGATGCTCTCTATGTGGAGGCTGTGAAGATTATGGAGCCGCTTGGTGGTGCGGAGATGTTCCGCGGTATCGGTGCGGGTGCGCCGAACTCGAACTACTACACGGGTAATATCGAGTATCCCGCCAATCTGCCGTGGCAGGGTGTTATTCCTTTCTGCGACCTGATGAGCGCACGTTTTGGTATGCCTTGCCATGTTACGAACGATGCCAATGCGGCGGCACTTGGTGAGATGACCTACGGTGCAGCACGCGGAATGAAGAACTTTATCATGATTACGCTCGGTACGGGTGTCGGTTCGGGTATCGTGATTGACGGTAAACTTGTGTATGGCAACGATGGCTTTGCCGGAGAGTTGGGGCATACCAAAATTGCCCGCGGTCCGCAAGCCCGCTTGTGCGGTTGCGGTCAGCACGGTTGCTTGGAGGCATATGCATCGGCTACGGGTGTAGCTCGTACGGCGCGCGAGATTGTTACCACAACTGACCGTCCGACACTTCTGCGTTCGCTTGACCCCGACAAGATTACATCGAAAGATGTATTTGATGCGGCCGAAAAGGGCGATGAGGTTTCGAAACAGATTTTCGACGAGACAGGCAAGATGCTCGGTCAGAAATTCGCTGATTTTGTGGCATTCTCTGCGCCGGAAGCAATCATATTGTTCGGCGGTATGACCAAATGCGGACACTATATCCTTGACCCGATTGTAAAAACGATGAACGAGGAAGTGTTTCACTCGTGGACAAACAAAGTGAAAGTAATGTTCTCAGACCTCAAAGAGGCAGATGCTGCCGTTCTCGGTGCATCGGCTTTGGCATGGGAGTAAATAACAATTTGTAAATTTGTAAATGTGTAAATTGGAAAATGAGCATTTACAAATCTACAAATCTACAAATTTACAAATTGACTTGCGGTGAGAATTTTGTATCAGTTTCCGATGTGGTTCCAACGGCTGTATGTAGGTGTACACTGGCGAATGGACAGCCATCGGAAAACCGTATATCTGACATTCGATGATGGTCCGATACCTGAGGTAACCCCTCGGGTATTGGCTGTTTTAGACAAATATGGTGTGAAGGGGACGTTTTTTATGGTGGGGGAGAATGTGGTGAAGCATCCCGAAGTATATGCGATGGTGCGCGATGGCGGGCATGCCATAGGCAACCATACCTACAACCATATGAAGGGTCTTCGCGTGCGCACGCGCACGTATATAAATAATGTGGAGAAAGCCGATGCGGTGTTGAACGGGACGCGCCTGTTCCGTCCGCCGTATGGTCGTTTTTGGATTTGGCAAAAACTGGCATTATTCCATCGCGGGTACGAGATGTATCTGTGGGATGTGCTGACTCACGACTACAACCCCAACTACACGCCGGAGCGTATGCTCTCCGTGATCAAACGCTATACCCGCAACGGCAGTATTATCAATTTCCACGACTCGGTGAAATCCAATGAGCGTATGCTGGCAGTTCTGCCTCAGGCAATAGAATGGCTGCAGCAGGAAGGGTATGAGATACTACCATTGCCAATGCATAATACATAATGGGCTATCCACAGGGTATCCTTAGGGAAATCACAGGGAGAGATGCACAGAATGATATGAAGAAAATACTTTATAGAAACCGGTGGGTCTGGGCGGTGAGCAGTCTTTGTTTGCTGCTTACAGGGTGTGCCAATCGCGGTATCGGTCCGCAAGGGGGACCCAAAGATACTATTCCGCCTGTGGTGGTGAAAGAGACACCTGCTAACGGTTCGAGCCATTTTGCGGACAAGAAGATAGAGATTCTCTTCAACGAGTATCTGCAGTTGGACAACGTGCAGACCAATCTGCTCGTTTCGCCTCCGCAGCAGGTGCCGCCCGATGTGAAAGCACAGGGAAAAAAGGTGGTTATCACCCTGCAAGATGACCTGATAGACTCCACTACCTACACCCTCGATTTCGGCAATTCCATCTGCGACTATACCGAGAAGAACCCTCTTCGCGGTTATCAGTATGCCTTTACTACGGGCGACCGTATCGACTCTCTGGAGGTTTATGGTCAGGTGGTGAATGCAGAAGACTTGAACCCGGTGTCGGGGGTGCTGGTCGGACTACAATCCAACCTTTCGGACACGGCGTTCAGTACGCTGCCTTTTACGCGTATCGCCCGCACGGACAGCCTTGGCGGTTTCGGGGTGCGTAACCTGCGCGGTGGGCAGTACCGTCTCTACGCACTGCAAGACCTGAGCCGTGACTACCTTTACCAACCTGGTGAGGGGTTGGCATTCGTCGACTCGTTGGTTGTTCCCGAATATGAGGTGGAGGTGGTGCGTGATACGATATGGCGCGATACGTTGATAGTTGATAATCAAACGTTTGATACGATAACTATGGGCATCGTGGATTCGGTGCGCATAGTGGAAAATACGTATGTCGGTCCGTCGGACTTGTTGCTTTGGTTTTTCAAAGAAAACAAGGTGCGCCACTACTTCAAGCGTGCCAATCGTGATGAGCAGCATACGATTCAGTTGGTTTTTGGTGCGCCGCAGGACAGTCTGCCCGTAGTGCGTGCCTTGCCACCGAGTGCTATGGATTCGCTGGCGAACGACTCTGCTTGGATTGACCCCATGCATTATGCGCTCCTGCAAGTCAACCCGACCCGCGACACGTTGGTCTATTGGCTGACCGATTCTGTGGCGATAGGGCAGGATAGTATCTATATAGAGATGACTTACCAAAAGTCCGATTCGGCGTATAACCTTGTGCCGCAGACCGATACCATCAGTGCCATATACCGTGCACCCCGTTTGACCGCCAAAGCGCGGGAGGCACTCGACAAGAAGAACCGCAAACGTACGCTCGACTTGCGCTCCAATGCCAAAAATAAATTTGAGGTGTATGACACATTGCGTATCTTTTCGCCCATACCTATCGATTCTATTTGGGCGGATAGTATCGGGCTGTATGAGAAAATAGATACGACTTTCAAGGCGGTGCCTTTTGTGCTGCAACCATTAGATTCCGTGCCGATGGGGTATGCCGTGGTGGCACGTTTGGAGAAGGGCAAGTCGTATGAACTGCGCCTCGACTCAGGGGCAGTACGTGATGTATATGGTGTGGCGAACAAAGACAAGACGTTTGCTCTCCAACTCAAGACAGCGGAGGATTATTCCACTTTGCTTATTAAGATGCCCAACTATGACCCCGCTATCCGTTTGCAACTCCTTGACGAGAAAGATCAGCCGGTGCGGGAATTGCCTGCGCTGCCCGACGGCACGAAATTCGAATACCTTACTCCGAAGGCGTACTACTTGCGATTATATTTTGATCTGAACGGAGACGGAAAGTGGACGACCGGTGACTGGGCTACGAAACGTCAGCCCGAACCGGTGTATTATTTCCCCGCCAAACTGACGCTCCGTGCCAACTGGGACTTCGAGGAGATTTTTGACTATCTCGCCCGCCCACAACTGGATTCTAAGCCACGCGAACTCCGCAAAGATGCTAACAGCACAAAGAAATAGAAAAAGTTTTTAACGTCCTTAAAGTTTGCATCCTGTTATGGAAATCAAAAACCTCCTTTTGGCGACCACCCGCGATGAGTTCCGCCAATGGTTGCAATCGTACTACGCCACCGAGACGGAGTGTTGGGTGCGTGTGAAGCGCGGGCGTCCGAAGGATGATGGCACGTTTTGGTATATCGATGCCGTGGAGGAGGCGATGTGTTTCGGTTGGATTGACAGCACTACCAAGACCGTTGACGGGGTGCATCTGCAGCGTTTCTGCCATCGGCGCAAGGGCAGCAACTGGACGGAACTGAACAAAGCCCGTTGCCACAGGATGGAGCAACTCGGACGTATGACCGATGCGGGGCGAGCCGTCTATCCTGATAGCAATGTCAGGTGGTTGTCAAGTGGATGTGAGGTGGATAGCGATATCCTGGCTGCTCTCCAAGCCGACCCCGTAGTGTGGGCGAACTACCAAAAGCAGCCTGAGTTGTACCGCCGTGTGCGGATTGATACCATTCAGTTCAACAAGAAAAGCCGCCCCGAACTATATCACACTCGCTTGCAAAAATACATAGAGAACACCCGCAAAGGCATTCTCTATGGCGAATGGAACGACGGCGGGCGGCTGACCGACAATATATGAAAAAAGACAAAATAATCAATTGGAGCATTCTCATTGCCGGATTGCTCGTGCAGGTAGTGGTCTATATGCTGATGCCTGACAACCTATGGTCGCTGGTGAGCGGATTGTTCGGTATGTGTTCCGTGATACTCTGTTCGCAGGGCAATATACTCACTTTCTTTTTCGGCTTCGGACAGATAGTTACCTATACTTATCTCTGCTATTTGGAGCGTTTTTATGCGGGTATTGCGATGAATGTCTTTTATTTTGTAACCCAAGTTTATGGTCTCTTTGCGTGGCGTAAACGGTTGCAAAAGAGCAATGAACAAACAACAGAGGTAACTATTACCACCCGCAGTTTGCCGTTCCCTGTTCTGCTGACAGTCTCTGCCGCATCATTGATTGTGTCTGCTTTAGTGGGGTGGTTGTTAAGCACTTATACAGCAGACGGCAGTCCGTATTTGGACGCATTCACTACCATTCCTGCCCTGGTGGCGCAGGTGCTGATGATGTTGGCATACCGTGAACAGTGGTACTTGTGGCTGTTTGTGGATGTGCTTACCGCTGTTATGTGGCTCCTCGCTGGCAACTATTGTATGACCGCCCTCTATGCCTTCTGGTGCCTCACCTGCCTCTTCGGCTACATCCGCTGGACAAAACAATTGGAAACAAAATAATGATAAGTTGAATTTTATGGATTTGAATATCAATAAGTTATGATAGATATGGGAAAGAATACTCAAACGGCGCAAGTGATTGAGGCTATGCGGAAAGAAGGCGGTTTTGCCACTTTGCGCAGACTGAATGAAATAATAGATTTTTCTACGTGGGGGACAAAGACACCAGAGGCGACGGTAAGGCGTATCGTGCAAAACAGTGGGGCTATTTTCCGTATTCAGCCTGGGTTATGGGCGTTGGAGGATATGCGGGGCGAGGTGCTGAAAAAGTTTGATCTGCATATAGGAAACCCTGCCAGTGAGGAGAACTTTTCACACGGATATTATCAGGGCTTGCTGATAGAGATTGGTAAATACCGGCAGCAACAGACCTATATTCCCGCACAAGACAAGGGGCGTAAGTTTATGGGAATTAAGTCATTGCAAGAAATGACTGATACAACCGTTTTGCCCGATTTTACGTATGAGGAGTTGAAGAAGAAAGCGCGAACCATAGATGTAATATGGTTTAACAAACGACGAATGCCGTCTGCTTTCTATGAGGTGGAGCATACAACAGATATAAAGAATTCACTATCCAAGTTTTACGAGTTGCAAGATTTTCACGCAGGTTTTTATATCGTGGCAGACAGCAGTAGAAGAAAGGAATATGAGGACAAACTTAATGTTTCAATGTTTGAACCTATTTGCAAACGTGTCTCGTTCTTGGATTACAACCGTGTGGCTACTATGTACGAAGGGTTGAAGAATGTGAGCAATGTGGCTTGGTAAAAAAGAAAATACGCTATGGCTGTTACACCTTATTTGTTAGTGGAGGATCTGACCAAGTCGGTGGGGTCGAAAGTGCTGTTTTCGGACATATCGTTTGCCGTGAATGAGGGGCAGCGGGTGGCACTCATTGCCCGTAATGGGGTGGGAAAGTCCACTCTGATGGATATTCTTACCCGTCGCACAGACTATGACAGCGGGTGTATCACGTGGCGCAACGGCCTAAAAATCAGTTATCTGCCGCAACGTATCTCCCTTCCGCAGGATGTGTCGGTGCGGTCGCTATGCCGCTCGTCGGAGCAGGAGTTGCGTCTGTCGCAGTTCCTCACGCAGTTGGGAATCACCGATACCGACCAACTCATCGGACACTTGAGCGGCGGGCAGCAGAAACGTGTTGCATTGGCGCAAGTGCTCTCGGAAGAACCGGATTTCCTGTTGCTTGACGAACCGACCAACCACCTTGACCTCGATATGGTGGCGTGGCTCGAAGAGTATCTGCGTCGTTCCACAATCACCCTGCTGCTCGTTACCCACGACCGTTATTTCCTCGACCGTGTATGCTCGGATATACTGGAGATAGACCAGAACCAACTCTATTCCTACCATGGCAACTACTCCTATTATTTAGAGAAACGGGCGGAACGTATCGAGGCGCAGAATGCGGAGGCGGACAAGTTTCGCAACCTCTACCGTACCGAACTCGACTGGATGCGGCGCATGCCGCAAGCGCGTGCGCACAAGGCGCAGTACCGCATTGATAATTTCTACGAGATAGAGAAGAAAGCCAAGCGTATCCATCAGGAAGGTGATGTGCGACTGCAAGTGCAGTCTGCCTATATCGGCAACAAGATTTTTGAGGCGAAAGATGTATGCAAGTCGTTCACTGTTCCTGCCAAAGATCCTGCGGAGCAACCGCATACCATACAGATACTCAACCATTTTTCATATGTATTCTCGCGCTATGAGAAACTCGGTATTATCGGCAATAACGGTACTGGAAAGTCCACTTTTCTGCGTCTGCTGTTGGGCGAGATACAGCCCGATAGCGGGTGTTTCGACATCGGTACGACGGTGCGTTTCGGCTATTATCGCCAGCAGGGACTGCAGTTTGATGAGAGTAAGAAGGTGATTGATATTGTGCGCGATATAGCCGAGACTATCGACCTCGGCAATGGCGACCGACTGACAGCGAGCCAGTTTTTGCAACATTTCCTGTTCTCGCCCTCGCAGCAGTATGATTTTGTAGCGAAACTATCCGGTGGAGAACGGCAGCGGCTGCACCTCTGTATGGTATTGATGCGCAATCCGAACTTTCTGATACTTGATGAGCCGACCAACGACTTGGATATTCCGACACTGAACGTATTGGAGGACTATCTGCGCAATTTCAAGGGCTGTTTGATTGTAGTGAGCCACGACCGTTATTTTATGGACAAGGTGGTGGATCACCTATTTGTATTTCGTGGTAACGGTGTGGTGGACGATTTTCCCGGCAACTATACGCAATACAGGGAACAATGCGTAATGCGTAATGCGCAATGCGTAATGGACAGCCCGAAAGACACAAAGAAAGAAACCAAGCCTGCGACAAACCGTGTGCGGAAATTGTCGTTCAAGGAAAAGCGCGAGATGGAGGAATTGGAGGTACGTATCCCGCAGTTGGAGCAGGAGAAGAGCGATCTCGAAGCGCAACTATCCGGCGGGCTGACTGACAGCGGTGCTATTGCCAAAGCCTCTGCCCGTTATCAGGAAGTGCAGAACCTATTGGACGAAGCGGAGATGCGCTGGCTCGAACTGAGCGAAATATAGAGTTATAGAATGATAGAATGATAGAATGATAGAATGATAGAATGCCATAGAGAGCAAACTATGGTGCAGTATAGGCATAGTCTGTTGAAGGCTATGCTTTTTTGATGTCTAACCTATAACTATCCTATAACTATCCTATAACTATCCTATAACGAATCACCCACGAATCACCTACTAATCACCCACTCATTCTATACACTTGGTATATGGAGGCAAGGGTGGCAATAGGGACAATTGAGGCGCAGAAAAGAATATAAAAAAGCAAAGAAATTTAATACATGGCTTGCATTTTTCGGGAAAATATATTACTTTTGTGATAAGTTTGATAAATAAGACGGGCGGAAAGCAAAAGGAAGATAATTTGTATAAAAATCGTGCAGATGGTGTGTAAAAATTGACTGAACGCCGATTTTGAACCGATTTCAGACCGTTTCTGCAGCATTTTTATCACCTTATCCGAAAAAATTGCCGGCAACGACCTGCCGACAAACACCGATGGCAAAGACCCATCTATGGAAACACAACGTATTGAACACAACAATACGACGGGATATTGAAAAATACAACTACAACTAATACTAATCCAAACACTTTTTCTGTATGGAAAAATTTATACCCTTGAAGAAATGTGTGGTACTGCTGTTACTGACAGTATCATCGCTTGTGGTGTATGCGCAACAGACGGTGAGCGGTATGGTGGCGGACGAGGCTGGTGAACCGCTGATAGGCGTGAGCATTTTAGTAAAAGGCTCCACCAATGGTTCTATTACCGATTTCGACGGCAACTTTACCCTCTCCGGTGTGAGTGCGAAAGATGTGCTGGTGTTCTCCTATATCGGTTACGGATCGAAAGAGGTAACGGTGGGCAACCAGAAGACTATCAAGGTGGTGATGGTGGAAGATACCAAGAAACTGGACGAGGTGGTCGTTGTTGGCTATGGTCAGATGAAGAAGAACGACCTAACGGGTTCCGTTTCATCGGTGGGCAATGAGGCTATTACCGCCAAAGGTACGACGGGCGTAGTGGAAGCCCTGCAAGGTACGGTGGCGGGTGTGAACATCTCGCAGTCAACGGGTCGTATTGGCGGCAGTTTTGATATAGAAATCCGCGGTAAATCGTCCACCAACTCGGACACCAAGCCGATTTATGTGGTGGACGGAATCATCTGCGACGACATCGACTGGCTCAACCCGCAGGATATTGCACGTATTGATGTGCTAAAAGACGCTTCGAGTACGGCAATCTATGGTTCGCGTGCGACGGCGGGTGTGATACAAGTAAGCACCAAGTCGGGTACGAGTGAGGGCAGGAAAGAGAAGAAACCGAGTATCACATATGATATGTATGTAGGTGCAGTCAGCCCGACCCGTATGGGTATGTTTATGGACGCACAGCAGTTCTACAACTACCGTTTCTTGAAGTTCTTAGGTTATGCAGGCGGCAGCAGTATTGCTTCGAGCGGACAGCCGGTCTATACGATGACGGGCTATGAGCAGATGGCACTCTACAACGACGGTAATACGGCTGCTACAGCGGATTATGCGGGGCAGTATCGCCTAAAAACGATTATCCAAGAGGGCAGCGAGACCGATTGGCGCAAGATGGTAACTCGCACGGGCTTCCAGCAGAACCACTATGTGGCGGTGAATGGTAGCAGCGAGCATGTATCGTACCATTTCGGTGTAGGTTTCAATCAGGACAAGGGTATCTACGTGGGCGATGAGCAGAAACGTATCAATATGAAAGGTTCTATTGATGCGTCTATCAACAAGTATGTGCAGGCCGGAATCAATTTTAACTTGTCATGGCTTGGCAACGAGTATGCCAACGATGATGCTGTCAAGATTGCTTATCGTATGAATCCGTTTATGCAGGCATACGACAAAGACGGTAATATCAACGAGAAGCCCGGCAACTACGAGGCGATGGGGTCGATTAGCAAGAACCAGTTCTCGGATCAGGTAACGCCGCTGCTCTATATGCAAAATCGCACAAAAGAGAAAGATACATGGCGTGCGTTAGGTAATATCTATCTGCAGATTACGCCTGTGAAAGGTTTGCAGATAAAGACGCTTTTTGCCCCGAACTACGATAACTATACACTCGGGCAGTTTGACAACACGTTGGTAACCGATTATGACAAGAATATCGCGCAACTGACCAAGAACCAGAATTTCTCCTATACGTGGGACAACACGATTACCTATAGCAACACTTTTGCGGAGAAACATAGTGTGAACCTGATGGGGTTGTTCTCGATGGCGAAATACCAGACAAACTACAACTATCTGAAATACACGGGTGTGATGGATGGTACGCTGTGGTATAACCTTGCTTCTGGAACCTATGATGCCGGTAGCAGCACCACTTCCTATACCGAGAATTCGATGATGTCGTTTGCGCTGCGTGCGAACTATTCATATGCAGGCAAGTATATGGTTACCGCAACGGTGCGTGCCGATGGTTCGAGCAAGTTTGCGCCCGGACACAAGTGGGGTTGGTTCCCATCGGCAGCGGTTGCATGGCGTATGTCGGAAGAGAGTTGGATGCAAGAGGCTACGTGGCTGACCAATCTCAAATGGCGTTTGAGTTACGGTATCACGGGTAATAACTCGGGTATCGGTAATTACGCTACGCAACAGAGTGTTGCGGGTCCTATATACTATCCGTTTGGTGGTTCGTATGCAACGGGGTATTATCCGAATGCAATTGTGGATCCGAACCTAACATGGGAAACGAGTAGCGAATGGAATGCGGGTGTGGATTTCGGTTTTGTTCGCGATCGCGTAACCGGTACGATAGATTTTTATAACAAGGTATCAAGCGACCTGCTCTATTCGGTGGAACTGCCGTTGGAAGCCGGTGGGCAGCCGGTGGTAACGAATGTGGGTTCGGTGCTGAACCGTGGTATCGAAATCGGTTTGAAGACCGTGAATGTGGATGTGGACGGTTGGCGTTGGGAGACAGCGTTTACCTTGGCGCACAACCATAATGAGGTATTGGAAATCAATGGTTCGGGTACAGACCTGCCTAACGACGGGTTGTTTATCGGCAAGTCGATCAACAATGTGTATGGCTACCAATGGGACGGCATTGTGAGTGACAAGATGATGGCTGTACCCGATAATGACATAGCCAAGCAGAAAGGGCTGACTCCGGGTGCGGAGATGAAAGAGGCGGATTACTACTATACCTGCTATGGCTGGACAGAGGGACAACCGATAATCAAAGATGTGAACGGCGACGGCAAGTTCTCGGATGCCGACAAGAAAGTCTATTCGTCCGATCCGAAAATCACAGGCTCGCTGACTTCGACGCTGACATGGAAAGGTATCGAGTTTGCGTTCTCGCTCTACGGAAAGTACGGGCAGACGGTGGAATCGGAGTTCTACAGCGAGTATCTCAACTATGCCGACCGCGGGCGTATGCGTATGAATATGGACTATTATATTCCTGCAGGTACGCTGATTGACTGCGACGGTATTGCTGAAAATGGTACGTTTATCAACCCGGTTTACCAGGAGACGACGCACTATGGTACGTATCCTTTCCCGAACAATGCGGCAAGCAACTCGGGTATCGGTAACTCGTATTGGTTAGACGGCTGCAACAAGATTACGGACGCCAGTTTCCTAAAAGTGAAATATATCACGTTGGCATACAATCTGCAAAAGAAAGCGTTGGACAAACTGCATATCCAGAAACTGCGTATTTATTGCACGGTTACGAATCCGTTCTGTTTTACCAAGTATCAGGGCTTTGACCCCGAATGGGCAAGCGCGCCGCTACAGAGCGATGCGCCCGCTACAATCAATACGCAAATCGGTTTGAGTCTTAAATTCTAAAAAGGTGATACAATTATGAAAACAATGAATATATTGGTAAGTGCGTTGCTTTTGTGCGGTTTGTTGCTTACGGGGTGTGATAGTTTCCTAACCCCGGAAAACAAGACGGCAGGCGGACAAACGGCAGAGAAATACTTCAGCGAAGACCCTACCACATTGCGGGTATATACCTACTCGCTTTTGAAACCTGTTGCGGCGCGTACGGATGTATATGAAGATGGCGTGGACCTATATATGCCGAGCAATAAGAAGAGTGGTACGCAGTTTGATCAATACACGATTACTCCGGAGAATGATGATGTGAAGTCGCTTTATTCCGATTTGTACGCATGTATCAATATGGCGAATGCGACTATCTTTTATGACAAGGATGGCAAATATACCGCCGAGATGGTGTTTGTGCGCAGTTATTGCTACTATATTCTCTGTCAGGAGTTCGGTGGTGTACCGTATAGTACGCAGTATATTAACAATAGTGAACGCAGTTACCCGCGTACAGAGTTGTCAGAGTTCTACAAGAGTCTGATTAGTGACTTGAGCGGCATTGCCGAGGATGCAGCGTTGCCTGCGGAGAATACTATGGGTGAGGCCTCGCAGCGTGCGGTAAAAGCCCTGCTTGCAAAGGTTTGTTTGGCGGCAGGCTGGGACTTGGGAACCACAGTTACCGATGCCGTACAGGGAATCTATACCATACAGGACGACACCTATTTCAAAGAGGCACTCCGTTGGGCAAAACAGGCAATTAACAGCCAGGATTTGACAATGCCTTTCGAGGATAAATGGAGTCCTGCCAATGATGGCAATGCGGAAGTGATTTTCGCTGTGCAGTACGATCGTGCAGGGTGGCCCGGCGAATTAAAAACGGGCGGACATGGTTTGCAGAATACGTTTGGCAGTTACTATGGAGACTGCACCTCCACGGGCGAGAAATATGTGGACGGTATGCACGCTTCGAACCCCAAATCGAGTTATCTCTGGACCGCGGACGACCAACGCTATGACGCTACGTTTATGACCAAGATGTACAACTCCACCAAAGGCGGGTGGGGTACAGAGGGCTACTATGCTTACTATAATGCCGATGCGGCAGCCCAAGACACATTGCCTATTCTGTTGCGTGTCTATCCCGGTACGGCAAGCACTTCAGACGCTGCAGCATACCAAAGTGCGAACGCAAAGCGATTGGAGAAAGGTGAGTGCGTGAATGAGCCCGCCGTGATCGTGATGAGTTATCCGAAGATGTGGGTCAATGGTACAGAGTATGATTATGTGACTTATGTAAAGGATAATCCAGGTATGTTCTCAGCGCCGGTGGTGAAGAAATTTGACGACCCTAATTCTTCGGCTATTGCGGTGAATAAGACCAATGGGTATCGCGACATCGTAGTGTTGCATCTGTCCGATCTCTATTTGGTGGCAGCCGAGGCAGCCTTGATGTCGGGTGAGCAGGCTACAGCCGAGCAGTATATCAATGACGTACGTGCGCGTGCAGGTGTCGCTGCTACGGATTTTGCTTCGTATGTTTCGCCTTACGCTTCTGTCTATTCCGGCTTTTCCAATACTCCGATAGATCTTATATTGGATGAGCGTGCGCGTGAACTCTATGCAGAGGGACACCGTTGGATGGATTTGCGCCGTACGCATCAGTTGGTGCGCTACAACAACCTTTTCAATGCAGACCTGTCTGGGAACGCATTGGGGCGTATGAGTAATGCAAGCGGCGACATCAAATGGTACAAGCCTATTCCGCAAGCCGAAATCAACGCCAATAATGCGCTGACCGAGGCAGACCAAAACAAAGGATATTAACCGAATAAAAATGCTATTGGATATGAAGAAAATACAATATGTATTGCTATCAATGGCAGCGGTAGTGGCTGCTTGTACACCGAAAGACGAAGTGCGAACATATGAGCATACCGCTGCGCAGGATGCGGTAGGTGTCTATGAGGGGATATGGACAAGTGTGTCTTCGTCGTCAGGAACTGCTACGGACTATGCCGGAACGATTGAATTTCAGGTGTTTAAGGACTCTTTGGCTAATCAATGCTTTATCTATGTGCAGTCAGAGGGTGCCAAGTGGAATTTGCGCGGATTGACCAACGTCTCACATGCGGGTGATGACATTGTCTTTAATAACGATAAGCCCGCCGGTAACGGGCTGAATGCCCAATTCTACGGGCGTTTGAAAGCCGATGGGAGTGCTGTAATGTATTTCTCCAGTACGGGACGTGAAGGACGCAAAACGGTGATTTTCAGTAATAGTTTTGCCGGGAAAAAGAAACAATGAGTATATCTCAATATACATTTTACTAACTAATCAAATTTTCATTATCATGAAGAAGTTCTTCTTTTTTGCTTCTGCTTTGGCAGCAAGCGTGAGTATGATGGCAGCCGTGGATTTCCACTATCTGCCTACCGCAGGCGACAAGAACGCTGCCGGTACGGAATTTACCTCCAAAGACAAAGTTGAAGTTGCTGCAGGTGAGACACTGGTAGAGGGTACAAACTTTACTGTTTATAATGCCTATAAGACCACATACAAAGTGGTAGGTATGATGACAGATACCGCATACAGCCATCTTCAGATTGGCGATGTAATGGTAGATTACACCACTCAGCGTATCCAAGGTCAGGACAACCCGACTGCCGGCGGTGCCAACCCCGTTATTGATATGAAATGCCCGAATGCGGGTGCCTGCTTCAAGGTAAATGTCAAGAAAGACGGTTATCTCTATGTGGCTGTTAAATCGACTCCGAACAAACAACAGTTCGTATTTGAGGGCGTAGAGGAGACTAATGGTACGGTAGCCGGTGCTATGGTCGGTTTCCAATACCTTTCCATGTCGCGTAATACGGGTGAGGATTTTGGTAACCCGAATGGCGGTATCTGTGTTGAATATGTAGGTAATGGCGAACTCAACGAGTTGATGGCTCCTCCCGCAATGCCTTGTACCGTTCTTGGCGGCAACTATACAATTAATGGTGTGGGTGTACTGATTGTGCCAGTATATGCTGAGGCTGAAAACTATATTGTGGGTACTGCCGGTTCAAAGATGATGGCTTGCGGTTTCGGTTTCTCGGAGGAGAAGGTGGAAGTAAAGGCTATCGGTTCGAAGGGTATCAAGGCTTTGAAACCGGATTACACAGGTGAGGACAACTACGAAGATGTAGTGTTGACCGATGCTAAGTATTTGGCTAAACAAGACTGCTCCGATGCTCCGATTATGCTCCGCGCTAAAATCCCTGCAAACGAGGCATGCGACTCGGTTTCTATTTGGAATACAGGTGTGAGCGATGGTAAAGGCGGTATCAAAGCCAGCGTGAATATGACCGGTTATGTATGGGCAGACGGAGTTGAACCTCAGTTCATAGCGATGTCCAAATCGGGTGCTTACTATGTACTTCAAGTGGATAAACTCAAGAAATTCAATGTAATTTTCTTGGCTGGTAAAGTAACCGGTTGGGATGCTGCTTCTGGTTACAAAGGTAATTATAGCCAAACCGTGGATATCAACAATATCACTGCAGATGCTTGCTACCAGATTACGGGCTTCGATGCTTCCAACAAAGAACAGAAGTGTACCGTTCAGGCTCTTGACTGCCTCACAGGCGAGGAACTGACGGCTCTTGAGGACGCTAAGGTGCTGCAAACGGCAAAGAAAGTGATTACCGCTGACGGTCAGTTGCAACTCGTGATGGCTGATGGTACGGTATTCAACGTATTGGGTGCTGTTGTAGAATAAGTTTCGCATTTCAATGTATAAAAAACACAGGTTGTCTTCGGGCAACCTGTGTTTTTTGTGTGTTTTCCATACCTATTTGCTTGTATTTTTGTGCAATCCGAAAAAAAAGCGTACCTTTGTGGTGTATTTGGATAAGGGAAACAGGTGCAAATCCTGTACAGACCCGCTGCTGTGAGTTGCAATCCGCAGCCCGTTTCTATGACCACTGCCCTCCGAGGCGGGAAGGTCGGGCAAAGGAGCAACAAGTCAGAAGACCTGCCGGATATGCCTGTTGGGCGGTTGGCTGCTCCCGAGGATTGGAGCAGGGCAATGAATGAGTAGAATTCTTTTTGTAATATGTTTTACTGCGCTTTGTAGCGCGTTTTTGTGTGCGCAAACGCATACGGATTCGGTGTCTGCGTTGTTCAACGTGGATGAGGTGATGGTTACGGCACGTACGTTGAGCAAAGACATTATCATTCCGCAGACTCTCAAAGGGGCGGAACTGCAGCGGCTTAATTCGCTGTCGGTGGCGGACGCACTGCGCTATTTCTCAGGCGTACAACTCAAAGACTATGGCGGGGTAGGGGGCATCAAAACTATTAATGTGCGTTCAATGGGCAGTCAGCATACGGCGGTGTATTACAATGGTGTGCAACTCGGCAACGCCCAGAACGGGCAAGTCGATTTGGGGCGTTTCTCGCTTGACAATATGGAGCAGATTGCGCTCTATAATGGGCAAAAATCCGACATTTGGCAGTCGGCACGCGAGTTCGGCAGCGCAGGCAATGTTTATCTGACCACCCGCAAACCCTATTTCAAAGCAGATGAAAAAGTGCATGTGCGTGCACAGATGCGTGCGGGTAGTTTCGCACTGGCTAACCCCGCTGTGGGCGTGGATGTGCGCTTGGCGGAAGGCTTGAGTCTGACATTAGATGCCGAATATGTCTATTCGGACGGCAAATACCCATTCCGTTACAGGCGCGTGTTGCCCGACGGGCAGGTGGCGTATGATACTACGGCGGTGAGGCAGAACGGCGACATCAACGCTGTGCGCACCGAGGCGGGACTGCACCACTACTATTCCACTACGGGCTTTTGGCGGCTGCACCTGTACAACTACTATTCCGAGCGCGGTGTGCCGGGGGCGATTGTGAACAACGTATGGCGCAACGGTGAGCGGTTGTGGGACAGAAACACCTTCGGGCAGGTGCAATGGCAGGACGAGTATTTCGGGCGTTGGAGCCTGCGCGGGTTGCTCAAGTATGCCAACGACTACACGCATTACGTCAATTACGACGAGCGGCTCCTTCCCGCTGACAACGAATACTTGCAGCAAGAATTATACTTCTCGCTGGCGCAGAAAGTGATGATTTTTAGTTGGTGGGATATGAGCGTGGCGTATGATTTCCAGTATAACCACCTCCGTCGTGAGAACTTGCTCTTGGATGCCGACCGCGAGTATTTTCTCCGCTATTCGCACTGGTTGAGCGTGGCTTCGGCGTGGAATGTGCAGGACTATCTGCGTGTGCAAGCCTCGGTGCTGATGACGCAGGTGGATAAGCATAGCCCGCGTGTTACGCCCGGAGTCTTCCTCAGCCTGCGCCCGTGGCACGCTATCGATTTGAGTCTCAATGCGTTCTATAAGCAGTCGTACCGCTATCCCACTTTCAACGACCTCTATTATACCGATATGGGCAATGCTGATTTGCGCCCCGAGTTGGCACGGCAGCATAGTGTGGATCTGACCTACCGCCTACGGAAACAGACGGTGCAGAACCTGCTCCTATCGGTGTCTTATTACTACAATCGGGTGTCCGACAAGATTATCGCCTACCCTAAGGGGCAGCAGTTCCGCTGGACAATGCTTAATCTCGGATTGGTGAAAATCAATGGTGTGGATGCCAAAGCGGACTTATCATTGGCTTTGCCTATGCGTTTTGTGTTGCAATTGAGGCTCAATTACACCTACCAAACGGCGATAGACGTTACCAATCCCGCAGACACTTATTATAATAATCAGATACCATATATCCCGTGGCATAGCGGCAGTGCTGTGGCGGGGCTGGACTATACCGCCCGCCGTGGTGACCGGTATGGACTGAATTATTCGTTTATCTATGTGGGGGAACGCTACGGGCAGCAGGAGAATACGGCATACAACTATGTGCAGCCATGGTACACCCACGACCTCAGTCTGTATGGTGAGTGGACGATCCGCCAACGCCATACTATCAAACTGACCATCGAGATCAATAACCTCCTCGGTCAGGACTACGAGGTCATCCAAAACTATCCTATGCCCAAACAGAACTTCAGGGGGACAATCAGTTATCGATATTGACCTCCCCAACCCCTCCAAAGGAGGGGCACGACGGATGTGAATATATGAAATGAATATAGTATGAGTACTGAATATAAATTGGCTAACCCAATGATTTATACTTTGCTTAAAGAAAAGGCAAGGCATTTGAGACAATATCCCACAGAAGCGGAGACTATATTGTGGGAGGGGCTACGCAATAAAAAATCAGGTTTTGTTTTCAAACGCCAATATATTATTGATGAGTATATTGTGGATTTTATTTGTTTGGAGAGAAAACTGATAATAGAAGTGGACGGAAAATACCATTCGGCAGGTGAACAGCAAGAATTAGATGCTATTCGGGAGCAGCGCCTTAAAGCAATAGGCTTTCGCATTTTGCGTTTTACAAATGAGGAAGTTATACGCAATAACGATAGTGTGTTAATAACAATAAAACAAGCATTAAATGAGTGTATTTGATTTCATAGTTCAGCATTGCAGAACCATTCTGTCATCCCCCTCTATGAGGGGGCTTGGGGGAGTCGTCTGTTTATTGTTTTTGTCCCTCCCCTCCTGCCGCACGGATTATGTGGTCTATCCGTCTGGTAACGAAATCGTTACCACGGACTCTATGCCCGGAGGTATATATATCCTCAACGAGGGGAATATGGGTTCCAACAAGGCGCGTATCGACTATATGAACCTCCAGACGGGTGTCTATACGAGCAATATCTACGGTCTGCAAAACCCCAATCAGGTCAAGGAACTCGGCGATGTGGGCAACGACATCAAAACGTATGGCGGTCGTCTCTATGCCGTTATCAACTGTAGCCACAAGGTGGAGGTGATGGACTTGCAGGCACATCGTATCGGGCAGGTGGACCTGCCCAACTGCCGTTATCTCGCTTTTGCAGACGGCAAGGCGTATGTCTCTGCATACGTTGGTTCGATTGTCGATCCCGATATGTTAGGCTCTGTATATGAGGTGGATACGGCCACATTGCAGGTTACCCGTGAAGTCAAGGTGGGGCACCAGCCCGACGAACTAACCATTCTCGGAAACCGTCTCTATGTCTGCAATTCGGGCGGCTACCTCACCAACCACTACGACTCTACATTATCGGTGGTAGATATGGATTCTTTCGAGGAACTTAAGACCATTCCTGTCGGACTCAATCCCTATATGGTGCGCGTGGACAGATACGACAAACTGTGGGTTACCTGCCGCGGCAATTACGCTGATGTAAAACCCTCGTTGGTGGTAGTGGAGGGCGATATGGTGACGAAGCGTTTCAATCTCCAATGCGACAATATCTCGCTGATCGGCGACTCGCTCTATGTGTTGGACGCCAAGGCAAAAACGCTCTCTATCGTGAATACGCAGACATTCCAAATCACCCTGCAGAACACCATTTCTTCCGACCTGCAAACTTACGAGATGCCGTTTGGTCTGTTGGCAACGCCGAATAGTATCTATATCACCGATGCGAAGAACTATGTCTCTTCGGGTACCCTCCATTCTTATTCCCTGTCCGGCTTGCAACGTTGGCAGGCCAAGACAGGTGACATTCCCGGGCACCTCTGTCTTGTGGGGGCGCAGAACGACTTGCCTACATCCGATGCCGTTGCTACCACGGGCGGCAAATACCTTGCGCACGTCTATGAGTATATGCCCGCTATGGGGCAGTTTGTCAATATCTTGCCCAAGTATGTTGAGGGCGATGATGCCGAGACGATGTGCCGCAAGTGCGAGGAGGCGATTGCCAACAACAACGGCGGAATGATTACCATTGGCGGATGGGGAGGATATATCACTTTCGGTTTCGACCATGCTGTGCGCAATGTGCTGGGAGAACGGGATTTCCAAATACTCGGCAATGCCTTTTATCTGAGCGACAACACTCAATACGGCAGCAGCGAACCGGGCATTGTCTATGTCTCCCGCGACGTCAACCGCAACGGGCTTCCCGATGACCCGTGGTACGAACTGCGTGGCAGCGAGTATGACAATCCCACTACCGACCACCACTACCAAAAGACTTACACCCATGCGGGCGACACACTTCAAAATGCTTTTCATAAACAGCCGTATTACCCGCAGTGGCTTGCCGAGGACGCCATTACATTCGAGGGTGTTCGTCTGGCAAATACAACCGAGAAAATCAATAATACCTATGTGCAGCGTGTACTGGAATATGGTTATGCCGACAACAAACCGAACGCCGATACCCTTGGCACAAGTTTTGACATATCGTGGGCGGTCGATGCCGATGGCAATCCCGTAGTATTGCCCTCTGTCGATTTTATCCGTGTCGTAACAGCCATTGACTATTGGAACACCCTCACGGGCGAAATCTCCACCGAAATCGCCGGCGCCATCGACCTGCATATTAATGACGAATTATGAATTATGAATTATGAATTATGAATGCCCCCGTCCTTAAAGTCCTTAATGACATTATAGACCTTAATTCCCTTACTGCCAAATTAACGTCTAATTAACGATAATTAATGTTTATCTATGTAATAGGAATTACGTAGAAAAGACGTAGAAAAGACGTAGAAAGGAGCGGAGGATAGGCGTTTCTTATATATAGAATAATCAATCAAATAACAAACAATTTTAACAACAAAAACAAAATGAAAAAACTTTTCCTTTTTTGTGCAGCCTTGTTCGCTCTCACCGCGCAGGCTGAAGAAATCACGCTCAATCTCTACACGGCTACCGATGCCAATGGGGCCGGCGTGGAGTACAACACAGAAAACATTATGGATAGTACCTATAGCGAGGACTATTCCTATATGTTTATCTACACCAACGATTTTGATATTATGCTCAGCCACCTTATAAGTGGCAGTAGTTATGGAGGTACCAGTTGGGATGGTTTTACCCTTAGCAAAAAGAATACCGATACAGGCAATCAATTTGAGTGTGTTGCCAAAGGCGGTATTGAGGGGGAAGGTACTCCGTTTGTGGTAGGGTACTATTCCGAGTATTATGCCAATAACAATACTGACGGATATACTACCTCTAACTTTATAGAATTTTCGGAGGACTACTATCCAAAAGAGGTGTATATTTGCCAGAGTTCTCGTACTTTGCAGTCTATGATGAATGGGGACAGTTATGCCCGCAAATTCACCGACAAAGATACTTTGGCATTGATTATCACGGGTATCAACAATATGTATGAGGAAGTCGGTAAGAGCGTGGTGTACTACCTTGCTGTGGACGGCAAGTTCAACCAAGGTTGGGAAAAGGTGGATTTGTCCGCTTTGGACGCTTGCAATGGTCTCAGTTTCCGTATGACCTCTACCGATAAGGGGGAGTGGGGAATCAATACGCCGACTTACTTCGCCCTTGATGGTCTGACTATTTCTACCGAGAAGATAGAAACAGGAATCCGGAATACTGCGACTACTATTACGGCTACCAAACGTTTAGTTAACGGCGAACTGCTTATCGAGCGCAATGGCAACTGCTACAACGCTGCCGGTCAGTTGATGAAATAATCATTGCTCAAAAACATTCTTTAGGGGCTGCCTGACAAGTTTAGGCAGCCCCTTTTTCTGTATATAGTTCAATATAAAATCAACCGAAGACCAAGAGAAAAATTGAATTTTATGACACCCGTTGAATGTTTTTTCCAATTTTTTCACTAACTTTGCACTTGCTTGTTGAATCTACGTTATAGCGAGTTAATGCATAGTATTTGTGTAATCCGATAAATTTTGCTAACTTTGCCGCATAAATGCAAAGAAAAATAGAGACAGATGGCTAAGAAAATATATATCAAGTTCGTGGATTTCTATGCCAACTTTGTGGCACAAAATACATGGATATACCTGTGGCTGCAAAATCACGGGTACGATGTAGAATTGTCAGATAAGCCTGATTATCTGGTGTTTTCCGTATTTGGCGAAGAACACTTGCGGTACAATGACTGCGTGAAGATATTCTGGACGGGCGAATGCCAGACACCGGATTTCAACCTGTGTGACTATGCGATAGGTTTTGACCACATAGATTTTGGCGACCGTTATCTGCGCTATCCGCTCTACTACAACTACAACAGGAAAGCCTTTGAGATGATGGAGCGGAAACATCTCCTGACCGAGGAGGAGATTGTGGCAAAGAAAGACTTTTGCGCTTTTGTATGCTCCAATGGGCGTGCCGCAGAGCAACGCATAGCGTTCTTTAACGCCCTCAATGCCGTGCGGAGAGTGGATTCGGGAGGGAAACTGCTTAACAACGTAGGTGCACCCGTGGCGGACAAGATGGCGTTCCAAACCTCGCACCGCTTTGCCATTGCTTTTGAGAATACAGCCTATCCGGGCTATACTACCGAAAAAATAGTGGAAGCCTTTGCTTCGGGGTGCATTCCTATCTACTATGGAGACCCGACCATAACGCAGGACTTTAACCCGAAAGCCTTTGTCAATTGTGCGGACTATGCGTCTTTTGACGAGGTGGTGAAGCGTGTCATTGAGATAGACGACAACCCCGACCTGCTGCGCCAATACCTCTGCGAACCAGCCTTGAACGACCCGCAGATGCGGGCAAAAGCCCAAGCGGCATTGGACGCGTTTTTAGAGAATATATTCAGGCAGGACAAAGAGCAGGCAAAACGGTATAACCGCACCTACTGGGGAGCGCGTATTGTCCGTGAGCGGCAGCGTGAACGCAGGGCGTATGAGCACAGCCTCTACTACCGCCTGTCGCAGTTCTATATGAAGACCCTCTATCCCCTTGCCCGCCGCAATAAACACCTATGGAAACTGACCGAATGGCTGATGCGCAAAACGGGAAACAAGTAACTATTTGCCAAGCAGTTGCGTGTACAGGTTTTGCACGGCGGTATAGGAATAGTTATCAAGGAACAATTGCCGCGAATAGGTATTGAAACGCGGGACAGGGTGGGAGACAACAGCATTGATACAGTCGATAAACTCCTGTGCAGTATTGCACAGCCCGCCGATACGCCGGTAATCGGCGTGGTAGCCCTCGAAGGCTTCGGTGGTACCGATGATGTTCTTGCCGTACATCAGTGATTCGCAGGTCTTCACTTTCATTCCGCTGCCCGAGAAAATAGGCAGTATCATCAGGTCTGCCTCTTGCAGGTACGGGCACAAGTCGGGTGCATCACTGATGACCTCAATATCTTTCAGTTGCGGTGCTTCTTCTTTCAGCCGCGCCATATCTTTTCCCACAACCTGCATGCGTATGTCCACGTGCGGCAGCACATTCTCCACAAACCATAGAATACCCTCGTTGTTGGGCGGGAAATACGACCCGAGGAACAGGCATAACGGTTGCTTGCGGGTGAGCGTTGTTGTGTCGACTGGTTGTTCTGTGAGTTTGTCTTCTAATGCAATCGGCACCAATACATCGGCTTTGCGTCCGTAGCGTTGCTCTATCAGTTGGGCGTCCCGCTCGTTGAGTACGATAATCTTGTCGGAATACCGGCAGGCATACCGGTCGTTTACGTCTGCGGTGTGTATGATGACACTGCGCCCCGGAATATGGGGCAGTTTGGCATCGAAATACAGATATTCCACATTATGAAAGTGGGTAATAATCTGCCCTTTATATTCCGATTGTTTGAGTCGCTTGGCGATGATACCGAATACACTGCGGTCGATAAACACACAATCATACGCTTGTGCCAAGCGCACAATTTCCCGTACCCGCCGTGGCGACAAGCCGTAGTAGTAGCCGAACAGGAAACAGAACACCCCGCGGATATATCCCCACAGTGTTTTGCGTTTGTATTCGTCGTGAATGTAGTAGGACTCGACATTATCAGTCCCTACCACGTTACCCACCATTTGGTAGTTGCGCAGGCTGCATTGTCCACCCCCCTCGAGAATCCCTTTGGAGCGTTTGTACCATATAAAAAGAACACGCATATTAGATCATTTGATTCGTATCAATAAAGAAAGTTTATATATCCATCTATGCGGGAATATCTTGCACAATGCGTTATATATTTTTCTGAATGCAATATCTCTGTGCATTTGCTTCTTCCACATAGCATACGTTTGTTCGGCTTGTTTAGGTGCAACGCCGTTTTTAAGCAGAGCCGTTTTGCTTTCATTCAAACTATTAAGGCGCTGCTTGTTGGTTGCTCCTCCAACTCTAAAATTGCTCAACACTTGTGGAATATGATAAAATGCTACACCGGCGTTTCTACACCGGATGGCAAAATCGTAGTCTGCCGCCAAGCGAAATGAAGTGTCATACAGACCTACTTGTTGATATATGTCTTTTCTTACAAAAAAAGTAGGGTGAAATAGTCCGAAGCCTTTATCCAATTGGGCTAAATCGCTGTCAGCACTCTTTTGCTTGAACAGACTGCCATCTTCATTCAACATATTGATGTTGCCGTGAAATATCCCGATATCAGGATGTTGCCTGTAGGCATCCACTATAGTCTGTATAGTATAAGGAGCATAGAAATCGCTGGCATTAACCATACCGATGAGTTCACCATGTGTGTGCCGGATCCCTTTGTTCATAGCATCATAAATGCCATTATCTTTTTCGCTTATCCAATAGGATAAACGATTGGCATAACGTCGGATAATATCAATTGTTCTATCGGTACTTCCACCATCAATAATGATGTATTCAACGTTCCGGTATGTTTGCGCAAGCACACTTTGGATAGTTTGTTCTATATACTTTTCGGCGTTAAAAGTAACAGTAACGATAGATACTAAAGGATCAGTCATAACACGAATATGTTTTTTAGAATACGTAATAAGATATTTTTAGGAGGTGTCAAGTGTGTATTATAGATTAGTTTATATGTATGCAAAGCCGATTGCACCAACGGATAATTTTTAATAAGATGTAGTTTTTTAACGCTGTTGCATAGTCCGTTTACCCGAATTTCTTTTTTCAATGAACCGTACATAAAAATGGCAATACATTCTGTATAAGGAATGATATTTTGTTCTACAACCTTTTTGTTTTTCTCTAATAGCAAATCTGTTTCTCCCATTTTTTCAAGCATAGCCAATATGTTTTCCATTTTGCGGTAAGTGTAACTCCCATTGGTGTGCTCTGTTTTATGCATATACAAATGCCTCTGTACTAATGGATATGTTTCTATTCCATATTGTATTCCACAAGCAAAGACCATTGTATTAAAGAGCCGATCCTCTATGGCTACATATCGCGTATCAACAAATGTGATAGCATTTTTCTGCAAAAAATCACGTTGGTATATATATGTCCAGACGGAAGGGCTATACAACTCTGACTTCCCTGAAAAAACTGATAAATATGCCTCCTGTGTATAACAACATAAACTGTTGGACAATTCCGGCATCTCAATATACGTATCGTACGAACCCACAAAAGGTACTTGTGCTTTCTGTGCTTCACAGACCATAGTTTCCAGAAAATCCGCTACCATAGTGTCATCATCATCGCAAAAAGCAACATATTCACCACTTGCTGCTTTTAGACCGATATTACGACTATTTCCAATGTGCTGATTATGTGCATTTTCTATAATTTGTATGCGTGAATCCTGTTGTGCATATTGTTTGGCTATTTTGTCGCTGCCATCAGTAGGGCAGTCGAGCACGCAAATAATTTCGATATTGCGCAGTGTCTGTGCCAATACGGAATTGAGACAGTCGTTCAAACTGTCTCCTGCATTATAAACAGGTATAATAACACTGACGGTAGGTATAATCTCTGTTGTCATCAAAGATGGAATTTTTGTTTTAATTTACGTGTGTACTCCCAAAGAGTACTTTTGAGAACTCTCCAGCCGATAATATATCGGATTGCATGCGAGAAGCCTTTGCGTGCCACCAGTTTCCTGAACAATTTTCTGCTTTTTGGGCTAGGTGTGCTCTTACGCAAAGAATAGGGGTATGATAGTCGTTCTGAATATGGGCGTTCTTCTGCTATAATCGTCGGGTAGGCTTGTTGTATTTGCGAGAAAAATGATTCCCCTTCAGGTGTATTGAGAAGAACTGCAGATACATTATCGGCAGGATGGAGGAACGGTTTTTCCGTTCCTAATCCGATGAAATCGCCTAATGTAATATCAGCTATTCGCTCCGGACGTGCATAGCGGCAAGTATAACAATTTTCGCGCAGAGATACTCCGAATAGGAAACCTGCGAAATAGTAATCGCGTCGTCCTGATAGATTTAGCAACAGTTGATGTTTATCCCATAATGTAGTTCTAAAATTATGTCCCTCATTGTCTCGGAAACGAACATCTGTTATATTTTGCAGGCGGTGTGCACCTTTGATCCTACGAAACTCTTCTTGAAAATAGCGAACAGGACTGACACCGTGACACATCAAATCTACTGTCAACAGGTTGGAATAGTCTTTTCCTAAATAGGTCAACAAACCTGCTACTTGGCATGGAGTGGATAAATAAACCACTTGTTTGTCATTATTAAGCAAGTGCCTGATTTTACGAAATGTATTGTCTCCGACCTTGCTTTGTATATACTTGGAACCTTGATATACAGAAGTATCCTTTCCTTTTGTTGCGAAAGTTTGAATTGGAGTAAAATCGGTATCATATTCCGTACTTACGAATATACCTTCCCTAACGTTGATGGTAAAGTCAGCGATTTTTTTTCCGATACCTCCGGAGGCGGATTTTGCTCTCTCTGCATGGTTCTTATTCCAGGCAGCCAAGCACTTTATAGGGTAGGTGAACGGCAGAGTATGATTATAGGGGCATGCTTTTTTGCACATACCGCACTCGACGCAGCGAGTAGAATCAATATGCGGATGCCATTCGCCAAAAGTATCTTCGGTCATCGTAATACAACCAATGGTACATGCGTTGACGCACGCAAAGCATCCCGTACAATATTCTGTAGGACAGATAGTCATTTTAGTGTTCTATTGAGTCTATAAGATAGCGTATGCCGTTTTTCCGCTCAGTTATTACCCTATTGCTGATATTATCGGAATGTATGGTTTCGGTGCAGCATTCTCCGTTGTATAACCTATTGGATAATCCATGGTGCGATAGCAAGTCTGTTATTCTCGTGTTTTGTGATTGCGGGTCGTTGTCTGCAAAACGTTTGGCAACATAAAACTCTTTACCTAAATTGATGGATAATGCCGCAGCATGAAAAGAATCTGTGCATACCAAAGTTGCACCTAATAACAAAGATACAAACTCGTATGGTCCAGCCTCTTTGTATATCAAATCGCTATTTGTTGTATCAATGGATACGCCTGATTCATAAGATGGTACAACCACCATTTGTTGAATATTATATGCTTGACGGATAGTTTTTATCATTTGATTATATGCCTGTGCATTGTTTTTCCCCACAAAATAGACAAACATATATTTTTGTGGAACAGGGCGGACGAAAAAGGCTTTATGGGCAAAGTCTGTCCACTCTTCTTTAGATAGCAGGAAAGTCGGATCCGGTACGGAAACAATATCCTTTCGCTCTAACAATGAAGATAAAACTTCAACAGAAGAATGTTCCCGTACTCCAATATGTGCAAAGCCGGAGAGATATTTTTTGACTTTCTGCTTATATTTAGGATTGACCTGCGAGGTTCCAATGCTGGAGCCATAGGCAATCTTTTTATTGTTTGGTGCAAAATATAAAAAATAGAAAGGATCCCAAAAGAACATTGTATTCCATATCTGGTCGCTCCCTGTTACGTATACATCTGTTCTTCGGTTGATTCTATAATGCAATGGACTGATAGTGTAAAAATTCACTATGGAGTAATCGGCTATCAATTTTTCGGATTTGGTTTTCTCTACATTACTACCGCTTTTCCCGAAAGGAAATAATTTATTGAGCATCTGTTTTATAGAGCGAACCACTCCTATTTTACGAAAAAAACAAACAGAATAGCCCAAATCCGCTATTTTATGGTATAGTGCATAGGCTTGAAGTGCAGTACCAAAATTGTCTGCTTCGAACCAAGTTACAATGGCTATTCGTTTTTTTATTTCGTTCATAAATCTTCTTTGTAGGTTATCTTGCGGTTGGCGGGGGCGCCTTGCACGATGTGGATGGGGACATCGGGCAAATAGCGGTGGACGATACCGCAGTCGTCAGTGGCTTGCAGGTGCGGGTCTTGCTGGGCTCGGCGGTAGGCTGCGGCTATGGTCTCCAATCGGAACGCCTGCGGCGTCTGGGCGCACATCAGGCTGGCACGCGGCGGAATGGCTTGTACCATTTTGTCCGTTCCCCTTTCCGCCACGGAATACATCGTATCGGTGGCGGGGATGGCTACCGTTACTGCCTCGTGAGTCTCCAATGCCTTGCAGACGTCCTCAATAATGCGTGCGCTTACAAACGGACGTGCCGCATCGTGGAGAAGGATATTTGTTATAGGATGGTTATAGGTTGGTTGGAGGATAGCCCCAACCATTCTTTGTTCGTTGTCCTTTGTTCTTTGTTCTTTGTCTTGTATTCTTCGTTCAATCTCCCGAATGGCATTGACGCTTGATTCCCAACGCTCTTTGCCGCCGGCGATGATAAACGCCACTTTCTGCCAACCGTTGCAGAGCAGCATCTCTTCAGCACAAGCAACATAATCAGGGTGCATCACGATACCAATCTCGTCAATGCACTCTGCCTGTTCAAACGCCTCGACCGCATGTTCCAGTATGCTCCGCCCGTCCGCCAGCGGCAGCAACTGTTTGGGCAGTCCGCTGCCTACGCGGCTGCCTGTCCCTCCTGCTAATATGACGGCGATGTGGGTCATGGTTTCCTTTGTTGTAATGTTTGATATATCATCAGCCCTTTGACTGTTAGCAAATATTTCTGACGCGGGTGTTTGGGAGAGTTTGGATACAACAAGTGAATATAGCCCGCTTGCATAGCAGGGGTCAAACTATAATCCTCAAAATTGGCTCTATCCTTTAACCCTAACATTTGCATTAGTTCCCGTTTCGATACCTGTTGTTCGCCTATTACTTTTATTAGTCGAGAAACAGGTTCACTTAATGCAGCAAGCATATTTTCAGTGCTTGAGGGGGTGCTTGAGGGGGTACGCTGCAACTCCGAGGAAGGATTGATAAGCATGTAACGATTTTTCAGTTCGTTGTGTTCGCCAAGAAGCAAATTTCTAAAGAAACTTTCTAAAAAGAGGTAGTCATAGTCCACCCCTTTTGTGGCATTTTTATAATTGGTGCGCACTAATGCGTTGCGGAAATACCACGAGTTGTCTGCAAAGAGGCTATTGTCAATATCAAATCCGATAGACCGCAAATACAGAATCGTAAATACGGCAGTTGTGCGGGTATTCCCCTCGCCGAAGGTGTGTATCTGCCATAACCCCACAGTAAAACGTGCAATATGAGCAATGATTTCGTCTTGCGATAGCCCTTTGTAACTGAAAGTTCGTTCCTGTTCGAGGTCGTATTCTATGGCAGGGCGTATATCCATATAATTCAGATAACTGACCGTATCCCCCCGAAGCACCCATTCCTTTTTTGTTATGTTATAGTCGCGTATCCGTCCTGCAAACTTGTACACTCCGGTAAAAAGATGTTTGTGTATAGCCACATAGCCTTGCAGGGTGAAACCTACCGTGTTGCTCTCAAGCAATTCGGCAATTTTTGAGGCTACGGAATCGGCTTCAAATTGCTCATCGTCATCGGCAGTACGTGTTGTTTTTGACTGATAGTAGGAGTGTACCAATCGCTGTGCATCTTTGATACTGATATCGCCCTCTATATGCCGTTTTGCCGTATCACGGAGATATTGCGACGGTTTGAGTCCGTCCACATCCTGCAGACCGATGGCTATAGCCCACGCCTCCGCTTTCTCTCGCTGAGACGGCTCGCTTTGCTGTATGTAGTAGTCAAATTCGGTCATGCAATATGGGTCATTTGTTTGCCAGTATCATATCGCAGAGTTCGCGGATGGCACCGTCACCGCCTTTATGTGTAAGAATGATAATACCCTGAATATCTTTCACCTGTGGCATAGCGTTGGCGGGGCATGCGGGGGTACCAACGTGGGAAAGGAGGTCAAGGTCGTTGATGTCGTCTCCGACAAAACAGACCTCGTTCAAGGTGATACCCAACTCGTTGCAAATCTCCTGTGCGGCTTCCAACTTGGTTTGTTTTCCTGCCATTACTTGGCTTCCGACACCCATACGGAGGTATTCCATACCGAGTTTGCGGGCGCGGCGGGCGACTATCTCGGTGGTCTCACTGGTGAGTATGCCGCATGGAATACCTGCTTTGCGGAGCAGCACGATACCCATACCGTCGTACACGCAGAAGCGTTTCATCTCGTCTCCGTTGGCACTGTAGTACATACCTCCGTCGGTCATGCAACCGTCGATGTCTGTCAAGAATAGTTTTACCGGTTTCATTGCGTCTGCTTTATCAATGTGCAAAGGTACATTTTTTTTTGCGTATGCACAAGTGCGCGGGCGTTTTTGTTTGCCAAACGGGGAAAAGCATCAGCGGCGGGGGGGCGTGCTACAGGGCTTCCGCAAGCAACGCGCAGTGGGATGTCGGTTGTGCACAAGGCGGTGCTTAGCACCACCATCCACCGAAAGCGGCTGATTCTACCGGTAGTCTATGCTGAACAACCCGTTAATCACCCGATGCTGATAGTATAAAGATAAATGGAGACTCTATCCACAAAGCGAGTTACCTGTTGGCAGAATCTATCAGAATGGTTACCGGTCCGTCGTTGACAAAATCCACTTGCATATCCGCACCAAAGCGACCGGTTTCGACGTGCAACCCGTATTCGCTGCAAAGGCGGTTGTTGAAATAATCATAGAGCGGCTCCGCCTGCTCCGGGTGGGCGGCTTGGATAAACGACGGACGGTTGCCGTGGCGCACATCGCCATAGAGTGTAAACTGGGAAATGGAAAGTATCGCGCCTCCTATGTCTTTGATACTCAAGTTCATCTTTCCTTCCGTATCCTCAAAGACACGCAGTTGCGCCACTTTCTTGGCTATATAGTCGGCATCATTCCGGGTATCCGTATGCGTAATCCCGACCAGAAGCATAAAACCGTTGTCAATATGTCCCACCGTTTCGCCGTCTATCCTGACCGTGGCATTCGTGGTACGTTGTACAATCACTCTCATATCATTGTTCGTTTTTTAATAGGATGCAGCCCTAAATCCGGCTACAAAATTACACACAAAAAATAATATGTACAAATCTGCCCTGCTGTTGCCCACAGCGCAAGTTTGCCTATATCGAAAAAAAGCAGTACCTTTGCACCCCGAAAGATGAAAATAGCATTTACCACACTCGGTTGCAAACTTAATTTTGCGGAAAGCAGTGCGTTAGGCAAAGCCCTGACGCAACGTGGGCACGTGCGTGCCAAGCAAGGCGAAGAAGCGGACGTGTGCATTATCAACACCTGCTCCGTAACCGATGCCGCCGATCACAAAGACCGGCAGGCTATACACCGTATCCGCCGTCAGAACCCGAATGCCATCCTTATTGTTACGGGCTGCTATGCCCAACTCAAACCCGGGGAGATAGCCGGGTTCCCCGAGGTGGATTATGTACTCGGGCAGGACGAGAAGTTTGCCATTCCCGACCTTGTGGAGCGGCTGGAACAACGCCCGCACGAAACCACCGTTCAGACCTCCGCTATCCGCGAAGTGGACGCTTTCCACGGTGCCTACTCCAAAGACGACCGCACGCGCTGTTTCCTGAAAGTACAGGACGGGTGCAACTATTTCTGCACCTACTGTACCATTCCGCTTGCCCGCGGCAAATCGCGCAACCCGAGCATCGCCTCGCTGGCGGACGAAGCCGCACACGCCGTACAAGAGGGAGCCAAAGAGATTGTCCTCACGGGCGTAAACATCGGCGATTTCGGACGCACTACGGGCGAAACGTTTATCGGTCTTTTGCGGGCGTTGGACACGCTGCCCACCGACCTGCAATACCGCATACGTATCTCCTCCTGCGAGCCGAATCTGCTGAGCGACGAAGTTATCGACTTTGTAGCCCGGAGTCGCCATTTTGCACCGCATTTCCACATTCCCTTGCAGTCGGGCAGCAACGAGGTGCTGAAGATTATGCACCGCCGCTATACCCGCGAACTCTTCGCCGAGCGCGTGGAACATATCCGCCGCGTAATGCCCAATGCGTTTATCGGTGTGGATTGTATGGTGGGTGTGCGGGGCGAGACTGACGAATACTGGGCGGATTATCTGCAGTTTATTTCCGCTTTGCCGGTCAGTCAGTTGCATGTATTCACCTATTCGGAACGCGCGCACACGCGTATGCTTGAGATGGATTTGTATGTCGTGCCGCAGAAAGAGCGCGAACGCAGGAGCAAATTGCTGCACCAAGTGAGTGCCAACAAACTGGCGGATTTCTACCGCGCTCACGCAGGCGAACCCGCAACCGTACTTTGGGAGAGCAAACGCATCCGGGTATCGGACAACGAATATCGTATGGACGGCTTCACCGAGAACTATATCCGCATCTCCTGCCCCTATGACAAAAGCAAAATCAACACCTTTGAAAGGTTAATAATTCCTAACGATATTGCACCATAAAAACTCCGTGCCATTCAGCATAGGATGTGCTTAGGATGCGCATAGGATAGAAGGGGTTTACGCTCCGTTTCTTACAGTCTGTTTTTATTATATCTTAACAAAAGGGATTGGCAGAAATCCCTGTATTGTGTTTTTATGCAAAACTTTTTCTCATTCAAGGACGTGTTCCGTCCTAAACTCTTTACAGCGATGCGCGGCTACAACAAAGAGCGTTTCCTGCAAGATACCATTGCGGGTATCATTGTAGGCGTGGTTGCCATTCCGCTGGCAATCGCTTTCGGTATCTCGTCGGGCGTGGGTCCCACCGAGGGATTGATTACCGCCATTATTGCGGGGTTCATCATCTCGGCTCTCGGTGGCAGCAAAGTGCAGATCGGCGGTCCTACGGGTGCGTTCATCGTCATCATCTATGGTATCATTCAGGAGCACGGACTCACGGGATTGCTCATTGCCACTATTATGGCAGGCATACTCCTTATTATTATGGGTTTATTCAAACTCGGCAGCGTGATCAAGTTTGTCCCCTATCCCGTTATTGTGGGCTTCACGGCGGGTATTGCGCTGACTATTTTCACCACCCAGATGAATGACCTTTTCGGTCTCGGTATCACCGATGCGCCCGCCGACTTTGTGCATAAATGGATTTGCTACGGACAGCATTGGCAGGACGTAAACTGGTGGGCGTTCGGTATCGGTATTCTCTCCATTCTGATTATCATCTTCACCCCGCGGCTTAGCAAAAAGATACCGGGGTCGCTTATCGCCATTATCGTGATGACTCTGGCGGCGTGGCTGCTGCGCAAGTATGCAGGCGTTACGAATCTGACCACTATTGCCGACCTCTACGAACTGCCCCACGGAATGCCGGCACCGCACCTGCCCACTATCGAATTGCAGGAGGGACAGACGCTGCTTATGCTCATTCAAGACCTCTTCCCTGCAGCGTTCACTATCGCTATGCTCGGTGCCATCGAATCGCTGCTGTCGGCTATGGTGGCAGATGGTGTGATTGGTGACCAGCACAACTCCAACACCGAACTGATTGCACAAGGTATCGCCAATGTGGTCGTGCCGTTCTTTGGCGGTATTCCCGCTACGGGGGCTATCGCCCGCACGATGACCAATATCAACAACGGCGGTCGCACACCCGTGGCAGGTATCATCCATGCCATTGTACTGCTGCTCGTGCTGCTATTCCTCGGTACGCTTGTGGGTATGATACCGATGGCTTGCCTGGCTGGCGTATTGGTGATGGTCAGTTACAATATGTCGGGCTGGCGGTCGTTCCTGTGGCTCGCCAAAGCCCCGAAATCGGACTTTATCGTGATGCTTGTTACCTTCGTGCTGACAGTCATCTTCAATCTCACTATCGCTATTGAGGTTGGACTGCTGCTGGCGGTCATCCTCTTTATCAAGCGTACCAACGAGGCGACGGTTATCCGTACATTCTCCGACGAACTCGACCCGAGCAAAAACAACGACATCCGTCTCCATGGCGACGACCTCGAGATGCTCCATATCCCACAACATACCGAGGTATATGAGATTGACGGTCCCTATTTCTTCGGTATTGCCAATAAGTTTGAAGATATTAGCCGCCGAATAGGTATGGATGGACAGAAAGTGCGTATTATTCGTATGCGAAAGGTGTCATTTATCGATTCAACAGGTATTCACAACCTCGAGCAACTATACCTGCGCACTCAATCGTGTGGTATCCAATTAGTTCTGTCCGGCGTAAACCACCACGTTTTCCACGCTTTAGAAAAAGCGGGTGTAGTCAAACTCATCGGGCGCGAGAATATACGCGACCATATCAACGGTGCCCTTGCCCGTGCTGCCGAAATAGTAGGCGAAGAGACACCCAAGCACCAAAAATAACTTTATTGAATAGTAGTTCAAAGGCAACAAATAATAAGAAAAAGGCTTCACATTTTATGAAATGCAAGCCTTTTTCTGTCTATATTTGACGATATGCACTATTTTTTGTAACTTTGCAAATTGTTTATACCAATCAGACTATTATGAAAGAAAGATTGACTATTATCGACTTTGTCGAAAAATACACTGCGGAGTATGCCGACCACGTTTTCCTCCGCGAGAAAGTGGACAATGTGTGGACGGAGACTACCTACCGTGAGACCCGCGAACAGGCACATGTGATAGGTGCCGGACTGATGGCTCTCGGTATGCAAAAAGGTGAGCGTGCCGCCCTCCTTTCGCAAGGACGCAACCTGTGGGTAACGGGCGAACTGGGTATTCTGTACGCCGGCGGCGTGAATGTACCGCTCAGTATCAAATTGGAGGAAGCAAGCGATTTGCTTTTCCGTATTCAGCACTCGGACGCACAATACATTATGACTTCGGAGCAGCAACTGCCCAAAATCCGCAAGATTCTGCCTGAATGCCCAAATGTGAAGTACGTCATCGTCTTCGACACCCTACCCGAGTATCAAGACCGCGAGATTTGCATTACCGATGTGATGGATAAAGGTCGTGCCTTGTTGGCAGCCGAACCCGAGAAATTCGTGGAACGATACAAATCTGTAGGTCCTGATGATTACGCCAATATCAGTTACACATCGGGTACCACGGCAGACCCGAAAGGCATTCTGCTTACCCACCGCAACTATACCGCTAATGTAGAACAGGCACGCTCTATCATCGGCGTTGAGCCCGACGATGTGATGCTCATCATTCTGCCGCTTGACCACTGCTTTGCACACGTGGCAGGTTTTTATACGATGATGTCCTACTGCGGCAGTATCGCTACCGTACCCGTCGGCAAGACGGCTCTGGCAACGCTCAAGAATATACCGCTCTCCATCAAAGAGGTACGCCCAATGGTGATGCTTTCCGTACCCGCACTGGCACGCAATTTCCGCAAGAGTATCGAGACAAGTATCAAGGCGAAAGGTGTATTTGTAGAAAAACTATACACCTTCGCACTCAACAATGCCATAAAATATAACAAGGAGTACTGGAACCGTGGCGGTTGCCAGGCATGGCGCAAGCCGCTTGTAAACCTGTTCGACAAATTGATCTTCAAGTCGGTGCGCGAAGGGTTCGGCGGACGAATGAAATTCTTTGTGGGCGGTGGTGCACTGCTTGATATTGAGTTGCAACGTTATTTCTGCGCAGTAGGTATGCCTATGTTCCAAGGATACGGTTTGAGCGAGGCGACACCTATCATCTGTGCCAACTCTACAGGACACGCCATCTTCGGTTCGAGTGGGCGCATCGTGTCCGACCTCGATTTGAGGATTTGCGATGCCGAAGGTAATATCGTACCCGATGGCGAGCGCGGCGAGATTGTTATCAAAGGCGAGAACGTGATGGCAGGTTATTGGAAGAATCCGGAGGCTACCGCTAAGACCATTGTGGACGGATGGTTGCACACGGGCGATATGGGATACGTAACGAAGAAACACCCCGGATACTTATGGGTGGTTGGTCGTTTCAAATCACTTCTCATCAGTGCCGACGGCGAGAAATACAGTCCCGAAGGCTTTGAAGACGGACTGACCGACGGCAGCAAGTACGTGGAGCAGGTAGTTTTGCACAATAACCAGAACCCATACACCATGGTGCTGATTGTCCCTGCCAAGGAAACATTGCGCGAATATGCCAAGTCGAAAGGGCTTGACCCGAAAACCGATGAGGGCAAACGGGTAATGCTCCAAAAGATACAGGACGAGATTGACTCTTACCGCAAAGGCGGCAAGCATTTTGGCGAGTTCCCCGAGGTATGGTTGCCCAAAGCGGTGGCTGTACTGCCCGAAGCATTCACGGAGCAGAACCATATGGTAAACTCTACGATGAAGATTGTCCGCGGAAAAGTGGAGCAACACTATCAGGACCGTATCGACTACGCTTATACTCCCGAGGGGCGCGACCTATTCAACCCGAAGAATATGGCTTCCCTCGACTAAGAAGAAAAGTGGACAAACAAAAAGCAGACACCCGCAAGTGCCTGCTTTTTTTTATATTTTCTTATCACCGAAGAGTCTTCAGGTAAGTCTTGTGGTCATCGCTGATACGGTAACTCTCCACTGCTTTTTGAATGGTCTTGCGGTGCATCCAATCGCAGAGGCGATGCTGCTCTATATATGGTAAAGCGGCTTCGTACTGCTTTGCCAAGGCGGTAGCAAAATACCACGCTACCCCCATACGCACATAGTAGTGGTCGCTCTCTATGGAAGCCACACGTGCCAATAGTTCGGGGCGGAACAATTTGTCCAGAAAATGCGTCATCAGCATATTCACGCCAAAGCGGATGGTGTAGGGTTCGGTGCTTCCCACCCATTGCAGACAGTCGATCAGGAGCCTGTCGGGTTGTTGTTTGGCGGCAATGCGGAAAGCCCGCGGTTGCACAAGGTCGCACGTAGCCCAGTTGTCCACAAAGGGCAACCATTGGTTCAATAGCGCAATGGTCTTGTCGTAGTCTTTCTCCTCACAGAGAATCAAACCATGCAGAGTATTCTCGTCGTAGTACTCGTGCGGAAGGGTGCGCATAAACGCCTCTATACCGGGGTGTTTGGCAAGTTGCTTTGCCAGACGGCGCATAGCAGGCATACGCACGCCTATGATTTTCTCCGGTGGCAACGTGGGTATCAGACTGCTATGAAACTGCCGGTACTGCTTGTCTTGCAATGCAAAGAGTTGCTGTTGTATTTCGGTCATAAAACGGCTTATCCTTAGGGAAAGAACAGGGAATATATAAACAAACGTGAGTTCGAAATAAAGGCTCCTATGCCGCAAGCGGCAAGAAATCTAAGTAAATCGTTGTTCTTGCAGCCATAAATTGCAATAAATCTTATTCACCTACGGCGGCAAAGTGAAACAATTAGGCTATATCGAACCGGCGTTAAACAGAAGAGGTTGCCTAACATACATTAGACAGCCTCTTTTTTGTATGGATATATGCGTTTACTTGATGGTGATGGCTTTGATACCATCGCGCTCAAGAAGGGCATTGATGGTGGGTTCGCCGCCGCGGAAACGTTTGTACAAGTCCATTGCGGGTTCGGTACCGCCACGCTCCAAGATGTTCTTGCGGAAGAGTTCCGCCGACTTCTTGTCGAAGATCGTACCGCCCTTCTTCTCAGCAGCCGCCTTGAATACGGAGAATGCGTCTGCATCAAGCAATTCTGACCATTTGTAACTGTAGTAGCCTGCTGCGTATCCGCCCGAGAAAATATGGGTAAAAGCAGTCTCCATCTGTGTGCCGCATACGTTGGGTACTACGCGTACCTGTTCCATAGCGTCGTTGCCGAACTTGATAACCGCCTCCTCGGTAGTAAGGTCGGCAGGTACGGTGAAAGGCTCGGTAAGCGTATGCCAAGCCATATCGAGATAGCCGAATGAGAGTTGGCGCACGCAAGCATACGCTGCATGATAGTTGTTGGAAGCCTTGATCTTGTCAATCAGTTCTTGTGGCATCTTCTCGCCGGTCTGATAGTGCTTGGCAAAGGTGTCGAGGAACTCTTTCTCGCCGAGGAAGTTCTCGTTGAACTGCGAAGGCAACTCTACGAAATCGCGCGGCACGCTGGTGCCCGACAGAGCCGAGTATTGGCAGCGGGTGAGCATACCATGCAAGCCGTGTCCGAACTCGTGGAGGAAAGTCTCCACCTCATCGTATGTGAAGAGAGCCGGTTTGTCGGCTGTGGGGCGGGTAAAGTTCATCACATTGACGATATGCGGACGGTGGTCGGTTTTGCCGTCGCGGTATTGCGGCTGGAAATCGTTCATCCATGCACCGCCGCGCTTGCCGTCCCGCGGGTGGAAGTCGGCATAGTAAACCGCCAGGTATTTGCCCTTTTCGTCAAACACCTCGTAGGCTTTCACTTCGGGGTTGTAAACGGGGATGTTCTTGTTCTCTTTGAAGGTAATGCCGTAGAGACGTTTTGCCAAACCGAAGACACCTTGGATAACCGCCTCTTTCTCAAAGTACGGACGGAGGTCATCATCGGAGATGGCGTATTTCTCGTTTTTCAGTTTCTTGGAATAGTAACTCCAGTCCCATGGTTGGATGGTGGCATAGAAACCGTGTGCGGTAGCGAACTGCTGCAGTTCTTCCACTTCGGCACGTGCGGCGGGCATATAACTGTCGCGTAGTTGGTCAAGCAACTGATAGACCTTTTCGGGGGTTTCCGCCATCGTCTTGTGGAGCGATTTCTCGGCGTAGGTCTTTTTGCCAAACAGGTTGGCAAGAGCCAAACGGGTATTTACAATGTCAATGATAACCTGCGTGTTGTCGTACTCGCCGCCGATACAACGGCTGTTGTAGGCGGTGTACAACTCACGACGGATGTCACGGTTGTCCAAATCCTGCATTACGGGAATATAAGTGGTGGGTTTGAGGTTGAGCAACCAGCCTTCCAGCCCTTTCTTCTCAGCGTTGTCGCGCAGGATAGCCTTGGTGTCGTCGTTCAGACCGGCAAGCAGCGACTCGTCGGTAAGGAGCATAGACCATGCATTCGTGGCACGGAGCACGTTCTGCCCGTAGAGAAGGGTCAGTTGGCTCAGTTTGGAGGACAACTCGCGGTAGGTCTCCTTGTCCTCGGGACTTAGGTTAGCCCCGTTGTTGGCAAACGACTCATAGATGTCGTCCAACAGTTTGGCTTGCTCTTTGGTCAGTTTGAGTTTGTCTTTCTGGTCGTACACGGCCTTGATTCGTTTGAAAAGTCCCTCGTTGAGACGGATGTTTGCCGAGTACTCCGACATCTTGGGGGTCAGTGCTGTCTCAATGCTGTCAAGGGTTTCGTTGGTGTCCGAGTTGGTCAGGTTGTAGAAGCACCCTGCTACGAGCGAGAGCAGATGACCCGACTTCTCGTACGCCTCGATGGTGTTCTTGTAGGTCGGGGCTTCAGGGTTGTTTACGATTGCATCAATCTCTGCCAATCCCTGGCGCATACCCTCCTCAAAAGCGGGCATATAATGCTCCGGGCGGATCTCGTTGAAGGGATATGTACCGTGTGGCGTTTTCCATTCTTTCTCGTGGAAGAACGGATTGTCTGCATTAGCAGCAGGGGCAGCCATAGCCGCCAAAGTTGTTCCGGCAATAGCCATAGTCATCAGTAGTTTTTTCATATTGATTGTATATTGTTTATCAAATCGTCCAAAAGATTATTTCCCTCGGATGAGGTTGATGTCGCCGGAGAGTTGATAGATACCTATGGCGGCATCGGAGGCGTTGTTCTTGGCTTTGGTGTATTTGATTTTGGAGGTGTATCGCGCATTGGGGGCGGCATCGGTGCCCAAAGCCCGGATGACATAGAAATAGGCTCCCTCGGCAGCAGGGCGACCGTTGATAGTGCCGTCCCAACCTTTGGCAGGGTCTGTCCATTCATAGACCAGTTTGCCCCAACGGTTATACACCCAACAATGGAATTCTTTGATAGAACGGTACAGCACGCGGAACTCGTCGTTCTTGCCGTCCCCATTGGGGGTGAATACATTCGGAACTAATAGTTGCGATTCGCTGACGGCGATGGTTACCTCGGTAGAATCCTGCTCGCAATCGGGGTCTTCCGTATCCTGACAAGGGCATGTGGCATTGCTGATAGTGCTGACCACGCGGTACGAACCTGGTTCGCTGAATGTGTAGCGGTGCTCTTCGTCGGTGCGGGTAACAATCAGTTGTGTACCCTTGTAGATAGTCCACGAGAAATAATCCACGGCTGGCGTGGGGTTGGCTTTGAAAAGCACATCTATTGGCGCAGAGCCGGTCAGAACGGAAGCATCGGTAGGTCTGTCCACTTCGTTTTCCATTTCCGTACCACGGACTGTGGTCTGCGTGGTGGGCATAGACTTGACCGCTATGGGGTTAGTCAAAGTGATACAAACAGAATCCTGCTCCAAGCCGAGTTGTGCGGCTATAGGTTCGTAGCACAAGCAGATGTCGGTTGCCTTATAGATAGCAGGCAGGGTATATTCGCCGAGATGAAAAGTTTGGTCGGAAAGCACGACCGCCGAGTCCTGCCATTGCAGGTCTGTCGAGTTCCAACCGAGGTCAGTGTATGACATGGAACACGTGCGCGGGAGTGTGCGCATACCCGCAGGCGAGCGGTAGGTCATCTCCGGTAGCGTACCCGATACGGTCAGCGATGTATTGCGGCAGTAGGGGGTTACTTCCAAAGCAATGTCCTGCGGACGATAGTCGGCATAGGAGAAAACGTAGAAATAGTCGCGTGTACCGCCTGTTTCCACATAGTATCCGCCATTGTCGAGGAATACATCTGCCGTATTGGATTGTGCCAAAGTACCGTCGGTTTTGTACCAATCGACGGGCGTACCATCCTTGGTGCGCATAGCGATTTCTTCGGCAAAGACAAATATGGTATCACCTTGATTGACAGTCTGTATTGCCGTGCCGACGCACTCCACACGGAGGGCAAAACCCGGAACGGAAAGAAGCAACAACAGACCGGATATAGATTTTCGAATATATTCAAACATACCTAATATACCATTTTACGTGTGCAAAGGTACAACAAAAAAGCCATAATTGCAAGTATTGGACAAAAAACACTATCAAAGAGGGATAATATGTAATGAAAATATGCAGAATATGCACAAACATAGTGCATATTCTGCATAAAAACATGGCGTAAAAGCGGCTTATCCTCCAATTCTTTCTACGTCCTTTCTACGTCCTTTCTACGTAATCGGTATTATGGAGGTACGGAAATTGCATATTATGCATATTTCCTGCATATGTATTATGTATGCATAGCACATGTGTGTGTTACAATCTTACAATTTTTCGCCGAGGTGGCGTGCCAGGGAGAACTGGAATTCCAATCCTCCGCCTTCGCGGTTGAGGGCGGTGATGGTGCCGCCATGGAACTGTACGGCGTGTTTGACAATGGACAAGCCTAAGCCCGTGCCGCCGAGTTTGCGGCTGCGCCCTTTGTCCACGCGGTAGAAACGCTCGAAGAGGTGCGGCAGACACTCGGGCGGGACACCCGGACCATTGTCATAGACCGAGAAATAGATATAACTCGGTGCCTGTCCTGTACAATCAATATGTATCTGTACGCCTTTGCCTACATGGCTGAGCGAGTTATCCACGATGTTGCGGAAGATAGAGTAGAGCAGGGTATAGTTGCCGGAAATGATGATATGATCCGGTACGGAATAGGTGATTTTCGCCCCGAGTTCTTCCACACGCGGCGTAACATCCTCCACCACATTCTTGACCACCGAACTGAGTTCCAATTCCAAACGGTCGTACAGTTGGGTGTTGAGATCGAGTTTGTTGAGCATTGAGATGTCCTCTACCAGGTTGCTCAGCCGCCCTGCCTGCTGGTAGGCACGCTCCAGAAACTCATGCTGCTGTTGGGCATCCATATCGGGGTGGAGCAGGATGGTTTCCAATGCACCGAGAATACTTGCAACGGGCGTTTTGAGTTCGTGGGAGATGTTTTGTGTCAGTTCGAGACGCTGCTGTTCGCGCGCTTTCATCACGCGGCGTTCGCTCCACTGGTGGTAGATGATAAAACTCAGTCCGCCCAACAGGACGAGGCAGACGATGATGGTGATAGTGATGGTCATATTGATAGTTGATAGTTTTTTTATAAGTCTAATTGGACTAATTGGACTAATTGGACTAATTGGACTAATTGGACTAATAAGTCTAATAAGTCTAATTGGCTTGATGGGTATTTTTATGGTCGCCAGATGTAGCCAAAGCCCGATTTTGTTTGCAGGTGTTCGGCGTACTTGCCTACTTTGCGCCGGAGATGGGTGATATGTACATCTACGGTTCGTTCGAGGACGTACGAGTCGTCGTGCCATACGGCGTTGAGCAGTTGGCTTCGCGAGAGCATCTGCCCTTGGTGGGTGAGCAGATACGAGAGCAGTTCGAGTTCTTTGCGGGTGATACTGACGGGTGTGCCATCCACTGTGAGCGACTTGTCCTGATCGTTGATGACGATGCCCTGATAGGTCAGTGTGCCAGGTGTCGGCGCAGGTGTATGTCCGCTTGTGCGTTTCAATACGGCTGCTACACGCGCCAGCACCTCTGTGATACGGAATGGCTTGGTGATGTAGTCGTCCGCTCCGAGTTGGAACCCTTTGAGCACATCTGTTTCGCCGCCGAGGGCGGTCAGGAAGATAACGGGCATGGTCATCAGCCCTTCGTCCTTCAGATAAGCCGCCATCTGCGTACCCGACATACTGTCGAGCATAATGTCTAACAGAATAAGATCCGGCGGAGTGGTACGAACAATAGGTATAGCCTCTTCTGCAGAATGGGCGATAACCGTCTCATATCCTGCTGTTTGCAGGCTGTAAGACAATATCTGGCAGATATCGTCTTCGTCATCCACTATCAGTATCCGTGCCATAGGTTTTATTGTTCGTTGCACTCACGTTGGTGGCGGTGCGTTTGTGGTTTCACGTTTGTGGCTTTGCGTTGTTGGTTCGCTCCGTTCACGAGAGAAATAGAGGAAATAAAAAATTAATGGTTAATTAATGGATAATTATATGTTCTTCAAAAACAAATAATTAACATTTAATTACACGTTAATTAACGTTCTCTTTTTTCCGTTGCAAAATTACATCTTTTTCGTGATACGCACAAGCGTATGGCGGGTTCTTCACAATTTCTTCACAAAATATACATCTTTTCTTTGCAAAATCGCCGTACTTTTGCGGCGAATTAGAATAATAAATAGAATGAGTACGATTTATTTGATGATGATTGTGTTTTTGTTTGCGCTGGCAATCATCGACTTATGGGTGGGAGTGAGCAACGATGCCGTCAATTTTCTCAATTCGGCGGTAGGCAGCAAGGTTACTTCGCTCAAGAAAATTATTTTTATTGCCGCCATTGGTGTCTTTGTGGGCGCAGCGGCAAGCAACGGTATGATGGATATTGCTCGCCATGGTATATTCCGTCCCGAGCAGTTCTCTTTCGAGGAGATAATGTGCATTTTTATGGCGGTGATGCTGACCGATGTCATCCTTTTGGATGTATTCAATTCCCTCGGAATGCCTACCAGTACTACGGTTTCGTTAGTGTTCGAACTTCTCGGCGGCACATTCTGTCTGGCGTGTATCAAGATAGCGGGCGATACTACAGGGGCACTTAATTTCTACTCCCTGCTGAATACCGGTAAGGCTCTTGAGGTGATTCTCGGTATTTTCCTTTCGGTGGGGATTGCTTTTGTGGTTGGCACGGTCGTGCAATGGCTTGCACGTCTGATTTTTACGTTCAACTATACGCCGCGACTCAAGTATTTTATCGGTGTTTTCGGTGGATTGAGTATCACGGCGATTTTGTATTTTGTGCTGGTCAAGGTGCTGGCAAAAAGTCCGCTTATGCCTGTGGGTGTAAATGAGTGGATTAGTGCGAATACAGGGGCTTTGATGGGTATCATCTTTGTAGGCAGTACGCTGCTGATGGAGGTGCTCTACTTGCTAAAAGTGAATGTATTCCGCATTATTATCCTCTTTGGTACATTTGCATTGGCGATGGCTTTTGCGAGCAACGACCTTGTCAATTTCGTGGGCGTACCGCTGGCAGCCCTGTCTGCTTATCAGGACTATGCCGCAAGCGGTGCGGATGCCTCTACCTATATGATGTCTGCGTTAAACGCCCCCGCCCATACTTCGGCGTTTTTCCTTCTCGGTGCAGGACTGATAATGGTGGTGGCACTGACGATGTCTAAGAAAGCGCAGAACGTGGTGCAGACCTCGGTCAACCTGTCGCGTCAGGCGGAGGGCGACGAGATGTTCGGCGGCAGCCGTGTAGCCAAAAGTATCGTCCGTGGAGCGAATCATCTGGCGGCAGGTCTGGAAAATATCACGCCGCAACCCGTACGCCATTGGATAGATTCGCGTTTCAACAAAGATGAGGTCATCCTTGCTGACGGAGCGGCGTTTGACTTGATTCGTGCTTCGGTAAATCTGGTGATTGCCGGTCTGCTGATTATCATGGGTACCTCGCTCAAACTGCCGCTTTCCACCACGTATGTAACGTTCATCGTGGCGATGGGTACCTCGCTGGCAGACCGTGCGTGGACGCGCGAATCCGCAGTCTATCGTATCACGGGCGTGCTGTCGGTTATTGGCGGTTGGTTCCTTACTGCTGCTGTGGCTTTCCTGACCGCAGGACTGGTCTGCCTGCTCTGCCACTGGGGTGGTATTGCAGCGATGATCGTGCTGATTGTAGCAGTAGTGATTATCCTGGTTGTCAGCAATGTACGCTCTTCCAAACAAAAGGACGACAAAAATACCCCATTGGAGCAGTGCTATATGAAAATGCTTTCCACGCAAAACAGCAACGAGATGTGGCAACTCCTGCGTGAACACCATCGGTTGGCATCCGGCGATATGTTGGATAAAACGCGTACTATCTATATGGAGACCTGCACCGCTTTCGAACAAGCCGACCTGAAGGAACTGCGCCGCGCATGCAAGCAGTTGGAGGATTTGCAACAATGGAAACGCAAGAGCCGTTCGCGCGAACTGATGGCACTCCGCCGTATCACGCCGGCTTTTGTGCTAGAAAAGAACACATGGTTCCACCTCGGTTCCAATGCGGGCGAACAGATGCTATACGGCTTGAAGCGTATCGCCGTGCCGTGCCGCGACCATATCGACAGCGGTTTCCGTCCGTTGCCGGAGGATTTATGCCAGGAATTGCACCTCATTGCGCAGGAGACGGCGGGATACTATGACAAAGCCATTCTGACCTATACCCGGTCAGAACCGGAGATACGCGCTTTGCTGGCGGAGATAGAGGAGGCAAAGCAGCACCTGTCCGCTTTGCGTAAGAAACACCTTGACCGTCTGACCACCGCCTCGACGGAAGACCAAGACATTCTTCCGCAGCAAACGGCATTGCTCTATCTGAACATCATCCAGGAGAGCCAGCAACTCCTCTCCGAACTCCGCCACTTCCTCCGTGCCTATATGCACTTTATGGAATAAGTTCTGCTAAGATACGATCATACACCCACCGCCGCTGACAGTAGATACTGCCTGTGGCGGTGGGTGTATATGATATGCTGTATGTTACCAAAAAATATAGCGAAAGTGTTAAATGGATAATTATTTTTATTGTGTATGCTATCTGTGCTGCTTGCAGAAATATGTGCTTATATTGTTGCTTTGTGTGTAAAAATGTAACTAAAATAGAAATAAACATATCAAAGTGTTGTGCATATTGGGATTTTACTATATCTTTGCAGTCAGAATTGTGATTATATTGTAAAATGTATTTTTATAGACGAATGCAATTCTATACAATACCAATCAACTATCAACCAACAAAAATTTAAGGAATTATGAAACGATGTACTTTTAACCCATTCGCAATGGGAGTAGTCTTGTGTTTTGCCTGCCTATTTTGTGGTTGCAAGAAAAACGAGATGGAACAAGAAAGCAAGAAGGTAAACAGGGTTAGTCAGTATGTATAGCCACATTTTGACAAAATAACCATTCCTACTGCTACAGATGAGGAATTAGAGCGGGTAAGTGGTTTTGAATGTTATGAGAAGTATCGCTATTTAGATTATCGAATCGCAAGGGATTGTGCTTTTGCTGAGTTTTTTGCTAATGTGGAAAATTATTACCCCGAGAGCATTATCAAGGAATTGAAATTGCCTAATTTGAGTGAGGAAAGGGAAAAAATATCGTTTGGTGATCGCCCTGTAATTGTGTATGATTATAAAAATCTACCTTATTACTATGAGTTTCCTATTTTGTATGCACAGGAGTATTTGGTCGGAACGGTTACTGTGGCGGCTCAACCTAGTTCTGAAGAGTTGATAGAATATCTATTCCCTTTCCCGATCCAATATGGAGAACATAGTTTTCATTACAAACGCTATGTAGGTGAATATCCTATTGTGTATTATGGTATGGGAGATTCTAAGTACTTTTATGCAGAAACAGAGATGTTGGATAAGGACAAAAGTGTGGAAAAATTGATTCCTATAGAAAATGCATCGTTGATTACGAATAAAAGCGCGCTTATTATGGAGAAAATAGCGCATACACTTTCATAGGAAGAGAAAAAGCAAATGGAGGAAGACTTGCACGAAACAGCAGGTCTGCCGGAAGCAGAAAATAAGTGTACCACATTGAGTGAATATGCCGATTTGTTTGTAACACCAAAAGAGATTTATGATTATTGGCTTAAGCAGACCGAATTTCATTCTAAAAATACAAAACCAGACTTTTGGATTACGCCTGAAATGGAAGAGGCTGCAAAGCAAAATATAGAGGCTGTATCTGCCCAGGTAGTTAGTTTCCTTTCTGAGTATGAGGATCACTATTTGCGATTTACTCATTGGAGTGATTTTTGTGGTCCTGCCGCATTGTCATGGATTTATCGTGGAAAGTATGATACCTATTGTGGAAAATACATTTCCATATATTGGGAGGAAGGAAATGTTTCGCCTAAACACTTTGGGTATGTATATTATCCATTAGAACATGCTGAATATCAGTTAGGAGATGAGCCCCAAAATGGATATCCTAATGATTTTGAGTCTCGTTATAAAAAAAGTATGGAAACGGATTGGGGATTGTATTATACCTTTTTTAAGGAAACAGTTAAGACGGGAGAGCAGTTCCCTTTGTATGATGGTGGTATTCGTCGTGGGGTAAAAAATGCCACCAATGGGGAGTATAAAATTCGCTTTATTACTACACCAATTGCCTGGATGCAAAAGACGCGACAACCTGTGTTGGTAGAGGGTATCAATGGTGATGCGCATTACTGGGCTGCTATTGGCTATGCCTACAACGAAGGTTGGTTGGGGATAAAAAAGAATATGCGGATATTTGTAGCGGATAATGGTTATCGTATGGAAGACCATAATTGTTATCCCTATTGGAGCATATTGGGCGGTTTGAATTATGCATGGGAGCGTTGCAAGTAAAACTTTATATAATGAACAAACAAAAAGAAACGACAATGAAAACTATTTTTAGTAGAATGGCTATGATTGCCTTATTATGCGGTGTGTTGGGTGTGTTTGTGGCATGCGATGAGGATCCGTATGTACATTACGGGATATCTGATGCAACGATTTATGCACCCAATACAGTTGTTGCAGTAGAGGGGATAGAGGTATATACTCATACAGATAATAATACGACCCGATACGCGTTCACTTTCTATGATACGCTTCAGATAGAACAATGTTCGTGTAAATATGGACAGTTTAGCATTTCGCGTAATAGTAAGAAGAATATGCGTGTACTACAGTCTACACCTGATTATCAGTATCTTAAGATAACTCGATTGGAAGGAACATCACCGATTTATTTCGCTCCGGATAAGTATGTTGTTGTAAATGGAGTAGAGGTGTGTATTAATCGTGATAATGTGGAGGAACTATGCGGACATTCAGTAGAAGAAATTATGCAAGCACTGGTGAAAGCAGGTAGAGGCGTTGTTTGGGACGACAATGAGCAACACAAGGTTTCTCGTTTGAGTGAAGATTGGCCAAGTCTTTACCAAGAAATATATGGGGAGACCTCGGTAACCATACCCTAATCAGTAACAAACAAAAAGAAACGACAATGAAAACTATTTTCAAAATAATGGCAATGTTCTGCCTATTATGTGGTGTATTGAGTGTATTTGTGGTATGCGACAATGATCCGGAGGTTCCTTATGAGAACAATGATTTATGCACCTAATACCACTATCGCAGTGGAAGGGGGTTAATTATGCTGATGGCAAACCTTATGCGGATACTTTTTATGATACACTCAATATAGAGAAGTATTTTGATAAGACTTATTGCGTTTCGCGTAACGATAAGAAAAGAATGCGTTTGCTGCAATCGATACCTGATTATCAGTATCTTAAGATAACTCGACTGAAAGGAGAATCCCCGATCTGTTTTTCTGCGGACGGATATGTTGTCGTAAAGGGAATAGGGGTGTCTATTGGTAGTGATAATGTGGAGGAACAGTGTGGCTATTCTACGGAAGAGATACTACAAGCATTGGTGAAAATAGGTCGAGCCGTTTGTTGGGACGATAATGAGCAGCATAAGGTATCTTACATACCGGAAGACTGGCCAAATATTATCAAGATGCCGCAGTAACTATGCCTTAATCGATAAACAAACAGCAACCCGAGCCGGAAATCCGTGCCTTGTTGGCGGAGATAGAAGAGGCGAAACAGCATCTGTCCGATCTGCGTAAGAAACACCTTGACCGCCTGACTACCGCCTCGGCGGAAGATAGCGACGTCCTCCCGCAGCAAACGGCGTTGCTCTACCTCAATATCATTCAGGAGAGCCGGCAACTCCTCTCCGAACTCCGCCATTTCCTCCGTGCGTATATGCACTTTATGGAATGAGTGGGTGCAAAGAGGGAATAAAAAAAGACTGCCTAACATTGCGTTAAGCAGTCTTTTTAGTATATAATACCTAATTACTTGCAGTCAGATTGGTTGAGAGAAGTACGTTTGTATTCGGTCTTGATGCTCTCTTTTGATACTCCGGTTTTCTCCAATGCTGCTTCTTTCTCTGCGATAACGGCATCCAACTCATTGGAAGTACACCAAGTTTTGTAGTTGGTGGTCAGTGTCTGTCCCAAGAAGGTGTAGGTAGTTGTTACCTCGTAGCAGTAATTCGTGTCGCCGCAAGAGGTGAGCGACATTGCGGTTGCCAATACAGCAACGCAAGCAATAGCAAATTTTTTCATAATAATCAGTATTTATATTTTAAGAGTAAATAATTTCCTTTATTTCTTTCACCCCCGCGTGCGTGGGTATAGAATATTTTATGTCTGCTTCGGTCTCGAAAAATGAAAGGCAACGAATTTTAATGTTGCAAGCCCATTTCGAAGAGACATAAGCCCCCTCCTTATAAATGTTCCCAAAAGCGACTGCAAAATTACGATAAACCGCACAATTATACAAATATATTCCTATTTTTACTACTATTCCGACAATTCTTTGCGTCTTTTGTGCTATTTCTGTTCCTCGCAACCGCAATCGGGAATATCATTCAGTGCCGATGTAAATACCTCCAATGCGTCTTTGGTCGTCTCTGTTGCGTGAGGCGTGTCGGGCGCAGGTGGGGTAGTAGGAGTAGTAGGAGTAGGATGTGGGCTGTTATCCGATGGTGTATCTTCTATATGCAGCACAAACCGCTTGTAATAGGAGATGAGCAGCGTGGTGATGGGCAAGGCGATAATCATACCCACTACACCGAGCAGCGAACCCCATATTGAGAGACAAAGCAATATCATTGCCGGTCCCATACCCGTTACGTTGCCCATAATCTTCGGCGTAAGCACCAGATCCTGAATACTTTGTACAATACAAAATACCGCCGTGATACACAGCGCAATCACCCATACGGGTCTGCCCGTCTCCGCTGACTGTATCAATCCGAGCAAAATACACGGAGGGATACCCAACGCCTGCATATACGGCACGAGGTTGAAAACTCCGATTATCAACCCCATTGCAATGCCCATCGGCAGACCGATAATCTGAAAACCGATGGCAAACAATATCCCCACAATCGACGCAATCAGTGCCTGTCCGCGGAAATAGCCGTTCATGTGTTTGTCGAGGTCGCTCATCAGCATCTGCACGTTCTTGCGATAGTGCGCAGGTACATAACTTGCCCAGTTCTTGCTGATTTTCTCATAATCAATCAGCAGAAAAATAATATACAGCAGACACACGAACACCACCGCCAGTCCAGCCAGTGTACTCAGTCCGCTGCTGATCCAGCCGCCCACTTTCGGCAGCAGGTTCTTGATTGTCTGTTGTATATCCGGGTTGGAGAGAATGTCGGTGAAATCGGTGTTGTTCAAAAACTCGGTCAGTTGATCGCTTAGGTGTTCGGGCAGATACTTGTCTGCATCAAAATTGGCGGCAAACTCTTTTGCGCTTTTCGACAGGGTGGTCATTTCTCGGCTGATAGCGGGTGTCAATGCTGCCACTGCCCCTACCAACAGACCGATAACAAGCAATAACGTAACAATCACCGACAGCACCCTGTTTTTCAGACGGCACTTATGCTGGAAAAAGTCCACTATCGGTGCCAGCATATAAGCGATAACAAAACTGACCAAGAACGGTAACAGTACTCCGCTCAATCGCTTGATAAGCAGGAACAATGCCACAAACACGGCTATCGAAATCAGTCCGCGGATAATCGTATCTCTGTCGAAAGTCTTTTTCATTGTACAAGGTATTTCATAGTGTCAGTTACATCGTCGGCACCACATCTCCACGATGGTATTCTGCCAGCCCTTGTACCGGGTCTTGCAGCACTAGCCCCATTGTAAACCCGTAGTCGCCCATCACCTGCTCCAGCACCGATTTGTAGTAGTACGCTACCGACCCGACAAACCCCACGGGCATACTCTCTTTTTCCGCCTCTGTAGTGTAGTATTGCGCCACGTTGCGTGTTACAAACTGCGCAAAATGGTCGTACACAAGGTTGTAAATCCGCTTGTCATCTATGTTGTCTGCGCAGAAACGGGCAAGGTTGGCAAGCCAGCGGTTCGGAAACGGCTGGCGATAGACGTGCTCTATTATATCTGCCTGGGTAATATCGTATTGCGATAGGAAACGCTCTTTTAACTCCTCTCCCATTTGGTTTTTCAGCAAATCGCTTACCAGGCGCTTGCCCAATGTGGCGGCGGAACCCTCATCGCCTAAAATAAAGCCTAATGACGGTACATTCCACACGATTTTCTCGCCGTCGTACAGGCACGAGTTGCTCCCCGTTCCGAGGATACATGCCACACCTTTCCGGTGTCCGAGCAGCCCCCGAGCAGCCCCCACCATATCCGATGCCACTTCCGCCTGTGCTTTTTTGAATACCCCCTCTATCGCTTGTTTCACAAACGGGGCTTTCTCCGGCGTACAGCCCGCACCATAGAAAAACACGTGTGTTATCGTCCCGGCCCAAAGCATAGATGCCATCTGCGGAAGCAACTGGTTGCATATGGAGTTGCGCATCGCATCGCTGGTCTGAAACAGCGGATTGATGCCGTCGGTCATAAACTCCGCCTTGTGTCCGTTGGCGGCGATCAGGCACCAGTGTGCCTTCGTCGAACCCGAATCTGCTATCAAAATCATAGTTGTATCGTTTTGCCCGCAAAGTTATGAAAAATCTTTCATATACCGAAATAAAATGAATGGTTAATTAATGGTTTAATTATATGTTCCTTTCCAAAATAACGTCTAATTGTTATACTGGTACACTTTTTGAAATACCTGTAAAAACACTAAAAACACAACAACAATGAAAAACAATCTTTTTGCTGCCTGCGTGGTGGCGTTGGGTCTCGCTTTGGCGGGAATGTTTGTTTATCTTGGGTTCCGCACCTATGCCGCCAAGGATCGTTCCGTGGTGGTCAAAGGGCTTTCTACGCGCGATGTACAGGCGGACTATGCCGTTTGGCCTATGTCTTTTACAGTCCATGGCAACGACCTCCCCACGGCTTACAAGGACATCAATACCGTCACCGAAACCGTCAAACGTTTTCTGATGGACAAGGGTTTTGCCGAGTCCGACTTGCGTGTGGGCAGCACCTCCGTACAGGATATGTGGAGCAATTACTATGGCGACCGTCGTCCCGACTATCGCTACTCGCTCGACAGGACGATAGTCGTCAGCACCGCCGATGTGTCCCGTGTCGTGGCATCTCAGGGCTGCCAGAGCGAACTGCTCGGGCGGGGGATTATCGTCAATTCGCAGGACTGGAATCTAGATTATCAGTTCAACGGACTGACCGAACTCAAGCCGCAGATGATTGAGGAAGCCACCAAGAACGCACGCACCGTGGCGCAGAAATTCGCCGATGATGCCAATTGCTCGCTGGGCAGCATCCGAAGTGCCTACCAGGGGCAGTTCTCGGTTGAGAGCGACCAGTACCAGCCGTGGATCAAGCACGTACGTGTCGTTACCACGATTGACTATTATTTGAATTAGCCGGCCTTACTGTGTGTCCGTCATAGAGTATCGGACGTGCATCGGATAATGCGTCTGTCAGTTCTTCCGTGTTGCCAATCAGATAAATACGTAGTGCATTCGACGACGGGTACTTGCCAAAGTACCCGTTTTTTGTCAGATACCATTCGATTCGCTCTATCGGAAAATGCACCGGTGCGGTGTTGTGAAAATGCACTATCGACCGCACTTGTTTGGGTACAATCTTTACCCCAGTCCGTCCGTCTTTGAAGTGTATGACACCCACTACCCGCACTTTCTCTTTGCCCGCGGCTTGTGTCTGTTGCTCGTCGGTCAGCCGGTGCGTAATGGCTATATGCCGCTTGCCCTCTTGGTTGATACGGGTCATCATCTGTCGGAACAACTGCCCGTGCGACGAGGTGTCCTCCAACTGGTGGTAGCCTATGTAGTAGTGTATCATCTCGTGCAGTATCGTGTCTTCTATCACCTCCTCGGGCAGGTCAATCCGTGTGTTGATACGCAGTATAAAATCCGTGTTTTTGGTCTTGCCGAACAAGCCCTGCCTAACTTTCCGGTATGATACTTTCCCGAGAAATCCTTTGGCATTGCTCAGCCTGACGGGTATCTCCGGCAATACACCGTCAAAATACAATGCGTTGTATTCCGCAAACTTCCTTTCTATATATTCTTTTGTCGCAATCATAAATATCTGTGCCGGTTTAGTCCAAATCTTCTGCAAAATTACCCCAAATTTCTCACCTTTACAATACTTTTTTTTATATTTCTTGTATATGTCCGAATTATTTTGTAATTTTGTCGCGCTGATACGATAAATGGGCACGCATATACTTTGTGTTGATTACATCGGGTGATTATCGGGTGATTATGGGGTGATTAACGGGTGATTATGGGGTGATTAACGGGTGATTGTGCTTATATATACGGATGAATGACGAAAATATATTGGTAAAATGGCTAAAATTGAATACATAGACCCTGTCGCCTCTATGTCGGGGCGCATTAGTAAGAAGGACAAGAGCAGTACCGTCCTCCGCAAGAAGCACTATCGTGATGAGCGCGGACGTGTTATTGCCGAGGGACGCAACGAGTCGTATTGTGTTCAGAACCCCCGTGATTACAAGAAGCACCCGCCCCGCGGCGAGGAACTGCGCAACATCACCCTCTTTCAGCAGGCGGCACGTCTTGCCAAGCAGGAGCGGGAAGACCCCGCCCGTTTGGCTTATTGGACAGAGCGTTTCAATGCCCAACTCCGCCACGGCGAACCCGATGCACCCCTTGACCCCGCCACCGGTCGTCCCCGCATCTACCACCGCCTCCACATCTTCATCCACTCCGCCATCCTCCGCAACTTGAAACAACAACTTGATACAGATAAATAAATGACCGACGTACAGAAACTGTCAAATAATATGTCTGCTCCCATTACCGTAACCTCCCCGCTCCTCCCGCCGCTGGATGAGTTTATTTCCTACCTGCAACAGATCTGGGACAGCAAATGGATTACCAACAACGGCTCCTTTCATAAGCAGTTGGAGCAGGCGCTTGCCGCCCACCTCGGTGTAGAATACCTTTCGTTATTCACCAACGGCACCCTTCCGCTCATCACCGCTTTGCAGGCGTTGGGCATTACGGAGGGTGAAGTCATCACCACGCCTTATTCATTTGTGGCAACCACCCATTCTATATGGTGGAACAAACTGACGCCCGTCTTTGTGGATGTCCTCCCCGGGAATGGCAATATAGACCCCTCCAAGATAGAAGCCGCTATCACGGACAAAACGGTCGCCATCATGCCTGTTCATGTCTATGGCTGCCCGTGTGATGTGGAAGCCATTGATGCCATCGCCCGAAAACATAATCTCAAAGTCATCTATGATGCTGCCCATGCTTTCGGTGTTACGTACAAAGGACGTTCTGTTCTTGAATGGGGCGACATCAGCACATTGAGTTTCCATGCCACCAAGGTGTACAACACCGTTGAAGGCGGTGCCATGGTCGTGCATAGTGCGGAAATGAAGTACGATGTGGACAATCTGAAGAATTTCGGCTTCCGTGGTGAGACAACGGTTGTCGCACCGGGCATCAACTCCAAGATGGACGAGATGCGTGCTGCCTATGGTCTGCTCAACCTGCGTCAGGTGGACGCTGCCATTGCTGTCCGCAAACGGGTTGCCGAGAAGTACGTGGAAGCCCTCGAAGATGTAAAAGGAATAGAACTATTTCCTTATGAAATCAATCCGACCTTCAAGTGGAACTATGCTTATTTCCCGATTTTGGTAACAGAGGAGTATCGAATGTCCCGCGATGCCTTGTATGAGTTTATGAAGACGCAGAACGTATTGGGTCGTCGTTATTTCTATCCTCTCATAACAGCCTTCGAGCCATACAGAACCTATCCGAGTGCAGACGAAGCAAACCTCCCTGTTGCCAATCGCCTCGCCTCCCAAGTCATCTGCCTCCCTATGCACCACGCTTTGACAGATGAGGATATAGAAAAAGTAATTTGTGCACTTATTGGTAAAGAGTGAGAGTACAATAAATTCTTAATGAATCACTTGAGAATTTAGACTTATGATTCAAACAAGCAATATCGCAAATAGCATCCAAACATCATTCACTCGCCAATTATTTAATATGGCAAAGGAATATGATGATGTAATAGATTTTACATTGGGTGATCCTGATGTACAACCTCATTCTGCAATCAAGCAGGCGGCGTGTAGGGCTATTCTTGACGGCAAAACACGTTATTCTCAAAATGCCGGTTTGCTCGAACTGCGCCAAACTATAGCAACATACTACCAGCGTAAAGAAGGTTTGCAATATCAGCCGGACAGCGAAATTATGGTCTCTGTCGGTGCTATGGAGGGGCTTTATCTTGCTTTATTGGCACTGTTGAATGAGGGGGATGAGGTTATTATTCCCGCTCCATACTATGTCAATTATACCCAAATGGTATCAATGTGCCACGCGATACCTGTTGTCGTGGATAATCCTGATCAAACTGACTTGTCTTTTCGTTTGGAGGATATTGAAAGGGCAGTAACCCCGAGGACACGTGCCATCATTATCAATACCCCTTCAAATCCAACGGGACGCGTTTTGTCGCAAGAGATTTTGCAGGGTATTTCCGATATAGCCAAGAGGTATGATTTGATTGTTATTGCCGATGAAGTGTACAAATGCTTGATTTATGATAAGCAGGAATGGAGGAGTATTGCCCATATAGAGGGAATGCGTGAACGGACTATTCTGGTTAATTCGTTGAGCAAAGAGTTTTGTATGACGGGGTATCGCATAGGCTATGTGTTGGCACCGAATGAGGTCGTTTCGGCAATGACAAAATTGCAGGAGAATGTCGCAGCCTGTGCACCTCTCCCCAGCCAGTATGCCGCTATGGAGGCTTTAGGGAGTAATGAGGATTATTCCAAAGATATGGTACGTATTTTTTCGGAACGGAAAAATTGTATTGTTGGTGGAATAAGCCAAATACAAGGGCTGAAATGTAATGCACCTGATGCAACATTCTACTTAATGGTGGATATTTCAAGCACGGGAATGAATAGTGTGGATTTTGCCGTTGCGTTACTCCGTTCGCAGCATGTAGCAGTTGTGCCGGGGATAACGTATGGTAAGTGTTGCGACCGATATGTCCGTATTGCTTTTACGCGCGAATTGGATTATATTAAAGAGGGTATCCGCCGTATAGCGCAATTTATGGAGGAGATTCGTAAATGAAAAAGTTGTTGATGTTGGGGGGCAGTCTTTATCAGACTTATGCCATCAAAGAGGCAAAAAGGCTTGGGTATTATGTAATAACGTGTGATTATCTGCCCGATAATCCGGGACATCGGTTTGCTGATGAATACCACAATGTCAGCACTACTGATAAAGATGCCGTCTTGGCGTTAGCCCGAGAACTATGTGTGGATGGTATTGTTGCGTATGCCAGTGACCCTGCTGCTCCGACTGCTGCTTACGTGGCGGAACAGATGGGCTTGCCAACCTCTCCCTATAAAAGTGTGGAGATTTTGTCGAACAAAGATTTGTTTCGCGAATATCTGCAGCAAAACGGTTTCAATTGTCCCAAGGCAATGGGATTTACTACGTATGAGGAGGCTTTGTCGCATATTGATGAGTTTCGATTGCCGGTTATGGTCAAACCCGTTGATTCTTCAGGAAGCAAGGGCATCAACAAGATGACTGACAAGGCGCAACTTAAAGCCTTTGTCGAAGATGCATTGCGTTATTCGCGTCGCAAACGTTTTTTGATAGAGGAGTTTATTGTTAAGAAAGGGCATCAAATTTCCGGTGACGCTTTTTCCGTGGGTGGTAAGTTGGTGTTTCATTGCTTGGGAAATGAATTTTATGACCCTAATTGTGATAAAGATTTTGCTCCATTGGGAGAGTGCTGGCCATTCCAAATGGAACATAAATACATTGAAGACCTCGAAATACAATTACAACGGCTGATGACGCTTCTCAATATGAAAAGCAATGCTTATAATGTAGAAGCCATTGTGGGAGAAGATGACAAGGTTTATTTGTTGGAACTTGGGGCGCGTAGCGGGGGCAGTTTGATACCGCAAGTCGTAGAGTGTGCTACGGGAATCAATATGGTAACGTGGGTGGTGCAGGCTGCAGCGGGAGACCCGATAGATTTGTCTGTGCTTAACGGTAAAAAAGAAATGCCGATCCGTGGTTATTGGTCAAACTATATGGTGCATTCCAATGCTACGGGATTGTTTCAATCTATATCATTTGATAAGGATTTTGAACAGAAACATCTCATCACTTTTGTCAATGATTTGAAAGTGGGTACACCCGTACATCGGTTTCGTGATGCGCAAGATTGTATAGGCGAATTTATCTTGAAATATGATTCTATCCGGCAGATGTTCGAGGTTATCAAGAATATGGAGAACTATATCAACGTAGAAGTAAAATGAGTAACTTGGTAATTATTGGTATTTCTGATACGGCAGACAGGATTATTCGTTTTGTTAATCGCTATTGTCTGTTTAATGTAATAGGTTGTGCGGTTGATAAATTGTATATTCCTGAAAATGAGAGTGTTGAAATAGGGGGGGCTGCTACCGCGTTTGGGATTTGGAACATTTGGAAGAGCATATAGATGTGGACAATGATTATGTTTTTGTTGCATTATTATGGAATCGTTTGAATGCCGATCGCCGTTTTTTGTTTGAGAAAGTACAACAGATGAATCGCTTCAAGTTTGCCAACATCATCTCCCCGGATGCGATAGTTCGTGGAGAAATTAAGGGCGTTAATTGCTGGGTTTGTGATAATGTGATTATTCAAGAACAGACGGTTGTGGAAGATGATGTATTTGTTATGGATAAAGCCTTTGTTGGTCATCGTTCTATTGTTAAACCGCATTCTTTTTTGGCAGCGGGAGCAATGGTGATGGGGAGTGTTATTGTGGGCGAACAATCATATATTGGTGTCAATGCCAGCATATTTGATGGTACGCATATCGGGAATAAATGTCTTGTCGGAGCCTGCACGTATGTGAAACGAAATATTCCTGATTTTAGTACCATTAAAACCTCGTCAGACGCTTTTGTTATCAAAACGTATTCAGAAACAGAAATCGAAAACAAATGGCTTGCCCGTAAAAATGTCCGATAGGAAATGGCAATGTCGAATAGAAACGAAATATATGATACATATTTCCATAGACCAAATAAACACCCAAGATGTCTATGCACATTTCATAGATTGTCAAACGCATATAGATGGCGTTAATCTTGTCGAGTATGCTTGTAAAATTCGGCAAAACGCCACTACCACAGAGTTGTGGGATGCCGATACGTTGGTCGGTCTCTGCGCATGCTATATGAACGACTATGCGACGCGAACCGCCTACATCACCCATATTGCTATCTCCCCTCAATATCGTGGCTGCGGATACGGCAAGCAACTTTTGGAGCAAACCATTGACTTGGCAACAGAGAAAGGCTTTCGGCATCTCAATTTAGAAGTTGTTAAAACCAATACTCCTGCCCTTACCCTCTACCAATCTCACCATTTTATCATTATCGAAGACCGCAACACCAAGTATCTAATGTCCTTGCATCTAGCCGACAAGAGTAGGTGATTAGTAGGTGATTAGTAGGTGATTAGTAGGTGATTTCCGAGAGGATACCGTATAATTGCCGAATCAATACCGATTGAACCTAATCCGAATTTTCCTACTGACTTTTTGGATTATATTCCGAAAAATCATACGGATATTTGGGATTACAAAAAATAATTTGTATCTTTGTAGCACTAACGTAAAAACATCAACGCACAGCCACTAACGTGAGCGAAGCGAACCATTGTCGCGGCTCTGCCGCCAACATCATGAGCAAAGCGAATTTAATAGACCCCGTAGAAAGCCTTAAAGGCAAAATCTCCAAGAAAGGAGAAACCGTTTTCCGTTGCAAGCAATACCGTGACGAGCGCGGCAATGTTATTGCTACGGGTCCGCAGGAAGCATATATCGTAGCCAATCCACGCGACCGTAAGAAGAACCCGCCCACGCCTGCCGAACAGCGTCATCTCGACTTGTTTGCCGAGGCAAGCCGCCGTACTACTGCCGAGATAGCCCCCGATTCTCCCCGTCGTGCCTATTGGGAGCAGCGTTTCCAAGCACAACTCACGCACCCCGAACACACCGACCTCGCAGACCATGCATCTCCCCTCCGCAAAACCTACCACCAACTCAACACCTTCGTCCGCACCACCATCTACAACGACCTCAAAAAGGGACGTTAAAAAGATAGTAATAAATGTATAAACAAGAAATAGCCAAGTAATGCAACAAGATAAACATCCCATCGTAGCCATCAAGTGCTTTGTATTCAATCACGAACTCTATCTTCGTGATTGTCTCAACGGCTTTGTTATGCAGCAGACTGATTTTCCCTTTGTGGCTATTGTTCACGATGACGCCTCTACAGACCACTCTGCCGACATCATTCGCGAATATGCCGCCAAATATCCCGACATCATCCTGCCCATCTACGAAACCGAGAACCAATACTCCAAACCGGACGGCTCTCTTGGTCGCATTATGAATGCCGCCGTCGATGCCACCGGTGCCAAGTACATCGCTATGTGCGAAGGCGACGACTACTGGACCGACCCCCGCAAACTCCAAAAGCAAGTTGATTTCCTTGAAAACCACTTGGGTTATTCTATGTGTTTTCACAAGGCAAAGATTTTGAATACCATAGGGATAACTCCATCTATACATTGTACAGATATAGAGGATAGGGATTATTCTGCCACAGAGGTATTTGAACGTTGGGTGGTACCGACTGCTTCTATTGTGTACAGAAAGGAGAATGTGGAAGCATTTCGCATTAAGCATCCTGAATGGGTTTTGTATGGTGATATTATTCTTGTTGAGAAATGCTGTCATGTAGGAAAGATACGTGGCTTTTCCGATTCTATGTCGGTTTATAGAATGCAGGGGGATAGTATGATTCATAGCCCGCGGTATAAAGCAATTAAACTGCAGAAAGCACCGCTTGGATTTAAGTGTATTTATTTGAATTTTAACAAAATAGACAAGAACACAATACGTTGGTGCATTTCTCAGGCTTATTATTCGAGATCAAAAGTATCAGCATGTCCCATTGTAAAGAGAATATGGGATATTTGTTGTAGTTTTTATTGGATGCCCAATATCATGCTGTCTAAAGTGAAAAATAAGTTGGTGTGTTCAAAAAACTGATTGTTGTTTGGTTTGCATATCCTAACTAAAAACATTATCTTTGCAACCGATAAGGTTCTTCATAAAGCAGCAAAATACACCAATTTATGGGAAAATTTATCAATATAGGTAATGATAGTTTCCGCAAAGCGCGAAATAGTGAGTATGTGGACAAGTCGCCGTTGATTGGCTATTGCGATTCTTTGAAGAACTATATAGGTAATGTCGTTTTGGTTGGCATTAACTATGACAAGAAAACGAAGGTGCATATTTGTCAAATAGAACACATAAGTAATACTTACGGTAACACTAAAAGTAATACTTGTCTGTCGCAAAAGCAATAGGATGTGTTATCGTATTGTAAGCGTACTGCCCATACCGCAAAGGAGATATTTGCCCATTTGGGTATCTCTACACAGGCAAAACATTATGCCACCTATATTGACTATTTGGTGCAACGTAATCTATTGGAGGATATTACTCCAGAACGTCAGCGTAACAAAAGATACAAAACGAAAAGATAAAAGTCTCTTACTCTGTCAATGACCACGCCTCTTCTTATTGTGATGACGCCTGTGCGGAATGAAGCATGGGTATTGCACGCTTTCTTGCGAGCCACTTCGTTGTGGGCGGACTATATCATCGTTGCCGACCAGATGTCCACAGACGGCAGTCGCGACATATATCCGCAGTACGACAAAGTGGTTCTGATAGACAATACCAACCCGAACTTCAATGAAGCCGAGCGGCAGGCAATGCTGGTGGCTAAGGCGCGTGAAATGGCTGCAGGGCGTGATTGTATTCTCTTCGGTTTGGACGCTGACGAGATACTACAGGCGGATTGGCAAAGTACTCCTGACGGGCAACGTATCTTGCATTCTGTTCCGGGTGATGTCTTTTGGTTCAAATGGGCGCAACTGGCACCTGACAAGCAACATTATGGCGATTCTACATTCTATCCGTGGATGTTTCATGATGACGGCATAGAGCCCCATGGCAACTATGTCCGCAATATGCACAGTATGCGTATCCCTTACCCTATCGGGGAAAAGCAGATGTACTATGTCAATGATTTCCGTGTGCTCCATTGCGGACTCTTGGATACCGAGCGCATTGCAGCCAAGAACCGCTTTTACCAGTTTGTGGATTGGGAACTGAACCACCGCAATCCCGTTTCCTTGTCGCGTTCGTACGCTGCCCATTGCAAGAGTTGCCAAACCTACGACACGCAGTTCACCCTTACGGACAATATGCTTGCCTTTCCGTTTGACTTTTGGGGCAGCATAGAGTTGGGTGCCACTCATACGTGGTTTGACGATTATATTGCTGACCGCCTCTCGCGTTATCCCGTATTCATTCTTCGCAAATTGGATATTTGGGACGAAGACTTTGTGAAATACTACCATCTCCGTGACCCTCGCCGCCCTATTGACTGCCTCATACACAACTACCTGCATCGTTCTGACCGCTGCAGATATTCTATGTTTGTCCGTGCGATAGATAAAATGCTTCGTATATTCTACCGATAGTTATGATGAAAATTGCGTATTTATTGGGGTCGCTTAATAGGGGGGGGACGGAGACGTTGCTGCTTGATGTGTTTCGGAGTGCGGGGAGTGCGCCGTTCGATTTTATAGGGATTCACAGGAAGGGCGGGGCATACAAAGAGGCGTTTTATGCGACAAGCCCCGTGTTTCTGCAATGTGCGCCGAAGCACCGCAATATCTTTGCCTACATACGGCGGCTGCGGCGGATTTTGCTGGAGCAGCAAGTTACGATTGTGCATGCCCAGCAATATATTGATGCCATTTATGCCCAATGGGCAACACGTGGTACAGGCATCAAGGTGGTGGAGACGTTTCACGGTTACGACTATGGCAGCAGTCGGTTGGAAAAGGCGTTGATACAACTGAGTATCCGCTTGAGCGATGCGGTGTGCTTTGTCAGCGAGGCACAACGGCAGTACTATCTGCAGCAATATACGTTCCGTAATTCTGCGAAAACGCACGTGGTATATAATGGTATTGATTTTTCCAAATTGGATACTCCAGAGCAGCCGAACCCTGTTTTACCTGTAAAAATCGCCCCCGCTACGCGGGGAATGAAATTGGCGATGGTGGGGAACTTTGTGCGCGGACGCGCACAAAGTTCCCTGTGTCAATTTTTGCTGCGGCTGTCGCAGGAACATATTCCCTATGATTTCTATTTTGTAGGCAAAAAGGACGACCGCGAGCCGTGGCGCTACGATGACTGCGTGCGTTTTTGCAAGGAACATCATTTGGATAATGTCCATTTCCTTGGCAGCCGCAACGATGTGCCGCAGATTTTGCAGCAGTTGGACGCTTTTGTCTATGCTACCGACCACGACACGTTTGGCATCGCAGTGGTGGAAGCGATGGCGGCGGGTGTGCCTGTCTTTGTAAACGACTATGAGGTGATGACCGAGATAACGCATAATGGCGAATGGGCTACGCTCTATAAAACCCACGACACCGACGATCTTTGGCAACATTTCCATACTTTTATCGAAAACAGGGAGAACGCCAAACAACAAGCCGTCAGGATAGCGCAGCAAGTGCGGCAACACTATAGCATAGCGCACCATCTGCAGCAGTTGTATGCGGTATATAAAACGTTGTAATTTTTTCTGCTCTTACGATTTGCGATTGATTTATGCATAATATGCAAAAAAAATAATGCATATTGTGCATAAAACTGCCTTACAAAAGGTGCTTATCCTATGCTGTTTTCTACGTCCTTTCTACGTAATTCCTATTATGAGGTATCGGAATTGCATACATTGTATATTTTTGATTGTAAGCCGATATTGGGAGAAAGAAAGGCGGACACATTTCTTCTGTCGTGGTAATTCTTGTTTTCTATTGCATATCTGCCAAAAAATCATTACCTTTGTGCGCTGAAAGAAAATGCAATACAGACCAATACCCAATAGGATGCCTTTGGCGTTTGTGCCTCGCAGCATAACGAATACGGCAATGCTAACCTACGTGCTGGCATTGTTTGCTTGCAGTGTATTGTATATGCGTTATGCCCTTACGTGGTATTGGTGGCTGTTCGGTTTGGCGGAAGTGTGCGGTTTTTTCTATTTTGCCAACTATTGTACCAAACAATGGGTGCGTATTCCGCCTGCGTTGTTTGCCAAACGGCTCTTTTATACGGCATTGGGCATTCGCATTGTGTATGTCCTTTTTTCCTATTGGTTCTATATCACGATGACCGGTTCTCCTTTTGAGTTTGACCCCGGTGATGTCGGATTTTATAATGAATTGGGGCGTTACGGTGCAAGCCTCCTTCGTGAGGGCAATTTGAACCTGTTCTCTGCTTTTGTGGCTTATAGTGGTGCTGACTATTCCGATTTGGGTTATCCGCTTTATCTGTCGTTTGTCTATTTGTTATCCGGTGATAGTATATTGGTAGCGCGCCTTGTCAAAGCCATATGGAGTGCATGGACGGCATTGTTGATATATAAGTTGGCAGTACGCAATTTCGGCGAAAGCACGGGGCGTATTGCGGGTATTTTGTGTATGCTGATGCCGAACCTGATTTACTATTGCGGTCTGCACCTGAAAGAGATTGAGATGGTGTTCTTGGCAGTTCTTTTTGCAGAGCGTGCCGACTATATTCTCCGTCGCGGAAAATTGACTTTTTTGCCTACTGCAGCCTTGATGCTTGTTGCCGGGGTGGTGTTTGCTTTCCGTACGGCGTTAGCCGCAGTTCTGGTTTTGGCTTTCTTGTGTGCCTTGTTGCTGAGCAGCAATCGTGTGGTAGGGTGGGGCAAACGTATCCTGTTGATTGCGGTGGCGGCACTTGTTGTCGGGGGTGTGATGCTCAATAATACAAGTATCGGCAATAGCGTGCGTGCTATGTGGCAGACACGCGGATCGGAGCAGAAAGGCAATATGGAGTGGCGTGCCACGCGTGTGGATCAAGGTGGACACGTGCAGAAATTTGCCAAGTATGCGGGTGCGGCGGTTTTTGCACCGATGATTTTCACCATTCCGTTCCCTACTATGACCGAAACCCCGGGACAGGAAAACCTCAAGATGATACACGGCGGGAACTTTGTCAAGAATATCACCTCTTTCTTTACTATCTTGGCATTGTTTATCCTCCTGTTTAGCGGCGACTGGCGCAAACACGTGTTGCCTATTGCCATTATCTGCGGTTACTTGGTGGTGCTGGTATTCTCTTCTTTTGCCCAATCGGAGCGTTTCCACTTGCCTTCCGTACCTTTCGCTATGCTATTTGCCGCGTATGGGATCTCCTATATGCGCAATCCAAAATACAAACGTTGGTTCAACATCTGGTGTGTCGTGATGTTCATTGCCGCCATTGCTTGGAACTGGTTCAAACTCGCCGGCCGTGGTATGCTCTGACGTACAACCATTAACGTGCAACTACTAACACAAAGTATATATTATGAAAACAGCATTAATAACAGGCATCACAGGTCAGGACGGCTCCTACTTGAGCGAGTTCCTGTTGGGCAAAGGCTATGACGTACACGGCATTATTCGCCGCAGTTCGGTGGACTATCGCGAGCGTATCGCCCACCTTGAGGGGCAACCGCATTTCCATCTCCACTATGGCGACCTGTCCGACTCTATGGGCTTGATACAGGTCATCGGCAAGGTGCGCCCCGATGAGATATACAACCTCGCCGCACAGTCGCATGTGCAGGTATCGTTCGATTCGCCCGAGTTCACCGCCGACATTGATGCCACGGGTGTCCTGCGCGTCTTGGAGGCGGTGCGTGCCTGCGGACTGGCGTCCACTTGCCGTATCTACCAGGCATCCACCTCGGAACTCTATGGCAAGGTGGAGGAGGTGCCGCAGAACGAGAACACGCCTTTCCACCCCTATTCGCCCTACGCCGTGGCGAAACTCTACGGCTACTGGATTGTCAAGGAGTATCGCGAGGCATACAATATGTTCTGCTGCTCGGGTATTTTGTTCAACCACGAGTCCGAGCGCCGTGGCGAGACATTCGTAACGCGCAAGATAACCCTTGCTGCCGCCCGTATTGCGCAGGGCAAGCAGGACAAACTCTACCTCGGCAACCTCTCTTCGCTCCGCGACTGGGGCTATGCCAAAGACTATGTGGAGTGTATGTGGCTCATCTTGCAGCACGCTACGCCGGAGGATTTTGTCATCGCCACAGGTGTGCAGCACTCTGTGCGCGAGTTCTGCGATTTGGCGTTCCGTGAGGTGGGTATCACGCTTCGTTTTGAGGGCGAGGGAGAGGACGAGAAGGGTATATGTGTAGGCGGTCCCGCTCATCTGGTAGGCAAGACGCTGGTGGAGGTATCGCCCGATTTCTACCGCCCGACCGATGTGGTCAACCTCTGGGGCGACCCCACCAAGGCCAGAGCCGAACTCGGATGGAACCCCAACAAGACCTCCTTTGAGGAACTGGTGCGCCTGATGGTGCGCTCCGATATGAAGAAAGTGGCTGCCGACCACGCCGCCGAGCAAGCCCGCACCAACCTCGCCGAGTACCTCGAGAAAGGCATTGTCAAATAAGTCCCGCCCACCATCTCCCCGCTATCAATTGGTAACGCACATGATTATTCCCCTCCTCGGAGGGGTGAGGGAGGTCTTTTCCCCCTTGAATATAGGGTTAGTGGGGGCCACTTTGTTTCCCGTATATACCTGCCGACAGGCGTATAGGATACGTAGAACATATATATACTTTTGTAATACTTTCAGCGGTGTTTACCCTGGAGTTGGCACCAATCTTCCACCGGGGACGCGGACGCCCCGTCCGCGGTAATTTGGGAGCGCAAACGTGTGGGGACGTGAAGCGTAAGGTAGGTGCACTTGCGCACTGAGTGCCTGCGGAATCCCTGCAAGTCCGTGGACGTAGCGGGGTGCTTCTATCCACACGAAGCCCGCGGTGGGCTGAATAGAACTCCTTATTGGCTCGCGTCGTTATCGGCTTTGCCGAACTACATATACGTTTCATTATGTCTTTTTGATGGCATTTAGAGGCAGGACTTTTATATTATTTCCCCATAGTTTCATTACTATTTTGATGCGGTTGCCCTGAAAATACACCTTCCCTCTTGCCTATATCCAATCTTTTTTGTATCTTTGCAGGTTAAAGCAAACAATTCGGGGCATTAGCTCATCCGGTAGAGCGCAACGTTCGCAATGTTGAGGTGGTCGGTTCGAGTCCGATATGCTCCACATAAGTAAAAGCATACGAAAAAATAGTTTAAAAGCCATGGATTCCTTATCACAATTCCGTACGTTGGACGAGTTGATTCGTGCCTTGGACAAAGAGCGAAAACTGCTCTTTGAACTCTTCGAGATGCGCAAAACAACCTCTTTGCGGACAGATATGGCTATGGAGTACGTGGAGTATAAGCGTGAGCGTATCCAATACTTGATAGACTACGGAATCATTCACGAAACCGGCAATTTCCTTGAATTGGAATCTGTTTATTTGCAGTTTTTTGAGGATGTGTTGGATGTGAATGAGGAGATAAGCATTGAGAGTGTGCGTGATGCTATGTCATCATTTAAGGAACAAATACAATATTATTTGGCAGAATCAAATGACCAACGCAAATATCACTATCAAAATCAGATTCGTCAATTGCTTCGCAAAACAGGTCTAAAGACACTTAAGAACGTAATAGATCTGAAGCGGAATGTAGAAACAGCCTATAAGCAGGAACCCAATTATACCATTAAAAGGCAACGTCTGAACAACTTGGACAAAAAAAGCGAAAGCATTAAGGTGCTGATCCGTGAATGTGAGAAACTGCTGGATACAGATATATTTTTCACTATTGTGGCAGATCCGGAAATGGAACGGACAAAGCAAGATGTATTAGCCGATTTTTCCGAAGCCTTCCACAACTTATTGGAGATTGACAAGCAGATAATTATATATCTCAATCAAATAGAACAACAAAATAAGTTATGCAAAAAGATTCGCCAGATAAAGTACCTGAAAGACCAGCACAGATGGACTGCAGACACCAATGTGAGACAAGTGATCGGTGAAATCAACCCTGTTTGGATGGAGAAACGCCCTTATTATCCGACCCGGTTATCTTTAGACTTATTGCGCTCAAATGACGAAATGGCTGCATTGCTACACAAAGTAGCATCTACCAACCATATTCGTCAGAAGGCTCGTTCTTTAGCAGAGGCGTTCTCTGCGGATGAAATGGAGGAACACAATGCAGAGATTGCCGTTGTTAATCCCAATGAAGTGTGGAATGCTTTTGCTGCATCGTCGTATGATCTGTTTGGTTTTATTCTTCAATATGATTATCCGATGGAGCGAACCTTATCCGACCATCTCACCCTATTTTGTCAGATAGCGGTTACACACCCGGCAGAATGTCGTATCACAGAAATCTATAAATCGTTTCAAAACATAGAATATCCATTGATATATGCGAAATAAAACACAAAGTATTTTTGAGCGGCTCATTAAAGGCGGCTTCATTATGGTAGATAGTTCCGAGACGAAAGAACTATATTCCGAAATGGAGGATAATCTGGAGGAGTATACTGCCTATTTTGAAGAGATCGGTTATAAAGTGGAGTCTGGGGAGGGATATTTTTATTTCTCAAAGATAGGCGAATCGAAACAAAGGATTGAAGATAAACTGCGTGCCTTTGGTCAATGGGTGGACTATCTGGATTACTTGAAAGCGTATGATATGACATTCTCTGTAGGCTACCAATTTCGCAAGGCAACTATTTTAGAGAGAATCAGTTTGGATGTTGAATTGCGGGATAAAACAAAGCATCTGTTTCCTAAAGAGCGAACCAATGAAGATGGTGTGAATAAACTTATAGAGGAACTTAAGGGTATGAATTTCATTGAGTGTATCAATGAAACTGATGAAACGTATAAGGTAACGTCCGCTATTCGATATGCAGAAGATTTAGTAAATATGCTAACCATATCCAACGAAGATGAGATACCTGAATAAAATTGTTTTTATCAATAGCGCACATATCCGTCATGAGATTATTTCGCTTGATGGCAATGTGCATTTTATTGGTACACAAGGTGTTGGTAAATCCACCATATTGAGGGCTTTGCTGTTTTTTTACAATGCGGACAAACAACACTTGGGCATACGCCAGGGACAACAGTCTTTTGACGAGTTCTATTTTCCGAATGCCAATTCATATATTATATATGAGGTGGCACGAGAATATGGTGCCTACTCGATTCTTGTACACCGTCACCAGGGGAGAGCCGTCTTTCGTTTTATAGATGCACCTTATTCTGATGAGTGGCTGATAGATGACAAAGGTGAAGTTACAAGCGACTGGGTAACCATCCGGCAACGTATTGCCAAAGGTGGTACGGAAATAAGTGCTGTCATTGATCGCTATGAAATGTATCGTGATATTATCTTTGGCAACACGCATGACAGAGCACATAAGTTTGATAAGTATGCCATCGTAGAAAGCAGTAAGTACCAGAATATACCTCGCAGTATTCAAAATGTATTTTTGAATAGCAAATTGGATGCAGATTTTGTAAAGGATACGATTATTCATTCTATGACAGATGGCGAAACTATACTCAGTTTGCAAGCCTTTCGCTCATTGATAAAGAGATTCGAAAATGAATATAAGGATATTCATTGCTGGTACGCAAAAGATAAAAACGGAGATATACCGGTACGCATAAAGGCAAACACGCTGATAGAACGTTACAGGGAAGTTGTAGCCACAGAACACCAAATCACTCAAATCTGGAAACAACTGAATGCGGCAGTTGCAAAGGCACAGGAACAACTGCCATTAGACGGACAAGAACTGCAAACTATACAAGAACAAATCGAAAAGATTAGTACAAAAATCAGAGAGGCGCAGGAGACTTTTGAGAAAGAAAAAGACTTGATAAACCGCCACATCGGTGAGTTGGATGGAAAACTAAAAACCATCCGGGAGAAAAAGAAAAAATATGACTCCCTTCGCATAGAGGTGCTTTTGGAGCGTGCTAAGAATGAACCCGCTCTAAAGAGTACTTTGGAGCAGGAGCAAATGGTTTATGATAGTCTTATAAAGACATACTCGGATATTGAAGATAAATATAAGATACAAAGACTCGCCATAGAACATGCTCACAATGCGTTTGAAATATCGTTGAAAGAAGAGTTGAACTATGAACGCAACCAACTGCAAATGCAGCGTGAGAAACTTACTGCGGCGAAGGACAAAGAAATAAAGAGAGTACGAAATGAGTATAACGATGAACTTGTGCGGATAGATGAATGCATTGAGGCTTTTGCTCAGGAGAGAGTCCAACTGCAAGAAACAATCACAAAAATTCAATATAGTCATCCTCTTGAGGATATGATCAAAAATGCGAAAGAGGAACTGCAAAACTTGAATGTGAATGTTCAGAGCGGAGAGGCACGAATTCAGGCTGTGGATAGCGAAATTGCACGTCTTCGCTCAGAGGCAAATGCAGAACAGAAAAGAAAACAGGCGGAATTTGACAACAAGCGAAATGAGTTAAGGGCAACAGAAGAGGCACTACAGAAGCGATTGACCGAAATAGAGGAAAAACTATCTCATTGGTCGGGGTCTTTCTATGAATGGCTTACTATTAATAAGCCGGGTTGGGAACAAAATATCGGCAAAGTTGTTGATGAAGACAAAATTTTGTATCAGGTAGGACTTAATCCGACATTGGTAGATGGCGATTCTTTATATGGAATCCAAATAGATTGCAATACTTTGGATACAACCCATCATACTCCGGAAGAGTATCGTAGAGAGAAGGAACAACTTGTGAAACAACTAAACGACATCCGTTCTCAGTTATCCGGTATTGCCGTATTGCAGGAAGAAGCGGATAAACGTATCAGCACAAAATTATCCAAAGATTTGGCTCCGCTCAACCAAGAAAAGACGACGCTGCGTGTAGAATTGGAGGCTATTCCGAACAAACGAAGATTGAAAGAAAGCGAGATACTGCGCATTCAACGGCAAGAAACAGAGCAAATTACGGTACTACTCAAAGAAAAGAATGAGATAATGAATGCGCTCATTACGAAGATATCCGCAAAACGAGAAGATAAAAACAAGGTAAAAGTACAACTGGATAAAGAAGAAAATCGCCTTGAGAAAGCACTCAAAGAGGCAATAAAACCATACGTGGATAGATTGAACGCATTAAAAGCACAACAAGAACAACGGCGACAAGACGAAACGAAAGAATATCAGAATAAAATCAATACTTTACAAAAAGAATACAACAAAGAATTAGCAGGACAGGGCGCAGATACGTCTATTATTGAACATCAAAAAGCAAAGATAGAAGAAATAAAAGAGCAATTAAAACGAATAGAGGAATGTCGACCTGTCGTTGTAAGTTATAACATTGACAACGAAGAATGGTTTAGTCAGGAAAGCCGCTTTATAACGGATAGAAAACAATACGAAGATAAGTTGAATGTATTAAGCGAAGCACATCGCGAAAAACAGAACCGTCATTATCAGAAACAGACAGAACTGAAATCGGCAGAGAGTTCTTTTATGAAGCAGATACAGCGTTATCAAGACGGCTTGGAACAATACAGACGTTTCGTGGATATCGAAAAAGGAGTGCCGGAATATCTCCTGTATGAGACGCATACGAATGTGACCAATAAAGACATTCAAAACCTTTTAAGCGAGGAAAAGGGGGCTATCAGCACCCGGAGTTCAAGATTTACATCTTTCAAAATGGCGGTAAACCAATTCAACAGTCATTTTGAAAGCGAAAATCTGTTTAGTTTCAATACCCTTCCTGTACAAGATGAAGATTATATAGGTATTGCGACTAACCTTGAAGAATTTGTAAGTCAAAATAAGATAGAGGAGTATCGCGTTCGAACAAATGCACTTTACAAAGATGTTATTCAGCGTATTGCCCGTGAGGTCGGCAATTTGACGCAGCATAAGGCAGAGGTGGATAAAATTATTTTGGACATCAATCGTGATTTCTCCGAAAAGAAATTTGCCGGTGTAATCCGTTCTATCGAACTACGCTCCGAACAGACCAATGACAAGATGATACAATTGCTGCAATCTATCAAACAGTTTACAGAAGAACATACCCTTTCGTTAGGCGAGATTAACCTGTTCTCAGGAGAGGATAGAAATGAGGTAAACGAAAAAGTTGTGGATTATTTAAGCCGTTTGATGAAACAATTGCAACATGAATCAACGCGTACGCAGATTTCGATTGGTGATACTTTCTGTTTGCAATTCAGGGTAAGAGAAAATGACAATGATACAGGTTGGGTGGAGCGAATCAACAGTGTCGGTTCCGATGGCACGGATATTCTTGTGAAAGCAATGATTAACATTATGCTTATCAACGTATTTAAGAAGCGTGCCACTCGTGGTAAGGATGATTTTATTGTTCATTGTATGATGGACGAGATAGGCAAACTACACCCTGACAACATTCATGGTATATTGCAATTTGCCAACTCGAGAAATATATATCTTGTCAATGGTTCTCCTACTACGGAAAACGCGTATGACTACAAATATACATATATGCTGGAAAAGGGAGCAAAAGCATATACAAAAGTGTCTTGTTTGTCTATTGTCCACAAAACAGAATAATGATTACTGCCACTACCATACAAAAGTTGCAGAATCTTCTATACGGAGAAATGCTGCCTTATAGTGCACTATCGGAGTCTTTGCGGGAAGAACTGGTCTCTGAGCAATTATTAGGCGTGCAGGTGAATGGCTCGCGTCGTAAACTGTATGTTCTAAACAAAGAAGCACTTTTGACCTATTTGACACAGCGGTATGAAGAATTGCGCGGATTGGGGTTGGTAGGCAATTTGAACTTGCAAACACGAGCAGTGCAAGCCGAAAACAGCGGCAATTCAAAAATCAAACTCGTACGTTCATGTCCGGGTTTCCTTGTAAATACGTATGAACCCATACCTGCATTTATAGGGAATACTCCGATAACTATAACCCCGCCTGCAGGCACTATGTTTTTTATATCTGATTGGCAACACTTCAGTATTCCAGAAAAGGCAATAGTTGTAGGCGTGGAGAATATGGAAAATTTCAGGAAAGTAGGGTTGCAAAAGTACCTGTTTGAATCTATCGGGTCTCCGATACTATTTGTATCGCGTTATCCCCAATCTCTTGATTTGCGTAATTGGCTGATGCAAATTTCTAATTGGTATATCCACTTTGGAGACTTTGATATTGCAGGTATTTACATCTATGAAACTGAATTTAAGCGATTCTTGGGTGATAGGGCTTCGTTCTTTATTCCAAATGATATAGAAACACGCCTTGCAAACGGAAGTAGTAAACGTTATAATGACCAAATTGCACATTTCCGCAACTATACACCGCAAGACACGGATGTATTGCCATTATTTCGGTTAATTCATCAATACCATCGAGCCTATGATCAGGAGGGATATATCACGTAATAATGTTATAACTATATATGGAAAAGAATAGCAAAATTTATGTGGCAGGGCACCGCGGAATGGTGGGCAGTGCCATTGTGCGTGAGTTGCAGCGTCAGGGCTACACCAATATCATCACACGCACACACCGTGAGTTAGACCTCTGCCGTCAGGAGGCAGTGGAGAAATTCTTCGCCGAAGAGAAACCCGAATATGTCTTTCTCGCAGCGGCAAAAGTGGGTGGTATCGTTGCCAACCAAAACGCACTTGCCGACTTTATGTACGACAACATGACCCTCGAGATGAATGTCATTCACTCCGCTTGGCAGAACGGTTGCAAGAAACTCGAGTTTCTTGGTTCCAGTTGTATCTATCCACGCTTGGCCCCCCAACCCATGAAAGAGGACTGCCTGCTCACCGGGGCATTGGAAAAGACCAACGAGGCATACGCCTTGGCGAAGATTAGCGGACTTAAATACTGCGAGTTCCTCAACCGCCAGTATGGTACGGACTACATCTCAGTGATGCCGACCAACCTCTACGGACCCAACGACAACTACCACCCTGAGCACTCGCACGTACTGCCCGCACTCATACGCCGTTTCCACGAAGCCAAAGAGAGTGGGGCGGAGAGCGTTACCTGCTGGGGCGACGGCAGCCCGCTGCGTGAGTTCCTCTATGTGGACGACCTCGCCAATCTGTGTGTCTTCCTGATGAACCACTATTCGGGCAATGAGACCGTCAATGCAGGTACAGGCAAAGAACTGACTATCAAACAACTGACCGAACTGGTGGCAAAGGTCATCGGCTACAAAGGGCGTATTGAATGGGACACCACCCGCCCGAATGGTACGCCCCGCAAACTATTAGATGTCTCCAAAGCCACTGCCCTCGGCTGGACATACAAGACCGAACTCGAAGACGGCATCCGCCTTGCTTACGAAGACTTCCTGCACAACCCGATGCGTGCCGAGAGATGAGAATGCTCAAATCGCTCTAAATAATGGGAATCTATAGCGACACTGAAACAGTAATGGTTTGATTATATGTTCCTTAAAGGGTAATTTAGTGGAGTACTATAAGTTCAGAAAAAAGGCTACCCGGAACATAAAATCGGGTAGCCTTTTATTGTATGGATTATGCGGAAAATCTTACCATGCAAACAACGGGTGCTGGTTCATTTCTCGGTTCACTTCCTCGCGTACGCGGGTGATGGTTGCTTCCGATTCGGGCTGTTGCAGCACCTCGTCAATCAAATCCACAATCCATGGCATCTTGTCTTCTTTGAGTCCGCGGGTGGTGATAGCGGGCGTTCCGAAACGCAAACCGCTGGTTTGGAAAGCGGAGCGGGTATCGAACGGCACCATGTTCTTGTTGGTGGTGATGTCTGCTGCTACAAGGGCTTTTTCCGCCACTTTGCCTGTCAAATCGGGGAATTTCGTGCGCAGATCGACCAGCATTGAGTGGTTGTCCGTACCGCCCGAGATGATTTTGTATCCCTTATCCATAAAAGCTTGTGCCATCACGGCAGCGTTCTTTTTCACCTGCTGCTGATAGGTCTTGAACTCGGGTGCCAATGCCTCACCGAAAGCCACAGCCTTGGCGGCAATCACATGCTCCAGCGGACCGCCCTGTGTGCCGGGGAATACGGCAGAGTCAAGCAGGGCGGACATCATCTTCACCTCGCCTTTCGGAGTGGTCTTACCCCACGGATTGGGGAAGTCTTTGCCCATCAGGATAATACCTCCGCGCGGACCACGCAGGGTCTTATGGGTGGTGGAGGTAACGATATGTGCATACTTCACAGGATTATCAAGCAAACCGGCAGCAATCAGACCTGCCGGGTGTGCCATATCTACCATAAAGATAGCACCGATCTCGTCTGCTACACGGCGGATACGTGCGTAGTCCCATTCGCGGCTGTAGGCACTCGCACCGGCAATAATCAGTTTCGGACGCTCGGCACGGGCAATCTGTTCCAGTTCGTCATAGTCCACGCGTCCGGTCTCCTCTTTCAAGTTGTATGCCACGGCGTGGAACATCAGACCGGAGAAATTGACGGCACTGCCGTGCGACAGGTGCCCGCCGTGCGATAGGTTGAGACCCATAAACGTGTCTCCCGCTTTCAAACACGCCATAAATACCGCCATGTTGGCTTGCGCACCCGAGTGGGGTTGTACGTTTACATACTCGGCTCCGTAGAGTTGTTTCAGGCGGTCGCGGGCGATATTTTCCGCCATATCCACCACTTCGCAACCGCCGTAGTAGCGGTGTCCGGGATAGCCCTCGGCATACTTGTTGGTCAGTACGCTACCCATTGCTTCCAGCACCTGGTCGCTGACAAAGTTCTCACTGGCAATCAGTTCGATACCTTTGGTTTGACGCTCCCGCTCCATGCGGATAATGTCGAAAATTTGTGAGTCTCTCATATTTTTGATTTAATTTGTAAATTTGTAAATGGGGAAATTTGTAAATGGAGAATTACTCCGTCTGTAGTGATTCTATAACCAATCCGGCCAACATAAAACCGAAGATAGCGGTGATATGTGCTACGGTGCCGTTAATCTGCGCTTTGCTCGTGCACCACTCGTGGTTGATTAGGTCGGTGCGTCCGAGGGCGGTTTTCTCCCCTTGTGCCTCTGCTTGCTGTGCGGCTTTCAGTTGCGCCTCGGTTACTTTCGGACACATACAATGTTCTGTTCCGCAGGAATGGTTCTGCCCTTTGTTTTGCAGCAGTTCGTCACTATACACACATTTGAATTTGCGTCCGGGAAACTGCTTGTCGCGCTTGAAACGCTGCCGTAATGCGCGTGCCAACGGGTCGCCTGTTACCTGCCAAAACTCCGCTACTTTGATTCGTGTCGGATCCATCTTCAGTGCCGCACCCATCGACGAGATAAACGTTACACCCTTCAGGTGTGTGGCAGTCAGTATCAGGTCGGCTTTGTCTTTTAGGGAATCAATGGCGTCAATGATAAAATCGTACTCTTCGAGATGATAATCCACCTTGTTTTCTGCCGAATAAATGCCTTGAATGGCGGTTATCTCTGCATTCGGGTTTATCTCGAGCAGTCTCTCGCGCAGTACATCAGTCTTCACGCGTCCTATAGTCTTCATCGTGGCCATCAGTTGGCGGTTGACATTGGTGATACACACGCGGTCGGAATCCACTATCGTCAGGTGCATGATACCAGAGCGGACAAGCGACTCGGCACACCATGAACCGACACCGCCCACGCCGAAAATAATTACTTTCTTCGATGCTATGCGAGCCATAGTCTCGGCTCCCAGCAGTAGTTCGCTTCGGCGTAGTATGGCTTTTTCTATATGCGACATTGGGCAGAGATGGATAGAAAATAATTTTATGCAAAGGTACATCTTTTTCCCCATATACACAAGCGTCTGCGTGTCCTATTCTGCTTTTGTCGTTTTTTTATAGTGAATAAAAAACGGCATATCTTGTTGAGATACACCGTTTTTTTGTAAATATAGGTTGTTTATCGTTTTGTGGCACCTGATTGTGCGTCCACCGGGGCGATTTTGTCTTCTTTTTGTAGCGTCTCGCAGCCCTCGATGGGGGCGGTTGTTTCGGGGTCCCCACAAGCAGCGTGCAGTGGGGTTACTGTTGCCGGTTTGCCTATCTTGGCAAAGGCTTTTTGCAATGTCGGCACATCGGTCTTGTTGGCATCGTAGGTTACTACCACAGTCTTCTTTTGCAGGTCGCACTGAATGTCCTTCACACCCTTTTCGTAGGCGATATTGCTCATTATCTTGTCAATACAGCCTTGACAATGAATATCTACATACAGCGTTACTTGTTTTTTGTCCGCCTTGGCAGACGCACTCGTTGCGCACCACAACATCGGCAGTATCGCAACCAAAATCATTAAAAATCGTTTCATATTTTTACTTTGTGTTTATTATTCTTGTCTTTAAGGACTTTAACGCCCTTAACGCCCTTAATGTCCTTATCATTATATTTTGTACTCCCCTCCTCTGAAGGAGGGGAGGGGGAGGTCTAAAGTTTCCACCTGAATCCCGCATATACTTTCCACCCCGTTGTCGGTGCCCACGCCATGGATGCATCGAAGTCTTCGGCAAACGGTGTCTCTGCTCCTATAACGGGTGAGTCTTGTCGGAAATTGGTCATATTCTCCGCCCCTACATAGATGCTCCACGTACGGAAGTACTTGGTTATCTGTGCCATCAGTTGGGGGTACCATTTATAGTAGAGGTCTCCGTTGCGTTCTTCATATTGGTGCGAACCGAGTGTGTTGATGAAATAGTCATTGAATCCGTCGGGCATACGTCCGCCGCCGTTGAATTGTGCCGTTATGTCAAACTGCCATGTCTTGAGCGGCGTTTGGTAACTGGTGGTAATCAGGCCCTTGAATTGGTTTGTCAGTGGTTTGCGCCGCAGGCGGATTACCCCGTCGCTGCCGTAAGAACTCTCCCGCACATCGGTGTAGCGGAACGCTGCCGTCATCGTCCAGCCGCGCAGTATCTCCATCGTGGCTTCTATCTGCGCATTGTGCGCAAACGACTGTCCGCCGACATCGCGTAGGTTGTAGAAATACACAGCATGGGCAGAATGGTCGTAGTCCGCCACTACACTATTGAGAAATTGTGTGTAATAATAGTCGGCAGTCAGTTGTAATTCGCGCCCTGCGATCGGGATATAAAACGTGGTACTGATGCCTGCATTCACTGCCTGTTCCTGCTGAGGTTTCCCTGAGGATACCGAGAGGATAACCTGTCGGTGCGAGGGCAACATCGCCGCATGGTCTGCCAAAACATTGGGTGAACGATACCCCATACCCGCTGATGCACGTATTGCCCACCATTGCCACGGCGTATAGCGTATATTCAGTCGCGGAGTAAAGAAGAAACCATATCGGGTAGAGTAGTCTGCCCGTACACCGGCAACCAACGACAACCGGTCTCCCGCTTTCAGTGCATATTCGGCAAACACACCGGGTGTCAGTTCCCAACGCCCGAAATCCATCACTTCCGCCGCTGAAATCGTATCCTGCAGCGTCTCATCATATTTGTCATAATTCAAAGATACTCCCACCGACAACTTATGCTCTAATCCGCTCTGTTGTACCCCCTCTCTGAGGGGGGCGTGGGAGTCCCAATTCTTTTCAAATATCGCATTCAGATACCCATTGGTCTGGGCGGCATTCCATAGCCGTGCACCATAGATATTTTGCTGGTTGTGATAAGATGCGGCGGCAATAATGCCAAGCGATGTGCCGTGTATTGGGTCAAAGATAATCCCGTTCTTCATCCAACCGTCCACACGATACGCCCGCAAATCAATCAGATATGGAGAATAGGACGTGTTGTTAATTGTTAATTGTTCATTGTTCATTGATTGTTGTCCGCCTACGCGGTGGTCATATAGCCCGCGTACCAACGCCTGCATAATGTATCGGTCTTGTTTGTAGTACCAGCGGTTGGCAATGTTCACGTTTTGGCTCTTGGGCATATCGGCAAACCCGTCTTTGTTGTCGTCCATCGATAGGAAACCTTGTTCGTAATGTGCCATCAGCCCTGTCGCCAATTCTTTGTCCTTTGTCCCTTGTTCATTGTCCTGTAAGGGTATTTTCCAACCGCCTTCTACATTCACTTCGGGGTGCAACTCAGTGTTAAGCATTGCATTCACCGATATGGGGCTTTGGCTCTGCGGTTTGAGGTACTCCACGTTGATTTGCCCCGTAACCGCCTCATAGCCGTTGATAACCGACGACGCTCCTTTGCTCACTTGTACCGACTGCATCCACGTGCCGGGGATATAAGCCAGTCCGAACTGCTGCGCCAATCCGCGCACGGCAGGCGTGTTCTCTGTGAGCAGTTGCACGTATGTGCCGCTCAGTCCGAGCAGGCGTATCTGCTTCGCGCCGGTTGCTGCATCGGCATACGCCACATCCACCGACGGGTTTGTTTCAAAAGCCTCGCTCAGGTTGCAGCATGCCGCCTTGAATAGTTCGCCCGTACCGAGCGACTGGGTGTCAAATGCCGACTGACGGCTGCGCAGCACTGCCATCTGTCGTTCCGTGATGGTTACTTCGCCCAATACCAAGTTGCTCACCAGTACAATCGTCAGAGGTTCACGCCCACTGACCTCGGTGGTGTCGTTATGAAAACCCATATACGATGCCACAAGCAAACGGGTGCTGTGGTCGTTCTCAAGGACAAAATGCCCGTCGGCATCAGTAGTAGTGCCGTGTGTGGTGTTCGCCCAATAGACATTTGCGCCAACCAGCACTTCGCCTTGGTCGTCCAATACCACACCTTCCACACGCGCGTATGCGCACGTGCATATAAATAGGGGTAGAATAAATGAAATTCGTTTCATAATAGTTGTTTAGAAAGTGATACATATCCCTTTCCGCACCTCTCGTCAGGCGCAGAAAAACAAGGATACGTTCTCTAAATCAACCAACGGCAGACACGCTGCAATACACCCTTTGTATGGTCTTTATGGGAGAATAACGGAGGCGGGTAAACAGTACCTGCCTTGTCGGTCAAAACACGGGTGGATGTTAGGTGGATGTCAGGTGGATAGGCTGATCCGAACAGGTCGTTTTCGGCTTTGTCCGGCAGGCAAAATGCAGGTGCCATCTCGGTGCTGTCCACCTCAAAATGTTTCACCCAACAGCATGAATGTGTCCTTGACAATGAGTATTGGGCATTGTGCGTTACGCATTGCGTATGGTTAATTGTACATTGTGCTTCGCGGCACTTTGGACAGCAATAGTGCGACAATGTAAAGCCCGTACCTCCCAATAGGAAGAACACGCTAAACACCATAGCCACTATATATTCTGCAAGCCGCTTCATTGCTTACCCCTAAAATTAATGGTTTAATTATATGGATAATTATATGCCTAAAATAATTAACGTCTAATTATACGATAATTAACGTTCTAATTCTTTTTTCTTATTGCATTTCCCTGCCAGCGGGCAGTCTTTGCACCCGCCATCGCCCTCGCAGGGCTGTCTGCGTTGCCTTCTGACTGACCACCACACGCCTGCCACAGCGCACAGAATAAGCACTATCACCAATATCTCCTGCCACATCTCTTTCTACACCCCGCAAAAACCATACCACGAAGATTAAAGTTTGATAGTGAATTAACGTATAATTAACGATGATTCACGGAGAATTTTATGGGCAATATCAGGTGAAAAGCAAACTTCCTACCTGGTACACCACAAATGATGCCAACCATGCCACTACAATGGAGTTTACTACCGTAAATGCGGCCCATTTCCAGTTGATTTCGCGACGGATAGTGGCTATCGTGGCGACGCATGGGAAATAGAGTAAAGTGAATACGAGGAATGCGTATGCCCCAACGGGTGTCAGAGCCGTTGCCGACATGTCGCCGCCGAACAAAATGGCAAACGTGGCGGCAATCGCCTCTTTGGCGGGCAGACCCGTCAGCAGGCAAACCGACATCTTCCAGTCGAATCCCAACGGACGCATGACGGGTTCGATAAACTGCCCGATGGCTGCCAACCACGAGGTTTCTATATGATCCAAATCGCCGGCAGGGAAGTACTCCAATGCCCAGATAATCACCGATGCACACAATACCACGGTCGAAATCTTTTTCAGAAAATCCGACACACGATACCATATATGCCCGCCGATGCTCTTCCACGTGGGCATACGGAATGCCGGCAGTTCGTTCACTTTGTCGTCGGCAGGTTTGCGGAACCATTTGGTCTTCTTCATAATAAACGCAAACGCAAAACTCATCAGTATGCCGATTAGGTAGAGCGACAGCAGCACCACCGCCTTGTAGTTCTCAAAGAACGCGTCAATAAACAGAATGTACACCGGCAGTCGCGCCGAGCAGGACATAAACGGCACCATCAGCATCGTCAGCGCACGGTCTTTCGGGTCTTTGATGTCTTTTGCCGCCATTATGGCAGGTACGTTGCAGTCGAAACCCATCAGCATCGGGATAAACGAACGCCCGTGCAGCCCCAATCGGTGCATCATTCCGTCCATCAGGTATGCCACACGTGCCATATACCCCGTGTCCTCCATCAGCGATAGAAAGAAAAACAATATGATGATATTGGGCAATGCCGTCAGCAGCGACCCCACACCTTGTATGATACCATCACCCAGCAGACTGCTTAGCCAGCCGGCCGGCATAGACCCCATACAGAGGTCATAGAGTGCATCTATGCCCTTTTGCATCAGATCTTGTAGCGGTTCGCCGAGTGCAAATGTACACTCAAAGACTACGCCTAATATAATGGCAAGTATCGGAAACCCTGTCCATTTGTTGGTCAGTATCTTGTCTATCCGCTCTAAGCGGGTGCAATGTTTGTCGTCTTTCGGGTGTACAAGAGTCTGCATCAGCACACCGTGTACATAACCCGCATAAGCGTCCTCGTCGTGCTGCTCCCATGCGTGATACACCGGGTGGTCTGTCGATACGGGAGCGGCGTCCGTCTGCTCTATCAAATGCAGTATCTCGCCTATTCCGCGTCCTTTGCTCGCGCTCACCAATGCCAATGGTACCCCCATCAAGTCTTGCATCTTCGGCAAATCCAATGAGTGCCCCGTCTTTGCCAACAGGTCATAGCGGTTGAATGCCAGCACGATCTTTTCCTGCTCGTCAATGATGTGCGGGGTAAGAAGCAGACTATTCTCCAGATCCGTAGAATCTACCACCTGCAACACCACATCATAGACGTGCCCGTGTAGGTCGTCCGGATTATGAACCTCTTCAAAATCAATCGCTTTGCCAGTCCAAGCCGCTTCCTGCCGCAGTGCCTCTATCAGCGCACTCTTGCCGCTGTGCGCACTGCCTACCACCGCCACTTGTATCGTTTTATTGCTTTTTTCCATAAAAACAGAAACTATCTTCCTAATTTGGCTGCAAAATTACACCCAATCTCTCGCGTGCGCAATACCTAATAATAGGGAAATTCTATTGTGAATGAGAAAATCTGCAAGAAAAATGATATTATTTGTATTTTGTATTTGTATATATCGGAAAAATGTAGTAATTTTGCATCGATTTTAGAATAAATCAAATTCAAGTGGTTTATTTAGAACATTGAATGCGAAAAATAAGAATAATACAAAACAACTTGACAATATGATGAGTGCACGTGAATTGTTAAAACTGTATAGTATGCAAGTTACTATACCGCGTATCTTGGTGATTGAAGACTTGATGAACAATCGGTTGCATGCTACGGCAGATGAGATTTTTCACAGGGTTAATCAACAGGATGAGTCGGTATCACGTGCTACGGTATATAATGTGCTAAATGCTTTGGTGGAGAATAAGGCGGTACGTGCGCTGACCATTGATGACCGGCAGGTTCATTACGACATCGACCTCTCGCCGCACGCCCACTTCCGCTGTACACATTGCGGGCGTATCATCGATATGGCAATGCCGTCTATCGGAGAGGTGCATTTGCCCGAGGGCTGTACGTTGGATAATGAGGAATTGTACTATATGGGACTCTGCCCTGATTGTGCGAAAAACAATGCATAATGAATGTATAAATCATAAACAATCAATAACTAAAAACAAAAAACACTATGAAGAAGAAATTTATCTGCCCGATCTGCGGATTCGTATTTGAGGGCGAACAGGCACCTGAGCGTTGCCCGCAATGCAAACAAATAGTTACTTGGAAAGAAGTAGATGAGAACGCAGGTATTGCTTTCGCTTGCGAACATGTTATCGGTGTTGCAAAAGATACCGATGAGCAGATGAAAGCCGACCTCAATGCCCACTTTATGGGGGAGGCTACCGAGGTTGGAATGTATTTGGCTATGTCGCGCCAGGCGGACCGTGAGGGCTATCCTGAGATTGCAGAGGCATTCAAACGCTATGCTTTCGAAGAGGCTGAGCACTGTGCAAAATTTGCCGAACTCCTTGGGGAGGTCGTTTGGGATACTAAGACCAATGTCGAGAAGCGTATGATGGCAGAGGCGGGCGCATGCGAAGACAAACTCCGTATTGCCAAACGTGCAAAAGAACTGAATTTGGACGCTATCCACGATACTGTTCACGAAATGGCTAAAGATGAGGCTCGTCACGGCAAAGGCTTCGAGGGACTCTACAACCGCTATTTCAAGAAATAAATTTGCCATTAAACCAAACCTGCACAAGAGGCTGTTTCCTTACGGAGACAGTCTCTTGTTTGTATATGCCTTTGTGTTATCAGATGTGGGTGATTAGTGGGTGATTAGTGGGTGATTAGTGGGTGATTCTGCATAGGATAGTCGGAGTTTGTTAGGATAGCAGTGCTGCTTGGTGCGTAGCGTACCGCTATTATCCGCTGTCGTTCTTGCGGGCAGATAGCGATAGCGGTATATCAAAATTGTACAAAACAGGGTTGAAAAGGTGATTGTGTAATAATTGTGTCAATTTTTACACACTTTCTTCGTTTTTCCGTTGTACCTTTGCACTCGTAAAATTTTGCAAACCCGAGTTGGCAAAATTATGACTGCATAGCAGGTCTAACATATAACCAAGATATAACTAACCTATAACAAAACGCAACAAATGAAAACCTTTATGGACAAGGACTTCCTCTTGCAGACAGAGACTGCACAGGAACTCTATCATGAGCATGCGGCGAAAATGCCGATTATTGACTATCACTGCCATCTCATTCCGCAGATGGTTGCCGAGAATAAACGCTTCGAATCAATTGCACAGATCTGGCTTATGGGCGACCACTACAAGTGGCGTGCTATGCGTTCCAATGGTATTGATGAGCGTTATTGCACGGGAAAAGATACTACCGACTGGGAGAAATTTGAAAAATGGGCTCAGACGGTGCCTTATACCTTCCGCAACCCCCTCTACCACTGGACACACCTTGAACTCAAGACCGCTTTTGGTATTGACAAACGTCTCAATCCGGAAACGGCTCGTGAGATCTACGACGAGTGCAACCGTCAGATTGCTACCGACCCGAAATTCTGCCCGCGCGGAATGATGGAGCATTACCACGTGGAGATTGTCTGCACGACCGACGACCCCGCTGACAGCCTCGAATGGCACAAAGTGGTGGCTGCCGACCAGACCTGCAAGACCCGTATGCTTCCCGCATGGCGTCCCGATGCAGCGATGAATATCGATGCCGCTACATGGAAAGCCTATATCGAAAAGCTCTCGCAGGTGAGCGGCATGGAGATACATACGTTTGCCGATCTGACCGATGCGCTCCAAAAACGCCACGATTTCTTTGCTACGATGGGTTGCCGTCTGTCCGACCATGGTATCGAGGAGTTCTATGACGAACCTTACACAGAGGCGGAAATTAATGCCATTATGGATAAGGCACTTGCCGGCAAGGATCTGACTACCGGCGAAATCCGTCAGTACAAACACGCTTTCCTGCATATGCAGGCAGAGATGGACTACGCTGCCGGTTGGACACAGCAATACCACTATGGGGCTATCCGCAACAACAATACCAAGATGTTCAAACTGCTCGGCGCAGACACGGGATTTGACTCCATCGGCGAATTCACGACCGCCAAAGCAATGGCGCATTTCCTCGACGAGATGAATATGGAGGGCAAGTTGGCTAAGACTATCCTATACAACCTCAACCCGTGTGCCAACGAGGTGATTGCTACAATGTTGGGTAACTTCCAGGATGGTTCTGTGGCTGGTAAGATACAGTTCGGTTCGGGCTGGTGGTTCCTCGACCAGAAAGATGGTATGGAGAAACAGATGATGGCACTCTCTAACCTTGGTCTGCTGAGCCGCTTTGTAGGTATGCTGACCGACAGTCGCTCCTTCCTCTCCTATCCGCGCCACGAGTATTTCCGCCGCACGCTGTGTAACATCCTTGGTAACGACGTGGAGAACGGCTTGATACCATATACAGGTTACGAAAAGGCTCGCCTGCAACAGATGGTGGAAGACATCTGCTACAACAACGCAAAACAATATTTTAATTTCTAATTATAATATAAGGGGAAAGGGTAATGCCTTGTGTGTTGCCCTTTCCCGCTTGCTTTTGTGGGGATGAAACACCTCTTTTGTTGTTGTCTTTGTGTGTTTGCCGTAGTGCACTATGCAGTAGCACAAACGGTTCCGACTTACACAATAGAGGCTACAAAGGGTGAATATGAGGTTACGTGGATATATTCTGATGGTCGGTTTGAGGTGATACACTATGCGCCGTTTGACACTACGGAACTGAAAAACGGAAAGGATAAGAAACACGGAGAAACGATTGCTTATCGGGCAGATAGTACGATTGCATTCCGACAAAACTACACCAACGGTAAGTTGGATGGTGTAAGCAGTTGGTTTTATCAAACAGGTGAACCTTATACATTGCAAACCTACGACAAGGGCAAATTGCTAAAGGTTGAGAACTACTATCGTAATGGACAACTCAAACGGGTGGAGCATTACGAGGGCGATTGGCAGAGTAGTCTCGGAGGGCAATGTTTTGATTCACTCGGGGTGGAAATTGATTTTACGCCCTATCGTGTAGATCCGCAGTTTGTTGGCGGTATGGAGGCACTTCGATTGTATATACTATCCCAAATTTATTGCCCGCCGACCGTTACAGAAAGATGTTCCACTATTGTGTCTTTCAAGATAGACAAGAAAGGATACCCTATGGATGTAAAAGTCCACAAATCAAGTGGGTACGAATACTTGGACAAACAGGCAACCCGTGTGGTGTGGAATATGCCGGAATGGATACCCGGTACATTGGATGGTAAAGTGAAAACTATAGGAATGAAACTGCCTATCAATTGGATTCCTGTCTCGGAAGAACCAACCAAAAGCAAGAAAAAATAAAGCAACTACAACAAAACAATAACTACTAAACATGGCAAAGATTGTTACTTTGGGCGAAATTATGCTTCGCCTGTCGCCTGCGGGCAACGACCGTTTTATTCAAACTGACTCTTTCCGTATCATCCCAGGTGGCGGTGAGGCAAATGTGGCTGTTTCGTGCGCTAACTATGGGCACGAGGCTGTTTTTGTAAGCAAACTGCCAAAGCATGAGATTGGTCAGATTGCAGTAAATGCACTTCGTCGCTATGGCGTGAATACTGATTTTATTGCACGTGGCGGCGACCGTGTCGGACTCTACTACTGCGAGACCGGTGCTTCTATGCGTCCTTCTAAGGTCATCTACGACCGCGCACATTCGGCTATTGCAGAGGCAGAACCGTCGGATTTCGACTTTGACGCAATTATGGAAGGCGCACAGTGGTTCCACTGGAGTGGTATCACGCCCGCTATTTCCGATAAGGCGGCTGAGATTACACGCCTTGCCTGCGAAGCCGCTAAACGCCACGGCGTAACGGTTTCTGTGGATCTGAACTTCCGCAAGAAACTGTGGACGAGCGAGAAAGCCATCTCCATCATGCGCCCGCTGATGCAATATGTAGATGTATGTATCGGTAATGAAGAAGATGCGGCTCTTTGTCTCGGTTTCAAACCCGATGCAGATGTGGAAAGCGGTGAGACCAATGCGGAAGGCTACAAAGGCATCTTCGAGCAGATGATGAAAGAGTTCGGCTTCAAGTATGTCGTTTCCACTCTCCGCGAGAGTTATTCGGCTACCTTCAATGGTTGGAAAGCCCTCATCTACGACGGCAAAGAGTTCTATCAGTCGAAACGCTATGAGATTAACCCGATTATTGACCGTGTAGGCGGTGGCGACTCTTTCTCCGGAGGCTTGATTCATGGTCTGCTCACCAAGAAAACGCAGGGCGAGGCTTTGGAATTTGCAGTGGCTGCCAGTGCACTGAAACACACTGTTAATGGTGATTTCAACCTCGTTTCGGTAGAAGAAGTGGAAGCCCTTGCCGGTGGCAACGCAAATGGACGAGTACAAAGATAACAATTAACAAGTAACAATTAATAATTAACATGCATATCGGATGATAAGCAAAGACAATTTGATTCACAAGAAGAGCCAAGACTTTGCGGTACGCATTGTAAAAATGGTGGCTTATTATGATGATATATTGTCCTATACTTATCGCCCTATGTTCCAGCAGATATTAAAATCATGAACAAGCATTGGTGCCAACATTCGGGAATCACAATATGCAGAAAGTACTGAGGACTTTGTGCATAAATTGAAAATTGCTCTGAAAGAAGCCAATGAAACTGATTTTTGGTTGGATGTGTTTCATAATGCAGACATTTTGTCTGATGAACTATATGAAAGTGTTAGTATTGATTGTCAGGAATTAATCAAGTTACTTATCGCAATAATCAATAAAACCAATAACAATCAACAGCAAAAATAACTATGCATGTTAATTGTTAATTATTAATTTTTAATTGGTATATGGCAAAATTTGATAAGTTAGCCGTAATGGCTAAAATAGGTGAGACAGGTATGGTAC
>CAKVEC010000011.1 GCA_934728255.1 uncultured Bacteroidales bacterium
TTGGAAACAATCACCCACCCTGCCGAATCAGCCGCATTAACAATATACAAATAAGGTTTTGAATTACGGTTTAACGGTGTGACAGATTGAATTTCCTTTTGGGAAACAGAAACTCTATCTGTAGTATATACCTGCACAGATCCATTAAGCACTGCCAAAGCATCATGCTTAATTTCTTCTATGGTATATTCCTGAGCATAGCAATAACTACAAAAAGAATATACTACACAACAAAGGATAAGTCGTATTTGTTTCATAGTCCTTTATTTTTACTGATATACACCCACGACAAACCCCATTCCGTTGCAATAAGAATCCAAATCGTCTTCCTCTATCAATTGATTTAACAGTTGAACTATATCCTCTACTCTAACTTGCTCTTTGTTTCTCTTTTTGAAACGCGGGGTGGATTTTCTCGTCAGTTTGGCGATTGTTTCCTCTGTGATGTTATATACTTTGCTAAATGGTTCCTCATCAAAACGCATCACTTGAATCGTATCAATATCTACATTGCATAAGTCTTTCCAATCAACATTCAAAAATGTAGTTAATCCGCACAGATTAGTATATGGGTACACCATATAGTATCCGTTTTTTAAAGCAATATATTTGGTCTCAGTTGCCAATTCGCACACGTCATAATACGCCCCCTTCATACCTGCAACTCCATAATTGTCCAACTCCGTAAAATAGGGAGCGTCTATATCTAACTTGGGATAAGTGGGAATAGCGTATTGGGTTGTAGAATAATACCTGCCTGCATCATCTATCATCAAATGTTCTTGGGGGATTACAGAAACTTTGTGCAAAATAGTGGTATCAGACAATTGAAAAAAGACAATACGTTGGTAATTAGGGGGTAAGCCCCATTCGCAACTGCTGCACACAATGCATAACAGCAATGATAGCCCTGTATATATGATAGAAATGCGTTTCATACTTAGTTTTTGAAGAGATCCTTAATCACCATTTTCTTCAATTTGCCTTGCTCAATAACCGTGTTGAGCTGCTGCTGCGTATATGCCCACACTGAATCCATATGCTTAGTTTGTGTCCGAAATTCTTCCCAAAGTTTTGTATCTATAAGATGCATACCATGTGTCTCACTATAAGCCTCTTGGTATAATTCTGCAGTTCCCAAATACCCATTCACCTTTGTCATATCAATATCGTATCTTCGTTTGATAGGATTCTTGATATATTGGCATGTATCCAGATACCACGTATTATCCTCACTCCAAGCATAACTGTTTTGAGCAGTCCATGGTTCAAAAATCAGATAGTATGTAGTCTGATAGCGAGGAAACATATACCATCGCCAATCAATCAGCAGATAGTCGTCCAGCAACTCCCAATAAGGCAATGCTCCATCCCCAAATATATTAGCCTCACCGTAAAATCCTGCATGACCTGCATAACCGTTTTCGGGCACTAATACATATTGCTTGTATTCCGGTTTGTCCAATTTAATCACTGTAACATAATTCATATATGGACTTGTCAACGACTGATGGTTACAACCGATTGTCCCAAACAAACACAGCAGACAAGCAAATATGTTAAAATAATTGCGTTTCATAGTCTGTTACTTTTGCAGTTGTTCTACCTATTGTTGTCTATCTTATGGATTAAAATCAGGCAGATAATGTTACGCTGTATTATCAATTTATCAGAATGTGATGCTCAGACCACAGGAGAGTTGCATAGAGAGGGGGTAGGCATTACCGTTGTTGAGGGTACGCCAGTCTTTCTCGAGGTTGTAGTTACCGCCGTCGAGGGTCTCGGGGTCGAACATCTTGACAAGCGAGGTGCCCGTCCAGATATTCTCCGCCGAGAAATAGAGGCGGAGTTTCTCGATATGGGCTTTGCTCATCCATTTGTCGGGGAAAGTATAACCGATCTGCAGATTCTTGAGACGGATATATGCCGCATTCTGGAGATAACGCGACTGCGGCTGGTGGTTACGACCGTACTTGCCGCCGCGGTCGAACGAAGGACGGGGATAGTAGGCATCGGTGTTTGCCTCCATAATACCATGCTGCACAAGGAGCGAGTTCTCATCACGCCAGAAATCGAGGTGCTGTGTCAGGGCTGCCGACCATGTATCGTCGGTGTTGGCACCCCAGAAATAGGACGAACCCTGCCAATAGTCGCGCTTCATCACGCCCTGGAAGAAGATACGCAGATCCACACCATACCATGCGGCGTTGAGGTCGATACCGAACTGATAACGCGGGGTGTTGTTGCCCAGTATCTTGAGGTCGCCGTGGTTCTGCATCGTGCGCTCGCCGGCGGAGATACGCCCGTCGCCGTCGAGGTCGGCATACATAATATCACCGGCACCCCACCCCGAACCGAGAGCGGATTGTCCCTGACGCGCCTCGGAGGGGAAATAGCCGTTGTGGTTGAAATAGTTCTCGTCCAATTGGTCGAGATGGGCATTCATTTGCTCCTGCGACTGGGCGATACCTACCGTCTCATACCCCCATATATTACCGAGTTTCTCTCCCGCAAGGTATTGGTCGATAGAACCCGTGGTATTGCTCGGGTAGCGGGTAACCATGGTCTGTGCGTCGGAGAGCAGGAACTTGGCACTGTAGGTGAAGCCGTTGCGCAGACGGTCCTGCCAAGCGATCTCGAACTCCCAACCATAGGTCTTGAGGTCGGTGTTGTTGGTCTTGGGCGGAGTGTAGCCGAGGATAGACGGCAGTTCGACCGAAGCCCCCATCATATCGATGGTGTAGCGGGTGTAGTAGTCGAACGAACCCGTGAGGCGGTTGTCAAGCAACGCCCAGTCGAGACCGACGTTCCAGTTGCGCACTTTCTCCCACGTCAGTTCGGTAGTGATAGCGGTGGGGACACCTATTGTGGTGGTCTTCTGCCCGTTCTGTAGCCATGCACCGCCGTTGACGGTGGGCGAGAAAGTCAGATAGGTAGGATACCAGCCGTCGGTGTTCTGGTTGCCGAGTTCGCCGTACGAACCACGTATCTTGAGGGTGCTGACGGTATGCTCGTAGGGTTCCATAAAGGCTTCCTTGGCGATGTTCCAACCGAGTGAAACGGACGGATAGAGGTTCCAGCGCAGTTTGCCGCGGTAGCGGGACGTACCGTCGTAGCGGAGGTTCGCTTCGAGGAGATAACGCCCGAGGTAGTCATAGTTGAAACGCCCGAAGAAACCCGCCGTACTCCACGAGTTGCGGCTGCCGTAGGGAGAGAGTTCTTTCTTCTCCCATTGCTGGGTACCCGAGTTCCAGACAAGCCCCGTGGTCAGGTCGATTTCCGGATGGTCGGGCGAGATAAGCCCGTAGGCGGTAACACCATACTGTTTCTGCCAGAGGTTCTCCGCCTGCGCACCGAGCATAAAGCCGAAGTTGTGCGAGTCGTCCACCGAGAAATTGTAGGTGCTGCGGAGATTGGCGAGGATATAGTCTTCGCGGTAACGCTGCTCCGAGACGGAGGTGGTGGCGATGTCCTTGCCGACAGGCTGCCCGTAGATGTCGCAGTTGTAGGTGGCGAGGGAGTAGGACTTGGTGTCCTGCGAGCGCAGACGGTAGTTGAAATCGCCGATGATGAGCCAGTTCTTGACCGGCTCAAAAGTGAGCGAGAGTTGCTGATAGAGGTTGTCGGTTATCTTGTCGTACTGACCTCCCTGCAGGAAATCACGCCCGGGCCATACATCGGAATAGAGGTTGCCGTTGTTATCATAGAGCGGGAGGTTAGGCCAGTTCTGGCGGGCAAGGTTCTCATAGAGACCGTCGTTCATAGCCGACGGCTTGGTGTAGTCCTCGCGGATAAAACGCGCACTGTAGCCTATCTTGAGCCAGTCGGTTAGGTTGGCATTCAGTTTGCCTGTACCGCTGAAACGCTGTAGGTTCTCTTCGCCAAGGTTGAGCAGACCCTCCTGCTTCATATAGTTGAGCGACACATAGTAGTTCACTTTCTCGTTGCCGCCGTTGGCAGAGAGGTTGTGCTCTTGTGAGAAATTGTAGTCCTTGAAGAATATGTCATACCAGTCGTTGTTGGCATTGGCGGTGTAGAACGGGTTTTGCCACTGCGTTCCGCTCTCGGGGAGTGGCAGAACGGTGGTTATCTTGCCCTGCTGGTAGTCCAATATACGCTGGATGGTCTCGTCGGTGAACTCGATGGCGTTCATATCGTTGGCGGTGTTACGCGCCGCCTCGTTGTAGTACTGGGCAAAGGTGTAGGAGTCCATCTGGTGCATCTTGACGATAGGCGTACCCCAGCGGAAGTTGTTATTGTAGTTGATCTGTGTCTTGCCCGCCTTACCGTTTTTGGTAGTAACGAGGATGACACCGAAGGGCGCACGCGAACCGTAGATAGACGAAGCCGCAGCATCCTTCAAAACGGAGATATTCTCAATATCCTGCGGGTTGATCGAGTTGAGGTCGCCCTCCATACCGTCGATCAGCACCAGCGGGCTGCCGCTCGACCCCTCGCCGATAGTGGCTGTACCACGGATATTGATCTTGGCGGTTTTCTCCATACTACCCGTGTTGTTGGTAATCTGCAGACCGGGGATAACACCCTGCAACGCCTGTGCAGCATTCACCACAGGACGCGACTCAATAGCCTCAGCCGAAGCAACACCGACCGCACCCGTCAGGTTCACTTTCTTCTGCGTACCATAGCCGACCACCACGACCTCATCGAGGTTCTGCGTGTCCTCCTTGAGGGTTACTTTGACGGTCGTCTTGCCTTGCAGGGGGATTTCCTGCGAGGTATAGCCGAGGTAACTGACCACAAGTGTGGCGTTCTTGGCGGCATCGATGGTGAAGTTACCGTCGAAATCGGTGATCGTACCCGTAGTGGTACCTTTGACCTGTACTGCCGCACCGATAATCGGTTCGCCTTGCGGGTCAACGACCGTACCGTTCACCTGCGCGAACATCACTACGGACGCGCATAAGCATAGGATTGTTGTAAAAAGATGCTTCATATTTTCCAAAACGTTAATTATCGTGTAATTAATCGTTAATTATTTTGCCCTAATTTGTTATAGGATCGTTATAGGTTGGTTATAGGATAGATATGTTAAAAAGGCTATCCACCCGTCATCCACCTGACATCCACCTGACTTTTCATTATGCATTGTGCATTATTCCTGTCTGTTGTCCTGCCACTCGAGGTAAGGGGTGCCGGTTGCGTCGAAACGGATCGGCAGCCAGATATAGGTGCTATGGGTGTGCTGCTCGGGTTTCCAGCGGTCTGCCATAAAGATAAACCGCTCGCCGTCCTTTTTGTCCGCCACAGGCAGAATAAAAGTACTCTGGCTATGGTAGGTCAGTTCGGCATCCGCACCGCGGCACGGGTTGCCCAGCATTGTCCACTCGCCCATAACGGAGTCTGCCACCAACAATCGTGCCGCATTGGGTGCCCAGCCCGTGCAACCCGAGGTGATCATATAGTACTTTCCGTTGTGGCGGAACAGCGCGGGGGCTTCGTTGTGTCCGGCGGGAGCCACACGGATATAACGCCCTGTGTAATCGGTATAGTCATCGGTAAGGCAAGCGATTTGCAGGGTCAGGTTCTCTTCCGAGGAATAGATATGGTAGGCGCGTCCGTCGGTATCGACATAGAGCGTCATATCGCGCGACATCTGTCCCGAGCGGAGGTCACGATAGGTAAACATTCCGTCTTTTACCGCTGCCACCCACTGCTCCGACCATGGTTGCAGGTCGGACGCAGTGCGTAGCCACTCCTCCGAATCAAGAATAAGGTTCAGGTTTTCAGGCAATAGGTTGGCATTCGGTCGGAGTGAACGGATAAAAGTATAGGGTCCTGTGGGGGTGTCGCTCACGGCAATGCCCGTGCGGGCGGCATTGTAGCCCTGCCCGCGCAGTTCCAGATGGAAAAACATAACAAACTTGCCGGTCTTGGCATTGTAGATCACTTTCGGGCGCTCCAGGATACAGCCCGAGACAATGTCGGACTGATCGTCATCGGACACGGCAAGGGCGATACCCTCGTTGTGCCACGTATGGAGGTCGCGCGAAGAATAGCAACTCACGCCCTGCAAGGCAAGGCTGTTGGAGTCATTTTTGGCTTCACCGAACCAGTAATACATGTCGTTGTAGGTAAGGATACCTCCGCCATGCGCATTGATAATCTCGCCGGCATCGTCGTACCATAGTTCACCGTTGCGCACAGGGGTCTTCTCCTCCGTGCAGGCGGTCAGGGCGGCTATGATTGCCGCCGAAAGCAGGACTTTGAATGTTCCGTATAATTTATTCATAGTGTGTTTGTAGGATCTTTAAGGACATTAAGGTCGTTAAAGTCCTTCAGGTCGTTAATAATCTTTAGCGGGTCTGTCGGTAAAAAAAATGAAATCAAAAAACAACACAATCGGATTTGTACCCCTAAAAAAACGACATCTACCAACTAACTAATTACTAATCAACTAAATTTTTATACTAACCAATCAAAAACTTTTCTCTTTTTGATACTCGGAGGCGAACCAACGCCTCCGAGCAAATATGGGTTACACTATTGTGTATTTGGCTAAAACTATTGTTTAGCGGACTACAGCACCGGTAGCCGTGTACATCACGCCGTCGCGAACGATATAGAGTGCGCCGTTGTACATCACCTTAACGGGAGCGGTGGCATTGCTAATCACCTCATCGATAGCCTGTTCTGGGTTAGGATCCTCACCTCCTTGGATTTTTACACCATTGATAACGACCTCTGCGTTCTTTGCGCTCTCAGGCAGGTAGAAATAGAGTTTGCCCTCGGCATCGGTATAAACATCCTTGATGCCATAGTCTTCCCCCAACTTCATATCACCGATAGTCCCCTCAGTAACCAATGTAGCAGGCTGCTCGGGTAAAGTATAAGTGAACAACACAACCGACTCATTGCCGTTGGTAGCATCTACAACGACACCATTCATTTCACCTTTTTCACCTTTAGCGATAACAGAACCACCCAGGATAACAACGGATACAGAATTGCGATGGGTTTTGCTCTTACCGATAGAACGGTTGTCATTGTAGTAGCCGGATTGAGCCTCTACAATACCACCGTTAATGGTGATAGTAGCATCGCCGGTACTGCAATAAGATGCACCGATAGCCGACGAGTAAGCATCGCCTGTAGCATAAATTTGCCCGCCATTGATGGTGATATTGCCCAGACGACCTGCGTTGCTGGCACCGATTGCTGCCGATTCACTACCACTGCGCGCATAGATCACGCCGCCGTTGATCGTGATGTTTCCGCCGGCTGCGCTTTCCTTGGTCGTACCGATAGCCGCTGAACGACCGGAACCCTTGCAATCCAACGTATCTGCAACCGTACCGTTGATAATCAGTTCACCGGCAGCCTCAATACCGCAACCATTCTTGCCTTTGAATATGTTTGCACCTTTCAAAGTCATTGCAACCACCGAGTTTGCACCGATGTTCATTGCGCTACCGTTGTTGTCAAGTTCAACAGTTACATTCTCTGCCGTAACAAATATGGTGTCCGTGAGATCTGCGTTTACCATAACGGGGAATCCACAGGTAGTACCGTCACCCTTCAGCAAATAGTTGCCTGCAGCAGCAATATGGATGGTCTCCATAACCGTGTTGTTTACAAAGATAGTGGTTGCATCGCCCGGCTGATCGGGTTGGTCGGGTTTATCGGGATTTTCACCATCGTTGAGAACCACCTCTACATCGTCTGCCTGTTTGGGCAGCCAGAAATAGACATAGCCATAGTTATCTGTGTAAACGTCTTTGAGCAGATAGTCTTTGCCGAGAACAATCTCACCGATATGACCTTTGGTGATAGCGGTAGCCTCGGTAACGCCCTCCAACTGTGCACGGAACAATACCACGCTGTCGCCCTTCTGGTTGGTAGCGGGGATAGGACGTGCGGTATAAACGGCACCCGATTTATTGACTGCATTGAGCGAACCACCTGCAACAACCAGATGGATAGTGCAGTTCTCGCTTTGTGCCACACCGATAGGCAGGGTGCTGGACGAACTATTGGTTTTAGCAATGACCGTACCGCCATTGATAGCGATAGTCGCCTCGCCCGAGCATTTGTCCCATTGCGAATAACCGGTACCGATACCGGCAGCACCGCTGGCACCCGTAGCGGTAACAAAACCGCCGTTGATGGTAACATTCGGCATTACGCAACCCGGAGCCGCACCGATACCCGGAGCCTCCCAGTCGCCCTTAGCCTCGATAATACCACTATTGATCGTGATATTACCCGAAACCAACTCTTTGTTTTTCGGACGCGGGCTGACACCGATACCGGCAGCCCAACCGTGTGACAGGCAGTGGAGTTCGGCACCCGTCTCACCATTGAGAGTTACATTACCAATCGCCTCCAGACCGCACCCCGGATCGGCTTTACTCTTAAGCGTATCTACGCCCTGGAAATTGATGGTGGCATTGGTACCCTTGCGAACGGAAAGGGCACTGATACCCGAGTCTTTTCCGCCCGTAACCTGTATATTTACACCGTTGAGGATCAGCGTTACCTCGCCGAGGTTCTCCTCTACGATAACAGGCATCGTGCAACGTGTACCGTCGCCTTGGAGGGTATAAGTCCCCGCAGCGGAGATCTTGATAGTGTCTGCCACCTCGCTATTGACAGCGATGGTCTCGGCTTGCATCATACCGCACGAGAGAGCGGCTGCAGCCATACAGAAGAATAACTTTTTCATGTGTTTTATGGTTTAATGTTGTGTTTTCTTGGTTTAATTATCCGTTGGCGGCAAATCCGCCAACGGATAATTGGATATTACTTCTCAGGAGTGTACGTACGGTCAACACACAACTCAAACGGTTTGCCGTTGCCTTCCCATGCCAAGTGTCCTTTGCTCTCGCTGACAGTGAAACTGCCGTCTGCGGGGTTGTACCATGCAGTACCCGGAGTAGAGGTATATTTGCCGTTCTCCCATCCGAGGTAACCGGAGATACAACTTGCAATCACTTTCATCACTTTGCAGCCCGGGTGTGCGGGATCGTCCTGGTCGGTAAGGAGCAGAGCCACAGCAGCATGTCCGTACTCGGTAGCACCTGCATAACCGATACCGGAAGTTACAAATACATTGTCCGGATCATCAATCTTGGTATCAGCAGCCACAGCCTCGAAGAACTCGGCAGCCTCCGACTTTGCACTGCCCTTGAACAGAATAGCGCAAGGCTTGTTGTTGTCGAAATCGCGTTTGGTGCAGATATACGTACCCGTCCAAGTTTTCGGACCATAGTACTCATCCCACTTGTTGCCCCATGAGTCGTGCTGGTAACCGTACTCCTTGGAGGTAGAGGTGATGGTGTAGGTGCAATCGGTGTTGATGTTGTTCTTACCCGAGTTGGTAACGGTAACTTTGAGCGGCGCAGCCTTCTTCTGTGCGTCCTTTACGGTAACCACTGTAGCACCGGCTTTGATACCCTTGACGGTAACCACATCACCCGATACAGAAGCCTCTGCAATAGTAGCGTCTGCCGAGATTACCTCGTAACCACCGTTGCCGGCAGTAATCTTAACCTCTGCGGTCTCGCCTACCAATACTTCCACTTCCGCGGGGTCAATGGTCAGGTTTACGACCTCACCCGTACCGGGTTCTTCTTTGTTAGGATTGTCAGGATTGTTTCCGTCGCAAGAGGTCATACCAACCATTGCAACTGTTGCCAAGCCGAAGAACATAGCCTTCACGCCTGCAGAAAAAAATGATTTTTTCATGATTGAATAAAGTTTGTTGTTTATTTGTTTAATTATGAAATTGTGCATTACGCATTATTTCGGGAGACGGGTGCGCTGGTAAACGCGGATATAGTCGATCAGGTACTCGGCAGGGAAGAGCGAGTTGTCGATTGTACCGCCGTTGTTGCCGCCGATAGCCAGATTGAGCCACAGGCTGTGTCCGAAGCCCTCGCAGCGGTAACGGTAGGGGTTCTCGTAGTCGCCTTTGTAACCTTGGTTGAAAGTCTTGTTTACATCCACATCGTTGAGGAGTTCGTCGTCCAGGAAGATTTTAAGGTACTCCTCCGTCCATTCCAATCTCCATGTATGGAACTCGTTGCGCCAGTTGGGGTTCTTTTCCTCGAAATGGCTCATCGGGGTCTTGCTGCTGTCCCATACGGGCGACCATGCACTGGTACCGCCCCATGCAGCGTTGGCAAGGATACCCTCGCGGTAGTACTCCATTATATCCAACTCACCGTTCTGCGGCCAATCAAACATATTGCCCACTTGCCAGATAGCCGGCCACATACCGCCGCCTGTAGGGATTTTCGCACGGCACTCTACGATACCGTAGCAGTACACAAACGAGTCGCAAGTACGGAGCGAAGCCGAGGTATAGGAGTGGGTCTTGCCGTCCGAACCCATATGATTGCGGCGAGCCACGATGTGCAGGTAGCCGTCTTTGGTGAACGCATTCTCCGGACTCTTGCTGTAGAACTGGTTCTCGTTGTTGCGGATCTTGGAGCCTTCCTCAAACGTCCACACCTTGCTTAGGTCTTCGTTGTCCTGGTTGAACTCCTCGGCGAAAACGAGTTGGTACTCGCCGTCCATAGGAATACTGCCCGTCTGCACCTCAAGCACATCGCTCTTCACCGCCTCGTTGCTGCCTTCCAGAACGGCATAGCCCTGGATCTGATAGGTGGTAAAAGCGTCCAGACCCTCGATCTTGTACTCCGTAGTAGTCTCGTTCGGAAGAAGAACATCCTTTGCCGGCGTAGTGGCAGAACGTACCTTGTAGGTAAGTCCCTTGGTGTAGATAGTGGCAGCCGAAGCCACATTCACGCGAACGGTAATGCTGTTCTCGGTCTTGTCCACCAACTCTACACGTATGGGCGCACCCGTAGTAACCGAAATGGTTTCGGTTTTCAGTTCATTGCCGTTGCCGAGGGTGGCATAGGCGGTCAAAAGGTAGGTAGTGTTGTTGTTGAGGTTTTTGAGCGTAACGGCATTTTTCTTACCTGCTTCCACCGCCGAAAGCATCTCCATATTGGAGTCTTCCGGTTTATTTTCAGCAGCATAATGTACGTACGCGAAACTGATGTCCGAAGCGGACTGAATGAATACTTCGGCAGTAATTTCGTTCTTACCGACATACTGCACTTCCAATGCGATAGAATCGCTCTTTTTACCCTCATCGGGGGGGGGTGATTTGAGTCGGGTTACAAGCCGTCAGAACGGCTGCAAATACGGTTACGATGGAAAAGAACATCGACTTAAGGAATGATTTTTTCATTGTTAAAGGTATACTTGTTTTTTGTATTAGACTACTTCGGTTTTTTCGTCTTTTTCGGGTGCAGGTGCACTTTCGATTTCGGGTGCAAAAGTACAACAAAGGATCAAAATAGTGGTTTAACTATTTCCAAAAAAGGTTGAAATAATCAAAACCCTGCTATATAACATATAATTGACCGCTTTTTTTGGGGGGCTCCGTTAATAGGATTTTTTACTCCATTAATGCATACAACCATATCGGGTCTGTGTCTCCGTTAATTGCCGTATAATTTATCGTTAATTTTTGGCGTATGCACGCTTACACAATATATAATTAATGGGCAATTAACGGCAATTAACGGAGGCTTTTTATACAATTAACGGAGTCCCGACACACGCAAGTAGAATGTAAAGGTGTACTCGTCCTTGTCAAGCAGGTACTCGGGGCGGGGAATGCTCTGCCACGAGTCGATACAGCCCAGTCCCTGTTGCACAAGGTCGATATGCAGGTTCGTAAATGGTTGCTCACGCACCAGCAGACCATGGCTCCGGCGGTCGGACTTGTGCATACCGTCGTCGAGGTCGGCATCCGTGTAACGGAGCGCAGAAGCCGAGAACGGCCGTTCCGCCGACACCTGCAAACCGCGTCCGACACGGTTATGCACCTGCATATAGCGCATATCGGTATGGTTGCCCGTCTCCTGCGGACGGACATAGGGGTAGTATTGTCCGCTCACGGGGGCGGTATATTTGCCGACAAGCGTGGAGAAATGACGGTCGGAATAGTTCTCCTCCGGACCACGCCCGTAGTAAGTCAGCAGGTCATACTGCGACGCAAGACGCATCTCCATACCGAAGCGGAACAGGTTGGGCATGCCCGCTTTGCGGATACTCTCCGTCACTTGCAACGATCCGTCCGCCATCAGCGCATAGTGCATCGTCAGGCGGGCATCCATATAGGTATATTCCGCCTCGGCTTGTCCGCCTGCCACATGCAGGCTCTGCAACTTCCATTCGGGGTTGCGCCATACGGCGTATTTCTCTTGCAGACCTGCTCCGTAGTCGTTGTCGGTCGGCGCACGCCACAACGAGGGCAGCATAGCCGTCTCAGGCAGCAGCATAGGCGTGTTGCCGTCCAGCACCTGTATCAGCCAGCCCGTCAGTTTGCTGAATACGTAGGTGGTCGTACCCGACTGCAAAGTATAGGTACCTGTGGTCTCATCGGTGATGCCGTCCGTTGCCTTTTCCGTGCAGACGCTCTGTGCGTGGGCGTGCAGCATAAACTGCTGCTTTGCCACCTCCCCGCCCATGCGGTTGCGGTACGATACATTCAGAAACAACTCCTTGCCTTGGGGCAGGTTGGCACCCTCAAAAAGCGTATATTCCTTGCGTTCCTGCGGGGCTATCGGCAGGCTGTCCACCACACCCGAAAGCACCGGTTCGCCGTCGGCTACAACCGTCCACTCGAGACGGGTATCCGCTATGGATACAAAGAAGTTTTCGTTGTATATCTCCACCCTGCCCGTCAGCGAGTCGAGAAGCGATGTCCATATATTCTGCTGGATATACTTTGCTTCGTAAGCGTGCGGGTTGGGCGTGCGGTCGGGGGCAAACAGTCCGTTGCAGTTGAAATTGTGGTCGGAGTGCAGAGCGGGCTCGAAATCGCCCTGGTAGGCGAAGAACCAACGCCCGTCGGGGGCTTGTGTCCACAGCGCCTGATCGGCAAAATCCCAGATAAAGCCGCCCTGCAAAGCGGGATACTTGCGGTACAAGTCCCAGTACTCGCGGAAACCGCCGAGCGAGTTACCCATCGCATGGGCATATTCGCACTGTATCATCGGTTTGGTGGGGTGTTGTGCAAATGCCTCGGTGTAAGCATAGTCGTAGTACATCGGACAGAAAATATCCGTATGGCTGCGGGTTGCAGCCTGCTCATATTGCACGGGGCGGGAGTTATCGCGTTGCTTGACCCAATGGTAGGCGTCCTCGAAGTTCTTTCCGTCGCCCGACTCGTTGCCCAACGACCATATAATAACAGAGGGGTGGTTCTTGTTCAGTTCCACATTCGTTTGGTTGCGCTCCAATATCGTTGCACGATAGGCGGGGTTCTTGGCAATGGCTTTCTCCTCATAGCCCATACCGTGCGCCTCTATGTTTGCCTCCGCCACCATATACAGACCATATCGGTCGCAGAGCGTGTACCAGTACGGATCATCCGGATAGTGGCACGTGCGCACGGCATTGAAATTGAACTGCTTCATCAGGCGCACGTCCTGCTCCATACGCTCGCGCGATACCACGTAGCCCGTCAGCGGGTCGAGTTCGTGGCGATTCACACCCTTGATCAGTATCGGCTGCCCGTTCACCAGCAGTTGGTTATCCGCAATCTCTATATGGCGGAAACCCACCTCCTGGCAGATTGCCTCCGCCGTCTTGCCCTGTTTGTCCGACAGAACAAGGGTCAGGCGGTACAGGTTCGGCTCCTCCGCCGACCATGGACGTATAGTGTGCAGCACCACGGGCGCAATCGTCAGGCGGTTGCCTTGTATGCGCTCGGTCTTATTGAGAAGCGTCTTGCCGTCAGCAGAAACCAGCGTATAGGTAAGGTTGCAGCCGTTGGCATTTTTCAGTGCCAGTTCCGCCGAGAAAAGCCCGTCTTTGTAGTCATTGGTCAGATCCTGCCCGATGAACACATCTTCAATACGGCTTTTCGGGCGGGCATATACATACACATCGCGGCTCAGTCCGCTCAACCGCCAGAAGTCCTGATCCTCCACATACGACCCGTCGCACCAGCGCATTACCTGCAATGCCACAAGGTTCTCGCCCGCGTGTACATACTTGGTAATATCAAAATGCGCCTGCGTCTTGCTGTCCTCGCTGTAACCGACCGCCTTGCCGTTCACCCACACCTGCACATTCGAAGTGGCGGAACCCACGCACAGGAACACATCCTGCCCCTTCCATGCGGCGGGCAATGTGAAACGGCGGCGGTACGAACCGACATGGTTGTTCTGCTCGGGCACAAGGGGCGGGTTGTTCTCAAACTGATCCATCCATACATAACCTATATTGCGGTAGAAAGGCTTGCCGTAACCCGCCAATTCCTGACACGACGGCACCTGTATCTCGTTCCAGGCACTGTCGTCATATCCGAGTGTAAAAAAATCGGTCGGGCGCTGCGAAAGATGTCTGCTCCAGCGGAAACGCCACGTGCCGTTGAGCGACAAGTACCGCTCCGACTGCGCAGGGTCTTGCGTCTCAGCCTTCTCCACCGACTCGTATGCAAAGAAATCCGCCCGCGCCGGAAGACGGTTGATCTGATTCACATCCGCAGTCTGCCACGGCTCCGTTGCAGCCCGCAATGTGTCCGCAAAAAGGATATTTGCCAAAAGAAACAAAAAGAAAGAAACCTTTTTCATAGTACTTCGATTCATAGCATTTCGATTTTATGGCGCAAAGATACACTCTTTTCCGCACCCGCACGTCGAACTATTTCCGAAAAAGGTCGAAAGAGACAGAAAAATGTCCTTTGCCGCAAGCGGCAAGAAAAATAGAGAAAATCAAACAAAAGAAAATGCAAAAGAAAATTATATTTTCCCCTACCCCTACCTCTCCCTATCATCTGTATAGCAGGTATAGGTGATTAATAGGTGATTCCGCTTAGGATAGGCTTAGGATAGTAGGTGTTTCCGTTGCGGGCTTGCCAAGCCCGCCTTTTCTGCCGTCTCCGCAGCAGCCGTATTCGGCTGCCTTTATCCCCATACAGGTCGAATTATTTCCACAAAAGGTCGAAATTGAGCGGGAAACAATCAGAAAGTTTGGCTGAGCAAAAAAGAATATGTATCTTTGCCACAGTAACTGCAACAAACCAATATCTATGAAAAATACCGTTTCCCGCACTCTGTGCAAGACATTGTTCCTCGCCGGAACCTTATGGACTGGCGGTTCGCTCTACGCCGACACACGCATCACCTTGCTCCCCGACCAAGCCACAGACACCATTCCCGCCGAGATATACGGGCAGTTTGCTGAGCATCTCGGCAGTTGTATCTACGGCGGTATATGGGTGGGCGAAGACTCTTCTATCCCGAACACCAACGGCTATCGCAACGATGTACTCGCTGCGCTCCAAAACCTGCATATACCCGTTCTTCGCTGGCCGGGCGGATGCTTTGCCGACGACTACTATTGGCGCGACGGCATCGGTCCGCGCAACCGGCGTCCGCGTATGGTGAATACCTACTGGGGCGGCACTACAGAAGACAACTCCTTCGGTACGCACGAGTTTCTGAACCTCTGCGAACTGCTCGGCTGCGAACCCTACGTGAGTATGAACGTAGGCAGCGGCACACCGCGCGAAGCGGCGGAATGGGTGGAGTATATGACCTCTGATGACGATGCCCCTATGGCGAACCTCCGTCGCCAAAACGGGCGAGACAAAGCATGGAACGTGCATTATATCGGTATCGGCAACGAGAGTTGGGGCTGCGGCGGACAGATGCGCCCCGAATACTATGCCGATCTATACCGCCGCTATGCCGAATATACACGCTCTTTCAGCGGCAACTCGCTCTACAAGATTGCCTCGGGTGCAAGCGACTACGACTACCGTTGGACGGAGGTGATGATGCAGCGCGTGGGGCAGCGTATGAACGGGCTTTCGCTCCACTACTACACCGTCCTCGGCTGGGAGGGAAGCAAAGGCAGTGCCACACGGTTTGACCGCGACGGCTACTGGTGGACACTCGGCAAGTGTCTCGGTATCGAACCCGTATTGAAACGCCATTGCGACATCATGGACCAATATGACCCGCAACGCCGCGTGCGTCTCTTGGTGGACGAATGGGGCACGTGGTTCGATGAAGAACCCGGCACCATCCCCGGGCACCTCTTCCAACAAAACACTATGCGCGATGCTATGGTGGCTGCCCTGTCGCTCAACACTTTCCATCGCTATACCTACCGCGTGGGAATGACCAATATCGCCCAGGTAGTAAATGTGCTGCAGGCAATGATTCTGACCCGCGGCGACAGTATGCTCCTCACCCCGACCTACCACGTCTTCGATATGTACAAAGTGCATCAAAACGCCCAGGCTATTCCTATTCAAACCCAAACGGCAGAGATGTGCGCCGCAAGCGGAGCCAATGCTGCCGTACCGCAAGTGAGTGCCACCGCGTCGCGCGACCGCAACGGACAACTCCATATATCGCTTGCCAACACATCGCCGGACAAAGCCGAACAGGTGGAGATCGACCTCGGCGGCATACCCGCCGACAAGCAGCACCTGTCCGCCCGCATACTGCACGCCGACACACCGCAGGCGCACAATACGTTTGACCACCCTGACAATCTGTCGCTCTGCGATTTCCGCGATATGCACATACGTAACGGCAAACTGCTCGTTACCCTCCCTGAACTCTCCATCGTAACCATCGCACTATGATACGCAAGCACACAGCCCTCTTTGCTGCCTGTATATGTCTGTTGCTCTACGCGTGCCAACCGTCCGACATTCCGGAGCCGCAGCCTGCTATGGAGGAAAGCACAGAGAATCTGTTGACGGATTTTATTCTCTCCAAAACAGACAACCCTTCGCTCAAAGAGAACATCATTTTCCGTTTCGACAGTGCCACTCAGACTTTCTACTACCATACACAGGAGTGGATAGACTCCATACACCGGCTTATTCCTGTCTTCTTTGCGGACGGGGTATTATATAACGGCGGAAGCGAAGTTCTCTCTACTCTTACCCCGCTCGATTTCTCTCGCCGCAGTGTTTCCTTTCAGGTGCGCAAAGGCAATACGTACCGCAACTACACCGTCGAACTGCGCTGTCCGCAAAGCACAGGGCTGCCTGTTCTGGATATCCGGACCGACAACGGAAAGAGTATCACAAGCAAAACCGAATACAGCAGCGCCTCGGTGGTCATCTATACCCCGGGCGACAGCCTGCCATACTTGCAGCAACGCGCCCAAATACGCGGACGGGGCAATAGTACATGGTGGCTCAACAAGAAACCCTACCGCCTCAAATTGGACAAAAAAGCACCGCTTTTCGGTATGCAGCCCGCCAAAGCGTGGGTGCTGCTGGCAAATGCTCTCGACCCCACCCTGCTCTGCAACACCGTGGCTTTGGAGGCAGCCCGCCGCATGGAGATGCCCTTTGCCAATCATACACAACCTGTGGAGGTGTTTCTCAACCGCCGCTACTGCGGTTCGTATGTCCTCACCGAAGCCGTACAAGTCAAGCCGAACCGTATCCCTGCAGACACACTTGCAGGCGGTTTCCTTGCCGAGTTTGACTCCAACTACGACGAGACCTGCAAAAAACACTCCCGTACGTTTGCGCTGCCTGTAATGCTGAAAGCCCCGGAGAACCAAGCAACCCTCAACAGCGTAATGAGTATCGTCAATTCGTTGGAAAACATACTCAGCAGCACAACTCCGGCATTCTCCGAGTATGCACAACTCATCGATGTGGAATCGGTCGTACAATATATGTTGCTCAACGAACTGGTAAAGAACGGCGAACTATGCCACCCAAAATCCGTATTCGCCTACCGCAAAGACCAACAGGACCTTATGCACTTCGGACCACCGTGGGACTTCGATTGGGCTTTCGGCTATCAGGGCGATAACTTCCGATATTTCGTAAACCCCTCCAAACTGATGCTCAACGCCTACAATACATACGAACCGGGAAGCAAACTGTTCTGCTCGTTTCTCAAAGACCCCGTGTTCTGCAGTATGTATGCCGCACGGTGGCGGGAGGTAATGCCTCTCCTGCAGGACATTGACCAATACATATACGACCAAGCCTACATACTCCGCTACTCGCAAGAGGAGAATGCCATTCGATGGGGACAAACCCATATCAATTATGATACGCAAATCGTTCTGATGGCGGATTTTCTCCGCAAACGTATTGCGGCAATGAATCAGGCATTTCTGCAATATGAATAGCCCGTCTGTTGCATAATCGGTATATTTTATGTAATTTTGCACCACCTTGATACAACGCTATGAGAAAAGCACTTACATTCCTGTTCGCCCTTTGGGCGGCAATAGTGTCTGCCTATGGTGCCAACACCACTTGGCATTTCCGTCCTGTCTCTTCCACCAACGTACTGCCCACCAACGAAGTACGCAAACTCTATCAAGACAGCGACGGATTTATCTGGATAAGCACCAACAACGGATTGGTTCGCTACGACGGCTATACCTATCTCTCATTCCGCTACCGAGGCTCCGAGCAACTGCTCAGCGGAATGTGCAGTGCCCTCTGCGAAGACAACCGCCGGCGCCTGTGGGTCGGTACCAACAACGGACTCTTTGTATTGGACAAACGAAAAGGTACCGTATCCAAGGTGGATTTTCCGACGCTCTGCTACAGCCGTATCGAAGCCCTTATCACCGCCCCCGACGAAAACCTCTATATCGCTACCAACACAGGTTTATATGTCCACAATACACGCACCGATAGCACCATACATTGCACTGGCGACGAGTGGGGCATCCCCGTGGTGGATATGAAAACACTCCTGCTCGACCGGCAAGGGCAACTCTATATCGGCACATGGTCCAACGGACTGATGCGGTATGACCTCAACAAACGCCGGCTATACCGCTACGACAAGATACCCGCTTTGCGCTCCTCGCATACGCTCTTTCTCGACAAGACCAACCGCCTGTGGGTCGGTACATTCGGCAACGGACTGGTGCTGCTCAATGCACCATATGATATGCAGGAACAGCCATATCAATGCTTTGAACATAGCGAAACAGACCCGGCATCTTTGCTGGACAACATCATCTATTGCATTGCCCAAGAACCCGTATCGGGCAACCTGTGGATTGGTTCGCGTGCGGGCTTGAGCCTGATGATAGAAAAGGAAGCGGGAACGGAATTCCTGAACTTTGCCCCTACATTGGAAGACAATGCCCTGCCGTACAACGAGATAAATGCCCTGCTCGCCACACGGGATATGCTCTATCTCGGTTCGTACGGAGGCGGACTGTTTGGTATCGACCTATACAACCGGCAAGTAAGCAACGACCCGCTCTATTCCATACGGAAGGACTATGGTACCGCCTCTATCAACAGCATCTACGAAGACGACTCGCAACCCGTCTTCTGGCTGGCATTGGCGGGATACGGACTCATTCAATACAATATCCGCACCGGGCAATACCGTTCCTACAGAGACATACCCGCTTTGGCGGGCTTCAAAAACCTGCGGCGCACCACCTATATCGGCAAGCACGAACAGACAGGCGAACTCTATTTCGCTACCGAAGGCGGATTGATTTTATACAACTCGCAGACACAAGTTGCCAAGCCCTACTCGAAAATCTATAATGAGAACATAAACAGAGATATGGTGGACGACTTCGTCAATTATGTTACTACCGACCGCAAGGGACAACTCTGGCTCGCCACACGTGCTGATGCAGGGTGCCTCACCGACAACGGTTACACACCTGTCAATAGTATGCTGGCTGACGGACAGACACCTATGCCGCAAAGCAACATATCCGCCGTTGCTTGCGACCGGCAAGGAAACATCTATATCACTTCCCGTACCGACGGAGTCTATTTTGCCTCACCTGCCACAAACGGGAGAATGTCGCTCCGCCACTACACCCTGCCGACAGCGGGGGGCGAATGTATGTTTATCGACTCCAAAGACCGTGTCTGGATAGGCACCGAGGCGGGACTGCTCCTCTTCAACGAAAAGACACAGGCTTTTGAACCATGCAACTACGAATCATTCCGGTTCTACAGCGACTATGTGGTCAATGCCATCTGGGAAGACCATAAGCAGAACATCTGGCTCGCCACCAACAAAGGGGTCTTTGTCCTCAAACCTACCGACAACCACACTACGGAGTATATGAATATCTTTACCCGCGAAGATGGTCTGCTGGACGATTGCTTTCACCGCAACTGCTATTCGCCTTCCTCCATGGGAAGCATTGTCCTGGGAGGTGCCAACGGCGTAAGCCGCATTGATGCCGCCGAGACCCGCGAAGTATATACACCAGCCCATCTGGCCCTCACCGATTTCCGCATATACAACCACTCCCTGCGCGAATTGTCGCCCGCCGATGCCGCCGAAATAACCCCCGAAGCCATCGATGCGGCGCATTGCGTAACGCTCACCCACCTGCAGAACAATTTCACTATCGATTTTGCACTCCTCAACTACCGCAATCCGCAAAACAACCGCTATGCCTTTATGCTCGAGGGATATGACCACGACTATGTCTATGTGGACGCCCGGCAACGTTTTGCCTACTACAACAACATTCCTTCGGGTACCTATCGTTTCCGTGTACGTGCTTCCTATGCCGGCAGCGGATGGACTGAACGCGACTTCCCGCTCGAGGTGCGTATCCTGCCCGCTCCGTGGCGTACATGGTGGGCATACACGCTCTATACCGTAGCCGCACTGGGACTGCTCTCGTTCATCATTTTTATGTCTGTCCACCGTATCCGTATGAAACAGGAGGTACAGAAAAAAGACCTCGAAAAACGGCAAGCGGAAGAACTGACACAAGCCAAACTGCAGTTCTTCACCAACATCACCCACGAACTACTCACTCCGCTCTCTATCATTATGGCTGCCGTGGACGAACTCAAACAGCAGCATAGCACCGATAGAGTCGAAGTGCAAGAATACGACCTTATCTCCGTCAATGCCACACGTCTTACGCGTCTTATACAGCAGATACTCGAGTTCCGAAAAGCCGAAAGCGGCAACCTGCGGCTCAAAGTGGCGGAAGGCAACATATCGCAGTTTGTCGCGCAATGCGTATCGGCGTTTGCCCCATTGGCGCACAAGCAGGGACTTACTTTCTCGTGCGAACAGCCGGAGCAGCCGATCATCGGCTGGTTCGATTCCGACAAACTCGACAAGATACTCTACAACCTGCTTTCCAATGCCTCCAAATACAATCGCCCCAACGGCACAGTGCGCGTTACCCTCGACACACGCGACAAGGGGAAAACTCTGGTTATCAAGGTTATCGATACCGGTTGCGGAATGACCGAGGAGGCTAAGAAAAATATGTTCAAGCGCTTCTATGACGGCGAATACCGTCAGCACCATACCATCGGTTCGGGTATCGGCTTGGCATTGGTCAAAAACCTGATTGACCTCCACCACGGGCAGATCTTTGTGGACAGCGTCCCCGACCAAGGTTCCACCTTTACCATCCTGCTGCCTGTCTGCCGCGAAGAATACCTTGAGTCGGAAACCGACAAGCACAACCCTGTCATCACCCGCCCCGAAGCCGTCAATACACCGACCTTCACTATATCCACCTTGCCGGACGCAACGCAAGAGGAAACCGACCTGCAAAAGGCACATATCCTCTTTGTCGATGACAACGAAGACCTCGTTTATATCGTCCGCCAGCACCTCGCCCATACCTATCGGGTTACCACCGCCTCCTCCGCCGAAGAGGCACTGGAAATACTCCGGACAGACCATACCGTATCGCTCATCATCTCCGACATCGTCATGGGCGGAATGAACGGCTACGATTTCTGCGCTATGCTCAAGCAAACACTCGAATACAGCCACATCCCCGTCGTTCTGCTCACTGCCAAGCAAACCGCCGAGGATCAGGTGGTCGGCTACAAGATGGGCGCAGACGCCTACCTGACCAAGCCTTTCGATATACAGGTTTTGGATGCTATGATTGCCAACCTGCTCCAGAAACAGCAGAAGCAAACCATCGACTATCGCCACCAACTGGTTTTCGATGTCAAGGACATGAACTATACCTCTCTTGACCAACAGTTCCTCCAACAGGCTATCGATTGCGTCCATAGCCATATCGATGATGCCGAATTTGGTTTGAGTGAGTTCAGCAACGAGATGAACATCTCACGCAGCACTTTGGCGGAAAAACTCAAAAACCTCACAGGATTTACCCCTTCGGGTTTTATCAACGACATCCGCCTGCGTACTGCTTATACGATGCTGGAGAAAAACAAAGATATACGTATCTCCGAATTAGCCTATTCGGTCGGCTTCAACGACCCGAAATACTTTTCCACCCTCTTCCGCAAGAAATTCGGTTTCTCCCCCAACCAATTTTCCAAAGACGGACAGTCTATAGAAAGAGTGGGTGATTAGTGGGTGATTAGTGGGTGATTAGTGGGTGATTCCGCTTAGGATAGGTATCTCCTGACACGTATAAATAGTGCATAAACCGCAGCACACACTAATAGCGGACAGAGCACATCGCCTATTGGTGCACGACTCGGCACACCGGGCGAACGCCGGACAGGCTGCGCGGACGGAGTCTCGTATGGCATTGCGTACAATGGTTCCACGACAGCAAGTGTACCACCACCTATTTCCGAAGCCACGGTACGGATCGCCCCGTTTGCCACAACCATAGGTGCTGTCTGGGAGGTCGGAACTGACAAAGACACACTATGCCCCGCAGCGCAGGTATTCATACTTCCGAAAGACGGCATTGTCTCCGCACTCCTCACCTCCTCAAACATATCGCCACATACGTTCCCGCTCGGAACATACATATCAGACGTACTGTAGCGCGCTTCAGATGCAAACACGCCCAGAAAAGACAAATATAACAGAACTGATTTCAATAGTTATAGGTTTAATAGTGTACTATTTTGGTACTTGTATTCCCTTTGCGTAGGATATACACACCTGCGGGCAGCCCCGCTGCGGAGACCTCTCCTTTTCTTACCAACACACCGCCGATCGTATATAATGCGGCAGGATTATCGGCAACCATAGCGGCACCCACTTCGGTCGGCACTGTGGGAGTCGTCTTGTGCGGGCGATCCGTCAGCACACGGAAACGATTGGGCATATCGGTTTTAGGCAACGCATAGAATATATATTGTCCGCCTTCCGCAATCGCCACCACCGAGTCATTCTCCGTATCCTGCAAATAGAGCGAGTCGCCTATCAGCGAAGTAAAAGTCAGCATATAACGATCGTCCTCGCCGCTTGCAAACCCTATATACGTACTATCGATATGGTCGGTTGCCGCCACTTCCGCCTTGCCGAAATCTGCACTCACATACAGGTTCGCCAACCCGTCCGCCACTTGTTTGATAGCGTCATACCCGTTGTCATATCCTGCACTATATTGTGCCTCCTCAAACAGATAAATCCGGTCTGCACCGCTTTGCGCACTGTTCACCTGCACGCGCAACCGGCGTTCCGCAACATCCGTATGGCGTTGCTGCGCCCGCATTGGTTCATTCATTCGCGCGCCCTGTGCGTTCCATACATGCTTCCCGTAATTCAGATGTATCGTAGCCCCGTCGGTTGTCGCCACTACATACACGCCCGACATAGGCGGAATGGTGGTAATATCGTACTGGCTGTCATACTGGCTTGCCAGCAGCACGGGTATCGCACAGTAGTGTCCCGGTGTATCATCGCCATTCCCGCCAAGGTTGGTACTGTCGCTCTCCCCCGCATTCCATTGGTTCCACGAACCGGCATTGAACAGATAGAACGTGCGCTCTATACCCTCGTCAAAATCATCTACTGTGAAATTTTTCACGTCTATCGGCGCGGCGTAACTGTTGGCAAACACATTGTCGCCCGCCGCTTTGTGCAACAGCACTATGTCGTGATTACCATTAATCAACTGCCCCGAGAGCGCATAAGTCGGTTGTCCGTATTGCGTAACCGTATAGCCCGCAAAAGGCACCATATCAAAGGCTCCGGTCTCTTCTATCCACCCATGCTGCTCGTCCCAGCGGGAAATCCACGTCTGCCCGTTCTTATCAAAATACACACCTGCCGCAGGTGCCCCCACATACTGCCACGTCGCATCTTTGTCTGCACCCGTATCGAGGGTTGATTGGGTGGTGTAAAACACCGTCGCTTCTGGCATAGCCGTCCCCGCCTCGGGCGACATACGGAAGAAACCAGCCCCGGTCTTATTGCTCTCTATAACCAATTTATCTTTATCTGCACCCGTAATACCGCCTGCATACACCGTCAGTCCGCCCGTCGGTGCAATAGTTATTTTGCCACCATCTTTGATGAGTACGCTGTATGCCTCCACGTTGGTCGTAATCGTTACAGGTTGTGCTATCACCACGGGCGTAGCCTCGGTGGGCAACTGACCATGGTCGTAACGACCATTGCATGCCCATAGTGTTGATTCTTTCCAATCGCCTTCTTCCTTATCAAACGTGAAAGTCGGTTCGGATACCACGTTAAATCGCACAGGCACCTCCACCCGCTTTCCGTCTGCTGTATAGAAAACAACCGTGTCTTTGCTCTGGAAAGGCTGCGCGGCAGTACCTCTCAGCACAAACGTGTACACCCCATAGTCCCCGCAGGAGTTATTCACCGTCTCTTGCGGCACTAATACCGCCGCACCGCCATGGTGCTGCGTCAGCGAATACTGCACTATCGGTACATCCGAATACTGCACACGTATCGTCTCCGAAAACTCCCGATTGATATACCCCTCCACCGACAAAGAACCGGTCGTAGTCGTCAGATACGATTTCTGCGTTACCTGCACATGGCGGATATACTTTCGTAGTGTCGCACCCATCTTGGTAGCAAAGCGGATATGCGTCGTGCCTTCAGGAACGGCATACGGACCGTATTCTTTGTAGTCGGTTGTCAGACTCGGGTTATCCAAGTCCGACCAGGTTGCACCATTGTCTTGGGAATACTGCACATAGAAATAATTAAAACCTCCCAATTGCCTGTATGCTTCAAACGTCAGTTGGTCGCCCTCCCCTGTAAGGGGCATAGCATCCGTTGCATTTATAGTAAAGATACTATGTTCATCGGGTGCATAGAGTGCCAGACTGCCACACGGTTCCCCATACTTGCTTACCCGCACCTCATGCGTAGCGGTGGCGGTATCGTAAATATCGCTCTCCGCCGTAGTGGCGTGTATATAGGTCGTACCTGTCCCCTTGATATGAATAGAATAGGTGCCGTCCCCGTTATCCACTACCTCGGCAATATCCGTATCGTCTATGGTATAGTGTATCGCCATATTCGTCCGCCGCCCGAGGCTGTCCACTGCGTATGCCGTCAGCAAGGTAGTCTCATCTATAGTTCCGTCCTCGGCAGCAATATACCCCATTAGGTTCTGATTCCAACGGATACTTTGCATGCCTTTCGTGATACCGTGCAGCGTAACCATCTTGCCGTCAATCGTCAGCGTGGCATTATGCTCGCCCAACTCGCTATGCTTATAACGCACATTCACTATCGCCGTCCCCCACTTACCTTTCTCCGCATTATTATCTATCCATACCTCAAACTGCCCGCTTGCGTCCGCCAAACTATACGTAAGTGCTTGGGTATTACACCAATCCATATCAAACGCTCGTACCGTATCCCCCGCATTAAAATACACCAATCCGAAATCAATACTCTTTCCTTGCACATTTTCCACATACTGCACCATAGATACCTTAATATCTTTAAGGTACTTATATCCCGTAGCACCGGTCTCTGTGTAGAATTTTATTTTGGTAGCACGCTTGTCTAACTGCAAAGAATAGTCTTTGTATTTATTTTTAGGAGAGTACTCACTCAATAAGTTGCTCCACTCTCCGTCTATGTATTGTTCAACGTGCAAATCACCACTTGTAAATCCCCAAATAGGCACACTCTTTGCCGAGAAAGTTAATATACCACCTGGTCCATTGAGGTCATATTCCTGTTCCCAGATAGTATTATACTCCTGTTCCCCGCTCACCTCCAGCACATAGTAACTCCCCGTAATACCCTCCGTACCGGGATATTGCGGCCACTCGGCATACATACAAACAGGTAAACATAGCAACACACACGCTAATACCCGCTTAACAACATTTTTCATCATAGTTTTAGTACCTTTTCAAAGGAAATCACTCTCCCCTGTTTCTTTTATTTCTTTAATTTCTCTCGCACCGCACAGCAGGTGCGTAGGAGTCATATAAAAACAGCGCAAAATTATGATTTATCCGCTGAATATACAAGTTTGCAACCCAAAAACAGGTACGATTATTAATAATCTGCAATAATTTCGTAATACCCGTATATCTATCTTTTGAATACTTTGTAGCATAAAAAAGGCTGTCTGACAAATGCAGACAGCCCATTTTAGTATAGTACCCTCTTAAGCCTACCTTATGCTATCGGGTGTATGTGATTCGTATGTGATTCGTATGTTATTAGGCGGTTTTTGCTTGTATTATAGCGAGTTATATAAAAGTTATTATTTCCCTTGTTCCAACCTGTGCAAATGACACAACATCAGGCTGCCGTCCTCCCTGCGCAGGTGCATACCGTTCCCCTCGCAGAACCCGAATACCTTGCAGTCCTTGCATGGTTCTTCTTTGCGCATCCAGTCACGGTTGCGGTACTGCTGAAAACCGTTTTCCCAAATGTCCCAAAACGAATCCTTATAGATATTGCCCTGATAGTACTTGCCGCGGATACTGGTGCATGCCGATATACTGCCGTCTATCAGGATAGATGCAATCGACAGCCCAGCCGCGCACTGGTACAAATGGTCGCGCACCTTGCCCTCATAGTCCCCGAGGAACCCCTCGCACGAGTAACTCACATGCCGTCCCGCTTCCCGCTCTGACACAATAAAATCCATCAGTTGCCGGAACTGCCCGTCCGTCAGTATCAGTTCGGGGTGTTGCGCGGCACGCCCCATCGGGTCAATACCGAACACACGCCAGTCACGTGCGCCGAGACTCCAAATCAAGTCGCGTATCTCGCCCAGACGCTCTATATTCCTCTGGTTCGCACACGTTACCACATCCCATGCCAGGTCTTTCTCGCCGGCAGCCAAACGGATCGCCCTGCACGCCCCCTCAAAAGCCATAGGGTGCTGCCGCAGCCATACATGGTCGTCCTTCAAGCCGTCCAAACTGATAGCCATCGAGCGCAGCCCCGCCTGCCGTAGCGCACGGAAACGCTCCGGCGTAAGTGCCAGTCCGTTGGTTACCATTCCCCACGGATAACCCCTGTCGTAGAGCGCACGCCCCACCTGCTCCAAATCCTTGCGCATCAGCGGTTCGCCGCCCGAGATGATAATCAGCACCTTGTGCGGATCTACGTGCGGCGTTATCTCTGTGTCTATCACGTGCAGAAAATCCTCTGCAGGCATATCGGGCTGTGTTACTGACGATACGCAATCGCTGCCGCAATGCAGGCAATGCACATTGCAGCGCAGCGTACTCTCCCAAAATAACTGCTGCAACGGGTGAAGCGTCTTTAGGTTGCGCCGACGCAACTGCTCAAGCCGAAGTGCCAATCGAAGACGAAAATCCATAGGAATTTACAAATTTACACACTTACAAATTTACAAATCCCTCTATCAGTTCCTCGGTCGCATCACCCCATATTTCGCCATTATCTGCGGGTCGCGGCGAGGCATATCGCTCACTTTGGTCGAGTCCGGTGTCTGCGGAATAGGCTTAATCGAATCCGCCGGCGCAGCACTCTCCGCCCCATCTACCACTGCAGGCTGGTAATCCTCCACCTGTACGCCATACAATGCCACCACACCATATTCATTGTTTGTAGCACTCTTCTGTGTATGGCACCCGGCCAAAGCCAGACTGATCGTCCCTAACAGCACATTGATTCTGCTCAAAATCTTCCGTTTCATATCTATATGTTTCTACAAAATTAATGGTTTAATTATATGGCTAATTATATGTTCCATGAATAATTAACGTCTAATTACACGGTAATTAACGTTTTCTATCACATCGCGTTCCGCAAAGATACGCCAAAATCCCCGTTCCTGCAAATTTATTTGCCGTTTCCGTTTTTTTTCTGTACCTTTGCGACCTAATCAACACGTTTTCACTATGAAAAAACTTTTTCTTCTCTGTTTACCCCTGCTCTTTTTCTCCTGCCAGAAACAAATGCAGGTCGTCTCTGTTTCCACAGAAGCCATTCCTGTAGATTCTGCATTGGATGCCATTCAGGATACCGCATATATTAGGGCTTTGGCTCCTGTCAAAGCCGACTTGGAACGCGAAATGAGTGTTGTTCTCGGCTATGCACCCGAACCGTTGAAAGTCTATCCTCCCGAGTGCCCTATGCTCAACTGGGCAAGCGATGCCCTCCTCTCCAAGGCACGCCAATTATACCCCGGCGGACGTGTGGATATGGCAGTCGTCAATATCGGAGGGATGCGCTGCGAATGGGCGGCAGGCAATATCACTCGGCAGGATGTATTCCAACTCATGCCTTTCGACAACGAACTCGTCGTCCTGACACTCCGCGGTGAGGATATTCTTGAGTTGTGCCAGGTCTTTGCCGAAGACTATGGACAAGGTGTAGCGGGGCTGCGTATGTCTGCCGAGGACAAGCAACTCATTGATGCGCAGATCAACGGGCAATCCATCGACCCTGAAGCCTACTACACCGTCGCCACCAGCGACTATCTCTCCGGCGGCACCGACCACATGACGCCCCTCACACATTATATCGAGATATGGCGTTCCGACCGTCTCATTCGCGACCTCTACCTCGAAGCCGTCCAAGAGCAACACACCATCGTTGCACCCGTGGACGGTCGTATGGATGTGCATTGATGCCGTATATACTTCGTGCTAACAACAATAGGATATTGATAGGTGATTAATAGGTGATTCCCGATAGAATACTATGAGAAAAGCATTACATTTGTTTATAGCCGCTGTGCTTTTATGCTGCGGCGCAGTACAGGCCGCCGACCGGGACACATTGCACATCCTGTGTATTGGCAATAGTTTTTCGTGGGACGCTGTAGAGCAGGAACTCGCGCCGATATGCCAATCCGCAGGGCAGCCCGTCTTGATCGGCAATCTATACTATGGTGGTTGCTCATTAGAACAACACTATCGCTTTCTTGACAAGGACACCGCTGCCTATAGTTTCCGTCTTATCGAAAACGGACTGCGCACAATCCACGAACCCTATACCCTGCGTCAGGCACTACGTCTGCGCCAATGGGACTATATCTCGTTCCAGCAAGCCAGCCACGACAGCGGCATCCAAGGCAGTTACGAACCCTATCTGAGCCAACTCATCGACAGCGTACGTCTCTACCAACCGCAGGCACAACTATGCTGGCTTCAGACATGGTCGTACGCACAAACAGCCACCCACCCTGCTTTCCCACGCTATGCCTGCAGTCAATCCGTTATGAACGACAGCATTCTTGCATGCACACGCTATGTTTTGCAGCAACACCCCGCACTGCTACTCATACCCTGCGGCACCGCCATACAGAACGCACGCCATACCCTCGGCGACACTCTCTGCCGGGACGGTTACCACCTCAACTACATATACGGACGCTACACCGCATCTTGCGTCTGGTACGAAATACTCACAGGCAAAAGCAGTATCGGTATCCCCTATCGCAACGCCGATATGACCAGAAAACAACAAAAACAGACTCAAAAAGCCGCACACAGGGCAGTAAAACACCCCTTTGAGCAGAAAAATACAAAAAAATCACGCTAACATTTGCATATATCAAATAAAAGCAGTAATTTTGCACCCGCTTTTGAGAAGAAAGCCTGTCAGTTGAACGAAGCACAAACCAAAATGGTGCGGTAGTTCAGTTGGTTAGAATACCGGCCTGTCACGCCGTAGGTCGCGAGTTCGAGTCTCGTCCGCACCGCCAAAATTCAACTGACACAACAGGAGCAAGTATCGGTGCTTTGCTTGAGTATCCATCCTTGCTCTCTCTTTCGAGAGGGGTCCATTAGCTCAACTGAATAGAGTACCACACTACGGATGTGGGGGTTGCAGGTTTGAATCCTGCATGGATCACATAAGAACGCTACAACGTTGCAATAGATTAGCATGTTGTAGCGTTCTTTCTTTTTATTATGACGGAATTATGACAACATTATAGTGGAATTACAATAGAATTATTATGACGGGTATAGTACATTTTGGCTGTACAACGCACAGCCTAAGTCCTGCTCCCCCTTACCGTTGTGCACGGATATAGAGCACTATGCCAATGGCAAGGAATATGAAATTGGGCAGCCACGCACTCATAAAAGGCGACATCACACCATTGACAGAGAAAGTTGTGCTGACTGTCGAGAACAGAATATACACCGCCGTGAGCACAATACCGATACCGAGGTTCTTTCCCATACCGCCACGCACTTTCCGGCTGCTCATCGTAACACCCAGCAACGTCATAATAAACGCCCCTATAGGCGAAGCCCAACGCTTGTGATACTCTGTCTCAAACGCCTGTATATTGCCTGCTCCGCGTGCCGCCTGCTTCTCCATATAGTCGCGCAGTTCCGGATTAGTCATCTGCTGTGCCTCTTCGGCAGTAATAAACAACTCATATGGCTGTATCGGAATAATGGTATCCAGACGCGCACCACGTGTCATCTGCTCGCGCATACCCTCAAAATCACGACGGATATAGTTCTCCAAATGCCAGCAGTATGCCGAATCGTAGCGGATACGGTCGGCAGTAATACGCGACGTAAGCGTCTTGCCTTCAAAATGCTCCAGCGACGCACGATACCCGACATTACTTCGCTTCTGGAAAGACTCTATATAGAGTATTGTCCCCGGTTCCACCTCCATCTGCACATTGCGGGCATTCTCAGACGTGAAATGCTCAATATACTTGTCCGTAAAATTGAGCATCTTACCCGTAGCAGGCGGAATAACATACCCTCCCAAGTAGAACGAGAACAAGAACAAGAACGTGGCAGAGACAAAATAAGGCACCATCAGCCTATGGTAACTGACTCCCGCCGCCATCATCGCTATGATTTCGCTATTACCTGCCAGTTTGGATGTAAAGAATATCACTGAAATAAATATGAACAGCGAACTGAACATATTGGTGTAGTAGGGGATAAAAGGCAGGTAGTAGTCGAGTATAATCTCTTTGGTCGGCACTTGGTTCTCAAAGAAATCGTCCATCTTCTCCGTCAGGTCGAAGACAATGGCAATGCTCAATATCAGTACAATCGAGAAAAAGAATGTACCCAAGAACTTACGGATAATATACCAATCGAGCCGTTTCAGATAATTATGAATGAAGAATTATGAATTATGAATGACACGATGTGCCATTTACAAATTTACACACTTACAAATTTACAAATTCCCTCTATAGTCGCGTCATCACACGTCGGAGTGTATCTTCTTTCCACGAGCGGAAATCACCGGCAAGAATATGCTGCCGTGCCTCGCCCACCAACCACAAGTAGAATGCCAGATTATGAATAGAGAGTATCTCCAACCCCAGCATCTCGTCCGAGTGAATCAGGTGGCGCACATAAGCACGCGTATATTGGTGATCTACATACGATGTACCGGCAGGGTCTAACTCTGTAAAGTCATTCTCCCATTTCTTATTGCGCATATTCATCACGCCATTACGAGTGAAAATCATACCGTTACGCCCGTTGCGGGTAGGCATCACACAGTCGAACATATCCACACCGCGTTCGATACCCTCGAGTATATTCCACGGTGTCCCCACGCCCATCAGATAGCGCGGTTTGTTCTCTGGAAGAATATCGTTCACCACCTCTATCATCTCATACATCTTCTCCGCAGGTTCGCCTACCGCCAAACCGCCGATGGCATAGCCGTCCCTATCCAAGTCGCGCAAGCGTTTGGCAGCCTCTTGGCGTAAATCCGAATAGACGCAGCCTTGCACAATAGGGAACAGGTGCTGGTGGTAATCATAAACATCGTCCGTAGAATCAAAGCGGGCGATACAGCGGTCAAGCCAGCGGTGCGTACGGTTCATCGACTCGGTAGCATACGTACGGTCAGCCGTACCGGGGCAGCACTCATCGAATGCCATCATAATATCCGCACCTATCTGCCGCTCTATATCCATTACCGACTCGGGTGTGAATAACAATTTGCGCCCATCGATATGACTGGAGAAACGCACGCCCTCTTCGGTCATCTTGCGTATCTGCGTAAGCGAAAACACCTGATACCCGCCGCTGTCGGTCAGTATAGGGCGCGTCCAGCCCTCGAAGCGGTGCAGACCTCCCGCTTGATGCAAGATGTCCGTACCCGGACGGAGATACAAATGATAGGTATTACCGAGAATGATCTGTGCGTGAATATCATCTACCAGGTCGCGCTTATGCACACCCTTGACGGTACCTACCGTACCAACAGGCATAAAAATAGGTGTAAGTATATCGCCATGGTCGGTATGCACCACGCCTGCCCGTGCAGCCGATTGCGGGTCGGTATGTATCAGGTCGAAAAAAGCCATTATGCCAAGTGGTTATTTACAGGGAAAACAATGCTCGGGCGAAACGTTTTCTGTTCCTCGGGTGTCATCATCGCATACGCCATAATAATAACCGTGTCGCCTACGTGGATCAGGTGGGCTGCAGCCCCGTTCATACAGATGCAACCGCTTCCGCGCTTACCGGGAATGACATACGTCTCAAGTCGCGCACCGTTATTATTATCCACCACCTGTACGCGCTCGCCTGCTACGATAGCCGCAGCGTCCATCAAGTCTTCATCAATAGTGATACTACCGATGTATTCCAAGTTTGCTTCCGTCACCTGTACACGGTGAATCTTCGATTTGAGTATCTGCAAAAACATTGTTGTTGAGATAAATTTTAGCCTGCAAAGTTACTGCTTTTCTATGGAATATGCAAACAGGGAAACTTTTTCGCTTTTACGTATGCACAAAAAAGTGAATATTCTGCATAAAAAGGTAGCATATTCTCCCTACAAAAGAGACTTCTTTCTACGTCCTTTCTACGTCCTTTCTACGTCTTTTCTACGTAATTGGTATATACAGGCAAGGGAATGCATAATATGCATAGCAACTGCATAAATGCGATGAAAAGAGCAAACACTCCGCATAAAACAAACATCGGCTACCCGTTTTCGGGTAGCCGATGTATTATATTGCATTGTGATAATCGTCTTACTTGATCAATGCCTCGTATGCAGCAGCATCAAGCAGATCATCCAATTCTGCAGCATCCTTAACGGCAATTTTAATCATCCAGCCTTCGCCATACGGATCGTTGTTTACCAGTTCGGGTTGGTCATTGAGTGTCTCATTGAACTCCAATACCTCACCGGTAACGGGGATATTCAGATCTGAGACGGTTTTTACAGCCTCCACCGAACCGAAAGTTTCACCTTTGGCTACCGTTTCGCCTACCGTATTTACGTCCACGAAAACGATTTCACCTAATTCCGATTGAGCATAGTCGGTAATACCGACAAAGGCTTCATTACCCTCCACACGAATCCACTCATGGTCGCTCGTGTAGCGCAGATTTGTTGGGATATTCATATATTATAGTATTAGAGATTTCTTACTTACGTGTAGCCGTACCCGGTATTTGGTCTCCGAGAGTGGACATTGCACAACGGAAACCGATTTTGCTGGAGCACTGATCCTGATCCAAATAGCGACGTGTAGAAGGATTGAGCCAATAGATACGATCAGCCCATGAGCCACCTTTATATACACGGGTCTTTTTGGTAATTTTCGGTGCAAGGATATCCGTCGGGTCGGTTTTCACCTCGGTCAGGTTGGCTACGCCGACTGTGTCCAAAGGATAGTCGGTATCAATCAGCGAAGCAAAATCACCATCTCGCACATCACGGCGGTCGTCCATACCGCGATAGGTAACCTTGATGCAGCCTACCGAGTCTATTTGGTACGTTCCCTCTTCGCTCAAGACAGGTGTGGTATAGATATTACCACGGAAGGAGTTATACTCGGATACCTCTTGGTTGGTAGTCTCACGATAGACATCGAGTACCCACTCATTGACATTACCTGCCATATTGTAGAGTCCGAAATCGTTAGGCGCAAATGCGTCGACCGGAGCAGTAATCACATAGCGGTCATTCAAGGCTCCACTCACACCCATCATATCGCCTCGCCCGCGCACGAAGTTCGCCTGCATCTGACCGGCGTTCTTCTTACTCAAGTCGCGCGGATGATAGCCCGACCAAGGATATACTTTCCCCTCAATGGTCAAGCCATCTTCGCCTGCGATAGGTGCATAGGCCGCAAACTCCCACTCTGCCTCCGTAGGCAGACGATAGCCCGTGACAAAGATACCGTCCGCACGGTTCACCTTACGCTCTACGCCATAGGAATCGTACATCGGTTTTTTGCCATAGTCCGGGTTGTATGTATCATCCAGCAGATACTTCTCGGTATTGAAAACGAACTTATCCCTGATATACTCATAGGAGGGGCGGTACATTGTGATGGTCTCCTCGGGGTCTTCAGGACTCACCTCCTCATACGAATCCATCTCATAGCCAGTAGCGGTTTCCCACTCATCTTTATATGCCTCATCGTCAGTAGGCTGGAGATCAGCAAACGGGGGAACAACAATTGCCCCTGCTTTTACCAAAGCCATCTCATTGACACGGTCGGTACGCCATTGGCAATACGCCATAGCCTGCTCCCATGTAACACCCACTACGGGATAGAAAGAGAACGCGGGGTGAGTAAAATAGTTATCCTCGTATGGGTCGTTGTATGCCAAATCCTCACGCCACACAGTATGGTCAGGACGTGCTTTTTCGATCAATTCGGGAGCAGTTGCACCAAACACGATTTCCAACCAATGCAGGTATTCATTCCAGTTAAGGTTGGTAACTTCATACTTATCCATATAGAACGAACTAACCGTCAGCGAACGATTGGCATTATTGCGCGGTGCAGTCAGGAACTCATCTTTCTCACCTATAGTAAAAGTACCACCTTGCACAGGTACCATACCGGTAGGATTGACATTGCCCACTCCCTCTTTCGCCTCAAAATTAGTGGTCTCCACATCGTAGTAGTTCCACCCCGTAGTGTTGGACACTTTGGTGTTCAATTCACGCGAATTGCAGGCACTCAGCACTACGAGCGAGACCAAAAACAGATACTTAGATACGTTATTCTTCATATAGGTATGAGTTGTATTTACGATTTTCAGCCTGCAAAGTTACAAAAAAAAAGTTATACCAACCAACAAATGCAAGAAAAAGTGGAAAAAAAATGTATTTTCCACGCAAAACACGGATTTTTATACACTACGTGCTATACACACACCTGCATTTTCAAAGATTTTTCGTACCTTTGTAGTCGTAATGCATACGAATTTTCTAAATATCAAAGGCAGGTTGTTTTCTTTAGATAAACCTGTTGTAATGGCAATACTGAATGCCACTCCCGATAGTTTTGTACCCTCCACCCGCTTGGCAGACGAAGACGCTGTGCTCAGGGCTGCGGAGCGGGCTTTGAAAGACGGGGCAGCCATACTTGACATTGGCGGCTATTCCACGCGTCCGGGTGCACCCGAAGTCTCACCCGAAGAAGAATGGCGACGTGTAAAAATGGCGACATCGGCTATCCAACGAACATTCCCAAACGCAATAATGTCGGTAGATACATTCCGTGCCGATGTGGCACGGCGTGCGGTAGAAGAGACCGGAGTGGCAATTATCAATGATATTTCCGGCGGGCAGTTGGACGGCAATATGTTTGAGACGGTAGCCGAACTGCAAGTACCTTATATCCTTATGCATATGCGCGGTACACCTGCCACAATGCAGACTCTCACCGACTACGATGATTTGCTATCCGAGATGGTCGCTTTTTTCCAAAGCCGATTGGATACCTTGGTGCAAATGGGCGTAAAAGACGTGATATTGGATCCCGGATTCGGTTTCTCGAAGACCGTGGAGCAGAACTATCTGCTTTTGGCACATATGCAGGAGTTGGCTGTACTACAACGTCCCATTTTAGCAGGACTATCGCGCAAATCAATGCTATATAAAGTATTAGGTATTACGCAAGAAGAATCACTGAACGCCACAACGGCTGTGAATATGCTTGCTTTGGAGCGAGGGGCAAAAATACTGCGCGTACACGATACAAAAGCCGCAGCAGAGGCGATTGCTATCTATAATCAACTAAAACAAAACCAATAAATTATGGCATTTCAATTCGGATTCAAAGATGTCATAGATATTCTGTGCGTTGCCATCATTCTATATGAGGCATTCCGCCTGCTGCGTCGCTCGGGTGCCGCCAATCTGTTCTGGGGAATTCTGGCTTTCCTGGTTGTGTGGTTCCTGGTCAGTTTTGTATTCCAATTAGACCTGACAGGCGCATTGTTCGACCGTATCATCAGTGTAGGTGCCATCGCATTGATTGTCATCTTTCAGGAAGAAATACGCAGTTTCTTCTATCGGGTGGGCGCACGCTTCAGTACATTCCGCTTTAGGCACCAGCGAGACGAGCAGAAAGCCACCGACCAGCGTGTGCAACAGATAGCACAGGCCTGCCGCCATATGTCGCAATCGAAGACCGGTGCACTGATTGTATTTGCAGGGAAACAGGATCTGGGCGAATATGCCGATACGGGGGAACGGTTGGACGCACGTATCTCAGCGCGGCTGATAGAGAATATATTTTTCAAAAACACCCCCCTGCACGACGGAGCACTGATTATCAAGGACGGGAAACTGCTGAGTGCGGCTTGTATATTGCCGGTATCCAAGAACCAGAACATCCCGCAACATTACGGTCTGCGCCACCGTGCCGCCTTGGGACTTACAGAGAAAACGGATGCTATGGCGATTGTCGTCTCCGAAGAAACAGGACATATATCGGTAGCACGCGGAGAAATGATTGAGCAGATCAGCGAAGAGCAGTTGTTCCTATACCTATCTTCTGCCTTTTCTATTGTTGGCTGAAAATCCGGTGTAACCATCGCGGCAGATGATACACCCTTTGGTTTGCGGCAACTCGAACAGCACTGTAAACTTAATGCCCACTAACAAGTTATTGACGGCAGAAGCCACATTCTCCGTAGAGAGTATATTGTGCATTTGAAGTGCATTTTCGCTGCCGCCCACGTTTTGCGAATTAACATCCACGGCACTATATCCCTGCGCCTTGTGCAGATCCAATACGCCATAATCGGCAAACACCGCCAAACGATACTGCACTTTTGATTTCGGGACATCAAACCCCGTATGGTCGGTCATAAAGCCCAATCGCGCTCCAATCTCTACAGAAACATCCAGATTGACATTAAAGGACGTCTTCTCGCTGCTTTTCAGTTCGCGGTTGGCAAAAAACTCATCGGTATAAGGCGGTGTATCGAAGAAACGGTCGAACATATAGACCTTCTGCCCATTTACGTATTGAAAATACTGTCCATAAGCAGAGAGGTTAGCCGTCATACCGGTTTGAGTAAATGCATTGAAACCGAACTTAACCCCAGCCAAAGCATAGAAACGCTTGTATTGTCCGCCCAACAGCAAAGGTACTTTGAGAGCGATATTGGAGTACGCATCGGTGCGCTTGTTTACCGAACAGACATAGTCGAACATATCGCCCTCGCTATCGGTCTGATCAGCGAAGGTGTATGACCAATCAGGCACTTTGAACGTGGTTTGCCCGCCCGTAACCCCCACACCGCAATCAAGCAGGAAATGCCCTGCCTGCAAATCATAAACAAACCCGACGGAACCCGCTCCGCCCAAGGAGGAATTGAGGTTACTGTTTTGCGGGAGCAAGGACCATTCGCCAACCTCAGCGGAGACGCCCAACAAGTGTTTCACTTCTGTATTGCGAGCCACAGCAAAAGCGGAGCCGATCATTAGCCAAACGGCAATAAGACTATATTTGAGACTATTCTTCACGTCCATCAGATTTACAAGATTGGTGTACCACGGGGGATCAACTCAACAGAGCACGACACCCGCACAATAATTTCGCTACAAAGTTACAGAAAAAACGCTGATTGCACAAGTATTTAGTAAAATCTACACATTTTTATCCAAATTATTCACTATAACCGGCAGGACTCTGAATAAAAAGAGGTAATTCGGCAGGTATCTATGCAAATACATAACTCACTATAATACAAGCAAAAACAGCCTAATCACATACGAATCACATACGAATCACATACACCCGATAGTATAAGGATACAGAGAGGAGCGATCAATAGAATACCCAACCAAAAAGCCTGCTTGATATTCATCAAACAGGCTTTTTGTTGGTCGAGAAGAGGCGACTCGAACGCCCGACCCCCACGTCCCGAACGTGGTGCGCTACCAACTGCGCTACTTCTCGAGTGCCTTTGCCTTTTGCAACCTAACCACACTTGCAAACGGTTGATAACAACCCTTTACGCAAAAGCGGGTGCAAAGGTACTGCATTTTTTTTATTTACGCAAATTATTTTGCACTTTTTCGCTTAAAACCACGTTTTTGTCCGGTAGGAGCCGTAGTATTGATGATTTGTTGGCAATCTGCCTCTGTCAAATCTTCCGCCTTGGTACCCTGTGGAATCTTATAATTTCCGCCGGGGGCCTTGATATACGCACCAAAACGCCCGTTCAGCACTTGTATATCGCCATATACATGTATCGGATCCTGCTGGTGTGCCTTTTTATCAATCAGTTCTTGCGCTTGTTCCAGCGTAATCTGCATCGGGTCAATCGTCTTCGGGATACTGGTAAATCCGCCCTTATAGCGCAGGTACGGACCGAACTTACCTTCGCCTACGACCACATCTTCGCCCTCTAATTGTCCCAATGTATAGGGCATTGCGCTCTTGAACAGATCCAATGCCTCGGGCAGGGTGATGGAGAAAATGGACTGTCCTTTCTTGAGTGAGGCAAAGCGCGGTTTCTGCGTATCATCTCCGCCGCCAATCTGGATACATGGCCCCAACTTACTGATTTTTGCCACTACCGGTTCGCCCGTCTCGGGGTCCTTGCCTAATTCGCGTCCTGCCACCTTACCGGCGGGTATCTGCAGCAGTTGCGGGTGGAAAGTCTTGTAGAAGGTATCCACCGTTTTCACCCAATCGGCTTTTCCTTCGGCTATTTGGTCAAAATTCTCCTCCTCATGCGCCGTGAAATCGTAACTCAGGATGTCTGGGAACTGACTGACCAAGAAATCGTTGGTGATACGTCCTAGGTCGGTAGGCAACAGTTTTTGCTGGTCAGCCCCGTACATTTCCTGCTTCTGCTTTTCCGTTATCTTACCGTTTTTCAGCGTCAGTACAGTATAGTCGCGTTTTTGCCCCGTTACGCTCCCGCGCTCCACATATTTGCGTGTCTGGATAGTCTCGATGATGGTAGCATAGGTAGAAGGACGCCCGATACCTAGTTCTTCCATTTTCTTCACCAGCGTTGCCTCGTTGTAGCGGTAAGGCGGCTGTGAGAAAGTCTGTTGCGCCGTGGTATCTATGTTTTGCAACGGCTCGCCGGCAGACACTTGCGGCAGTACGGGACTATCTTCTTCGGGATCGTCGTTCGACTGGACATATGCACGCATAAAACCGTCAAATGTTACCACTTTGCCTGTAGCAACAAACAGATAATCGGTATCGGATATCTTCACTTCTATACGGGTGGTCTCTATCTCGGCATCCGCCATCTGGCAGGCAATCGTGCGTTTCCATATCAGTTCGTAGAGGCGTTGCTCGTCGCTGCCGTCGCCCGCTGTACGCTTGCTCATATAAGTAGGACGGATAGCCTCGTGTGCCTCTTGCGCCCCTTTGCTGGAAGTGTGATACTGGCGTGTGTGCGAGTATTGCTCTCCGTATTCGCTCAGTATCTCCTCTTTGGCAGTGGCAAGAGCCAAAGTGCTGAGGTTCACCGAGTCGGTACGCATATAGGTGATATGTCCCGCCTCGTAAAGCGATTGCGCCAGACGCATGGTTTTGGATACCGGGAACTTCAGTTTGCGTGCCGCCTCTTGCTGGAGCGAAGAAGTGGTGAATGGCGGTGCCGGTGTACGTTTGGCGGGTTTCTTCTGGATGTCGGAGATATGGAAATCAGCCGCAGCACATTGCTCCAAAAAAGCATACGCCTCTTCCTTGGTGGCAAAACGGTGATTGAGTTCGGTATGCAGGAGCATTCCCTCTTTGCCGTTGGTAAAATCCGCCAGAATGCGATACTGCGAACTCGTCTTGAAGTTCTCTATCTCGCGTTCGCGCTCCACTACCAACCGCACGGCAACCGACTGGACACGACCTGCACTCAAGCCGGTAGTAACTTTCTTCCATAGCACGGGCGACAACTCAAAACCGACAATACGGTCGAGTACACGGCGTGCCTGCTGGGCGTTTACCAGATTATAGTCTATATCCCGCGGTTGCAGGATAGCCTGCTGAATAGCCGTTTTGGTTATTTCGTGGAAGACGATACGTTTGGTATCTTTCTTGTCCAGATTGAGCACCTCTTTCAAGTGCCATGCAATAGCCTCCCCTTCGCGGTCCTCATCGCTTGCAAGCCAGACCGTATCGGCTTTCTTCACCTCGGTTTTCAGGGTGTCCAACAGGTGCTGTTTTTTCGGATCTACCACATAGTTCGGGCGGTAATTGTGCTCGAAATCAATGCCCATACTATTCTTGCCCAACGGCTCAATATCCCGGATATGCCCTTGCGAAGACAGAACGTGGTAGTCCTCTCCTAAAAACTTCTCTATGGTCTTTGCCTTGGCAGGAGACTCAACAATTACAAGATTTTTGCTCATATATTTATTACATTAAGGTGTATCCGGTAGCAAACCGGCACACTCGTAATACGCCAAAAAACGAAAACGCGGGCAAAAGTACTGCTTTTTTTTTGTTTATGCAAATTTAGCCCGCATCAGCCCTTGACAATGATGCCTCTTTCGCTGAAAATGGTTAAAATGAGGCGTATGATTATTTCAACGCTCGATAAATGCCGCCCGGCAGCGATTTGACAAAACCCTGCATCTCCAAAAGCATCAGGTCGGCAGAAGCCTGCGGGTACGGGATATGCGTCTCCAATACCACCATATTGATATGCATACCGTCCTCCTGCTCGTGAAGTTTGTCGATCAGCATGTGCTGGGTGGGCGAAAGCGTTCCAAACAGATCGGCAATCTCCGTCTGAACAGGCTGTTTCTTTGTCGTAGCGGTCTCCCACTGCATAGAATTAATTAGGTCATCCGCCGACTGGATAAGTTGTGCTTTCTGGTTGCGTATCAATAGGTTGCATCCTTGCGCACTCTCATCAGTCGGGCGTCCGGGGAAAGCAAACAGGTCGCGGTTGTAGTCGCAAGCCATCTGCGCCGTAATTAGCGAACCGCCTTTCTGCTTCGATTCTACCACCACTACCGCGTCCGCCAGCCCGGCAATAATACGGTTGCGTGCCACAAAGTTGAACGCATCGGGATTGGTATCACTCGGATATTCGGTCAGTATGCCGCCGTCCTCCAATGCCTGCACAGCCACCGAGCGGTGCAATGACGGATAAATCCTGTCCAAACCGTGTGCCGGCACTATCACGGTCGGCACACCCGCTTCTATTGCCGCACGGTGGGCAGCGATGTCAATACCATATGCCAATCCGCTGACAATCACTATATTCGGTATCTGTTTTGCCAGATCAAGCACTAATTGCCGTGTCTGTTCCTTGCCGCGGTCGGTCGCCACACGCGTACCCACCACCGACACCACTTTGGTGTCTTCAAAACGGATATTTCCTTTGGAATAAAGCACAAGAGGGCGGTCGGGGCACTCGCGCAACCGGAACGGATACTGCGCATCCTCGCACCACAGCATTTGGATCCGGTGGCGGTCGATAAACTCCAACTCGCACTCTGCCCGCTCCAATGCAACCTGCATATCCGCCTCGTCCGTATGCTGCCACACCTCGTAGGCGGAGCCGTAGTGTTCCAGCAACTGCAACGCCTTGCGCAGACGGTTTCGGAACAGGATACTCACCGCTATTTGATACAACCGCTCTTCCTGCATATCCAATACCCTATATACGCCAATACCACCCCTACCAATGCACCAATCATATCGGCATACCAATCATACCAATCGCCCGTACGGGTAATAGTGCACCATGCCTGCAGCAACTCAATCAGTCCGCCGTAGCCCATAGATACCGCCCACGAGCCAACAGCATATCCCCACGACCGGCGTTTATCCAATAGCATTCCACCTGTCAGCACAAACGACAATCCGACATACATCATCGTATGCCAGAACTTGTCGCCATACTGCTCAAGCAGAGGCATCTGAGGGTTCTCCATCAGCGAGAGCACCGCAATCACCACCGCCACTATCAGAGCAGGCACATAGAACCAAAAGCGCCTTATAGTTTCTGTCCGAAGCACAAGTCGCCTGCATCGCCCAAACCGGGCACAATATATTTCTTTTCGTTCAGAACCGGGTCAATAGCCGCACACCAAAGCGTGATATGGTCTTCCGGCAGCATCTTCTTCAGGTATTTCACCGCCTGCGTCGTACCGATCGTGCAGCAAAGGTGCGTAGTCGCAGGCGTGCCGTGTGCCAGCAGTGCACGATAAGCCACTTCCATTGACATACCCGTTGCCAGCATCGGATCCACCAGTATCAGCGTCTTGCCGTCTAATCTCGGCGCTGCCAGATACTCCGCTACAATCTCTATATCCTGCTGTCCTTTTACATTGCGCCCCATACGGCGGTAGGCGCTCAGAAAGGCGTTCTCCGCCCCGTCAAACATGTTCAGAAAACCTTGGTGCAACGGCAGACCTGCACGCAATATCGTACCCAAAACGATTTGATTGCTGATCGTCTGTACCTCTGCCACACCCAGTGGGGTCTGCACGTCCTCTTTTTGGTAATCCAGAACCTTGCTCACCTCATACGCCATCAGTTCACCGATGCGCTCTATATTGCGGCGAAAACGAAGACTGTCCTTCTGGATATTTACATCGCGTATCTCTTTCAGATACTGGTTCAGCAGAGAATTTCTCTCCGACAGATTAACTACTTTCATATTATTTCATACCGGCTTTTACGTTCTTCAACTCCGCTTTTACTGACTCTTTGCGCACCTTCAGCGTGTTCTCCAACTGCGTCAGGTCCACTTCCTTGTTCTGTATCTCCATATTGAAAGTCGCCAAATCGGCCTGGTCGACACGCACACGATCCAGCATCGCAGTCAGCCGTTTCTGGCGGGCCACCAACTCGTCCTGCAGACGGATCACCTCCTTCTTATCACCCTGCAAAGTGGTCGTGCGAACATCCGACGACTGACGGTTCAGCAACGACGATTTCTGCACTTTCTTCAGCGTCTTTTCTATCGACGACTGCATATCCGACAATGCTTTCTGCTCCGTCTCGCAGGCTTTTTGCAAACTTGCAATAGCCGACTCGCGCTCTTTCAGATATGCGGCTACATCCTTCGCATGCGCCTTCTCGTCTTTCAGTTCGCGACGGGCTTGCGACAATGCCTTCTCGTTCGCATCCTGCACATCCTGTATGCGCTCCAACTCGGCACGATACATCGGCGCATCAGCGGCATATGCTGTTCTCAGAGAATCCAAAGAAAAGTCCGGTAGGGTGATGTTCAACGGAGTTACATGCTGTGCATTCAGGGTAGTACATAATACCACCGAAACGAAAATAAAACCAATCTTTTTCATTATTTTAATACATTTGATTGCGCTGCAAAGGTACTATAAAATTTGCATATCCACAAATTTTGTCGTACCTTTGCACGATTTTTAAGTCGCATATGGAAGAAACAAAACATTTTGTCTATCAAGACGCTACCATCGAGTTCGTTACGGTAGCGGCGCAGACCTGTCTCTTTCTGGAGCATACTGCCGAGACCGACCGGCACGAGTTCATCGAGAAAATCCTCTGCCTGCTCCCTTTGCTCTATCTCAAAACACGCCTCCTCCACCAACCGGAACCCCTGCTGGACGGCGAGCCGCAGCATTTCGTGCAGGAGGAGGACTACAACTATATCCAATCGGGCGTCAAGAACCTTCTCGGCACCGATGATGCCTATCTCGAAGTTTTTCTCAACGACATACAGTACAGCGACGAACCCATCACGGCCTATATATCCGAGAACCTGGCGGACATCTACCAGGAACTGAAAGACATGGCAGCCGCGTTCCAAACGGGACAGGAAGAAGTGATGAACGATGCAGTCCTGGCGTGTCTCGTGGCGTTCCGTGAGCATTGGGGGCAGAAACTGCTCAACGCCATGCGTGCCCTCCATGCCCTCTCGCTCCTATCCGACGAAGACTGATGAAAGCGAACAGTTACATACATCATATTGCCAAAGACCTCATCCAGTGGATGCCGCTTGCCCAATTCGACGGCGAGGTGATCATCGTCGATACACCGGAGAAAGTGCCTGCGGCGGTCGCCTATCTCAATCAACAGGAGGTCTTGGGCGTCGATACCGAAGCACGACCGAGTTTTACACGCGGCGTCCACTACCCCACCGCACTCGTCCAGATCGCTACCGAGGAGCGCTGCTACCTCTTCCGTCTCACCCACGTGGGTATGCCCCAGGAACTGGCAGACCTCTTTGCCAATCCCGCTATACGCAAGGTCGGACTCGCCTTCAAAGACGACATCAACGGCTTGCGCCGGCGACGCGATTTCAAGCCCGCCAACTGCATCGACCTCCAATCCATCGCGGGCAGATACGGCATTATGGATCTCGGCTTGCAGAAGATGTTCGCCATCTGTTTCGGCAAGAAAATCTCCAAAGCGCAGCAACTTACCAACTGGGAAAACTCCGTTCTCACCCCCGAGCAGGCACGTTATGCCTCCACCGACGCATGGGCTACCCTGTTGATTTACAAAGATTTGATCGACACAAAGACCCTCTCACGCAAGGAAACGGAAGCCCTCCGCCGTGCCGACATCGAGGCGCAGATCGCCCACCAGCAGGAGGTAATGGCTGCCCGCGAAGCCGAAGCACACAAAAGTTTGCAAGGAAATATATAAAGAAAACTATGCCGGGGACGCGGACGCCCTCGTCCGCGGAAAATCTACAGAAAAACTAATTAAACCCAAACAATATGAAACGCACTGCACTCCTACTGCTCTGTCTTTTGGCAACGGTCTTGAGTTTCGCTCAAGCCAAGTACATATTCTATTTTATCGGAGACGGTATGGGTACCAACCAAGTACTCGCCTCCGAGATGTATCTCGCCGAACTGGAGGGGCGCATCGGGCGCAAACCGCTGCTCATGACGCAGTTCCCCTACTCCGGTCAAGTGGCTACTTTCTCCGCATCCAACGGCATCACCGACTCTTCCGCAGCAGGTACCTGCCTCGCTACCGGTACCAAAACCAACAACGGCACACTCGGTCTTTCCCCCGAAAAAGACACCCTCCGTACGGTAGCCGAAATCCTGCAAAAGCAGGGCTATGGCATCGGTATTATGACCACCGTCGCCATCGACCATGCCACACCCGCTGCCTTCTATGCCAAAGTACCCGACCGCCATATGTACTACCAAATCGGTACCCAACTGGCATACACCGGCTTCGATTTCTTCGGCGGTGCAGGCTTCCACCAACCCGCTGACAAGCACAACAAGAAAGCCCCTAATCTCTACGATCTCTGCGAGAAACAGGGCTACACCATCGCACACGGCTATGACGATGCACAAACCAAATTAGATGCCCCGAAACTCATCCTTACCCAAGCCACCGACGGCACCGACCGCACCAAGAAAGCCGACTGCCTCCCTTATGCCATCGACCGTACCGCCGATGCGCTCACGCTCCGTCAGATTGTCTCCACCGCTATCCCCTATTTAGAGAAAAAGCACGACCGTTTCTTTATGATGGTCGAGGGCGGAATGATTGACTATGCCTGCCACGGGCAGGACGGTGCCACCGCCATAGGCGAGACACTCGATATGGATGCCGCCCTCGAAGAGGCGTACCGCTTCTATCTCGCCCATCCCGGTGAGACCCTTATCGTCGTTACGGCGGACCACGAGACGGGCGGTCTCGCTATGGGCAACGGCGGCTATGTGCTCAACCTCCAAGCCCTCCAACACCAGCATTGCTCCTCGTGGATCCTCTCCGACCAACTCTCTGCGCTCTTCAAAGACCAAACCCCTACTTGGGAAATGGTCAAAGAACTGCTTTCCAAGCAACTCGGTTTCTATACCGCTGTCCAACTGACCGCCGACGAGGATACCCGCCTGCACGACCTCTACAACAAAGCCGTAGCACACAAGGACGGCAAGGTCAAAACACTCTACAAGACTATGAACGAACTCGGCAGCACCGCCATCGGTCTGCTTAACGCCAAAGCCCACCTCGGCTGGACAAGTTACGACCACACGGGGCACGCCGTTCCCGTCTTCGCCGTCGGAGTCGGTGCCGAGCGTTTCACAGGCTGGCACGACAACACCGAAATAGCCCCCCTCATCCTCAAAGCCGCTGAATAAAGCCGGGGACGCGGACGCCCTCGTCCGCGGGAAAAAAAGAGCAAACATTAAAACACTATAATAAAAAGTACGCCTCTTCCATATAGAAAAGTAAGGTGGATGGTTATAGGATAGGCATAGGATAGGCTTACTTTGATACACTTTGAATTTTTAGATTTTTTAGTATGATATACAAAATCACTTTTTCGTGCGAGGAAGGCGACCAGAACTTCCGCCGCGTGTTTGAGGCCGACAGCGAAGCCACATTCCTGGATCTGCACAAGGCTATCCTTCAGAGCGTCCACTATACCGACGACCAGATGACCTCCTTCTTTATGTGCAACGACGAGTGGGAGAAAGAGCAGGAGGTTACACTCGTGCCTATGGACTCCAACTTCGAGTACGACAATATGGTTATGGACAGCACCCGCTTGAGCGACTTGCTCACCGAGCAGGGACAACGCCTCATTTACGTCTTCGATCCGATGTTCGAACGCTATTTCTTCGGCAGCCTCAAGAGCATCAAGCCCGGCACTATGGAGGGCGTCAAATGCGTGGAAAGCACCGGTCGTGCACCCAAGCAACTCAAGAGCGAAGACCCCCTCAAAGACCTTACCAAAGAGGCGAAAAACGTCGATTCAATGCTCGATGACGACGATTTCTACGGCGACAGCCAGTACGACGAAGGCGACATTGATAGCGAAGGCTTCCAAGACCTAAGTTTCGAGGACGGCTCCATGTTCTGATGTCTGCCCAAGACACCTCCATACAGCCCGTTCTGCTTGTTCTCACAGGTCCTACCGGCGTGGGCAAGACCGAACTGAGTCTGCGCCTTGCGGAGCATTTCCGCTGCCCTGTCGTCAGTGCCGACTCGCGGCAGATATTCCGTGAGATACCTGTCGGTACGGCGGCTCCTACCGCCGCCGAGCAGGCACGGGTGAAGCACTACTTCGTCGGCTCCAAGTCGGTCTCGGAAGACTACAACGCAGGGCAGTACGAACGCGATGCCCTCGCATTGCTGGATACGCTTTTCCAAACCCACCGCGTAGTCGTCCTTACAGGCGGTTCCATGCTATATATCGATGCTGTATGCAACGGCTTTGATGACATCCCCTCCGTACCTGCCGACCTGCGCGAACAGGTCAAAGCGGAATACAACACAAACGGCTTGGCGTGGTTGCAATCGGAAGTGCAGCGGCTCGACCCCGCCTACTGGACGGAAGTGGACAGGCAGAACCCGCAGCGGCTCCTCCATTGCGTGGAAGTCTGCCGTGCCGCAGGCAAACCCTTCTCCTCGTTCCGCTCCCGTACACACGCCCAACGCCCTTTCCGTATCGTCAAAGTGGGACTTACCCGCCCCCGCGAAGAACTATATACACGTATCAATCTCCGTGTAGAGCAGATGATGGCACAGGGTTTGTTAGAGGAAGCACGGAGCGTCTATCCCCTCCGCCACCGCAACAGCCTGCAAACGGTCGGATACCGCGAACTCTTTGCCTACCTCGACGGGCAATACACACTCCCCGAAGCGGTCAAGATGATACAGCAGAACTCACGACATTATGCCAAACGGCAAATGACATGGTTCAACCGCGATACTACTATTCATTGGCTCAATGCCGATTTAGATTATGAAACGCAACTACATACTATTACTCATTGGCTGTGCGCTCATAGCGTGCAATAAGACCACCGTCGATTTCTCCTACTCGCCCTCCGAACCGCGGGCAGGGCAGTCGGTCTCGTTCAGCAACCAATCCTCCGACGGCGAGGAATGGGCGTGGTCGTTTGGCGACGGCTCCACTTCCACCTCCAAATCACCCGTACACACCTACCGCCAACCCGGTACCTACACGGTCATTCTCCGGGTGGACGACAAGTCATCTCTCACCCGCACACGCGACATCACCGTCTATGACACCGTACCCAATTTCACCTGCTCTGCCGGCGATACCATCGGCATCTACCAAGATGTTACCTTTACGGCGTTGGTTTACAATCCCTACAAGTACTCCCTTTCTTACGAGTGGACTATTGGCAGCAACCGCCTCTATACGCAGTTGAGCGAGACCAACACGGAGAGTACCTACAAGGTCTATTTCGAGCAGGCAAGCAGCAACCCCGAGACGGTTCAACTCAAAGTGGTGCTCAACGGAGAAACCACCCTCGTGGAACACGAGTACGTCATCCGCAACACTCCTGCTTCCGCAGTACTGCTGCGTGGCGAGCAGGACTACCGCCAGCGTATCTTCGGTACCCGTGCCGAGAGTCCCGAACTTATGGATTACGCCGAAGGCAAAGCCCTTCTGGATGCTGCGCAAGATACCGTTCAGGTCTTCAACGACAGTACGTTTACCCTACAAGCCCTGCGTACTACCTTCCCCGATATAGAGGGCTTCCGTATTGCCAACCGCAAACTCTACTACCGTGCCGGCGGACTCTATGTAGCCAATATCAACGGTACCAACAGCGTCTGCATTGAGCCGCAACCCACATACGCACTCTGCGTCGATATTGTGGACAACCGTCTCTATTGGGCGGTCAGCGACAGCGTACGCTATATGCCCCTTGTAGGCTCTGAGAACAATCAATTCACCACCATTCCAACCACCTTGAATACCCTCAGCGGTATTCGCAAAATCACCATTGATTCTACACCACGATGATACAACCCGACTATATTTTTGAAACCAGTTGGGAGGTATGCAACCGTGTGGGCGGTATCTATGCCGTCCTATCCACACGTGCTGCCTCCATGCAGAAAGAACACCCCGACCAGGTCGTCTTCTTCGGTCCTGACTTCGCTGCACACAGCGACCTCTATTTTATGGACGCTGCCCGTCAAAAGAGCAAGACCTTCCTCCCTGCGTGGCTGACACGCTGGGCTGACGGCAGAGCGGAGACGGATATTCCCGTCCGTATCGGGCGATGGAACGTACCCGGGCAACCGATTGCCATTCTCCTGCGTGCCGACTCGCTATGGGCAAAGAAAAACGAGATCTACGGCTGGGCGTGGCAGAACTTCGGCGTGCAGAGCCATGCCGCCTATGGCGACTACGACGAGTCGTGCCTCTTCGGCTATGCCGCCGGCATAGTAATGGCTTCGCTCTATGACGCAATTATAGAACAAAGAACAAAGAACAAAGAACAAAGACCGAATGTGGTAATGCACGCCAACGAATGGCAGACCGCATTCGCTATCTTCTATCTCCGTTACCACCGCCCTGCTATCGGCACGCTCTTTACCACCCATGCCACAGGTATTGGTCGCTCCATTGCGGGCAACGGCAAACCGCTGTACGACTATTTCGAGGGCTACAACGGCGACCAAATGGCGGCTGAACTGAATATGGTCAGCAAACACTCGGTGGAGAAGATGGCAGCCAAATGGGCGGATTGTTTCACTACCGTGAGCGACCTGACCGCCCGCGAGTGTGCGCAATTGTTGGACAAACCCGTGGACATCGTTACCCCTAACGGCTTCGAACCCGGCTTTGTCCCGACGGGCAAAATGTTTGACCAGAAGCGTGCCGCAGCACGCCAAGCGTTGCTGCACGTTGCCTCGGAGCGTCTCGGCGGTATCGTACCCGAGAACGCCCTGATGCTCTGTATTGCGGGGCGTCAGGAGTGGAAAAACAAAGGGATTGACGTGTTCCTGCGTGCCATGCAGCGTTTGGGTGAGAAGATGTACCAAGTCGTACCTGCCGGGCGTGAAGTGGTGGCTTTCGTGATGATACCCTATCTCGACCGACCCGTTGCACGTATCGGCAAAGTGAGTGTGGTCTTTGTCCCGTATTATCTGGACGGACACGACCCTATGTTCGGCAATCAGCCCAATGCCGCAGGCGGCAAAGGGTTCACCTACTACGACCTGCTCATCGGTATGGATGCCACCGTCTTCCCCTCCTACTACGAACCGTGGGGTTATACCCCGCTGGAGAGCGTAGCATTCCACGTGCCAACCATAACCACCACCCTCGCAGGCTTCGGAGTATGGGCAGAACAATGCATAACGCATAATGCACAATGCACAATGCACAATGGATTGGAGAATGGTGTGGAGGTAATCAACCGTACGGACAGCAACTACTCCGAAGTGGTGGAGCAGATAGCGGACAGCCTGATCCACTTCCTGCAACTCTCCCCTGAACAGGTGGCAGATGCCCGCAAGGCGGCAGCGGCTATCGCACACAAGGCGGAATGGCGTTTCTTCTTCAAATACTACCGCCAAGCCTACGCCATTGCCCTCAAGAAAGCCGCTAAACGGTAAAAAAGAACACTACTCCGGCAAGACCGACAGAATATCTCTGTACTCAAAGCCGCGTTGCAATAAGAAACGTATCTGCTGTTCACGCGATGCGTTTCTTTTTTGTTGCATAGTCTCGCGCAATATGCGATTATACTCGCTTTCATCGATGTTTTCGATAGCCGATGCGATACATTCCTTGGGCAAACCGTGTGCTTGCAGCATCATGCGTATCTTCACCTTGCCCCAATACTGATACAGCAGTTTGTCGTGTACATACGCACGGCAATACCGCTCATCGTCCAGATAGTTATTCTCATATAGTCCGTCTATAACTGCTTCGGCGGTGGCGGTATCGCCTCCCCAGTCGATAATTTTCCGTTGCACCTCGTCGGCACAATGCTCCGCACGGGCGCAGTACGCCTCGGCTTTCATTCGCAATTCTTCCGTTGAATACGAGGGTTTATTGTATTTTTCCCGAAACGATACGCGGTTTGCCATAGATGTCATTGATTAGGTGAATATCCGTATAGCCGAAGGCACGGAGCATCTCCGTTGTCTCCCTGCTGTATGCCTCATTGATTTCGAAGAACAGGAGCGGTGCTTTGCGAAGCGATGCAATACGGCGGTAGAAGAGCAGCGGGTCGTTGTCCGGCACAAAGAGTGCCCCGGCGGGTTCGTAGTCCAATACATTGCGCTCCATATCTGCTTTCTCCTGCTCGCAGATATAGGGCGGATTGCTCACAATGATGTAATAATCCCCGATTTCATCGGACAAAATATCCTTTCTGCAGAATTGCACCGACGTCTGATTATGCGCTGCATTCCGTCTCGCCACCGCCAAGGCATCTTCACTGACATCCACCCCATACACATCCCACATCGGGCGTGCTTTCTTCAGCGCGATGGCAATGCAGCCGCTGCCTGTACCTATATCCAACACCCGCACGGGGCGTGCGGCTATATCCTGCGTACTATGCAATACATGTTCCACCAGTTCTGCCGTCTCGGGGCGGGGAATGAGGGTAGCGGGCGTAACCGCCAGATCCAGTCCGTTCCAGAGCGTATGCCCGAAAATATACTGTATCGGTTCCTTTTGCCGCAAGCGGGACAAAATAATTTCGAGGTTTGGAATTATTTTCGTATCTTTGCAGCCACAAAGCAGTTGCGTGCGCGACATACCGGTCGCCTCCTCGGCAATCCACCATGCCATATCCCGACACTCCTCGGGGGGATAGATGTCAGACAGGCGGGAAGCGATATATCGGATCAAATCGTTCATGCCGCAAAGTTACACAAAAAAGATGGATTATACAAACTACATAGCCCGCTGTATCGAATTGGCACGCTTGGGCGAATACTACGTAGCGCCGAACCCTATGGTAGGGGCGGTATTGGTGCGTAACAGCGACGAGACCATCATCGGCGAGGGGTGGCATAGGCAGTTCGGTCAAGCCCATGCGGAGGTGAACTGCTTCGCCGATGCAGAGCGCAAACAGCGGAATATCCACTACATGGACTGCACGCTGTTTGTCAGTCTGGAGCCTTGCAGCCACTACGGCAAGACCCCGCCTTGTGCCAAACTGATCATAGAGAAAGGCGTGGGGCGTGTGGTGGTAGGTATGCAAGACCCCAACCCGCAAGTGTCGGGACGGGGCATAGAGATGTTGCGCCAAGCAGGCATCGAGGTAGTGGTAGGCGTACTGGAAAAAGAGTGCCGCAGGCTGAACAAACGTTTCCTCTGTCTGCAGGAGAAACACCGCCCCTATGTAACACTCAAGTGGGCGCAAACTGCCGATGGATACGTGGATAATTGCAGGTCAAGCAAAGCCGACGGAGGGGCATTGGTCATCTCCACACCGCTCACCAAACAAATAGTACACCGGATGCGGGCGGAGAATATGGCAATTATGGTAGGTACACGCACCGTACTATTAGATGACCCGCGTCTGCAGACCACCCGCTGGAGCGGACGCAACCCGATACGTATCACTATGGACAGGCACAATGTGTTACCTGCCGACAGCCGCATTTTCAGCGATGAAAGCGAGACAATTGTCTATCGCAGGCAGACCGACTGGGCATACATCCTAAGCGATTTGGCAACACGCAACATACATTCCGTACTGGTGGAGGGAGGACCGACCCTGCTACGCTCCATACTGGACAGCGGTCTGTACGACGAGATACACATAGAGGTGTCCCCCGTACATATAGGCAGCGGCGTACAAGCACCGTGCGTGGTACTGCCCGCCGCGTACGAGCGGATAGACGGACATACATTATATACAATATGGCATAGCGATGAAAAGGAATAAACCTATGAAAACATACACCTTCTGCCTTGTACTGATAGCAGGCGTTGCCTTGTCGGGCTGCAACGGTTTTCACAAGAAACGCCAGGCAGGTACGGCGGTAGAGTTGAACGGGCACTCGCTGTATTGGGAGACACTGGATTCACTCACAGCGGGACTGGAGGCGGAAGACAGCGCCACCGTGGCAAGCACGTATATCCGCCAATGGGCTACCGACATACTGGAGTACGACAAAGCCAAAGACGACGCCAATGCCGAGATAGAGGCACTGGTGGAGGATTACCGCCGCTCGCTGTATGTACACGCCTATGAGGAACGGTTAGTGGAGCACCGTATGCCCACCCACGTGGCAGACACCGTGGTGGAACAAATCTACAGGGAGCATATCAATCAGTTTGTCCTCCGAGAGAGTATTCTGAAAGGGCTACTGTTGGTCGTACCGCAGAATGCACCGCACCTGAAACGCCTGCGCCAGTGGCTTGAAAAACCAAACGAGAACATCGAGGACATCGAGAAATACGCCTACCGCTATGCCACGGGCTATGAGCTGTTTACCGACCAATGGCGGACGGCACAGCAGGTATTGCTGCATATTCCTTTTTTGAAGGACGACCTGGACCACCAACTGAAACAAAAGACACAGATAGAGGTGAGCGACTCCACCTCGCTCTATATCCTGCAAATCACCGAGAAGCACCTGGCAGGGGAAGCGATGCCCATTGACTATGCCCGCCCCGAGATAGAGAAACGCGTACTGAGCCGCAGGCAGGTGGAGTTCCTGCAAAACGAGCGCAAACGCCTGTATGACGATGCGGTGCTATTCAAGAAAATACAATTCTACGAAAAGGACTGATGGGAATGAATAATTTGTAATTAGGAATTCAAGAAGTCCGTTTTCTTTTGCAATGTCTCCACTTTGAGCCTGTTGTTTTCCACGCGGAACGCTACCGACCAGCCGGCATAATCGAGGCGATAGACGCGCATAGGGTCGTGCTGGTAAGCGGGACGGGGGTCTTGGGCGAGTATCTCCTGCAGTGCCTGCCACGGGCAGCCCTGTGCCAAAGCAGGCTCCAACACCTCGGCGGGCGCATCCACCGCCAGCCGGTAGTTGCGTGTTGCCTCGCCGAAGCCGTTACGCGCCTCGGGGTGGGAATCGGAATAGGACAGATAGGGCTTGATGTCGTATATGGGTGTGCCGTCCATCAGGTCGGCTCCGCTGACCACCAATACCGTTCCGTCCTGCGGGGTATCCTCTATGCGCAGGAGGCGTACGCTGGTCAGTCCGAGCGCATTCGGGCGGAAGGGGGAACGGGTGGCAAAAACGCCCATACGGGTGTTGCCGCCCAAGCGCGGCGGGCGCACGGTAGGCGACCATACAGGTGTCTCCGACTCGCCCATTGTACATTGTCCATTGTACATTGTGCATTGGCTGAACCCCCATATCAGCCACAGGTGCGAATAGCCCTCTATGCCCCGCAGGGCTTCGCGCACACGGTAAGCGGGCTCAAAGACGATACGGGTCTCAATGCACGATTCCCCGCGCGACTGGCGCGGAATACCGAACTTGTCTGTAAAACCGTTGCGGGCAACGGCAATAGGCGTAATCTGCATAATCTGTCTGTTGTCTTGTTATCCACCTGCTATCCACCCGACATCCACCCGTGTTTGTTAGGGGGGGAGTTCCTTTGTTCCGCAAAGGTAAGTCTTTTCCCGCACATACCCAAATTATACAATGGAAATAGGCGAAAATGCACCCGAAAAGTGCAGATTTCTGCAAAAAGTGCATTTTTTTAGTGCATTTCTTGGTAATACTGACAAAAAAGGCTACTTTTGCATACGAATTAGATAATAATCAAGAGATATTATGGACGCATTATTTGAATACCAGCAGACTTTGCTTGCAAAGACTACGCTGACCTTTTTCCGCTACAAATATACGGAATTAGACTGGGAGCGGCGCGTGTTTGGCTTGGTAGGTCCCCGTGGAGTGGGCAAAACCACTATGGTATTGCAGCATATCAAGCAACATCTGTCGTTGAGCGATACACTGTATATTACAATGGACCACCTGTATTTTACCACACACACCTTAATAGAAGTGGCGGATAAATTCTACAAACAAGGCGGAAAGCACCTGTTTATTGACGAGGTGCATAAAGCCAAAGACTGGTCGCTGCAAATCAAACAGATGGTGGATACCTACACCGATATGCAGATTGTTTTCACCGGTTCGTCCGTCTTGGATATATACCGCGGCTTGGCAGACCTGAGCCGCCGCGCTCCCGTTTACGAGATGCAAGGACTCAGTTTCCGCGAGTATTTGGAGTTCTACCATGGTATCCGCATATCACCTGTCAGTCTGGAGGATATATTGCAGCATCATATTTCCATTCCTGATGTGCAGCACCCGTTGCCACTCTTTGCAGACTACCTGCGCAAAGGATATTATCCGTTTGCCAACGAAGATACCGACTATGCCACAACACTGATGCAGGTCGTTACACGCACTATGGAGAACGATATACCGGCGTATGCCAACCTGAGCGTGTCGGTAGCACGCAAATTAAAACTGCTATTGGTAGTGGTGGCACAAAGCGTACCCTTTAAGCCTAATAACGCCAAATTAGCACAAGTAACCGGTATCTCGCGCAATGACATCGGAGACTATTTTTATTATATGGAGCGAGCCGGTATGCTAATGACCCTGCGTGATGCCACCGCCGGCGTACGCGGAATTGGCAAGGTGGAAAAAATGTATGTGGACAATAGCAACCTGATGTACGTTTTAGCCCCTGACAGGGTAGATACAGGCAATATACGGGAAACATTTTTTCTCAATCAAATGCGTGTGCGCTACCCTGTAGTATCATCCGATGTATCGGATTTCCAAATCGGGAGATACACTTTCGAGGTGGGAGGCAAGAACAAGGGCAAACGGCAAATCGCCGATGTTGCGGACGGATATGTCGTAAAAGACGATATCGAATTCGGCTACCAACGCACACTGCCTTTGTGGGCGTTCGGATTGACGTACTAAAACAACACAGGCTGCCCTTTTGCGGGGCAGCCTGTTGCTTTATAGGGCAGCGGGGATTACTCTGCCGCTTTGCCGTCGGAGCCGAGCACGTTGATGATCTTGTGCTTGTAGAGTTGCTCCATCAGGTCGCGTGCGGGACCGCAGTACTTGCGGGGGTCGAACTCAGCGGGTTTCTCCCAGAATACCTTGCGCACAGCAGCGGTGAAAGCCAGACGGCTGTCGGAGTCGATATTGATCTTGCAGACAGCGCTCTTGGCAGCCTTGCGGAGTTGCTCCTCGGGGATACCTACGGCAGCCTCCAGTTTGCCTCCGTATTTGTTGATCATATCCACATACTCCTGCGGAACGCTGGACGAGCCGTGGAGTACGATCGGGAAGCCCGGCAGTTTCTCCATCACGGCGTCGAGTACGTCGAATGCCAATGGGGGCGGCACGAGGCGACCGGTCTTCGGGTCAACGGTGCACTGCTCGGGTTTGAACTTGTATGCGCCGTGGCTGGTACCGATAGAGATAGCCAGCGAGTCGCAGCCCGTGCGGGTCGAGAAGTCGATCACCTCCTCGGGTTTGGTGTAGTGGCTCTCCTCGGAAGAAACCTCGTCTTCCACGCCGGCGAGTACGCCGAGTTCTGCCTCAACGGTAACGTCGAACTGATGTGCATAGTCCACCACCTTGCGGGTGAGGGCGATGTTCTCCTCGTAGGGGAGTGCACTACCGTCGATCATCACGCTCGAGAAACCGAAGTCCACGCAACTCTTGCACAGTTCGAAACTGTCTCCGTGGTCGAGGTGAAGCACGATCTGCGGGTGCTCCCAGCCGAGTTCTTTGGCATATTCCACTGCGCCCTGTGCCATATAGCGGAGCAGCGTCTGGTTAGCGTATTGGCGTGCGCCTTTCGATACCTGGAGGATAACCGGGCTCTTGGTCTCAGCCGAAGCCTTGATGATAGCCTGGAGTTGCTCCATGTTGTTGAAGTTGAAGGCAGGAATAGCATATCCGCCTTTGATGGCCTTGGCAAACATATCACGGGTGTTCACCAGACCCAGTTCTTTGTAACTTACCATAATTGTTAAATGTTTAGTTATGTGTTGTAATGTATCACTTGTTTGATTTGCCGGTACCAACCGACTTACTTGCCTGTACGAAATAGACTATCAGCAATAAGTATGCCACCAGCCCCACTATGGCTGCGCCGTTGCTGCCTGCCCAGGCGGTCAGATAGCACTCTGCGCCGCAGAACTTGATCACCGCCGACACCACGCCCATCAGTGCACCGCCCGCAATGAAACCGCTGGCGATAAGCGTACCTTTGTCCTGACGCTTCTGTGCCAGTACCTCCGCCTCAGCACCGTCTTTCGCACGCTTGCGGCCTACGAGCCACGAGATAGCACCGCCCACCAGAAGCGGCGTGTTGAGGCTCAGCGGGATAAACATACCCAGGGCGAACGCCAGCACGGGCACGCCCATAAAATTGAGCACCAGCGCCAGTATCGCACCTGCCAGATAGAGCATCCACGGTGCGCCCTGACCCGACATCAGCGGCTCTATCACCGCCGCCATCGCATTGGCTTGCGGTGCCACCAGGGCATTGTCGCCCGTGAAACCGTAGGTCTTGTTCAGTATGATCATCACGCCGCCCACGGTAGCCGCCGAAACGAGCGTACCGAGGAACTTCCACGTCTCCTGCTTCTGCGGCGTGGTACCGATCCAGTAACCGATCTTCAGGTCGGTGATAAAACCGCCTGCCATCGACAGCGCCGTGCAGACCACACCGCCTATCACCATTGCGCCGACCATACCGCTCGACCCTTTCATACCCACCGCCACGAAGATCACCGAGGCGATGATAAGCGTCATGAGCGTCATACCGCTCACGGGGTTGCTGCCCACGATAGCAATCGCGTTAGCCGCCACGGTGGTGAACAGGAAAGCGATGACCGCCACTACCACGAATGCCACCAGTGCCTGCCAAAAATTGTGCAGCACGCCGAGCCAGAAGAACACCAGTGTAATAAGGAGCGCCGCCACCGTAGCCAGCACGATGAATTTCATACTCAGGTCTTTCTCGGTGCGGAGCGACGCCTGCGCCACGGCTTTACCCTTGCCGCCCAACTCCTTGCCTGCCAGACCGACAGCCGACTTGATTACGCCCCAACTCTTCACAATACCGATCATACCCGCCATAGCGATGGCGCCGATACCGATGTTGCGCCCGTAGTCGGTAAAGAGCAACTGCGGGTCAGCCGCCTCCATCCCCGGCACACTGCCCAGCAGCGGCAGCAGCACCCACCATACGAAGAACGAACCCGCACAGATCACCGCCGCATACTTCAGTCCGATGATATAGCCCAGACCCAGTACGGCGGCACTCGTATTGATAGAGAACACCAGTTTGAACTTCGTTGCCAATGCCTCGCCCCAGCCCGTCATACGCGTCGTGAGGCTCTCTGTCCACAGACCGAAAGTGGACACCACAAAGTCGTACAATCCGCCTATACCCGCTGCCCAAACCAGCGGTTTGACCTGACTGCCGCCCTCCTCACCCGACACTAATACCTGCGTCGTGGCGGTCGCCTCGGGGAACGGATACTCGCCGTGCTTCTCCTGTACGAAGTACTTGCGGAAGGGTATCAGAAACAGTATCCCCAAGCAGCCGCCCAGCAGCGACGAGAGGAATATCTGCATGAAATTAACCGTTATATCGGGGTATTTCGCCTGCAATATATAGAGCGCAGGCAACGTAAAGATAGCCCCCGCCACTATCACACCGCTCGACGCACCTATCGACTGGATAATCACATTCTCACCTAATGCGTTCTTACGGCGCAACGCCGACGACAAACCCACCGCCAGGATAGCAATAGGAATAGCCGCCTCAAACACCTGACCCACTTTCAAGCCCAAATACGCCGCCGCAGCGGAGAAAATCACCGCCATCAGCACACCCATCCCCACGCTGTAGGGCGTTACCTCGGGGTAGTGGTTCTCGGGTTTGAGTATCGGTTCGTATTTCTCGCCCGGCTTGAGCGGCCGGTTCGCATTCTCGGGAAGGGACATAGTGTTACAATTTGTAAATTTGTAAATGTGTAAATGTATAAAAGAGATAGTTTATCATTCTATCTTTCTATCTTTCTATCTTTCTATCTTTCTATCATTCTATCATTCTATCATTCTATCATTCTATCATTCTATCTTGCTATCATTCTATCATTCTATCTTTCTATCATTCTATCATTCTATCTTTCTATCATTCTATCATTCTATCATTCTATCATTCTATCATTCTATCATTCTATCTTTCTATCATTCTATCTTTCTATCATTCTATCATTCTATCATTCTATCATTCTATCTTTCTATCATTCTATCTTTCTATCTTTCTATCTTTCTATCATTCTATCATTCTATATTTCTATATTTACTGCTGCAAAGATACTGCTTTTCCGCGGAAAATACAAATACACTCTGCGTTTTGCACTCTCTATTTAGCAGAATTGCGCAACAAACGCATTTGGATATTCCGACAAAAAGCATTACCTTTGCCGACACGATACAAACTATCAGTCCAATTAGACCTATTAGCCCTATTAGACCTATTAGACCTATTAGTCCAATACCATGCCCTGCGCATTACAAATAGTGGATTGGGTACGGGTGCCGTATTTCCCATGCGGAGTGCGGGCAGGCTTGCCTGCCCTGCCCGGCGACGACACCTACGAGACCATAGCCATACCCCGCCAATACGCGTGCGAGGCGGCTTTCGTCGTACCCGTCAGGGGACAATCTATGCGCGACTTCGATTTCCACGACGGCGACGAACTGATTGTCTCCGCCCGCTCCTGTGCCGACAGCGGCGACTTTGTCATCGCCTCCATCAACGGCGAGATGACCGTCAAGGTCTATTACGAGGACGAGCAGGGCGAACGGTGGCTGCTGCCCGGCAATCCCGACTACCAACCCATACACCTCCGCCCCGAGGACGACTGCCGCATACTCGGAGTGGTAACGCGCGTTACACACCAACAACCGCACATCAGCCTCCGCCAATGCGCACGCATACTCCGCTCCTATACGCAGCCCGACACCCACACCGCACACGACCTCTGCACCTATATCGCACCCGACAGCCCCCGTCCGCGCGAAGAGGTGGAAGCCGACCTCATACGCACCGCCGCACAGAGTGCGTCCGTCTTCGCCAACTGCCTGATGCGGCTCGAGCGACAAGGATGCCTCGACTTCGGAAAAGATACCGTAAAAACCATCTTCCTCTACCTCAAAGAACGATACCATATCGGCTACTCCTACGCCAATTTCTCAGCGGTGTTCTCCCGCTCGCAAAGATAGATTTGATTATCGCTTGACCGCCATTTGACGATCGTTTGATTGCCGCCCTCCGCGCTTGCGGGGGGCGGTGCTTTTCCGTACCTTTGCACCCGTTCTCCGCTAATCCCCGGGACATTCGGTCTCCGTTAATTGCCGTTAATGGGTCGTTAATTTTCTCCGTTAATGCCCATTAAAAGCCCATTAAAAAGCAGAGCGGACAATGCAATTAACGAATAATTAACGGCAATTAACGGAGAATAAAAAAACACACGGAAGACAAACAATTACACGGAATATGGAAAAGAAAAAAGAAAAAACAAAAAAGAAACAGGCGGCGAAGGACAACCGCCAACAGATCGCCACCGACTGGATCACGGACAACTACCTCCAATGGGACCGCCTCCGCACAGACACCGTCCGGCAGCGGGTACAGATCGCCGGGGACGCGGACGCCTCGTCCGCGGTTGGTTTGGCACAAACCACAGGACACAGCGATGCGAGTGTTACCGCGGGCGGGGCGCCCGCGTCCCCGGCGTGGCGAGACCTCTGCGACCGCGACATCAACGACATGGTCTGCCAATGCTGTGCCGAGACCGCAGCGGCGGTAACCTCCCGCGAGGTACTGACAGTGCTCCATTCGTCTATGATCCCCCGTATCAACCCCCTGCGCGAATACGTGGAGCAACAAAACGACTACAATGCGCAGAAAGAACCCAACTGGATAGGCGAGATGGCTGACCAAATCACCCTCACCGACCCCACCAAGCACGACCTCTGGCGCCGCTGTTTCAGCAAGTGGTTCATCGCCATGGTCGCCTCGTGGCTGCGCGACGACGCCGTCAACCAGCAGGTGCTCGTCCTCATCGGCAGGCAGGGTATCTACAAGACCACCTGGTTAGAACACCTCATTCCGCCCGAACTGCGCGGCTACACGTGCAAGATGTCCAACACCCAATGGACGAAAGACGACCGGTTGCGCTTAGCCGAGTTCGGACTTATCAACCTCGACGAGATAGACGCCATGAACAGCCGCGAGGTCAACAGCCTCAAATCGCTCATCACCGCCGTGGACATCAACGAGCGCGTCGCCTATGGCTACACCAAGGAGCGCCGCCTCCGACTCGCCTCCTTCTGCGCCAGCGGCAACAAACGCGAGTTCCTCTCCGACATCACCGGCAACCGCCGCTGGCTCCCCTTTGAGGTGGCGTCCATACAGAGCCCCTTCACCCACACGGGCTTCCCCTACGGACGTATGTACGCCCAGGCACGGTACCTCATCGAGATGGGCTACCCCTACTGGTTCGAACAGGACGAGATAGCCGAGATGGCGGAGCACCAGGACGAGTTCCGCGCACAAGACAACGAGGAACAACTCCTCTCCGTGCTCTTCGACATCCCCGCCGAGGG
>CAKVEC010000012.1 GCA_934728255.1 uncultured Bacteroidales bacterium
TTGGAAACAATCACCCACCCTGCCGAATCAGCCGCATTAACAATATACAAATAAGGTTTTGAATTACGGTTTAACGGCGTGACAGATTGAATTTTCTTTTGGGAAGTAGAAATATCTATTGTCCGGATTTGTGGAAAACAATTAAGTACCACTAAAGCATCATTCTTAATTTCCTCTATGGTATATTCTTGTGCATTCATACCTATAGATAAAAACAAAATGCATATTGCAAATCCTATTCGTTTCATATATTCTTAAATTTTACATATCAAGGTAAAAACCGATACCATTGCAATAGTCTTCTATACAATCTTCTTCTATCAGTTGGTTGAGCAATGCCACTATATCATCAATTGTTACCTGTTCTTTATTTCTTTTATGATAACGTGGCGTAGATTTTTTTGTAAGTTTGGCGATTATTCCTTCGTCTATCTCATACGTATGTTTGAAAGGATTGGTAGCAAATGACACTTGGGGGATAGTGTCTATATCTGCATTACACAAGTCTTTCCAATCAATATCCAAAAAAATAGGTAACCCAACAAGGTTCACATACGGATATGCCATATAATAGCCATTTTTCAAAGGAATATACTTGGTTTCAGTTGCCAACTCACATATATCATAATATGCCCCTTTCATACTATAAACTCCCTTATCCAATTCTGTAAAATACGGAGCGTTTGTATCCAATTTAGGATAAGTTGGAATCGCATATTTTGAAGTAATATGGTATCGACCATTATTATTGTCAGCCATCCATTCCTCATATGGTTGCACAGCAACTTTATGCAAAATAGCAGTATCTGATAATTGAAAAAATATCACACGCTGATAATCGGGTGGCACTCCCCATTCGCAACTGCTACAGACAATGCATAGCACCAATGATAGCCATGCATATATGATAGAAATGCGTTTCATAGTCTATTATTTTTGCAGTTGTTCCATTTTTTGTTGCAAATCTTTGATTTGTTGGTCTTGCTCGATGATATAAAGGGTGAGTTCCTCTATCTTTTGCAGGAGTTGGAACTGCAACTCATTGACGCTTACGCCGTTCTGCTGCATATCTTTGGCAGATTGTATCTCGGGCAGGTGTTTGTTTTCTGCAATAAACGACTGCACCTCGCTCAACGGACGCAAGCGATAGTTGGTATCAAACACAAAGTCTGCACCACCAACACCATTCAAGTCCACAAGAATTTCTCTTGCACGAATAGTACCAATGACATCCAACTTGTAAGCCGGGGACTTGGTGCCGATACCGATATTGCCATTGTTCTGCAAGAAAAGTGCATAATTAAAACCACCTACTTTCCAAAAATTAAGTCCATAGCCTTCGCTATCTGTAGAAACATATTCTATTCCCCAACTACCACGACGACTATTTTTGTCCTTATCATTTACATCTGCTTCAAACAAAATAGAGCCATTATTCGAGCCATCCGCACGTGTTTTGGTTGAAGTCTTGGAAATCATTATATTTCCACCTACAACGTGTAAATCCTGAAGTGGTGCAGAAGTTCCAACACCAACTTTTCCTTCCTGTGTAACGCTCAGCATCGGTTCTGTAAATTTAGGATCATCACTCGTTGTGGATACACCTAATGTACCATCACTGCCATTTACTACACCGATTTGCCAATCTTCGACTGTAATAGCAGGAGTACCTGCCATAGCAACTATAGAACTGATAATAACAAGACTGCTTAAAATACTACGTTTCATAATTCATAAAGATTTTAATAGATTAGTGCTTATATTGTATTACAATTCATTTGCTATTTTTTGTTTTTTGATAATGGCTTTATTATCTGTTGCTAAAGCATTTACCTGTTCCGACAGGTCTTGTACGGCTTGGATCAGCAACGGAATCAACTCGATATAGTTAATACTCATCACGCCTGCGGCGTCTTCGTGTACCAATTCGGGATAGATTTCTTTTACCTCTTGGGCGAGCAAACCATAATGGGTAGTACTCTGTGCGGCGAGTTCCATTTCCTGCATCTCGAGCGATTGCACAGCCACTTTGGCGGTATCGGAGGTGTCTATCGAGTTTGCCATAGCGATAGCGGTACCCGATTGCATATTGTATTGCACGGGATTGAGGGCGGCGACTTTGCTGAGTGCGTCCGAGCCGATGGAACGGATATTGGATTTGTAGCGGGCATCGGAAAGGGTGGTAACTGTTTGGGCGGTTAATGTACCCGTAGTGTAAACATCTCCGTAAAAATAGCCTGCATATTTGCCATTTACTACAGGAATATCCCAGTCAAATGTACCCATCACTGCAGCACCATTATTAGTTCCTGTCAAGTTGCCTACCACACCATAGTTATATCCAGATGTACAGTTACCGGCACTCGCTATAATGCCATACGAGCGACCTGATGTTTGTGGTTTTGGAGTACTTGCATACGCCATAATTGCTACTTGTCTATCGTAAACATAATCTGCAGTAGCACGTATGGCAGGTCCCCATTGTGCTAATGATTTAGAATGAACTGTAAGGGCGTTATAAAAATCTCCATTTGCAAAAATTGCAACCTTGTTGCCAAGCCCAACTTGTGGTCTGGGTCTTGTAGTAGTTTTCTGTACGATTGCAGTATCTCCAATTACAACTTTACCTACGCTATCGATGGTGATTTGTGCATAAGTACTTATTGCCACTGCGATGCATAAGAGCATCAAAAGATTTAGTTTCTTCATAATGAAATATTTCGTGGTTAGTAATTTGGTTGTTTATTTTGCAGTAAAACTGCCTTCTACGGTTGTTTTGCCCGATGAGATACGAACTATGTAGTTGCCTGCTGCAGGAAGGGATATTTCGGTTTCATCGATAAAATCCTGCTGTGCGACCAAAGCACCGTTTTCCTTACGAACCTCCGCACGTGCGGGCATACCTGTATCTGCTTTTACAGAAAGGTCTTTACCTTTGATAGTAGCACCAAAGCGATTAGGATCTTTTTCTTTTCCGCCATGTTCGGTATCATCAAATGGCGCAATCGGTGAAAAAGTAAATACATAGGTGAGAATAATGTTTTCGCCATCTACGGCTTGGGCGGAAAGGTTGCTGATACCCAATAGGCAACATACAACTAAAAAGAAAAGTTTTTTCATGGTTAGAATGAATTAAAATTTCTGCTACAAAGGTAAGGCTTTTTTCGCAATGCAACAAAAAATAGGTATAGACAAAAAAATATATATATTACTGATAATCAACAATGTATATTTTTGATGTATAGACAATTTTATTTTAAGACTATTCTGAACATGCCATTTCGAATAAAACATCGTACAAATTAGCCGAAGTTGTGTCTAATTTCTTTGCTATACGTAATTTGATTGTAGGTGTACTTTGTTTGGAATAGCAAAGACTATCACTTAGTGCGGCTAAAGACAGATTATTGTATAACACTATATATACACAGAGTTTAATTTCTTTTTCCACTAAATTCTTTTCCCGTAATTTTTCTATAAAATGGGGTAAGGTAGAATCTATGTCTACGCAGAATGTGTTGTAATCATTCCATTTTTTAGGAGGCATAGGGTGCAACGTGCGGAATTGCAATATACTTTGTTGCAAGTATTGTGCGTTATTGTTTTCTAACTTCTGGTTTATTTTTTGTATTTCGAGATCTTTTTGTTGTAACAATACATTATTGTTGTGCATTTGTTTTTGTTTATTATCTCGTAAGTGAAGAAATAGGATCAGTAAAGAAAGGCATATAATCACCATAATCAATACAACCACTTGCCAACCAAATGAAAATTTTGGTGCACTGATATAGCTTTTAAGTTTTGTTGTGGCGGCTGAATAAGCACTTTTTGCAAATTCTCGTTCACGGCTTTCATCTTCACGTAAATGCGAGTACTCTGCAAGCGCATCTGCATTCTTTTCTTGTTCTGCACATTCAATCAAGACATAATAGGCATTGGAACGATAAAAATGATTTTGGGAATAACGGATAATATATTGTGCATAAGGAAAAGCCTTGTCAAATTGTTCCAACTTGACATAGATTTGCATTACTTTCATTACTGAAAAGCATTTCCAATCCGTTGAATTGTATAGGTCTATGCTCTCTTGAAAATGCCACAAGGCAGAATCGTATTGGCATTGTTGAAAATAATACAATCCGCGTGATTCCAATAAACGTGCTTTATACAAATTGCCCAAATCGAATATGTGTGCCATTTGCCAAATGGAATCAGCATAGTGAAATTCTTTCAGATAATTATACCTGTTACTAATGGTTATCAGTCCGTTAGCATATCTTTCTTTGCTGATATTTTGAAAATGATTGTTGGCACGTTGGTAAAACTCCAAAGATACATTTTCTTCATCTGCTTGTGCACAGATAAATCCCATACACGAATTAACACGTCCGCAGAGAGTATAATCGTGCGGGTGGAGATAGTCGGAAGCAATATAGCAGTCCGCTGCTTCTAATATAAGAAAATTATCTTCCAAGTTCCGCCCGAGGTAGTAGTAGGCTTTGGCGAGGGTAGTACGGTGGCATTGGCGAACAAAGGGCTTATCCAAAGTGCGGGCGGCAGTGCGCAAGGCAGCAGTGTCCCGATACAGAATATGCTCTGTATCGAGACTGTCTGCCGTAGCAACCGTTTGCTGCGCTTGGCGGATATTGCCGCACCCCGTCAGCAAAAGGCAAGCAAACACTATATACACCGTGCGAAAAGACACACTTATGCTCCAATTAACCTTTTATTTATTAGTGACTTTGACTCCGTTAATTGTTATTAATTGACCGTTAATTTTATTCCAATGTTAATTCCTTTATAGCGCGGGAGCGGTCGAAGGTGAAGAGGTAGGTGCCGGTATTGTCGTAGTGGGCAAGAACACGGGGGAAGAACTGCGGGTACTGCTGAATGGCAGGGATAAGATAACGGTAGGTGGAACTATAGCCGAGAGCGTCCACAAGCACTAAATCGACGTTCTTCTTTACCAAGTCGGCTATCAGCACACGTGCATCGTCGGTATAGAGATAGTTCACGCCCGGACGCTCGGCATACATATAGAGCATTTGGGGCTTGCGGGAGCAGACAACGGTGCCAGCGGGGGTATTCTTCTTGAGCAACTTGCCAATAGAGAAGAACTGCTGGTAGTTGACGGGGTATTTCTGCTGCGCAAGTTGGTGCTCCTCCAGCAAACCCGCCTTGGAGAAAAAGAGCAAGAGCAGCAGAAAATAGGCAGGAAAGTGTTTTTCTTTCCATTTGCGCTGCAAAAGCCACGTAAGAATAGCCCACAGTCCAATAAGCAGAAAAGCCGTCAGAAAAGGCAAAACAGAGGTGATATAGCGATTTCCGCTCGGGGTACTAAAAATAGAGATAACACCGAGTGTGGCAGCGATATAGCCGATAGCGAACCAGCGTTGCTTACCGAGACGCCATGCACCGAGGAGCATAACCACCAGCATAACTGCACCCAAAATGTAGATATACCACGTGTAAACAGGCTCATCGCAATTCAATTTGGCAAAGGGGAGAATAGTGCTCGGGAAAGCCTGGAAGATGAGCATACGGAGCGTATCGAAGAAGCGCGTTACCACCTCACCGAAGCCGAGCGAACCCATCTCGGGTCGCCAGGGATTAGCCACCATAATTGAGTCGAGATAGCGGTTGCCGTTCAAACCCAAAGCACGGTTACGGAGCATCCACGGCAGGCATCCGAGGGCAAAACCGACGAGTGTAGCGGGCAGTGCCGCCCAACGGCGGCGCACCAACAAGACCAAGGCAACCGCCGCCACAAGGGCTACGCCCTGGGTACGGATATGGTAGGTAAAGACCAGTGCCACAAGCATGACATAGAACCAAGGCGATGTGAGTTCGCTCCACCACTTGTCTTCCTTCCGGCTCATACGGATGAGTGCAAAGAAGACAAGCATACTCATAAAGAGGAAACTTGATTCGGACATCATCATCGTGGAGAAATGGAGCAGGCGGGGACAGAATAAGCCCGCTATGGAGGCAGTGAAGGCTATATCCATAGGCAATGAGAGTGCCAACAGGGCAAAATAGAGCAGGAGGATGCTCGCCAGAACAAAGACCTCGTTGAGCCATTTCTGCGCCACGATGCTGTCTGTGATAGCACGTAGCGGGGTCATCAGAATGGGGTAGCCGGGCGGGAAGGTAGAAGTGGCGGGACTGCCCGGTGAGGACAAGTCGCAATAGCCGTTGCCCTCCGCAAGGGAGGTGGCATAGATATAGTAGTTGAAGTTATCGCCGTTGAGGTCGGGTTTGCTGTTGAACGTATAGAGTACGACACACAACCACGCTACGACAATGGTCAGCGGAAAGACGATATAACGAAAGATATTACTTTTGCTCATGATATTCTTTTTCAGTGTTAACATTCCATATATTTGTTTTGTCGGCAACGCCATTACGGATATTGCGGACGCACTCGATAGCGGTCATCATGGAGTGGTCCATATTGTTGTAGCGGTGCTGTCCGTTGCGCCCGAGGCAGTAGAGGTTCGGGATAGTGTCGAGGAACGCCTTGACGGTATCCAACTGATAATAAGAGCCATAGTAGGCAGGGTAGGCTTTCTTGATGCGCACATGGCAGGCATCGAGAACATCCTCACGGTTGATGATGTCTATTTTGACGAGTTCATCGATAGCCATATTGATAAAATCCTCTTTTGGCATATTCCAGAAGGTGTCGCCCTCGGTGCAGAAATACTCGAGACCAATCCACATAGTGTGTTCGTAGTCGTTGACAAGATAGGGCGACCAGTTGTTGAACACCTGCAGGCGCCCGATATGCACATCGCGTTCCTGAATGTATATCCAGGTATCGGGAACGCGGTGGTCGAACGTGGGGATATGCGTTTGGTTCTTGATGCGCATCTGCTTGACGCAGAGACCGACGGTAATGAAATCGCGGTATGGCAGATTGCAAGCAATATCGGAGACGGGTTGCGGTACCTCGATACCGCGGAGGGCGGGAACGAGATCTTTGATGGGCATGGTAGAGAGGAAATAGTCGCAAGGAAACGTCTGCTCCTGTCCATCTGCCGTGCGGGCGACGACGGACACTACCCTACCCTTCTCCACGTTTATTCCGATGACTTCGTGCTGCATATGTATCTCGCCGCCGAGTTGGCGGATGTCGTCTGCCACGGTTTCCCAGAGTTGCCCCGGACCATATTTAGGGTAGATAAACTGCTCGATGAGTGATGTCTCGACATGCTTGCTTTTGAGTCCGAGGGCACGTTGAAACATATCTTTCAGCACAGACCTGATACTCAGACCTTTGACGCGCTGGCTGCCCCAGTCTGCACCCAATTTGGAGGGGTGTACGCCCCATACTTTCTCGGTGTATCCCTCGAAGAACATCTCGTAGAGCGGTCGCCCGAAGCGGTTGATATAGAAGTTCTCCAAGGAGGTTTCGGGTAACTTATGCACACACGACCACAGGTAGCCGAAGCCTGCACGCATAGTGTTCAGAAAACCCATATTAAAGAAGGTCTCCTTCTTCATGGAGATGGGGTAATCAAAGAACTTGCGCAGGAAGAAGATACGGCTGACGCGGTTGCGGAGGAGCATAACGCGGTCGGTATGCTCCGGGTCGGGACCATCGGGCGAAAGGGGTTTGTCGGCCGTATGGAGCAGAAGGTCGTCCTTGGAGGGTGCGCCCTGTATGGGCATCACGCTTTGCCACCAGTTCATTATTTCTTCGCTCTTAGAGAAGAAGCGATGCCCGCCGATGTCCATGCGGTTGCCTTTGTACTGCACAGTCTGCGAGATACCGCCGATGGCATTGGTGGACTCGAGGATGACGGGGTGGATGTCGGTATTTTTCAACAGTTCGTAAGCGGCAGTGAGTCCCGCAGGACCTGCACCCGCTATGACAGCGATTTTTTGAGCCATAATAGAATATTTTTAGTTAGTAATTTTATGCATAAAAGTTGCATAAAAAAGTGAATATAGTGCATAAAAAAGCGGCTTAAACACCTTGTAAAATGCAATTCTTTCTACGTCCTTTCTACGTCTTTTCTACGTAATTGGTATTATGAGGCTATAGAAAATGCATACAATGCATATTTTGTGAATATAGACGATAGTTATTTCAGTACAGAAGAAAGGACCGACCAGGGGAGGAAGATGTCGGTGCGCCCGAGGGCATAGGGGGCTATTTCGTATGGCATATAGACGTAGGTGATACCCTCTTCGGAGACAAAGAAATTGTCGTTCGGGACGATGTCCTCAATACTATAGCCGAGTTTGCGCAGTTCACGATCGGTATCGGCATTCTCGGTTTGGTGGATCAACGCCTCGACCAGCATACCGCACAGCGGTTCGAAATAGTCGTCGATAAACAAATCCTCCTCGTGAACGGGTTGCCCGGTAGCAAGAGAATAGTTTTTGAGCAAGCAGATACCCATTCCATGCGCTCCGCCGGTATAGGAATAGATATCCTCGGCATAACTGAGGATACCGCGTGCCATTCCTGCAGGTGCCGCATTGATAATCAGTTCCTCGCAGAAAGCCGATCCGTGGTCTTTATCCCCCCACTCTTCCGCCAAAGGCTGATTGTCCTGTATGTATTGTGTATGATTGAGTGCGGCATAGGCAGAGAGTGCATGGTCGGGTTGCATATCGGCAAACGCTTCGCCGAAGAGTTCGGTTTTTATCTGCATTTGGATAGATAGCAGCACAGAGTCGTGCGCCGGAATGGCAACAGGATAGGCATATTGCAAGTCAAGATAAAGACTATCGCGTTTCTCAGGAGTGAGATAGACGGTTTTTTGAAGGATATAGGTCTTGGTAACGACAGGCGCAGTATCCAAACCGCGCACCAAACCGTCGATACAAAAAGCGGCTCCCACCAGGAGAATGACAGCCCAGGAACGGAAAAGACTTTTGTTCATAATGGTATGTTTTTTAGTAGGTTATTATTTACGAAAAGAGAAGTATTTCTGCCCGGTGTAACTGACGATGACCGTGATGGCAGTAATAAACATCTTGCTCGGTGTAGGGTACCACCCCCACAGATCGACACAGAGTTTGAGCCCGAAATAGTTGATTGCCAAGTTGAGGAGGACGATAAGGATATACCTGCCCAACTGGTTCCACCCGCGTAGGGATGATTGAGTAAACGTAACGTATTTATTGAGCCAAAAGCCGGTAAGCAACGTGATAGGAAACGTGATACAAAGCGTGGCAATGTGTGGCGAAAGACAGAGTTGCGGCAGGGCGGCAAACGGGGTAGGGATATAGATCAGATTATGCCCGATGCAATAGTTGTAGATCAAGAAATAGAGCACCCAATCGAGCACCATATTTCCGCCCCCGCAGGCAGCATAACGGAATATTTGCTCAGGTATATACCGACGAAAAGGGCGATAGAAAAAATCAATGATTTTGGTGATAAAATGTGCGAGTGTTTGCATTTCTCAAATAATTATAGTACCTTTGCGCCGAAATTCAGTCCGCAAAGGTACTGCTAAAATTGCAGATTTGCAAGTTTTTGCCCATAAAAAAGCAGGCTGCGGACGAAAAGAACCAAACAACAAGAATATGGACGATTATCACCAAGCGAATGCAACAAGTACGTGCCAAGAAGTTTTTGGGACAGCATTTCTTGACGGATCTGAGTGTCGCCCAACGAATTGCTGAAACCATTGAATCGGGTCGAGTATTGGAAATCGGTCCGGGAATGGGTGTTCTGACCCAATATCTCCTAAAAAATCCGAACATTGATCTTACGGCGATAGAACTCGACCGCGAGAGTGTGGTGTACCTGAAAGAATGGTATCCGGAACTTCACCTTATAGAAGGGGATTTTCTCAAATTAGATCTGAATGCCCTCTATCCCGATGGCGAATTCTGCGTCATCGGCAACTATCCATACAACATATCGAGCCAGATATTTTTCAAGGTACTGGAATACAAAGATCGTATTCCGGTCTGCTCGGGTATGATACAAAAGGAAGTGGCGGAGCGCATAGCGTCGAAGCCCGGAAAGAAAGCCTACGGCATACTGAGTGTGCTGCTGCAGGCGTACTACGATATAGAATATCTGTTCACCGTGAACGAGAATGTGTTCAACCCTCCGCCGAAAGTAAAATCGGCGGTGGTGCGCCTGACGCGCAACGGACGACAGCATCTCGACTGCGACGAACGGCTCTTCAAGCAGGTGGTCAAAACCAGTTTCAACCAACGCCGAAAGCAGATGCGCAATTCTCTTCAACAACTGGTAGGAAAGGGAAATCCGATCTTAGAAGAGAATATATTTACAAAGCGCCCCGAACAGTTGAGTGTGGAAGAATTTGTGGAACTGACCAAGATGATAGAGGAAACCTAATCTCTAACATCTAACATCTAATCTCTAACATCTAAAAATTGCTGCTATGTCGGAACTGAGGATATTCTATAAAGACAGCGAGAAAATAAAGGTGGCAAAGACCATCACTGCTCTCAAAGAGTTGGATAAGAAAGATATAATCTGGATCGACCTGCTTGATGTAAGCGACAAGACGGAGGACACCCTCGAGGGCTTCCTGAAGATTGATATTCAGGAGGATGAGGAGATGGAGGAAATCGAGATGTCGAGCCGTTATATACAGACCGACGACTCGATTGTGGCGAACAGCAACTTCCTGACCACGGCATTCGAGTTGGAACCCGTGAACTTCATTCTTAAAAACAGCATCCTGGTTACGACCCGCAACGTGGAGTTGGAGAGTTTCAACGAGACGGTGAAGAAGATGTTTGTCAATACCCGTAATTTTCCGACGGGATACCATGTGTTAGTGGCACTGATGGAGACGCGGGTGGAGAAAGACGCCGATATGATCGAGGACACCACCGACTTGATCACCGGGCTGTCGCAAGAGATTACGGCACACAACGGAAAAGTGGACGAAAATATCCTGATTCAAATCAAGAACCTGCAGGAAAAAGTTACGATTATCCGTCAGAACATAATGGACAAACAGCGCGTGATAAGCAATTTTCTCAAGTGCGATTTCTTCCCCGAGGAACTGCGCCCGCGACTGACAATGATTATCAAAGATATCAATTCCCTGTTCGATTATACGCGTTTCGGCTTCGACCGTCTGGACTACCTGCAAGATACGTTCCTCGGTTTGGTAAACATAGAGCAGAACAAGATAATCAAGATTTTCACCGTGGTGAACGTGGTATTCCTGCCGCCGACACTCATCGCCAGCATGTATGGTATGAACTTTGAGTTTATGCCCGAACTGCACTGGCAATTGGGTTATCCGTTCGCCATCGGGCTGATGATTATATCAACGCTACTTATCTTGCTGATTTTCAAACTAAAAAAGTGGATGTAAGGTGGTTTTCGACAAGTTTTCAACAATGGGTGTTAATAGAGTGTTGAAACCGGATGAAAGTTTGCAGTTTTCAAAACAATTGACGTTTCATCGACAATTTTCGATACGTGCAACAAACTGAGAATAAACAGGGTAGAGTGGTTTTCGACAGTTTGAACAGACTATTATTATCAAGGAATTTTTTATAAAAGAATATATTATATATTTATGAGTAAGAACGAGAACGGCGAGTTGGCAAAAGCCATACGCCGATTGTGCGAAGAAAAGAATGCCATTATTATGGCGCACTACTATACACGCCCGGAGATACAGGAGGTGGCGGATTTTATCGGCGACTCGCTGGCACTGGCACAGAAAGCCACTCAAGTGGAGGCAGACATCATTGTGATGTGCGGAGTGCATTTTATGGGTGAGACGATGAAAATACTCTGTCCTGAGAAAAAAGTGCTTATCCCCGATATGGCGGCAGGTTGCAGCCTGGCAGACAGTTGCAAAGCACCCGATTTGGCACGCTTCAAGGCGGAACACCCCGGGTATATGGTGGTCAGTTATGTGAACACAAGTGCGGATGTAAAAGCCCTGACCGATGTGGTGGTAACTTCGTCCAATGCGAAAAAAATAGTTGATCAACTGCCGGAGGATGCGAAGATCATCTTCGGTCCGGACAAGAACCTTGGCAACTATATCAATAGTGTAACGGGGCGGGAGATGCTGCTATGGGACGGTGCGTGCCATGTGCATAGCCGGTTCTCGCTCGAGGCAATGCTGGCACTCAAAGAGCAGTACCCCGATGCACCCGTATTGGCACACCCCGAATGTAAGGCGGTTATTTTGTCTCATGCGGACGTAATCGGTTCGACCAAGGCATTGCTCGACTACAGCACAAAAAGCCCGCAGAAACGATTTATAGTGGTTACAGAGAGCGGTATTTTGCACGAGATGCAGAAGGCGTGTCCCGACAAGGAGTTTATCCCCGTGCCGCCGGAGATGTCGGAGAGTATCGGTTGCCAGTGTAACGAATGCGAATATATGCGGCTCAACACATTGGAGAAACTCTTAGCCTGCCTGCGTGATGAGGCACCCGAGATACTGGTACCCGAAGAGGTTGCCGCGCGTGCCGTACTGCCTATCCGCAAGATGCTCGAGATGAGCAAGTAAAAAGGGATTACATCAAATAAACGGATTGCCCGGAAATTGTTTCAGGCAATCCGTTTTTATTTAATCGTTAATAGTATAGGCAGGTGGTCGGAATAGCCTGCCCGGTAGCGGTAACCGATATAGGTGCGACGTGGTTTTGCGTCCAGATAACGCATATCATCCTCTAACAGATACGGCGCAGAATAGACTTGTACATCGGTGATATATAGCAATGAATCAGACAGATAGAACTGATCAAGAAACGACCAGCGTCCTTGATATTTGTGTGTGCCTTGCGTGCTGCCGGTGCGCTTTGACAGACGTATCATTGCATTATGCATACCTCGGATATTCTCCTCGGGTGTAGTATTCATATCGCCCATAACGATGATTTGCGCTTTGGGAGACAGGGCAAAGATAGAATCAATATGCTGCTGCAAAACCGCCACCGCCGCTTCGCGTTTCCATGCCGTGGCAGCCGCACCGCCTGATTGCGACGGCATATGGCAGAGAAAAAGATGCAGCGTGTCGGTGTTATGATAAATTCCCGATGCATAAAGAATATCGCGCGTAGTCTCGCCGTTAGCAATCGGCACAGGAATAGGGTAGGCACTGATTAGATGGAAAGTCGGGCGATAGAGCAACGCCACATCAATTCCCCGTTTGTCTGGGCTGTCGAAATGGATATACTGATACTCGAAACGGCGCAATACGCTGCATAAGTCGCTGATACATTGCTTGTTTTCCACTTCGCAAAGTCCTACTATGTCTACGCCGTCAAACTGCCCGATATTCGTAATCACCTGCGCAATATGCTGCACCTTGCAGCGGTATTTGGAATACGTCCAATGGTACTTGCCATCGGGTGTAAAATCGGTGTCCGGATTGATAGAATCTTGGTCGGGGTGGAAGAGATTTTCCACATTGTAGGATACGATACGAAACAGCCGATTCGGTTCGGTTTCATCGGGAGAAACCGCCGCATAGCCCGCCGACAACGACAGGCAAAAACACAGCAGAAAGAAGAATCTCCGCATTAGCAAAGCATCATAATTGCTTTTTGCAGTGCAGCGATAAACGCATCGATGTCCGCGTGTTCGTTATACAGTCCGAACGATGCTCGCACCGTCCCCGGTACACCGAGATAGTCAATCAGCGGTTCGGCACAGTGATGCCCCGTACGGACAGCCACACCCTGTCGGTCCAGGAGTGTCCCGACATCAAACGGGTGTACCAACGTATCGCCGTTATAGACATTGAATGACACAACGCCTGCTTTCTTCTGCCCTGCTGCATAGACCTGTACACCTGTTATCTGCACCAGTTGTTCCTCAGCATAGCGGCTCAGTTCCGCCTCATGCTGCGCAATGGTTTCCATACCGATTTGCTCCATATAGGTCAGTGCCGCCGAGAAGCCGAAACTGCCGATGAAATCGGGGGTTCCTGCCTCGAACTTGTAGGGTAGTTCGTTGTAGGTGGTATGCTCAAACCGCACATGCTCAATCATCTCGCCGCCTCCTTCCGCAGGGGGCAGCGTGTTGAGCCATTGCTCCTTGCCGTACAATACGCCCAAGCCTGTCGGACCATACATCTTATGCGCCGAGCAGACAAAGAAATCGCAGTCCATCGCCTGTACATTGATAGGCAGGTGTGGTGCCGACTGCGCTCCGTCCACACACACGGGGATATTATGCGCATGCGCCAAACGGATAATCTCCTCCACGGGATTGATGATGCCGAGCACGTTGCTCACCTGTGCCACCGACACCATACGTGTATGGTCGTTTAGAAGCCCCTTAAACGCCTCTATATTGAGCGAAAGGTCGTTATTCAAAGGAATTACCCGCAGCACGGCTTTTTTGCGCTCACAGAGCATTTGCCATGGTACGATGTTCGAGTGATGCTCCAGTTGGCTGACGATAATCTCATCGCCTTCGTGCACCATTGCCTCGCCGAAACTGAATGCCAGCATATTCACCGAGTCGGTCGTACCTTTGGTGAAGACAATCTCCTTGGCAGAACGTGCGTGCAGGAAATCCGCCACGTGCTGTCGTGCGTCCTCGTGGTGCTTGGTCGCCACCTGGCTCAAGTGGTGTACTCCGCGGTGGATATTCGCATTCCAGTGCGTGTAGCCGTCCATCAGGGCATCCAGCACCGCCTGCGGCTTTTGTGCCGTAGCGGCATTGTCCAGATATACAAGCGGTCGCCCATACACCTGCTCACCCAATATCTGAAAATCAGTACGATTCATATTTAATTAACAAGTAAGAATTAACAATTAACATGCATTTCGGGTCAAACCTCCAACTTCTAACAGCGTAGCGATCTGACCTCTAACCTCTAATAGCGCAGCGGTCTAACCTCCAACAGCCGTAGGCGGTCAGACAATTAAGGCTTGTAAAAACTCTCCTCGAGTATCTTTTGCGCATCGGGTTCCGCCATCAGTTGTTGTAGCGTAACATCCTGGTTATGTTCCATATAACTCTCTGCAATACGCCAGCCGATCCATGTGCCGAGCCGTCCCGGTGAGTCCTGCGAAATCTCTGCCGTGAAAGGTCCTTCGTTGAGGTACGAGGTCAGCACAACGCTTTCTGTTTTGAAGATGTCGCGCTTGTCCATCATCAGGTGCCATACTGCCCGCTCGTTTTTCACGCACCAGTCCCATTGCTGCTTTGTATAGCCCATTACCTCGTAGCCGGGCAGGGTGGGGAACAGCACCGACAGCAGGTACATCACTTTTCCGCGGTATATCATCTGGTCAAGCAGACGGCTTTTGGTGCTTGTATAGGGCAGGTTGCGGAACAGATACGCACTTACCACATCGGCGGGTATACACTCTTTGCGCATGGTCTGTTTCTGGTAGTCGTACACCACGCGGTTGTAGTACTCGTAATCGCTCCCGAGATACATATCCGCCCCCACGGCAATCGCGTCTTCAAAAAAATAAACCGATGCATTAAATCCCGATATAAACAAATATATTTCAGGCACTTGCATATCCGGATACAGGTAGCATATCCGAGTAAACGCATCGTCCAAACTGCGCTGTATATCCGATATATCGGCAAACATCTGCTTCTCGCGCAGGTTGGTCTGCCGAAAACCGTAGGTCGTATCCTCCAAAAACTGCGGTAACGCCACTGCCAAATAGGCGGTGTCCGATACGGGAATGCCCAATATATCCTCTACAAACATCGGCATAAAATCGGGATATTCTGTGTATAATCGCCGTATATCACGTTCTATATCAGTCGTTTGCACGCTTAGTAGTGCGCTGTCGAAACGCACTATTTCCACGTGCTGCGGCTTCATCTCTTTGCTGCTCGGGAAATACTGCCGTCCTTGTTTGCAGCCGACCAACAGCAGCACAAAGAGCAGATAAAGGTATTGTTTTTTCATTTTTCTTTACTTTTGCTATGTATAGTCAAACGTAGGTGGATCGTTATAGGATGGTTATAGGATAGGCATAGGTTGCCTTGTTTTTGTTTAATATATTTTTATTCTATCACACCATCTTTTATTTCAATCACCCGGTCGGATATATTTGCCAGTTCCTTGTCGTGGGTTACAATCACTATCGTTTGTCCGTACTGCTCCCGCAGGTGCAGCAGCAGCCCGTTCAATTCACGTTTGTTTGCCTCGTCAAGGCTTCCGCTCGGCTCGTCGGCAAGTATCACCGACGGCGACATCATCAATGCTCTGGCAGCTGCCACACGTTGTTTCTCTCCTCCCGACAACTCGCTTGGCTTGTGCGACATACGGTCTTTCAGACCTAATTCAGTCAGTAATTGTTCCGCCTTTGCTTTTGCCTCTTTTTGTCCTACTTTCCCGATTAACGCAGGCATCATCACGTTTTCTAGTGCCGTAAACTCGGGCAGTAATTGGTGGAACTGGAAGATAAACCCGATATGACGGTTGCGAAACTCGGCTAACTCTTTCTCTTTCAGCGAGAAAACATCCACTCCGTCTATCCGTACCGTACCGCTTGTCGGTTTGTCCAATGTGCCGATAATCTGTAGCAGCGTGGTCTTGCCTGCACCGCTTTTGCCTACAATCGCCACAATCTCGCCTTTCTGTACGGTCAGATTGACACCTTTCAGCACTTCCAATGTGCCAAACGATTTGTGTATATCCTGTACCTCTATGATGTTATTTCCGTTCATACGCTTTATTGATTATCGCTACCGCCCGTTCTATCAGGTCGTCCTTGTCCGAACTGCGTAGCATTTCATATACATCGGGTTCTATTCCCTCTTCAATGCTCTGCTGGTCAGCATCATACATCTTCACGCTCGAGAAACGCACCGTCCACCCGTTGGGCAGTTCGTAACTCATCGGCATACCGCCTCCGCCACCGCTTACGCCACCCAACAGCAGTGAGTTTTTGGCATAGCGCATTGCATTGACAAACGAGTTCGCCGCCGAATAGGTGTAGCGGTCTTGCAATACAATCACGGGTCTGAACCATTTGTTCGGCATATCGCTCTCGCGCACATACAGCGGTTCCAATGACGAATAATCCGTATGCCCTTTGCCCGATTTATGCTGCCAGTAGCCGATCAGGGTATCATTTTCCATAAATGTAGCCGCCAATTTGTATGCATTCGTCAGGTCGCCACCGCCGTTGTTCCGTACGTCCAATACGATGCCTTTGCACTCTTTGAAATCCGTCAGCACATAGTACATATTGGCTACTCCGAAACTCGACGAGAACGAACTATATCGTATATATCCTATGCTGTCCCCTGCTATTTTGGCATAGGTCAATCCTCCTGCACGGCGGGCATTTTGTAGATATACATCGTTGATAATCTGACTATTATATAATACAGGATAATCCTTATACCATTCATCGCTACTCGAAACATCAAATGCTGTATAGAGGTTTACGTGTCCGTCATGTAGCCGGTTAAGCATTTTTGCCATTTGGTCAAACAGACGTATATCCGCCTGTTTGTCCGCAGGGTCTATCTGTTTTGCACTATCTATATATTCTGTATGGATAGCGTCCCAATCCACCCCTTTTTCCTCTACAAAACAATATCTCTCGTCAATGATATGCCACAACGCCTCCATATTGCCAATAGGCGTATCGGGGTAGGAAACATCGCCTAAGGTATGTGTACAAGCCCATAGCCCGCATACTACACATACTAACACGCTATATATCACCCGTTTTACCATTCTGTCAGTCGTTTGTTCGGTTTCAACTTATAGCGGAAACATGTGCCTACTACCATACTTACCTGCTCGCGACTGAACCACATATCGCCCTGTCCGTACTCCAAGTACTCGTGCCGCACGCCTACACGCCACGTAGAGTGCAGAAACTGCATATCAAGTGTCAGTTCGTGGTTCAGATAGCGGTGGTTCCACATACCCGCACAGCGCACAATACCCTCTATTCCCTCTGTCAGTTCGTAATACGACTGCCAATAATCGGGCATAAAGTCCACGCCTATCAGGTTTGCTCGCACTGTATAACACAAGCGGTAGGACGTCTTACGCGCTGCAAACGAGTAATTTACGCCACCCATAGCCTCCATTTGTACCGCTGCATCCATCGAATACGGTTTGTTCACATTGCTCAGTATGGTGCGTGGCATAAAGTCAAAATCCAAGTACGGACCCAACCATATTTGTATGCCTGCTTTTGGAAATTGCCACGTATAGAACGCACCCCAACCGCCTTGTAAGCCTAATGCATAGACGCCATTGCTTTTCGACTGATTATATAGCCAGCCGAAACTAATATCCACACGTCCCACGTGTGCCCAGTTGGTCAGTTTGCCTTTGCGTCCGAGACGGCTCTCCTGTCGGAACGGTTGCCACCACTCGTTACCCAATCCTACCCGCATACCCGAGTAGAGTAGGGGACTGAGGTACTGGTCCTGTTGCCACATACCGCCATAGTTCACGTGGAGAATATTCTCGTGTTCCACATTCTCCGCTTGCAATGACATTCCCAAAAAAGAAGTACACCCCGCAAGCAAAAGACACCCTATGGCAAGCCACCGCCTCATTTCATCATTTCATTCTATTATTCTATCTTTCTATGCCTCGATGGTCAATCTTCGGTCTCCATTTTCCAACACTTCTATATGAATACTAATGGTGTCTTCTGGTAGAATTCGATCTATCATCTCCGGCCACTCAATAAAACAGTAGTTGCCAGAATAAAGGTATTCTTCTGCTCCGAAATCGAGTGCCTCGCGGATGTCTTTGAGCCGATAGCAGTCGAAATGATACACCTCACCCTTGTGCGGGTGTTCCACATCATATACATTTACTATCGCAAAGGTCGGACTATTCACTACATCGTCCGTTCCCATCTCCTGACAGAGTTGTTTGATGAACGTGGTCTTTCCGGCACCCATCTTTCCATAGAATGCGTACACACGATGTGGCTCCGTGGTTCGGAGTATATCTAGGGCAGGTACACGCTTTCCCTCTTCATTGAGCAGAAAAAGTCCGCTCTCAGAGTCTTGTTTTATTGTATAAATACTCATAGTCGTTTCAAATATGCGATTCTCAGCGCGATATTTTGCTCTGAAAATACTCGTAAATCATTGAACCTCTTTTATTTCCAAGTAATTTTTGCCATTCTTCCATACTTGCCGAACTAGCACGGCGTACGGAACCGAAATGTTGCAGTATCTTTTGCTTTGTAACTTCTCCAACTCCTTGTATATCATCGAGTTGACTTGCTATTTGGTGCTTACTGCGCTTCTGTTTGTGGTAGGTAATGGCAAATCGGTGCACCTCGTCCTGTATCTGCGTCATCAGTCGGAACACCTCGCTCGTTATCGGCATACTCACCTCTACGGGCGGAAAGCCATAGAGCAAAGTTTGTGTTCGGTGTTTGTCGTTTTTCTTCAAACCCGCAATCGGGATAGACAACCCCAGTTGGTCTTCCACTGCCTCGCGTATGGCGTGCATCTGTCCGATACCACCATCGGCAATAATCAGGTCTGGCATCTTGCTGCCGTCGTCTTTCAGGTGCTGGTACCTGCGGCGTACCACTTCGCGCATACTGGCATAGTCGTCTGCACCCTCCACAGTCTTTATCTCAAACCGCTTGTAGTCTTTCTTGCTCGGCTTTGCCATCTTATAAACCACGCACCCGGCTACAGCATCTGTACCCATGATGTTCGAGTTATCGAAACTGTCAATCCAAACGGGTAGGGTAGGTAGTCCCAACATTTTCTGTAGTTCGCTCAATATACGAGTTGCCCGTTGCTCGGGATTGAGTTTGTCGGCTTGTTTCAGGCGGTCTTGCTTATATTGCCGCACATTCTGCATTGCCAAGTCTAAGAGTTTCTTCTTATCCCCGCCATTGGCAATATAGATATGCAGTGTTTCATCGAACCCATCCGGAATAAAAGGTACAATTACCTCACGGGTTATACTGCCTAACTGCTCCCGCAGTTCCATCATACCGAGTGCCAGAATCTCCTCTTTCTCTTCTTCTATTTTCTTTTTATATTCAATAGTCTGCCCCTGTACGATACTGCCGTTATGTACGTGTAGCATAGAGATATACACATTATCATCCTGCTCATCATACCCGAAGACATCTACATCGCCCGCCGTAGTATTGGTAATAATCGTTTTGCTGCAAAACTGTTGCAGCAGTTCCAGTTTGCGTTTGGTCTCTGCCGCTTCCTCGTATTTCATTTGGGCGGATAGAGTGTACATTTCCGCTTCGAGTTGTTTGCTTATCTCGTGCGCATCACCTCGTATGATTTGCCGTGCTTGGCGTATCCACTCTGCATATTGTCGGCTTTCGGGCTTCATCTCGCATATACCGCAGCAATTATGCAGGTGGTATTTGAGACAGACCTTAAACTTACCCTTTTTGATACTATCATCCAACATCGGCAGGTTGCAAGTGCGGATAGGGAATAATCGATGTATCAGTTCTACCACCAAGTCCACCGTATTGCCGAAACTATATGGTCCGTAGTATTCGCCTGCCCGCTTGTTGATAGTGCGTGTTTTGAATATACGCGGATAAGGTTCTCGGGTGATACAGATGCTTGGATATGACTTACCATCTTTGAGCAGGATGTTGTAATGCGGCTGATATTTCTTAATCAGGTTATTCTCCAATAAGAATGCATCCTGCTCTGAATCTACTACCACATAGCGTATGTCGGCTATATGGGCAACCAACTGCCGGGTCTTAGAACTGGTATGGTCTTTCTGAAAATAACTATTCACTCGTCTATGCAGGTTCTTTGCTTTGCCTACATAGATTATCTCTCCATCAGTATTAAAGTATTGATATACGCCCGGACTTTGCGGAATACGTTGGAGTAGGGTAGTAATATATCCAGATTGTGTAGCCAATTTATAAGATTATGCGGTTATATACCTGATCTACATATGTATCAGTGTATCCACCTCGGTAGCATTGGTTAGTACTTTGCGACCATTCAGTACATCAAGTTCGATAATGAAATTTACATACACTTTCTTTACGCCGAATTTCTTTACCAACTCTACTGCCGCTGCCATAGTACCACCTGTAGCCAGCAGGTCATCATGAATAAGCACTACATCGTCAGCAGAAATAGCATCTTTGTGTATCTGAATAGTATCTACTCCATACTCTTTTTGATAACTCATCTCAACCGTTTCGGCAGGTAATTTACCCGGTTTACGAATAGGCACAAACCCTACACCTAACTCCATCGCCACTGCCGGGGCTACTATAAATCCACGGGACTCAATGCCTATTACTTTGGTAATTCCCTTATCTTTGTAAAGGTTTACCATTTCATCACGCATCCAACGCAAGCACTCAGGTTGGCGTAGGGCAGTAGTAATATCCTTAAACTGAATACCTTTAACGGGGAAATCCGGAATGTTACGAATCTGCTGTTTTACTTCTTCTGCTGTCATATTATTTTTGTATTAATGTTTCACGTGGAACAAATAAGTTTGTTTACGTAGTAAACAAAAAATCATTTTTATCTACCCATAAACACAAGCAATACGCTAATATCATTAGGGCTTACGCCGGGAATACGGCTTGCTTCGCCGATAGTGTTAGGTTGTATTTTGGTTAGTTTCTGTCTTGCTTCTGTGGATAGAGATTGTAGGTTTTGATAGTAAAAATCCTGTGGAATACGTATTTGGTCAAGACGCTGTAGTTTGTTAGCCGCTAACTGCTCGCGATGGATGTATCCCTCATATTTCAAATTAATCTCTGTACTTTCTATTATCTCTTCTTGGTGTAATTTCTGCGGAATGATCTCTGATAGTTTTGCTTTGAGGTTGGGTAGCGCATTGATTAAATCGGAAATGCTTACTTGTGGGCGCAATACTAACTCGGATAATTTACAACCTTGCGAAAGCGGGCTGGCACTTACTTGCTCTAAGTAACCGTTTATGTCGTTCGGTTTGATGCTTGTGGTTTGTAGGTATTGTGTAAGTGCTGCAACAGCATCTTGCTTATCGCGGTATGTTTGGTAACGCGCTGCATCTGCAAGACCTAATTGGTAACTGTGCTCTGTGAGTCGAACGTCGGCATTATCTTGGCGCAGAAGAATACGATGTTCTGCGCGGGAAGTGAACATACGATATGGTTCGTCTACACCCTTGTTTACCAAGTCGTCTATCAGTACGCCGATATAACTTTCGTCTCTACCCATTGTAAATGGTGTACCGCCGATAATGTTTTGGTGAGCATTGATGCCTGCTACTATACCTTGCCCTGCGGCTTCTTCGTATCCGGTAGTGCCATTGATTTGTCCTGCAAAGAACAGATTGCTGATGATCTTCGTTTCTAACGTATGTTTTAGTTGTGTGGGGTCGAAGAAATCGTATTCAATGGCATAGCCCGGGCGGTACATAATAACGTCTTCTAAGCCTTTGATGGTTTTGAGTCCTGCCAATTGCACTTGCCATGGAAGACTAGATGAGAAACCGTTTACATAGTACTCATTGCTATCTACTCCTTCCGGTTCGAGAAATACCTGGTGAGCATCTTTATCGGCAAAGGTTACAATCTTGGTTTCAATGCTTGGACAATAACGTGGTCCGATACTCTTGATTTGTCCGTTGAAAAGGGGAGAATCCGGCAATCCTTTACGTAGTTCTTCGTGTGTGCGTGGATTGGTATATGTAATCCAGCAACTCATCTGCTTGAGCGGACGCGATACATCGGTGAGGTATGAAAACTTATGCCAATCGTTGTCGCCTTGTTGCTCTATGAGTTCATCGAAATGGATGCTGCGTTTATCAATGCGTGCAGGTGTGCCTGTTTTCATTCTTCCGGCGTTGAAACCGAGCGAAATGAGTTGTTCGGTCAGTCCGTATGAGGCAGGTTCAGAGGTACGTCCGCCACGTATCTGTGCTTTACCAAAATGGAGTAGTCCGTTAAGGAAAGTTCCATTGGTAAGTACTACTGCTTGTGCTTTTATAGAGATACCCAGTGCAGTTTTTACCCCGATAACTGCTCCATTGTTTATGATAAGTTGGGTAACTACATCCTGCCAGATATATAGGTTTTCTGTCGTTGAAAGCGTGTGAATCCATTCTTCGATAAAACGTTTTCGGTCGCTCTGGCTGCGCGGACTCCACATAGCGGGTCCTTTGCTGCGATTGAGCATACGGAACTGGATGGCGGTCAAATCGGTAACACGTCCCATTTGTCCGCCGAGTGCATCAATCTCACGGACAATCTGTCCTTTGGCTATACCTCCTACGGCAGGATTGCAACTCATCTGCCCAATTTTATTCATATCCATAGTAATAAGCAATGTCTTACTACCCAAACGGGCAGCAGCACTTGCCGCTTCGCAACCTGCATGACCGGCACCTACTACTATGACATCATATTCAAAATCCATCGATTCCAACGGTGTTTTTATCTTAAATAGGTCTTTATATTTATACTAACTATAGACGTTATAAAAATTGTAATTTCTTTCGATTTCAACGGATAATTTTACATCTATGCAGCCATCTCCATATACCGCTGAAACTATTGTTGCTTATTGTTTTGCACCGTGGTGTAAATGCATCAGGCAGATAAGTCTGCTCTATCACCTTGTGCGTATTGCGGTCTAAAAGAATGCCTACAATATCAAAACGTGGCGATTTCTGTATATTGTGATAGCGAATATATGCGTTGGCTGCGGCAATAATTCGACGTCGTTTACGTTCGTCCACATATTCCTCTGCACGCTTTCCTCCGAAGGTAGATGTACGTGTTTTTACCTCCACAAAGGCTATCTCTTTGCGGTTCTCGGCAATGATGTCCACTTCGAGATGTCCCATACGCCAATTTCGTTCCCGAATACGCAGTCCGTTCTTTTTGAGTATTTGGACTGCAATATCTTCTCCAATTGTTCCTATGAGGTTATGTTCTGCCATCTGTGTGTCTGCACAATATACCAAATTAAATTCACCCGCAAAGTTACAACAAAACTCCGAAATGTGCAAATTGTCTTATACTTCGCTTCTCTACACCGTGGACGAGGTGTCTGCGTCCCCAGTGGGTATGGGATTGATGACAAGTGCAGGATAAACACCGCTTATCCTATGCAGAATCACCCGTTAATCACCCGATAATCACCCGATAATCACCCGTTAATCACCCGATGCGATTATACGGAGGTAAAAGAGAGTTATAGACAAAAAAAAGAGATTGCTTTTCGGCAATCTCTTTTTTACAAGTATATTTTATATTAGCGAACGCGCTCGCAGTAACTGCCGTCGCGTGTATCCACGCGGATCAATTCGCCCTCGTTGATGAACAGAGGTACACGGATTTCAGCGCCTGTCTCCAACTTAGCGGGTTTGAGGGTGTTGGTAGCGGTGTCGCCCTTGAGCCCCGGCTCGGTGTAAGCCACGGTGAGTTCTACCTTGGTAGGCAGTTCGGCAAAGAGGATAGTATCGGTAGAAGCATCGCTTACTACATCACAAACAAAGCCCTCTTTGAGGAAATCAACACCCGTGATAAGGTCGTGAGCGATAGGCACTTGTTCGTAGGTTTCCTGGTTCATAAAGATGTAGTCATCGCCCTCCTGGTAGAGGTATTGATAGGGACGGCGCTCTACGCGTACATCTTCCAGTTTTTCACCGATATTGAAGCGGCGCTCCAATACACGGCCATCGACTACATCTTTGAATTTCACACGCATGATTGTGTTGCCCTTACCCGGTTTTACATGGAGGAACTCAATCACAAAATACAGACGGCCGTCCATACGGATACAAACGCCGTTTTTAACGTCTTGAGAGTTAATCATATAATTTTCTGATGAAATAAATTAAAAATATGCAAGATACGGACTGCAAAGGTACAGAAAATATCCGAATTACACAAATTCGTGGTAAATAATTTCGTATTCTTTGCATAATAATTCATTTTTTACTATCTTTGCGGGCTGAAATTATTCACTATAAAAAAGCATCTGCGTATGGGAAATTTCTTCTCTTCTCTTGACATTTGGCAGATACTGCCTGCCTTTGTGTTTCTGATAGCCATTATTGACCCTCTTGGCAATATGCCTATTACGATGGCTATGGAGCAGAAAGGGACAAAAATCAGTCCGTGGCGTGTATCGCTCGCTTCAGCCACCATATTGATCGGTTTTTTGCTATTAGGTGAATGGATACTGAAACTTTTTGGTGTTAAAATCGAGTATTTTGCGATTGCAGGCGGTTTTATCATCTTTTTGATGGCATTGGAGATGATATTGGATGTTACGTTTTTCAAGACCGACATTGGCGGTTCAGGCAATCTGGTACCGTTGGCATTCCCGATGTATGCCGGTCCGGGTGCTTTTACCGCACTGATTGCTATGACGGCGGAGTACAGCACATCGAACCTAATTTGTGCTGTGCTGCTCTGTATTGTAGTGTTGTTTATTATCTTGACCGCTACGAGTTGGCTGATGAAATACTTGGGTAGCACATCAATTTACATTATCCGTAAGTTCTTTGGTATCATCGTATTGGCTATTGCCTGCCAGTTGATATTCGGTAATTTTGCGTTAGTGCTGCACAACGTGATTTTCCAAGGATGACCGAAGCGGATATTCGTAAGGCGGCTTTGGAGGTCGGTTTTGACGATTGCGGCATAGCTGCGGCTATGCGTTTGGAGCGTGACGCACAGTATATGGACAACTGGGTGGCGCAAGGGCTGCACGGGAATATGGACTACCTGGAGCGCAACCGCGAGAAACGATATGACCCGAGCGAACTGGTAGAGGGGGGCAGGACGGTAGTGGTCTGTTTGCTCACTTATGCCAAGTCGGGAAGGGATTATCATCGGGCTGTGAAATCGAAATTGTATCAATTAGACGCCCTGTTGCGGGAGCGGTTCGGTGAGGGGATTGTATCGGAAAGCCAGCATATTTTCTGCGACTCGGCACCATTTTTGGAACGTCGTTGGTCGGTGTTGGCAGGATTGGGGCAGATTGGGCGCAACCATCAACTCATTCACCCTCTTTTAGGCAGTATGGTACATCCCGGGGAGTTGGTGCTGCAAGTGGATGTGGAAGTAGCACCGAAAGCACCGCCAATGGATATCTGTGCCGATTGCCACCGCTGCGAAGAAGCCTGCCCGACAGGCGCATTGCGTAACCCCGTATGGGATGCACGGCTATGCATCGCCTACAAGACGCACCATTGTTTGGTTTGTCAAAACGCTTGTCCCTATAATCAATTAACAATTAAGAATTAACAATTAATATGCAGAGACGGGTGTTAATTTACACACTTACAAATTCTTTCCTACTATGCTTCCGTATAATGAATTGCATATTGCCCTTGCGTCTGACCACGCAGGCTATGCGCTCAAACAGAAAGTGCGCCGGTATCTTGAGGAGCAAGGTGCACAGGTAACCGACTACGGCTGCTACTCCGCCGAAAGTTGCGACTATCCCGACTATGCACACCCTATGGCTGCGGCTATAGAGGAGGGCAAAGCCGATATGGGTGTCGCCATCTGCTCTACGGGGAACGGTATTTGTATGACTGCCAACAAGCATCAGGGTATCCGTGCCGCGCTCTGCTGGGACGAACCCTTGGCACGTTTGGCACGCCAACACAACAATGCCAATGTACTCGGTTTGCCTGCCAATTTTATTACCGAGGAAAAAGCCCTTCAATTAGTGCAGATATTCTTCACTACGGATTTTGAGGGCGGTCGCCACGAGCGTCGTGTCAACAAGATTCCTTGTAAGTAGGGCGGTCAACCAACTGTGCTGTTGGGTGTCTTATGCGCTGTCCTTTTTTGGGATAGTGCGGGTGCGTCATCTGCCGACATTTGTATCGGTTGAGCCGGCTAATTTCTGCAATCTGCGCTGTCCTGAGTGTCCAGTAGGTATGGCTAACGGACACCCGCAAAGCGGCAAAGCGGAAATGCTGCGCCCCGAGGTGTGGAAGACGCTGCTTCGGGAGATTGCCCCCTACGCACACACCATGCAATTCTATTTTCAGGGAGAACCGCTGCTTAACCCCGACCTGCCAAAGATGATACACGAGGCACACGAAGCGGGGCTATATACCATTGTGTCTACTAATGCGCAGGGGATAACATTCGGCTTGGCGGAGGCTCTTGTGCGGAGCGGACTGAACAGAATCATTGTTTCTTTGGACGGAATAAGCCAACAATCGTATAGTGCCTATCGGGTAGGCGGAGATATAGAGAAAGTGCGTGAGGCACTGCGTCTCCTGCACGATGTCAAGCAGCGTCTCGGCAGCAGGACTCCCGTTATCGAATGGCAATGCCTGCGCCTGCATACCAATGAACATGAGTGGGCAGAGATGCGGCGAGTGTATCGCCGTTGGGGTGCCGACCGGATAACATTGAAGACTGCGCAACTATACGATTACGCCAATGGTAACCCGCTAATGCCTGCCGACACACGTTATGCCCGTTATACAATCGGCAAAGACGGGAAGTATCATCTCAAGCAATCGCTGTGGCGACGTCTGTGGGGCATCTCCGCCCCATGTTGCCGTTTGTGGTCGGGGTGTGTCATTACCACCTCGGGCGAGGTGCTGCCTTGCTGCTACGACAAGGCGCATGCCCATCCGTTCGGCAATATCCTTACAGCCTCTTTTGCTACACTATTTCATTCTTCAGTGGCAAATGGTTTTCGTTATTCTGTTCTCCGCAACAAAGATATTGCTATTTGTCGCAACTGCAATAGATAGGGGAAGTTATGCCAAGTACATCGGGGCGATTATCCGGCATAGTACAAATTTCCTATGCCCTTTCGGGCAAGAAATTCAAGTAACGTGAGTTCGGAATAAAAACTCCTATGCCGCAGAGCGGCGAGAAAAATGGGAAGAAAATAGACCGCAGAAAACAAAAACTATAAAAAACAAAACCTGCAAAACCTTTCTTGCGGCGCAACATGCGCCGCATTGCATTGTTACATAAACAAAGAACTTGGTGCCAGCAGCATAGTAAACGCCCATATCCATATGGGAATCACCCACTAATCACCTACTAATCACCCACTAATCACCCACTCTTGATAAAGGGAAGTAAGCAGCAAGGTCTTTGGCAGTAGGGAGGGCGGCACGGGCAAGAAACCATTGGTCAAGATCCAGTTGCGGGTCACCGAGACGGTCGCGTATTTTCTGGCGGCGATTCCAAATGGTGCGATCGGATATATTGAGCAAAAAAGCCATATCGCTATTGCTGAAACCAAGTACACCAAGAACTATCACCTGTTCGTCCTGGGTGGTGAGCACAGGATGCTGTTTTTTCAGGTTGTCTAACAATCCGCCGTACAATGCATTGAATTCCTGCCGCAATTCCTGCCAGTTTTCTTCCTTTGTAAAGACAATTTGCTCCAAATAATCCCTTACTTCCCGTGGCAGTTTGGCGGGGATATCATCTACGTGCAAGTGTTTTGCCATATCCATACGCTGGTAAAGTTGCCGGCGCAACGTATTTCGTTTCTCGTTCAATTCTGCGTTCAATGCGCGTATATTCGCCTGCATAGCCTGCTCTTTCTGGCGATGGAGCATACGTTTGTGGTGGTAGATAAAGAGAACTATCAGCAGGATGGTGATGAATCCTGACACCCCCGCACCAATGGTTATCCATAGACGCTGGCGGGTGATCGTCAATCGGAGCGTCTTCTGCTGCTCTTTCTCAAGGTCGTACTGACGCGAGATAAGGTAGGTGCGAACATGGGCATCTTGTTTTACCCGTTGCCGAAATTGTCTATACACTTGTTGTAACAAATCATAAGCAAGTGCGGGTTCGTTTTCTTGATAGAGGAGTTGGCTTTGCAAATCATTGTATTTTTCACGGCTCCAATCTAAAAAGGCGGTATCTTGAGAAAATAATTGCAGATATGTTTTTGCCTTCTCAATTTTCCCCTGTTTTATATAGTACTCGGTCGGGAAATGTGCATAACGTGTTTTGTGGAGAGAATCTACAAGATACAAACTGATCGGCAACAGACTATCAAACGGGCTAGACTTTAGATTGTATTCTTTTTGCCAAAGTGTACTCAGATAGGCTAATGTATCATGCTGCTGAAGTGCATAATCCATAGCCATATCATAGTATATTGTTTGCGTACTGTCATTGCTTTCCGATAACATTCGTGCAATATCCCGACAACAATATGCAGCACGCTTTTTATCGCCGGCTTGTTGATAATAAGGTAAGGCTTGCAGGTATTTTTCCAATGAAAGGTGGAACAACATTTCGCTCTCAAAAATAGCACCTTCTATGTAATAAATCAGTCCCGCGACAGACGATACGGTGTCTAAATACGGAATATATTGTTCCGCCTCTTTCAGGCATAGCATTGCCTCTTGACATCGGTTTGTATGCTCGTATTGCGCCCCTTGAATGTACAATGCCTCGCATAGGTGTTGTTTGTCGCCAGTACGTTGGAAATAATCCACGACAATAGGCATAATGGTATCGGGCGAGACGGGTTTCCATAGTTTGAGTGAGGCATATTCGTGCAACAAATACCAGTGCATTTTGTCATATTCGGGGAGTGTATCTGGGTTGATTGAAGCCAAGATTGTCAAAGTACTATCCGGATGTGGCTCAATTAGGGCATTTGCGTGTATAATATCTAAATTCCTTACTTTCACACCGTTTCCGCAACCACCTAATATACAGATAGATAAAAAAATGATGACTACACAAATCATCTTAAAACAAGGCGGGTAAGTATTTTTTCGGAGCATAAAATACGGGTATTGATAATCAGTGAGTTATAATCAAGTAATAAGGCATTTTTAATAGGGTGGGTAAGTGTTAAATTTGGAGATGTTGCCAATTTCCACTACTTTTGCAGCGTCAAATGTTTCGCAAAGATAAATGTTTTCTTGCATATAACAAAATAAAAAATATACGTATGAAACGGAATCTGCTATTGTTTGCCTTTATGGCAATGCTGGTAATGCCTATGTTGGCAACACATCCTGTGAACGTTAAACACCCTAATGGTATCAAAGTACCACTAAAGAAAATTCCGACTGCCACTATCGGATACACACCGGAAATCAAACCTTATTCGTTAGACGGGTTGTTTGATTATGAGGTAATTCTTTCGGAGAATACATTGTGGATATTGGTGCAAGAGAATGTAGGTACAACGCAGGTGCGCATAGAATGTACGGATGGCATTGTGTATGAAACCACCGAGAGCGTATTTGCAGGTGATGTGTTGGAAATATCGCTTGCCGATTGGCAAACCGGCACATATACATTACGTTTGCAAAACAAAGAAAATACAATACAGGGAGAGTTTGCTCTCTAATAACCAACATTATTAACTAACTAAAACAAGTTAACAGCAATGAAAAAAGTTCTTTTTAGCAGTTTGGCACTATGTTTGATAGTGTCGTCGTGTAGCAACAATGATTTGCTTAACTCGCAAATGAACAGCGAGGACACTCCTACTGCGCAAATAGCCATAAAGGATACTCCGATGTTGCGAAAAGCACGTGCGGTTGCATTTGTACGGCAAAATCCAAATCTGTTTGGCAGCAACGTAATGGTATTTGAATCGTATGCCGAGTTAGATACTACGCTGAACCGAATACAAGAGATGGATTACAAAGCGTTACGCACTTGGGCAACAGAAAATAACGTACAAAATGATATTTTGGAATCGAACATTATTTATAGCCAAGAATGGGACAAAGCGTGGGAGATGTACAATGCGACACCCCAAGATATACAGATTGGTTTACAGTCTTTCCCTGGTATTACACGACCGGCTGAGAGTATTGCCGACAAGGTATTAGATAGTTTTCTTGATGCTATGCAAAGTAAGTATCCGCAGTATCTGCAAGAATATGATAGTTTGGGAGAGCACTATATTGAGCCGCTCGGTGCTTTGGGCGAGGAAACTTTGGTGAATGAGAAAAACCTTTTCTTGGTAGGCGATGAAGTACATCGTTTCTACAAAGACGGATTTGTATTGTGCGCTATGAAAGACTACGCGCAAATCGCCCAATACAATACAAAAGCAGAGGTAATGGATTATGTAGCAACATTGCAGAATGGTCAGCAAAAGGCACCGCAGGTAAGTACGGCTTATTTTGATAATGACAAAGATTTTACGGAGACAAGTGGCAAATACAGAATGAATATCAGTTTCACTGTAGGACAAATACATACCATATTTGGAACTGATATGCGTCATTTGGATGTAAGGATTAAGAATTATCATAAAAATAGTCGTGGTTCTTGGATCGGAATTGCGTGTAAAACGAAATTAAATTTAAGTGCCGAAACTTCTTCTACATTCAATAAACAGCATACTTTCAATGTAAGTCGCAATGGCTATATATTAAGTTCTCATCGCAGATATACAAAAACAATCAGCAATCCCGGGCGATATGTAATGTTAACCTCATATAATTTGGATGCTACAAACCAGCACGGGTTGCAGATTAAAAGAATAAATCAATAATCAAATCAGTATGTTATGAAAAGTTTTAGTTTAAGGCATCTTGCTCTTTGTCTCTTGGTTGCCTTGTGTGTAGGTTCGTGTCGTTATAATGACGATGATATAATCTATACTCATTGGTATCAATTCAATTACTATCTAACCAACAATATAGACACAACTGTTACGTTTTACTTTAATCAGTATAATCGTTCTACCGGTCTTCCTCCCAGTGAGCAAACCGTAGTTCTTTCCCCTGCCACATCCGGAAAAATATACGGGCTGATGGAACGTTCCGGTTTCCTAAAAACGGATAGCACAGCAGAGAATCAACCTGTACTTACACCGGAAGAATCATCCACAATAGTGCTTTGGAATCCACGGAAGGAGGATAGTAACACTACTACGACAACCTACCTCTTGATAGGCGATACGAAACGAGACTTTGATTTAGAATCGGACAAATTGCCGTTCTACACTAAGAATTACAAGGTAGAGATTGAGCAGGACACTATATTCAATTTCTATTTTTCAATAGATTCTGCATTTGTACAAACGCTTAAATAACAGAGTTATGAAAACAATATATAAGATATTTATCTTGCTGTGTGCCATTGGTATGTTGAGTTCGTGCGAAGAGCCGGTGGAAAATATGAAATATACAAGGGAGTACACCTATAATTATTTCGTAACCAACGGATTAAACAGTGATGTTGTATTTGAATATTCTGCAATATCCAAAAGCAAGAAGTATAATCATATAAATAAGACTTTTGCCATATCGCCTTCCTATTTGGTGCAGATAGACCAGCAGATACAGACACGAGGTGCAGATACAGAGCAAAGCCTACCTGTACTTACGGCAGATAATCAAACAGAATATGTACTATATGATTACAAGAATCGCCGTAAGTATGACGATCCGTATATTTCAATAGAGACAAACGGAGTAGTGTATGAGTCGTATGATTTACAAAATGCCATTCTTTTGACAAAAAATTATCGCTCGGAGACACTTAACGACACGACGTTTAATTTCTATTTTACGATAGATGAAGCGTATCTCTCTACGCTGCGCGTAGAAGAGTAAGTGAAGATCTTTTTTACAGATAACATGGTGGTCTGCTTGGCAAGGGATTGTCGGGCAGACTTTTTTGCATAAAATCCCGGCATTTGTGCAAATAGCAATATGATATTGCGAGTATGGAAAAAATGTACTACCTTTGTAGCCCGAAAACAAACATTCCTCTCATGTTCATTATCGGCATTGCGGGCGGCACCGGCTCGGGTAAAACAACGGTGGTTAAGAAACTGACAGAACGCCTGCCCAAAGGCGAAGTAGTGGTAATTCCCCAGGACTCCTATTACAAAGACTCAAGCCATGTTCCCGTAGAAGAGCGGCAGAACATCAATTTCGACCACCCCGATGCTTTCGAGTGGCCGCTGCTGGCAAAGCATATCGAGATGCTTAAGCGCGGCGAAGCCATTGAGCAACCGGTCTATGACTATCTGACCTGCACGCGCCAGAAAGAGACCATTCACATCGAACCCAAAGAGGTGATTATCGTGGAGGGTATCATGGCGTTGAGCGACAAGAAACTGCGCCAGCAGATGGATCTGAAACTCTTTGTGGATGCCGATGCCGACGACCGTCTGATCCGCGTGATGCAACGCGATGTGGTAGAGCGCGGACGTACTGCAGAGGCGGTAATGGAGCGTTACCAGCGTGTGCTGAAACCTATGCACGAGCAGTTTATCGAGCCGTGCAAACGCTATGCCGACCTGATTATCCCGCAGGGCGGGCACAACAAAGTGGCGATTGATACGCTGGTCAAGTTTGTTAAGCAGCAACTCGCAGAGAAAAAATAACGTTTTATTCTTATAAGGGAGGGTAGTTCTCCGAAATGCAGTATGGTTGGATTCTTTCAACTCTTTTGGACGTATCTTAAAATCGGAACTTTCACGTTGGGCGGAGGTTATGCTATGATTCCGCTCATACAGCGTGAGGTGGTGGACCGGCAGCATTGGATTGATGAGGAAGAGTTCCTGAATATGATAGCCCTGGCACAAGCCGCACCCGGTATTATTGCAGTCAATTCGGCTATATTCATCGGTTGGCGTTGTGGCGGTTGGAAAGGTACGGCGGGTGCCGTACTGGGTGCTATACTGCCATCGTTCTGTATTATTCTGGCTATAGCCATGGTTTTCCGTAATTATCAAGACCAGCCTTCAGTAGAGGCGGTATTCAAAGGTATCCGTCCGGCGGTGGTGGCACTGATAGCCGCTCCGCTACTGAAAATGGCTAAATCTGCTAAAATCACGTGGGCGACAGCAAGTATTCCTGTGGCTGCGGCTTTGTTGATATGGTTGGTCGATTTATCGCCCGTGTGGATTATCTTTATCACCATCGTAGCAACACTCGCATTTACGTGGCTACGGGAGCATAAAAAGGCGGCTAAATAAGGAGAACAGATATGTTGTATTTGCAGTTATTTCTCAGTTTTGCCAAGATAGGTCTGTTTGGTTTTGGTGGTGGGCTGGCTATTCTGTCGCTTATCCAGCACGAGGTGGAGACCTACGGTTGGATGTCGCAAGCCGAGTTTGTGGATATTGTCGCCATCAGTCAGGTTACTCCCGGTCCGATCGGTATCAACTGCGCCACGTATGTGGGTTATACCGCTACTGGCAGCGTGTGGGGCAGCGTGCTGGCTACGTTTGCCATTATCCTGCCGAGCCTGATTATTATGCTTACTATCTGTAAGTTGTATTTCTTTCTCAGTACCCGCTTCAAGACCAATCCCTATTTCCAAAACAGCCTGCGTATGTTACGGTTTGCGGTTCTCGGGCTGATTGCTGCTGCGGCTTTGGTGCTTATTAATCCGGACCCGTTTGACCCCAACAGCCGGTCTGCTTCTTTTATCGGTTGGGATAGTTGGGTATTCTTCGGCATAGTTTTTCTGCTGACTATTCTTCCGCAGTTGGTTGCTCCACTCACAAAGAAATACGTATGGTGCAAAAAGGCGGTTGATTTTATCTCTCATCCTATTTTGCTCATTATCCTTGCCGGTATAGCGGGCTATTTTATTTATTAGCCTGTTTTTGTATGTAGTGCGGGTAGCAGATGAGTGCTGTTAGCACGAGCAGGATACTGAGAATGCCGAGCCACAGCGTGGAGGAAGTGCCGATGGAATCGATAGAATCCGGGTCTAAAGAGTAGTTGTAGGTGATATAATAGGAGAGTACGGCAACGGCATTGTTGGTAAAGTGCATGAGCATTGGTACCCATAGGCTTCCCGTCCACGCCAGCATATAGCCGAACATAGCCCCCATCAGCATACGAGGCACAAAGCCATAGAACTGGAAATGGACAAACGAAAAAATAATGGCGGTTGCCCAAATACCGATTTTTGTTCGTACAGAAAGAGACTTTGTGGAGGTAAAGGCGCCGTTGGAATCGGGTGAATTGGCAAAAAAAGACTGAATAGTGCCACGGAACGTCAGCTCTTCGGACATAGCGGGCAAAAGTGCCATCAGACCGACATTAATCAGCAATCCTCCGATGCCATTCACTTGCAGAAACTGCTCGGTCAGTTGGTTCGCCGCATCTTCCTGACTGCGCATCAGGGCTTCGAGCGGTTCGAGGAAAGCGGGTAGGGTGAGTTGTTGGTTAAGATAACTGAGCAGGTTGATACCCGGTATGGCACAGAGCATGAGTACAACGGCAAAGAGCGCAGTCTGCCACGATATGCCTTGGTCGAGGTGCAGCCATTGCATCGGTTTCTCGCAGCAAAAAAACGCCATAAGCAATGGGGGGAGGAAGAATAATGCCAATGTTTGGAACAGTTGCAACCATTTGAGAGACGTAATAGATGTGTGGTCGGGGAATAATGCCCATGCACCGATTGCCATAAGGGTCAGAACGCCCATGAGAGCGAGCCATACGATAAGGCGAATAAGGGTGGAAGTATTCTTTTTATTCATTTTTTTATTGTATATTCTGTATAAAAAAGAGGCTTATGCACTGCTTAAAAGCCAATTCTTTCTACGTCCTTTCTACGTCTTTTCTACGTAATTGCTATATTGATGTATAAGAGTGCATAAAAATTGCTTTTTATTGCATAATCATAGCGGGTCGACATCGGGTAGGATGGTGGTGCCTTTGCAGTCAGGAAGAGTGAGTGTATAGCGGATCTGCTCCATTAGGAGCGATTTGGCACGATCGATATTGGCACCTACTTCTATCTTCAACCGTATTTCGCGGATATATTGGTTCTGCACACGGGCAACAGACGGAACAAGTACTCCGCTGACCCGATTGCCAAACACCTGCTGCAAACGAGTCTGCAACGTAGCGGAAGCACTCTCCAACCGATGCAAATCCCGATGGCGCAGTATGAGTACAATAAGCCGATGAAATGGTGGATAATTGAACATTTTCCGCTCTGCTACTTGGCTATCAAACAAACTCTGATAATTGTGGTGCAAGACATATTCCAATACAGGGTTTGCAGGATCAAAAGTCTGTATTATCACTTCGCCCTGTTGTCCTTTGCGCCCTGCACGTCCCGCCACCTGCTCCAACATCTGGTATGCCCGCTCATAACTGCGGAAATCGGGCTGATTGAGCAGTTGGTCGGCATTCAGCACCGCCACAAGCGATACATCATCGAAATGCAGCCCTTTGCTTACCATTTGCGTGCCGATAAGTATGTCCACTTCGTGGCGCGAAAAGGCATTGATAATATCCTGGTAAGCCGTTTTATTGCGTGTGGTATCCAAGTCCATACGCAGAACCTTTGCTTCCGGAAAAAGTTTTTCCACCTCGTCCTCCAAACGCTCCGTACCGAAACCATGTACCCGCATCTCGCCACCACAAGATGGGCAGCGTTGCGGGATAGGAATGGAATAGCCGCAATAGTGGCACACAAGGCGTGCGGTGAGTTTGTGGTAAGTGAGTGGCACATCGCAATTCACGCACCGTGGTGGTTTCCCGCAGGCAACGCACTGCAACATAGGCGCATAGCCTCGGCGGTTTTGAAAGAGAATGACTTGCTTATGACGGGACAATTCCTCGCGTATCCGATCTACTAACGGGTCGGAGAAATGTCCGTACATCTCTTTGCGATGGTACTGACGTTGGAGGTCAATAAGGGTGATTTTCGGCAGTTGAAGACCGGCATACCGTTCCGAAAGGGAGACTAATCCGTATTTACCGATAGTAGCATTATAGTATGAATCCACCGACGGAGTGGCAGAACCGAGCAACACCTTAGCCCCCACATAATGCGCCAATATGATAGCAGCGGAGCGGGCGTGGTAACGCGGAGCGGGTTCTGCCTGTTTGTACGACGACTCGTGCTCCTCGTCTATAATGACCAAACCGAGGTTTCGCAACGGAAGAAAGATGGCAGAACGCGCACCGATAACGAGGTAAGGCTTCTTTGCACTGCGGACAGAGTGGTATATCTCCACCCGTTCCGCATCGGAAAAGCGCGAATGATAGACCATCAGGCTATCGCCGAACACAAGGCGCAGGCGGTCGGTGAGTTGTGTGGTGAGGGCTATTTCGGGGACAAGATACAGCACATTTCTGCCTTGCTCGAGTTGCTCCTGTATGAGGCGGATATAGACTTCCGTTTTCCCCGAGGAGGTAACTCCATGCAGCAGACAGACCTCGTGTTTCTGCCACGCAAGATGTATTTCGTCTGCGGCTTTTTGCTGGGCGGGGGATAGTGGGTGTGCCGGTTCAATAATCCCGGTATAGGGCGCAATACGGCTTATATTTTGTTCGCATTCATCGAGAATTTTGCGTTCCACTAAAGCACGTACGACGGCAGTGGATTCGCCTGATTCTTCTATGAGTACCCGTTTCTCTATCAGAGGCGATGTGGCAGACAATCGCAAGTACGTTTCCAATACGTGTAATTGCTTGGGTGCACGGTGGAGCAGCAGGCGCGTATGCTCTATGTTTACCGAAGAATGTAATGCCAGATAAGTGGCGGTGCGGGCTGTATAGTTGTCGTCAATGATACCCGCAGGCAGAGCGGCAGCCAGCACCTCGCCGAGAGTGCAGAGATAATAGCCTGCTATCCAACGCCAAAGAAAGAGTTGGTCGGTGGTAACAACGGGCGATTCGTCCAATACGCAGAGTATATCGCGGAGTTGGATACCCTCTTTTACCGATCCGGTATGATTTCCCGAGACAATACCAGTCAACGATTTGCGCCCGAGTGGGACTAAAACACGCATGCCCGCAGAGGGGCATGGTATGGAATCAGGTACGCTGTAGGTATATACATCACTGATTGCCAGGGGCAATATGACATCTATCGTTGCCGTTGTGGGATAGGAACGTTAATTATTTGTTGGAACATATAATTAACCATAAATCAACCATTAATTTCCACTATGGAATCACCGATTATCTTCGATTTCAACGGGATTTATTGTTCTTTATGCTCGTTGGCTATGGCTTTTTCGTAGCAGGCACGGCAGAGCGGTTCGTAGGAGTCAGTTTCGCCGAGAAGAACACGTTTGTCGGAAGATACAAGTCGGTGACTCACGTATGCCAAATCGCCGCAATGGACGCAGATGGCGTGGGTCTTATATACATCGTCGGCTATCGCCATAAGGGCGGGCATAGGTCCGAAAGGTATGCCTTTGAAGTCCATATCCAACCCCGCCACAATCACACGTATGCCGCGTGCTGCCAGTTGATTGCATACATCTACGATACCCATATCGAAGAATTGTGCCTCGTCAATCCCCACAACATCTATGTCATCGGCAAGAAGCAGGATATTCTGGCTGGAATCCACGGGGGTGGACTGAATCACATTATGGTCGTGGCTTACTACATCTTCCTCCGAGTAGCGCACATCGATAGCGGGCTTGAAGATTTCCACTTTCTGTTTGGCAAACTTTGCCCGTTTCATACGGCGGATCAGTTCCTCGGTTTTACCCGAGAACATACTGCCGCATACCACTTCCACACTGCCGCGGCGCTGTGCAGGTCCCTTGATATCTCTTTCCGAAAACATTGTATTATAGTTGATAATCTGTTAGTTATTCAAGTGTATATCCACTGCCATCATCTGAATGGTGGTGTGGTGATTGAAGGTGTTCTCCTCCAAGTGGTAGCATATGTCCGCACTATTGCCGTTCTGCAGGTGCAGGGCTTTGTCGCCTTGTCCGAAGGCAATGCCTGCGATAGCCGCTGTGCGGTCGGTTACATCCAGATGCAGGTGCGCTCCCTGTTGTCCGACACGGCGTGTACCATGATTATTAATCAGATTGCGGGTTACAAAAGTCGGACGCGGGTTACCCGGTCCGAAAGGCTCCAAATGGCGCAGGATATTGAAGAACTGCGGGGTAATGTCGTCCAACCGTATCTCTGCTTCGATGTTGATGGCAGGTTGCATCTGCTCGGGTGTGATATGTGCCGAGACATATTCTTCAAAACGCTGCTTAAAGGCGGGGAGATTTTCCTCGAGCATACTCAATCCCGCAGCGAACTTATGCCCGCCGAAATTGGTCAGCAGGTCGCGGCAGGAGTCAATAGCCGTATATATATCAAAGTCGCTTACCGACCGTGCAGAGCCGGATATTATGCCATTCTCGCCGGCGGTAAGCACTATCGTAGGGCGGTAATACTGCTCTGTCAGGCGGGAAGCGGCGATACCGACCACGCCTTTGTGCCACGTGGGCGAGAAAACCACCGTTGTATGCTTTCGGTCATTGTCCGGGTCAGCAGATAGCATTTGCAGGGCTTCTTCGGTGGTCTTACTGTCATAGTCTTTGCGCTCGGTGTTGTAGGTATTAATGTTTTGCGCTTGCTGCTGTGCAAAAGCGAGGTCGTCTGTGATAAGCAATCGCACCGCTTCTGCCCCCGATTGGATACGCCCGCACGCATTGATACGCGGACCGATCTTATAAACAAGGTCGGATATATTGATTGTCTTGTCTGCAATGCCCGCCACCTGCATGATAGCGTACACGCCTACCGGCGGACGTTTGTTCAGTTGCCGCAAGCCATAGTAAGCCAGTACTCTGTTTTCGCCTGTAATCGGCACAATATCAGAGGCTATCGACATTGCCAACAGTGGCAGCAACGTGTAGGCTTGTTCTTCCGAGATATGGTGTTGGTGCATATAGGCCTGCACCAACTTGAAGCCTACTCCGCAGCCGCTCAGTTCTTTGTAGGGGTAACCGCAATCGGCACGTTTCATATTCAGCACTGCTATGGCTTGAGGCAGTTGGTCACCGGGTGTATGGTGGTCGCAGATGATAAAATCGATACCGCGCGTACGGGCATATTCCACCTTTTCCACAGCCTTGATACCGCAGTCGAGAGCGATAATCAGCGTGCAGCCATCAGCCTGTGCAGTATCAATACCTTTGTAGGATATACCATATCCTTCGGTGTAGCGGTCGGGGATATAGAAAGTCAGGTCGTCGGTTTGGGTGCGCAGGAAGGTGTACATCAATGCCACCGCTGTGGTGCCGTCCACGTCGTAGTCGCCATAGACCATGATCCGCTCGTGGTCTGAGATGGCTTTAGAGAGTCGCTCCACGGCTTTGTCCATATCGCGCATCAGGAACGGGTCGTGCAACTGCGAGAGCGATGGGCGTACAAAAGCGCGTGCCTCGTCTGCTGTAGATATACCCCTATCGATCAGCAACTGTGCAGAGAGCGGACTGATATTCAGTTCGCGTGCAAGCGACTCGCAGAGGGCTTTTTGTTCCTCATCCAATGTGTGTATGTTCCAATGCGGTGTCATCTACTGACATTTACAAATTTACAAATTCGAACTTGTCGGCATCCTGCCATAGGGGCAGTACTTCGCGGTAGTGGTGCAGTTGCTCGATGTCGAAGTCTGCAATCTTTGTTCCCTCTTCATTGTCCTCGAAATGCACTATCGGCAGCAAGCGGGTGTCGTAGGCTACGGAATGGCCATTGTAGTGCAAGCCGAGTCCGTCGTCGCCCACGGTATTCACGCCGCATATATAGCACTGGTTTTCCACAGCCCGTGCCGGTAACAGGGCGTCCCAATACTGGATACGTATCTGCGGCCAGTTGGCAACAACGAGCAGTACATCGTAGTCATGTCCCGTGGTGTTGCGCGCCCAGACAGGAAAACGCAAGTCGTAGCACACCAGCAAACGGAATTTGATGCCCTTGTATTCCACAACCGGTGCATCGCTTCCGGGGGAGAAAAAGGCAGCCTCACCACCGTGGGCATAGAGGTGTTTTTTATCGATGAATGCGGGCTTTTTTGCAGGTCGGATAAAGAAGCCTCGGTTGTATAAACACCCGTCTTCTCGGCAGATAAAAGACCCTCCTATCGCCAAATCATACGTATCGGCACAATGCTGCAAACGTAGCATCGTCTCGCCATTGGCGGATTCCGCCAAGTCGGGGCGGTCGGTACAAAAACCGGTAGTGAACATCTCCGGCAAAAGAGCCACGTCGGCTCGGTGAGCCAACGCGGCAAGACGCTGCTCGGTCAGGCGCAGGTTGGTCTGCTTGTCTGCCCAAGCAATGGGATATTGCAGGAGTGCTATTTTAATCACTTATTTTTTCTTTCCTGTCTCTGCGGGTTTGCCGATAGCCTCGCGCATAGATGTGTCGGCTTGTATGTTCTGCATACGGTAATAGTCCATAATACCCAGATTACCATTGCGGAACGCTTCTGCCATGGCTTGCGGCACCAGGGCTTCCGCTTCTATCACTTTCGCACGTGCTTCCTGCGCCTTGGCTTTCATCTCCTGTTCGTTGGCAATCGCCATAGCACGACGCTCTTCGGCTTTGGCTTGGGCGATGTTTTTATCTGCCTCGGCTTGGTCCATTTGCAGTTGTGCGCCGATATTCTTGCCTACATCGATGTCTGCTATATCAATTGAGAGTATCTCGAATGCCGTACCGTCGTCCAATCCTTTGCTCAATACTAATTTGGAGATGCTGTCCGGGTTCTCCAATACCTGCTTGTGGCTTTCCGCCGAACCGATTGAACTGACAATACCCTCACCGACACGCGCCAGCACAGTATCTTCACCTGCACCGCCGACCAACTGGTGGATGTTTGCACGTACCGTAACACGCGCTTTGGCTATCAACTGGATACCGTCTTTCGCCACTGCTGTTACGGGCGGAGTGTCAATTACCTTCGGATTCACCGACATCTGTACGGCTTCAAACACATCGCGTCCTGCAAGGTCGATAGCCGTGGCCATCTGGAAAGGCAACTGAATACCGGCTTTCGATGCAGAGACGAGTGCGTGCGTTACGCGCTCAATGTGTCCGCCTGCCAGGTAGTGTGCTTCCAGTCCGTCGCGCTTTACATCGGTCAAACCTGCTTTGTGTGCCTCAATCAGACAATTTACTATCCTTGTTGGCGGCACTTTACGAATACGCATCAGAAACAACTGCACCAACGATACGCGTACCCCGCTCACTTGGGCGTTCACCCAAAGCATGAAGGGCACATAATAGAAAAAGACAATCAAAAAGACGGCGATAATCGCCAATAGTACAATCATTCCTGTTTCCATAATCGTGTGTTTTTTATTTGGTTTGACAATAGTTTTCTTACAACTGCGGTTTCCCTACATCTTCAGCATTGGCTGTCGCCTTTTCTTCGCGTTCTTTTTCACGCTCTGCGTCCATCTGCTTGGCATCACGTTCCAAGTTTTCTATCTTTTTGCCGGGTGAGGCGAGTTTCACTTGGGACTCAATGGATGTATCCAATGCCATTTTCTGCAAAGCATGACTGCGGATAAAACCATATACCGCCAATGCTGAGGCTACAACAGCGGCAGCCAATGTGATATGTCCCGCCATGGCACCGATACGCAGATACGCCGCTGCCACTGCTCCGCCCAAACTTAAGAAGCCCGCTATGCCTGCTATGCCGAAACCGGGCAGCAGGAACAACTCCAGAAGCAGGAGAACGACTCCCGCTACTATCAAAATAACCACCAATGCAATGTTCATAAGGTTAAGAGTTTTGTTTGCGCTGCAAAGTTACCCTAAATCTTTGATATATGCAAGTGCGGTTTCTTTTTTCCCAGGTAACCGCATCAAAACAAAATCGATCTCAATATGCAATTATGCAATATCTACAATGCATAAACTGTATAAAAACCGGCTTATCCTATAAAGAAAAGCCAATTCTTTCTACGTCCTTTCTACGTCTTTTCTACGTAATCGCTATACGGAGGTATGGGGATGCATATTCTGCATATTTTTTGGGGGGGATATTTGGATATTGTTTCTCTGTTTGCCCATATCTGCCTTTTTATTGGCATCCGATTTTGTTCTGAGTTTTGTCGGCTATTTATGCCGCTTGAGCGACAACTTTTTGCGGAATATAAGTTTGGAACTTGTGTAAGTCGTAGTTTTTTTGTATCTTTGCAGGCTAAAAGCAGAAACGGTAAAAATGCAGTTTAAGGACATCATCGGGCAACAGGCGGTAAAAGAGCGGCTTATTCAGTCGGTTCGGGAGGGGCGTGTACCGCATGCCCAACTGCTGACCGGTCCTGCAGGGGTTGGGAAACTGCAACTCGCCATCGCCTATGCGCAGTATCTCAACTGCCCGAACCGCACCGGCGAGGATTCGTGCGGCGTATGTCCCACCTGTCTGCAATACCATAACTTGCAGCACCCTGATTTGCATTTCGCTTTCCCGATTGTGAAGGACGACAAGCGAGATGTCTGCAACGAATTCTTTGAACTATTCCGCAACCTGCTTTTGGAGCGCGGTTATTTCGATCTTGACGCCTGGTACAAGACGATGGGTGTCGAGACCAAGCAGGGAATGATTTATGAAAAAGAGAGTTCGGAGATAATACGCAAACTGAGTCTGAAGGCGTTTGGCGACGGCTACAAGGTGATGATTATCTGGCAGCCGGAGAAGATGAATATCTTCTGTGCCAACAAACTGCTCAAACTCCTTGAGGAACCGCCCGAGAAGACGGTCTTTCTGTTGGCGAGTGAGCATCCCGAGCAGTTGCTCTCCACCATTCTATCTCGCGTACAGCAGATACGTGTGCCGCGTTTGTCGGACGAGGAAATCAGTCAAGCCTTGCAACAACGCCTGCATATTGCCCCTGCTGCGGCTGCCGACTACGCCCATATCGCCAATGGCAGTTATCTGGCAGCGCAGAAACTTGCTGAGGCTAACGATGAGACCACGAAGGAGTTTAATGACTTTGTCGCCCTGATGCGCGATGCCTATACGGTGGGTGTCCTGCGCGACCCTCAGAAGAAGTTCGAGTCGCTGTCCCGCCTGCGTAAGTGGAGCATAGAGATGGCGGATGCCAAGGTGGGGCGCGAGAAGCAGAAACGCTTTCTGCAATACGCCCAACGCCAGGTGCGCGAGAACTTTATCTACAACCTGCAGCACCCCGAGATGAACTACCAGACTACACCCGAGCGGGAGTTCTCTACACGGTTTGCGCCTTTTATCCATGCGGGCAATGTGGAGCGGATAATGGACGAGTTGGGCAAGGCGGAACGGCAGATAGAGCAGAACGGCAATGCAAAAATCATTTTCTTCGACCTCTGCTTGCAGATGATTGTACTGATCAAGAAATGAGACCGCCTGCGGCTGTTAGAGGTTGGAAGTTAGACCGCTTCGCTGTTAGAGATTGGATCGCTTCGCTGTTAGAGGTTAGAAGTTAGAGGTTAGATCCACCCCGTATGTTAATTGTTAATTATTACTTGTTAATTGATAAAAATGGAAGATAAGTTTACTCTGAATAATGAATCCTGTTGCTTTCGGGCAAAAGGCTGCTGCCGCAACTCGGCACATATGTTGCCCGTTACCGACTGGCTTTGCGACCTGCCGGAGAATGTAGCGGAGACCGACCTTGTGGAGGTGCAGTTCAAGAATACCCGCAAGGGCTACTATCATAATGCGCAACACCTGCCTTTGGAGAAAGGTTCTACCATTGTGGTGGCATCCAATCCGGGTACCGATCTCGGTGAGGTAGTGCTGACGGGGCGGCTGGTCAAACTGCAGATGCAGAAAAACCACATTGATACCACCCGTTATGAGGTGCGCGATGTGTTGCGTTTTGCTACCGAGGAAGACATAGAGCGTGCTGAGCAAGCGCATGCCAAAGAGCAGGAAACGATGATTAAAGCGCGCCAATTAGCCAAGTCGCTCGGTCTGGAGATGAAGATAGGCGATGTGGAGTACCAAGGCGACGGGTCGAAGGCTATTTTCTACTATATTGCCGACGGGCGTGTCGATTTCCGCCAACTGATCAAGGTTTATGCCGAGACCTTCCGTATCCGTGTGGAGATGAAGCAGATTGGTGCACGCCAGGAGGCAGGGCGTATCGGCGGTACGGGGCCTTGCGGACGCGAACTATGCTGTACCACATGGATGACCAATTTCTCCTCGGTCGGTACGGGTGCCGCCCGCCTGCAGAATATATCGCCCAACCCGCAGAAACTGGCAGGTATGTGCGCCAAACTCAAGTGCTGTCTCAATTTTGAGGTACCGGTTTATGAAGAGGCTGTTCGCCAAATGCCGCAACGCAATATCCCGCTGGAAACCAAAGATGGTACTTATTATCTCTTTGCCACCGACCCGCTCAAAGGTACTGCCACCTATTCCACAGACCAGCGTATGCCGGTCAACCTGCAGGTGCTTACTCCCGAGCAGGCGAAAGACATCATAGAGATGAACCGCCGTGGCGAGAAACCCGATACTCTCGGGGGCAAATCCACTACCGCCACCGATGTACCCGAAATAGGGTACCAGAACGTGGTCGGGCAGGACGACCTGACTCGCTTTGACAAGAAACGCCGTCCGCAGCGCGATAACCGCGATAATCGTCCACGCCGGGATAACAGAGAACCACGCAACGGCAGCCGTGATAACCGTCCACGCCGCGACGGACGCGATGACAAGGGCTTCCACCCCGATGGAGAGCAACGCCGCCGCCCGGACAATCGTATGCGCAATAATACCCCTCGCACCAATGACCGCCCGAATAATACGAACAATACTGCTAAGTAGTTGCTTACTGCTGACGGTGGCATGCAACCGCAATACCGTCTATTCCGAGTTCCGCTCCGTCCCGATGCAAGAGTGGGGGGCAGACTCGGTACTGACCTACCGTTTTGACATCACGGACACCCTTGCGACCTACCAAATGCTGGTCTGCATACGCCATACCGAGCAGTATCCGTATCAGAATATGTGGCTATTTGTAAGCGACTCGCTCCGTCAGGACACCATTGAGTTCTATCTTGCCAACGACCGCGGCGAGTGGCTTGGCAACGGGCGCAACGGACTGATCGAGATGCCCGTGCTATATGAGGAAGCGCATCGTTTTCCCCGCAGCGGCGAGCAGGTATGGCATATCCAGCAGGGTATGAGGGAACAATCGCTTCGCGGTATATCTGATGTAGGGCTAATCATCAAGAAAAACGAGTAAGCACAATGGGCAAGAACAAACTGAAGAAATTTGCCGAGATGGAGACGTTCCATAACGTCTTCCAATGCGGCGCACGCGAGATACTGCCGGATAGTCCCATAGCGGCTATGGCAGGGCATTGGCGCGAGCAGTATTTTCATAATGATAACCCAATGGTGCTGGAACTCGGTTGTGGACGGGGGGAATATACGGTTGGTTTGGCGCAATTATATCCCGACAAGAACTTTATCGGTATAGACATCAAAGGCGCACGTATGTGGGCGGGTGCCAAACAGGCAGAGCAGGCGGGTATGACTAATGTGGCATTCCTGCGTACGAATATCGAGATGCTGACCGCTTTCTTTGCGCCCGGTGAGGTGGACGAGATTTGGATTACTTTCCCCGACCCGCAGATGAAGAAAGCCACCAAACGACTTACCTCCACTTGGTTTATGCAGCGTTATCAGCAGTTGGTGCGCCCCGACGGACTCATTCACCTCAAGACGGACAGTCCTTTCCTATATACATACACGCGCGAGATGTTGCGCCTCAATGACTATCCCGTCTTGGCAGATACGGCAGACTTGTATCATACTGTTGAGACCGGTACGCTCCGCGAGGCGAAGATGCTTCAGACCCACTATGAGCACCAGTGGCTTGATCGCGGTCTGACCATCAAATATCTCTGTTGGCAACTCGTACCCAAGACCACCTTCGAGGAACCTCAAATCGAAATCGAAAAGGACACCTACCGTTCCTATGGTAGGAATTATACTTCGTCACAATCAGAAACAAAATAAATTGCTTATGTAACACCGGTGCCGACAGGCGGCACAACATAATAAATAATAAAGCATTTGCTATTATTTCGCGTTCAAAGAAAAAAGCCTAGGAAACTGATTTCTCTGAAATCGGAATAGCATTAACGCTTCACGGAAAGTTCTTTTAGATTTCCTCCTACTCGTATTACACTACTTTGGGTGTAAACTTTTTGCGAGTAGGGCAGGTTTCTTCCTAGGCTTCCTGTGAACGCGAAGAAAAGTTCGCACCTTTCTTTTTGTCCTTATTTTATGCACACCATCTTCTTGTAAAATTCTTTGTGTTTGTTGTATGTGTCAAAGAAAATGTATATCTTTGTAGTGAATTTGATAAATAAGGAGTAGATATATGGCTTCACTTTTCAAATACAGGGAATGTAATGACTACACATTAGACATCTTCAAAACGGGTAAAGTTCATTTTTCTAGACCAACAGACTTTAATGACCCCTTTGACTGCAAACCAATTATTGATAGAAACTTGGTGATAGGTTGGAATGCCTTCGAATTGTTCACTGCTGCTGATGGCAGTATTGAGACTCATCCTGTGGAATTACAAAGTTCCAATGATTTTCTTAAAGAAGTATATAACAGTTCATTCTCTCAAGTTGGCATCTTTTGCGTAAGTGCAAGGGGAGACTGCCCACAAATGTGGGCACATTATGCAGGCAACCATCAAGGTCTATGCTTAGAATTTGATGCACATTTACTCACCGATAGCCTTGGGCTTAGACTGAAAGTACACTATGATGATATTCCATACGTCATTCGCTCTGGGCTTGAAGATATGACAGAGGAAGAAATTATAGCATTGTTCTGTTCTAAACAAAAAGAGTGGGAATATGAGAAAGAGTATCGTTTTATAAAACAGGGTTGCGATATGGAAAAGCAAATGGAATATACTTTTAAGAAAGAAGCACTCAAAGCGGTGTATTTTGGCTTGAGATGTTCAGAGGAGAATGAGAACAAATATATGCGACTATGCAAAGAGAATGGTTTTGCACACGTAAAGTTTTATAAGATGGCACTTGCAGAAGATATGACGTATGATATGGGGTACTACGAAATATAATTTATTAGGGAGGTTGCGTAATTGCGCAATAATTTGTACCTTTGCAGGCGTAAAAGGTATTGTATCAGTATGATACAACTGCTTCAACCAATAAACAATAACAACTAAATAATAAATTGCTTATGTAAACCGGCATCGTAAAGGCGATGCAACGACATATTTTTAACAGCATTGGCTATTATTTCGCGTTCGCCAGAAATGTAGGAAATTTCAAACTGAACCAAGAAATAATTGCTTAGGGTATATCGTAAGTGTACCCTTTTCCAAACGATAAATAGTTCATGCTCACTAATTTCAGTGAGTTGCTTATCGTTGGAAAGGGTCTTCCTACATACCTTGGCGAACGGATAAGAGGCTCACTCTTTTTATCCGTAGTGGATTGATAGCATTGCACAAATCTATCAATCTCAATATGGCAAACCAATCTAATCTTAATCAAGCCAAGAAAGGGAAGAATGACGAGTTCTACACGCAAATCAGCGACATCGAAAACGAACTGCGGCATTACAAGACACAATTCAAAGGGAAAGTGGTATTCTGCAACTGCGACGACCCTTACGAAAGCAATTTCTTCAAGTACTTTGCACTGAACTTTAATCAGTTAGGGCTGCGGAAACTCATTGCTACGTGCTACGATGGCAGTCCTATATCAGGCAATGAGTTATTACTTGACCTTGGTGATACGCCCAACCAGCCAAAGAAAATCGCTTACAAAGTAGAGATTACAGAAGTACGCGATATGAACGGAGACGGCGCGATTAACCTTGCCGATATTCAACACCTCATACAGAATGACAAGAATGTAATCTCCATACTGAAAGGCAATGGGGATTTTCGTAGCAAAGAGTGTATTGATTTGCTACAGCAAGCAGATATTGTAGTTACCAACCCGCCATTCTCGCTGTTTCGGGAGTATGTGGCGCAACTTATCCGCTACAACAAAAAGTTTATCATCCTTGGCAATATGAATGCCATCAAATACAAGGAGATATTCCCCTATATCATTGAGAACAAGATATGGATTGGCTATGGTTTCAATCTTTCTATGGTGTTCAAAACCACTTATCCGAATTTATTGGAGGCTAATCGAAAGTATGTACGTTCAAAGGGATATGACCCCGATAAGAACTTTGTCAAGACACCTGCGATTGCGTGGTACACCAATATAGATATTCACAAACGGCACGAGGAACTAATCCTATACAAGCATTACTCTCCCACAGAATATCCCCGCTATGACAATTACGATGCCATAAACATTGATAAAGTTACGGATATTCCTTGCGATTATACAGGACTTATGGGCGTACCTATTACGTTTTTGGACAAACACAATCCCGAACAATTCGAGTTGGTTGGTGTTGCTAATCACGGGGTGGATAGTCAGTATGATTTATTTGCTCCGAAGTTGAAGGGTAAAGAGTTATATACCCGTATTCTTATCAAGCGGAAGCAGTAAACAAGATATGCCAATCTTAAAATCTGATACTTTTTATGGGTTGCCTATCCTATGCGTATCCCTTGCGCATCCTATGCTGTTTGAAGCGACTTTTTGAGAGGGACGAAAGGGAGAAAAATCTTAACAAAAAGCACTTTTTTGAGAGATGGATAGCACCGGGGACGCGGACGCCTCGTCCGCGGATGGTTTGGAACAAACCACATAACAAGGCTGTCAGTTGCAAGGCTTACGCCTTGACCGCGGGCGAGGCGCCCGCGTCCCCGGCGAGGGCAATTGACGGCAATTAATGGAGAACTTCTTTAATGGGCTTTTAATGGGCATTAATGGATGCATAGAACCGCGGACGAGGGCGTCCGCGTCCCCGGCGAGGGCAATTGACGGCAATTAACGGAGGACTTTTAATGGTCGTTTAATGAGCATTAATGGAGAAAACCGCGGGCGGGGCGCCCGCGTC
>CAKVEC010000013.1 GCA_934728255.1 uncultured Bacteroidales bacterium
CGGTCTAACATCTAACAGCCCCGCAAGGGGCGGTCTAACATCTAACAGCCCCGCAAGGGGCGGTCTAACATCTAACAGCCCCGCAAGGGGCGGTCTAACATCTAACATCTAAATCACTATGGCAAAAGTAGATTACGCCTATCCCGTTGAGGCATTGCATGGGAAAGTAAAGAAAACGCACACCGTGGGCTTTGCGCTCCGCAAAGACTCGGGTTGCAAGTTCACCCAAACCTTTAACCCCACCCAAGCGGCTCCCACCGAGGCGCAGACCGAGGTGCAGCAAAAGTTCGCCGCTGCCGTGAAAGCCGCCCGCGTACGTATGGCGGATGCGCAGAAGCAGGCACAAGACCTGGCTGCATTCAAGAAACAGAGCAAATACAAGACGCTGTATGGCTACGTGTTCAGCCTCGTGTACGCCGCCTAACGGACAGTTGCTCCTTGCCGTAGCACTGTGCACCTTCGGGTGCGCATTGCTCACGGCGGGGATCAGTATTCCGCCTGTAGGGGTGATAGACAGCAGCGTGCTGGTCGCCTTCGGCGAGATACTGACGTTTGCGGGCAGCCTGGTGGGGATAGACTACCACTATAGATATAAAACATAAGGTCCGACCTCCCCAACCCCTCCAAAGGAGGGGCTTACAGATACTCTGAATTCCCCTCCTTTGGAGGGGTTGGGGAGGTCTAAAATGATTTTTGATTATGATACTGAAACTGATACGAGATACTGCAAGCCCCCTCCCTGAGGGGGTTGGGGGAGTCCTGTATGTGGATGGCACTATGTTCTGCACTACGCTGGAACGGCGCGGTGTGGAGATACTCGCGCTGTGGTACACGGTGAGCGTAACGATGTCGCCGCGGTTCAAGAGGCTGCTGCCGATAGTGAACAGCGTACCGGGGCGGTCGGGGATACGCTTCCACGTAGGGACAAAGCCCGAGCACTCGGCGGGGTGTATCCTCGTACCGAGCCGAGAGATAGAAAAGCGTCTGACACAAACCCTCTTACAAGCACAAAGAAAGCATGAAACGATCTATCTGGAGATTATTGATAGCAGGCTGCCTGCTGCTCCTTGCAGGATGCCGATGCCTCTCCGACTCCCCCAACCCCCTCAGAGAGGGGGCTTACAGAGCGGAAACAAGGGCATGGCAGGATAGCACGTACCACTATGTAAGGGACAGCGTGGTGGTGTATGTGGGGGCGACCTCCCCACCCCCTCCAAAGGAGGGGCTTTCAGAGTATCTGCAAGCCCCCTCTCTGAGGGGGTTGGGGGAGTCGCACTGGCATACCGAGTATCGCAACAGGGTGGTGACCAAAACCGACACGGTCTATCAGGACAGGGAGGTAGAGATACAGTTACCGCCCGAGAGGTATGTCCCCCGGGCGGTAAAAGGTCTCGCCTACATAGGCGGAGCAGCGATAGGGCTGCTCTTGCTATGGCTGATACTGACAATCAGGCATTAAGCATTATGCATTGTGCATTATTCCTCTCCCATCTCTTGATCGACGAGGATACGTCCGCAGAACTCGCAGACGATGATTTTCTTTCGCTGACGGATGTCGATCTGTCGCTGTGCCGGGATCTTGCTGTGGCAGCCGCCGCAACTGTCGCGCTCTACCTTAACGACCGCCAAGCCGTTGTGTGCATTCTTGCGGATACGCTTGAAGGCGGCGAGGAGACGCTCGTCGATGGTCTGCTCGATCTCGGTGGAGCGTATCATGAGTGCCTCGGTCTCGGCTTTGGTCTCGGCGAGGATAGAGTCGAGTTCGCTCTTTTTCTGGTTGAGGTCAACGGTTTTGTCCTCGATGTTGGCGATGGTCTTCTCTTTCTCGGCTTTGTGTGCTTGGAGTTCGTCGGTGAAGTTGTGGATCTTCTTCTGGCAGAGTTCGATGTCGAGTTGCTGGTACTCTATTTCCTTGTTGAGGTTGTCGAACTCTCGGTTGTTGCGTACGCTGTTCTGTTGCTCTTTGTAGCGTGCGATAGAGGCGTTGGCGTTCTCGGCACGTACGCGGTAGTCGGAGATCTGCGTTTCGCAGTCTTTGATGCTGTCTTCGATGTTCTGGAGACGGGTTTTGAGTCCTTCGATCTCGTCGCCCATATCCTTTACTTCCTGCGGCAGTTCGCCTGCGAGGGTGCGGAGTTCGTCGATACGCGAATCGACTTGCTGTAGTTCGTAGAGGGCTTTGAGTTTCTGCTCTACGGTGAGTTCTTGTTGTTCTTTAGTTGCCATAATTGTATATGATTTTTTATTCTATTATTCAATCACAGGATCTGTACAGGTGTTCGGTCTGCTTGTGAGATATAGGTTTTGACCTTTCCTTGGAGCAGGTCTTGGAAGATGTTGCGGGTGAAGTGTTCGCTTGTCCAGTGGTCGATATCGACGAGTCCGATGCGCCCTGCGGCGGCTTGCAGTTCGTGGTATTTGCAGTCGGCGGTGAGATAGACGTCTGCGCCTTGCCGGATGGCTTCTTCGGCGAACTCTGCGCCTGCACCTCCGCAGAGGGCGATGCGCTGCACGGTGTCGGTTGCCGGTTCGGTATAGCGCACATAGGTGGCTTCAAAGCGGTCTTTGACGCGGTGCAGGAAATCGGTGTAGGGTATGGGTTCGTGGAGCGAGCCGATGACGCCGAGACCGTGGTCTGCTCCGGGTTGGGCAGGCACGAGGATGCGATAATCAGCAATGCCGAGTATGTCCGCCATGCGTCCGCTGACGCCGTGGAGGACGGAATCCATAGCGGTATGGCTCGAATAGATAGCGATACCGTGGCGGATAGCAAGTGCGACACACCGTTCCTGCGGGGTGAGCCCGCAGATGTGTTTCAGACCGTGGAAGAGGAGGGGATGGTGGCTGATGATGAGGTTGCAGCCCATAGAAATGGCTTCGCTGACGACCGATTCCGTAATGTCTGTCGTCAGCAGGGCGGCGGTGATGTCCGTCGCTGTGTTACCCACCTGCATACCCGAGTTGTCCCAACTTTCCTGGTAACTCAAGGGAGCCGCAGATTCTATGATATCGATGATGTCCTGTAGGATCAACCTTTGCGTGCGCCTACGCCTGTTTTGGCGGAGGTGGCTGCGGATTTCTGTGTTTTGACCTGTGCTTTTTTGGCAGCAGGTTTCTTTTCCTCGGCTTTGGGTGCCTCTACGGGAACGGCTTCGTCCGAGGCGGCTTCGTCCTCGATAGCAAAGTCGGTGATGCCGGCATTGACGAGGATATTATACCACTGTATGAGTTTGCGAATGTCGGAGGGATAGACGCGGTCGCGGTCCCATTCGGGCAGCACCGTGTCAAACCATGCACGGAGGGTGTCGGTGTCGGCTTTCTTGGCGTCGATAGAAGCGGGTTTGAGTCCCTCTTTGGTTCCGACGCTTGTGAGTACGCTGCTCAGGCTGACGTCGTCGCCGGTGGTAAACATAGACACCTCGCTGAGGGCGACGATCTTGTCGCGTGCATAGGTAGGCATACGTTTGCCGTCGAGGAGGGATTCAACGATGAGCATATTATTGCCGCGGCTGACCAACTTATACAGACCGGGCTTGCCGGTGATGGAAAGGATATTGTTGAGCATAGTTTTTTATAGTTGAAAGTTGGGCAAAAGTACTGCTTTTTTTGGAGATGTGCAAATTTTGTAGTAATTTTGCGGTCTAAATTCTATATATGGGCTTATTAATTACATTCTTGCTGTCAGCAATGGCAGTGTCATTTCTCTGCTCTCTGCTTGAATCTACCTTGATGACGACCACGCTGAGTTATATCACGATGCGTGAGGAGGAGGGCTACAAACCAGCCACGCTGATGAAACGCTACAAGACGGAGACGGAGCGTCCGCTTGCCGCCATATTGTCGCTCAACACGATAGCGAACACGATAGGCGCCGCCGGCGTGGGTCAGCAGGCGAACATTATCTTCGGTTCGCAATGGTTCGGACTGGTGAGCGCGATAACGACGGTACTGATACTGGTTTTCTCGGAGATTATCCCGAAGACGATCGGTACGACCTACTGGAAATCGCTGATGGGTTTCACGGCTCGTACGATACAGGTGCTGGTGGTGGTGATGTACCCTTGTGTGCTGTTTATCAAGTGGATAACGATGATCTTCAAGCACGATGGCGATGAGGCGACGGTATCGCGCGAAGAGGTGCTGGCGATGGTGAACGTAGGCGAAGAAGAGGGCGTGATAGAGAAAGACGAGAACAAAATCATCGGCAACGTGATGCGCTTGGACAGCATCAAGGCATCGGACGTGATGACGCCTCGTGTAGTGGCAAAGACGGCACCGGAGACGATGACGCTGCGCGAGTACTACGAGTCGGACGAGTACGACCATTTCTCGCGTATACCGGTTTACAACGAGGACGCGCCGGAGTTTATCACGGGTTATGTACTGCGGGACGATGCGCTGGAAGACCTGGCGGAGGATCATTTTCAGGTAACGCTCGGTTCGATCAAACGCTCGCTGCCGTCGTTCGACGAGAATAAGTCATTAGGTGAGATCTTCGATGCGATGCTCAAGCAGAAATCGCAGATTGCATTAGTGATAGACGAGTACGGGTGTTTCCAGGGGATATTGACCCTGGAGGACATCATCGAGACGATCTTCGGGCTGGAGATCATAGACGAGAGCGACGACATCATCGACATGCAGCAGTATGCGCGTGAGCGTTGGCAGCAGCGTCAGAAGAAGTACAAGCGAGTGGAGATAAAGCCGCTTCCCCCGGCAAGCGGAGAGGAAAAAGAGGAGAGGACAAAAGATGAGACTAAAGAGTGACGTAAACATAAAGAACCGCCGTGCGGGTTTCGACTACGAGATACTCGACCGCTACACGGCGGGTATCCAGTTGTTCGGCACGGAGATCAAGTCGATCCGCGAGAGCAAAGCCTCGCTGGCGGATACGTTCTGCCAGTTTGCCGGCGGCGAACTGTGGGTGAAGCAGATGCACATCGCGGAGTATCGTTTCGGGAGTTATGCGAACCACGAGTCGAAGCGCGACCGTAAGTTGCTGCTGCAGAAGAAAGAGTTGCGCAAGTTGGAACGGCTGACGCGCGACACGGGCAAGACGATCATCCCGCTCAGGCTGTTTATCAACGAGCGTGGGCTGGCGAAGATGGAGATAGCGCTCTGCCAGGGCAAGCACACCTACGACAAACGGCAGTCGCTGCGGGAGCAGGACGACAAGCGTGAGTTGCAGCGTGCGATGCGCAACGCGGGACGGTGATGGCTTTCTCCGTTAAAGACCATTAAAAGACCATTAAAAGGCTCCGTTTATCGGTCGGGGAAGTTCTCCGTTAATTGACGTTAATTGACCGTTAATTGACGGTCATTAGTGGAGAAAGAAAAACGTAACGGCGAACCGTCGGTACGGTTTTTGCACTACCGCCCGTAAAAACACCTATTATGAACACCAACCGCATACTCTGGGCTGACGACGAGATCGACCTTCTCGAGCCCTATATCATCTATCTGCGTAGCAAGAACTACGAGGTCCTCACCGCCAACAACGGACAGGATGCCATAGATATTTGCCAATCCGAACCCCTCGACATCGTCTTCCTCGACGAGAACATGCCGGGTCTCTCCGGTCTCGAGACCCTGCAGGAGATCAAGCGTCTCCGCCCCGAACTGCCCGTCGTGATGATCACCAAGAGCGAGGAGGAACGTATTATGGAGCAGGCTATCGGCGAGAAAATAGCCGACTATCTCATCAAACCCGTCAACCCGAGTCAGATCCTCCTCTGTCTCAAGAAGCATATCCACCGGCAGGCGATAGTCAGCGAGCATACCAACCAGACCTACCGTCAGGAGTTCGGCGACATCGCCTATATGATCGATACCGCGCAGACCCTCGACGAATGGATGGCTGTCGAGCGCACGCTCACCCAGTGGGATTTGGATCTGCAGGACGTGGATTCCCCTATGCGCGAACTGCTGGAGATGCAGCGCACACAGGCTAACACCGCTTTTGCCAAGTTTATACGGACGCACTACGAGGACTGGTTCGCCCACCCGCAGGAACGCCCCTTGATGTCCCCCGACATCTTCAAGCGCGTCCTCTTCCCTATGCTCGACAACGGTGAAAAGGTCTTTTTTATCGTCATCGACAATTTCCGCTACGACCAGTGGAAGACCATCCAGCCGCTCCTCGCCGATTTCCTAACTGTTACCGACGAGCGGCAGTACCTCTCTATCCTGCCCACCGCCACTCAGTACGCCCGCAATGCCATCTTCTCCGGCTTGATGCCGCTGCAGATACAGGAGATGTACCCCTCTCTCTGGGTGGAAGAGGACGACGACGAGGGCAAAAACCTGAACGAGAAAGACCTCATACAGACTCAACTCGACCGCTTCCGCCGCCACGACACCTACACCTATTTCAAGGTCAACGAGAGCGATTTCTGCGAGCGTGTCATCGGGCAACTCAAGTCGCTGCGCACACCGCTCAATGTGGTGGTACTCAATTTTATAGATATGCTCTCCCATTCCCGCACCGAGAGCAAGATGATGCGCGAACTCGCCAACGACGAAGCCGCCTATCGCAGTCTGACCCTCAGTTGGTTCCGCCATTCACCCACCTACGAACTGCTCCGCCGTATCGCCGAACTGGGCTACAAGATCGTCATCACCACCGACCACGGCACCGTGCGCGTCAAGAACCCCGTGCAGATCATCGGCGACAAGAACACCAATACCAACCTCCGCTACAAGGTCGGCAAAGCACTCAGTTGCGACAGCAAGAACGTCTTTGTCATCGACCAACCCAAGCGCATCGGACTACCCTGCCCCAACGTAAGCAGCAGTTATATGTTCTGCACAGGCAACGATTTCTTCGGCTACCCCAACAACTTCAACTACTATGCCCAGCACTACCGCAACACCTTCCAGCACGGCGGCATCTCTATCGAAGAAATGCTCATCCCCCTCATCACCCTCGAACCAAAAAAGTAAATAAAAGATAACAGGCAAGTATAGATGATTCGTTATAGGATGCGCATAGGATAGGCTTAGGATAGACCGACAATGGCACCTCTTTTCTTTTAATTTCTTTAATTTCTCTTGCACCGCGTAGCAGGTGCATAGGAACCCCGAAAGAAAGCGCGGGACATGTTTCGGGTTCCCTGCAAGCAACGCGCAGTAGGGTGCTATTTGTCCCGCAAGACAGGTTTTGCAAGTTTTGTTTTATAAGTTTTCGTTAATATGAAAAATGGCAAATGGAAATGGTTTCTGCTCTGCATACTCCTCGTGTGCATAGCACTTCTTCTGTTGCCCCTCGTCTCCCACGGCTCCGGTGCCGACCAATCAGCCTATCCCCACCGCCTGCAGATCCTCACCTACAACACCCACCGTATGGGCAACTTTCAAAAAGCCCCGCAAAACCGCGTCATTCAGTACCTCCTCCGTCAGGACGCCGACGTCATCTGCCTGCAGGAGGTCGAGGTCTATAAGGACAACCGCTACCTCACCCTCGGCGAACTCAAAGGCGTCATGCGCGAGAAATACCCCTATTCCTACATCGATTTCTCGGTCTATAACAGCCGCCGCCAGTTCGGCAACGTGGTCTTCTCCAAGTACCCGCTGGTCAACAAGCAGACAATCCGCTACCCCTCACGTGCCAATATATCCAGCCGTTGCGACATCGTCGTCGGCACCGATACCCTCCGCCTGATCACCAACCACCTTGAGTCCAACCGCTTCGACAACCACGATTTTGCCGAAAACGACGACCATACCACCGCCCTCAAAGAGACCGCCCACCGTCTCGGCACCAAGTGGGAAACCGCCCGCCGTGCCCGCCGCGAGCAGGCACGATGTGTCCGCACCGAGATAGACGCCTCGCCCTATCCCGTCATCGTCGTCGGCGATTTCAACGACATACCTCTCTCCTACACCTACCGGAAGATCCGCGGCACGATGCGTGATGCTTTCCTTGGCAGCAGTTGGGGCAACCTCGGCTTCACCTATATCTACCACCACATCGGTCTGCGTATCGACTATACCCTCTGTTCCCGCTCGCTCCACCCTGTCCGCAGTACCGTCGAGCGTGTCTGCCATTCCGACCACTACCCCCTCACCACCACCCTCGCCTGGTAAGAAATACACAACAAAGGCTGCCCGACCTCCGTCAGACAGCCCTTGTAATAATGGGGTGTGCCGATTACAGTATATCCCTTTCTGTCAGCAGCATACAGGACATTATATAATAGACATACAGATAGGCAAAACTCTTGCTATCTTCGTCCTTGCAGTATTGCAGTGTGATGATGAACGCCAGAAAGAACAGTATCTTCATCAGTTTGATGCCGAACAGATCAATCAGCACGCCGCTGCTTGACAACCAACATGTAAATACCGTGGCAGTATAGACAATGGGCAGTATGGCACTTGACCACATATACAGGTCGTTCCAGCCGTTGTGCCGCCCTTTCCATATCAAGACCCCTACCGCCGCGATACTGCACGCCAGCATCGACCCTGCATAGTACGGAAATATCGTCTCCGGTTTGGCAAACCCGAGTGTAACAAAGAAATATATCCCGCTCACTCCCGCCACTATATACGCTACCTTTGTCAGCGCATCTTTGCTGTGCTTATAAACTACTTCGCTCATAAATATGTTATTATTTATTATTTCAAATACCATAATTGTTTGCTGTGGTATGTAACACTCGCAAAAGCATTCAACTGATCTTGGTCTTTGGGGGGCAAAGAAGATATTCTGGTTGTACGCAGATAGTTGTTAGTATAATCTATTACTTTATCATCAGAGAGTCTCATAGCAGCCTCAAAATACCGTTGATTTCCTAAACGCACCATAGGATCTGCTGAATAATACATATTTTTGTTGTACTCAGTGGCTATAAGTTTCTGTTCATCGGATAACTCTGTCTTGGTGTAAGACTCATACTGTCGAATCACTTCCTCTGCAATCATCTGTTTAGTTGCTGTGAGAAAAGGGAATTTTGCTTTCTCCATTTTCCGAATAATAATGTTGTGCATTTTCCCGATATTAACGGTTACTTCCGTTGTATCTAAACGCTTTTTAGAAGGAGAAAGAATGGTATGACCGGGCGAAGTAGGAAACGGATTTGTAAATAATTGTACATCTGAAAAGAATGCAAGATTTCCTATTTCGGTCAATGAACCAACAATGGCTCCTACTGCCATACCTTCCGGACCTCCTAAACAGCCAGCAATGGCACCCATACCATCAGCAAAAACAACCTTTTCCAAGTCAGTCAACCTGTCTTTTGCGGTATCGCTTGACATTACGGCTATCCCCGAATCATAGATTCCAAACTCAGCATCCAAGGAATCCAAAGAGGCAAAATACGCTTCCCATTCATCCTCTAATCCGTAATCGGTTTCAGGACCGATAGCAATGCTCTGCTCGTTGGAATGGTTTATTATAGGAGTTTCCAACTCCGAGGAACAAGAGACCAAAAGCCCCATTGCGAATAGTATGCAGATTTGCATACTGATAATTACTCGTTTCATACGTGTAAAAAAAGTGTTTGTAAGTTTGTAATTAAAACAAGGTACCTGTTCGGTTGTGAATTCGAGTGCAAAGGTACTGCCAATCTACCAATCCTACAAGTGTACACCGTATGCAAATGCTATTTTTATTACATTGATTATCAATATATTACAAAACACACCGTATGCAAATCCGCTTAAAAAGGAGAATTAACGTCTAATTATACGATAATTAACGTTTATCGGGTATCGACACGGCTATCCGCACCAGTGTGTCATATAGCCCCGCCGAGGTGGTATGCAGTTTCTTGGCAATCCGCAGTTTATAACTCCGTATCGCCGACCGGGCGTAGCAGATATGGTCAGCCACCTGCGGCAGTGGCATCTCGGGATACAGCAGACACAGCACGCAGAACGTGATCTCTTTTTCCGACAGCGACACCCCCTCTAACCGCTCTATCACAAACAGCAGCGGCTTGTCGCATACCTGTTTCAGTACCCCGAAATCGCTCCACGCCTTGTCGGGCGTAGGGTAGCGTTCCCGCAGTTCTGCAATGTTGTGTCTCAGTTCAGTCTCGCGTGCCCTATCCACCGAGTGCGCAATCGCTGCTATTTGCTGCGCCTGCGTCTGCAAGCGCACCGACGACGATTGGTAGAAAGAAATAAAGAACACCGACAGAATGACTATCACCGTGGCAAACAGCCCCACGCCAAACTGCCACGGCACAAACACCTCCCCTTTCGAGAGGTACTCCTCCAATATCCGCACCGCCATCGCTGTCTCCACATCGTCGGCTTCAAACGCAGGCATTAAAGGCTGCCGGATGGCGTTCCCGCTGCCCAATTCCATTGCCCGCCCGGTATAGACGGCTGCCAGCGAATCCGCCCCGCCTTGCCGGCACATTTCCGCCATCTGCCGGTTGATCCGGCTGCGCAAAGCGGGAATATCGGTCATATAGTAGTCGGCTTGCGTGTAGCACCATGCCGCCCGCTCGTATTGCGGAGTGTAAAACCAATAGTAATTCCCGAGATGGAAATAGGCTCTCGCTAATGTGTTATGCCCCGATAGTTTCCCTAACGGTGTGTCAAAAGCCTCTACGGCACGCACCAATGCCAATGAGTCGGAATAGATACTGTCCTGTTGCAGCAGAGCCTGCGCCTCGCCAACCGTGATACGCGCCTTCTCCTGCGCCGGCAGAGCAATACCGCAATACACCCCCGCCATACCCGCAAGCAGGAGCACATACAGCCACAACATTCTGTGTCTCCAAACAGAAGCCAAAAACAAGCGCATCGTATTTCTTTCAGACGCCCGATAATAGGACTAATCAGCCTAATAGGGCAAATAGGCTATTCGGCGGAGAAGAGGGATTGGTCTTTCTCCAACTGACGGCGGCAGAAAGCGAGCAGGTCTTTCGCCTCGGTGGCGAGTGTGCGGTACTCGTCCATACTGATAGCATCGGACTGCTCAAGTTGCTTGACAATCGTTTCTACACGCGCCATAGCCTCGTCGTAGGACAGGTTGGGTTTATTTTCCTTTTCCATCACAGATTACTCCTATAGTAAAAAACAATATCTTCAAGTCCAACTGAATGGACATATTCTCCATATACATAATATCATAGTTGAGACGGTCGACCATCTTGGCGAGCGTATCGGTGTAGCCGACGCGGATAGGTCCCCAACTGGTAAGCCCCGGACGGATCTTATAGAGCAGGCAGTAGTAGGGTGCTTCCTTGGTGATTTGGTCGATGAAGTACTGCCGCTCCGGGCGAGGACCGACGATAGACATATCACCGCGAAAGATATTCCACATCTGCGGCAGTTCGTCGAGGCGGTACTTGCGCAGGAAATGCCCGAGCGAGGTGATGCGCGGGTCGTGGTCGCTGCTCAAGAGTGGTGTATCAGGTTCGGAATTGAGATACATCGTGCGGAACTTGAGGATACGGAAGGGCTTGCCGTGAAGCCCGATACGCTCCTGGCTGTAGATGACAGGTCCGCGGGACGTAGCGGCGACCAAGACGGACAGGATCAGATAAAGCGGAGAAAAGAGAAGCATAGCCAGCGCCGAAGCGACGATGTCGAACGCCCGCTTGATACAAAGCGCAGAGTCGCTCATCTTGTGGTCGGTGATGCGCACAAGCGGCTGCCCCTCGATCTCACCGATACGCGCCGCGCCCGTAAGCATATCATAGACCCGAGGGACGACCGAGATGGCAATATCCAGAGGATAGAGGACATTAATGATCTCATAGAGCGTCCGTTCGGAATGCGTCTTAGGCAGATCGACAATGACTTCATCGACCGACCCGCGGCGGATACGCTTTGCCTCGGCGAGACTATGGATAGTATAGACCCGCAGCGGGGAACGGCGGGAACGTGTAGAGAGCGTGATACACAGACGGGGGATATAACTCAGCACGAACTGCAGGGTTATAAGGACTACCAGCGATACCACATAACGGCGGTAGTTCTCGACCGGATCATCGATGATGATGATAAAAAAGAAAATCAAACCTATCACCAAAGCGGAGACCAGCGTCTTGAAGAACTCGGACGACAGACGGCGGCGGAACGGACGCAGATAGTAGCCGGAGAGATAATAGATACAGACGCAGACCAGAGGATAGGCGATAAGGGGCGGGTAGAAATTGAACGACGGAATAAGCACTGTATCCACACCGAAGACCTTACCCTCGTACACCAGCCAACGGAACCACAGAAAGCAAAGCCACACCACCTCGGAGGAGATGATGTCGGCTATCAGATAAGTGATTTGCTGGCGGCGGTGGGGTGTCATTTGCGGATGATTTGTATCTCGTTGTCGAGACCCAGTTTGATGATACTGCTGGGGCGTTTCTCGGTTTCGTCATTGCGGCGGTAGCGGCAGACATAGTCGGCAGCGTCCAAGACGGCCTGCGATATCTGGCGGAAATTCTTCGCCGTAGGTTCACCGCTGATGTTCGCCGAAGTGGAGACTATAGGGCGGTGCAGTTGCTCGCAGAGGGCTTTGGAAAACGGCTCGCGGGTGATACGGATACCGATACTGCCGTCTTCGGCGATGAGGTTCGGGGCAAGATTCTTGGCACCCGGATAGATGATGGTCATCGGTCGCGGTTGCTGCCCGTCGGCATCACGGTCGGGAGCAGAACACTCCAACAGATCCCATGCGGCATCGGGTATATGCTCCACATAGCCTTGCAGTTTGCCTGCGCCGTCGAGTAGGACAAGCATCGACTTGGTGTCCTCCCTGTGTTTGAGGGCATAGACCTTGCGCACCGCCTCCTCGTTGGTGGCATCACAGCCGATGCCCCAGACGGTGTCTGTAGGATAGACGATGACACCGCCCGCCCGCAGGACACGCACCGCCTCCTGCAGGTCTTCTTTGTCGTAACGCTCTGCCATAGGGTTATCCTTTCGCCAGTTCGGCACGGAGGGCATTGACCATCTCGGTGTATTCGGCATCGGAGAGATAGACCTTACCGGGGTTCATCTGGAACGTGCCGCCGTAGTCAGGACCGTCCACGTACTTGGGTGCGAGGTGGAAATGGAGGTGGCTGAGTTTGTCGGAGTAGGCACCGTAGTTGATCTTCTCGGGGTGGAAGAGCGTTTGCATAGCGCGTGTAACCTGCGTCACGTCCGCCATAAAGGCATTGCGCTCATCGTCGGACAACTCGTTGAGGTCGTTGACGTGGTGGTCATATGCCACGAGGCAACGGCCGTGGTAGGTCTGCTCCTTGAAGAGGAACGCACGCGAGACGCGCAGGTGCGCAATCTCAATCATCAGGTCTTTCTGCGTCTGATTATTTTGACAATACAGACAATCTTTGGGGTCGGAATACATATTCAATTAACAATTAAAAATTAACAATTAACATGCATTATCGGGCATCTTCTCATATTCACTCCCTATTCCCTATTTGTCTATGCCTTCGGCGATGGCGGTGCGGACGGCATCGATAGCCGCAGCGGGGTCGTCTTTGGGGAATTGCGAGAGGTCGATGGGCTTACCGACATGCATATGGATAGGGTGCCACGTAACAGTCTTGGCATTGCGGTTCATCACCTCGTAGCAGCCGCTCAAAGAAATAGGGATAACAGGTAAATTCAGGTCGATGGCTATCTGGAACGCCCCTCGTTTGAAGCGTCCGAGTTGTCCGTCTTTGGTGCGGGTACCCTCGGGGAAGATAACGGTGGAGACACCGTCTTTGAGTTGTTTCTCAATCTCGGAGAGGCTCTCAACGGACGCACGTGCGTTCTTGCGATCGACAAAGATATGCCCTGCCGCCTTGCAGGCAATCCCCACAAAAGGCACCTTGCGCAACTCGGCTTTCATCAGCCACTTGAAGACCACCGGCAACCAGCCGTAGATAACGAATACATCGAACATCGACTGGTGGTTCGCCACGAATACATAGGACTGCCCGGGTTGGATATTCTCCAAGCCGTCCACTCGTACGGGCAGGAACATCAGGTAGCAGAACGAACGCGACCAGAACGCCTGCTCGGCATGCACGAAGCGGGAATTACGCCACGGGCAGAGAAGCATAGTGAAGAGGGCTGTAAAGATGGTCAGCACCAATAAAAGAGGTATCGCGATAAGATACTGATAGACAATATATAAGACACGTTTCATATCAGTTGTTATATTTCATCATAAAGCCACGATAGAGGGCGCAGATACGGCGTATCTCGTCCCATGTCTCCTCGGATAGTTTGGTACCGACAATCTCGACCACCCGCCCTGCGGCAATGGTACCGATCTCGCCGCAACGCCGGATGTCGAAGCCGTCGCTCAAGGCATGGAGGAAACCGCCTGCGTAGAGGTCGCCCGCACCGGTGGAGTCGGTGCAACTGGTGGTAATGGCGCCGATATGGTAACGCTGGCTGCCCTGCTGCACATAGGATCCGCGTTTGCCCACCTTGACGACGGCGATGTCGCACTGCTCGGCAATCTTCGCCACCGACTCCTCGGGATTGAGATGGGTATAGGCAAAAGACTCGTCCTCGTTGGCAAAAACGATGTCCACATACTGGCGGATGAGTTCTTTTAGGAACAGATGGTTCTCATTGACCACGTTGTAACTCGCCAGATCAAGGGAGACCATACAGCCCGATTCCTTCGCCAGACGAATGGCTTTCTCGATGAGGGCGTGGTTCTGAACGAGGTATCCCTCTATATGGAAGATGTCGTAGCCAAGGAAGGCTTCCTTCTGAATATCATCGGCTTGCATCTCGGACGCGGCACCGAGATAGGTAGCAAAAGTACGCTCGCCGTCCGGGGTGATGAGTACGATACTGCAGCCCGACATCTCTTTGTTGGAGGTGAGCAGAATGGGTTTGACATTGTTTTTGAGCATATCCTCGCGGTAGAAGTCGCCCACTTCGTCGTTGCCTATTTTACCGATAAAAGCGGCTTTTCCGCCGAGTGCGGCAATGGTATTGATGGCATTGCTGGCACTACCGCCTGCCACCATATGCTTGCGCACGGACGCAAAGCGCATCTGAATTTGTTCCGCCTGCTCCATAGAGATCAAGTTCATACTCCCCTTAGGGAAGCCTAATTCGCGCAGGTCGTCTTCGGACACCTGGAGGAGCATATCGGTAAGCGCATTACCCAAGCCCAGTACTTTTTTCATTGTTTTGTGGCGTTTTCTATGTGTAAACTGAAAATTTTTGCAAAGGTACGCATTTTTTTTGAAAAAAACTTTGGTATATCAAAAAAAAGCAGTAATTTTGCACCCGCTTTCGAGAAAGATATATGTTTTGAGAGCGGCAAAATATGCTTCCTTAGCTCAGTCGGTTAGAGCATCTGACTGTTAATCAGGGGGTCCTAGGTTCAAGTCCTAGAGGGAGCGCAAGAGCGATGGCAGAAATGTACATCGCTCTTTTTTTATATAAAAAGTGTACGGGGCTTTCGTAATTCGTTTTTTTGTTGTAACTTTGCGCAATTTTAGGTGGAATACGGAGTGAGGAATAAAGGATAAGGAGAAAGAATGGGTTTGTTATAGGATGCGCATAGGATAGGCTTAGGATAGACTATGCAGGAACAGGGAAACCACAGGGTAAGAGCATGGAAAAATGAACAATGTTAATATAGTTATCCACCCGACATCCTCCTGACATCCACCTGACTTTGATATAGAAATACTATAGAACGATAGAATAATAGAAATATAGAACGAAATGGGATTATTTTCTTTTACGCAAGAGTTGGCGATTGACTTGGGAACAGCCAATACGCTGATTATGTGCGGCGACAAAGTGGTAGTGAACGAGCCGTCGGTAGTGGCTATCAGTACGGTGGACAACAAGTGTGTGGCAGTAGGGCGGAGAGCACAGCAGATGATTGGTCGCGGGGGGATGATGGTGAAGACGATCCGACCGCTGAAAGAGGGTGTGATAGCCGATTTCTATGCATGCGAGATGATGATACGCGGGATGATACGCATGATACCGAAGCAGACTCATCTTTTCACGCCCAGTATCCGTATGGTGGTAGGTATTCCGTCGGGTTGCACCGAGGTAGAGATACGTGCCGTACGCGATAGTTCGGAGCATGCCGGCGGGCGCGACGTATATATGATCTTTGAGCCTATGGCAGCGGCTATCGGTATCGGTATCGATGTGGAGAGCCCGACCGGCTGTATGATTGTGGATATAGGCGGCGGTACGACGGAGATTGCCGTTATCTCGCTGGGCGGTATCGTCAGCAACCGAAGTATCAAGGTGGCAGGCGACGACTTCAACCAGGACATCATCGAATATATGAGCCGTATGCACAACCTGAAGATTGACGAACCGACGGCGGAGCGTATCAAGATACAGGTAGGTTCGGCTCTGCCCGAGTTGGACGACGCACCGGAAGACTATGTAGTGATCGGTCCGAACAAGGTAACGGCACTGCCTATGTCGGTGCCCGTGGGCTATCAGGAGATTGCACACTGCTTGGAAAAAAGTATATCGAAGATAGAGAGCGCTATCCTGCAAGCGCTGGAGGCTACCCCGCCCGAGTTGTACGCCGACATTGTAAAGAACGGTATCTATCTGGCAGGCGGCGGTGCGCTGCTGCACGGTTTGGCAAAACGACTGACCGACAAGATAACGATACAGTTCCACGTAGCGGACGACCCACTATTGGCAGTGGCACGCGGAACGGGTATCGCACTGAAAAACGTAAATCATTTCGGTTTCCTTATCCGCTAATGGGCGCAACAGGTAGGTATGCACAACCTGCTTAAATTTATAGAACGATACAGCAACTTCCTGGTATTCATACTATTGGAAGTTGTTGCTTTTTTGCTGATAGTGCATAACAACCTGTACCCGCAGAGCCGGGTTCTGAGCACGGCGAACCGCGTGGTGGCGTGGAACTACAAGGTAGTGAGCGACATAACGGGGTATTTCGGCTTGCGTACGCAGAATGTGGAATTGGCAGAGGAGAATGTGCGTCTCCGCAACCGTCTGAACGAATTGGAGAACCTGCAGGAGAACGTGCAGATGGACTCGGTATATCGGTTCGCACAATACGATGTACGCTATATCCCCGCCAAAGTGGTGCAGATGACTACCAACCGGCAGCACAACTATATGACCATCAACCGCGGCGAGCGGGACGGGGTACGTACCGGTATGGGGGTGCGCAATCAAGACGGCGTTGTGGGCATTGTGCGGACGGTAGGAGGAAAGTACTCGGTGGTGCTGCCGATTATCAACACGCACACAAACCTGAGTTGCCGCTTTGCGAAGAATGACTATGCAGGTACACTGGAATGGGACGGACACGACTCCCGTTTTGCACAACTGACCGACGTGGCAACGCATATACAGGTGAACCGCGGTGACACGATTGTAACCAGCGGACTGAGCCCGATTTTCCCTGCGGATATTCCCGTTGGAATCGTAGAAAATGCCGAGTTGGGCGAGGGCGATTCGTACTACACGATACGTGTGCGGCTGGCTACGAACTTCCGCAGGCTGAAATATGTGGAAGTAATAGAAAACGACGATTTGGACGAGATAGAGACCCTGACAAATGGTTTGGATTAAACAAACAGGACGTTTCTTACTGCTGCTCCTGCTGCAGGTGCTGCTGATTAACAATCTGCAGTTCCTTGGTGTGTGCCATCCATACATCTATATCTTCAGCCTGTTGGTAATGCCGATTACCCTTCCGCGGTGGGCGGATATGCTGATTGGCGGCGTGGTGGGGCTGATACTGGATATGTTCTGCAACTCGCTGGGCGTGCATATAGCGGCGTGTATCATGCTGATGTACGTGCGGCCGTACCTGATAGGCGCATACGTAAGCGACAGGGAGCGACTGACGGACGAGATAGACGTGCGCAGCATAGGTGTGGTCAATTTCGTCAAATATACTATTCTGCTTGTGCTTCTGCACCATACGATGGTATTCTTCCTGACCGCGTGGAGCGTGCAACATTTCTGGTTTACGCTGTTGGAGGTGGTGGTCAGTTCGATTGTCAGTATCCTGCTCATTATAGGGGCTGATTTGCTCAGAAACAGATGATCAACGACAAGTACTATAAGCGTCGGTTTGTCATCAGCGGTATTGCCGTAGCGATCGTGCTGGTGTATATCATCCGTCTGTTTGCGCTGCAGATAGTGGATAAATCCACCAACGAGCAGGCCGACAGCAACGCATTGGTACGCCAGACGATATACCCGTCACGGGGACTGATATACGACCGCAACGGGGAGTTGCTGGTTTTCAACCAGCCTATTTACGAGGTAACGCTTATTATGCGCGAGATGCGCAATGGTTTCGACACAGCGGCGTTCTGCCACTCGCTGCACATCGACCGCGAAGAGTTTGACACACGCCTGACCGACCTCAAAGACCGCAAGAAAAACCGTGGTTATTCCCCGTTTACGCCGCAGGTGTTTATGAGCCAGTTGAAAAAAGAGGACATTGCCACGCTGCAGGAATCGTCGTTCCTATTCTCCGGGATGTATATCCGCAAGCGGACGCTACGCGACTACACCTACAACGCCGCCGCACACGTGCTTGGCAGCGTAGGAGAGGTGAGCCAGAACGATATTGACCGAGACCCGTACTATGCCCGAGGGGACTATTCAGGACGCGATGGAATCGAACAAACTTACGAGTCAGACCTGCGCGGAGAAAAAGGCGTAGAGGTGCTGATGCGCGACTCGCGCGGACGTATCCAGGGCAGTTACCACAACGGCGAACTGGATCAACCCGCCCAGGCGGGGAAAGACCTGACGCTGACATTGGATATCCGGTTGCAGATGCTGGCGGAGGAACTGCTGCAGAACAAGATCGGCAGCGTGGTGGCGATAGAGCCCGCTACGGGCGAGATACTGGCGCTGGCGTCCAGCCCTACATGGGATCCGAAAGTGCTGGTGGGCAAAGAACGTTCTGCAAACTATAATGCCCTATTGCACGACAAATCGAAGCCTCTGCTGAACCGCGCCACGCAAGCGGCTTACCCGCCCGGATCTACATTCAAGACCGTGCAGGCATTGGTGTGCCTGCAAGAAGGGGCGATTACGCCGAATACGCTGTATCCGTGCAGCGGTCCCGGTTCGACCCCGATCAAGTGTACCCACCACCACGGCAGTCCCGTGGCGTTGGTAAAAGCCATAGAGCAGAGTTGCAACCCGTATTTCTGGGCGGCGTTCCGCGATATGCTGCAAATGGACGGCTACGGCAAAGATAACGAGGATTTCCGCAACCGCTACCAACTATGGCGGGATGATATGATGCAGTTCGGTTTCGGGCAGACATTTGAACATACGGACATCGGCGGACAGTCGAAAGGAAATGTACCGTCAATTAAGTTCTTCGACCGCTACTACGGCAAGACGGGTTGGAAAGCCATCACGATACGCTCGCTGAGTATCGGGCAAGGCGAGTTATTAGTTACCCCGCTACAATTAGCCAATCAAGCCGCAGCCATCGCCAATGAGGGGTACTTCATCACACCGCACCTGAACCGCAACGACTCGATGAAAGCGGAGAAACATATTCTGCCGATAGAGAAAAAGCATTTCGAGGTAGTGAAAGAGGGTATGCACCATGTGATGGTTTACGGAACGGGACGGCACTACCCGATAGAGGGCGTGGAGACGTGCGGCAAGACCGGTACGGCACAGAACCCGCACGGCAAAGACCACGCCATATTCATCGGTTTCGCGCCCGTAGAGAACCCACAGATAGCAGTAGCGGTGATTGTGGAAAATGCAGGCTACGGAGCCACGTGGGCAGCCCCGGTTGCCAGCCTGGTAATGGAGCAGTATTTGACGGGAGAGATAAAACGCACTGACTTGAAGAAACGAATTTCTGATGCAGTACTGACAAAATGAGTTCCTCGAGAAATAGCAACATATTGCGCAATTTGGACTGGGCGACCATCGGCATGTTTCTGGCGTTGGTTGTCTTCGGTTGGCTGAATATCTACGGAGCGAGTTACACGTTTGACCAGACGAGCATCTTCGATTTCGGCAACCGTGCGGGCAAGCAGTTTGTATGGATATTGGGTTCGCTTGTATTGGGCGGTGTACTGCTATTGATTGACTACAAGACCTATGATATACTGGCCTATATACTCTATGGATTGATGCTCCTGCTGCTGCTGGCGACACCTTTTCTGGCACGCGACATCAAGGGTTCGCTCTCGTGGCTGACCATCGGCCCTGTAAGCCTGCAGCCTGCCGAGTTTGCCAAGTGTATAACCGCATTGGCTATTGCCAAGTATATGGGACGCTACGGCTATCAAGTACGCACGTGGCGCGATCTGGTGGTGCCTTTTGTACTGATTGGCGTACCCGTATTCATCATTATGGTGCTGCAGAAAGAGACCGGTTCCTCACTTGTTTTTGCGGCATTCCTGTTAGTTTTCTACCGCCAGGGAATGAGCGGATATGTGCTGTGGTGCGGTGTGGCTGCCGTGGTGCTGTTTATTCTAAGTATCCGCTTCGGCGGCGTACCGCTGCCTTATGGTACGGGGAATGTGGGCATATTGTCGTGTATGCTGCTTATTTGCGCCATAGAGATATTTTTCTTGCACAAAGAGAACCGGTTCAAATGGGAGCCACTGATATTGGTGGGGAGTGTGTTGGTGGTATTCGGTCTCGGTGCGCTGCTTAATATATGGGTGCCTGTTAATTTCAACTGGTTGTCGGTCGGTGTGGCGGCATTGCTGACGGTTTACACCGTAGTAGTGAGTGTCTATCTGCGCCACTACAGGCTGCTGCTGGTGGCATTGTTTACGGTATGCTGCATCGGCTTCACGCATGCGTGCGATTTCGTGTTTACCAAAGTGCTGCAACCGCACCAGCGCGTGCGTATCGAGGTGCTGTTCGGCATGAAAGAAGACCCGACAGGAGCGGGCTATAACGTCAACCAGGCACGTATCGCCATCGGTTCGGGCGGTTTTATCGGCAAGGGTTACCTGAAAGGCACACAGACCAAACTGCAATTCGTCCCCGAGCAGGATACCGATTTTATATTCTGCACCGTGGGCGAAGAATGGGGTTTTGTGGGGTCGTTAGGCGTACTGATACTATATCTCTGTTTTATCCTGCGTCTCATCTCATTGGCAGAGCGTCAGCGAGACACATTCAGCCGGATTTATGGTTATTCGGTGGCGTCTATTTTCCTGTTGCACCTCACCATCAATGTCGGAATGGTGCTCGGGCTGTTGCCTGTGATCGGTATTCCGCTGCCATTCTTCAGTTACGGCGGCAGTTCGCTATGGGGTTTCACGATTCTGCTATTTATATTCCTCCGTTTGGATGTAGCACGTGTGGAAAAACTACGATGAATACGAAGGTTTTTGGCTCGGTGCTATCACTTTTTTATCCGCATTGCTGTGCAATGTGCGGTAGTCTATTGGAGGAGGAGACCACCACTCTGTGTCCGGAGTGCATACGCCGTCTGCCACGCACCGAGCAGTGCGCTCTCAGAGCCAATATGACGGAGGAACTATTCAGCGATTTGCCCCGCTTTCAACGGGCTGCTGCATTCCTTTTCTTCGACAAAGGTGCCGACATACAGCACGTGATTCACAAGATGAAATTCCACGAGCAACCACGCATTGCCTACGACCTTGCCCGTGAAGCCTCTTACGACTTTATGCAAGCGGATTTCTTCGATGGAATCGACCTGATTATCCCTATTCCTTTGCACCCCAAGCGACTTCGCGAGCGCGGCTATAACCAATCGGAATGGATAGCCCGTGCGCTGAGCGAAGCCACAGGTATTCCTGTGGATACCACCCACGTCAGCCGTATCCGCAACAACCCGCAGCAGGCACTTCAGAAAGCCAAAGACCGTGCAGGCAATGTTGAGGGCGTTTTTGCAGTCAATCACCCCGAGGAACTCTACCGCAAGCATATACTGATTGTGGACGACCTAATCACCACAGGCAGCACCGTTCGCGCCTGTATAAAGGCTCTGAAGGTATGCCGTGGGGCGGAGTTTAGCGTCTTTGCCCTCGGAAAAGCACGCTGACTATTGCGTATATCGCATTTTTGCTGTAAATTTGCGCTCAAAATAAATGTTAAGGGAATGACCCGTAAATATGATTTTCTCATTATCGGCGGCGGAGTTGCCGGTATGAGTTTCGCGCTGAAAGTAGCGCGTACACAGAAGTATAGGATTGCGCTTTGCTGCAAGACGACACTCGACGAGGCTAATACAGCCAAGGCACAGGGCGGTATCGCCTCGGTTACCAACCTGCTGGTGGATGATTTCGAGAAGCATATCCACGACACTATGGTGGCAGGCGACTGGCTCAGCGACCCCGCTGCAGTGGAGCAGGTGGTGCGCAATGCGCCCCGTCAGATACAAGAACTCGTCAACTGGGGCGTCAATTTCGACAAGAACGCCGAGGGCGGTTTCGACCTTCACCGCGAGGGCGGGCACTCCGAGTTTCGTATTCTCCACCATGCCGACGACACCGGTGCGGAGATACAGCGCGGACTGATGGAAGCCGTGCGCCACAATCCCTTTATAGATGTATTGGAAAACCATTTTGCAGTGGAGATCGTCACGCAGCACCATCTCGGTATGCGTGTTACCCGCCGTACACCCGACATCGAGTGCTACGGGGCATATATCCTCAATCCGGAGACGGGCAAGATTGATACCTATCTCAGCCGCATAACCCTAATGGCTACAGGCGGAACGGGCGCTGTCTATGCCACTACCACCAACCCAAATATCGCTACCGGAGACGGTATCGCTATGGTCTATCGCGCCAAAGGGAAAGTGCAGGATATGGAATTTGTCCAGTTCCACCCGACGGCCCTCTTCCACCCCGGTGAGACCCATCCTGCCTACCTGATTACGGAGGCTATGCGCGGCTACGGAGGTATTCTCCGCCTGCCTAATGGCGAGGAGTTTATGCAGAAATACGACCCGCGTCTGTCGTTGGCTCCACGCGATATTGTAGCCCGCGCCATAGATAACGAGATGAAGATTCACGGTCTTGACCACGTCTGTCTCGATGTTACCCACAAAGATCCCGAGGAAACCAAACATCATTTCCCGAATATCTACGCCAAGTGCTTGAGCATAGGTATCGATATCACCAAGCAGTATATCCCCGTTGCACCTTGTGCCCACTATATGTGCGGCGGTATCAAGGTGAACCTCGATGGCGAGTCGTCTATCCATCGTCTGTATGCCGTTGGCGAGTGTTCGTGTACGGGCTTGCACGGCGGCAACCGTCTGGCGAGCAACTCACTTATAGAGGCGGTCGTTTACGCCGATGCGGCTGCACGCCACAGCCTCAGCATGATAGAAAACTACGATTTCAACGAGCAAGTACCCGATTGGAACGACGAAGGTACCCTTTCCAATGAGGAGCGCGTTCTGATTGCGCAGGACGTCAAAGAGGTCGGGCAGGTGATGTCCACCTACGTGGGTATCGTGCGCTCCAACCTCCGTCTGCGCCGTGCGTGGGAGCGTCTCGACCTGCTCTATGAGGAGACCGAAGACCTGTTCAAACGTGTGAAGGCGACGCGTGACATCTGCGAGTTGCGCAATATGATCAATGTCGGTTATCTCATTACCCGACAGGCTATTGAGCGCAAGGAGAGCCGCGGTCTGCACTACAATATCGACTATCCGAAGACGACCTCCACTCCCCCACAAGAAGTCTGGTAATGAAAGCCGTCTCCCTACATAGCATTGTACCCGTCCGCGCAGAAGCGTCAGAAACCGGCGAACAGATCACCCAGATGCTCTTTGGCGAGATATGCACTATCGAGGAGCAAAAATATCGATGGATGCGGGTAAAATTGGCTATCGACGGGCAAACGGGATGGGTGGATGCGAAGATGATTGCCATCCTATCTGCCGACGAATACAAGTCCTATTCCGCAGCCCTCAAGACGGCTGCGTATGTGGCTTTTCCGATGGCATATGCCGTCAGCGAGAACAACGGACAAACTATCCCGCTTACCGCAGGCACACGGCTTACCAACTACCACGACGGGCATTTCGAAGTGCTGGGTGTCGGTTTCCGCATTGACGCCGGTATGGTGATAGAAAAGCCGTTGGAGATGACGCAGCAGAACCTGCTCCAAACCGTGCGTTTCTTTCTCAATGTCCCCTACCTATGGGGCGGCAAGAACGCACTCGGTATGGACTGCTCAGGTTTTACACAGACCATTCTTTCCCTTTTCGGGCATACGCTCCTGCGCAACGCCTCGGAGCAGGCGACGCAAGGGCGGCTGATAAGCAAGATTTCGTCGTCAAAAGCGGGTGATTTGGCATTTTTCTGCCACTATGACGAGGCTATTGAACAAGGCAATACAAAAGAGCAAAAAGTAACTCACGTAGGTATTCTTATCGATCAGGAACGTATCATTCACTGCTCCGGGCGTGTCAAGATAGAGAAAATAGACAGCACGGGTATCTTCTCCGTTGAGCAGTCGGATTCAGCCCATCCCAACGGGCAATATACCCACCGCCTTCTCTCCATCCGCCGCCTGTAACAAGCCAAGATAGTATGATAATAAAAAGAGACTGCCTGACAAATATAGTCTGGCAGTCTCTTTTTGTATAATCCATTGTTTGTGAGATAGTTGGCATAGAGCACAGTTGAGTAAACAGGGAAAAGACAGCATACACATAACTCGCTATAATACAAGCAAAAACAGCCGAATCACATACGAATCACATACGAATCACATACACCCGATAGCATAATGGTATAGGAAGGGGGAAAAGAGATACAGAAAGTATTTCATAATATATATACATTCATAATATGTATGTATATATTCATAATATAATTTCACAAATTATACCTTAAATTTGCATAAACAAAAAAAATAGTGTACCTTTGTGCATTGTTGACCCTATTACATATGAATTACCGTTTTTTGCGTTATATACATCACTTGAACCTGTTATTCTGTTTGCTTGGAGCCGTTCTTTGTACACAAAGTTGCACATCTTATCACAATGCACGCACAACAATCGCCTACATTGACAGTCTGGATAGCGAAGGCGTTTTTTTTACAGATGCTACCGTATTGGACGGAGTTATTTCCACTCTAAATAATCCTATTGGGCGCACATTTGCACGCACCCCCCTCGCCAATGCTTACTATTATCTCGGGCGTATCTATGACGATAGTCTCAATTGTATCCGCGAGGCCGCCGATTGCTACATTGCCTGCGACCAACTGCAGGCAGACGACTATCTTCGTCGCGGCAGAGCCAATACCTGTATGGCGTATATCTGCATGCGACAGAGGGCAGACACGATTGCATTGGTCTATTGCCAACGTGCCACCGACCTATTTAACAAGACCCAACACGATTGGTTCTATGCCCATAGTTTGCTCAATACTTGCAGTACGCTCCTTGAACTGAACCGCCCGGAAGAAGCCGATAGTATCTGGCATTTGGCAGCGGCATTTCACCCCGATAGTGCCTATATGGGACGAGTAGTCGGGTTGCGTGGAGTTTGCCTATATGAACAGAAGCAATACGATTCGGCTTTAGTCTATTTGGAACGTGCTTTCAGTTATCCCAATTACGAGGGACAACGCTGTTTCTACAATACGCAACGTATGCTCATACACAGTGCGCAAAACCATACGGATTCTGCGTTGTATTACGCCTATTATGTGGCAGAACACTCCTCCAACCCCTCCTACTTGGAACAAGCCTATCGCACAATTATCCGGCAGGCTCGAATCAACAACGATTCTGCTGCCTTAAACCGCTTTATGTCCCTGAGCGATAACAACACCACTATTCTGCGTGAGAACGAAGGACACTATGGGGCAGCCATTGATACTTTGAAGCGATATATTGATACTCCCTACCCTTTCCTGCCTTGGCAGATAGCCGTTTCTATCTTAGTGGTGCTGGCATTATTCTTTGGGGCAGTGAGTATGATACTCCACAAAAAGCAGAAACTGAGTATAGAAAATCAAGACAAAATCATTGAAGCACAAGAACAACAACTACAACGCCAAGAAGAAGAACACAAACAGGAAATCAGCCATATCACACGCGCCAGAGCCGATGCCGCAAGCCTTTCCGCCCACAAGATGAGCGAGTTTTTGTCCGGAGTCAATCAATTGCACAATCAGTATAACGTCCCGCGAAAAGAATGGCATACCAACTATATCCTGTTCAAACGCGACACACAAGTGCCCTTTGCCACACTTGTCGAGCAGTTGGAGCAATTGGAACTATCCAAGAAGGAAATCCGGTACTGCGTCTATACCATTCTCTACAAAGGCACTTCTGCCACACAAATGGCGGCATATCTATATTACTCCTCTTCGGGTATCCGGACATTCAAACAACGCATTGCCCACAAATTAGGTACCACAGCACCGGCATTGTACGACACTCTTCTCTGTATGGCAATGGCGGAAAACAAGTAGCCAAAACATTTTTCTCCGCTTGTCAACGCTTGTCTCTATGTTTCAAAATCGACAACGGCGGTATTTTGTGCACATACAATATAGCAATATACTAATAATCAGTATATTACGATATAATTTGTACACATACTTTTCTTGCACGTTTCGTGTTTTTGTCGTACCTTTGCACTCGCAAAACGGTTAATAACAGAGAGGCGAAAGTGCCTCGTCATGATAGCGTTATTCCATTTCGAGCCGATATGCTGTAGTCGTTGCCGGAGGGTCAGCATGGCAAACCTACCCATATCAGGCTCGTTTGGAACAAATCAGTCAAGCAGAATCCAAGCATAGAGGCAAGTCGATGTTCTTTCCGACTTGCCTCTATTGTTTTTTATGGTCGATAAATAAAAAAGGTTGCCCGATTTTCATCAAGCAACCAGCCATTTTATAATTCTATAATTCTATTGTTTTATTCCTTCTCTATTGCCTCTGCAATGGAGTTGGCAATCTCTGCCATCTCATCGGCAGGAAGACTCAATTTAGGATTGGTAAAGAGCATATCTTTCTCCGAATTGAGCGGCACCAGATGGATATGTACATGGTTGACCTCCATGCCCAATACCGCTACACCTACCCGCTTGCAGCCTGTAGCCTCCTGTATGCCCTTTGCTACTTTCTTGGCAAACAGCATCAAACCGGACAAAGTATCATCGTCCAAGTTGAATATATAGTCGGCTTCCGGCTCGGGCAACTTAGGGATAACCAATGTATGCCCTTTCACCAATGGATTGATGTCCAAAAATGCATAGTAACGGTCGTCCTCTGCTACCTTGTAGCTCGGGATTTCGCCATTGATAATTTTTGTGAAGATAGTCATACTCGTTCTTATTTGGTTAATGCCATCGTACCGGCATAGATTAGAGACTGATTTCCAGTATCTCGAACTCCATCGTACCGGCAGGTACCTGCACTTTTACGATGTCGCCCACTTTCTTACCAAGAAGGCCTTTGGCAATAGGTGTAGTAACAGCAATCTTGCCCTCCATAATGTTGGCTTCGCCCTCGGTTACGAGTTGATATACCTTCTCTGCGCCTGTTTTCTTTACGCGGACACGCACTTTGGTAAGTATCTGTACTTCATCGGTTTTCAACTGACTTTGGTCGATGATACGTGCATCCATAATCTTTCCTTTGAGCATAGCAATCTTGCTCTCGAGGACGCCTTGTTCCTCTTTGGCTGCATCGTATTCAGCATTTTCACTCAAGTCGCCTTTGTCGCGCGCTTCTGCGATAGCAGCGATTACGCGAGGACGCTCTGTACTCTCCAAGAAGCGGAGTTCATCCTTTAGTTTTTGCAGACCTTCTGCGGTCATGTATGTTACTGCCATATTTTTAATGTATTTATATTTCTAATTATTAGTTTGGTTACTACATTCTTATTCGTACTTGCGTTGCAATATCTCAGTTGCAATAAATGCTTTGCGTGCCTCCTGCGGGTCTGTCAGATCCGGTATCAGGCTGTCCGTTTTCTGTTCTTCGTCTTTCATACAAAAAAAGGCTCGGATAACTCCGAGACTTACATATTAAAAGGTTAATACTATCGTTTTTCCTATGTTTCTTTTTCAGCCAATACCTTGGCTGCTTTTGTTCCAGTACAATAGGTAAGGAACCGGTTTTGTAAAAAACAATAGGAAACTTCACAGCCTCCTATTGCCATTAAACCTAAACCTTAACTATGAAAATTTTATTTGTTTTCGAGTGCAAAGGTACGACCTTTTTTTTATACGTGCAAATTTTTTAACCGAAAATGCTGTATTTCGCTATTTTTCTACAATTTTTCCACGCAAAGTGGCAGCACTTGCCTCCAAAATTTCGACATTGACCAGTTCACCGATATGTCTTCCATCTCGTGGGAACACCACTGTTTTGTATTGCGAAGTACGCCCGTACATATCCTCGTGGCTTCGTTTGGAGAAGCCCTCTACCAAAACTTCTACCGTCTTGCCTATCTCGCGGCGGTTGCTTGCCAAAGAGAGTTCGTTTTGGAGGGCAATAATCTCGTTTAGACGGCGCACTTTTTCTTCCTCGGAGATATTGTCGGGCAAGTGTTTTTGTGCATACGTCCCCGGTCGCTCGCTGTATTTGAACATAAATGCCGTATCGAAGCCCACCTCACGCATCAGGCTGAGCGTCTCTGCATGATCTTCGAGAGTCTCATCGTGAAACCCGCAGAATACATCCGTCCCGATAGTGGCATCAGGCAGAATACGGCGGATAGCGGCGATACGGTCAAGGTACCACTCGCGTGTATATTTGCGGTTCATCAGTTTGAGTATCTTGTTCGAACCGCTCTGAACGGGCAAATGAATAAAACGGCAGAGGTTCTTATGGCGTGCAATAGTCTCGAGCGTTTTATCCGACATATCTTTCGGGTGGCTGGTTGTAAAACGGATACGCATATCGGGTACAGCATCCGCCACCAGTTCGAGGAGGTCAGCAAAGTCCACCACATCGCCATTTTCCCGTTGGAATCGATAAGAATTGACATTCTGACCAAGGAGCGTAACCTCTTTATAGCCCTTCTGCCACAGGTCGCGTACCTCGTTGAGGATACTCTCCACATCACGGCTGCGCTCACGCCCGCGGGTGTATGGCACCACACAATAGGAGCAGAAATTGTTGCACCCGCGCATAATACTGACAAATCCGCTGATGGTTTTGCCGATACGGGCAGGCAGCACTTCGCGATAAGTCTCCGTTTTGCTCAGTTCCACATTCATGGCTTTCTGCCCCATCTCGCATTGTGCCAGCAGGTTGGGTATATCCATATACGAATCGGGTCCAGCCACAAAATCCACACCGTATTTATCTATCAGATCCTCCCCCATACGCTCTGCCATACAACCGATGACACCGAGCGTTACTTTGCGTCCGCCTTGCACTACCGCCGAGAGACTCTGTACCTTGCGCGATTTCAGTTCCTTGAGGCGTGATACCACTTTCTGCTCGGCATTATCACGAATGGAACATGTATTGAGCAGGATGATGTCGGCCTCCTCCCATTGATCGGTCATCTCGGCATCCGCCGTCTGCATAATGGCCGCCACCACCTCGCTATCTGCCACGTTCATTTGGCAGCCATAGGTCTCGATATAGAATTTTTTTGTCATAATCAATATATTTTCATCAATAAAACGCAAAATAATTTGCACATTTCATTTTTTAGCAGTACCTTTGCACCCGCTTTTGAGAAATCGGAGCATCGGGATGTGGCGCAGTCCGGTAGCGCAACGGTCTGGGGGACCGGAGGTCGCAAGTTCGAATCTTGTCATCCCGACAAAAAGAGAGAGTCAAACGACTCTCTTTTTTATTTCTGCAAGTTTTCCAAGTTCGGTTTATAATGCGGGAGGTTCTGTTCTGTAAGCGGAATCAACTCTATGTGCATTTCTTGGAGCAGTTGTGTCAAGTCGGCATTCTGAGCGACTAACCCCATCCACCATTCTGCCTCATCCATGCTCTCAAATCCGCTGACACGCAAGGCGCAACCGGTACCGAGAACAGGCATCTTCTGCATATCAAAGTCGCGTATGAGGAATTGGGAGAAGTTGAACAGCGCCACCTCGTATTGGAGGCGGTTGAGTGCTTGTTCGTCTGCGGCAGGCAATATCAATAGTACTACACTCGGTGCGTTACGTTCATCGGAGAATGCCGGAAGAGAGTCGGTCTGCTCTACATCGGCTTGTGCAGTCTGCTCGCGCAGGGTGTTGAGACTACTTGAGACATCGCCTGTTTGGCTCTCCATGCCTTGCCCCATCATAGCCAGCATATCCTTCGCCATAGCCCCGAGTTCACTCTCGGGGTAACGGCTAACCATATCTTGCAGTTCAGCGACAAATGCCTGCTGTCCGTCGGTGCGTGCCACAGCCACAGCATTGAGGAACAGGAAACGCGGCATCAATGGCGAAAGTGGGTAGTTCTCCTCGGCGTAAAGTTTATTCTTTTTGACAGCGGCAAAATCGCTCTTGGTATAAGCCATATAAGTGGTTTCATAGAGCGAGTCCTGCTCCATTGCCTGATGTCGGAGCCTATCAAAATAGTCGGGTTGCGAGACAATATATGCCTGCTTGGTATCCGGGTACAATTCAATTATCTGCTTGCGATAATAGTCCTGTGCGTCCTTATCGTCGTGTCGCAAGGCATTGAGATAATACATATAGTACAGATCCAACAGGTCTCGGTGATGCGGGAAACGGCGGCACAGTTCAGCAAAGGTCTCATCGGCGAGGGGTTGGTCGTCCATCTTGTCCTGATAAGTATATACCATATTGACAAGTGCGCTACGTATCAGACTGTCAGACAGAGCCAGGTCGGATTCTGTACGGGGTATTTGCTGTAAGTAATACTCCGGTTTGTGGGTATCGGTTTCGGGGATATTCTTGCGTACCGATGTGCTGTCGCCGACCATGGTTGAGTCGGCAATATCGCCGCTTTCATCGGTGTTTTCCGTATCTTGGAAGAGCGTAGAGACCGTCTTGCTACGACGCCGCCAGTTATCTTCCAACGGACGGTTTCCCCATTGCTTAACGAACTCCTGCTTGCCAGAACGGAGTAATTGGGCATTATAAAAATACCAATCGCCTTTCTGTCCGCCCCCACCTAACATATTGGAGGTATTTACACTCTGCAAACCTGTGTTGTTCTCCGCTTCGCGGGCTGCCAAGGCTTCCTGCTCGGCGGCTTCTTCTTCGGCTTTGATGAGATCGGCAATGAGTTGCTCTATGACTTTGCGCTGCTCCTGTTCGGTCATCTTGCTGAGGCGTTGCAACGAGTCTTGCAGTTGTACCGTATTATACTCTTGTATCAGTTCGTCCAATACCTCGGAACGCTTCTGCACTCGGGTAAACTGCTCGTTTTCGGGTGTAAGGATAGTAACCGCCTCGCGGTAACACGGCTGGGCATCGGTGTAATCACGACGATTGTAGTACAGGTCGCCCATACGCACCAAGACAGCGGCTTTCTGCAAGCCCGCCTGTGTGGCATTGTCAATGGCTAAATGATACTGCTCCAAGGCTTTCACCGTATCGCCAGATGCGAGGTAGATATTGCCCATTGCGCCATATATTTGGTCGAGTTGGTCTTTATACTTGCTCTGCCGTGCCATTTGGCGCAACTGCTTGAGCGACGATTTGCCGCTCAACTGGGCGATATGTACACGCGCATTGAACTCCATCTCGGTAGGCGGGGCAAGGCGTATCACTTTCTTGTAGGCTTCTATTGCCTCCCGTTTGTTGCCTTCCTGCTCATAGAGTTGCCCGAGGACATACTGGAACCGCGGGCGATAGACCTTGCGTTTCTCGTAAGGAATGGCAATCTTGACAAAGGGAATAGCGGCGTGGTATTGCTTGGTTTTGAGCAATATATCCGCACTGACCGCCGAATAGAGACGTGCGTGCTTCTTGTCAAGGGCATCGATCTGTACCTTGTGGAGCATATCCTCCGCCTCGTAGAGCCAGCCCAGTTCGCCATAGGCGCGGGCAATCCAAAGTTGGCAGCGTGCCACCATATCGGGGTCTGTGCTGTAGTGGCGGCTGATATAGGTAAAAGTGCCGATGGAACCGAGGAAATCCCCCTTATGGAACTCGGCTTCACCGAGACGGAGCCACGCCTCACCCATTTGGTTGTTGAACTCCTCTTGCTGCAGCCATAATTTATATTTGGGGTCGTTACGTTTCTTGGGATCGGGTTTCGGTTTGGCTTTGATAGAGTGCAGTTTGATACACTTGCGGCACTTCTCGATAGTCTTGTCCATCTGCGAGGTTGCCGCCTCGGCTGCCTGATGATTGCTGACAGGGTAAAGATTGAGAATAGCGGAATAGTCGTCTTCGTTGGCATCACGTATGGCTTTCAGTCCCTCCTCGTAGGCGGTGTTGCCATTGTACATGATGTTGTACTTCACCTTGGTCTGATGGAAGGAACGAGTGGCGGGTGTATTCTTCTGCGTAGAACAGCCACAGAGCAACACAACAAGCGTCAAACCCGTTGCCAAAGCGATATGCCTGTTCTTTTGATACATGAATTATAGTCCTTTTACATGCGACGGAGCCGCGATAAACTCTTTGAGATAGAATGGTTCGTAGTATGCTACATCGGCACCCTTGTAGCCATCCGCCAGCATACGCTCGGCAAGCAGCCCCATATATTTTGCTTCAGGGACGATGCCGGCAATATAGTGAAGCGAGGGCGCATCAAGCACCTCTTGGCATTTGGCAGCACCGTCACCGAAATAATACACGTCTTTTCCCGTGTCAAGCAGCCATTGTGGGTTATCCACCACACGGGCTTCCACCTCATTGGTAGTGTGCAACTCCTCATCGTAGAGGGCGGTATAAACCTCCATACGGCGGGCATCCAGCATCGAGCAAAGCAAGGCGTTTTCCTGTAGTTGTTCACCCTGCTGCGCTACACATGAAGCAGCCAACACTTGCGGTGTAGGAACAGGGACAAGGGGGATATCCAAGCCATAGCACAGCCCTTTGGCAGTGCTGGTACCGATACGCAGTCCGGTATAACTGCCCGGGCCTTCGGAAAGTGCGACACCCTCGATTTCAAGCCCTTTGGCATGCACTTCCTGCAACAGTTCGTCAATAAAGACAGGCAGGAGCCGGGCGTGGTTACTCTCTTCCTTACTGATACGCTCCGCAACCGGTACGCCGCCGATGGTAACGGCTGCGCTGCACACGTGTGTACTCGTTTCTATACAAAGGATAGTCATATATTTGTCTTCTGCGGGGCAGGCTGACATTCTCTGCCCTATGAGCCTGCAAAGTTACGCTTTTTTTCTGATATATACAAAGATGGATGTATTTCCGACTATGCAGCAATGTTTTTATTGGTCTTTCTGCGATTGGGATTGGAGCGAACGGAGGATGACGGCACGTGTATAGTTCCAGAGAGAGCCGTACTGTTTGCGTTTGCCTGTGCGAGGATCGAAAGGTGCGTCGGCATCGGGTGTCTGCTGCTGCGCCAAGAAACGCTTTTCCCAATCGGCACGCGTAATGGGGTTATTGAGTTGTTCGGTGGTAAGTCGGCATGCCGTGCGGAAGCGGTTGATTTTCTCTAATTCAGCCCCTTGCGGCGGGTTGCTCTTCCAGTTGCGCGGCTTGGTGATAACGTACGCTTCTTGGACACATTCACCTATTACATTGCCGTTAGGATTGCGTGTGGTTTTGCGGCGATAGATGATGTTGGAGTTTTGGGTAAGTTTGCCATGGATGGACTCAAACGGGACTTCTAATTTTATAGTTGCCATAGTGTTTTTATATTATTAAATTAGATTTATATTCGACATATTTTATTAAATTATTCAGCATATGTCTTGCTTATAGTAACTCGCTATAATACAAGCAAAAACAGCCTAATCACATACGAATCACATACGAATGACATACGAACGACATAGACCTGTCAGCAGGAGATATAACCGATATAGTGCAAGAACTATACCAAACATTATTAACAATACGCAAAAGAAAGATAGGAAATAAAATAAAAGTTGACAAATTAGTAATTTTGTTTGTGATTATACAAAATAAAATGTAATTTTGCAGTGCTAATGACAATTGACGTTATTGAGTGCTAATGCGAGCGGATACTGCTTGTTTTCAAAGCGTAATCTTTTGATGTGTACAGAATATCTTAAACGATTATAATATCTAATATCTATGCCAATTGATAGAAACAAGTTGGTCAGATTCCAAGTACTGGATCGATGCTTTTCGGACAGGAACGTACTTTATTTTGTAAAAGACCTGCAAGAGAAGTGTATGGAAGCGTTGAAACGTGAGGGGATGCCTTGCCCTGATGTATCTAGGCGTACCATTTATAATGACATTGCAGAAATGGAAGGCAATACCAAATGGGATGTCCTTTTTGAAGAACCGGCAAAGATTGGAAAGAAGAGGTATTATCGCTATAAAGACCCCAACTATAGCATTTGGCGCAACGATTTGAATGAATTGCAACTCAACCAGTTGAAATCAATGCTTTTGATGTTGCGCCAGTTCCAAGGACTACCTCAATATGATAGGATGGAAGATATAATAGAGGAGTTGGAACAGAAATATGGTTTTACGCTGGCAGATACAGAGAATGTCATTAGTTTTGACGCCAACCTCTATGTAGAAGGCATTGAGTTCCTTAGCCCTGTCTTTGCTGCTATTATTAATAAGCAATGCCTGTCTATCATTTATCAGCCATTTGGAAAAGAACAATGTACCCGGTTGGTCCATCCTTACTATATCAAGCAGTATAATGGCAGATGGTTCCTGTTGGGACTAACTGAAAATAAGGAAGCACGGAAAATCACCAATTTTGCATTGGATAGAATCAAATCTATTGAACCTTCCACGCTGCTTTATATCCCGACAGATATTGATTTCGAGGAAGACTACTTCGCTGATCTGATGGGTGTTACTCAAATAGATAGTGAAGCAATACCAATCCTTTTGTCATTTAGTAAGAATCGCTTCCCCTATGTTGTTTCCAAGCCACTACACCCATCACAAAGAATGGTGGATAAGGAGCAATGCCAAGTAAGTATTCAGGTGAAACCAACAAAAGAATTTTACCAACAAATACTATCCTTTGGTCCTGATGTGGAAGTGCTCTCTCCTATATCCGTGCGGGAAGAGGTAGCACAAAGAATAAAAAATATGCTCTCATTATATAGTGTGCAGAAAGGCTGCACACTTAACTCGTAATTTTGCAGCGTTAAACAAAAAAAGAATAATATGAATACAATTGAATCAACAAAAGAAATGAATGCATCTTTGCATTCGAGTTTGGAACAGGGGAAAAAAGGTCTATACCGTTTAGGATACGTGAAAGACATTAGAAGCAACCTTATGACCTTGCAAAAGATGATAGGTCATGATATAACTACGAATGAAATAACTACGTATATTGAATCTAATGATTTCAAGATTGAGTATTTGGATATGAAAAATGAACCCACAATGGATGCGGATACTGCACTAGTGAAGAGATTTGTATTACCTAATATAAGATAAATATGATGGAGATATTTATGGAGAATTTTACAGAAAGGACATTAAATCTAATTTCGTTGGCGTTTACTGGCGCTCAACCTCGATTTATAGTCTATATAAATTTGGAAAAATTAATCCTAACTCCATAAAAGAGATCGCATCAGTATCACAAAATGAACACATAACAAATTCTAATATATTTAAGTTTGTTTTAGGGGGTGTAGAATACTTCAATGGAGCAGGATATAAACAGTTTCCCAATGGGGCAACCGTATCTTCGGATACGGGAAAATTTGCAAGATTTCAAACTATTCTTAAAAATCAATTAGGAAATACTATCTTTATATGGTTTACAAAAAATGCGAAAGGCGACTATGAAGGCTTAAATTGTGGAGACGAGAATGACTTTAAGGAATCCCTATCAGATAGACAGAGTTTTTTTGTAGGGAGAATGTCTTTTGACTCCATAGAGAAATGCAATAGTTTCCTTAAAGGATTAGCAGAAGATGCTATGGATGAACCATGGGAATACAAAAATCGAATAGATAAAAATTTTGATTGTCCAATTCTAAAATCTTATCTAGAACATGAACTTAATCGACTTTTCCATGAGTCTGAAGAATTGTATCTAACAGATAAAATAATTTTTAATAGAGACAACACAAAGATTTTGTTCAATACGAATCTTCTAGACAAATTTGCTCATGACTTGATTATTGTTGGTGATGTTGCCGTAATTGGAGGGAAAAAATATGTAACAAATTTACAAAAAAGCCCTTCAAAACAATATTTGCGCCAATCTGGATTCACTAATATATCACCTTTATCACCAGAGTTTTTCAGTGATATAAATGAGATTGTTTTTCATTGTGATTGGGACATAGATAACAATATGGCTAAATATACACATATCATTGAACAACGAATTGAACGCTTTCCTGAAAAGTACAAGGGGTTAGACTCAAGTGCATTAAGTAATAAGTTAGATAATGCCATACAATTTGCAAAAAATATAGCACAACGAAATTATAAATTTATAGTCCCAATGTATTACCCATCATCGAATAGAATACAATTACTGATGCCAATATATTTGGAAAATTCCAGTATTTTTCAACCTGATTTTGCTTTGGTTCTGACACCTCAACCTAACGAAAAACTATATACTCCTGAAACAATATTGGGATTGGAAGAGGTTTACCAAGATGCACGCTTAATCGCAAAACCAGATGAATCTTGGTTAAATCCTCAGATGATTAAGTAACAAGGCGGTCTTTCTTATAGATCCTTTGTGAAATAAGATTAGCCACTAAGTTTTTCTTGGTGGCTTTTTTGTGTATAGATATTTGTGTGCAGAAAGGTTGCACGCAAGAGCAGTACTTTTGCATCGTCAAACGAAAGGAGGTGTAAACTTATGTACTACGATGATGACGAATACTACAGCCGCGACAAATATGCAGGGTCGTATGCACACGATGAAGCAGGATATTCCGACGAGGACATTGATGCAGCATTTGAAGGCGACCCAGAAGCATATTGGAACATTGACTAACGTTTCTGCCTGACTGTGCAGAACCATTGCACAGTTAGGCAGTACTTTTGCAAACGAAATTAGAAACCAACCCACTAAAACCGCAAGCGGCACGGATATGACGCACAACGAATATGACAAATGATATCGCACTTTTCCGCAGTTTCGGACTCGCTACTCCTGCAAGTTTCAGTTACTCGCAACCGATGAATGCTCTTATAGGTAATGGTTATACTTCTACTATTGGCAACACCTATTTCAATGCTGTGCGCTTTGTAGAAGGACTGTTGATCAAGGAAGATGTGGGTGTAGGTTATTCGGCGACGTTTCTCAATGGTATTCAGATTTATGATCTCCACACGAAGACGCTACTTGCAGAAAAGAAATACCCGATGTATGGAGGTGCTTTCTATAGCAAGGATTTGGTAAAACGCCTAACGTCCAATCTTTTGGAAGACCTGATTCTCGAAGAGGCAAAAAAGCAGCATCGACTGCTTAACCAATCCGAAGTAAAGAATGCCCTATCCCGATTGGTAGCAAGTGCCTTTGAGAAGAACCAAGTACAGGAGTTGCAGAAAAGTGTCAAGGCAATAGGTTTCTAATCCATTGTGCAAAAAGGTTGCACACTTATGCAATACCTTTGCGCCATCAAACAAGAATAACCACATAAACTGCAAGTATCACGGATTGATACAGGATAAATATGGTAAATCAAATGCTTCTAACAAAAACCGCCGCGCAAGTATCCATTAGTGCAAGTACAGGTCTGTCTGTTGTACAATCTTTTCTGGCAAAATCCGGTTTCAACTATCAAGTCGGTATTCGAGATACGGATGGACTTCTGATTATCGAAGGCCTCGCAGAAGGAACGGCTTGTATGTTTCTTTGTGGCATACAGGTGCGAGATAAAGAATCAGGGCAAGAAATCTGTAGTATCGATGTGCCAAAGAATACACACTACAGCCGCCAATTGGTAGTATCCCTTGTTCAAGAGCACTTATCGAATGTTATTGCAGACTCTGCGATTCATGATGGTTTGGCGGTGGATATGCAAGATGTGAGAAGGCAAGTGACAGACATGTTGGATAAATGCTACTTCGAAAAAAGCCGCCAAGCAGCATTGAGTTGGGCAAAACGTGTGGGTATCATTCACTAAAGCATACAGGACATGAAACATTCACATATATATGAACTGACGGATTCACTGCAATTCGGGAAGTACAGAGGTTATGCTTTACAAACCATTTTATTGCAGAAACCGAAGTATATTCTATGGTGCATACAGAATATAGCAGGTTTTCAAATGTCAGCCCGTGCATGGGATTATGCTGCCGGTATAGACGCGGCTTTCGTTAGCAGTATGCCAACAACAGAAAGAGGCAAGAGTGCGCTTGTAGAGATGCGTCTGTCAGACGGTACCGAAGTGCTGACACATTATCCGTGGAAAGACAAGCAGCAGTTTCGTTGCCGTTTTATGGAGTACGCTCGAAGCATAGCAGAAGATGTTATGGAATTGCATCAAACCAATATGTTATACGCTCCCATGGCTTGTCAGTTGGAACTACAATTTGCATAGGCGGTTTTTCATATAACTATGGTATCCCCGAAAAGTATTTCATACAATTAAGGGGGAGATGTTATACATTGGGACACCGGGAAACCACATCAAAACGATTCTATACACTTTATTCGACATATATAGTGCATAAAGTGTATAAAAACATCGCATAAAAGCCAATTCTTTCTACGTTCTTTCTACGTCCTTTCTACGTAATCGGTATTATGGAGGTATAGGAATTGCATACTATGCATATAAACATGTTTTATATATTTTCATCAAGTGAGATTTGCGTATATTAGGAAAAAGTTGTATTTTTGCAATGAATTTCCACATCAAGTTTTTGGGGTGGAATACTATCAAATCCGCATCAAAAAACACCATCAGAAAGCACATTAGAAACACCTAATCAAGACCTATCCGAGATACGATAGTATAAAAAAGAGCCAAACAAAGATAAAACTATCACACTAACTAAAAGCATTAAACATATGGAAAAGCCAAACAAAACAAGAATCTACAATCTGATTATCCTTGACAAAAGCGGTAGTATGCATGATATTCGCAAAGCAGCCTACGAAGGATGCAACGAGGTATTAAACGGTATCCGTGCAGCCGCCGAGAAACATTCTGAAAATCAAGAACAATTTGTAAGTCTCCTACTCTTTGATACAGAATCGATGCCATACATCCATAAGTGTACACCGGCGAAAGATGTTACGAATCTGAGAGAAAAACAATATAGACCCTGTGCCTGCACTCCGCTATTAGATGCAATGGGTATGTCGCTCACAGAATTGGAACAGGAAACGGATAAATATGACGATGCAGTGGGTATGGTAACGATTATAACGGATGGTTACGAGAATGCTTCCAAAGAATACACTTATCCCCAGATTCGCACATTGGTAGAGCGTCTAAAGCGCAAGGGATGGAACTTTGCCTTTATGGGAGCAAACCAAGATGTGAATCAGGTTTGCATCGATCTTAACATCAATACGGGTAATGCATGTGCGTTTTCCTTTGATGACGAAGGTATGCGCAACTCTTGGCGTCGCGACAGAGAAGCAAAAGAACGCTACTACGATCGAATGGAAAAGTTCCGGATGAATACACGTAATATGGATGAAATGGAACTCAGAGAATACTATAATAATATGAATGACGAAATACCTTATTTTATGGATTCTGAGGAAGATGATGCATCAACCAAATAAACAATGTTTAGTTGCTAAAAAGTTTCCCGGATATTTTGGATTATCAATATACCAAATCATATGAAACGTACAATTTTAACACTCACAGCCATTTTATGCTGTATTATCGGTTTTGCCAAAGAGCCGAAGCGTCCTGATTCGTACAACTACCAGCGTGGTTGCGAACTTATTGATGATGAAAAAATTGATGAGGGAATGGAATTTCTTAAAAAGGAACTCCGACAAAATCCGAAGAACGGCTATGCATATGCCTGGATGGCCTCAGCTATGGCTCAGGAAGAAGAATACGGAAATGCCATTTACGATTACGAACAGGCAATCAAGTATATTCCAAAATCGGACAAGTACTACCATGCTTGGGCACATAACCTGCGTGCCGGCATTGCGCTACAAATGAAAGACACAGTTCTCGCACTTTCCGAATATACTATTGCCATAAAACTGGAACCAAAGAACAAAGAGTGGTATGAACATCGTGGTGTTCTCTATCGCGAAATGGAGGAATGGGCTAAATCGGATGCGGACTTTAAGAAATACATATCCCTTACCCCCGGTTCGATTCGCGGACAGATGCAACTCGGGCAGAACTACTTCTTGCAAAAACGTTATGACGAGGCACTGTCTACCTATACTTATGCGAACCAATTGGCAGAGCGTTCATGGACGCTCAGTGCGATGGCAAAGTGCGAAGTGGAAATGGAGAAGTATGAAGAGGCAGCCAATCATGTTGTAGAGGCATTGAAATTGGAGGATATGGAACAAACTGCCCTGGAAATTATAAATAAATGCACGAACGAAGAGTTTGTGGAGTTGGTACAGGCTCAGCTCCGTGTGCAGATAGCAAAGAATCCCAATTCTCCGGAATGGTTGGTGGCACTTTTGCTTTCTCAACGTGCGACCAAACATTATGAGGATGCTATTCTCACATACCATAAGATACGCAAAATATACCCTGACGACTCCGGGGATTATATAGCCAGCCGCCTATATGAAGATATGGGTGATTGGCAGCATGCTTTACAATATATCAATCTTGCTATTGATGGCGACTCCACCGAAACGGACATCCGTCGTACACGTGTGGAGATATATAACGAAATGGATAGTGTGGTGCCCATGTATGCCGATTTGGACTATCTCATTAGGGAATATCCGGACAAAGCGGATTTTTACTTTCATAGAGCCAACATCTATCTGTTCAGGCGCAATTACAAGCAGGCGATAGAGGACTACAGTACGGGTATTGCCATAGAGCCGTCCAGTGATATGGAGCACTATATGCGCGGTCGCTGCTATGAGGCGGACGGGCAGAAAGAGAAAGCGCAGAAAGAATACACTCGAGTGGAAAATTGCCCAAGCCCGTCTGTCCGCCTGTTTTCAAAGGCATCTTTAGGTAAGAAAGAAGAGGTTATGGTATTGGCAGACAGCCTGCTCAAAGCAGATAGTACCGAATATCGGTACAATGTAGCCTGTGCTTACGCTCTAATTGGCGAGAAAGAATTGGCATTACGCTATATAGAGGAAGAGATGCGCGACGGGTATGTTCGTTTTACTCATCTGCGTTTAGACCCTGATTTACAGTCGATACAAGGTGAGGAATTGGAGCAGATGATACAGAAGTACGAGCGCATCCGCGACGAGCGTATTGCCCGTTTCAGCAACGAAAACAGTGAAGAAAAAGGTGAAGAAAGAGTGGTGGAAGTGCCTTTCACGGCTTCCAATGGGGTTACGAAAGTAGAATGCACCATAAACGGATTACCATTAAGTTTCATTTTTGACACAGGCGCAAGCGATGTAAGCCTCTCTCAAACAGAGGCCAACTTTATGTACAAGAACGGTTATTTGAGTCAGAAAGATGTGATAGGCAAGCAGCGGTTTCAAACGGCAGACGGCAATATATCCATTGGCACCACTATTATGCTGAACCATATCAATTTCGGGGGCTTGGAACTGACTGGAGTGCGTGCTTCGATCGTTGCGAACCAGAAGGCTCCCTTGCTTTTGGGACAGACCGTTCTGCAACGATTAGGCAAGATTGAGATTGACAACGAGCGCAAGGTACTAAAGATAACGACTCAAAAATAAAGCAATTATACAATGTCCCCTGTATTTGTTATATTTTGTATTATTGCCTTTTTGATACCGGTATGTCTATGTGCGTATTACAAGAACGAACTCTATAAACAAAAGAGCGAATCGGATATACTCACACAGCACTACAATGCACTTTGGGAGCAATCACATAACAATAACACTCCCCACGATGAGACTGCTTATACATTCTTGGAGGCAATGGGAAAGAAACATCAGTTTAAGGTAGAAATACTTGAACGTGAGGAAAACTGGGTTATATGTGCATTCCCATTTCAGGGAGGGCATTTCGTGTGCTATGCAGGATCCAAGAATGATGCATTGTTGTTGCATTTCAGAAATATAGCCGCTCTTAAGTACACGCCTGAGAACTATGAGAAAGTCCAGGCACTTTGTCTGCGCCTTACCCCTCAATGCAGATATGCCAAGTTGGTTTATACATACGATGAAAAGGAGAATGAGATAGGTATCCATATTGTGATTGAGTCCATCGGGTTGTCAGAAGAGGGCTTTTTATATTATTTGGAACATTGTTTCAAAATTGCTGTTGACGTCCGTCAGGAATTAGAGAAAGGTACCGATGTACCGGAAAAGGATATAATAGCCCGGAAGCGCGACCAACGTATGTTGATTGAGGCAGAAATGGCACACGAAGCGGAACTACACAAGCAAAAACATCCATCTTGCAAAGCCCCCAATCATGGCACATTAGGCGAATATATATCGTACCTGTTCAACGGCGAAAATGTGGCAGACTTGCTACGGCTGACCATACAAAATGCAGACGGCGTAACAGAAATACGCCAACGCGACAAGATTGCCACCTATGACCTACTGAGTGCCATAATTGACACTTCGGGCGAGGAAGCGACCTTTAAGGATTTCACTCCTGCAGTGTTAACCATAGAGGCAGTCTCCCACCATTACGTATTCACTCTCCATCCGTTAGAGGGGGATAATGATGTGCTTTCCGTACGTATGACTGCGGTATGTACGCCGCATGAGTTTCTGCAAAATTATGTACCAGATGCGACCTATACACCCGATGCAGTGTCTATGCGCCTTTGCTATATAAAGACGGAATTGCCTACCGAGAATGGTGAAGGAAAGCAAGAACTACCGAAAACCAGTATAGGTGCACAAGTGGAACACGGGCATCAACTATTGCAACAAGAGTGCTACTTGCAGGCGATAGCCGTACTGACTCCGATATTCAGGCAATTAAAAAAACGATACTTCGATTTGAACGATAATGGAAAAGACCTGTTTTTCAGAGCCTGCTACTATATCGGTTTCAGTTACTCCGATTTGAAGATTTACGACAAAGCCTATTATTACTTAAGTTATTGCAATGACTGCAACCGTTTTGACTATTCGGAGGAATATATCAATTGCTTGGCAAATGATAGTAGTCTGTACGTTTTCAGAGAGATTGACAAAGAACAGAAAGCGATGAACAAACTAATAGAAGAAATAGACGAAGATGATGATCGCGGGACAGAACAAATGGTGGCTCAACGCGCACGAATTATCAACTACATCGCCTTTCTGCAACGGCGCAGGGGCTATGCACAAATCAACTTTGGCTTATTGGATGATGCTGAAGAAACGTTCAAAGCCCTATTGGAACACCAAGAAAGCCACGACTATGCAGAGAATGAATTGAAATATATTGAGCAACTCCGACAAAACAAAAAAGAACAGAAATAACAGGGGCTACTATCTGTTAAGAAAGAACTGACAGACAATCCTACCGGCTGCTATGGTCATTTGCGGCAAAATTACTGACATTTTATACATCGGCATAATTTTTGTGCGACAGAGAATGTAATGCACAATGCACACAGATTACCAATTAGGGCTAAGAAGAAAAACATAAAAGAAACCTAAAGGAGGATTGATTGTCATGAAAACAAATGTAACTTCTACTGTTATTACCCCCCGCGAGACACGCTCGATACAGAAACACCTGAGCGAGATATGCAACAAGAAATATGATGTACTGAGCATAGACGAGGAAGTGGAACTCGCCACCCGCAGCCGCAACGGCGATTTGAAGGCGCGTAATGAGTTGGTGGAGCACAATATGCGTCTGGCTATCACAATAGCCAAACTATACCAGAACCAGGGTGTAGAGTTGGAAGACCTGATTGTGGCTGCCGAGATGGGACTGATAGCCGCAGCGGAACAGTTTGACCCGACCGTGGGCGTGAAGTTCATTTCATATGCCTGCCACCACATCCGGCGTGAGATAACCGACACGCTGACCCGTGATGCAAGAACGATACGTTTGCCGCAGAACGTAGTAACGAAGACCCGTATTCTCAAACGGGCGATCGTCCACTACCAGATGGAGCATAACGCCATACCGACCGACGAGGAGTTGGCAAAAGAGTTGGATATGGATATAGACGATGTGCACAATCTGCGCAGCCAAACACCAGGGGCTATATCGATGGATACGCCTCTCGGAGACGAGTCGAACGACACGATAGGCAGTATGCTGACCAGCGAACTGGCACCGACGGATGCGGGCTTGATAGACGAATCGATGAAGACGGCACTAAAGACCGCGCTTGAGAGTCTGCCGGAACGGGATGCAGAGGTGGTGCGCCGCAGTTTCGGACTGAACGGCGAGGAAGAGAGCATTGACCAGATTGCGCTTGATATGGGGTTGAGCCGGGAACGGATACGGCAGATACGGGAGATGGCACTGCGCAAGATACGTTCCACCTACGGGGAGCAGTTGCTGTCGTATCGGGCGTAAGGCTCAGGTCTTAGCCAATGGGTTCTTTATAATAGTGGATTTATTCTCCATTAATTACCATTAAAGGCTCACTAAGATTCTCAGTCAGGTCGTTAATTATGCTTGAACATTAGTACTATGGCGTAGAGTTGGAATAAATTGAAAATCTATAGAACCTTATTTTGAGGCTGTCTGACAAGTATAGTCGGGCGGTCTCTTTTTGTTGTAATCCGTTGCTTGTGAGGCAGTTAGTTTGTATGCCAAGCAAACAGGCAAAAGACATATGCATAACTGCTTGAAATTCAATCAAAAACAGCCTAATCACATACGAATCACATACGAATCACATACAAACAACATATACCCGATAGCATTGTTCCATTTTGCACCCAAATAGCAAGCCCCCAATTATCAAAAAAAGCGCAGGGCGTATTGCCCTGCGCAAAAAGGTTTTGTATGGTTTAACCTCTATGTGCTTTGTTAGTTTTGGTTTGTCTTGTCTTTGAGGACGTTGAAACGCTTGGAGTACATAAAGAACTTGCGGGCGAGGAAATTCCACGCAAAGACGATAACGGTCATAATCAGTTTGGAAACAAGGTAATGGACACCCACTTTCTCCGTAAAGAACCAGATACCCGCCTCGAGGAAAACCAAGCCGATAGCACCGATGACGAAGACACCCGCTATCTCGCCTACACGGGATTTCGGTTCGCCACGGAAGACAAGGAACTTAGAGATGGCATAGTTGGTCAGCGTACCCGTAACAAAACCCAGGAACGCCGCCACAAGGTAGGGAATACCGATGACGTAGGAAGTAAGGAAATAGGTGCCATAATCAACAACAAACGCCCCTACCGCCACGAAACAGTAGCGGAAGAGTTGGAGCAGGATGTTGTCGGTGTCCTTGCGAAACAAGATGTCCGTTAATTCGGTGAAAGTCATATATATAAAACGTTAATTCTCGTATAATTAGATGTTAATTCTCCGTTTTTTCTCCATTCAAGACCATTAAAAGTTCTCCGTTAATTATCGTATAATTAGACGTTAATTATTGGGGGAACATATAATTAACCATATAATTGAACCATTAATTTTCTTACATCAAGTATCATTCGTTCAAGAGCGATACAGGTCGCCCAAGGGCATCATACGACTGCTCGCCGAGTTGAAGGAACAACTGCCCGTTGCGGAGGTACTTAACGGCTTGCGAGGCAGCGGAGGTATTCTCCAATCGGGAATCAATGTTATCGCAACTGCCTGCCGATGTCTCGTAAAGAGGTTGCCCATCGCGGCTGACGCATACAAGGTGGTTGCCTATTTGGCAAACAGGAATTGGTTGTTGAATCAATAAAAAGAAATCGCCTGCCCAAGTATCTTCTCCGTACATACCGATTGTTTCTACATACTCCATACCATTATTGAATGTCCATTTTTTGTATTCTTTGCCGTCTAACAAGGTTATAGGTTCTATTTTAGTAACGGTAAAAGCAGTCTCTTCGCTATAAGAAAATATCTGTCCTTCAGTCGTTTCCTCCATTTTAATGCCATTGAGTACATCACTGACACCGAGTGTATAGTCATATAGTACCAAGTCTTCTGTTCCTTGCCCGCTATATAAATATATTTTGTTATCTGCCTCACGAAGATATATATTCCCGATAAACTCAAGATATTGTTTCCCATTAATAGTAATTTCTTTATTGGGCTGTATGGTTTGTGTAGTTTGAGACATAGTTGCACATTTATCACTCTCAAATTCATATTTAACCGTTCTACTCAAACCTGCCAAAGTCGGAAACACCGTAGCATCGAATGCCTGTACACTTTGCAGAAACATCAACCCGCAAAGGATATATAAATACTTTTTCATAATGATATAGATTAAGATTTATGTATATTTTCCGCAAAAGAGTTTTTATTGGGACGAAAACTATACTGACCAATGAATGTTTCGTCCACAAAGGTACATCTTTCGCAGAATATACACAAATAATAATGCGACTTTATTGAATCGTTACTACTTTTTCCACAGAGATCGAACCATCGTCCCATAGGGTTTGAATGGCATAAAATCCGCTTGGTAATGTATTTGTAACCATTTCTTTGTCTTTTACAGTCTGCACCAACTGCCCGCTTGCATTGTACACAATATAGCGGTCTATATGCCTGACGACTGACAGCGGGGCATCTGTAGCGATTTGCTCTTCAGAATAGTCTGTTTCATCGGGCGTACTATTATTATTTGTGCGGCGGGGTGCAAAACGTTTCAAGTTGTCCGTACAAGAAGAACGAATGGAAATTTCCACGTTGCTG
>CAKVEC010000014.1 GCA_934728255.1 uncultured Bacteroidales bacterium
GGTTGATACACGGAGCGTAAGCGATGATGAGCGACGGTCCGGGATAAGCCTCAGCCTCGCGGATAGCCTTGAGGGTCTGTGCCTGGTCGGCACCCATAGCGATTTGAGCCACATAGACATAACCATAGGTGGTGGCAATCATACCAAGGTCTTTCTTGCGCACGCGCTTACCCATAGCGGCAAACTTGGCAATCGCACCGAGAGGAGTCGATTTGGAAGCCTGTCCGCCGGTGTTGGAGTACACCTCGGTATCGAGTACGAGGATATTAACATCCTCACCCGAAGCGATGACGTGGTCGAGTCCGCCGTATCCGATGTCGTAGGAAGCACCGTCACCACCGATAATCCACTGGCTGCGTTTAACGATATGGTCTTTGTATTTGAGAATCTCCTTGCAGGTGTCGCAACCGCACGCCTCCATAGCAGCCACCATAGGCTCGTAGAGACGTTTGGTAACCTCTGCACTCTGCTGGTTCTCAAGCCATTCCTTGAACATAGCCTTCAGTTCGTCGGAGCAGCAGGTGCACTCTTGCGCCTTAGTCATCAGCGAAGCCAGACGCTCGCGCATCTTGCGGTGTGCAATCTGCATACCGAGACCGTACTCGCAGAAGTCCTCGAACAGCGAGTTCGACCATGCGGGACCGTGTCCTTTGTCATTGGTGGTATAAGGAGTGGAAGGTACGGAACCCGAGTAGATGGAGGTACAACCCGTAGCGTTAGCCGCAATCTCACGGTCACCGAAGAGTTGGCTGATGAGTTTTAAGTACGGAGTCTCACCGCAACCCGAGCATGCGCCCGAGAACTCAAACAGCGGAGTAGCGAACTGCGAGTTCTTGACATTCGACTGGATATCAACGAGATGTTGCTTGCTCTTGACGTTCTCCACGCAGTAGTTCCAGTTGGCAGCCTCAGCCTCTTGTCCCTCGAGCGGAACCATAGTGAGGGCTTTGCCGAGTTTCGGATTACCCGGGCAGACATCGACGCAGTTGCCGCAACCGAGGCAGTCCATAACGCCTACCTGCATACGGAAATGCATACCTTTGAGAGCAGCAGGTGCTTTCATCTCGCGCGTTGCACCGTTGATACCCTTCACCTCCTCGTCATCAGCCACAAACGGACGGATACAAGCGTGAGGGCAGACGTAAGCACACTTGTTGCACTCGATACAGTTGTCTGCGTTCCAAACCGGTACGAAAGCCGATACACCGCGTTTCTCGTACTTGGCGGTACCCGACGGCCATGTACCGTCTTCGATACCCTTAAATGCGGAAACAGGCAGCAAGTCGCCGTCCTGACCATTGATAGGACGAACCACATTGTTGATAAAATCGTCGCCGTCGGTCGGTTTGACCACGTCGGCATTAACGTCCAAATTCGACCAAGCGGGGTCGATGTCAAGCAGGTGGTACTCACCACCGCGATCCACGGCTGCATAGTTCTTGTTGACCACATCCTCGCCCTTCTTGCCATACGACTTCACGATGAAGTGCTTCATCTCCTCAACGGCTTTCTCCACAGGGATAACCCCCGTGATACGGAAGAATGCCGACTGGAGGATGGTATTGGTACGGTTGCCCAGACCAATCTCCTGCGCAATCTTGGTAGCGTTGATGTAGTACACCTTGATATTGTTGTCAGCGAAGTATTTCTTCACTTTGTTCGGCAGGTTCTTAGCCAACTCTTCGCCCTCCCAGATAGTATTCAAGAGGAAGGTACCGCCCTTCTGCAGACCGCGTGTAACATCGTACATGTGGAGGTATGCCTGTACGTGGCAAGCCACAAAGTTAGGCGTGGTAACGAGATAGGTGGAATGGATAGGTTCGTCGCCGAAACGGAGGTGCGAGCAGGTGAAACCGCCCGATTTCTTCGAGTCGTAAGAGAAGTATGCCTGGCAGTATTTGTCGGTGGTATCACCGATAATCTTCACCGAGTTCTTGTTGGCACCAACGGTACCGTCAGCACCCAAGCCGTAGAACTTGGCTTGGAACATACCCTTGCCGCCCATAGCGATTTCCTCACCGACGGGGAGCGAAGTGAAGGTTACATCGTCGTTGATACCTACGGTGAAGTGGTTCTTCGGGCACGGCAGAGCAAGGTTCTCGTAAACAGCCAGCATCTGTGCAGGCGTGGTATCGTTGGAACCCAAGCCGTAGCGACCGCCGACAACAAGGATATTATTCAATCCGAGTTCGTCAAGAGCGTCTTTTACATCGAGATAAAGCGGTTCGCCGTTGGCACCCGGCTCCTTGGTACGGTCGAGCACGCAGATACGTTTTACCGAAGCGGGCAGCGCCTCTTTGAGGTATTTCAGGCTGAACGGACGATAGAGGTGTACATTGATCATACCCAACTTGTTGTTGCCCTTGGCTGCCTCGTAGTCAATTACTTCGCGGATAGCCTCGCAAGCCGAACCCATGCAGATGATGATGTTCTCGGCATCAGCGGCACCATAATAGTTGAACGGACGGTATTTGCGGCCGGTAATCTCCGAGATCTTGTCCATATAGTCGCTAACGATGTCAGCCACAGCATCATAATAGGTATTACAACTCTCGCGATGGGTGAAGAATACATCGGGGTTCTCCGCCATACCTTTCATGACAGGGTGCATAGGACTCAACGCACGCTCGCGGAACTCCTGCAGCGCCTCCATATCCACCAGCGGACGGAGGTCTTCCATATCCACCACTTCAATCTTCTGATACTCGTGGCTGGTACGGAAACCGTCAAAGAAGTTGAGGAACGGCACACGACTCTTGATAGTAGAGAGGTGAGCCACACCGGCGAGGTCCATCACCTCCTGTACGCTGCCCTCGGCGAGCATAGCGAAACCGGTCTGACGGCAAGCCATCACGTCCTGATGGTCGCCGAAGATACAAAGCACGTGGCTTGCCAACGTACGAGCCGATACGTGGAATACGGTAGGAATCAATTCGCCCGCAATCTTGTACATGTTCGGAATCATCAGCAACAGACCCTGCGAAGCAGTAAACGTAGTGGTCAGTGCACCTGCGTTCAGCGAGCCGTGTACTGCACCGGCAGCACCACCCTCGGATTGCATCTCCTGAACCATCACGGTCTCGCCGAACATATTCTTGCGCCCGGCAGCAGCCCACTCGTCTACGTTCTCTGCCATAGGCGAAGATGGCGTGATAGGATAGATAGCGGCTACCTCGGTGAACATATACGCAATATGTGCCGCAGCAGCGTTACCATCACACGTCATAAACTTTTTTTCTTTCATCTTTTTTGTAATTAGTTTATTGAGTTGATTTATTGTAGTAGTTATTAGTCTAATTGGGCTAATGGGTCTAATAAGCCCCATTCTGTAAGCCCCTCCTCCGGAGGGGTCGGGGAGGTCAAAGGTCCTCCTAATACAAGAACCCGAGCAACCACAGCGGGATCAAGTTTCCCCTGCCCGTCTCGATGTTACCCACTGCGCAGGGGCGGATGCTCTCGCGTGCAGGAATATCAGTCTTCACATCGAAATAGTATTTCCCGTCCACGATAAACATCGCATTGCGCTCCGTGGCGTTCACCTTGTGTCCGCCGTGCAGACTGCAGTAGAAACAGGTCTCGTACACATCCTGCTGCGACAGTTCGCGTGTGGCAATCATGTGCGCAATATTGGTGTTCTGCATATACACTTTCGAAGGCTTCATCGGGAACTGCTTGCCCTCCATATACAGAAGGTTGAGCAAGCGTGCGTCCTTGAGGTACTTGATATAGTTCATCGTTGTTGCACGCGACAGGTCTATCTCGTCCGAGATGCTACTTACATTGAGTGCACAAGGCGTTTCCTTGAGCATAATATAGAGGAGTCGGCGCAGTTTGGGCAGGCACGCCACATCGATCTGCTTGATCATCAGCACGTCCACCTCAAGCATCATATTCATCGTCTTGAGCAAATCCTCCTCAAAGTTCTTCCGCTCTAAATAAGAAGGGTAATATCCGTGTTCCAAATAGTCCTTGAAATACTCCAGCGGGTGTACGTGTTCACATATCTCACGGGCGATAGAAGCGTGGCTATGAAGAATATCCTCCAGCGTATAGGGGCGGAAAGTGAGCCCCGTCTGCAAGTTCAGGTACTCGCGGAACGAGAAACCGCGCAGGTTATACATCTTTACGATGCCGGCGATGTCTTTGTTGTCCTCTATGAGTCGCATTACGGGCGACGCCGAGAACACTATATGCAGGTCTTTGTACTTATCGTAGCATTTCTTCAGTTCCTTCGACCAGTTCGGGTACTTGAACATCTGATCCAGCAACAGCGTATGCCCGCCTGCTTTCACGAACATTCCAGCGAACTCCACGATAGAGTGCTCCGTGAAATAAAAATTGTTCAAGTTCACGTACAGGCACGAGTGCCGCACTGCCGACTTGCGCTTTTTAGCGTTCAGATCGGGGTAGGGCGGTTTTTCTTTGCTCTCTATCTCTTTGGCACGTGCCAACAGGAAATCGGTTTTTCCGACACCGCGTCCGCCTTTGATGGCGATGAGGCGGTCGTTCCAGTCGATTTCGTCCATCAACAGGCGTCGGATAGGCATTTCGGAGTGCTCTACCAGATAGTCGTGTATTCGGAAAAAGGGTTCTAACATAGTGTAAGATACGCTGTTTAATGGTATATCTCTGTAATTGCGCACTACGCAACACAAATTGCGCTGCAAAATTACTATAATTATTCCGAATTTGCAATATGTACTTTGCATTTTCGCCAATTTTTCCACTATCCTGCCATACTTTTGGTTATCCGTTAATTATCGTTAATTGACCATTAAGTTGCTTGGACACAAATTAAATAAAAACTTTCATTTGCATATTTCATTCATTTTACATAACTTTGCACCGATTTCTGTAGGATTAGTGCCTACAGACAAAACATAATACATATTCACATTAGCGTTTGCTATTGTTCTATTCGCATTGAAATGTAGGAACCTTCAATCAAAGAGTAGGAACAAGTCGGCAAATGCCTGCGTTGTACGCGGGCATGACTTGTACTCTTTACGGCAATCCTACAGCCTCAATGCGAGCAAGTCATGCTCGCATTCTTTGTGTTTAGATCCATAACAGCGCAATAAAGCAAAAAACGCCTATGAAAAAACACGTACTATTGTTTGTATTGTCTTGGGCATCCATAACCCTTTGTGCGCAATACTACAAAGTGGAAATCTCCTCTTGGGGAGATTACAATCTGCTTGGCAAAACATTCTATATTTTGCCCAAACAGACATTTGGAAACGACAAAGATCCCGAGTTTCAACGCTGTTGTAATCTTATCACACAAAGTATGCTTTGTGAAAAAGCCATTCCTACCACAGACAGATTCAATGCGGATATATACATCCGGTTGGACTATGGCATTTCCGACGAATCGTATATGTCAGAAACGGCTTACCCTGTTTATGGTAAAACAGGCTACACCACATCTAAATACGGCACATCGTATCACTACGGAATCACCGGCTATCGTGATTATACCTATCGACAAAGTGTCTATCGCCGGTACATAAACGTTTATGCATATGATAATCATACCGCCAACCTACTATGGAAAACCACAGCCATAAGCAGCGGAGAATCCTCCGATATGGCAGATGCGGTAACCGCTATGGCTACCGTTATGCACGGCTACTTCGGCGAAAATTCTTCAGGGCAGCACACAGAATATGTTTCTATCAATGAGCCTGATTTTATCGCCTTCGGACAAAATTTCTACCTGCGTGACAATGTAATTGTCCATCCAATTTCAACCTCCGACGATGTACGAAACGGACTAATGCCTTATGTGGTCATTTTGAACGACAGCAGCACTACCATCTTGTTATATGCACGCAATGTGAAAGATATGCTCCAATCCTATGGTATGGACACCTCCACCAAACATCATCGCGCACATTTTTCTTCCAAGACATATCTCCTTTATAATGATGTCAAGTACCCAGTTAGTACCATTCGTGTTCCTACTCTCGGAATGGGAAACGACTATATCAATAAAAATATCCATTTATCCCAATACTATACTACGGTTATCAATTTAACATTTCCTGTAGCCCTGCACCGAGGCGACATTATTGAAATGGTCAGTTATAGCGACACAGCAGAAACCAAAGAACAATACCATTTTTACTTTGTGCTTTATTAAAATCATCTTACTATGAAAAAGTTATTATTCCTCATTATGGCATTATTGCCATTGACATATATCTCGGCACAGCAAAGCGAGTATGCCTATTTTCGTTCTTTGACAGCGGGTGCACAGGAACAAGTGGAAGCCGAAAAATACACAACCATCAAAGGTGTCTCCTTTGTCAGCGATCTATATACCTTTGCCGCCTTAGGATCTTTGCACAAAGGCTATTCGGAAGGCGACCATTTCACAGCAGGCACAGGACTTGGAATGAATGCTGGTGTCGAAATTTGGATTTTATATATAGGTATAGGTCTCGAATGGCAGCCCCATTGGCTTAAATACGAAAACGGTTTTGCCGGTACATATTATTCCATGCCCATTTACGCTACTGTCCGCACCTATCTACCTGTCTCCACTACCTTTCAACCCTATTGGTGGGCGGATTGGGGCGGTACCATTGCTTGCAATGACGGACGCAGTGGAATGACACTGCGTACCGGTTTGGCGGTTGATTACAAAAGACTGAATATCGGTATTGCCTTTGATATGGATACGGGCAAATATATGTATATGGGCGGACTATTGAAAATCGGTGTCCGCTTCGGAAAACTCACAGACGGAAAGACTAAACTAAATGGCAGTAGAAGTGCCACTATATTATAGTATTATAGTCAGATTGCTTTTATTTTTTTCCTTCCATAAAGACTCCACAAAATAAATTTTGCGGGGTCTTTATAGTACATAAAACCTCTTTCGTTTTATTTTCTTCCATTTCTTGCCGCTTGCGGCATAGGATAAGCCTATCCTATGCGTAATCACCTACTAATCACCTACTCTTCATAGCACCAAGGTATTGCTTTATGGCAGAGGTATTAAGTATGGGATTGAGTACTGATTATATTAAATTTTACATATTTGTAAGTATTTGCTTGCATATATCCGAAAAAAGCCGTACTTTTGCAGCGGAAATAATCAAACAAACTATCTTCAAGCCATTAACAAACAGAATCGTTATGGAAACGAAAATGAATTTGCAAGAGGCTATCAGAGTTCGCCATTCGGTGCGTCAGTACACCGATCAACCGATTGACAATGAAACGATTGCCGCACTGCAAGAAAAGATACAGACCCTAAATGCCGAAAGCGGATTGCATATACAGTTGGTGACCAACGAGCCACAAGCCTTTGACTCGTTTATGGCGCATTATGGCAAGTTCTCGGGCGTACGCAACTACTTTGCACTGATAGGTTCGGGCGACAACTTGGACGAGCGGTGCGGGTATTATGGCGAACAGTTGGTGCTTCTCGCGCAGCAACTCGGACTGAACACCTGTTGGGTAGGAATGACTTTCAAGAAGGTAGTAAATGCTTTGGATATTCAGAAAGGCGAGAAATTAGCCGCCGTCATCGCCCTTGGCTACGGGCAGACGCAGGGCATACCGCACAAAAGCAAAACTATCAGCGAGATAGCCGTTTGCAAAGGCAATATGCCGGATTGGTTCCGCCGCGGGGTTGAGTGTGCTTTGCAGGCACCGACGGCACTGAACAAACAAAGATTCCGCTTCGAATTGGCAGGCGACAAAGTTCGCGCCACCGCCTCTTGGGGGGCTTTTACCAAAGTCGATTTAGGTATCGTAAAATACCATTTCGAGATCGGCGCCGGAGTAGGACACGCTATTTGGTTATGAATACGCACCATATTATAGTGCAACGCTACGTTTCGCCTTGCGGTGAACTGTTGCTCGGAGCGTTTGATGGACGGCTGTGCCTTTGCGACTGGCAGACGGAGAAACACCGCGGGTTTGTGGACAGGCGGCTGTTGCACCTGCTGCACGCCGATATGCAGGAGGGAACCTGCGAGGTTATCGCAACGGCTGCCCAACAATTGGACGAATACTTTGCGGGAGAGCGCAAGACGTTTGATGTGCCATTGCTGTTCGTGGGAACGGACTTTCAGAAGAAAGTATGGAACGACCTGCTGCGTATTCCTTACGGCGAGACGATTTCGTACGGGGCGATGGCAGCACGGATAGGTATGCCCAAGGCGGTGCGGGCGGTAGCCAATGCCAACGGAGCGAATGCTATTTCCATATTCGTCCCGTGCCACAGGGTGATAGGCAGCGACAAGTCGCTCACCGGCTACGGCGGCGGACTGGAAGTCAAGAAATACTTACTCAACTTGGAACAATGATGAAAAGAATATCCCCTAAATATCTGTTGGTTATCGCCATACTGGCAATGCCTCTACTATCAGGAAACGCACAAGTGCTTACCCTTGATTCCTGCCTATCTCTTGCCCGCCGGAACAACAAGGAGTTGCGTCGGGCGGAGTTGGATATAGAGAAGGCGCAACAGGTGAAGAACCAAGCCTTTACCAACTATTTTCCGCAAGTGAAAGCCACGGCTATCGGGTATCACAGTCTGCACCCGATGGTAGAGGTGGGCATTGACGACATCAACAACGCCTCGGTGCGCGACCTACTCGCCACACTCTACGGCAACTACGGCGCGGCATTGGGGCTGGACAACACCATTTCGCTCTTCCAATATGGATACCAAGCGGGCGTTACGGCCTTGCAACCCGTGTATATGGGTGGCAAGATTGTTGCCGGCAACCAACTGGCACAAGTGGGCGTGGAGGCGGCACGGCTACAGACGCAAGTTACCGAGCGCGACCTGCTGGAGCAAGTGGAGGAAAGTTATTGGTTGGTGGTCGGGCTTACCGAGAAGCAGCAAACACTCCAAGCCGTTACCGCCCTATTAGATACTATCCATCGCACCGTGCAATCCGCCGTGGGCGCAGGCTTGGCGCTCCAAACCGACCTCCTGCAGGTGGAACTGCGCCAATCGGAAATACACCGCACACAGATACAATTGAACAACGGACTGGCTTTGGCAAAGAGAGCGTTGTGGCAAGCAATCTCCCCAACGACCTCCCCTACCCCTCCAAAGGAGGGGCTACCAGATTATAACAGCCTACAAGTTGAGCCAATTAGCGCAGACACAATAATGCAAGTTCCCCTCTTTGAGGGGGGCGGGGGAGTCGTAGGGACATCGGGGAACTCTCCTGAGTCCTCTCTCCTGTCTCTCCAAGTGCGTGCTGCCGAACTGCAACGCCGTATGAACATCGCCGATGCCCTGCCGCAAGTGGCTGTGGGGGCGCACTACGGCTACAGCAATATGCAGGCGAACTTCCTCCGCGACGGATTAGGCAGCAAGACGGGCAACGGGGCGGTGTTTGTCTCGGTATCCGTACCGCTGACCGACTGGTGGAAGACCGGGCATAAGATCCGCGAAGACAATATCGCCGTGGAACAGGCACGACTGCAAGAGCAACACACCAACGAACTGCTCAGCCTGCGCACACAACAGGCGTACGACAACATGATAGAAGCCTACTCGCTGGTAAGCGAAAACCGCCACGCCTTGGATATTGCACGCGAGAACTACCGCCTGTCGGGCGTGAACTACCGCGCGGGTATGGGTACCATCACCGACCTGCTTACCGCCCAGACCACTCTCCTCCAAGCCGAGAACAACCTGACCGATGCCATCATCGCGTACCGTGTCAACCTCCGCCGATACACCGATCTGACCAAGTAGCAGACACAGGTGGATGTCAGGTGGATAGTGTTCGGCTATCCTTAGGGTAACATCAGGGAAACCATAGGGAAAATATACAACCAAACAGGCTGTCCGATTTTGTATCGAACAGCCTGTTTTTAGAACACCAATCCGTTGTTTTTACGGGACGAGCACCGCTTGTGCTTTATCGCCTACACGGACGATATATGCACCTGTGGTGATGTTTGGCAGAATGGTCTCGCCTACTTGCGACAGGGTATTTGCCACCAATGCACCCGAAACACTATAGAGCGCAACCGATTGCCCTTTATCTGTAGCCACAATCACATCATTGCCGCGTACATAGACATGCAAACCATTTTCGCGCACCTGCTCCACCGATGTACCAACCACATCATACAGATTGGTATAGAGATACAGGCTCGGGAAAGCAGGATTTGTCATAATGCACATAACTCCCTCAAACGACTTAAGAAACGTGGTAACACCATTCTGAACGGTGTACTCATCGCCCTCGACCAGTTCCTCACCCACATAAGCACCTTGGTCGGAATCCCATTCGGGTACACCAAGATACCATGTATAAGTAGTAACTGAGTCGCCCACCATAGCCTGGCTTCCCAAGTCGATTGTATTGCCTTCCTGCAAAGCCGCCTCAAAAGGCGCCTGGTTGTAATATGCATAGAGGACATACGACGGCTTAACAGCAGGCAAAGTTTGGAAATTGAAATAATTATTGTTCAATACCAATGCCATCAAGTGCGTTAGCGGCGAAATATCAATCGTGCAGAGTTGGTTGTGGTTGAGCGCCAGTTGCTCTATGTTCGCTGCTTTGGTAAAATCGATGTTCGCAATTTGGTTGGCATTCAAATCCAAATACCAAAGATTCGGGTTATCAAATACAACCTTGTTGATACTATTGCCACCGGCATTCACCACTTGCAGTTTTTGATTCTTGCTCAAATCCAACGTTGTCAGTTGATTATAACCGACAGCCAGCATTTGCAAATTTGGATAAGAAGCAAAATCGATGTCGGTAAAGTTGTTTTCCGACAGGTTGAGGTCTTTCAGCGTCTCCCGGTTGGTAGGAAGCGCGATTTGGCTCAACCCTGCATTTTGAATAGTAAGCGTCCCAGCGTCGTTCAGTTTCGAGCCGTCAAAATCCGCCAATGTCGCACCGGTCATACTGAAGACCGTGATTTTCTCATCTGGTGTATAGGTATAGACATGCACGAGTTTGTCCTTGTGAGTAGTCGCCGTAAAGAGACGATAGGAAGTACCCAGCACGTATTGGATTACGTTGTCATTTCCTTCCCAATCAATATAGAGTGCCACGCCTTCTTGGTTAGCCGCAAGAGATAGTTCCACGGAATCGCCCTCTTGCGTGGTGTTAAACGAAGCAATCTCATTAGTTGGCATGCCAGCCACCTCGATAAAGGTGGTTTTCAGTGCCTTATTTCCGACAAATGCAGGATAAGCGGCATTGGTGATTTCGCAATAGACTTTACCCAGTTCAGTATTGAGAAAACGCGTAAAACCGTTGCTAAGCGTATAATCCGTTCCCTCGACAAGGGCGGTTCCGTCCTCTTTAAGCCAGCGGAAAGCCGTCTTGTTGCCATCCAGAGTAAGATTTTGCGTAGCGAGGTCGGTACACGGACCTTTGGTAGCAATGATAATGTCCGCCTGCGGGGCATACGTATAGTTTGCCTCGGGGATATTGCCGTGTGCAGGGATATTCGCCAATGTAAACTGATTGTTCTCCAATGCCAGATGGGTGATGTTGTTCTCGGTCGGGAGAGTCAGTTCAGTTAGTTGGTTGTCCGACACATTCAGGCTGCGCAATGCTGTGCAGTGAGTCAGCGTAAGCGAAGAAAGTTGATTGCCGGACAAATCAACGGAATGAATAGAATCAGCATCTGCCAAACTGATGCTCTCTATTTGGTTGTGGCTCAAATCGAGATTACGGATTGCCAACTGCGGGTTGAGCGTAACGGTTTGCAAATTATTGTAACTGAGGTTGATGTCGCCCAACACATTCTTTGCGAACAAGTCGTTAACGCCTGCCAAAGAGCAAATATAGAGTTGGTTATGACTCAAATCCAATGTACTCAGCCAACGGTTGCGGGATAGGTCTATGCTGTAAAGCCCTGTGTTAGACAGATTCAGTTCCTGCAACGAGATGAGCGGACTGACATCAATGCTGCTCACGCCCTGTCCGGCAAGCCCCACGCCGACAATAGCCGCATTCTCGGGGATATACACTTTCACCGTACTATAAGCCCACGGCGTATTCAGCACCACAGGCGTTGCTTCGCTCAATGTAGAAGCGGTGGTGGTAAAAGGATAGAGCGTATCATCATCACCATTGTAACTGACATAGAAAGTTTGCGGATTTTCCGCAGAAGCCCCTTGCATCGCCAAAGTCAGGTTCACCTGCTGGATTGTCGGCGTAAATGACATCACCTGTGAGGGCTTGCCATAGTCGCTTGCAATCTTCACTTTGAAATGTTCGGTGTACAGGTTATTCTCAAGAAATTTGCTGTTGGCAAAGGCAATAAAGAGGCTGTCTGTATAGGCTTTTTTGAGTGTTACCCTGCCCTCCTTATACGAATAGTAAGTGGTATCCAGTTTCACCCACGTATCGGGCGTAGTAACATCAAAGGCGTACAGAGCCGCTTCGGTGGTTGTTCCTTCGCGAAGTACACGGCTGCTGAAATCAAGCACATCGCCCTCTTTGTAACTGCGTTCCACAGGCAGATTACGTTGTGCATAAGTATATTCCTCCCACGTACCGGGGTCGAATGGCAATGTGGCAAAGTCAAGGCAGTTGCGATCGATTTTAACCTGACTCAACTGCTTGTTTTTCGTAACATCCAGCCCCAGCGATGTGATATAATTGTCCATACACGACAGCGAAATCAAGTACTGCAGATTGGTTACATCCAACTCGGTCAGCGCATTGCCATTGGCAATCAAACGATAGATGTCCGGACAATGGCTTACATCCAAATTCTTGATTTTTGCATCCGTATTAAACACCGACGACACATGTTCGCAGTAAAGTTGTTGCAACTTGGTGTTATGACTCAAATCCAATTCCGTAACCCCGGTCTCGCTCACATTGAGGATAATCAAATTTGGGTTTTTGCTCAGATCCAATGTCTTCACATTGGTCATCTCAAGAGTGAGTTGGAGCAAGTTAGGACAGTTGGTCGGATTGACATCGCCCAGCGACGGACAATGGTATGCATCAAACGACATCAACTTCGGATACCGGGTGAGGTCGAACTTAGGCGACAGATTCTCCACAATCTGCAACTCCAATATCCTCAAATCGGGCTTCTCGCCGATCTCCAACGGGGTCTCTGCGGCAAACGCATTGTCCGACAAGTAAAGCGCACGTATCTTCGTGTTCCGGCTCAAGTCGAGACTGGTAAGCGAGTTATGACAGAGCGACAGCACATCCAAATTAACCAATTTGCCAAGGTTAATATCCGTGATATAGCAGCCATCAGCGTTCAGATAGTCCACCAAAAGCGCATCCGCCTCGGTACCATAAATCGTTACGGTACCCGCTTCGGTTACAGAGCAATAGATAAGTGTACCGCTAACCGAAGCACTATCCATTGTTGCACGCCCCACCTCATATTCCGACGCTCCGTTACCACAATTTACATACAGATACGTGGTATCCGTTACGCCCAATACAATAGAGAAATTGTTGGCTTCTTGATACTGATCATAGATACTTGTTTTGAAAGTGAGAATAGGTACCAAATCCTCTTCCTGTGCGTGCTTAGGCGCGGCAAAGGCAGCACCTGCCACGCACAACACGGCAGCCAATAGTAGGCTTCTGAATTTGCTAAAATGTTTCATATTGATTATCTTTTATTTCACAATGATTTTTTCTGTATGATGGTTGGCTTGCAGCACATACACACCCGCTGCCAAGCCCGATGCGTCGATGTTGATTTCGTCTCCCGCAGCGGCATACTGCCCCACTGCCTGCCCGGCAATGTTATATATAGTGGCATTGAGAGCGGAAGCCCCACCGAGGAACACATTGAAATGCCGGTTGTCGTTGCTCTGCACAAGCAGGCGGCTGTTGTCTTTTACTCCATCCACAGCCGTGCGGCGTATAACCTCTTTCAGCCCCTCGTAGGCATCAAACTTACCTGCACCCCACTGAACAGGGTCGGCTTTACTATTCTTCATATAGTCGTCTTTGACTGCCGTCTTTGCTATAATGTCTTTGACCTCATCAATAGTCAGGTTCGGATTAGCCTCCAGCCATAGTGCAATAGCCCCGGACACCACGGGCGTTGCCATCGATGTACCGATAGCCTCCTCCCAATAGTACGTTTTGCCGTTTTTCTCCACTTTTGCCTGCTGATAATTGAGGAACGAGGAGAAATTCGTACTGCTGGTGTAGGGCTCGCTGATAGATGAGATAACCGTTACCCCAGGTGCCACCACGTGTGGCAGGTTGTCGCCGTTGATAGTGATTCCCCACGAACTGAACGGACTGACATCGCCCTCTTGAAACGCAGTACCATACGAATACACCTTGCCGTCCAACGAACCATACGTTACACGATTGTTATACGATCCTACCACCAGAACCCCATCACCGCATGCCATATCGCTAATAGAGCCGTTTTGCGAACCGTCCAGCCAGCCGTCTTTGCTGTAACCGTCCAGTACCGTCCACGTACCGTCACAGAAACAATCTATACGCTGCCCCGCTTTCTTGCCCGTAACCACAAAACCAAGGATATACTGCCCGTTTTTATTGGTGGCTGTATTATCGTGCAGGAAATAGTCGATGATAGCATAATAACGGTGTGCTGCCGTGTCTACCTGCGCACCTACACCCAAATAGCCGTTGAAAGCATTGGCGAAATTGGTATTACTCTTGTCGCTGTCGCTTTGCTCATAGCCGCTTGTAGCATAATAAACACTCTTGCCTGCCTGCGAAGCCGAGATAGCCGCATCCTGAAAAGTGATACGGTTGCGACTCGTGTTATAAATTACCGCTTTTACATCAAAAGGCGTTTCATCGTTGCTATAGATATATACCGACCCGTAGCGCAAATTGGTATAGGTAACTATATTACCATTGTCGTCATACGTACTATATGTACTATTCTGCGGACGAATAAATGTCTGAACCGTCCGGTCGTCCTCGCTCAGTGTCTTGTTGAGAGCAATGGGCAAGTCTCCCTCATTACCCGCTGCCACGCAGATAATCGCCTCCTTGCTCGCCAAAGCCATATATTGGCTCAGGATACCCGAACCATCGTGCGGACCGGTATTTCCTCCTAACGAGAGGTTCACCACCGCAGGTTTATGCATTGCGTAGGCATACTCCAGCGTGCTCTCTATACCGAGGGCGATAAAATAGTCCTGCAACGTGCCGCACGAAGCCACTATATCAGAGTTGTACGCCATACCATAATAGGGGTTGTTTTCCGCCTCTATAATGTCTGCACTTATCATCGACCCTTGAGTCGCCATCGTGATATTGCCTTTGTAGCCACCTGCCATAATACCGAGCGTATGTGTACCATGGTATGCCGTAGCATCATCGGTCTTGAAATCTTTGATGGTCGCACTATTATACTCGTTCATACTATACCCGGCCTGACTATTGGAGTTGTAGTAGATATGAGTCAGATACTCTATACGGTTGGTGCCGTCCTCACGCAAGAAATTGATGTTATTCGGGTCAACACCACCATCCACTATACCGGTTACCACTCCCTCACCCGTGTAGGCTTGGGGCAAGCCGATACCGGCGTGTATCTTATCCACACCGATAGCAGTACGCACCTTATCCAATTTCTGATGTACATCGCGGGGCAGTTGCATTCGACGAATACCGTGCAGGTCTGACACACGTTCCACTTCGTCTATTGCCACCAAAGCAAACACGATATTCTCCCGGCGGGCGTTTACTACTATTCCCTCTTCTTTCAATTGTTCATTGCTGACGTTTTCGTCCACCACCATCATTACCGGTATCAGCGTAGTGGCTTGTACGGGAGCGGCTTTGCGTCCCTGTACGGCACACACATCGGACTGCTGTGCACGCAACTGTCGCAGTGTGGCACGACTCTGCAGGTCAAGTGCCGACTGAGCCGACAGAGACAACGCCGCTACCAATGCTATCGCACTGATTGTTACTTTTTTCATAAATCTGATTTAGTTGATTTTATTAGTCTTATTGGTCTTATTACCCCTATTGCCCCGCTCTGCGTTCCACGCATTTGAAGGTAAAAAAAATACCGCCTTATTGCGAATTTCCAACACGAAAGCCGGTGGCTTGAATAAAACTCCTTAGTCTTGTTTTGGGAGGTATCTGTGTAGCCGAAATGTTACCGCTCCTCACGGAGCAGTAACATCGGCAAAATAATATCTATACTAATTACTATGAATAATCCCGTTTAGTGTTGCAACAGATAAGAAGTCTTGCCGTTGATGATATACATACCTGCGGGCAATGCTTTTATCTCCGCTTCGGTCGCGTCTTGGAGCAACAGTACGCCCTGCAAACTATACACATTATTATTGAGAGCAGGATGGATATTCTCGATAGCCGTCGCCTCACCACCTGCCAGGATAGTAGTATTCTCGTTGATACTGAGCGTATAAACACCTCCTTCATCGGCAGCCAAAGCCTTGTCATTGGCGGTAACCTGCGTTGTACCGGTCAGTTTGAATGAGATCTTTGTATCGGTCAGCACGCTCAGCGGAGCACTTACATCCTCTACCGGTACAATCACATCGCATACAACATCAGCAAAACCATAATTCGATCCCTCTTTGGCTGCAAACGCAACCGTATAAATCTGTGGCTCGGCAACCAAAAAGGCTTTCAGTACATCGCCATCAGCAAGAGTTATACCGCTGAATGAAGTACTCTCGTCCTGCTTTACATTGTTGATGTAAAAATGGATGTCTTTTGCTTCCGGACCATAGAAACTGATTTGTGCAGGGTTATCAAATTCAGGATCGAATTTCACAATGTTATAACCGCTTTGAGCCAGTACACTCGCCCCCGTTGCATTTTGCCATACCAGCGGAGTTGTCGAATTGGAATAGTTGTTTGCAGCTAGAGTCAAACCACCACCATACTGCGGTTTCGTCGGGTCATCAATATAAACCGCAATTTGTGCGTTGCGCTCTACGGTTTTCGTTGTGATAGTATATACGGCATCTGCGGTAGTAGCAATTCCTTTCGGATAACTGCCATCCACTTTGGCTGTCAAATCCGTACCTGCATTATCCGTAAAAGTCAGTACTTGGCTACCTGCACTTGTTTTGATAAACAAATACTTAGCCTGTTCATTGAAGGCAACCACATTCTCACCCGCTACCAGTGGAACCGCAGTAACCGAATAGGACGAGAAATACTCGCTGTTATATTTGTAGGCAGTTACTGCCGCAGGATTGTCTATATTAATCGTAATGTTATAACTTGCATATTTGTGTGCATAGTATTTTACGGTATGTCCTGCCTCATTGCCTGCAAAGAAAGAAGAAGAACCATAGAAATACTTATTGCAAGTACCGTCCGTTACAATCGAGTCGCACGCATAGTCTGTTGTATTACCCTTATAACCGACCGTGCTGCCCAATTTCACCGTAAAATTATCGTCTGCCCAATTGGTAATAGTCACACCATCAACGGTAACCTCCGTGATAAAACCTTTCGATGCCTCATCAGCAGCCACGAAATGTACAGGCACATTCACATCAGGGAAATTTGCCAAAATAGTGATACTATCCCCGTTGGCAGGCTCTATGGAATAACTGCTCCACGATGCTTCTTGTTCCTCGCCGTTCAGTTTCACTTTATACAGCGTACCTGTACCGCGGATAGAGAACGGTGTTTCCTTATTACTCCCATCCGGGATAAACTTGACCACATTCAATCCGTTCACAAGTTCAATACCGGCATAACTGCTACGTGTTACACTCACTTTGCTGGCATCGTCCACATAGATTTTGCAACTTGCCGTACGCAGGTCATCAAACGAGAACGATTTAATGGTAAACACAGCCCCATTCCAACTGTCGCCGATAGTCAGATAGGCACCATATTGTATATCAATAGTTCCCTTATTTGTACCCTGCACATAAGAAACACTCTCTACACCATATTCACTGGAATTCGTCACCAACACTTTTAATGTTGTGCTGAAGCCATCATCAAAAGTCAAAGTATTAGCACCGCTTTTCAATCCCGCAATGGCTTCATAATCCCAAGAAGAAGAGTTGTACTGTCCTACGGTTACCCGGTTGATGTCATCAATGTTAATGGTAATACTGATTGCGGCATAGATGTTAGTCGCTAAAATGCAAGCCACAAAGGCCAACACAAAGGAATAAATTTTTCTCATAAGCCTTCCTTAATTTTAATACCTTAAATTTCTATTGTTCTATCTTTCTATTATTCTATATTCTATCACACACATCGAAAAACATTGCAAAGATACGACAATAATTTTACACATACAACAAATTGCGCAAATAAATTCAAAAAATAAATACATTTGTCAATTAATATGCAATATATACAAACATTTTGATAATTATACACTTTATTCATCACACCAAGAACACCTCCGAAAAACAATGCCGACCATTCTATATAATCCATCCTATCATTCTATATATTTGCATATACTTTCCGTTGATTATATCGGGTGATTATCGGGTGATTATCGGGTGATTAACGGGTGATTAACGGGTTGTTATCGGGTTGTTATCGGGTTGTTCAGCAACCAATGCCAATAGAGTAGCGAGTAAACGTACCGGCCGGCGTATGCCCTCTGCGACCGCCGGACCATATAAACACGCATTTTTTACATAGTTATTGCGCAATCCGGATATTTTGTGTACCTTTGCAGTCCTTTTTGATCATGGATACTTTATTAGAAATACGCAAGCCGATAGAGGGCTCTTTTCAGGAGTTTGAAAAACTGTTTGACGAGAGCCTCAAAAGCGATAATCCCCTGTTGGGCAACGTACTGAGTTATGTGGCTGCCAAGCGAGGCAAACAACTGCGCCCGATATCGGTGCTGCTGGCTGCACAGATGTGCAACAAGATAACCGACAAGACCCTCTGTACGGCAGTGGCATTGGAATTGTTGCATACGGCATCGCTTATGCACGACGATGTGGTGGACGCTTCGCCAACGCGGCGCGGTGCAGAGTCGGTACAAGCGCACTGGAGCAATAAAGTAGCCGTTCTGGGAGGCGACTATATGCTCTCCAAGACCATCGCACTCATTGCCGAGATACGCAACGGACGTATCTTGGATATTGTGTCGCAATTAGGCCGCTCGCTTGCCTCAGGGGAGTTACTGCAACTCCACGCCAATGAGTCGATGTGGATCAGCGAAGAGCAATACTACCGCGTCATTGAGCAGAAAACCGCCAAACTCTTCGAAGCCTGTATGGAAGCAGGCGCAGAGTCCGCCGGTTGCACTATGCGTCAGCGTACCGCTCTCAAAGAGTTCGGGCGTCTGTTCGGTATCTGTTTCCAAATCAAAGATGACATCTTTGATTTCTCTGACAGCGAAGAACTCGGAAAGCCTACGATGAACGACATACAGGACGGAAAAGTAACCCTCCCGCTCATCATATCACTCCAACGCGCCCCGCAAGACGAAAGTGCGCATATCCGTATCTTGTGCGAAGCACTATCCAACCACGACACACACCTCAACACCAACAAGGTGGAACAGGAAATCAAAGCGTTTGTTATGCGCTATCAGGGCGTACAGTACGCCAACGTACAGATGCAGACCCTCAAAAAGAAAGCCGCAGAAAACCTGAAAGTTTTCCGCGACTCCAAAACAAAAGAAAGTCTGCTGCGCTTATTCGACTACGCCATCTATCGCCTGCATTAACTGCTCGCGCTGTGCTTCGTCGGGGATTGTCTCCAATACATCTTTCATAAATGCACCTATCAGCAAACGGCGTGCCGTCTGCTCGCTCAGACAGCGTTGCTGCATATAGAACAGTGCCGACTCGTCCAACTGCCCCGTGCTTGCACCATGGGTGGCTTTGACATCATCGGCGTAGATTTCCAACTGCGGACGGGTACGCATCACCGCCGTATCGCTCAGCAACAGGTTGCGGTTCGTCTGGTGCGCCTCGGTCTTCTGCGCATCGGGGGCAATCTTCAGTTCCCCGAAGAACTCCCCCTTGGCATTGCCGTCCAGCACAAACTTGATCAACTGCCGGCTCTCGCCACCGCCTACATTATGGTGTACGTGCGTGGCAGTAGAAACCTGCTCCGTCCCTTTCAGGCACGCCAATCCGTATATCTCCGTCAGACAGCCCTCGCCCTGTTGCTCCACAAAGATACGGTTTGCAACCGGTTCTTCGGGAGACGGCTGACCAATAGCCGAGTACAAGTTGAGCAGGTGCAGACGCAAGTGCGAACCTGCCTCTTGCACAAAATGCAAGTCCTGCGAAGGTGCGTTCAGCAGCACCAACTCCCTACTCTCTCCCGCTGCTATGATTGTTTGTTTTTCCATAGAATAAACTAATCAACTCCTTAACTACTCAACCCCTAAACCATTGTTTTCAAGCCACTCGTAGCCTTTTTCCTCCAGTTCGAGAGCCAACTCTTTCGTACCTGTTTTTACGATACGTCCGTCTGCCAGTACGTGTACAAAATCGGGCACTATATAGTCCAACAGACGCTGATAGTGGGTAATCACAATCTGTGCATTCTCTTTGGTTTTCAGTTTGTTCACGCCCTCTGCCACAATGCGCAGTGCATCGATGTCCAAACCGGAATCCGTCTCGTCCAATATCGACAGACACGGCTCCAGCATTGCCATTTGGAAAATCTCGTTTTTCTTCTTCTCGCCTCCGGAGAAGCCCTCGTTTACGGAACGGTTGTTGAGTTTGTCCGCCATCTCGAGCAGTTGGCGTTTCTCGCGCATCAGCGTCAGAAACTCCTTGGCACTCAATGCCGGCTTGCCCTCATATTTGCGCTTCTCGTTCACCGCCGTACGCATAAAATTAACCATACTCACACCCGGTATCTCCACAGGGTACTGAAAACTGAGAAACACCCCCTCACGCGCACGCTGCTCGGGCGGCATCTCGAGCAGGTTCTTGCCGTTGAGCAACGCCTCACCCGCCGTTACTTCGTAGGCAGGATTACCCGTCAGCACGGCACTCAAAGTAGATTTGCCTGCGCCGTTGGGTCCCATAATAGCATGCACTTCGCCTGCATGGATAGTCAGGTTTACTCCTTTGAGTATCTCTTTCCCTGCAATGTTGGCATGCAGATTTCGTATTTCTAACAATGCACTCATTTCTATTCTATCGTTCTATCTTTCTATTTTTCTATCTTTCTATAAATCAGATTCCTAGTTTCTTGCGAATATCCTTCGGAATAGCGTCTTTGTGTACAAGAATATCGTTGGTCTTGTATTTCATAAATGCCTCCGAGATATACCAAATACCCTTGTAATCGCTTTTTTGCATTCCCCACGAGTTCTTCACCATATAATAGCGTTTGCCGTTCTGGTCGTGCGCCGTACCGAAGATCTGCATTCCGTGATCGTCTGTTGTTTCCCAGTTGTCGTACGCCTGCTGGCGCATCTCTTGGGTAATCTCCATCTCAGGCAACGGTTTCTTGGTCAGTTCGTCTTTTTTGTCTTTTTCGGTCAGTCCGAGCCAGTGTGCCGCATCGCTGCCGGTCAGGTCTGCACCATTGTCGGCATCAGGCATTACACCGATGCCCTTGCGGGTAAATCCAACTTCGCTCACGTCCGCACCCCACGCCATCGTGTAGCCTTTGGCAATGGCGTTGTCGATGATACGCATCAGATCGTCGATGGGCACATTGTACATCTGATCCATACGCCAGTTGTCGGGCACCTCGAGCGCAAACGTGGAGTAGAACGGATGATGGGTGTACGAGGTAATGCTTACATAGTCGTCCGCATTCAGTCCGAGCGATTTCACAAACGATTGCGGCGTATATTCCTTGCCATTGTAGGTGAAAGTCTCCGGGCAAGCACCGAGATACGTATCGTATATGGCTTGCAGGCCTTTTTTCCATACAGGGGTCAGTTTCTTGAGTTTGCTTGTGGTCAGAGCGTGTACATAACCTCCTGCTACCGCATCCAACTCCGCATGCACGGGCAGTGTATCGGAAGGAGTGCTGCCATACTGAATACCGGGCATAGCCGACTGGGGCACCATACCATAGTTCTTCAGACAGTAGATGACATCGTATGCCGAACCGCCGGCGGCAAACTCGGTGCTGCCATACATACGCACCACATATTCAGCACGGTCAATCATCGTATGATTCACAACGAACATCTCACTCAAGTCGTACTCCCCTTTGCCCATACGGAGCAACTCACTCTCGAGGAAACCGATGGTAGAGAACGCCCAGCAGGTGCCACTGCGGTGCTGGTCTTTTACGGGCGTAATGGCTACGCTGTCAATCGTTGTAAAACGGAACCCTTCCGTAGTATCCGCTTTCAGGGCGGTAGTGTCTGTTTGTGCTGAAACACCCAATGCCACTATGGCACAGGCGGCACTCAAAAGAAATCGTTTCATATATTGTTTGTCTCTTAAAATTTCATTTTTATACAAAAAGAGGTTGTCTAACGTGGTGTTAAACAACCTCTGTCCCTTCTATGGGAGACGACCAATTACATATCGTCGTGAGCATGCAACTGCTGCACATACTTCGCATGTGCCATCTTGACACGTTTCACCTCTGAAGGCTTGTCGAATTGCTGACGGCGACGGAGTTCTTTTACCACACCAGTCTTGTCGAATTTGCGTTTGAATTTCTTAATCGCGCGCTCGATGTTCTCACCTTCTTTTACTTGTACAATAATCATTGCATACACCTCCTTTTTTTCGTCGGAACTCGCTCCGCAACAGAAACTCGTTTCACGAGTTTAATGCTCCGCGCTTCCTCCTCTCCAATCAAAATAAATTTTGATTGGGTCTTGGTTGCAGCGGTAAGTTGTTCGGCTTGCTCCTTTATAGCGGATGTTTAAGTCTCCCGCCTGACCCTTTAATCAATTCATAATGCACAATGCATAATGCACAATGCGTATTTCTGTACCCAGAGCCGGGGTCGAACCGGCACGGTTTGCACCACTGGTGTTTGAGACCAGCGCGTCTACCGATTCCGCCATCTGGGCATTGCTTACCGCCTACTCCCTACTTTATCAATAGACCTTTCGGACAAAAGCGGGTGCAAAGGTACTGCTATTTTTTGATATATGCAAACTTTACCTGCATTTTTCATACAAAAACTTGTAGTTTTCCATCAAAAGCAGTACTTTTGCATTCTTAACAGCAATAGACCAATGAAGATTACCCTCCTTGTAGTAGGCAAGACCACCGATCCGCGTCTGCAAGCCCTCATCGACGAATACCGTCGGCGTCTCACGCACTATATATCGTTTGATTTGGTGGTTATTCCCGAACTTAAAAATGCCAAGTCGCTCACCCAAGAGCAGCAGAAGCAAACCGAGGGGGAACTGATACTCAAAGCCGTTTTGCCCGCCACAGACCTTGTCTTGCTTGACGAGCATGGCAGCGAGTTCCGCTCCATAGAGTTTGCGCAATACCTGCAAAAGAAGATGTCTGCAGGGCGCGATATGGTGCTAGTAGTAGGCGGACCTTATGGTTTCTCCCCCGCTGTCTATGCCCGCGCCAACGGCAAAATATCGCTCAGCAAAATGACGTTCAGCCACCAGATGATCCGTCTCCTGTTCGTCGAACAAATCTACCGCGCCATGACTATCTTGCGCGGCGAACCCTACCACCACGAATAAAACGAACCGACAGCGGTTACCCTCTATGCCTATTGGACTTATTAGGCTTATTAGACCAATAGACCCAATAGCCCAACAAAAAAGAGCGACTTTCTCTCGAAAATCGCTCTTTGGAGCCACTGGGCGGACTCGAACCGCCGACCCACGCATTACGAATGCGTTGCTCTACCAACTGAGCCACAGTGGCATTCGCGTTCGGCAACAAGGTCGCAATAACCAACCACTCTGTGGTTGTTGAGGCGACTTGTGCCTCCGCTCTTTCCGAAAATCTTTGATTTTCGGAAGCCTTATCTGCTTTTGTTCGGCAACAATTAACCATTGTTCGCCTCAACAAAAGCGGGTGCAAAGGTACTGCTTTTTTCCGAAACACGCAAGAGATACGACTTTTTTTTGCACGATTGGAATTATTTTTGTACTTTTGCCATTGAAAAAGAAACACTTATGCGCAAGACAATATACATATTGCTATGCGGCTTATGCGGCATACTTCCCATACAGGCGCAATACCGCACCAAGGCGGTGGATACCCAAATCCGTACGCTGCGGATACAGTACGCCGAGCAAACCGGCGTACAACGCCCCTTCCTCGTACTGCAAGACGGCGTGATAGACGGTACAGACCCGCAAAACACACTGGAGATCTCTTTCGACGAAATGAGCCACAATGTCCATTTCTACACCTATACCCTGCTCCACCTCAACGCCGATTGGACAGAGAGCAGCCTGAGCAGCAGCGAGTATGTAAGCGGATTCACCACACAGGACATCACCGACTACGAACATTCGCTCAACACCCAGCGCGACTACACCCATTACCGGTTCCTCTTCCCCAACGAAGACATGCAGGTACGGGCAAGCGGCAACTACGCCCTGAAAATATACGAAGACGGCAATCCCGACAAAGTGGCGGCTTACGTATGTTTCTCGGTGGTAGAACCGCGTGTGGGCATCAGCGCCGACATACGTTCCAACACATCGATCGAACTGAGCGGGCGGTACCAGCAGGCGGATATAGACATCAACACATCGGCGCTCCAACTGCGCGACCCGAATGAGATCAAAGTAGTGGTACGGCAAAACGGGCGCATAGACAACCAAGCCACCCCGTCCTACCCCACCTACGTAGAACCGAACCGCCTGCGATACCACAACCAGCAGGCTTTGATTTTCGAAGGCGGCAACGAGTTCCGCCATTTTGATGCCTATTCGATCTATTTTGCCGGCACCGGCATTGACCGGATAGAGTTTGACAACCGCGACTACCACGCCTTTCTTTTCGAAGACGCCCTGCGCGGCACAGGGGCGGAATACTCGGGCGACTTGGTAACAGACAAATGCGGCACGCCCTATATGCACGAATACGATGCCGACGGTCAGTACTTGGTGAACGCCGAGCGCACCACCGACAGCGACACCGAAGCGGAATATATGTGGGTGCACTGGACGCTGCCCGCCAAGAACCCATGGTTCGACGGGACGGTGTATGTGGGCGGAGATATGTTTCTGAACCATTTCGGAGCCGACAACCGCATGCAATACGACAACGAACACCGCTGCTACTACCTGACGCAATTAGTGAAGCAGGGCGGCTACGACTACCAGTACCGGTTTGTACCCAAAGGCGGCACAACAGCCACACTCCAGCGCACCGAGGGGTCGCACTGGCAGACCGAAAACGAATACACCATCTATGTCTATTACCGTCCGTTTGGCGGACGGTACGACCAATTGGTCGGCTGCCAAGTGGTCAAATCCACCGAATAAGTCTATTTTTAACAATCAATAACATCTATCAACCGCCCAAGGTATGCGCATCCTATGCGCATCCCATAACAAATACCCCCATTTTAGCCTAAACAATTTTTAACCAATCAATAGAGCAGTAGAGGATATAAAAACATAAGTTGAAAAGTGCGGTGGATGTCGGGTGGATGTCGGGTGGATAGCGTTTCCATGACCTGCCACTCGCCCATAAGCGGGTGAGCAGATGAGCGGGTGAGCAGATACTTTTGCAAACTCTATACACATACGCAGGCGCGGGCGGGTGTGTATTTATAAAAGTTATCTGCTCACCCGCTCACCTGCTCACTATTTTCCGGCGGACAAAAAACGGCGTATCGTTTTTGCTTTCATCGGGCAGTCTTTATCCTGTACCTATTGCGTATATCGTTTTTTTTTCGTAACTTTGCAGGCTCAACTCAATTATCCTCACCTATGTCGGTACGCATAGAACATCTGAACAAGACCATCGGCAAGCAGCAGGTGCTGCGCGATGTGTCGCTGTCGATCCGCGACGGCGAAGTGGTCGGTTTGCTCGGTCCCAACGGGGCGGGCAAGTCCACGCTGATGAAGATACTCGTAGGGCTGTGGAAAGAAGACAATGCACAATGCACAATTGACGTGCCGAAGGAGATTGGGTATCTTCCGGAGCAGAATCCGCTGTATGAGGAGATGTACGTGGCGGAATATCTGCAGTTTATGGCAAAATTAGACAAAGAACAAAGAACAAAGAACAAAGAACAATATGCCATAAAAGAGCGGGTGGAGACGCTGATTGAACGCGTGGGACTGACACCCGAACGGCACAAGAAAATCAGTCAGTTGAGCAAAGGATACAAACAGCGTGTCGGCTTGGCACAGGCTCTGCTTGGCGACCCCGATCTGCTGATACTGGACGAACCGACGACCGGGCTTGACCCGAACCAGTTGGTGGACATACGCAGCCTGATACGCGAGTTGGGCAAAGACCGCACGGTGATACTCTCGACACATATCATGCAGGAAGTGCGGGAGATGTGCGACCGGGTGGTGGTACTCGACCACGGGGAGATCAAAGCCGATATGCCCATCGGGGAAATAGAGGACTTGGAAGCATTGTTTCACGAGGCAACAAGCCGCTAATTGCTTCTTTGAGAGTTCTCCATTAATGACCATACGACATTATCGGGTATAAGTTCTCCGTTAATTACCGTTAATTTATCGTTAATTTTGGGAACAAAATGACATCCCGATCCACTTTCAAAGACAGGCATATTAATTGTTAATTTTTAATTATTAATTGAACCAGTGAGTGAATTTGACATACGACAACAGATGACGGAGAAGGAGCAGGACAACGCCTTGCGCCCGTTGCGGTTTGCGGACTTTGCTGGACAGAGCAAGGTGGTGAGCAACCTGCGCATCTTCGTAGAGGCAGCGAAAATGCGCGGCGAGAGTCTCGATCATGTGCTGTTGTTCGGTCCTCCGGGGTTGGGTAAGACGACGCTGAGCAACATCATCGCCAATGAATTGGGTGTGGGGTTTAAGATCACTTCCGGTCCGGTACTGGACAAGCCCGGAGACTTGGCAGGACTGCTGACCAGCCTTGAGCCAAACGATGTATTGTTTATTGACGAGATTCACCGTTTGTCGCCCGTGGTAGAGGAGTACCTGTACTCGGCGATGGAGGACTATCGTATTGATATAATGATAGACAAAGGTCCGTCCGCCCGTACGATACAGATTGACCTGAACCGTTTTACCCTCATCGGTGCAACCACCCGAAGCGGTTTGCTGACCAGTCCGCTGCGTGCGCGTTTCGGTATCAACTGCCACTTGGAGTACTACGATGCCGACATTCTGGCAGGTATAGTGGAGCGTAGTGCGGGTCTGCTCGGCGTGCATATAGACAGCCAGGCGGCAGGCGAGATTGCCCGCCGCAGCCGCGGTACGCCGCGTATTGCGAATGCGCTGCTGCGGCGTGTACGCGACTTTGCGCAGGTAAAAGGCAACGGCGCCATCGACCTCGACATTGCACAATACGCTTTGGAAGCACTGAATATAGACACTTTCGGTCTTGACCAGATAGACAACAAGTTGCTCTGCACAATCATTGACAAGTTCCAAGGCGGACCGGTAGGCTTGAACACCATAGCCACGGCGATGGGTGAGGACGCAGGGACGATAGAGGATGTGTATGAGCCCTATCTGATCAAAGAGGGCTTTATCAAACGCACCCCACGCGGACGGGAAGTAACGGAACTGGCTTATAAGCATCTGCACAAAACCCCATATCAGAGGGATAACCAGCAGACGCTGTTCTGAAAATAATTTGTAAATTGAACTATGTATCGGGCGGTTTTTATAGATTGGGATGATACGATCGGGGATTGGATCCATGTGGCAAGAAAGTCGCAGAACGAGTTGTATGACAAATACCGGTTAAAAGAGTGGTTCGAGACACCCGACGAGTGGTTCGAAAAATACAACACGCACAACACCGAACTATGGGTGCGTTATGGCAAAAACGAGATTACCAAAGACTATCTGTATCTCGACCATTTTCTGTTCCCGCTCTGCCAACAGATAGGTATCACCACGGATATGGCACCGAAACGCCTGCGCGAGATGGCAAAGAAGATGGCGGACGACTATGTCTATCTGACCAATACCTATTGCCGGCTGATGACTGATGCAGAGGAGGTGGTGCGCTATCTGGCGGGCAAATATCCGCTGACGGTGGTCAGCAACGGTTTTGTAGAGTGCCAGCACTACAAAATGGAACATACTGGACTCCTACCCTATTTCAAGCATATCGTGCTGAGCGAGGAAGTGAATATCCAGAAACCCAATCCGCAGATATTCGACAAAGCCATAGAAATGAACCGTGCGGAGATACCCGACTTGCAGAAAAGCGAAGTGATTATGATCGGCGACAGTTACACCAGTGATATAGCAGGTGCCAAAGCGGCAGGAATAGACTCGCTATGGGTGCTGAACGGCAATGCCACTGAGCAGCAGAAGCAAGATGCCACGTATATAGTCCCCCGTCTGCGCGATGTAATGACTCTATTATGACATTTTGGCAGCAAAGGACACATTTGGCATACCTATTGCGTAATAAAAAGCGGCGATGTTGCCACCTAATAGAAAGGACAAGTTATGAGTAAGAAACATAAACACGAACAACATAAAATGGAAGAGAATAAGCAGGAGCAGACCGAGGCTACACAGCCGCAGGTAGAGAAAGAGGAAAAGACACAGCAACCGGAAGAACAGGCACAACCCAAAACGGAAACTGCGAAGGAGACCAAGCAGGAGCCGCAAGAGGATGTGGCTGCACTGAAAGCACGCATCGTGGAGTTGGAGGACAAAAACCTGCGTATGATGGCAGAGTTTGACAACTATCGCCGCCGCACCAACAAGGAGAAACTCGACCTGATGGAGACCGCCGGTGAGAAGATCTTTACGGAGATGCTGTCGCTGATAGACGACTTTGAGCGTGCCAACACGGCTATGCAGAAGACCGAAGACGTGAACAGCCTGCGCGAGGGTGTAAACCTTATTTATCAGAAGTTTATCAATTTCCTCGGCAAGCACGACGTACACGCCATTGAGACAAAAGATGCCGATTTCAACACCGATGAGCACGAGGCGATCACGACCTTTGCAGCCGGCGAAGACAAGAAAGGTAAAGTGGTGGATTGCACACAAAAAGGTTACAAACTCGGCGACAAAGTGATCCGTTTTGCCAAAGTGGTTGTGGGAGAATAAGAGATAATTTGTAAATTAGGAAATATGTAAATTTATGAATGCTTTGGATATTTACAAATTTCCCGATTTACACATTTACAAATTTGATATTGGACTATGGCAGAGAAAAGAGATTATTATGAGGTGCTGGGTGTGGACAAGACCGCAACAGCCGAAGAGATAAAAAAGGCGTACCGCAAGAAAGCGATACAATACCACCCCGACAAGAACCCCGGGGACAAAGAGGCGGAAGAGAAATTCAAAGAGGCGGCGGAGGCGTACGAGGTACTCTCCGACCCACAGAAACGTCAGCGTTATGACCAGTACGGCTTCGCCGGTATGGGCGGTGCAGGCGGATTCAACGGCGGACAAGGGATGTCTATGGAAGACATATTCTCGCAGTTCGGCGACATTTTCGGAGGTGCCGGTTTCGACCTTGGCGACCTGTTCGGCGGCGGACGTAGCAGCCGCAGCAGCGGCGGACAGCGTGTACGCAGAGGTTCGGACTTGCGCGTAAAAGTGAAACTGACGCTCGAAGAGATAGCCAAAGGCACGGAGAAGAAGATCAAAGTGCGTAAGTTGGTGGCTTGTCCGACCTGCCACGGCACGGGCAGTGCAGACGGCAGTCAAGGTGATGTATGTCCGACCTGCAAAGGAACAGGTCGTACCGTACGTACCCAGCGCGGTATCTTCGGTATGATGCAAGTGCAGGAGGAGTGTCCTACCTGCCACGGCGAAGGGCGTATCATCAAGAACAAATGCCCGAAATGTGGCGGTGAAGGGGTTATCCGCGACGAGGAGATTATTACCATCAATATCCCCGCAGGCGTGTCGGGCGGTATGCAACTGACCGTACAGGGCAAGGGTAACGCTGCACCGCACGGAGGCGTACCGGGCGACTTGCTTGTACTGATAGAAGAAGAGGAGCACAAAGATTTCGTGCGCGACGGCAATGATTTGGTTTACAACCTATTGCTCGATATGCCAACGGCTGTATTGGGCGGACAGGTACAGATACCTACCCTGACGGGCGATGTCAAGATCACCATCACTCCGGGTACGCAACCGGGCAAGGTACTGAGAATGCGTGGCAAAGGTCTGCCCGCTATCGACCAGTACGGACGCCAGATGGGTACAGGCGATTTGCTTATCAACGTGGGCGTTTATATCCCCGAAAAACTCTCGCGCGACGAGAAAAAACTGATTGAACAATTGCAATCCAGTCCGAATATAGTCCCCGGTTCGGCAGACAAAAAGAACTTCTTCAAGAACCTGTTCGGATAATTGAAAAAGAGTATCCTGTTTATACTGCTGACTTTGAGCAGTGCGGTATCCGCCAAGGTGCCTATCGAGGAGCCGCATTTAGGCGAACCTACGGGTATAGCCCCCGCCTATTTCGGTCCGAATGCCCTGCCGATACCCGATATGCTTGATGGTCGTACAGAAAGCCGTCTCCATCTTGAATTGGCGGGGGACGGCTATTTCGGTTTTCAGAAAGACCGGACGGCAGACCTGTTTGCACGGGTATATATTCCCCTGTTCACAGACAGGGTGAACCTGACGCTATGGATGCCCGTACAGGAATGGTACACGATGACACCGGAGCGGCAACGGGTATGCCGGTTGCAGGATACGGTGGCAATCAGCGGACACGAGGCGGGCGATGTGTATATATCAACGGATATTCAGTTGCTCAAAGCACGCAAATATGCGCCGGACATTGTGTTGCGGGCGGCAATGAAAACCGCCAGCGGAGGCAGTTTCGGCAAAGCACGCTACTATGACGACCCCGGGTATTTCTTTGATTTAGCCATCGGCAAATCGCTCTATTTCGGACGAGGAAAGACATTCCCCTATGCGGATACAGAGGACGCCAAAGTGGAACTGCGTTTTGCCGGCAGTGCGGGTTTTCTATGCTGGCAGACCGACAACGGGCGGCAGAACGATGCAGTGATGTACGGGTTGCAGATGTTGCTCAGGACACAATATGTATCGTGGCGTACCACGTGGGGCGGCTATGTAGGTTGGGAGAACGACGGCGACCGCCCAATGAGCATCAAGACCTGCATAGCGGGACATATCTGCGATTTCGAACCGTTTGTGCTATACCAATACGGCATCAAAGACTATCCGTTCCACCAACTGCGAGTGGGATTGGCATACCATATCAACATCCTCAACCGCACGAAGAAACAACGATGAAACGTAGGTGGATGTCAGGTGGATACTTGGTGGTTGCTATAGTTCAGACTATGGCGGCAGCCCCCACTTTCGGTGTGGACAGCGCAAGCAGCAAGTTCTTCCGAGAATGGTATCAGTGGGGCGAATTGAACCACTACTTGGACAATATGTCCGACTATGTTACCTACGAAGCGGAGACCACCGGCGAATGGTCTTTGCCCGACCAACAGGTATTTTCCGTTCGCGGCAACAGTTTCCGTTGGAACAAATACTACTATCAGGGGTTTCGCACAGACTCCCGTTTTCAGGAAGGCGGGACGCTCCTCTATACGGATATGCAGGAACACTCATTGGCATTGGACTATGAGAGAGGCAGGCTCTATTTCACGCCCGACAGTCTGCGGAAGAACAGCCTTCACCTGAGCGGGAACATCGGCGGTGCTGGCGGTATCTCGCCCGGTACGGCGCAGATGATACATTGGTTCCACAAGACGGCTTCCGACAGGGCTTTGCTGCCTATCACCGAGCGGGCGCATATCCTCGGTGCGGGGCAAGCGTCCGTAGGGTATGGTATTCCATACAAAGGGCGCACGCTGTATCAGCACCTGTATGCCCACTACGGGCAACGCAGACAGGTATCGTGTGATGAAACGGGTATCAATGGTACATACGACGCACCCTATTACAAGGTGCAACTGACGGGCGAGTTGCCTATGCCGCAGGGTGCATGGTCGCTCCATTACCTGTTCGGGGCACAACACCGCACCGATCTCTATTCGGAATACACCTACTCGCAGCAGGAACAGGCTACTGCAACGGAGTACTCGTTTTCGGTTTATACCAAACGCGATACGTGTTTCACCACCGGCCTGACCTATGCTTTGCACGATATACTCCACAACGACCGCACGTTTGAGCGCAATATCATTGACCAGGACGGCGAAGGACTCGAACCGTGGTATGCCGACGGGCAGACACACGAACTGAGTTGGGCGGTTAATTACCGGCTGCCCATTCTGCCGTGGCTTTCTTTCCATCTTGATGCTTACAACTCATTGGTGTATTTCCGCCCCGAAGCCACGCAATGGCAGAACCGCTTATACGTCCAATATGCCGATTCGGCAAGGACAGACTACTACGATTATGTATTTCTGTCGCACGCTTTCTGTGCCGGTCTATTAGAGAACGAAGCCCGTTTGGAAGCCAGGAAGCAGGTACTGAAATGGCTGACTATCCGTGGCGGAGCGGCATTGACCTTGGATGGTATCGTCCTGCGGGACAAACACTTGATTATGCCCTCGTGGGAAGCCGAAGCGGCAGTGGCGTTTCACCCTGCCAAATGGTTTGATGCAGAGATTATCATAGGCAACTATCGCACCCGATACGGTATGAATATGGTGCAGTTGCTCAGCAGCGACTATATGAATACCGGTATATACTATGCCGGTTCGGGACGGCAAGCCAACCGAATGGGCGGAGCGTATCTGTCGATAGACAAAGGACTGCCGCAACCGCAGTATGCCGTATTGGATATACCTATACGCTTTACGATTGCCAATCGGCACGAGATAGCCGTTCTTTCCACGGCGCGGAAATACTACAACTGCCAGACAATCGCTTATGCCGACGGTTCTGAGATTGGAGCGGATGCGCAGTATATCTTGACACACCGCCCGATAATGAAAGAGGCGGGGTTCTTCTACAACACACCATTCTATATGTCAAATACCATTCGCTATACCTACCGCGGGCGAAAGGTGTTCTTCTCGCTCTCGTGGCAGAGTTACCAGATGTCGGGTACATCACTAATAGGCAACGGCGTTTTGGCAAACAACGTGGACGCTTTGAGTTACACAATGGCGAATGCAAGCACGTACCGGAATGCCAATAACCCGACATCGGAGGTGCGCAGCCTCGGACGGTTAGACCAAGACCGTGCTTATATCTGCCGTCTGCAATTAGGAGCGAACATCACGCAGAACTGGGGCTTGTCGGCTAATTTTCATTTCAAAGACGGCACACCCATTGCTAATTATCTGACCGAAGAAACTACCACGGCTACAGGCGACAAAGACATAGTGGTCTATCCCGGAGATACAAAGGGTATCAACGTGGCGGACGGGCATTTCGGGAAACGCAAAGATGCTTTTTTCAATTTGGATATCCGGCTCCGATACAGAGGCAATATCAATATGCGCAATCAGACATTAGATACCATGGGTGCTGTCCCATTTGAAGTGCAACTGAGCGGCTATAACCTGTATGATTTCGGCACGGAATTACAGGAATACAGTTTCGACCAATGTCTGCCACAGAAGCGCAATGCGATGACGCTCTGTATTCCACGCGGATTTATGCTTCAGGTACGAATAGGATTAGGGAAACAATAAAGTATCCTATGCAGAATCACCCACTAATCACCCACTAATCACCCACTCTTGCAATGATAAGCACATAGTAAAATCCGTGAAAAAGTATGGAAAATGATGCTAACAAGAAAAGACAAAAAATGAAGAATTCAGATATATACACAATCGTAAAAAACGGTATCAGTTATTTACCAATGATAGGGATGCTGATGTTGGTGGCTTCATTGCCATTTCAATATGGTTGGGTACAGCGGACGGCATTATACATATTAGGCATATCCTATCCGATAGATTATATTCTCAATCACCGTTGGCAAGGATGGCATTGGACACAAGACAAGTGGGTATATGCAGTGATGATACTATTCTTTCTGCAGACACCATTGTGGCAGTTGTTTGACTTGACACCGCCCACCCGCTATTTTTGCGGGCAATTGGAGATGCGTACCGCTTTTATAGGAGTAGGCATAGTCGGCTTGGCGGGCTGGAACAAACAACAGGACATATGCCACTATGCGGCTTATGTAATACTACTCACAGCCATCGGAATTGTTGCATACATCGGTATATTGGAATGGACGGGGACTACCATCCCGAATTGGGAACACAGAAACCGATACCTGTACAACGCTATCTCGCACAGATATGTGGGCGCACATATGCGAGTGGATTTCTACCAGAATATGGCAATAATCTTTGGCTTATACCTGCTGCATATGACAAAATCGAAATGGCAGATGTGGGCAATTCTGACCGGTATATTGGTGTTGGTTGTACGCCTGCTATTCACGGACGGACGGTCGGGTATGATAGCGATGCTTCTGATTGTGGGCATAGCCATAGTGTTTTATCTATGCAAATATGCATCCAAATGGGGGATTATAGCCTCCGTGCTTTTCCTTGTGCTATTGGGCGGAACAGCGATATATCAAAACGATCGGATGAGTCATGCGGTATTACATTCAGAACCGCGCATAGCGATATGGGACTACACGCTGCGCCAAATAGAAAAACATCCGTTGACCGGGTATGGGTTATCAACAGCCAGCCATGAATTTGTCTGCAATGCGCAAGATGACGAGAGTATGCAGCATTACCTACATTCCGTGGCAAATAATCCGCTATTAGACGGGCAACGAGAGAGTATGGCGGTAGTGAATCCGCACAACCTGTACCTACAACTGATGTTGGAATGCGGTTTTATGGCTCCATTGCTCTTTATATTGATTTTGGCCTTGGCGGTGGCGTGCTGCGACAAACACAAACGGCTCTATATGGCACTGACGGCATTCACTATACTTTGGCAAGCGGTGTTTGACTCGTTCAGTCCACATTTTCCGCCGATGATGGTTTGTATGAGTCTGTGGTTGATGATGTTGCCGGAAATACGTAAAAACGAAAAAGAGACTATTACCACACAACAGAACAAATTATGAAAATCGCTTTCGATGCCAAACGGGCTTTTGCCAATGCACGCGGATTGGGGAACTACAGCAGAGATACCATCCGCCTATTGGCTGCGTATGCACCACAAAACGAGTATGTGCTTTGCGGGGAACCGACTGCACGTTTCCGTTTAGACGGGGCGAGAATACTTTATCCGTATGGTATATGGAAAGCGGTGCCGTGGGCGTGGCGCAGCAGAGGGTGCATACGGGATTTGGTGCGCGAAGGCGTGAATGTGTATCACGGATTGTCGGGAGAAATACCATTTGGCATACCCCAAAGCGGTATTAAAACGATTGTAACTATGCACGATGCCATCTTTGTGCGCAATCCCGAACTATACAGCCCCACCTACCGGTGGATTTTTATCAAGAAGGTACAGTATGCATGCGACTATGCGGACAGGATTATCGCCATATCCGAGCAGACCAAACAGGACTTGATACATTATTTCCACGCAGACGAAAGCAAGATACGCGTAGTGTACCAGGGGTGCCACAAACAGTTCCGCGAAGCAGTATCCGAAGAAATGGTATCGCGAGTAAGACAGATATATACACTTCCCGAAAATTATCTGCTATATGTAGGCGCCATAGAGCCGAGAAAGAATTTGCTAAATCTCGTACAAGCCTTGGCGGAAAATAAGATACAGGTACCGCTTGTGATAATGGGAGCGTACTCGGCATATACCGAGCAAGTAGCGAAAACAGCCGCACAAAGCGGAGTACAGATACAGTTCCTGCATGGTATTCCGTTTGGTGATTTCCCTGCTATCTATCGCGGTGCGGAGGTATTTGTCTATCCTTCTATATTCGAGGGGTTCGGTATTCCTATCCTGGAAGCGATGTGCGTGGGAGTGCCTGTTGTCACCTCTACGGGGAGTTGCTTTGAGGAGACAGGAGGAGCAGCCGCCTTGTATGCAGACCCGTATCAACCGAAAGAGATTGGCAGGCAGATAGAACGGATATTATCCGACAAGGCACTGCGAGCGGGAATGGTAAGGAAAGGACACGAACAGGCAGAGAAATTCACCGATGAACAGGTGGCACATAACCTGCTGGCAGTATATAAAGAATTGGAAAAATAAAGCAGCCAAACACGGCAGCCACGGGAAAGGCAGGTTAGCGGGAAAAGATACGGGCGATGTCGGCATCGGTGCGGATATGCCAGAACCGTTCCCAATAACGGGTAATGAGTCGGCGAACCTGTGTTTCGTTCCACCCTCTGGCACGGGCGTATTCGATGCCCAGCAAATCTATAAAATCGCGGTGTCCCCAAAGACGGCAGAAGTTCTTGCACGCTGCGGGCATATCTATCTCGCGATCAAATTCCATACGGTTGATATCCACAAGGCAGAATTGCGCCTTGCCATCGGCGGCAACATTAAAAAGGATGTTGCCCGGAGAATAGTCTTTGTGGAGAATACCTTTTCGGTGCAGATCGGCCGTAAATTCCGCAAATTGGCGGATAACGGACTCGTATCCCAATACTGAATGATAGCGGAACTCGTAGAAATTGCGTGACAGAGGCGACTGAACGGTAAGCAGATAACTCTCCGAGAGCAGATGATTGCCGCACAAGATACAGGCTATCGGTTCCGGAGTCGGTATCTCCATCGAAAGCAACCGCCCGGCATTCCGGTACGCACGGACGGCTTTGGGTGTACGAAAAGCCGAATAGACAATCCGATTGGGCAGCGCAGGGCAATGAAAACGCTTGGCATTGACAACCAAGCCGTTATACTCCATAACGCGTATCTGATTGCGGGCATTGTAGATAACGGTGCCGGTCTGCCCAAAAACAACCGGAATTGTCTCTATCCATGGGCGCAGGTATTCATATTTGGGCGTAATAACTATTTGCATGAGCCATAAGGTTTGAGCCCGTCACACCAACCGCGGAGATAACGACTGAGTTTGCGGCACTTGTCCGACCAGTCGTACAAACAGAGGCGTTTCAGTTCTTTATAGGCATGCTTGCGATAGTAGGCACGATGCTCGGGATAGAGTTGAATCATACGCTGCAAGTTACGCCCGATATAGTAGTAACGCCACACGGGATGGGCTGTATAGGGGTGTTTGGTAAGGGGCAAGAGGCGGACACCATTGCCAAGATGATGAGTGAGATTGATATGATTGAGGCGCACCACCTGGTAGCATAGACGCCACAAGTGGCAACAAATCTCGTCGTCCACAAGGTCGATAAAGAAATCGTCCCGAAAACCGCCAGCCTGCTGCCAAGCGGAAAGACGCAGCAGATTACCCGAGCACATCTGCACCATACGTTTCTCAAAACGTCCGTCTCGGCGGTGTTTCTCAGGCGTACCGTCACAATCGTGATATGGGGAAAATATGCCTACCCTGTCCCCCTCAGGATATGCTTCCGCCTCGGCGATATACTGCGACACGCTCTGTTGGTTCCAAAGCGAATCCTGATCCATAGTTAGCACCCATTCCGCCCCGGACGAGAGGGCTTCCGCACAGCCGCGATTAAGGGCGGCGGCTATACCGAGATTTTCCATACATGGTATATAGGTTACGTGCGGGAGAGATTTTGTCAAGGCTGAATTGTCGGTGTCGCTATTGTCTACAATGATAAGTTGTTTCACCTCGTCGGCATAGAGCCGTACCGCCTCCACCTCGCGAGGTGTCGGGCGGTACCAAACGACCAAAGCGGCTATATGCTTAATCTTTTCGAATGCCATTTTTACAAACTATCCGGTTAGCCGCCTGAATGGTGCGGAAATACGCCATATTGACGGAGTCGTCTATCCAGTTCTCTTTGTGATAGAGGTGGTACTGCACAGCGAGATTACGCATAGAAATGATTTTGCAGCCATTGGCAGGCAGACGCCATTCGATGTCGTAGTCCTCCCCGATAGCGGGGAGGGTATAGTTCTCATCGAAACCGTTGATTGCCAACAGGTCGGTCTTGGACATGGACATATTGCTGCCTGTGAGGTGGCGTACATGGCGGCGGAACAGGTGCAGAAAAGGACTATAAATACCTTCTTCCACACAATGACAACCGCGGTGGCATACCATATATGACCACAAATGCAGGCGTTTGCCCGCAAGAAGACGCTCCGACAGAGTGGGATTGAGTTTAATGCGTTTGCCTGCCAGGACGCGCCCTTTACCACTATAGCGGAGGTGCATCTCCACAAAACGGGGGTGCAGGACACAATCGCCGTCAATGAAGATGAGCCAGTCGGTATGTGCGGCAACGATGGAGCGGTTGAGTACACGGTTCTTGCGCCAGCCTTTGTCCTCCTGGGTAATATGCTGCATCGCCCATCGGAAAGGATAGTTGGCGACAAACTGCGCCATAGCGGTATCTTCGCCGTCCTCCGAGATGATGATCTCGAAGTCCTGCTCGGTCTGCTGCTCGAGACTGCGCAGGATAGCACGCAATGCGGCTATGTTCTTGTAAACGGAAATGATAACGGTGGTTTTCATCGAGCGTGATTGATATGTGCAACAATATCGGCAGGGGGTATATCCAGACAGCGGTAGTCGCCGAAACGGCAGGGCTTGTTGCCATAGACTGAACAAGGGCGACAAGGGAGGGAACGTTGGATACAGTCTTTCTCCGATTGCCCATAGCCGAGAAAGCCCGCCGCGGGGTGCGTGGCACCCCACACGGAGAGCACGCGTGTGCCAGCGATAGAGGCGAGGTGCATATTTGCCGAATCCATTGTAAGCATAAGGCGCAGGCGGCGCATAATGGCGATTTCCTCCGCCATAGTGTAGCGACCCGCCAAGGATTCCACATTCGGATACTTGCTTTCCCAGTCGTGCAAAACTGCTTTCTCTTTCTCTCCCGCGCCAAACAGGTAGATTTTCTCACCCTTCGCGGACAAGAGGCGCACCACCTCTTCCATCTTATCCAAAGGATAAATCTTGCCCGTATGTGCGGCAAAAGGAGCGATACCTATACCCGTTTTGTGTGCCGATTGCGATATTACAGGCTGTAAATCAAAGACGAAGCCCAAGCGGCGCAGCACACGGCAATAGCGGTCGATTGTGGTGGGCAAAGGTTTGTCCACACAATGTGTGCGGGTGAGCCACCACTTGGAAAAACGCCCCTTGCGAATAACAACCACCGGCTTGCCAGACAACAGAAAACGCCAACGCAGATATTGGCTGCGCAAGACATTGTGCATATCGGCGACGCGGTCAAACCGGTTGTAGTCAATATCCTGCAACAAAGTATTCAACCCCGCGATACCATGGTGGCGACCTTTCAGATCTGCGCCGAAAAAGCGGACATTGCCAGCCAAGCCCTCAAAGAGCGTGGCGGTCTGACGCCTCGAAAGGACGGTGATTTCCCAATCGGGATATGCGGCAGCCAACGCCTGTACCACCGGTACAAGCATTGCCACATCGCCAAGGGCGGAAAAACGTATTATAAGCAGTCGTTTCACACCTTATTTCTTTCCGTAGAGAACGGGGTTGAGAGTCGGATCGTTGTACATCTTCATCTGGCGATAGACCTTCATAATGCGTGCGCCCGAAGCGTAATCAGACAGCAACTGGCTGATGGAGGTGGTCATATCCTGCAACTGCTCGCGGAGGACAGCGAGTTTTTGCACGCATTTGTCGTGCTGCTCCGCACTGACATCGGTGCGGTTGACCTGCTCCTGCATGTGGTAGATCTTCACATGGAGAATACTCAAACGATCGATCGCCCATGCGGGGCTCTCGGTGTTGATTTTCGCATCCGAGTGCGGTGTGATGTTGTGGTACTGCTCCCAGAAATAGGAGTCGATGCGCTCCACAAGGTCGGTGCGCTCCTGATTGCTGCGGTCGATACGGCGTTTGAGTGCCAATGCCCCGACGGGGTCAATCTGCGGGTCGCGGATGATGTCCTCCAAGTGCCATTGCACGGTATCAATCCAGTTCTTCTGGTACAAGTCATACTCAATCGTCCCCTCTGCATAGGGGTTGCGAATGGGGGCATCGACGTTGTCCGTCTTGTGATAATCCTGCACCGCAGTGCTGAAAATTTGATTGCAAAGTTCTACAAAGTTCATATCTGTGTGTATTTATTTACTATTATTTGTTAAAATATAATCGGGTTATCCATAGGCTATCCACAGCACATCCACAGCACATCCACCTTACTTTTCTATACGGATCCTATATAATCTTTTTTAAGAAGTAAATGATCAAAAAATGCTTATAGAATGAATGGTTAATTACTATTTTTTTTACCCCAGTCAGTAATGAGTCCGGTTTTGCAGATGGTCAGCAAGGCACCGAACCGGTTGCCGAACTGTGTGCCGAAATCTGCGGCAAGGCTCAAGCCGAAATCCAGCCCGAGGGCTTTCTCGAAGTGCTTCTGTACCTCCAAGAGTACGCCCGTGTTGGTTGAAAGCAGGACGGTAGAGCGGCAGTCGTTGCCATAGTTCTTCGCATAGGAGCAGACAGCACGGTAACGATAACCGGAGATGTCGCCCCGCAGCCCGATATAGTGGGCTTGCACACGGTTGTTGAGTGTGGCAATCGTGCCATCGGCATTATATATCGGCGAGGTAATAAAAGGCGTACCTATCGTGCGGTACCAGTAGTTCCAACCGTTCCGGTAGATACCGTTTTGATAATAGCCGTCTGCACCGCCAAATATGTAGCCGTCCTTGTCGTGGTAAGGTCCGGACTGGTCGGTGGTATTGATAAATTCGTATGTCAAGCCGCTGATATACTGCCATTTGGATTGCGAGATATTTATCCCCCATAAGCCGTCAGCCACATTCATACCCGCCCCGATGAAGCGAATAGGTCCGTCCTCAAAGATATTCTGCCAGTAGGCACTCACTCTCCAGCCATCACCTTTTGCGTCAAGCGTAAGTATCTGACTGCCGATGTGATTTCCCTGTGCATTGATTTGGTCATTTGCCATAGTGCCGCCCGAGCGCACCAGAAAAGCGTTCATAAAAGCGTGCCAGTCGTTGCCGAGGTCGCCATAGACGGGCGAATAACCGCCCCATTGCGCCACATGGTGGAACTCGTAACTGAGATTGACGGGCAGCCGTCCTCCGATACGTCCGCCAAGCCATTTATGATGCACCTTGCCCTGCGTGATATAGACGTTGTCGAACTGCATTTGGTGGGCGATACCGCCTTTGATTTCCAAGTAGCCAAATAGTCCGGGGAAAGCCGTCCAGCGGTCGATACCGACACGGATACCGGGCATAGGGCGGGCATTGGCAGAATAGAGCAATCCGCCGCTTGTGAGCAACGGGTCGGGCGCACCATACTGCTCCGGCTGTATGCCAACTGTGATGTCTATAATGTACAGGCGTGCATGCGCATACGCAAGGTTGGAATATAGGTTTGCCGTACGGTTCTGCGAGGGCTGTACGGCTGCGGTCTGCGACTGGAGCCGCCCCGTAAGGGTAAAGGCGAAATCGTAGTCGAACCAACGGTTCGGGCGGGTGGCGGGTTTGATGATACCCGCAGTAAGATTGCCACTGAAGGGTGCCGCTGAGATGTCGCCGTTACGGTTGGTCTGCAACCAGAAAGGCGAGGTCTGTCCGTAAGATGCAACGCCCTGCATACCTACCGTATAGAGCAAGGTATCGCGACTTGTATCGGGGGCAACCATTGGGAGAGGCCACCAATCCCAAGCCGCAGCACGGAGCGTGCAGAGGAGACACAACAAGGGCAATATGACACGCTTAATCTTCAATACAATAGAGTGTTTTCAGGACATTTCCTTGCGGGTCTTCGCCCAAGCCGATATAGGCAATGCCATTGACAGTGAAACCAATACGGTTGATTGCCGCCTCGGGGGTATGTCCTGCGCAAGCCCAACTATCTGTCTCGGGTGCATAACGCAGAATGTCATCAAAGACCTGCCCATCGGTGAGTGTTCCACCAAAATGTTGCCCGTTTGCCAAATAGATATAGCGGGCACTTGCCGCACAAACGGCATTTTCCCGCTTACTCGGCACATGCTTTCGTTTTGTCCAAATACCCTGAAAATCAACTTCATACCATTCGTTGAGACTATGTGTATTGTAGCCAGTACCGAAAAAGTGCCGCTCGTTGACAGTAGCACCCGCTCCTGCCATAGAGGCATACTCCGGGTGGTGGCTGCGGTCGATAGTCGTCCATGTATCGGAAGCGATGTCATAGCACAACATATCGGCACTAAATCCCCAGCCGAAACCATGCACGCAATAGATATGTGTGCCGTCTGTGTAGGCAACGGCTCCCACCGTGTTCTCACTCGGAAAATCCGCCAATCTCCGCCATGTGTCAGTTGCAGGCGTATATTCCCACCAATCATTGAGGTAGGCATCATCCCCATAAGCATGTCCGCAGAAACCGAGACCGATATATGCCTTATCGCCTACCGCACAAGCACAGCCATTGACACGCGCTTGCAGGGGTGTCTCTATAGCATCCGACCACGTATCCGCCTGAGCATCATAGACATACATATCGTTACATATCGCATTATCTTCACCTCTTCCAGCAAACACATAGCCTTTATTGCCAACGCTCCATGCAATGGCACTCGTACGGGGTACAGGCATATCCGTACAGCGGGTAATCTGCGCAGGGTGCTCCTCAAGCGGCGTGCAAGCGACAATGCAAATGAGAGTAAGTAACAATATGTGAATCTTTGTTTTGATGGGCTTTAATGGAGAAATTAACGATTCATTAACGGCAATTAACGGAGGATAAAAACCGCGGGCGAGGCGCCCGCGTCCCCGGCTCAAGCATTTATGGGTGCATCCACGCGGGTCTTTTTCTTGAGTTCGAAGTCGCGTCCAAGGTAGTTTTGGCGCACAATGGGGTTGGCTGCCAGTTCCTCGGGCGTACCATGAAAGAGGATTTTCCCCTCGAAAAGGAGATATGCGCGGTCGGTGATCATAAGCGTCTCGTCCACGTTGTGGTCGGTGATAAGAATACCTATGTTCTTGTCTTTCAACCGCCATACAACATCCTGAATCTCCTGTACGGCAATCGGGTCAACGCCGGCAAAGGGTTCGTCCAGCATCACAAATTTCGGTTCGATAGCCAGACAACGGGCTATCTCCGTGCGGCGGCGTTCCCCACCCGAGAGACGGTCGCCGAGGTTCTTGCGCACGTGGGCGAGGTTGAATTCCGAAATGAGTTGTTCCAACTTCTGTTTCTGGTACTCCTTGCTGAACTTGGTCATCTCCAACACCGCACGGATATTGTCCTCTACGGTCATCTTGCGGAAGACCGATGCCTCCTGCGGCAAGTAGCCGATACCGAGTTGCGCCCGTTTGTACATGGGGTAAGAGGTGATGTCCTTGTCATTGAGGAAAATCTTACCCTCGTTAGCCGTAACAAGCCCCGTGGTCATATAGAATGTGGTGGTCTTACCTGCACCATTGGGACCGAGAAGACCGACAATCTCACCCTGCTCCAAATAGATGCTCACATCATTGACAACCGTTCGTTTGCCATACTTTTTTATGAGGTGCTCTGTGCGTAAAATATCCATTTTTCTACTAATGGAGTTTTATTCTATATTAATATTTCAAGATATTCCATCACTTGCCTATCCCAAGCGTATCCTATGCGCATCCTATGCTATTTGACGCGGAAAAGGACGGGATAAATGTTTATCTTAGTTATCAATTATTAACTCCACAGGGCAATGGTCGGAGTGTACGACATCCTGGAGTATCTTGGCATCGGCGAGGCGGGGGCGGAGTGGCTCGCTGACCCAGTGGTAGTCGATACGCCATCCTGCATTGCGTTCGCGGGCACCGAAACGGTAACTCCACCAACTATATTGCTCGGCACGTTGGTCGAACACACGGAACGAATCCACCATACCGCTTGCCTCCCATCTGTCCATCCATTCGCGTTCCTCCGGCAGGAAACCGCTCACGCCCACTTGCCGTTCGGGATGGTTGATGTCAATGGGCTTGTGACAGATATTGTAGTCGCCGCAGACCACAATGTTCGGGCGCTCCTTGCGCAGTTCGAGAGTCCACAGGAGAAAATCCTCCAAGAACTCCATCTTAAACTCCTGCCGCACACCACCCGTGGTGCCGCTCGGGATATAGACGCAAACAACGGTGATGTCGCCGAAGTCGGCACGGAGTACACGGCCTTCGCTATCATATTTCGGATTACCCATCCCCGCAACAACGCGGTCCGGCTGCTGCTTGCAAAATATCGCCACACCCGAATAGCCCTTTTTCTCTGCAGAATGGATATAACTATAGTAACCGAGTTGCTGCATGGCTACGGTATCGATCTGTTCGGGCTGTGCTTTGCTCTCCTGGATACAAAAGACATCGGGGCTCTCCTGTTGCAACCAGTCAAGAAGCCCTTTGCCAATAGCGGCACGTATGCCATTGAGGTTGTATGAAATAATCTTCATTAACGTACGATTTTATGACTTCCCCTATTGGTACGCACAATGTACACACCGTGCGGCAAGTCGCGATCCACAGGCAGACTCTTGCCCGTGAGGGTATAGATGCCCAGCACCTGTTCATCCTCTGCTATATTTTCTATTGCCGTCTCACGCGGCTCGGTACCGCTTTTGTAGGAAAAATAGATAATACTATTTTCCTCTTTGATATCCGTTATCGGATGGTCAGCAATACCGGTATAAGAAGTAGCCCCCGCCGGGAAAAGATCTGTGGCTTTGTTGGTGCTTGAGGTATTCGTTTTGGCCTCAATAATATCCACTCCCATATTGCTCGCCGTATTATTCGGATTATTATTGTACCACTTGGAATAGGAATAGTTCACCTTGGTCAGCATCAGCCCATGTCCTTTCAGATATTTATCCCAACCGGTCTGCTGACGGTTCTCCAACAGATAGAAAGTAGCCGGATTCGGGTCGTTGCCAATCAGGTTGTGCCGGTCGGTTGCAGAAATCAGCAAAACGGTATTGCTGCCGTTCAGTTCTTTCAGACTATAATATGCCGAATCAACTAACAGTTCCGGCGTTGCCCAACCGCAGAAGAAACGCTCATAGCCCGAGAAGGCACATGGCGTGTTGCCATCGTTGTTGTAACAGCCATAATCCAATATATCCCAGTCGCCGAGGGTTCTGTTAGTACCATTGGCCGTATTATAAAAATCCGGCAAGCCCAGCACGTGCGTGAACTCATGGCAGAAAGTACCTATACCATCGTGATAACCCGATATGCTGCTCATCTCGTTGCTGCAGGCATACTTGTCTATTTTTTTACCGCCCAAAGTAAGGCTTGTACCCGCTTCTGTCAGCGAGTAGGCATGCGGCCAAACGGTATTGGCTGCCCCACCGTCCGCCTCGCCATACCCCGCATAGAGGATATAGACGAAATCTACCGTATTGTCGCCGTCGTTATCATAAAGCGAGAAATCAATCTTGTATTGATCATATGCTAATCGGCAAGCCTCTTTCACCATCTCCTCAGGATGCTGGTCATTGCCGGATAAGTCATTTTTGCCATAGTAGGAATAGTTTTGGCTGACCGTTACAGGACCCACTACATCAAAATGAGGGTTATACTGCCCAAACGACACATCGTGGAAATACTGCCGTGCCGAACCTTGTGAAGTGATGTTTTCGGTATATTTCTTTCCAAACGATGTATAAGAATATGAATACTCACGCGTGTAATTCTGCCCGTAGATCATCGAGTCAATCTCCGCCTTGTCGGTAACAAAGGCTTTGTCCTTGAAGTTCACAAGGATAATCAACCCGCGCGGGGCGATATTGGTGGGATAGGCTTGCTCGGTCTGTTGCGGCAAGCGGCGACCACGGGCACGGCGCACCTGAATCTGCTCATCGCTTAAGGCAGGAACAATCTTGTATAGTCCGTCCTCGCCTTGCTCTATCCATTCGCCCTGTTCGTTGGTTTGCCAATGGAAACTCTCATCACCGTGGTTGTACACCATTATCTCCGTACCGTCGGCTTGTACAACCGATCGTCCTTCTCGACGGGCAGGCACAGCCCACACACACAATGCTGCCGTACAGCACAGCATTAAAATTGCTATTTTTTTCATTTGGGTCAGTATAATATCACTTCTTTCTTCACGCCGTGCCGGTCAAGCCACTTCTTTTCACGCACGGTGCGTTGCTCCTTGTTGTGTGCTTTAATGCAACTCGCTACCACTTTTCCGCTCTTTAGTTGCTTGGCATAACAGAGGTAACCGCGCTTATTCTCCAGCACTTGCCAGCCGTCCAAGGTCATAGTCCAATGCATCCGCTCATCGCCGCGGAGGTAGGTCTGCAGCGTATCCCCATTAGGCTGTACGCGCTCAATCACACCGGGGTAAGCCTGCACACCGCGGTGAGGCGGCACCTTGGCATAACCCGCTGTACATAAAGCACATATTGTCAGGATAAACAGTATCTTTTTCATTGTATAGTTTATGAGTTGATAGGTTTATGAGTTGATTAGTAGTTGAATTGGTTGAATGAGTTCAGGAGTTTATTTCATATTATTCATTGTTTTTGGTTCCTCGTTCTTTGTCGGCAGCAGCCACAGCCATCTTCACTTTCTTGAATAAATCGCTGGCAAAGACAAAGTCGTCCAACGCCTCGTTC
>CAKVEC010000015.1 GCA_934728255.1 uncultured Bacteroidales bacterium
ATAATGTGAATTATGTAAAATAGGCTATTGAGAATGATTAAATGATAGAATAAGAATAACATATAAAAGGATACGAAAGGAATATGATTTATACACTGAATAACGACGAACAAGGAGAAAACGAACAACGTGTGGTTTCCATTGTGCGGGGACATGATGACGTGAAGAATGTGTCGCTCAAAGATGATGATATTCTGGATGTGCTGCCGCTGCGCAATATGGTGCTGTTCCCCGGTGTGCTGATGCCGGTGGCTGTTGGGCGACCCAAATCGCTCAAACTGGTAAATAGTGCCTACAAACAAGAAAAACTGCTTGCCGTTTGCTGCCAGAAAGAACGCGATGTACAGGAACCCAAAGAGAACGATCTGTACACGCTCGGTGTGGCTGCAAGAGTAATACAAACCATTGAATTACAGAGCGGTACGCTGATGGTGATACTCGAAGGCGTGGCGCGTATAGAGGTGGCGGAATTTATACCGTCGCGGAACGGGTTGCGGGCACGCATCAAGCGCAAAGAGGAGATTTTCCCCGAAAAAAGCGACAAGGAGTTTCTCGCCTTGGCAAGCAGTATCAAAGACGAGGCAGCGCAGATTCTGAAGAATGCCGACAATGTACCGCCGGAAGCGGGTATGACACTCAAAAGTATTGAGAATCCCCCTACCCTCGTCAATTATGTGTGCACCAACTTCGAAATAAAAATCGAAGAAAAACAGGCGTTGCTGGCGATAAACAATATATATGAACGCGCGTTGAACCTGCTGGCTGTACTACACGAAGAGTTGGAGATGCTGCGTATGAAAGCAGACATCAGCAAAAAGACAAAAGAGGAGTTAGACAAGCAGCAGCGCGAGTTCTACCTGCATCAGCAAATGGAGACGATCCAAAAGGAGTTGGGAGATACTGATGCCCAGGCCATCAAAGATATGCAGGCACGCGCAGAGAAAAAACACTGGTCGGACAATGTGCGGGTGTTTTTTGAGAGTGAATTGAAAAAACTGCAACGGATGTCCGCTCATTCGCCGGAGTACTCCGTTCAGCAGAATTACCTTGATACGTTGCTCGATTTGCCATGGAATGAGTATTCGGAAGATAACTACGACATCGCCCATGCCAAGAGAGTATTGGACAAGGATCACTATGGTATGGAGAAAGTGAAGGAGCGTATTATCGAGTATCTGGCAGTGCAACGGCAGTTGGAAATGCGCAGCGAAAAGGAGAAAGAAGCGCACAAAATAAACTCGCCGATACTCTGTCTGTATGGTCCTCCGGGCGTGGGTAAAACCAGTTTGGGACGGTCGATTGCTACGGCACTTGGTCGAAAATATGCGCGTATCTCGTTGGGCGGATTGCATGACGAATCGGAGATAAGGGGGCATAGGCGTACGTATATCGGCGCTATGCCGGGACGTATCATCGAGAATCTGCGCAAAGTACAAACAAGCAATCCTGTTTTTGTGCTGGACGAAATAGACAAGATAGGTGCAGACTACAAGGGGGATCCGACTTCGGCATTGTTGGAAGTGCTTGATCCTGAACAAAATAGTACATTTCACGACAATTTCTTGGATGTGGATTACGATCTGAGTAAAGTGCTCTTTATTGCTACTGCCAATAGCCTTGATAGCATTCCACGTCCCTTATTGGATCGCATGGAGTTGATAGAGATGACTGGTTATTTGGAGGAAGAAAAAGAAGAAATAGCCAAGCGGCATCTTATCCCGAAAGAATTGGAAAATCACGGGTTAGTGCCTTCGCAATTACGTTTCAAAAAAGAAATAATTGTGCACATTATAGACGATTATACGCGTGAAAGTGGTGTACGATCGCTTGACAGACAGATTGCTGCTATTTGCCGCAAAGTGGATGCGAAGATTGCCCTAAACGAAGAATATAATGTATCTATTACGCGCGAAGATTTGATTGCTTATTTGGGGCAGCCCAGATATAGCCGCGATAGTTGGCAAACCAATAAATATATAGGCGTTGTTACGGGGTTGGCATGGACGCAAGTAGGGGGCGAGATACTCTTTATAGAGGTCTCGCTGTCTCCTTCGAAGACACCTACCCTAACCCTGACCGGTAATCTGGGCGATGTGATGAAAGAGTCTGCAACCATCGCGATGGGTTATATCAAAGCGCATGCAAGCCAATTCGGTATCAAACAAAAAGATATAGATACCCATTCTGTACATATACACGTTCCCGAGGGAGCCATCCCGAAAGACGGCCCCAGTGCAGGTATAACGATGACAACGGCATTGGTTAGTGCTTTTACCAAGCGGAAAGTGCGCCCGCGAATAGCGATGACGGGAGAGATGACGCTTCGCGGAAAAGTGCTGCCTATCGGCGGAGTAAAAGAGAAGATACTTGCTGCCAAACGCGCAGGAATAACGGATTTAGTTCTTTGCGAAGACAATCGCAAAGATGTTCTCGAAATCCCCCAAATATATCTCAAAGGTCTTACTTTCCATTACGTACGCGATATACAAGAAGTTATCGATGCCGCACTAATGTAATTAATTTGTATTTTTTGTTTGACATCCGAACCCGTCTTGACATTTTTTGTCAAGGCGTTTTTTTTTTGCATACGGACAAAACGGACAACGGACATCCGTTACGCATGCAATTACATTTTTGTATTTCTTTATAATACATCCATATTTTCTCATAATTTTTCTTCTTCATATTTTTTCTCATAATTTATACATCAAAAAAATTTTCTTATATAGTATGGGTTCATATATATATATATATAAGAAGAAAAACACAGAAAAATCTAACTTTTCGAGAATTTTTTTTATTGTTTTTAGCCCGATATATTTTCGGGATATTTATATAACTTATCTACACAACAATAATATACCCCTAAATATATATATATAACGAAAAAAACGAGGAAAAATATAAATTTCAAGGTCGAAAAATTTTTTTTCGAGGAGAAATGTATCTATACATATATATAAGGAGTATATAATATAAGACTCTCTAAACACACAAAAAAAATTTTTTTCATCCAATAGTTAATACAAAAAAGTATATTTTCTCTTATAATATATAGAAACAAAATTTATATAAGTAATAAATGAAGAAAAAGGAAAAAAATGAAGAAAAATATAAAAAATTACATATATATTAAACTAAACAAGAGATATTTTCTTATAATATATAGTATGGGTGATAATAAATAATTTTATAATGAAAAAATATAATAGATAAATATAATATAATGGATAATACGAGATCATACCGAGATCATACCGAGTTAGAAAAATAAACACTTATGTCCGTTGTCCGTTTGTCCGCGAAAATTATTAATAAATAAAAATTGTAATAAATATAATGTTAAATTTTAATTTAGGAGAGGCTTTGCCTCGTATTTTGATTGCCGATAACAAGTACGGCAAAAATTTAAGACCTGCCGGTTGGGCAGAAGTAGCAAACATAAAAAACGATAACCTTCTACTATTTAGGGAGAATAAATGTCGTCCGTTAGACCGAAGTGATCCAAAAAATAAAAAAGAATTTGACGATTGCAAAAATGCCAATCCGATTTGGGTGCCCATGGCTACAGATGTGATCAATCCGAGTGAGGGTCGAAAAGCAAAAAATCTTAACTCCAACGGATTAGGGGTAATTGATACCGATCATGTACCATTTGATCTGATAGGCTATTACAAGGACCGCATCTCGGGTTGTGAAGAAGAATTGCACATCATATATGTAGGTCTTTCTTTTTCTGGGACGGGTTACCACATAGTCTACGAACGCAATCGCAATGAGAACATACCTGATGGTCAGTTACGTATAGCCTCTGCGTTAGGATTGACACAATGGTGGGATCAAAAATGCGTGGATCGTTCACGGGCTTTATATCTCACACACAATCGCAATACATTGTATGTAAATCCGGCAAAATTTTACTTCAAAAATCAAGCAGAAAAAGAAGAAATAATCAACCACTTTAATCAAATAGATAATTTTAATGAAAAAAAACATTTTATTCAAAAAAATATGAGCAATATGGAAAAAAATAATTTACAACAAATAACACCAAGTTCGCCCCAATTTGAAGTCCCAACACAGTATAACGGGATAAATTTCAAAGATTTAATGCCTGCCATTTTGCGCCAATATGGCATAGATTACCCGGTAGTGGAGGGTAACAGAGCCAATGCCGCTTTTTATTTGGCACTAAATCTCAAAGGCATAATACCCGACAAGTATCTGACGCAGGTGATTCCCACTTTCGGGTTAGATAATACCGAATATATGAATCAGATTTCGTCAGGTTACAAAAGCGAGTATCACGCCGGAAGGAAACTCCAAGCAGCGATAAGCGAATGTAGGCAATCACTATTGCAAAATAATCCGGAAATTGCTACACACCAACTTGACCTGGATGCGGATCATATAGCGAAACCGAATGCTCCTATACCGGAACTGATGGCTATGCTTCTGCAGGGACTTCCCGAAGAATTCCGTACGGCAACAGCTTTTGCGGTTGCACCTGTCTTGGGCACATATATGACGGATATTCGGTTCAAATATCCCATAGACCATCATACACAAACATTTTCGTTCACGGTAGTGGTAACCGGTGACCAAGCGAGTGGAAAAAGTATAGTCTTTGATCGGGTAAATGTCGCAAAACAGGCACTATGGGAGCACGATCAACATGTGGCCCAACAAATGCTCGCGTACAAAAAGGAAATGAAACGCATAGAGCATTTGGGTCTTTGGAACGAGGCCCCCGAAGAACCGGAGCAGGACTATCGCTTGCTTGGCGCAAAATGTTCCGAGGCAAAAGCCATTCAAAAAATGTACAATGCCAAAGGTCATCATCTTCTGTTGGCAGCCACCGAGATTTCTGCATTTATGAGCAACAAAAAACACGATTATGCACTAAATGACGACATAATCAAGGAAGCCTTCGACAACGAAGAGCATTACATCGACAATAAGCAGGACGACACGCCTTGTATGCCTGTTCCCGTTAAGCTAAATTTGATTGTCACGGGGACTCCACGGTATTTGGAATGCTTTAATGATGTGGAAGACGGCACAACCACTCGTGTAATCTTCGCGCATTTACCGGAGCAATTCGGCTGGAGGTTACCTGATATACCGGAATACACAGATATAGAATTGGCTAAAATAGAGACATTAACCAAGAACCTTATGCTGCAACAGGGGATGCGTTTTTCGCCGATAGTTGAACAGGCCATACGAGACTGGATCGAAGAAAAATATCAATTGGGCGTAGAAATAGGCAGCAAGGCGATTATGACACTTTATCGCCGTAATGCGGTCATCGGTTATCGTATGGGGATAATGTATTGTGTGCTCTTCGGCTGCGCTAGAGTACTGCGCGACATGCCATTAGATGAAGAAAAAGAGTATGCAGCGGCTCAATGGGCGGTATATTTCGCAGAGTACAACTTCCGCCGCCAAATGACGCTATATGGCGACAAATATGAGAATCTCGATTATTCCAAAATTAAGGAAAGCACAACATACAAGATTTTGGACATGGTGGGCGAAGAATTTACACTGCAAGAACTACAGGCGACATGCGACAAAATAGGTAAATACCCACGTTCTGCGCATAAATTGACGGATCGATGGGAAAGAAACAAAAAAATTACAAAAATAAAACCAGGCTATTACAAAAAAATATCTTGAAGAACTTTTATGTAATAAGTTCGAATTTCTGTACGAAAAAAGCAAGTCTCAAAAAACTTGCTTTTTTTTGTCTCATTTTTTTAGATAAATAATAAAAGGAGATGCATCTTTTTTTACTAAAAATAAAACTAAAAAACTATGGCAAAAATAAAACCTATGATTTTAATTGAATCAATGAGCGGCAAAGTCTGCTCACACAGTGATACGTATTTTGCATTGCGTAATGGTACGCAGTACACAGGGACGAGATGCAACAAGCGTACAACGCCTTTTTCGGAAAACGAATTACATAATCAAACAAAATTCAAAAATGCACATGCGTCTGCTGTTGCACGTCTTCGCGATGCTTTGCAGCAAGCAAAAGATTTGGCGGCATTTAAGAAACAAAACAAGTACAAAACCATTCTCGGCTATTTGATTGCCGAGGAATACGCAAAATTAACAGATTAATAACTATGGCAAAAGTAGATTACGCCTATCCCGTAGAGGCATTGCACGGGAAAGTAAACAAAACGCACACCGTAGGTTTTGCCTTGCGCAAAGATTCGGGCGCAAAATATACACAGACTTACACGCATAAGTTAGCGGCTCCCAGCGAGGCGCAGACCGAGGTGCAGCAGAAGTTTGCAACGGCAGTGAAAGCCACTCGCGTACGTATGGCTGACGCCCAACAGCAGCCAAAAGACCTGACAGCCTTCCGCAAACAGAGCAAATACAAGACGCTGTATGGCTATGTGTTCTCGCAAGTGTACGCGTAATACATTTGTAAGTTTTTACGACAACGTAAAACGACAATAAAAAACTATCGGGCAAATAGCCCGGTAGTTTTGTTTTCCTGTTTAGTGGGTGAAGTTTTCGTACGTGCCATCCGAATAAAAAATGACTATCTTTTCGATTTTTTTCGTGGGAGCATTTTCTGTTTGCTGAGAAAATGGAAGCGTTTCTTTGGCGGGTGGTGGGGCTGGTGACTCGACAGTTGGTGGATTAATAGCACTTGTTTGCGGTTTATCCTCATTTATTGGCGGAAGAATCATAGCGGGTTCTACGGGTTGGTCATCAAACAGAGTCATATTCGTTTGCTCGCCAACAGGGCGATACATAGACCCGGAACCTATTATCAACCAATCAGACCTAACTGTACGAAACCGGTGCAACACTTTTTGCATCACTTCCAAAGATGGCTTGTTTCTGCCGTTAACGATATTGCTGATCGTGCCGGCTTGAATCCCCACTTCGAGAGCAAACTGTTTTGCATTCATTCCCTCTGTTTGCATCAGTTTCAGCAAGCGTTCACGCTCTGTTGTTGTACTACTCATATATTATGGACGCATTTATAATTAAACGACATTGGGCTATTGATGGATTATCCTGCATTTGTTTTCAAATATGCGATTCTCGTGAACTTATATTTGAAAATAAACACGAAAAATCAACCAATATATTTTCCGTATTATGCTGCAAAGATACGAAAACTTTTTCACATCTGCAAATTGCAAATTTTGTGTATGCATTCACAGTGCTACATATTCGTAAATTCACATTTGCAAATTATGCAAGAATACACAAATATAAAATCTGTATATTAGGTGCCATATTATTATTTAACTGCAAGATTAAAGAAATGCTGTAATATATTGATAGTAAAGTAGATATATAATTTATATTGTGCATTTTTGCATAATGTAACCACTATACACAGAAATGCTACTAACAATATAAAGTAATACTTTATATAAAATCTCTATCTGCTGATATATTGATTATTACACGTATATGATATGCTAATATACAAGATATAGCAATGATGTAAAAATGTTCCACGAGTGCATAAAATTGTCAGTTGTGTACATTCACAAATAGTAATAGTATATTAGTGTATATTGTGAAATTCGCGAGTTTGATTGTGAATTATTGCACATATATATTTGTAAAATACATAAATATATCTTGCAAATTCGTTTCACATTTCTATGAGCGATATTCCACGTTTGTATATATATGAAAAATGTTGTAACTTTGCAGGAGAAAAAAACAAATAGATATGGAACTGCCTAATGACCCGATGATGCTACTGAGCGTCATCAATATGAAACTGCGGGACGAATACCCCACTATAGATGCCTTGTGCGAGGATTTGGATATTGACAAAGCGCGCCTTCTAAACAAATTGGCGCAAGCGGGATTTGAATACAATCCGGAGACCCATAAGTTTTGGTAAAAAATGACGTACGAAGAATATATTCGACAAGAGCAGATGGCAATAGACGAGGAACAGAGCGACGACTGCTGTTTCATAGAGTGCCAACCCGAGGGGCAATTTGTGCGGGGACATTAATTTCCTTAATCCATATGTCCGTTAAAAACCATTAAAAGGCATTATTGTGTCTCTTTGGGTTCTCTGTTAATTGTCGTGAGTGTCGGAATAAACGAAAAACTTATATCATAAACAAAACTTACAAAACCTACTGCACGCCCAACATGGACTTGCACTTTCTTGCACTTTTTGCGACAAGTATAGTCAAAATTTAGCCCTAAAATTTATACTCCAAAATAATATAGGATGTACTAATGGCGTTAATTTACAAATTTACAAATTTACGAATTTTACAAAATGATACTTTCAGGCTCCGCAAAGGGAAATCAGGACATATAAGAGCAGGCAAACGGCGGGAGTAGCGAGCAGAATAGAATCAAAACGATCCAATACGCCGCCGTGCCCGGGAAGAAATTTTCCCGAGTCTTTGACTCCGATAGTACGTTTCATTAGGCTTTCCATCAAATCGCCCAATGTACCGAATACAACCACCACCAAAGCGAACAACATTCCTATGGCATAGACATTGAGCGGATTGAGGCGATTGAACCACCCCAAGTAAGCGAGCAGAGCACCTACGCCTATTGCCACTATTGCCCCCCCAATCAGTCCTTCCCACGATTTGCCCGGAGATACACGGGGAAACATCTTATGGTTGCCCCCTTTGCGTTTTGACATGAGGCTGCCTACACAATAGGCACCGCTATCATTCAGCCAAATAAGCACAAACAGTGCCAAAAGCAGGTATGCATTGGCATACATCACAAAGCACATCATAGAGAACGGCAAAGCGATCATCACTTGACTGACAAGGAAGTTGCCCCAATTGTGTATAGGGTTCTCGGCTTTTCGGAATAATTCGGAGATTAGGGCAAACAGCACCATGAAAAGATAGAAACCAACCAAAAGACTGATTATCAAATCATTGTAATAAGTGGTTATCAAGAAACAAAATGCCGAACCAGCAAACATCACACCAGCCGAAAGAGCGGAAACGACAGTAAGGAAACGATCGGAGTGCATAAGATGATGGTATTCTCGGACTGCTAACATCGTTACCAACCCAAAAAGAACACTAAAAAACACGGGGTGAACCAAGATACTTGCCACCACCAAACCGACATATACGACACCCGAAAGAGTGCGCTGAACAAAGTTAGACATTTTTCAAAAAAAATATTTTTTGCAAAAGTACGAAAAAAACTGTACCTTTGCAAATAAATTTGCACATATATGGAAAATAACACGATTGAAATGAGCCTGCTTGACCCCGAAGAACGTGAGCAGATAGAGTACATCTGGAATCTTATTCCCGCAGAAGACCGCCAAGGTATGAGCCAAAGCGATGTGCTACTTGTGCTGGACGCAATGGACGACTATTTAGAGGAGAAAGGGCTGTTGCAATACGACGAGCAGACCGGCGAGGCGGAATATATGGACGGCGAAGTGGACGAAACGGAACAATTGGAGTACGTACAAAAAGCCGCCAAAGCACAAGGAAGCAAGATTACCGGTGTACAGATACAACTGGTGATGGATGGCGAACTGCAATACGGCATTGCGCAGGGGTATTACGAGGAAGAGGATTGATGGAACAACTTATCAAGATTTTGAGTAAAATACCTATCAGCGTACATTATTGGTTTGCTGATTGGATACTCTATCCGCTTATATATTATATTGTACGTTACCGGCGGAAGTTGGTGCGCAAGAACATGGCAGACTCTTTTCCGGAAAAAAAGCCCGATGAGATACGGCATATGGAAAAGCAGTTTTACCACCATTTTGCAGATATGGTGGTAGAGGCCATATACGGCTACGGATTATCAGACAACGCCCTGCGTGAACATGTGCATTTTCTCAACCATAAGTTGGTAAAACGTATGGCAGACGAACACGGCAGCGTCATCGTTATGCTTGCCCATTTAGGCAATTGGGAATGGTTTACCGACTACAACCGGCAGTACCTTGAGGAGGAAGGATTAGTGCAAGGAAATGTGTTCAGACAACAAGCGAATAAAAGAATGGACAAACTAATGCATATACTTCGTAGCAAAAGAGGTGGCATATTGATAGACAAACGAACTATCCTGCGGCAAATGCTCATCTTGCGCAAAGAGGGAAAAAAGATGGTATATGGGTTGATTTGCGACCAAAAACCGCGTCCGGAAGTAACCCGCTACTGGACGGAATTTCTGCACCACGAAACAGGCTTTCTTGATGGGGGCGAGGTGCTAGGCAAAAAATTCGATTACCCTGTACTTTATGCGTATGTCAGCAGTCCGAAACGCGGATACTATGAGGTGTCTTTTGAATTGATAGCCGAGCACCCAAAAGAAACAGAGGAAAATGAGATAACCCGAATCTATGCCGAGCGATTGGAGCAAAATATCAAGGAACAACCCGAACAATGGCTCTGGACACACAATCGGTGGAAATGGGGAAAACCAATAAATAATTTGTAAGTGTGTAATGTTGCATTTTCTAATTTACAAAATTTACTGATTTACAAATTTACTCTATCAATGCGTTGTAGTGTAATTATATTGAATTGGAACGGGGCGGAAATGCTCCGGAGATACTTGCCGAGCGTACTGGAATATACGCCTGTCGAGGACTGCGAGGTGATAGTGGCAGATAATGGTTCAACCGATGAGTCTTTGTCTGTTTTGGCACAGAATTTTCCTGCAGTACGTACGATCCTATTGGATAAAAACTACGGTTTTGCCGAAGGGTACAACAAGGCTATTGCGCAGATTGATAGTGAGTACGTGGTTTTACTTAATTCGGATGTGGAGGTAACGCAGAACTGGCTGTCGCCGATGTTGGACTATATGGATATCCATTCTGAAGTAGCGGCCATACAGCCCAAGATACACAGTTGGCTAAAGCGCGACTATTTCGAACATGCGGGAGCAGCAGGCGGATACATAGATATTCTCGGTTATCCTTTCTGTCGGGGACGGTTGCTTAACTATGTAGAGCAAGATAAAGGGCAATATGACACCATAGCCGATGTACTCTGGACGTCAGGGGCATGTATGTGCATACGCACGCACATATATAAGGAGGTGGGCGGTTTAGATAGTGATTTCTTCGCCCACATGGAAGAGATTGACCTTTGTTGGCGACTCAACTGCCGTGGTTATCGGTTGGTATGCCTACCCGACTCCATTGTCTATCATCTTGGCGGCGGGGCTTTGGCATATGAAAATCCGCGCAAGACATATCTAAATTTCCGCAACAATCTGCTAATGATTTACAAAAACACACCAGCGAACAGACTATGGTGGATTTTAATAATGCGCTTCGTGCTGGATTATGCAGCAGCACTACAATTGCTGGTAACCGGCAAACCAAAGCAGGCAAAGGCTGCCATCAAAGCCCGTTGGGACTATCGGCGGATGAAAAAACGCTTTGCCCCCAGGCGGGCGGAGAATATGCAGAAGACGGTTATCCCCCACCCGTCCGGTATCCGGAAACGTGCCATTCTTTGGGATTTCTATGTATGTGGAAAGCGGAAATAGTTTTTCATAAAAACGTTAATTAGCGTGTAATTAGACGTTAATTTTACCATACAAAAATATCTTATTTTTAGGGCTACTCTATTTGTGGGGCAGCCTTTGATTTTTCTATTTCAAGAAAAATGCAAAAAATACGGGAGTTGGTGCAAGATTTAATACAGGTGTGGATTTAGATAGTTGAACAATGGACAAAGAACAAAGAATCAAAAACACAAAAAAGTATGAAAAAGAGAGATTATTTTGATTTGGCACCCATATTGTATGTGGCATATATGGTGGTGGGAATTGTGCTCTGGTGCTTGGTACTGCTCTTCCTGCCGGCTTGCAGCAGCGGACCCAATGAACCCGATTTGGGGTACTATCCGACGGCATTGGTTACGGCACGGACGGTGGACAGTGTGTTTGCCTTGCAATTGGACGACAGCACAACGCTTTATCCGCAAAACTTCAAAAAATCGCCTTATCCGAGAGAGGTACGGGCATTGGTGAACTATGTGGAGGAAGGTATGGCGGATAACAGGCAGCAAGTGCACATCAATTGGATAGACAGCATTCGTACAAAAGATGCCGTACCGACAATGGGCGAGCAGAATGATTCTGTTTATGGCAAAGACCCAGTGGAGATTGTGCGTGACTGGGTAACCGTGGCAGAAGACGGCTATTTGACTTTGCGGGTGCGGACACGGTGGGGCGGCTATGGCGCAAAGCATTATCTGAACTTGCTGACAGGAATCAACCCTGAAAATCCATATGAGTTGGAACTGCGGCACGATGCTCAAGGGGATGTTTGCGGCGATATGGGCGATGCGTTGATAGCCTTCAACCTCAACGACCTACCACGAGATACTAGGCAGGACGTGAAAATAAAACTGCATTGGCAGTCGTTCGGCGGGGAAAAATCGACCGAGTTTGATTTACGACTGCGTCCACAAAAGGCAAGAGACTACCCAAGATTGGAAATGAACGGGTATGTGGAATAAGGATTTTCCGGTCTATCCTAAGCCTATCCTAAGCGCATCCTATAACGAATCACCTATTAATCACCTATACCTGATATACGGATGATATAGAGCCATATATGCACGAAGAGGAATTAGTAAAACGTTTGCAGAACGGCGATGCAACAGCACCGCGTCTGCTCTATACCCTCTACGTGCGCTATCTGACAGCCGTTTGTGGAAGGTATATCTGCAATGACGAGGATATGCGCGATGTATTACAGGATAGTTTCTTGAAAATTTTTGAATCTGTACGGCATTTCAATTATCGCGGTGAAGGTTCTCTGCGGGCATGGCTGACACGTGTGGTAGTGAACGAGTCGCTCAAATGGCTACGGGATAACGGCAGGATAGAATGGCAGGCAATAGACGACAGCACACCCGACATGGCTGATGAGGATCCGGAAACGGACAAGGTGCCGACGGAAGTGATATTCAGTTTGATACGCAGTCTGCCTGACGGATACAGAATGGTTTTTAACCTGTACGTGATTGAAGGCAAGAGCCATAAAGAGATTGCCGAAATGCTGCACATCACAGAAAGTACATCGGCTTCGCAGTTGCACAGAGCCAAAGCGTTATTGGCGGAACGGATAAAAGATTGGAAACGCTAATTATTATAAATTAAAACATATAAATTGCCACGAATCATTAATTATTCCTTGCTATGAAAGATTGGTTGGACGACATACAAGAGCGGATGCAGGGCTTTGAAACCGAAGAACCTGCGGGACTGTGGGAACAGATAGAGGCGCAGATGCCCAAAGAGGAAAAGAAAAAACGCTTCGTGCTGCTACCAGTGTGGAAAGGAGTTGCACGCGTGGCTGCCGTAGCGGCAATAGTTACCATAGCCGGTGTGGTCGGTATGCATTTGACCCAGCAGGATACCCCACAAACAGCCAACGTTTATGAGAAAGAAGAGGCACCTTCTACCCAATCCGATACGGAGACAACAGCATCGCACCCGATAGAAACAAAAACAGAATTGGCTGTAGCAACGCCCAAATACGAAAAAACGCCGGCTACTTTGCCTTTGGCAGAACACGCAACGGATATGCAGAAAGTCGCGGAATCCCCAGAGGCGACTACCCCGACGAAAGAGTTGGCAGAAGAAACAATCCCCCCGACAGAGAGCCGAGAACTACCGGAGAGTTTGCCGATGCCCGCTAATGACCTTCCGACAGAAGAGCCCGAAGAAAAAGGACGTTGGAAAGGCAGTTTGGCAGTAGCGGCTTATGGTGCCAGCGGATTCGGCAACACGACAAGCGCTACTTATACTCCGGAAAGGGTGATGCTGAGTGCCACCAACGAAGATGTTACATGGGTGGATGATCCGATGCTCGGTATTATGCTATTCAACCGCGGGCAGGCGACAGAGCGCAAACTAAGGCATCATATTCCTATCCGGGCAGGCGCAAATATGGCATATTGGTTTCACCCAAATGTAGGGATAGAGACCGGAGTGGCATACGCCTGCCTGTTGTCCGACGGCGAAGAAGGGTCGAAAAACAATTATATTGCCACTCGGCAAACACTGCACTATATAGGGATACCCCTGAACCTGAAATGCAAAATGTACAGTTGGCGGAGATTGGACATATATGCCTCATTAGGCGGACTGGCTGAGAAATGTGTGGCAGGAAACACAAGGACGGAATATGTGCTGGCGAAAAAAACACAACGAACCGAGATAGAAAAAATAGAAGACAAGCCGTGGCAGTTCTCAGCAAACCTGTCGGCTGGACTGCAATATAACTTTGCGCCATGGGCGGGAATATATATCGAACCGGGGTGCAGTTACTATTTTGATGACCACTCCACCCTGCAAACTATCCACAAGGAACGTCCGTGGAACTTCAACTTGAATATGGGCGTGCGGTTTGCCATAGGCAAGACGAGCATTTAACAGCCCGCTACCTTGGGGCTAACCACAGAAGAAAATAATCAGCAATTGCCCCGCCATCACACGCAGGAAAGTGGTGAACGGATAGACGGTGGCATAACAAACGGAGGCTTGGTCGTTGCCCGAAGAGAGACTCTCGGCATACGCCAACGCCGGCGCCGCAGTCATAGCACCGGCAAGCAATCCTATAACTTTGAAATAATTGAGGTGCATAGCCTTGTATGCCACAATACCAATAATGAGCAAAGGTACCATCGTGATGATGAAACCATAGAGTATCCACATATAGCCTCCTGCCAGAATGGTATCTACAAAATGTTCGCCCGCCTCCAGACCGAGTGCCGCCAAAAAGAGCGTCAAACCGACCTGGCGAAGCATCATATTTGCCGACGTGGTGGCAAAAGTAACCATATTATAATAAGGTCCGAAACGTCCGATAAGCAACGCTACAATAAGCGAACCGCCCGCCAATCCGAGACGGAACGTTTGATTCAGACCGGGGATTGGTATAGGCAGAATACCAAGCAAGACCCCCATCATAATTCCAAAGAAAACAGGCAAGAGGTTTGGCAAATCGAGACGTTTCAACTCATTGCCGAACGTTTCCGCCACCCGCTGTACATCGGCTTTGTCGCCCACCACGATCAGACGGTCGCCGAGTTGGAGTACCAGTTCGGGAGTAGCAAGCAGGTCTATACCCGCACGGTTAACCCGCGTGATAGTGGCGTGATACTGTGAACGGAGATTAAAAGAGGATATACGCTTGCCGTTGCACTCCGGGCGCGTAACGGCGATACGACGGGAGATCAGATGGTCAGAGTTCTCCTTACTGGAAAAACTGTAGTTCTTGACGGACCCTAACAGACGCAGTGAATCAAGGTGCTGCTTGTCGGTGAGCACACGGATGATGTCGCCGTTGCCGAATGTCGTTTGGTCGCTAACCAACTCATCCGTACCATTGGGGCGGATAACACGGCTGACAACCATCTTAATAGGGCAAATATGTTGCAATTGACTGACATTCAGTGTGTCTATCTGCGGATTTTGGAGGGTAATATCCACACAAACAGGCTTTTCATCATCTTCTTTGTTGTCGGTTTCCGCTTGCAAGCGTGCTTCCTCCTGCGGTATCTTGACACGCAGACACAGGCGGATTATCTCGAAAGCCAAGATTGTACCTACTATACTGAGCGGATATGCCACGGCATACCCCGTTGCTACATTGGGCGATACATAGCCGAGCACATCGCTGCACGCCTGCTGAACCGCCGCCAAGGCAGGAGTACTCGCAACAGCACCCGAGAGAACACCATCAAGGGTGTCCATACCCAGGTCGGTAGCATAATACAAACCGATCGTACAGAGACAGCCGAGAAAAACAAACGCCGTGGCTAACAGATTGAGTTTCAATCCTCCACGCTTGAACGGCGAGAAAGAAGGACCTACCTGCAAACCGATAGAATAGACAAAGAGTATCAATCCAAAATCATTGGCAAAATGTGCCACATCGGGTTTGATATGAATCCCTAATGCCGACACCGCAATACCGACAAACAACACCCATGTAACTCCCAACGAGAAATGTCCGATACGGGCATGCTCGCCAAGCCACAAACCCAACGTAATCACCAATGTCAGCACCAAAATGGACTGTGTGATAGTAGGTGTGAATAGGAGTTGTTCTATTGCGTGCATATATGAAAACGTTAATTAGTCGTGTAATTTAGATGGCAATTATTTTCTATGAACATATAAATGCCCATTGATTACCATAACTCTTCCTTTATTTCTCACTTTCCAAAATACGGAGCATTCGGATGAGGGCGCGGGTGCAAGCACGGTCGGTAACCTGCTCACGCAGTTTGCCAAGGTGGAAACATTCGGCAGTGGTGCCGGCAGGTGTAGCCCAAGCAATCCAAACCGTACCAACCGGTTTCTCCGCCGTACCGCCATCAGGACCGGCAATACCGCTGGTAGCCATTGCATAATCGGTCTTACATAATCTACGAATACCCTCTGCCATTTCACAAACAACCTGTTCGCTAACTGCACCATATGTATCCAAGTCCGACTGACTAACACCCAATACATTGTGTTTTACACTATTGTCATACGCCACTACCGACCCATAATAGAAAGCGGAACTGCCCGCATGCTTGTTGAGCAATGCCGCCAGTTTGCCTCCCGTACAAGATTCAGCGGTAGAGATTGTCTGATGACGTGCCTTGAGTATTTCGCCCAAATGCACCTCAAGGGGAATATCATCGGTTTCGACAATATAGTCATGCACCAAAGCGATGAGTTGCTGTACCTGCGTTTCCATTTCCTCCGCCGTTGTCTCACCATAGGTGCTCAAGCGCAGACGGATAGTGCCGTCCTTTGGCAAATAGGAGAGGTGTATGGTTTTAGGGAGCGCATTTTCCCACGGCTCGAGCAGGATAGCCAGAGCGGATTCCGAAATACCGGAAACAAGAATAGTGCGGTGAATAATGTCGCCTTGCGGGTGCAATTGGCGCAAGATATAGGGCATAATCTGCTCATTCATAGCAATCTTCATCTCGTAAGGCACACCCGGCATAGCAAAAAGCATTTTTTCTCCTTTGTGGAACACCATCAACGGAGCACTCCCTACCCGATTCGGGAGTATCTCCGCCTCCTGCGGTACAAGCCACTGGGTAGCGGTTAGACGGTTGAGCACCTCGGGACGCTCGCGGTACAAATCATAAATATGTTCGCGCACGCGCGAGTCTTCCACGAGCGTTGTGCCAAAATACTCGCATAGCACGTGTTTGGTTATATCGTCTTTGGTAGGACCGAGACCGCCTGTTGTCAGGACGATGTCAGCACCAGCAAACGCCTCATTAATGGCATTAACTATATGCTGACGATCGTCGTGAACAGATGTGATCTGATAGAGCGAGATGCCGTTCTCGTTCAGCCTTTCCGCCATCCAGGCGGAATTGGTATCCACCACCTGCCCGATAAGCAGTTCGTCTCCGATAGTGATAATTACTGCGCGCATTGTTTTTTCCATTCTGTAGCGGTTAGACATAGTTCATCATACCATTCCTGTCCGAAACGGCGGATAAGCGGTTCTTTAAGAAACTGATAGATAGGCAGATGTAATTTCTTGCCTAATTGGCGGGCACAATGGCAGATGTCCCAACGGTGGTATTCCAGTCCGACCATATCGCCCACTTTGGACAAGCGGATCGGATACAAATGGCATGAAATGGGTTTCTTGAAATCAATACGCCCGGTGTTGTATGCTTTCTCTATAAGACAATAGCACCAGCCATTGTGATCCGTGCGGGCAAAAACACAATCTTTGCCGTTGACGATAGAGGTAACACGCTCGCCCGACGGATCATTGTAGGCAATCCCCTGCTCGGCGACCACCGCCCGTGCCTCTTTGGTCATATCGGGCAGCAAAACAGGCAGTATCTCGTTGATTTTCTGCTCTTCTTCAGGTTCGATAGGTGCCCCTGCATCGCCCTCGATACAGCAACAACCCCGACAAGAATCCAAGTCGCAGCAAAAGTCCTTCTCTAAGATGTCGAGACTTACCAATGTATTTTGTATCAAAAACATTCCGTTTCTTTTTGGGGCTGCAAAGGTACTGCTTTTTTCCGATATACGCAACGCAGAGGATCATTTCACAGCATTGGTGTGTTCTCGTTCAAAGGAAAGATATTGTAAGGTATCGCCCTATTTTTCCGGCGGCAGGGATTGAAAATGGCGTGTTGCTACTACCTGCAAGAGCATTACAGCACTTAGTACGCAGCCTATCATAAAAGCCCCTTGGGGCATATTGGGAAAGCAGCATTTTGCCAAAGGCGTTACAATCAGCGGCGATACAAACTGCCCCAAATACAAAGCAGCAGACAATAGCGGCATAACCGTGGTTGCTGCTGTTTTACCTCCCTTGATACTAGCAATGGTATTCAGATACGGCACGCCTACCCCCGTTGCCATTCCTGCCAACGCACTCCCAATAATCAACATCGGGATTGACATAGACACACAATAGCAGCCATACCCCAATAAAAACAACATAGGACAAAAGTATTTGATACTCAGCCTGAAACGTTTCATCAGTCGGCCAAACAGCAGTCCCATCAGCAATGCCACCATATCCAATCCGACCATGATACCCGTTACTATGCCATGGTGCAGCCCAAGGTATACGTCTTGACTTGCCATTTGGGCAAAATTGGTAGGAAAGATAAAGAAAATCATCATCAAAAGCCACATTCCCACCACACTCGGGTGAAACTTCAGCAGACTCTTGAGCGAAAACGTTTTTCCCCGTTTGCTCTTATCGCCAATCCGCTCGGCAGGCAGAAAAGCGACCACCAATGCCATAGCGGGTATGCCCATCAGATAGACCAAAAACGCATACTTCCACCCGAGTGATGCAGCCAACACGCCCGCAATAGCAGTTGCCACTACCCCTCCCAACTGGTTCATAGCGGCAGACAATCCCATCAACCGAGCCTGTTCTTCAGGCGCAAAATAGTATGCCAACAATCCGGTAGACAACGGCATCAGCAGCCCGACACTCACGCCCAACAAAGCACGCAAACACAAGAGCATCACAATGTCAGATGCAAAATAGCACCCTGCGCCCGACAGGACATACATTGTGAGCCCAATCAAGGCGATTGTCCGTGTAGTCAGTCGCTGACTGATAGAGTGGAAAAACAGATTGGTAAGAATAATGAACAACGCAGGCAAAGAAACTATCAGTTTGATAATCATTTCATTAACCCCCGCTTGCGAGAAATGCGCCCCGATAATATCCAATGCCGGAGCAATCGCCGCCCCTGCCATCACGGTCAGTACGGACATCGACAAGATAGTTGCAGTTAGTTTTTTCATTCGGCTATAGTTTAGTTCTTATTGATTCTTATCTATGAATCTTCAGACACCTACAGCCGTTCTCCTGTTTGCGATTGGGAACGCTTCCGTTGGTATATATCAAACCTTCGGTTGCTTACAATTCGAAGACAAAGGTACTGCTTTTTTCTGATTTGTGCAAATGACGTTTTTATTGAACAGGACTATCAACATCACAACAACATCACAACAACACCTATACAACATCTATACATTTTATGCAATATAAATAGTGCATAAAGTGTATAAAAACATCACATATCCACTATTTCTTTCTACGTCTTTTCTACGTCTTTTCTACGTAATCGCTATATAGAAGTACAAAAATGCATAAAGTGTATATTTAGGGAGAAAGGACAGACTTGCACTGATCGGAATTATAGATCCGATAGCGGAATGCGATTGTGTTGCTTTTGCTCACGGAAGACTTTAGGGGACATACCCGTAACCTGTTTGAATTGTGCGGATAGATGAGCGGGTGCACTATAGCCCAATCGATAGGCTATTTCACTCACAGTCTGCCGGTTGTAGCATAGCAGTTCCTTGGCATATTCTATACGGTGGAGTATGGCAAAACGCTCGATGGTGATGCCGCGCACCTCGCTAAACAACTTGCTGAGTGTGCTGTAGTCCTTGCTTAAGCGATGAGACAGATAGTCCGACATATTGGGGCGTTCACCACCCATCCGTACCCACTCCACGACGGCAATACGCGTCTGCTCTACCAACTGCGCTACGGGTGCATCCAGCAACTCAAACCCCGCCTGCAACAAAGTTGTTGCAAGGCGGGATTTCTGCTTGTCGGTAAGCGTCTCCACTATCTCCGCTTCGCCCAAACGCACATCTACGGGCGTGAAGCCATTGGCAACGAGTATAGCCTGCACTGCCGCTATACAGCGTGGGCATACCATATTCTTGATGAGCAGTTTCATATCAGTATGTACACGTATAACCTGCTTTTTCCACCGCACGGCACACCTCTTCCGCAGAGGCGGTGCCTTCCACATAGGCCTCTTTCTTTTGCAAATCCACTTTGGCATCGCTCACGCCATCCACAGACAGAATGGCTTTCTCCACAAACATACGGCAGTGGTTGCAATGCATACCCTCGATGTGATACGTTTTCATATTCTTGGTAATTTTAGTTTTATGTATACGCTGTACGACCAGCGCGTTAAAAAGCAATAGCAGGAGTACAATACTCGACACAATGGCAAACCATGACATATTCTCCATACAGCAGGCATCCTGTGCGGTCAAGCGAGCGAGAAAATCCACCACTCCGCCAAACTGGAGATAATCAACAATCGTACCAAACGCAATAGCCCCAATGATGATAGATGCCAAGTAGATACACATTGTCTTATTGCCCAGCACCTTGCGCACCACAAGAATCGAAGCGAGGTTGCACGCCGGTCCCGCCATCAGCAGCACGAGTGCCGCCCCCGGGGTAAGCCCTTTGAGCATCAGCGCAACGGCAATAGGGATACTGCCCGTGGCACAGACATACATAGGTATGGCAATAGCCAGCACCAAGAGCATAGATGCCCATGTATTGCCCTCAAAGACGGTGAACCATTCCGCAGGTACACAGATAGTGATAATGGCAGCCGCCACCAACCCGATCAGCAAACGGGGGCCGATATCCTGCATCATCTCCACATAACCATAACGCAACGCCTCTTTCAGACGCTGCATAAAACCTCGTTGTTCCTGTTGCGCTGCCTGTTTGTCCATGATAATCTGCGGAGTGTCCGTGCATCCTAATGTAGCCAAACCGCCTCCCACCAAGGCTGTACACAGCGCAGCAATGGGGCGAATAATGGCAAACGGCAGCCCCATGAGTCCATATGTGGCGACAATGCTGTCGATACCCGTTTGCGGGGTGGCAATAAGGAACGAGACAACGGCTCCGCGCGAAGCCCCCTCTTTGCGCAGCGACATCGCCGTGGGTATTACCCCACACGAACAAAGCGGCAACGGAATGCCGAACAAGGCGGCATTTACTACCGAACGGAAAGTGTTTGACGAAAAATAACGATGATAGAAACGACTCGGGATAAAGGCGTGCATCAGTCCTGCCAACAGAAAACCGAGCAACAGATAGGGCGACATATCACCCACTATATGTATAAATTGTTCCATAAATCAAGCACCTTTTGTTTGCGAGTGCAAAGGTACACACAAAAAACGATAGGCACATTACATAATTATGGAAAAAGTTTATATTCTCCCGTCCTACTTTTTGATAATGGTTTGCATATATGTGTTTTATTTTGTATCTTTGCGGCGTTTTTTAATAAATATACATTCATACCATGAAAAAGCAATTCTTATGGCTGATTGCGCCGCTCCTTGTGGCGTGCAATACCACTCCCGACCCGATTATGCGTATTGCGACAGGGCAACCGATCACCCCTATCCGGATGACAAGCGACACCACGCATGTGGTGCTGACCGACTATGTGCCGCTCTTGATGAACAAAGAACAAAGGACAAAGAACACAGAAACGGATTGGCTGGTAAGCGACCGCTTGGAAATACTGAACCTTGTGGGCGAAGGTGCTTTGCCGGAGGAAATGGATATTATAAATCACGGAAATGCTTACGAAGGTATATCTATTCACAATAACAACACGGGGTTCGTAATACCAATTTTACCCAACAAACCGGTGAAACAAAGTTTGGTTTCAATGCACAATGCGGATAATACAATAGATTGTATTACAGTTGGTTGCGTTGATCATACAAAAGATGTACACTTGGTGGCATACGTACAGAATATGCCTATTATCAGTACATCGTTCACACAAAACGAGGACGGCACTTACACCATAGACCTTTCCAAGAGTGAGGAGGTAAAATTATGCAGCAAGGGGCGTGCCTATCTGCGTGTTTTTGCAGAGGACAGCACTTACCTCTACAATGATATTCTTATCCCCCTGCAGGACGGCAAGCCCATAACTGATGCGGCTTTGCTCAACCGCCACGATGACCAGGCACAGGTACTCTACTCTATCCTGGTGGATCGTTTCCAAAACGGCAACACAGGCAACGACTGGAAAATGAACTCGCCTGAAGTGCTGGATATTGTGGACTACCAGGGCGGCGATTTGGCAGGTATCACACAGAAAATCAAAGAAGGTTATTTCACAGATTTAGGCGTTAATACGTTGTGGATCAGTCCAATCACACAAAATCCGTGGGACGCATGGGGCAAGTATGTATTCCACCATGGTAACAAGTACGACTCCACTAAGACCTATACCAAGTTTTCCGGGTATCACGGATATTGGCCTATCTATGCCACGGCTATCGACCGGCGTCTCGGTACAGACCAAGAACTGAAAGAACTCCTTGCGTGCGCACACGCGAACAATATAAATGTGGTGTTGGATTATGTAGCCAACCATATGCACATCAACGCCCCAACCCTGCAAGAACACCCCGATTGGCATACGGATTCCATCTTACCCGACGGACGCCGCAATTTTGAACTATGGGACGAGGCACGCCTGACTACCTGGTTTGATACCCATATCCCGACCTTGGATTTGGAGCGCGAGGAAGTTTGTCAGCCGATGACCGACTCGGCACTCTATTGGCTTGCCAACTACGATTTCGACGGATTCCGCCACGATGCGTGCAAACATATCCCCGAACAGTATTGGCGTATGCTCGGGCAGAAGATGGCCAAGCGTTTTCCCGACCGACATATATGGATGATTGGTGAGACTTACGGTTCACCGGAACTGATCAACTCGTACGTAAAAACGGGTATGCTCAATGCGCAATTTGATTTCAATGTGTATTTTACTGCTACACGAGCATTATGCAACGATGGCAGTATGCAAAATCTGGACAATACCATTCGCACATCTCTTGCCACCTACGGAGCACATCACACAATGGGCAACATATCGGGCAATCATGACCAAGTGCGCTTTGCATCGTTTGCCGGCGGAGCAGTCAGTTTTTGGGAAGACCCGAAAGAAGCCGGTTGGACACGCTATTGCGGTATCGTTCCCAACGACCAAACCGACAATACGCAACGGATAGAGGAAGCCTACCGGCGTGCGCTGTTGCTCGAGGTGCTGAACCTTACCCTACCGGGTGTGCCCTGTATCTACCAAGGCGATGAATATGCCGAGGTGGGAGCCAACGACCCCGACAACCGCCATATGATGCGTTTTGACGGTCTGAACGAATACGAACAAAATTTCCGCCAACAAGTGAAAGACCTAATACACCTGCGCCGCTCGTCGATGCCGTTGCTCTATGGCGACTATATTCCTGTTTCGGCAACCGATGACGTGCTTTGTTTTGACCGTGTATATATGGGCGAGACTATGCGCGTAGAGATTGACCGCAAAAACCTGACTTACTCAATTACTAAACAATAACCAGCAATGAAAAAACTTTTTATTTTTGCGTTAGGATTGCTGACGCTGGCTTCTTGCGCAAAACAAGAGCCTACAAGACACACCCAATGGGCGTACGATGCCACTATCTATGAACTTAACACCCGCCAACTGACTCCGGAAGGCACATTTGCGGCAGCCGAAAAACATCTGCCAGAACTGCGCGAGAACGGCATTGATATTCTGTGGATTATGCCTTGCCAACCGATTGGCGTTATGACCCGCAAAGGCACACTTGGCAGTTACTATTCAATCATTGACTATTGCCAGTTCAACCCCGAGTTTGGTACACGTGCCGATTTTGAGCACCTGCTTGCTACAGCGCACGACCTCGGTTTCAAGGTCATTCTCGACTGGGTAGCCAACCACACCGCTCCTGACAGCAAATGGACAGAAAACGACGGATGGCATTATCGCGACAGTCTCGGCAACCTGATGGTACAATACGACTGGACGGACATCTCCAAACTGAACTACGACAACGAGGACATGCGTCAGGAGATGCTGCGCTGCATGCACTGGTGGATGGATTCGATTGGTATTGACGGTTTCCGTTGCGACGTGGCCGGTGAAGTACCGACCGATTTTTGGAACATGGCTATGGGCGACCTGAGAAAGACGCACCCCGATATGTTCACACTGGCAGAGGACGAGGCGAAGAACTACGAACTGACAGAGTCTGCATTCGATATGTATTATGGCTGGGAACTTCACCACATTATGAACAACGTGGCACAGGGCAAGAGCGGTGTGCAAGACCTGTGGAACTACTTCGAGAAGGCCGACACAACCACACGTGCCAACGCTATCCGTATGAACTTCACCTCCAACCACGATGAGAACTCGTGGAACGGCACCGAGTTTGAGCGTATGGGTGATGCGGCTGACCTCTTCGCAGCGTTTACTTACGTCGTGCCCGGTATGCCATTGATCTACACTGGTCAGTTGAGCGGTAACCACCACCGTCTGGAGTTCTTTGAGAAAGACTGCATCGACCGAGTAGAGGGTGCTCCGCAATATGCTATGTATCAGAAACTGAACGGATTGCGGAAAGCCAACAAAGCATTATGGAGTCCCGAACTCGGTGCAAAAATGCTGCGTCTGCCGGCTGACAACGAGCAAATTTTTGCGTCCGTCCGTCCGTTGGAGAATGGTAAAAACACCGTTATCGCCGTAATGAATATGTCGGCTGATGAGCAGGTTGTTGCCCTTGACCTCGCCGGCTACGAAGGCACTTACACCTGCTTCAACTGCGGCGAGAAGAAAGCCCTTACGGCAAACGAGACGATGACGCTCAAACCATGGGAATATCGTATTTTGACAAAATAAATATCCCTACTCTTTTTATAAAAAACAGGCTGCTTTTTTCAGGCAGCCTGTTTTTTGTCTCCACATCTGCCTTGTGTAACATCAGGGTAAGATCAGGGAAACCACAGGGGGATTTAGTAACCGGCACTTGCACATATCCTAAAAAAGCAGTAACTTTGTCGCGGATATTTGTGCATTATCGCACAACATAAATCAGACACATTTATGACGATTGCTATATTCGGGAATGCGATGAAAGAACACACCTTGATAGAGGTGTCGCATATCCTTGCTTTTATGGAAAAACGCGGTGTGAATGTCCTGCTTTCGCAGGAACTGCGCCAAGAACTGAACTTACGCGAGTTTCCGCCTTTCCCTGAAGATTGGACGGGCGAGGGAGATACGGTAAGCCCATACAACGAGCCTATCGATTTTGCAATGTCTATCGGCGGAGACGGCACTTTCCTGACAACTGCAGCCGCTATCGGTTGCAAAAATATCCCTATTATCGGTGTAAACTGCGGGCAATTGGGTTTCCTTGCCGATGTGCAGACCAAGGATGTGGATATGATTATGAATCAGTTGATTGATGGGAAATACACCATTGAGCAACGCTCCGTGTTACGGGTCAGTTGCGGGCGTGATGGGCTGATTATGGCACCCAATGCGCTCAACGAGATAGCGATTATGAAACAGGGTATGAGCAGTATGATTTCGGTGGAAGTAACGGCTAACGGAGAAGTGCTACATACCTATCGCGCCGACGGCTTGGTTATATCCACCCCAACGGGCAGTACAGCATACAATCTGTCTATCGGGGGACCTCTGTTGGTACCGCAGACGCGCGGTCTGATACTGGCTCCTATTGCCACACATAGTCTGACTGTCCGCCCGATAGTAGTACCGGACGATTGGAAATTCGATTTGAAAGTTGCCAGCCGCTACAGCAGTTATATGATCAGCGTGGACGGACGCAGCCAGATACTCAGCACCGATGTTACGCTCCATGTCGAGCGGGCTCCCTACACGATCAAAGTGGTGCAAGTGGGCGAAAACAATTTTCTCAAATCGCTCCGCGACAAACTCAACTGGGGGCGGTGATTTATTTAATAATTAAGAATTAACATGCAATTCAGATTCACTCCATTAACCTGTAAACCTATTAAACCACGCATAAACTGATAAACTAATCAACTCATAAACCAATAAACTGATAAACTACACAATATGCTTGATTTTATTACTTGGAACGTTGATCCTATTCTCATACACATCGGCGATGGCGGCATACGCTGGTACGGACTCCTGTGGGCTATAGGTATCTATTTTTGCTATCTGATGCAGGTAAAAATCTACAAACATGAGCACTGCCCTGCCGACTGGGTGGACAAACTCTTTATTTGGATGGTGCTTGGCGTCATCATCGGGGCACGTCTCGGGCATTGCTGGTTCTACGAATGGCACGATGTAACCAATCCCGCCCTCGCCCGCTATTGCCAAATGATGAATATATCCACCGACCCTGTACAGATTTTCGGCTGGACTATCAACTACCGCAACCCTTATATCGAGCACCCGCTGTTGCTGCTCAAGATCTGGGAGGGCGGTCTCGCCAGCCACGGCGGGGCAATCGGATTGATGATTGCCGCTATACTCCTTAATAAAAAGGAGTTCTCCAAGTACCCGCAGTACCAAACATCGTGGATTTGGATTCTTGACCGTCTGTGTATCGGTGTTTGCTTTACAGCAACTCTTATTCGGCTCGGCAACCTGATGAATAGTGAAATCTATGGAGGTCCGACAGATATGCCATGGGGCTTTATTTTTGTGCGCGACGGACAGACCGTTCCATGCCACCCCACGCAGATATATGAAATGCTCTATTGCATTGTGGCAATGATAGTTACGCAGGTGATGTATTGGAAATTCAAGGCGTATCGCCGCGAGGGATTGCTGCTCGGCGTGTTCTTCGAAATTGTCTTTGTTACCCGTTTCGGATTGGAGTTTATCAAGAACGATCAGGAGGCGTTTGAGGCAAACCATCTGCTCAATATGGGGCAATGGCTCAGTATTCCGTTTATCCTTCTCGGTCTCTACCTCATCATCCGTGCCTACCGCCGCCCGCTCCTCCCCGAAGTGCCACAAGCCCCCGACGAGAAAACCGAAAAGAAGAAATAGACGTATTTTTTCCTTTCTTTTTCTCATCGTTTGCGGATTAGAGATACTATAGAAAAATGCAACATCTTCGTTTTAGAAAAGTAAGGTGGATGTAAGGAGGATGGTTATAGGATAGGCTTAGGTTGTCAGTCGGAAAAATGCAACATTTTAGGCACATAGTATTCGTTGCATGGATGCTTTTGACGGTATCTACCCTTTCCGCTGCCCATACCGCTTTCGGCGATGGACTGTTTCGTTATAGTCCCTTCGGGCATAGTCTCTATGCCGACGAACACCCCAATTTTGTGCGAATGGATGTGGCTTACACACGAATGTACCCCATTTACGACTGGGAACACTCGAGTAAAGACTACCGCACGCAGACACTCGGCATCTTCGGTTTTCAGTTGCCGCTTTGGTACGGACAACTTGCTGATTCCGCTATGGCTCTGAGTGTTACGGCAGCAATGTCCGCCAATATATGGATGGATCTTTTCGGCGGAAAGACCTCACCCATTGTGGATACCGACTATCGTATTGCCCTGCCAACCGTCGCATTTATGCACCGCATCAACCGGGGTTTTGCCCGCAACTATGCCATCAGTTGGTCACCTTTCAAACACGAATCCACCCATATCGGTGACGAACTCCAGATACAGAAAGTCTCGGAAAACAGGGCATTGCGGCGTGTGAATGTGTCGTACAACTATACGGAGTTCACTTTCACGCTCAACGAGGCGGAAAACCGCTACACCGAGAATCATTGTTTCCGTGTAGGACTGATGCTCCTGTGGGATTGGCACAAGGGCTGGTACAAAGTGGACGAAGAAGACGGCAATCGCACACTTACTCAGCCCCGTTTGTCGCCATGGGAAGCCTATCTGCAATACCAATACCAGTCGCCCACTTCGCGCTACGGCTTTCAGGGTATCGTCTCCGCTGAGGTGCGCAACCGTGCCCTGTACGGCTACAACTTGGACAACAAAACAACAGATACAGAGCCTGTTATGCAATCCGAAACACGGGTTTTCACTTACAATGTATTTGTCGGTGCGCGCTACAATACACCCCGTTACGACGGTTATTTCTCGCGCATTGCCTTAGGGCTTCGTGCCTACCACGGCAACTGTCCGTACGGGCAGTTCCGCAATCTCCGTTCGTTCAGTCATATCGGTGTCTGTTTGCTGTTTGAGTGATTTTGAAAGGTACGAAAAGCAAAAACCAAATAAATTAGGGTTTTATTTGGGGAGTTCGGAAAAAAGCAGTAACTTTGTAGGCAAATGGTGTCTGTACACCTATGATTTATAGTCAATAATTAACCCATCTATTGTTTAACATAAACACAAAAACACAATGAAACCAACTCATATTGAGCATCTTGGTATCGCTGTAACCAGTTTGGAAGACGCTATGCCGTTCTTCGAGTTCTTAACCGGTGAAAAATGCTACTCTATCGAAGAGGTGGCTGACCAGAAAGTACGCACCGCATTCTTCAAGGTCGGACAAACCAAGATAGAACTTCTGGAGCCTACCTGCCCCGAGTCTACTATCGCCAAGTTTATCGAGAAAAACGGCGGTCGCGGTGGTGTTCACCATGTGGCATTCAACGTTGAGAACGTAGAAGAAGCACTGAAAGAAGCCGAGGCTGCAGGTATCCAACTCATCGACAAGGCTCCCCGCAAAGGTGCTGAGAACCTGATGATTGCCTTCCTCCACCCAAAGAGCACCAAAGGCGTCCTGACCGAGTTATGCCAACAACCCAAATAATATATGTACAATTATGAATCAAGATAATCTGCAAAAACTGATTGACAACCGTGCAAAGGCAGCAGCCGGAGGTGGTGAAGCAGCAATCGAAAAACATCACGCAAAGGGCAGTTATACCGCCCGTGAGCGTATCAATATGCTCCTCGACGAAGGTTCGTTCGAGGAAGTGAATATGTTCCTTACCCACCGTTGCCACGATTTCGGAATGGAGAAAAAAGTGTTCCTCGGCGATGGTGTGGCAGTAGGTTCAGGTACCATTGACGGTCGTCTGGTATTCGTTTTCGCACAGGACGCTACCGTCATCGGAGGCTCACTCAGCGAGACGATGGCACAGAAGATCTGCAATGTGATGGATCAGGCTATGAAACTCGGTGCACCTATCATCGGTCTGAACGACTCGGGTGGTGCGCGTATTCAGGAGGGTGCTTGCGCCTTGGCCGGTTATGCCGAGATTTTCGAGCGTAATATCCTCGCCAGCGGTGTGGTTCCTCAGATTAGTGTTATCTTCGGTCCGTGTGCCGGCGGTGCCGTTTACAGCCCTGCGCTGACCGACTTCATTATGATGACAGAGCAGAACTCGTATATGTTCATTACCGGTCCGAAAGTTGTTAAATCGGTTACAGGTGAAGACGTTAGCGTGGAAGACCTTGGTGGTGCGCGTGTGCACGCTACCAAATCGGGTGTTACCCACTTTGTGGCTGCTACTGAAGAGGAGGCGCTGCAAGAAGTTCGCCGTTTGGTAAGTTTCATTCCGCAAAACAATATGGAGGAGGCTCCGGTACTCAAGTGCACCGACGACCCTATGCGTATTGAGGAAAGCCTGAACGACATCGTGCCTAACGACCCGAACAAGCCCTACAACATGAAGGACATCATCAACCTGATTGTGGATAACGGCGACTTTATGGAGGTGCAAAAGGACTACGCAAAGAACATCATCTGCGGTTTCGCGCGTTTCAACGGTCGCAGCACAGGTATCATTGCCAACCAGCCGAACTATATCGCAGGCGTGTTGGATTGTGATGCCAGCCGTAAGGCAGCGCGTTTCGTACGTTTCTGCGACGCCTTCAACATTCAGATTCTTACCCTTGTGGATGTGCCGGGCTTCTTGTGCGGTACAGGACAAGAGTACGCCGGTATCATCGACCATGGAGCAAAACTGATGTTTGCCTACGGCGAAGCAACCGTACCTAAGGTTACTATTACTATTCGCAAATCGTACGGCGGTAGTCATATCGTTATGAGTTGCAAGCAGTTACGCGGCGATGTATGCTATGCATGGCCTAATGCGGAGATTGCCGTGATGGGTGCAAGCGGTGCTGTGGGCGTGCTTCAGGCAAAAGCCATCAAGGCTATTGAAGACCCGGAAGAGAAAAAGAAATTCATTGCTGAAAAAGAGGCAGAGTATCGTGAACTCTTTGCCAGTCCGTATCAGGCTGCCAACCGCGGCTATATCGACGACATCATTGAGCCGCGCAACACTCGCAAGCGTATTATCCACGCCTTCGAGAACCTGCAGACCAAACGTCTGACCAACCCTCTGAAGAAGCATTCAAATATCCCGTTGTAATATGATTTTGCTTGAAGTAACCGCATCCACATGGATGATTACCGGTGTAGGTTTTCTGCTGGTATTGTTGCTCCTGATTGTGTTCGTGTTTGTTCTTAAACTGATGGGTTGGATCATGCAGCCGCGTGTCAAACCCAAGAAACAGGTTGAGGCACAGCACTCGCAAACGGTAGCACATACCCAGAAAGAGGACAAAGAGCATATCACGCTTACCGCCGACAGCACGGCGGCTATCGCCCTTGCTCTCCACCTCTACTACAACGGCGTGCATGACGAGGAATGCACCAAAACGATTGTTCAACCCCACCGTACACAATGGAATAACAAGATGTATGGTATGAATAACCTCCATAGATAAGAAATAATGAAACTATAGTGCAAACCAAATACAGAAAACTTGTTTTTTGTTGAGGTGCAGCCTATAGTCCGGATTTTTAATTCATTAAAAATATGAAGTCATTTCAGTTTACTATTGATGGTCGCAAATATGCCACGACTGTCAATGAGATAGAAGATAATGTAGCGGAAGTAACCGTTAATGGTACGGTTTTCCATGTGGAAATCGACCAGATGAAGAACGCTACCTCCATCAAGCCCGCTGCTCCCAAAACGGCTGCCGCTGCAGCCCCACGTGCTGCACAACCAGCCGGAACTGTAGTGGTCAAGAGTCCGCTCCCCGGTAGCATCGTAAAGGTGGTGACCGCTGCCGGTCAGACCGTCAAGAAAGGCGACTTGCTCCTCACAATGGAGAGTATGAAGATGGAGAACCAAGTTACCAGCGAGTACGATGGTACTGTCAAATCGGTGCTTGTACAGCCCGGGCAGAATGTTATGCAAGACGACAAACTCGTTGAGATTGAGACCGTTGCTGTGGCTGCTGCGCCTGCCGCTGCTCCCGTAGCACCTAAGGTAGCACCTGCTCCCCAACCTGCTCCTGCCCCTGCTGCACCCAAGGGTGCCGATGTACCCGCAGGCGGCAAAAAAGTCGTTTCTCCCCTACCCGGCTCCATTATCAAAGTAGCCGTCAGCGAAGGACAAACTGTTAAGAAAGGCGACCTGCTTCTTACGCTTGAGAGTATGAAGATGGAGAACCAGGTGCTTGCCGATTGCGATGGCACGGTTACAAAGATTGCTGTCAGCGCAGGGCAGAACGTAATGCAGGATGACTTGCTTGTTGTACTCGGATAAAGATTGCTATTATGTGGACTGACATATTAGATTTTTTCCGGACAATGGGCTTTATGAACATCGATTGGCGTCAGTTGGTGATGCTTTTCGTGTCATTCTTCCTGTTGTATCTGGCTATCAAGAAGCAGTACGAACCGCTGTTGCTCCTGCCTATCGCTTTCGGTATGTTGCTCACCAACCTGCCGGGTGCGAATATGTACCACCCCGAGTTGTGGGAGGCTTTCCTCGATGCCGACAGTCCTGCTTACCATAGTTATGGTGCTATCCTCAAGGACGCAGGCTTGCTTGATGTTCTATATATAGGTGTCAAAGCGGGTCTCTATCCGTGCTTGATTTTCATCGGTGTAGGTGCGATGACCGACTTCGGTCCGCTTATCGCCAACCCTAAATCGCTGATTCTCGGTGCGGCAGCACAAATCGGTATCTTCGTTACGTTCCTTTGCGCCAACGCCCTCGGGTTCACACCCGCAGAGGCCGGTTCTATCGGTATCATCGGTGGTGCGGACGGACCTACGTCTATCTTCCTTACCTCCAAACTGGCTCCTCAGTTGCTTGGTCCTATCGCTATTGCGGCGTACTCGTATATGGCACTCGTACCGGTTATCCAACCGCCTATTATGCGTGCTTTGACCACCAAGAAAGAGCGTGCCATCAAGATGAAGCAACTCCGTTCTGTCAGCAAGACCGAGAAGATTGTCTTCCCGATTGTCATCACCGCTATCGTGGCACTCGTATTGCCCGATGCAGCACCGCTTATCGGTTGCTTGATGCTCGGTAACTTGATGAAAGAATGTGGTGTGGTGGATCGTCTGAGCAAGACTGCACAGAACGAACTGATGAACATCGTGGTTATCTTCCTCGGTTTGTCGGTCGGTGCTACGGCTACCGGTGCTACGTTCCTGAATGTCAAGACCTTGATGATTCTCTGTATGGGTATCGTTGCTTTCAGTTTGGCTACCGCAGGCGGTGTCCTATTCGCCAAACTGATGAACCTCTTCTCCAAAGAGAAAATCAATCCGCTTATCGGTTCTGCAGGTGTAAGTGCCGTACCTATGGCAGCACGTGTAAGCCAGATGGAGGGACAGAAAGCCGACCCGAGCAACTTCCTTCTTATGCATGCTATGGGACCGAATGTGGCAGGTGTCATTGGTTCCGCTGTAGCTGCAGGTATCCTGCTCACCTTCCTGGGTTAATCCCTCCGCCCCATCATCGGACTAATCCGGTACGATACAAAAAGAGCGTTGCTCACATCTGGGCAACGCTCTTTTATTAAAATACAATAAAGAAAAGTCTCTAACATACCCATCTGAAACAGCATAGGATGCGCTTAGGATAAGCATAGGATAGGCTTAGGATAAACCACCCTTGCTATTTGTAAATTTTAACAATAAAATCTAACAGCCGAAAGCAGCCTAACAGCGTAGCGTTCTAACATCCAACATCTAACGTCTAACATCTAACAGCGTAGCGTTCTAACGTCTAACATCTCAACAATATGGACACCCAAACCATCATACAACACTTGGAGCATAAGTCGGTCAAACCGACGGTCAATCGTATCTTGGTCTATAGCACTTTGTTGCATCTCAACCGCCCTGTGAGTCTCAAGGACTTGGAGAACGAGATGCTCAATTTGGACAAGTCGAGCATTTTCCGTGTCCTCACGCTTTTTGAGGAGAACGATGTCGTGCATGCTTTTGAGGACGGGCGCGGTATTGTCCATTATGAACTCTGCCACCACCACGATGGTGAGTGCAGCCACACCGATGGTCATCTCCATTTCTATTGCGAGACCTGCCAACAATCCTTTTGCTTGGAGGATACCCCCATCCCTCACATTGACCTCCCCGCCGACTTCATCCCCCACTCCGTCTCCTTCGTCATCAAGGGCACCTGCCCCTCTTGCGCCAAAAAACACTTTTGAGTCTGCCCCGAATGGATTAGGATCAATGCAAATCCTGCCACAGACGGAAAGCGGTAGTACGCAAAAGAGACGGATTTGACATAAGTTCACGGAGCAAGTGAAGATTTCGTATATTGCGCTCAGAGTTAAGCCATAGGTGCAGATATCCACCCTCGGCATATTTATTGTGCAAGTGTTCGCACATACGGGCGAAGTGCCATTCAAAATCCGCAGTGGGATTGAGTTTGAGCCCGTATTGAAGTGTACGTCGGATGACTGTCTCTGGTTCCAATTGGCGATCGGCTTCTGCTACAATGGCTCCATATATGGTGCGAGGAGGATGTTTACTGCTCGCACGATGGTCTTCGACGGCATCGCGCATTATAAGCAGTTGTTCTTCTGTAAACCACTCACGCAAGTGCTGGTCTGCCAATAGTATTTCGCCCGAATGGATATGGTGAAATTCCCTGTCAACCGACAGACCAAGGTCGTGATAGGCGGCAATCGTATATGCCATATCCGTATCAGCCTGATGCTCTCGAGCGAGTTTGACGCTTTCTGCAATCACACTCTCGGCGTGGTCGCGCTGGTGTCCCTTGTCAAAAGCCGCATAGCGGGGAAGAATAGACTGCTCTATATATTCTACCAAGGATGACATAAAAAAGGATTAAGAATGATTACCCACCTATCTTAAGAAAAGGTCGCCCATAGCAGTAAAAAGAAAAGATAAAAGAAGGAAAAAGAAGGAAAAAGAGAAACCATTCATAATTCCTCATTCTTAATTCATAATTATATTATCCGAGTCGGGAGATTTTCTTCACCTCTTCTTCGTTGAGAAGTTTGATCTTGCGCCCGTCCACGCTAATCAACCCCTCTTGCGCAAACTGACTGAGAGTACGGATGGCATTGCTTGTGGTCATATTGCTCATATTAGCCAGATCCTCACGGCTCATATACATCGAGAGCGTACAGCCGTCTTCGTCCAACCCATAGTTGTTTTTAAGCGTAAGCAACGACTCTGCCAGACGTCCTCGGATATGTTTTTGGGTCAGGTTGATCGTCTGCAGTTCGGCAACCGCCAGGTCGCGTGCCATTGCCACCATCACTTGATAGCAAAACTCGCTGTTCTGGCGCAACAAAGCCAAGAATACGGAAGCAGGAACACGATAGGTTGTACAGGGTTCGAAAGCACTGGCGCAAGAAGTAAAACGATCTTCGCCTATCACGGCACGATAGCCGAACATATCATACGGTTTGAGCAAACGGATGATTTGTGCACGTTGTCCGATACCCTCCTTATATATACGCACGCGACCGCTGATCAGCATCCACATATCACCGGCTATATCGCCTTCGCTATGGATCAGTTCGTTTTTCTTGTAGTTGACAATCTCTGCCTGCTCGCTGACCCACTCTTTTTCGTCATCGGTAAGAACTTCCCATATCGGGTTTAGTTCCCACATTTTTGCGTACGCTTCCTCTTTCTTCTTCATTACGTTGTTTCTAAGTGTTTCTATCGTAAAAAATGTTTCGATTGCAAAGGTAACGTATTTCAGCGGATTATGCAAGTGTTTTTTGCGTTTTGCAAGCGAAATATATGTTTTTCAACATAAAATCTTGCATATTTCATGGAAATATAGTACCTTTGTGCGTTTATAAAACAAGGAATTATTAACCCTTCGTAAATCCTTTTTATCGTGAAAGTGAACTACCTCAAACAGAGACACATCGGTCTCAGTGAGCAAGACGAGCAACTGATGCTCAAAGTAATTGGTGCCGAATCGGTGGAGCAATTGATTGCGGAAACAATGCCCGAAGATATTCTGCTCAAGAAACCGATTGAGTTGCCCGAACCGCTGACAGAGCAGCAGATGCTTGACTCACTTAATGCTTCAGCGCAGGCTAATGTACTGAACCGCAGTTACATCGGCCGCGGTTGGTACGGAACCATCACCCCATCGGTTATCCGACGCAATGTGCTGGAGAACCCTGTTTGGTACACTTCCTACACACCCTATCAGGCGGAGGTGAGCCAAGGGCGTTTGGAGGCGCTGTTCAATTTCCAAACCATGATTTCCGACCTTACGGGGCTGCCTTTGGCGAACTGTTCGCTCTTGGATGAAGCCACTTCGGCTGCCGAGGCGGTTACGATGATGCGCAACCTGCGTACGCGCGAGCAGATAAAGAACAGAGTTTGCAAAGTGTTTGTGGATGAAAAAATTTTCCAAAACACCTTGAGTGTTATGCAGACACGCGCTGCCGGACAAGGGATTGAATTGGTCATTGGTCGCTACGCCGATTTCGAGCCGACTGCCGACTTTTTCGGTGCTATAGCCCAGTTGCCTAATGCCGACGGAGCCATAGAGGATTATACGGATTGGATTGAAGACTGCCACGCCGCTGGGCTGAAAGTGGCTGTCATAGCAGACTTGATGGCTATGGCACTGCTGCGTCCGCTTGATGCCGACATCGTATGCGGTACAGCGCAGCGGTTCGGTCTGCCGATGGGATTTGGCGGACCTACGGCAGGCTATATGGCTACACGCGACGAGTACAAACGCGACCTGCCCGGACGTATTATCGGACTTAGCAAAGATACCTACGGGCATCCTGCTTATCGTTTGGCTCTCCAGACACGCGAGCAGCATATCAAGCGCGAAAAAGCCACATCGAATATCTGTACTGCCGAAGCACTTTGCGCAATGATGGCAGGTTTCTATGGCGTCTATCATGGTGCCGAGGGCATCCGTGAGATTGCCGAGGGCATCCATTCCAAGACTACCTATCTCAACGAGATGATTCAGGCGTACGGCTATCAGCAGGAGAATACGGAATTTTTTGATACACTGAAGATTACCGCTTGTGAGACTGCCGACTGGCAGGCGCGCCTCAAAGAGAAAGCCGAGTCGTTGGGCATTAACCTCTATTACGACCCCGCAGGCTGGGTGGGCATCTCGTTGGACGAGACCATTACCCTTGATGATATGAACGACCTCATCGAACTCTTTGCCGAGGCAAGCGGCAATATGCCACGATATGAGGAAAACGAGAGGGCTTTCGAGGGGCTGTGGTCTATCGACGAAAGCCGTATCCGCGAAGTGGATTATCTGTGTGCCGATGTATTCAAAAAATATCACACCGAGACCGAAATGATGCGCTATATCAAGCGTCTCGACCGCAAGGACATCAGTCTTACCCACTCTATGATTCCGCTCGGTTCGTGTACTATGAAACTCAACCCCGCCACGGCAATGACTCCCATCACATGGCCGGGCTTTACTGCCATTCACCCGCTGGCTCCAGCCAACCAAACGGAGGGATTCCGTGAAGTTTTGGACGAGTTGGAAAAACAACTCTGCGCCATCACTGGCTTTGCGGCTTGCAACCTGCAGCCCACTTCGGGTGCCGCCGGCGAATATACCGGTTTGATAACTATTCGTGATTATCTCCACCAAAAAGGGCAAGCGCAACGCAATGTACTGCTTATCCCCGCTTCCGCACATGGTACCAACCCCGCTTCGTGCGTGCAGGCAGGCTTCGTACCGGTGGTAGTCAAATGCGATGAGCAGGGCAACACCGACCTTGCCGACTGGCGCGAGAAAACCGAGCAGAACAAAGACGTGCTGGCTGGCTGTATGATTACCTACCCTTCCACACATGGTATCTTCGAGATGGCTATCCGCGAAATGTGCCAAATCATCCATGACAACGGCGGGCAAGTCTATATGGACGGAGCCAATATGAATGCCCAGATCGGTTATACCAACCCGGCTTTCATCGGTGCTGACGTGTGCCATTTGAACTTGCACAAATCCTTCGCCAGTCCTCACGGAGGTGGCGGTCCTGGTGTCGGGGCTATCTGCTGTGCAGAGCACCTTGTGGCGTCTATGCCTACTGCAGATCACAACCGCGTTTCGTCGGCATTGTATGGCAATGCCAATATGGCACTCATCAGTTACAGTTACATCGCTATGATGGGTACTGAGGGACTGCGTGCGGCTACGGCGGCTGCCATCTTGAGTGCCAACTATATGGCTGCCAAACTGCGCAATGCTTATGGCGTTGTATATACAGGTACGCGCGGGCGCGTGGGGCATGAGTTGATTCTCGACTGCCGTCAGTTCCATGCCATCGGTATCACCGAGTCGGACATAGCCAAGCGTCTGATGGACTTCGGTTATCATGCACCTACACTCTCTTTCCCTGTCCATGGCACGCTGATGATTGAACCGACCGAGTCGGAATCGTTGCAGGAAATCGACCGTTTCATCGATGCCCTGCTTACTATCCGCGAGGAAATTCGCGAGATAGAGCGTGGCGAGGCGGAATCCAAAGATAATGTGCTGGTTAATGCGCCGCACCCTGAATACGAAGTAGTTGCCGACGAATGGAACCATCCCTATTCGCGTCGCAAGGCGGCTTATCCGACCGACTGGGTGGCAGAGAACAAGTTCTGGATTCCAATCAGCCGTGTGGACAACGGTTTCGGTGACCGTAACCTCGTAGCCAAGTATCAATAATTACGCATTGCAAAGTCGGGTGGAAGTCCTGTGGATGTCCTGTGGATGTCATGTGGATAGCCATACATTGTGCATTGAAAAGTAAGGAGGATATAAGGAGGATATAAGGTGGATAGACAGAAAATGCAGAACCGCTTTGCATGTTAATTGTTAATTATTACTTGTTAATTATTCATTGTTAATTGGATAAATGAAGCCGAGTGAACAACTCAAAGAGCACCTCCAGCAGTATCAGCGTATGAAACCGCTGATTGCTATCAAGGAGTATTTTATGATAGCCGTCTGCACTATCCCGTATGCGCTGTCGGTCAACCAGATTCTGGTACCGCATAAGGTAGTCGGTGGTGGGCTCACCGGTCTTTGCGAGATTATCTATTTTGCTACAGGAACGGCTGTACCCATTTGGCTGAGTACTTTGGTTATCAATTTAGCCTTACTGGTGGCAGCGGCATTCACTATCGGTTGGCGCTATTGCATCCGAACGGTGTATGGTGTTTTTTGGTTGTCGGTGTGGCTGAAGATTGTGCCTATCGCACCCGACCCTATTGTGTCTGACCCGTTTATGGGGGTCGTTCTCGGAGGACTGTGTGTCGGTTCGTTCCTGGGAATGGTATTCTTAAACAATGGTTCTACAGGCGGGACGGACATCATTGCAATGATTGTCAATAAGTATCAGCATTTGCCTATGGGGCGGGTCTTGATGACTTGCGACATTGTCATTATCCTCTGTGCCTATTTCCTTCCTGAGGTGCGTAGCATAGAAAAGGTTCTGTTCGGATTATGTTACACGTTTATGTCATCTACTGCCGTCGATTGGGTGATGAACCGTATGCGGCAGTCGGTACAATTCTTTATTATTTCGAAGAAATACAACGAGATAGCCGAAGCCATTATGACACAGGTACCGCGTGGGGTAACGCTCCTAGAAGCGCAAGGAGGTTATTCCAAAGAGCCAACCAAAGTCATCACCTGCATCGCCCGCCAGCATGAGTCGGCTAAGATTTTCCGTCTCGTCCGCTCCATCGACCCCGATGCTTTTGTGAGCCAAAGCAAAGTTCGCGGTGTCTTCGGTCAGGGCTTCGACTCTATCAAAGACAAAACCTGATTTGTTTTGTTCATTTTGTTATAGGATGCGCTTACCTTGCGCATAGGATAGAATAAAAAAGCAGTATAGTTTTTAGTCCGGTATATGTGATGTACTCCGGGGACGCGGACGCCTCGTCCGCGGTCGTCAAACCATTATTATGGCTAACCCCAAAAGGCAAAGATTTATTTGGATTTCTTGCTCGT
>CAKVEC010000016.1 GCA_934728255.1 uncultured Bacteroidales bacterium
AGCACGTTGGAGCCGTGCTGCTTGCGGCTTTCCAATACTTCCGCATCGGACAAGCCTGTGTAATGATGTTGTGCCATAATTTTTAGTTATTATGAAATTGTTATTTTGTTTTTATGATTTGAGTTTGGATTGCATATTTACACCCTGTTTGAGATATACCATTAGAAGCACTATTCCCATAATGGATACGAATAAGGCGAATGATAATCCAAATAGCGATGTGCTACAGAATGAATCATATACACCATGCAGGATAGCAGGAACGCACAGAGCAAGAATGCGCAATGACCATCTGTATTTCGGGTATAGTACAGAGAAAGAAATGAAATATCCTGCTATACCACACCATATAGCGTGCAAGAAAGGAAGACTTGTCAAACGTGCAATGTTCAACATAAATCCTTCGCTATATGAGAAATCGATATTAACGGTCGTTTGATATTGCACGCCCTCGAATACACCAAATGCAATACCACAAATAAGACCATAGAAGACCATTGTTTGAGGAATTAAGGGCTGTTTGGTCGTACGCTCTACGATATACAAAGGAATAGATTTAACCAATTCTTCTGACACTCCTACCGCACAGATATAAAATGGCAGGCGCAGCAGGATATTTTCGGAATTCAATATGTAGAAAGGATTTATTCTATTCAACCCTGAACCAAATATCAAAAAGACCGATATTTGTGTGGCAAAGAATAACAGGAGTGTTGTTTTTAGTCTTACTTGATTGGTACGAAACAGATAATAAAAGAATAATCCCCATACGGAAGCGAAGTATAGCGATATGGCATAAAACATCAACCAACCTTGTAAGACGGAACCTAAAAGTAATGGTAACAATCCTATAGCCGAAAGCATTAGTAGTCGTTTGTCTGAAAACCAATACGCCTTATTGAATGTATGCCCAATGGGAAAAATAAGCGTAGTGCCTATATCTTTTACCTGCCGAAATACATTTCCTGCACTTTTTCTCCGTGGCTTCAAACGGACTTTCTTCAGATAATGGCGCACAGAATCCGTTTGCTGTGTTTTTATGTCAAGAACCATATCACACAACAAAATATGCCCCTCATTTACATAAGACAGAAGGGTGTGTGCGTCATAAGGACCGAACTGCTGATTATTACGAATGATATATACCATATTTCGGACTATCTCCATATTGATTAACGCCCTCATCACCTGCAGCAAAAAGCAGCCAATAGATATAAAACGGTATTAACATATACCAAGCAGAATTACCTCTGTCGTGGCAACGTTTCGCCATCTGTGCAATCATAAACCAGCACATAGGAATGAGAAACATTAACCATAGTAGCGCAAATATACCCCAACCGGTATCGTCAGTATCTTCAGGCATTAAGTACGTAGGCAAACAATATATGCAATAAATGAGATAGGACAAGCAAAATTCTTTTCTCCGAATGCGCCCTTTGAATGAAAACGGGTTGGCAAACATTGACTGTGGTTTTGTATTTTCGGGTGTAGCGACTATCGGTGATAGTGGTGTACTTTGTGAATTGGCAGAGTGAGCATCCCCCTTCTCCAAATTGATACCCTTATTAGCGTATAGTGCACATGATGTGCTATCATACACAGGGGCAGAGATTGCGCATTGATGATTGGTATAATGTGTGCATTTCAAGCATTGATCTTTGATTGCCATAATGATTAGTTGTTGATAAGTTGTACAATAACAAGGCGACCACCTTGCTGATTATCCAATAGTATTTTGCGCCCGTCCGTAAGAGGCACATAACTGCCAATAGGTATCATTTTCTCATCTGTAATATCTTTCATATATTGCAGTCTGCGATTTATCAATATCCACTGCCCGTCGTAGAAATGGAAATCTCCCACCGGTAGTTTATCCTCTTGGCTTGTTTTCTCATTCGCAGATACAAGATTGTTGGAATGCCATTTGTACAATGTCTGCTTGTCGTAAACCATCAGGCGATAATGCTCAGAAATATATTTGCCATGTGATGGCGCATAGTAGAAATTGAGGATAGGCAATTGTCCTCTGTATTCCGTTCCACAGAACGGACAGCGTGGTTTGGTGGTATTATCAAAGACATACCAATGTGCTTCACATTTAGGATTTTGGCAAGGTTGTACCAAATCGCACGTTTTAACCAGAGCCTCCTCCCATTGCAAAGCAGAGGGACGAGCAGATGGATTATGAAGTCCGTCTATAAATGCCTTATCAAACAAATCTTTCAGGTATGGACCACAAATTGTGTATGGCAGTTTGGCAGGGTCTCCTTGCGGGAGTTGCGATGCGGCTAATTGGTTTGCTTTTACGCGATTGGTTTTGTCGGTCGGATGTTCGATAAATATGGCTTTGGAACCATATCGCATATCATCATCTTTTTGCGGGTCATCAATATCCCACACTTTTCCTCCATCCAACGGGTGACGATTGAGCAAGAACGTATAAATAAGTACAGCCAAAGCATATCGGTCAGTTTCTATTTTTGGCAAGTTCTTCTGTGGATCATCAATTTTCAATGTTTTTGTAGCAAGGACTTCCGGAGCAATAAACCCCGGCGTTCCGACAACTTCGGGTGGAAACTTATGCGGTACTACCAATCCATCACAATCAATGATACAGGCATTTCCGCTTAGAGGATCCACCAATACATTGTTATAGGACAAATCAGAATGAGCCAAACCTGCCGCATGAAGCCGTCGAACGGCACGGGCAATTTTCAGGCACATGTGCAATCTGTCCAAGAAAGTTCCTTTCTGATTTGTAGGCACAAACTTATTGATAAGTTTTGCAGACGAGAACCATTTCCCGTTTTTCTCTTGTCCGTTTTTGATAAACGGCCAAGAGGCATTTATGCCACTAAAGAAAAATTTCTTATCATAGAACGGAATGACAATGCCTGTCAGTCCCTTCCATTCCACTATTTTAGTAGGCCATGCAAACAGAGAGTTCCAATATCGTCCCGTAGCATCGTTGGTAAAAATGCGATTTCGATGTATATTGACAATATCGTTGATACGTGCTTTATCATTGGCATTGATAGGCTTACGATAGAAAGCAACTACGTACGTCTTGTCTGTTGAGAAATAAACATCTTTGACACCACCTTGTGCCTTTATTTCATCATAGAACTCAACCACGCTACCATCTTGTGCCGTTAACGTTACCTTGTTAGCCATAATTTATTCCATTTGTTGTCCATTACCATCATTACTATCATTGGTTGTATCCACAATCTCAACAGATGCAGCAGAGGGATCTGATATGTCCGATGGCTGAATGTTCATATTATTGGCAGTGTTATTTGTATTATCGTGTTCTTGTCCGTAGAGAATAGCAATGGTTCTATCGTCATGATTGCCCGCCGACCAGAAGTCCAACCAATTAAGTAATTGTTCTTTGGCTTCCTCGTTGTCGTCTATGAGTTCTACTCCATTGTCATGCAGGTCATCCCACAATGCGTCCCACTTATCAGGGTTGTTAAGATTGGCATCGGTTTCAAATTTAGGGTCGCTCACGCCATCACTCATTAGGAACAATGCCGTAAAGTCGTCCACAATACTAAAACGTAAACGTTGGTAGAATGTTTTGGTATCTTGGAATATCTCTTGCATTGTCAGGAAACGGGTTTGCCCTGCATATTCGCCTTCATCGGGAATACCTAATATTTTGGCAGTGTGTGCTTGCCGGTTGTACAAGCAGATAGCACCATCACCGACCCAAAAAGAAGCAACAAACCATCCAAAAGAGAAATGTTTACATATAGTCAGCAACAAAGTGGTTGCATATTGTTTTACAGGTAGATTCCGTATTGTAGCCTCTGCAACAATGGCTTTGTGTGCTTTGAAGGCTGCTGTCCCTACAATTTGGTAGATATAATCTCCCACTACTTTGCGGGCCTCGCTATTATTTTCTTCCTCATGGGTATGAAATGCTTCAATTGCAGTTTCAAAAGGCATACTGTTGATGAGACTTAATTTGCAATGGTCAACAGCCGTATCGCATGCAATGTGAGAGCCCTCCCGTGAGTATTTGGCAGAACCTGCGCCATCGGCTACTGCCATGATATACCAACCGTTAGGCATATATTCTACGCGAAAATGGTCGTCTCGCGGTTTGGCTTCTTGCGCATGGCTGCGTCCCCGCTTACTTGCTGCCACAATATCTTTTTGAGGAGTACCATCAGAAGATTTTTCCACTTTTACGTACTCACATTGTGTATCTTCTTTTCGATATTTAGGTTCCGGCATATTTTCCCAATCAACAGGCAGGTTCTTCCATAATTTACGCGGGTCTTGATTGATAATAAACGGGATTTTCCGCTCGAAATGACGTTTCTCCTCCGGTATGTCCATTCCCACAATAGAATAAGAGAATGTCAATTCAAAGGTAGATTCCGGTGTGGCTCCGTCCTTGCGAAAGACATCTAATGTTGGTGTGCCGGATATAGTAAAACTATTCTTGTCATCAGCTACTATGATCGAGAGACCTTGCTGCTTCGGGCTCAGTCCGGCGACATTATCTATTTGGATTTCTGCTTCGGGTACTGTAAGTAACTTTTGCGGTATGTCGCAAGTCTGCTCATAAGGATACCCCTCTTTAGCATTAGGCAAGTTGAACGCCCATTTGTTCATTTCATTCTCGATGATGAGTACTTTATCCATAAGATAATCAGTATATTGGTTCCATATTTTATCAAATAGAAATTTCAAGCAGCCTTCCACTTGTTTTTCATTCTTTCCGTTGCAAAAAGCACGTATGATATTGTCAATATCCATTGTTTAGCCCCTTCCTCTTGTTATGTTTGTACCACCGGAATTTATTTCCCCTAATGTGCCTTCCGTTCCACACCATGGGCACACCGCAGTGCCGCCATCGGAACACATAATGTTGCCACACTCACACACTACGACGCCCAACTGCGCACCACAGCATGGGCATATTGGCACTCCTCGTAAAAGCGTGGTATTTATGCTTTGGTTAGATGCGCCATCACTCAGATTGTTATACATATCTTCATCAATAGGATATGCTCCTATCAACTTAAACTCATTGTTCAGCAATGTCAGATGCCCATAATTACTATCCCGATATTCATGGGTGCGTTTGGCATACTTGGCAAGATAAGTTTTTCTTGTATTGGAACATTTGCACAACAATACAGCAAAGTTTTCATCTATCTCACAAGGAATAGAGACATCTACTTTCTCCAAATTTATGCCTGCAGTGGGAGCCAATTTCACATCATCATCTCCCATATCCGAAACGGAAGCACTTGTAGATTTGATAGATGCTGTTATCCACTGAAAAAATGCTTTGAATGACATCTCATCGGTATTGCTGAGTCGTAATACGTTATCGGAGAATTGCCCCAATAATTGTGTATCGGCATTATCACCAATAGAGATGGCAACAATGTTCGCTTTGTGGCGATATTTCTGATTCCAACGAGCAATAGCCGCACTCGGGTCATCAGTAGGAATGCCATCAGTAAAGAGAAATATGATGGGTTTCCAGTCGCCTTTCTGTTCGGATGTGGTCTTTACCAAAGTGCCATCCATATCTTTCATCAGGAACTCCAGTGCGCTGCCAAGTGCCGTTCCACCGCCAATTGGAAATGTGGTAGGATAGAACTTGTATAACTCCGTTAGTGGCGATAGGCTTATTGCTTTGCCAGCAAAGGCTATTACGGAAATATACGCTGTTTCCAATGCATACGGGTCAGTGCGCAATTCTTGCACTATTGCTTTCATACCTTCCTGCACTTGCAGAATAGGTTCTCCTGCCATTGATTCTGAAACATCAACGAGGAAATAAATTGGTAATCGTCTCATAATTACTTTATATTACAACATTTACCTCTGCCGGTGGAGGCGGTAACTCAACTCCATTATCAGTAACTCCCATTGTTCGCCCACCTTGTTGTACATTGATGGTAACCCACTGAAAGAATTTCTTGAATGTATTGCTATCCATTGTATCAAGGGTGAATACATTATCCGTCAGTTTCTTCAAGGGTTCCGTTTTTGCTTTGGGTCCTGCAGCACAAGCCACAATGTTTGTAAACAGATGCCTTTTCACATTCAGGATAGCCTGGTCATATACTTGTAAATCAGACGGTTTCCCATCCGTAAGAATAAATAGCAACGGCATCCAGTCCCCCTTTTGTTCACGGCTACCCATATTCACTTCGCGGTCGTAGCAATCACACAGCATATTGAGTGCTGCTCCTGTGTGCGTAGGACCGGATTCTGGACATTCTATTTCCGGAAGTTGTAGATTTTCCAACTCTGTGAGTGGCAAAATCTGTTTGATGTCATTATCATACGTTATGATACTGATACAGACCGTTTCCAATGCATACGGGTCAAGGCGTAGCGAGGCAATCATATCAGAAAGTCCCACTTTAACAGATTCTATAGGTTCGCCACGCATAGAACCACTTGTATCTATGAGGATATAAACCGGTAATCTTCTTGCCATAGTTTTTATTTTTAGCAAGTGTTTCGAGTGGCAAAATCATGCTCCGCCACTCGAAACACCTAAATAATTTATACTACGATATTGACTTCTGCCGGTGGAGGTGGAAGTTCACTCATAGATGTTTTCTCGGTTGCTGTGTCCTCTACCGACTTGCTGCTCGTAGATATAGATGCCGATACCCACTTGAAGAACGCCTTGATAGTAGCACTATCCGCAGTGTCTAATTGCACAACATTTTCTGTGATTTGTTTCAATGTGTTGGTGTTTGCTCCTTGTCCTGCGGCACAAGCCACAACAATACCACATTTCTGCTGCTTGAATGCTGCCAGTCCTGCGGAGATGCTGTCTGTAGGTTCTCCGTCGGTCATAATAAATACCAATGGTCGCCAATCGCCTTTGACCTCTGCCGTTGTCTTTGTTACTACTGTTTTTATTTTCTGCGACAGCAACTGCAATGCTTCACCCAATGCCGTACAACCGCCCGCTGTGATATTAGGCTGCTGAAAAGCGGAAAGTTCGGTAAGGGGTACATCTTGTTGGGCAGTAGAATTGAAAGTAATAATACTGATATAGGCTGTCTCTAATGCATAGGGGTCACTACGCAAAGTGGAAATCAGTGTTTGCACACCATTTTTTACCGCCTCAATGGGTTCTCCGTACATCGAACCTGATGTATCAAGGAGCAAGTAAACAGGTAATCTTCTCATAAATTTATTTGGAATAACTAGTTAATATACGTTTGATTGTATTACGAAGGTCATTGTTATCATCAAATGCATCACCTATGGCAGCGAATTTCCAAGAACCATCATTGCGATATAACTTACCCATAATAAGGGCATTTTTACCAGCGAACTGAGGCTCTTTTGCTACATCATATTGTGCGAAAACCGAATTTACGCGATTTGGAGTGCCTTCAAACATACGAATGGCCACATAGGGGATTTTAAGAAAATCTATATTTCTTGGTTCAAAAATATTCAAGAAAAAGAAAATCTGTACAATCTGTGGATTCACTTTTGATAAATCAATAGTAATAATCTCATTATCCAACCCATCATCACCTCCCTTATCTCCTTCGGTGTCGTCCGGAGTGTGATACATTGATTTATCAACCGACCAGTCCTTTCCTACTGGAAGTCCTACTAATTGAAACATCTTAGGATTATAGAGAGGGGAATATAATGTATCTACGAGTTGTCCATTGTTATCCAACATTACACAACTAAGATCAACATCAACATCTAATTCTTCATCCTCCCAATGAGTTTTTCTACCAAATCCCAAGAAGCCTTCACTATCAACAACTTCTTTCCTACGTCCGGTTTTTAGAGCCCCCCAATTGCACCCTACACAGAAGTTCATTAACTTAAAACCATTATCTTTCTCAAGATTAATGCGTTGTCCTTTTTCTAATCGAATAGCCATAGTATTTATTTTGTTAAATATATTTGTTTAGAAGTTCTTGTAAGCCTCCCTTGTATCCATTACCCAGGGCTTTTACTTTCCATTCTCCGTTGTGGCGATAGAGTTGGCAAAATTCCACAGCGGTGCAGGCCGAGAAATCTTCTGTAAGGTCGTAGATATATTCACCTTCTCCATCGGCTTGTCCTTGTTTGTACAAGCGCACATAAGCACGTTGCACTTGCCCAAAGTTTTGGCGTCTTTCCTCAGCATGATAGATGCTCACGCAGATAACAATTTTCTGTACCTCAGAACGAACTCGTGTAAGGTCAATATCCATTGTTTCATCATCTCCATCCTCAGAAGTAGCACCATCTTCATCATCAATAGAACCGATGACAGATATTTCAGGGTCAGTAGGTCTTGATTCATGGCGCATCTTCTCATTGTCGTTGGACCATAGTGAAGAAGAGACTATCGTTTTGATAGTTTGTCCATTTACTACTTTGAGTCGCTTTTCCGAATTGTAGAATACAAAATAATCATCAGAAATCACTTTGTCGTTTGCGCCGACCATAAATGCACAAACATCCAAGTCGAAATCTGCATCAGAGGTTTTGTCCTCTCGTACGTCCCAGCCGAGCCCCACATAGAACATATCCATGTTGAGTTTTGCATTTTGACCTTTTTCCAATTGAATCATAATAGAAGAATTTTGGGGTTAAACATTTATTGTTAATTAAGTAATATCCAGGAATATAGACACAAATAAAGCGTGAACTTTCGTTCGATGTATTTGATTTTTCTGAGGTCTTCGACTACCTAACGTATTCAAATATATGCACAAAAGCCCACGCCAAAAGCGTGAGCGTCAATCGGCTTGTGCTTGAATACGTTTTTTGTTTCTCTAAAAAGTGTCGAAGTTTTCAGAAAAATCAAGACTTGCTGTATAACGCTTAAATATATGTCGTTGCATCGCCTTACCGATGCGTGGTTATGCCATAGGCGGAGTGATTATTTAGGTGATTGTGAAGTATGTATTTGCTTATTTTATCTATTTAGCACAAAGTTTTTCAACTTTGCGCTGCAAAGATATTAAATTATTTGCAGATACACAAGAAAAAAAAATAAAATGTACAGCCTAAAATGCTTTTAATACAAACAAGCAGCGCATACTATGTTGCGCTGTTATAATCCTCACCCGAAAAAACAAGGGAGAACTAATGGTTGATAGCGGAGAAGAATTGGTTGAGTTGGTCGCGGGTGGTGGTGTCGCGGGGGATAACAAGGATGGTATCATCACCGGCGATGGTACCGAGGATGAGTTCTTCGGCACGGCTATCGATGTCGTACGCCACCGCATTGGCGAAGCCCGGGCGGGTCTTCACCACAGCAAACTGACCGCAATAGTCCACACTATTGATAGACATCTTTGCCAAATTACGGTCGATACCCAGCACTTTCTGCTCCACCAAAGGATTGACAGGAATGACATACTTGAACGAACCATCAGGCAGTACTTTTTTCTCGGCACGCAAGTCGTGCAGGTCGCGACTGAGCGTGGCTTGGGTAGTTTGGTAGCCCTGTTTGAGCAGGGCAGCACTGAGTTGTTCCTGACTATTAATGATTTGCGCGTTGAGCAAATTGACGATCACGCGCATACGTGCCATACGGATATTCATAATTTATACAGTTTATACAATTTCTAAGACGCAAAAATAGTATAAATTCTGCATATATGCAAGAAATAATTGCATATATGCAAAAGAAACTGCATAATAGGACATCGGAATAATATCCTACGCACCTGCGTTACGATGCAAGAGAAATCAAAAAAAAAATGCCGGCTACCCGTTATGGATAGCCGACACATTAATTATATAAGCGAAATGGCTTATACGGAAGACGGATTACTCCTCGTCTTTCTTAACAGCCTTCTTTGCTTTGGGAGCCTCTTTCTGAGCGTCCATCGAAGCCTTGAGGTTAGCCAATACGCTCAAATCACCGAGAGTGGTTTTCTCTACTTTCGGCATTTCGGGAGCAGCCTCGCGTTTCTGAGATTTGTTCTCCTTAACGGTCTCTTTGCGCTCCTCCCATGTGCGGAGGTGAGAAAGAAGGATGCGTTTTGCATCGCTGTTGAACTCAATAACCTTGAAGTTCATAACATCACCGACAGCAACCGGGCTCTTGTCCTCTTTCTGGAGGTGGCGGGTGGTGCAGAAGCCCTCTACGCCGTCCTCGAGTGCGATAACGGCACCCTTGTCGTTGATCTCGGCAACCTTGCCCTCAACGATAGTATCCAATCCGTATTTAGCCTCAAGTTCTTTCCAAGGATTCTCCTCAAGTTGCTTATGACCGAGCGAGAGACGACGGTTGTCCTTATCGATTTCGAGAACCACAACATCGATATTGTCACCGATGTGAGTGAACTCGTTCGGGTGTTTCACTTTCTTCGTCCAACTGAGGTCGCTGATATGGATCAAGCCCTCAACGCCTTCTTCCAACTCAACGAATACGCCGAAGTTGGTAAAGTTGCGTACCTTGGCGGTGTGGCGGCTTCCGATAGGATAGCGGGTCTCGATGTCTGCCCAAGGATCAGCCTTGAGTTGTTTGAGACCGAGCGACATCTTGCGCTCTGCGCGGTCGAGAGTGAGGATAACTGCCTCTACCTCGTCGCCCACTTTGAGGAAATCGTTAGCCGAACGCAGGTGCTGACTCCAAGACATCTCGCTGACGTGGATAAGTCCCTCAACGCCCTCTGCGATTTCTACGAATGCTCCGTAGTCGGTCATAACCACTACTTTACCTTTGACCTTGTCGCCTACTTTGAGGTTCGGATCAAGTGCATCCCACGGGTGCGGAGTGAGTTGTTTCAAGCCGAGAGCGATACGTTTCTTATCCTCATCGAAGTCAAGGATAACGACGTTGATCTTCTGGTCGAGCGAAACAATCTCGTGCGGGTCGGAAACACGTCCCCAACTGAGGTCTGTGATATGGATAAGACCGTCAACACCACCGAGGTCGATGAATACACCATAGGAAGTGATATTCTTAACGGTACCCTCAAGCACCTGACCTTTTTCGAGTTTGCTGATGATCTCCTGACGTTGTGCCTCGAGTTCAGCCTCGATAAGTGCCTTATGCGAAACAACGACATTGCGGAACTCGGGATTGAGTTTGACAATCTTGAACTCCATCGTTTTGCCGACGAATACATCGTAGTCGCGAACGGGCTTAACGTCGATCTGGCTACCCGGCAAGAATGCTTCCATACCGAGAACGTCCACGATCATACCGCCTTTGGAACGCCATTTGATGTAGCCGGTAACGATTTCACCTTTGTCATACGCCTCGTTAACGCGCTCCCAAGCCTGAGCGGCGCGAGCCTCTTTGTGCGAGAGAACGAGTTGTCCTTTCTTGTCCTCCTGGCTTTCGATATACACCTCTACTTTATCGCCTACTTTCAGATCCGGATTGTAACGGAATTCTGCAGCGGGAACGATACCGTCCGATTTGTAACCGACATTAACGACTACCTCACGTTTGTTGATAGAGATAACCGTACCTTCAACAACTTCATTGTCCTTGATTGCGCTCAAGGTGTCGTTGTACTTTTGGATTTCCGCTTCGTTTTTTGTGCCTTTTTGTTCTTTCTCGTAGGCATCCCAGTCGAAGTTCTGGAGAGAGAGATTTTCTGCCATACCGGTAGATAAATTTTGTGTACGCCTCGTGCTGTTTTGTATGGCAGTCGGTCGTACGATTAAGGGTTAAACATGTTTTGCCTTTTCTATTATGGCGATATTGATTTTCACCATCCGCCACAAAAAGCGTGCAAAGGTACGACTTTTTTTTGAGATACACAAGAGCAATTAATAATTAATAATTAATAATTAACAATTAATATGCATCGCGGATGTGTAACGTAATGTACGCAGAGAATATGCAGTGCGAGTGCATAAAAAGTGTATATTGTGCATAAAAAAGCGGCTTATCCTCCGCTCAAAAGCCAATTCTTTCTACGTCCTTTCTACGTCTTTTCTACGTAATTGGTATACGGAGGTATTGGGACTGCATATTCTGCATATTTTCCGCTTTTTTTGGGGGGCTATTTGACGAAGACCTTGGTGCGATAGATAACTCCAGAGCGGAGACGGATATCCGCCAACATAACACCGGACGGGCAACGGAGCGACATAGTCGGCGTATTGGTTTCTGTGGCTGTATGAGCCACCAAACACCCTGTTACATCATAGAGATGCACATCAGATATAAACCCGTCGGCGACCACTTCCACTTTGCCGGTTTGAGGCGAATAGATTGTAACGTGCGCCCCTTTGTCAATAACAGCCGGTTCGTCTCCTGTGGGGAAATCCGGATTATCGGCAGAGCGGTTAGCCCCCACTATATAGTAGCGAATCTCGTGATTTTGAGGTGTGGCAACCCGCAGGCGCAAATCGTTGTGTATGCGTGTACGCGTACCGGTGAGTGTATCGCAGAGGTAGCACTCTTCACCCCAGGCAATATTGAAGCCAAAGGAGAGGATGATACTATCGGTACGATAGTCGCTATCAATCACAAATCCTAATGGTACGATGTCCAGGCTGTTGCGCATATCCACAGCCAAAGTACGGTTACCCGCCAAGGTGTAGATATTGACAGGTGTCAGCACTCCGGAGGTCTTGTCGCCCTCAATTCCGGTAGAGAGGAACGAGACATCTTCGTCGGGCTGATAGCCGTTGTCCGCAAAGTCCATAAGCGCCAATGTTGCCGTTGCTTCGGCTTCGTCGGTATGGGCAGAGATACGCATTATCTGCGGGCGCAACAGGTGTCCTTTTGCACGCTTAGGAGCGGAACTGCCGCCTGCTGCGTTTTGCTCTGTATGGGATATGTTGGTCAGAGACAGACATTCGGGTGTGATGGTGAGTTGCAGTTGGGTTGCCGCATCATTTGCCTTCAACATAACGGCTTGCATCGGTGCAATGTAGTGGCTCGGCGCCCACCATTCCGATAATTCAATATTACCTGCTTGCCACTTACCATCCATCAGAATATAGAACGCCCCTGCCAATTTGTTGCTATTGACCTCTATCAGTTTAGCCACATTGAGGTAGGACATAGTGGGGTTGCCGAAGAGGAAATAGTTGCCCGCTGTACGGTTGGTCAGGGTAATGGTCATATTGCCGTTGTCATCCGGGGTGTATGCCAAGCGATAGGAGTTGGTACGCGGTGTTTCCTCTGAGCCGGACAACGCGGTACCATCCGTTTTATAGTAAAAGTACTTGGTATCCGGTTTGGGCAACCTAATCTCCAGACTGTCTTCTCCCATACCCAACGCATAGAGCGCAACGCCCTCGCCCGGATTGATCGGCTGACTGAGCCGGTTGGAGGTATAGAAACCGGCATCGACGGACTCTAATTTGTCGGATGTGGCATCTTCGTAGTAGTTGGCGTCGGTATAGTTGTAAACCTCCTTGTCGTAGTAGCGTGCCCAAAAAGCATAGGCTGCATCACTGCTTCGTGTACCTTGGAAAGAACCTACACGGAAGTCCTGTGTATAGTCATCCGTTTTCTTGGGCATCTCTATGCACTTGCCGTTGTCCCACATGCCCTGATGCGGGATATAGAAATCGCCGGCGTACATACCTTGCAGCGGAGCGGAAACAGCGTTCCAACCACCCCAGTTATGCCCATAGTTGTCGCTATAGACGGGGCGTACAGTCATATCCACATAGGCAGAGTCGTATTGCAGATAGTGTTGCCCGATGATACGCACGTCTTTGCGGAACTGCACTTTTTTGCAGACGTTGGCAAGATAGTTGATGTCTTTGGAGTATGCATCCACTTTGACATCATCGATATACGGGTACTTCTCGGGGTCTAATCCCTCGGGTATGATCACCACGCTGCTCTTGATCGGGGCATAACCACAATCACGTTTGACTTCTCCCCTTACCAGTCCGCTCCAGTTTTGGTCTTCTCCCCAATGGTAATTGCCGCTTGCATCACTATGTACCGGTGTCCAGATGAGAGTATCCGGAACAACCACTAGCGTAAAATAGGCATAGCCCGTGATGCAGCCGTCCTCATCCTTGGTATCGCCGGTAGTGATATCATCGAAGTCGCCTGTCGGTCTGGGTTTCATTTGCGTGCGAAGTGTATATTGATATCCGGCACGCATAGTGTCCGTATTAACCACCCAGCAGCCCGGGTGTCCATCCGCCGTTCCGTATTTTCCCGTAGCATGCAGTTCTTTCATTTCTTCCACATGCGCCTCATTGACCGGGGTAAAATATACGGTATCCCCTTCGGGGTTGTAGTATTTATTTTCCGACTTGGTATAGATGATATTTTGCGTATAGTGCATACTGAACCCTTTTTGTGTCATCCGCTCCAAGATGAGCGGGTCGTCGGTTCCCGTAGCGTCCAATTTGGTACTATCCCACTCCATCACGACCTTGTCGCCGATATAGCATGGAACGGCAAATCTATGGTTGGCATCATATTCGGTAATACGAATACGTGGTACGACACCCTCGGTAACCTCGTCCTCCTTCAGTCCGAAAGTGAATTTATGCTCTGAAGGGTTGGAATAAACCATCACGAATTTAGGTGAAGCACATTGGTTCAAGATGTACGTAGTGCCCTCATATTGGGTTTGTGCCGTTCCCGCAGTAGGATAAATCCAATAGCAAACGGTATCGCTACTCATAAGATAGATGTCATCGCGTTTGAGCGCAAGGCGCAGCAAGCCTTTGTCGCAAAGCGTTTTGATGATTGTATAGTAGTAATCCTCATCTTTGCCTTCCGGTCTTTCCAGTCCCCAATAGTCCTGTCCTTTTTTCAGGTCGTGGTAATCCTCTACATAGTAATTTGTAGCATTGGGATACGAAACAGGATCGCGGCGCATAATATCAATGGCTTTATCCACATCCGCACGCGGATAGCCATATTGTTTCAAAAAGGCTGCATCTGCCGTTGCCATTGCTTCCTTATCCTGAGGCGTAGTAGCCCCAGCGCGGTAGGCGTTGTAGTAGATACTATCAAAGGTGTATCCTTTGAGCCACTCGGCGCGTGCATTTGCTTCCAACGTATGGCTATGTTCACCGTCAGTGATTATCTCCTGCCGCACAATGATTTCCAGCGGATACCGCTCGTTGGCACATTGGCCGACAGTAGGATAGGTTTCTCCATTCAACTCAAAGGCAGTCGGTTCATATACCGGCAAATCGGTCCGCATAGAGCACAATGCATCCCTGAGGTCGTCTTTGGTATAGGCGGTACAAACCTCGTAGCGGTGGCGTGCATCCAGATCGCGCATTTTCAACATCTGGACGATGTAGATTACATATCGCTGGCCATCACGATCTGTAACCGGCACATACCCGATATAGGTGTTGCTGCCTTTGGTTTGATCATCGTTCTCGGCAGCAGTGCGTGTCTGCTGTGTATTTTCCACATCCTTTGCCACATATTCCAGGAAGGCATCAAGCGATGCAAATTTTTCGTCCGCCTGCGGTTCCCAACCATCTGCGTGCGATTGATTAGGCAGTTGTATGACGCCGTAGCGGTTGTTGTTGTCCTCGCCAAGGTCGTTGCGGTAGTTCATTTGGAGGGCAGAGTCTGCCTCGCATGTTCCCTCTGTGCACGAGGTCTGTGTGTAGTACTCACAGATTTGATAGTACAGATGCTTACTCGTAAAGCCGTCGATCAGTTTCTCGTAATCCAAACGGATAATGGTAGCGACATTATCGGTTTCTTTGAGACCATGTATGGGATTCTGCACTCCCGAGTCGTCAGAGGATGTACTTTGCTCAGCCTCGGAGACCATACAGGTTGTGTTTACCTGGAATGCTTCGAGCGGGATACGGCTGGCATAGAGATAGACATCATCCACCATATAGTTGTTGCCTTCAGGACCTCTGGCAAAGTTATAGAACACGATACGCGACTCCTCATAGTCGGTACGTGTATCCACGGGAAAACGCACCTGCATCCACGGTGTCTCACTTGCCATTTTGCCGATATAGAACGACTTCACTTCCTCCCATGGTTGCCAAACACCATTTTCCCGATTGCGTCCCTCCATAACCACCTCAAACTCGGCATAGTTGCCATCTGTCGAAGGATTACACAGCCACATAGAGCAGTACATCTGCTGCCCGGAGCACAGTTTGGCATTCGTATTGAGAGCCAGGAACTGCCCCGGCTGATCGGTACCATCGGCATACAAGGCATACCCGTCTTCCGCTCCGGCAGTATGTTGGGTTTGCTCCATAAGCCAAGTTTCACCATTGGTATTGTCAGTTCCCACCTTGTTGATAAAACAATACTCACCATAGTTAGGGAAATCGGTGTGCGTAGCCATTTTCTCACGCTGGATGGTGTATTTAGAGGGATTATTTCTATCACGCATGATGTATCGCGAAGGCACAAAGCCCATTGTACTTTCATCCGGGCTCAAGGGGATATTGTAGAGCGTGGGGGTAGTAGTACCCGGTTTATTATAGTCGAAGTCGTGCTTGGACAGCAGCACATAGTTATTTTCTATTTCAGAGAGCGTAATCAGAGGTTTTTCACTCGGACCATAAACCGTAGTATCCCGATTGACCCATTTCACTTTGTGCAAGGCGAGAAGGATGGTGTCGCCGGTGTAGTTGTCGCCAAACGTTACATTAGGTACAAGACAACAGGCATACTCACGACTCTCTACGAGAGCATTGCTATTATCACAATTCACGTTGATGTAGTCGTAGAAGTATTTTTCACCATCCGGAGCATTCGTAAGAGTTGTTTCTGTGAGTTTGCCCGTCTGCGGGTCACGGAGGAAGAACTTGGGTTTATATATATTCTTCCAAGTATGCGCATAGATATGACCATCGATATTGACTCCGTCCTGCATAGAGGTAACGTTATCATCCATTTTCAGCCAATACTTATCCAGGGAGCGTGCGCCATTGGCATAGGATAACATTCGATTAGTGATCAGTTCAACCGCCATACCCACCGGCATCTCGTATTCATGCTCCTCATAGAAACGCCCCGTCTTGGTTGTACATTTTGCCAGCGAGTCCGCCACCTCCCGAATTTCCTCGTCACTTTCGTGGGAGTCACCCCGCCGGAAATGGAAGATCTGGCGATAGGACAAAGTAGGTTCAGTAAAGGAAATGATGTTCCCGTTGTTATCACGGATAACCTTATAGTCGGTATAGTTGCTGACATCGCAGGCGATGTCGAAACTATAACTAAAGTTTTCATCTGCGGGTATCCTGACAACCGGTGAATTTGCACAAGTCAGGTCAGTACTCCCCTCTCCCGCAGACTCCGGGAACAGATAGTACAAACCATACGAGTGCTCAGGGTCCGTATTGAACGAAACGAACTTATTGCCATCTCTGGTGGCAGGGTATGTTTTCCAAAAGTCGTTTATCAGAACGAAATTATCTTTGCCATCGGCATCCTTTCCGTCGGGTTGATATTTGGGGTCTTTGCCCGTATTGAAATCATACCAGCGCATATAACCGAAGAATTTAGGTTCCTTCAGTTTCAAAGTATATTCTCTACCCTCGGAAGGCACATAGTAGATAGTCTGTTCGTAGGTATGCACCTGCTGGTGCGCATTGCTGTCGCGCACGGAATAGAATCGTCCGGTCTGTGTATTGAAAGCGGCACAATCCACCCCATAGCCCTCATGGGTTTGAGATATGGTATGGACGGCTTCAATATAGGTATTGCGCGTACCATTTTCAGGACTATTGGAGGGCCAGCCCAGTTTGACACGGATCTTGATATCTTGTGTGCGGTTGTCAGACTCAGTTGAGGCAAGAGACAACACAAGCATATCTATCTGTGGAGAAGTGATGGCGTACTTATTATGCACCCAAAAATTCTCGCTCTGCGATACCCAATTGCCGCTATTATCCTTGTAGGAAAGTATTATATTTTTCGGATCGAGATAGTTAAATACCCTATTACCATTCTTATCTGCGATGACATATCGAGTAAACTTACCCGTGTTGGCGCGGAACAGGATGGGACGCCCATAGCCATCGTCGGTCTTTTCCGCCACATCCATATCCATGAAACCGATACCACGGAATATGGTGAGACTATCAATCTCTATGCTCCAATCCCCGCCATTCACATCAAAGAAAGTCTCTCCGCCATTGTATGATTGCACATTGTCTCCTTTAACCGCCGAGATATGAAATTCCGTTTGGCACTCATAAGCGATGTGGAAGGACTCACGACCGATAGGCAAGCGGATGTATTGCGATTTGCAGCCCGGTGCGTTGGTAGAAACCGTCAGGGTGTCCAAATAGTAGTACCAGCCCTGTTTGCCGTCCTCTTTGGTAGCATAGACATTCCACGGGCTGACTCCTACGGGGGTGATGGTCAGTGTGCGATTATCTATTGCATACTGCATCATATTGCGCGGTTCCGTCTCTATGTATTGGTTGATTACGGTTTCGTCAAAACCGCATAGAGACAGATAAGGTTTCCTATCGGTCTCCATATAGTTTCGATCTTTCACCAAGTCCGTAGTGAGACGCGAGCAGGTCGGGTCGTCAGGGTTAGCACCGCGCGTACCCCATTGTGCGGAGAAGGTTACACCGGCTGTCTCATCCGGCAACTCGGTGTATTCCAGGCTAATGGTCTTGCCCTTTAGGAGGAAGTCGTACGAGCGTGATGTCGGTGTATTGGCACTTGGGTGGGCACCATTAATGGTATCGGTTGCCAGACAGCGATAATAGACACAATGTGCGACCTTGGGGGTCAGGGTATAGACCGCTTTCTGCTCCTCATAGCCTGTGGCATATTTCTGCGAATACTTGTCCGTCAGCCCCAGATCCGTTGCTTTTTCCACAGCAGAGCCGGTGATACCCCCGGTTTTCCAGCAAGCAAACGGGAAATAGTAGAAGTTTCTCTTGTTCGCTTCATCCTTCGACACCCGTGAGTCATTCTCATTCAATGCCGCCTCTATGGTTGCTACTTTGTCATCACATTTTGTCCACTTGACCAAACGCACAGTGGCTTGCGTTTTAGTTGACATTTCCCATTTTTTTGCAGTAACATTAAAGCCCATATAATAACGTTCGGTGCTGTTGCCACAGAACAATCGGCACAATGTTACGTGGTTTTTCTCCCAGTCATAAACCGTATATGAATGTTCGTGCGAGAAAAGAGTGCAGTTATCCTCAGCATCTGTCAGTATCAACGCATTCCGGTTATCACTGATGCGCAACCATTTCTTAGATGTTACACTTTGCAAGGCAATGGCATATTCTGTTCCATGGTCTCCATAGTAATTTCCTTCATTAGTAGTATTTTTATACCCTGAATTTACCGCCTCTTGATCAGTCATCTTAACTACCCACAAGGCGCTTTCATCGATGTTGTCCATAATGGCAGGTGCCACTCCCCCATTTCCATCATCCGTCAAGAGAACATTGTTCGAAAGAGTGTTGGTGGTCAATTTGTCTCCAGTATTAAAATAGATAGAAACCGTATCTCCGTTTTGCACAAACACGGAGCACGGATGCTGTACCACATCAGCCAAAGTGTCCGCCTGCAAAGCAACCGGACAGCACAGCAAACAACCTATTACATATAGGGAGAGACGAAGGGCAAATCGTATTGAGTTATGTCTTATACCCAAGACAGAACCATTATTTTTCATACTCAAAACAGAATAAAAGTACAACGCTATATTTTTGTTTTTCTCAGTGTTCTCCGAACACGCAGAGTGCGCACTACGAAAAACATCGCAGCGCACAGCAGCATAGGAATCAAGACATCACCGATGGGGACTGTTGCTTCACCGATAGCCGGTCCGTCGGGTTTCCCCGGTCGAATTGCATAAGCCATTTCCTGCTGCGTTTCTTGCACATTCCATACTCCACAGGCGGAGACATCATCTTGCACGATACGGTTCACCGCAACAAACGAGCCCGAGCCATACGCCCTGCATTGGCGTGCCCGTGTCTCGGCAGCAGATGGCTGCACAAAACGATCGTACCCGTCCACAGACGAATACACCACCGGTTCCATAAAGGGAGCAGCAGAGTTGATTGTCGCATAGTTAGCGGTTGGGATATTCGCAGCATCGGTATAACTCAAAAATGTCGAAACATTATCAAACATACATTGAATAAACTACTTTTCCGATTTACCCCCCCCGCAAAAATTATACCAAATATAAAATGTTCAATAAAAAAGTACAAACAACCGAATTTTAAGATATTTAATACGAGTTCAACATAAAACTAATAAAAACAGAACCTGTCTTGCAACGCAACACGTATCGCGCTCATAGTCATACAGACACTTGGACCAACTGCCAAGTAAACGCCTACTATCCTATAAGGAATCACCCACTAATCACCCACTAATCACCCACTAATCACCCACTCTTGATGGCACAAAGGCAAGGAGTGGTTTGATACGTGGCAGAACACATACATTGCGTATATTGCGCCCTGCGACATAGGAATGCGCCGAGCCGACAAGTGATCGGGCAGCAGAATTGCACAACGGTTTGTACAGATCAAAAAAAATGCGTAACTTTGTAGCGGATTTGTATTCGCCTGCCAAAACAGGAGATTTCCGATGTGCAAGCCACGAACGGAAGCCACTAATACAAGCGCAGCGACCCCCAAAAAACGTGAAACCATTAACAAATATATGATATGAACACAACGAAACTTATGAATCGGGCAGCGGATAACATTCGTATCCTGGCTGCGGCGGCTGTAGAAAAAGCAAAAAGCGGACACCCCGGCGGGGCTATGGGTGGCGCGGATTTTATCAACGTGCTCTATTCTGAGTTTCTCGAATACGACCCCGAGAACCCCGCATGGGAGGCAAGAGACCGTTTCTTCCTCGACCCCGGGCATATGGCGCCGATGCTCTACAGCCAACTCTGTCTGGCGGGCAAGTACACATTGGCAGACTTGCAGACGCTCCGCCAGTGGGGCAGCGTCGTTCCCGGACACCCCGAGCGCGACATAGACCACGGCATAGAGAACACATCGGGTCCTCTCGGGCAGGGGCATACGTTTGCCGTAGGCGCGGCGATTGCGGCGAAATGGTTCAACGCCCGTTACGGGGCTATCCACAACCCGACGATTTATGCGTTTATCTCGGATGGCGGCGTACAGGAAGAGATTTCGCAGGGCGCAGGACGTATGGCGGGTTTCCTCGGGCTGGACAACCTGATTATGTTCTACGACTCGAACGAGGTGCAACTCTCGACCGACTGCCGCGATGTAACCAACGAGGACGTGGCAGCCAAATACGAGGCGTGGGGTTGGTTTGTGCAGGAGATACCGGGCAACGACCCCGACGCAATACGCGAGGCATTGGTGCGTGCGAAAGAGGAGAAAAAACGCCCGAGTCTGATTATCGGACACACCACAATGGGCAAGGGGTGCGTTACCGCCGATGGGCAGAGTTTCGAAGGCAAATGTTCGACCCACGGGCAGCCGTTGAGCAAGTCGGGCGCATCGTTTGAAGCGACCGTCAAGCACCTGGGCGGCGACCCCGAGAACCCGTTTGCCATCTTCCCCGAGGTGCAGGAACTGTACGACCGGCGTGCGGCGCAACTGCGCGAGACAGCCAACCAACGCTACGAGAAATACTACGAATGGAAACAGGCTAACCCGTTGGCTGCCAACGAGTACGAGACATTCATGAGCGGAGAGACACCGTGTATTGATTGGAGCGAGATTGTACAGAAACAGGGTGCCGCTACCCGCAACGCTTCGGCTACCGTACTCGGCTACTTGGCAGAGCACGTGGGCAATATGATTGTGTCGTCCGCCGACCTGAGCAACTCGGACAAGACCGACGGCTTCCTCAAGAAGACCCACGCTATCCGCCGAGGCGACTTCACGGGGCAGTTCCTGCAGGCAGGTGTGAGCGAGATGACGATGGCGTGCGTATGCATAGGTATGGCACTCCACGGCGGTATCATCCCCGCGTGCGGCACGTTCTTCGTATTCAGCGACTATATGAAACCCGCCGTGCGTATGGCGGCGCTGATGGAGATACCGGTAAAGTTCATTTGGAGCCACGACGCTTTCCGCGTGGGCGAGGACGGTCCGACGCACGAACCCGTGGAGCAGGAGGCGCAGATACGCCTGATGGAGAAACTGCATAACCACCACGGACAGCCGTCGATGCTCGTGCTGCGCCCTGCGGACGCCGAAGAGACCACGATGGCATGGCGTCTGGCGATGGAGAACACCGCCACCCCGACGGCACTGATACTCTCGCGGCAGGACATCGCACCCGTGCCGAACACACGCTTGGACGGCTTCCGCAAGGGGGCATATATCGTCAGCAAGGACGAGAACCCGCAAGTGGTGATGCTGGCAAGCGGCTCGGAGGTATCGACGCTGATGGCAGGTGCCGAACTGCTGCGTGCTGAGGGTATCCGCCTGCAGGTGGTGAGCGTACCGAGCGAGGGGTTGTTCCGCCGGCAGCCAAAAGAATACCAGGAAGAGGTGCTGCCGAAGGGCGTGGTGCGCTTCGGTATGACGGCCGGTCTGCCCTGCACGCTGGAAGGACTGGTCGGCGAGAACGGAAAAATCTGGGGGCTGGAGAGTTTCGGTTTCTCGGCGCCGTACAAAGTATTGGACGAGAAACTCGGTTTCACCGCACAGAACGTATACGAGCAAGTGAAGAAATTACTGTAACCAAAATCCGTGAACAGGCAGACGTTCCGTTGTCCCGTTTCGGGACGGGGCGTCTCGCCTGCGGAATATTCTCCATAAATGACCATTGTTAAAAATTCTCCATTAATTGCCGTTAATTATTCGTTAATATGATTGATACAGAAAAGTACAAACCACTACTCTACAACATTATTGGTGCTTCAATGGAAGTGCACAATACGTTGGGCAAAGGGCTATTGGAATCGGTCTATCAAGAGGCATTGACGATTGAATTGGCGGAACTGGGTATTCCTTGTGTAATGGAACAAGAAGTACCGGTTTTCTACAAAAACCGACCATTGGAAAAGAAATTCAGACTGGATATGCTTGTAGCGGATGATATTGTGGTTGAGTTGAAATCGGTGGCACATTTAGGGGCGGAGCATCGGCATCAACTATGTAGCTATCTGCGTTTGACAAAGAAACCGATTGGTTTATTGATAAATTTTGGGAGCAATGCATTATTAGGTGAACGTTGGATTTATGATGAGGAAAATGATGAGTGTTTCATTGTTGATAAGAATATGAAACCTATTGATTGACAAGACAGACCCGATATACTTAATGGTTAATTAATGGCAATTAACGGAGAACAAAAAAAACTTACGATAATTAACAGAATCGAAAATCGATAATGCATTAACGACAAATTAACGGCAATTGACGGAGAACAAAAACGCCATTCGATGGCAATTAACGGAAACTACATACGGAATATAAACGACATATATATGGAATACAATTTTACGGAGATTGAGAAGAAATGGCAGGCTGAATGGGAAAAAGCCGGTACGTACAAAGTAAGCAACCATAGCGACAAGCCGCACTACTACGTGCTGGATATGTTCCCCTACCCGAGCGGGGCGGGGCTGCATGTGGGACACCCGCTGGGCTATATCGCCAGCGACATCTACAGCCGCTACAAACGTCTGCAAGGCTTCAACGTGCTGCACCCGATGGGCTTTGACTCGTACGGACTGCCCGCCGAGCAGTACGCCATTCAGACCGGACAGCACCCCGAGAAGACCACCATGGCGAACATCGCCCACTACGTGGAGCAGTTGCGCAAGATAGGTTTCTGCTACGACCGGGATCGCGAAATCAAGACCTGCGACCCGTCGTTCTACCGCTGGACGCAATGGGCATTCGTTCAGATGTTCCACTCGTACTACGACACAGCCTTGCAGAAAGCGCAGCCTATCAGCAAGTTAATCGCCAAATGGGAGGCGGAAGACCCCGCATGGAGCAGCCTCAGCGAACAGGAGAAGCAGGAACGGCTGATGCAATACCGTATCGCCTATCTCGCCGATACCAAAGTGAACTGGTGCCCCGCCCTGGGGTGCGTGCTGGCGAATGACGAGGTCAGCGAAGGCTTGAGCGTGCGCGGCGGTTACCCTGTGGAGCAGCGTGTGATGCGCCAATGGAACCTGCGTGTCAGTGCCTACGCACCGCGCCTGTTGGAGGGACTGGACCGTATCGACTGGACGGACAGCCTCAAAGAGACGCAGCGCAACTGGATAGGGCGCAGCGAGGGGGCTGAGATGCAGTTTGCCATCAAAGGACAGGACGAGCCGTTCACTATCTTCACCACCCGTGCGGACACCGTCTTCGGCGTTACGTTTATGGTGCTGGCGCCCGAAAGCGAGTACGTCAGCCGTGTGGTTACGCCCGAGCAGCAAGCCGAAGTGGACGCTTACCTCGATATGGTGAAGCACCGCACGGAGCGCGAGCGTATCGCCGACCGCCGTGTAACGGGCGTGTTCACGGGCAGTTACGCCATCAATCCGCTCACCAATGCGGAGATACCTATCTATATAAGCGACTATGTACTTGCCGGTTACGGCACGGGAGCCATTATGGCGGTACCCGCACACGACAGCCGCGACTACGCTTTTGCCAAGCATTTCAACCTGCCCATCGTGCCTCTGATTGAGGGTGCGGACGTGAGCGAGCAGAGTTTCGACGCCAAAGAAGGCGTGATGATCAACTCGGGTTTCCTGAACGGTTTGCAGGTGAAAGAGGCGATCCGGAAGATGAAAGAGTACATCACCAACACGGGCATCGGGCGCGTGAAAGTGAACTACCGCCTGCGCGATGCGGTCTTCAGCCGCCAGCGTTACTGGGGCGAGCCGTTCCCCATCTACTACAAGCACGGTATGCCCTACACGCTCCCCGAGGATGCGCTGCCTTTGTGCCTGCCGGAGGTCAGCGACTTCAAGCCGACCAGCACGGGCGAACCGCCATTGGGCAACGCACAATGCTGGGCATGGGACGAGGCGAACTGCAAGGTGGTGGACAAATCGCTCATTGACGACAAGACCGTCTTCCCTCTCGAACTATGCACCATGCCCGGTTTTGCGGGTTCGTCGGCGTACTATCTCCGCTATATGGACAACCACAATGACCAAGCCCTTGTCGGACACGAAGCCAACGACTACTGGCGGCAGGTGGACTTGTACCTCGGCGGCAGCGAGCACGCTACGGGACACCTTATATACAGCCGTTTCTGGAACAAGTTCCTCTTCGACCTCGGGTATATCTGCGAGGACGAGCCGTTCAAGAAACTTATCAACCAGGGTATGATTCAGGGGCGGTCGAACTTCGTTTACCGTCTTATCGGCAGCCAGAACACGTATGTGTCCTACGGCTTGATTGACACCGACGAATACCGCGGCAAGGTGCAACCGATACACGTGAATGTGAACATCGTCAGCAACGACATACTGGATATTGACGCTTTCCGCACATGGATGCCCGAGTACAAAGACGCCGAGTTTATCCTCGAGAACGGACAATACCGCTGCGGCTGGGCGATAGAGAAGATGTCGAAGTCGATGTTCAATGTGGTGAATCCCGACGATGTAGTGGCTAAGTTCGGTGCCGACACGCTCCGTCTGTATGAGATGTTCCTCGGTCCGCTGGAGATGTCCAAGCCGTGGGATACCAACGGTATCGACGGCGTACACCGTTTCCTGAAACGCCTGTGGAATATGTACGAGACGCTCTCCGACGAGGCACCCACGGCAGACGAACTGCGCTCTTTGCACAAACTGATAAAGAAGATTACGTGGGATATAGAGAACTTCTCGTTCAACACGTCCATCCCCGCTTTTATGATTGCACAGAACGAGTTGCAGGCTCTCAAATGCAACAAGCGGGCTGTGCTTGAGATCTTTGCCGTACTGCTGGCACCGTATGCACCGCATATCGCCGAGGAGGCTTGGCACCGCTGCGGGCATGAGACCACCGTCTGCGATGCCGAGTGGCCAGTATGCAACGAGGCGTACTTGGTGGAGAACACGCAGAAATACCCTGTGCAGTTCAACGGCAAAGTGCGTTTCACGATAGAGATTGCCAAAGACACCCCGCGTGAGGAGGTGGAGCGTATCGTCCTCGCCGACCCGCAAACCGCCAAGCAACTCGCCGGCATCACCCCGAAGAAGGTCATCGTCGTGCCGGGCAGGATTGTAAACATCGTGATGTAAAAGATATGCAGAATAGTACAGACATATTCTCTTTAGAAAGTACCTTGTCACTGTTTTTTGATTGCATTGTGGGACACAAGCAATCAGAAATGCAAACATCTTTCTTGCGAGCGATAACATCTATCTTCTATGGACAAACCACTGAAGATGTTGTTTCATTTGCTTTGGATGATGAAGCAACGGCACGTGCTATTTGCCAACTGAAAGAACCTCTCAAGAGTTCCTTTCCTGAAGTGCTCAAGTCTGTCAATATGCCGCTAACGTACCTGTTAGATGAATTGATTTGCAATATCCAGCAGCACGCACAGACAGATAAAGGTTACGCCTATGTGATGTACAACAAGGAGGCAAAAGCCATTGAGATTGTGATTGCAGACTTCGGCATTACTATTTACGGCAGTTACGTAGCGGCACAGAAACATCTTGACAAATTGGGTGATAGCGATGCCGAAGCACTTAATTTGGCACAAAACGGGTATTCGGTAAAGAACCTGCCTAATACAGAAAATCGAGGTTATGGCATTTCGTCAAACATCAAAATGGTGGTAAAGGGTCTGCATGGTGAGTTTGCTACACTATCGGGCAATGCATTGTTATTGCAAATGCCCAATAGTCGCAAGATACTTGCCTTGCCCCCGAAAATAGATTTCAAGGGTACAATGGTTATGGTGCGTATTCCTATGCCTATACCCACAAACTTTAATATGTATGACTATACAAGTTGAGTATGAAACAGATTATCAATGTACAAGAGCAATATGGCGCAGAATTGCATACGCGTCAGATGATGGAATGTTTGGCAGCCTCGTTAGTGCCAAACAATGAATATCTATTAGATATGAAAGGTGTGGAACAAATCTCCCGTTCTGCGGCAGATGAACTATACAACCTTACACATAGTGAAATCCGTGTGGATTTGATTAACTTAGAGCCTTTTGTGGAAAAGATGTTCTCTGCCGTTACAAAAGGGCGTTTCCTGCCACGCCAACATTCTGTGGACGATATGCCCATTATATATTGCCCCACTATTGACAGTGTAAGGCAACAACTAATGACAAATTAACATGTTGATACCTTCCCCTAAAGGGTGCTGTTGTTCTCTATAAGAGGATTACAAATATATTGTGACACAATTAAAAGAAAAGGGTGCACTTTGCCGTGCACCCTTTTTCTATATAACTATGTTATCTTACAAAACCAAACAACTAATCGAACAGGCGTTTGGCGATGTAAGTTTGGAAGGCGGATTGCCAGTCGGATTGCCATTGGACATAGCCTTTCCGGGTCGGGCAGTTAATGATGCTGTCCACTTTGACAATTATAGGCGTTTCTTCCACTTGGGTTCTGCCTGTGTAGTAGTTTTTATGGGAAGATGTCCATGTAGTATATAACAAACCATTCATCGGCTCATCTCTGACAGTTAGTACGAGACTGTCAATGGTTATATCATCCACCCTCATCGTTTGTATGATAAGCGGGAGGTCTTTCCTTTCACCGTTGAGAACTATTTGCGTGGCATCTTCGGGTTTGAGTTTTGAAGAACAAGATGCCAACACACACAAGGCAGATAAAAAGAACAGGTACTTTTTCATGGTTACAAAGGATTTACTAAATTACGGTACAAAGGTATATATTTTCTATGATGTATGCAAATAAAATCAAAAAAAGGATTTGTATATGTGGCAGAATTGTTGTAACTTTGCCGAAAACATAGAATAATAGAACGATAGAAAATATAGAATAATAGAATATAGCGTATGGACAGGGAATTGAAATGCCCGCATTGCGGGAGTGTGTTTACAGTGGACGAGGCGGATTATGCCGCTATACTGAACCAAGTGCGCAATGAGGAGTTTGAGCAGGAGTTGGGACGCCGGCTTGCCGAGTTGGAACGCACGCACAAAGCAGAACAACAAACCGACCGTCTGCGTACAGAACAGGCTTTTCAGAACGAAATCAACAAGAAGACACAGGAACTGACCACACTGCGTATGCAGAAAGAGCAGGAACTGAATAGTCTGCGTATGCAGAAAGAGCAGGAGATTGCCGCCCTGAAAGCCGCTATTGCACAGAGCGGCGACAAGCAGCAGATTGCCGTAATGGAGGTGCGTCAGAAAGCCGCCAACGTACTGAAAGACAGAGACCAACAGATACTGCAACTGCAGAACCAAATCACCACGGCACAGAATGAAGCCGCCCTAAACGAGGCGCATATCCGTCAGGGCTACGAGCAGAAACTGACCCTGCTGAAAGAACAGGTGGACTACTACAAGGAGATGAAACTGCGTCTATCGACAAAGATGATTGGTGAGTCGCTGGAACAACATTGCAATGCGGAATACAACAAGAATCTGCGCCCCGTAATGCCCGATGCCTATTTTGAGAAAGACAACGATGCATCGGAAGGGAGCAAGGGCGACTTTATCTTCCGCGACTATGCCGACGGGGAGGAGTATGTATCTATTATGTTCGAAATGAAGAACGAGGCGGACGCCACTGCCACCAAGCACAAGAACGAGGACTTTTTCAAGAAATTGGACGAAGACCGCCGCAAGAAAGGCTGCGAGTATGCGGTATTGGTTACGCTGCTCGAGCCCGACAGCGAATTATACAACGGCGGAATAGTGGACGTATCGTACCGCTATGAAAAGATGTATGTTATCCGCCCACAGTTCTTTATCCCGCTGATTACACTGCTTGTGCAGACCAGCAAAAAGACCATAGACTACCAGCGGCAGTTGGCTATTGCCAAAAGCCAGAGCATTGATGTTACGAATTTCGAGAACAAACTGAACGAGTTCAAGGACGGTTTTGCCCGCAACTACGACCTTGCGAGCCGCAAGTTCCACACCGCCATTGAGGAGATAGACAAGACGATCGACCATCTGCAGAAAGTGCGCCAGGCATTGGTGGGGTCGGAGGACAACCTGCGCCTTGCCAACAACAAAGCCGAGGGGCTGACCATCAAGAAACTGACTTATGGTAACCCGACCATGAAGCAGAAATTCGATGAAGCCCGCACGGCAGAGGATGATAAAGAATAATTAATAAAAGAGACAGGTAAAAACGGCTTATCCACCTGACATCCACCCGACATCCACCTGACTTTTCTATACGGAAGTACTTTTAAGGATTTTAAGGTTATTAAGGTCGGTAAGGACTTTAAGGTCATTTACAAATTTACACACTTACAAATTTACAAATTCCCGTGTTAGATCATACTCATTCGCTCAATGTCTGCCGTGCCTCAGCGGGTACGGGCAAGACTTTTACCTTGGCCGCCTACTATGTAGGGTTGCTGCTCAGCGGGGTCAGTTACCGCAATATCCTTGCCGTAACCTTCACCAACAAAGCCACCGCCGAGATGAAGGAGCGTATTCTGACCTATCTGCTCGCCATAGCGCAAGGCGACCACGGTGAGGAGGCTTTTTTCGAGAAAGCCAAGTCGTTTATGCTCTCCGACACACGGGCTACAGACGAACAACTGCGGGCGCGTGCGGCTGCGTGCTTCCGCCAAATGTTGGCGGACTACGACAATGTATGCGTCAGCACGATCGACTCGTTTCTGCAAACGCTCCTATCGGGTATGGCGCAATTATTAGGCAAGGGTGCGGGGTATTCGGTGGAATTAGATGTCAAACGGGCGATTACGACTGCCGTGGATCAGATCCTCACCACCGAGATGACCGACCAAATGGAGCCGATAATGGTGGAGTATCTGCAAGACCAATTAGACAACGAAGCACGCTGGGACATACGCGGAAGCATTATCCGAATGGCACTGAAACTCTATGACGAATCGGTGCAAATGCTCAACAGCGAGGGGAAAATCGACTTCGACCCCGACCATATCCGCCGATATAAAAAGACCTTGGATGCTTGGCGCACACGACCGGAGTTCACCCGCCTTGCCACACTCCGCGAACAGGTGGAGAAGCAAAAATCATCTGTCACGCAGAAATCGTTTGTCAACGATTTAGTGCGTATGCTTGACAATATTGAGGGCTCTATTCATGCCCCGAAGGAATTGGATGCAGACAAGCGTTTTATGGGCATGACAGCAGCGGCATACACCAAGTTTTCCGACACACAGAAAGATAAATGGCAGGCGGATGCAGGGGCACTATATGGGCAAATAGAGGAGTTGCAGAGACTTTGCTCTATTTGCCGTCGCACCTATTGGGAATGCTACATAACGGGGCAGTTCCTAATGGATATGCGTATGATGCAAGGGCTGTTGGAACGCATCAACGACAACCTTGCCGAGGCGAACCGCACCCTGCTTGCCGAGAGTGCCGCCACGCTCACCCAGGCCCTCAAACCGGGCGATGCGGACTTTATCCTTGAGAAATGCGGTATCCGCTACAAGCATATCATGATTGACGAGTTCCAGGATACCAGCCGTTTGCAATGGCAGGTCTTCCTGCCGCTGATAAAGGATATTCTCGCCGCCGAGGGGAACACGATCTTAATAGTGGGGGACATCAAACAGAGTATCTACCGCTGGCGCAACGGCGACTGGCATATCATGGACGGGCTCGGCAAGAAAGAAGACCCGCTTGCTCCGTGGTTTAACCCCCATTTCCCCGCCCTGAAGAAGAATTTCCGCTCCCGCCGCAATGTAGTGCAGTTCAACCTGCAGACGATGCAACGTATCCTCGCAGAGAGCGAAGCCGACAAGCAAAACGCCTATATTTACAACGAGGATTACACCCCCGACACACTTGGCGACTACTACAACGCGAAGAACGATGGCGGGTACGTGCGTTTCCGCGCCTATCCGAAACACATATATAAAGGCACTTCGTTGGCGGCGCAAGTACTGAAAACACCGCGTGTGCAGGCGGATATACTCATAGATGTATTTACCACCATCGAATCACTGTTGCAGCAAGGGGGAAATGCCGCCGACATGATGATTCTGGTACGCACTAACAATGAGGCAATGGCGGTGGTGAAGAGTTTCAACGACCTGCGCAAAAACACCGACGTTTTTTCCGCCTTGGGACGCACACGCTTGGTTTCTGCGGACAGTTTCCACCTCGACCGCTCGGCATCCGTGCTTTTGGCTGTCAACGCATTGCGCTATATAGATACCGCCGACCCCGTGGCGGCGAAATACATCGAATTGGTTGCTCCGGTAGCCGAGCCGTTGGCACAATTAGCCGGCATAGACCGGCAGTTGCCACTTTATGAGATGTTGCAGGATATAGTGCGGCTTCTGCTGTGCAACAAACAGGGCGAATTCCTTTTCTCGGACATCGCATATATCAACTGCCTCTTGGACAACGTGCGCAACTATGTAGCGGACAGCGGCAGCGACCGGCACGCTTTCCTGCAATACTGGGACGACACGATGCACGACAAGTCGATACCTGCGCCCGACACCAATGCCATCCGTATTATGACGGTACACTCGTCGAAAGGCTTAGAGAGCAAAACGCTCTTCATACCGTTCTGCACGTGGGAAATGGAAATCAGCCGCGCACAGAAAGCCCCGGTTCTGTGGTGCAAAGCCTGTGTACAGCCCGAGGACGGCACAGAACCGCTACGGTATATCCCAATAAAAGACAGTAAACAATTAGCCGAAACGGCATATGCCGATGCCTGCGCAGCCGAACATCGCGACCAGCGTATTGATGCACTCAACCTGCTATATGTAGCCCTTACCCGTGCGGCAGACAACCTGTATATCTATGCCGATATAAACACCGCATCCACAGGCATTGATTCCAATTCGGTGGGCAGTCTGTTGCTTCGCGCCTGCGGTATGGAGGATGCTTTCATAGATGCCGACACTACATACTGCGACATAGAACAGCCGTGTTTTGTAGAATACACAATAGGGGAACAGCCCTATATCCGTGCAGCCAAAGCGCATAGCGAGACCGCCCCGTTCGGTTTCTCGGGGGAGAAAGAGAAAGCGGCGACGCTATGCAGCAACAGTCATGCCGTGCGCTTCCGCCAATCGCAGGAGTCGGCTCTCTACACGGTGATGGGGTCACGCGCCGAAGATATCATCGAGCATATCAATATCGGCAATATCTGCCACGACATACTGGCGCAAGTGGAGGTCAGAGACGACCTGCCCCGTGTAATAGACGACTTTTGTCAACGAGGTATCATCGGGTCGGAGCAACAACGCCACGACATCGCCGCACTCATCGGCAAGGCGTGGACGAACAATGATCTATGCGACTGGTTCTCCGGACGCCGGCAACTGCTGCGTGAGCAGGCGATATTAGTGGACGGCGAGGAACGCCGCCCCGACCGAGTGATGATCAGCGGGCAAGAAGTGGTGGTACTGGATTACAAATTCGGCACACAACCCAAGCCCGAATACCGCACGCAGGTGCGAGGTTATATGACCGCTATGCGTGCCTTAGGTTACACCCACGTGAAGGGATACCTCTGGTACGCCCGCACCGGAAAATTGGAGGAAGTACAATGAAAGGATTTTTGCAACATACCGCTGCTTCGTTAGTAGCGCGTTTCGGGTGGGACCAACTGCAGTCGCTCACCCTCGTTTTCCCGACACACCGCGCGGGGGTGGTACTGAAAAACGAACTGAAAGACCTGCAAAAACAAGCACATTACGCCCCCGTCTTCCTGCCGGAGATAACCACACTGAGCGAGTTGTTTGACACCCTCTCGCCGCTCTATCAGGAGGACGAACTGCTGCTGGTATTTCGTCTCTACCGTCTTTACAAAGAGATAACACACGAGTCGCTTACCCCCGACCTGTTCTATGGCTGGGGACGACAACTGCTCGCCGATTTCAACAATATCGACAAAAGCATCGGCACCCCGGAAGAGGTGCAGCGTTTCTTTGCCAATGCCGTAGAGGCGAAACAATTAGAGGAACTCGACATTGATGATGAGGTGCGAACCCGATTGGAAGACCTGTGGCAGCACGGCGAACGCCCGTACGACGAAGAGTCCATACGGCGCAAGTTCACCCTCCTATGGCAGAATATGCCCGAGATATACACCCGCCTCAATGCGGAGTTGGACGCAGAGCAAAAAGGCTACGAGGGTATGCGTATGCGCCGTGCCGTGGCTGATACCGACACATGGCTTCCGCGCTATGCCGGCAAGACGTTTGTCTTTATCGGGTTCAACTATCTGATGCCAGTGGAGAAAGACCTGATGACCTTGCTCCACGACCGCAACCAAGCCCTGTTCTACTGGGACTATGCGGACAACTTCGACACCAACGAAAAAGCCTATTCGTTCATCCGCCGCCATATAGCCGACCTCGGCAACGAGGCGGAAGTAACGCACTGGCAGGTGCGTGATGTAACGGTCATCTCAGCCACCACCGTCAATGCGCAGGCGCAGTATGCGGGGCAGTGGCTGCGGGAACACTACACCGCGCATGGGCAGAGCACGGCTATTGTCATCTGCGACGAGCAGATGCTCGAACCCGTCATTTACGCCCTGCCGCCCGTTACCCTCACAGGAGACACACAGCCCGCCCCCGTGAACATCACCAAGGGTTTCCCGCTCTCCAGCACACAAATCTATGCCTCCGTGATGGCGTATCTCTCCGACCGGTACAACGACTTGCGCCCCGGAGAGACCTACCCGCAACTGTTAGATCGCCTGTTGGAGGAGATCGTTACCCCCGCCGAGAACGCCGCACGCAAATCTGCTATAGACAACCCCGATCGGGAAAATACATGGCAATGGCTGCTTATTCAGGAGTCGCTCTACCAGACACGCTGCATCATCAATCAGTTTCGCCAACTCCTGCAAACGCCCGTTCTGCAAGCGGAGATACAAAGCCTCTCGCTCTTGCGCAGTCTGCTGCGGCGTCTGCTGAGCAGTGTTTCGCTGCCCTTCAACGGCGAACCGATAACAGATATACAGGTGATGGGCGTACTGGAAACGCGTATGCTGGATTTTGACAACCTGCTGCTGCTCAATGTGGAGGAAGGTGTCGTGCCGCGGCAGGAGACCGACCTGTCGTTTATTCCCTACTACCTGCGCAAGGCATATAGTATGCAGACCCGCGAAGAGAGTGCATCGGTCTATGCGTACAACTTCTTTCGCCTGCTCAGCCGCGCAGGCAACACCACGCTGCTATTCAGCGACGCCGATACGGCTATGGGGCGCAAGACGATGTCGCGATTTATCATGCAGATGCTGGTCAGCCCGCAGTTCCATATCACCAAGTACACACTCGCCGAGAACAACCAACTCAACCTCACCCCGCTGATCAACTTGGAGCATAACGAAACAAGTCTCTATTCGCTGTTGGAAAAAGGCGAAGACAATACGCTGCGCTACAAAACGGACGGACGTATGTTTACCCTTTCACCCTCTGCGCTCTCCACATATATCGACTGTCCGCGCCGCTTCTATCTGCAATACATCCTCGGAGTGCGGGCGGACGACACCGAAATGCTTATTTTTGCCCCCAACACACTCGGTTCGTTTGTGCATAGCGGTATGGAATATATCTACAAGGGGCTTTGCGGCTGTACGGACAACCGACCACATACCATTGACCCGCAGACGCTTCAGCAGATACTCAACGATTCCGCCCTGTTGGAACAAGTGTTAGACGCCGCCTATACGGCACAGAACAAAGAATACAACCGGACGCACCCGACCGGCGAAAACGCCGCACCGCACTATATCAAAGAGGAGCATCGTATGGAGAACACGGTTATCCGCGGCTATATCCGCCGTATTATAGAGCGCGATATACAAGACGCTACGGCTCCCGGTTTGCAGATCTGTCTTTTGGAGCAGAAACGCACATTCCCCGTGGATTTGGGCAACGACCTCGGCATTATCCGTGTAGGAGGAAAAATCGACCGGCTAGACATCGTGGGCAGCACTATGCGCGTGGTGGACTATAAGACCGGCGCATACAACAAAAAGAAACTCTCGGCGGACAGCATAGACAAACTCTTTACCGACAAGAACGCCCACTATGTACTCCAAACGCTCATATACAGCGAAGCCGTAGCACATACCGACCACAGCGGAAGCCCGCTACCGCTACAGCCGAATCTCTATTATCCGCAGCGCAAACTGACCACGCCCGGTCTGCAAACTACGGTATCGGTCAGTAAACAAGAGGTGAATGATTACACCGAGGTGCGCCCAGATTTCCTGCCGCTACTCACCGACAAACTCCGCGAGGTGCTGACCACCACTTCTTTTCCGCAAGTAGAGGAAAAAGACTGTTCCCCACTCTGTCCGTTCCTACAGATATGCGACCGCTCCCCGCAGACATTCAATATGTAAAATCCGCATAGGATGCGCATAGGATAGGCTTAGGATAGCACTCACGCCGAGTGCATACGCTTGAACAATATCGAGTGCATTGTCATAAAGAAATAGCGTACATCAGTCAGGAACGGGTGCTTGAAATAGGCGTCCAGGTACTTGTTCTCGCTTGCGAACAGTTCGTCGAAAGTCTTCGGGTGGTCGATATAGAACGGCGGTATCAGCCCCGGTTTGCAGCGGGTGCGTTTTTCCTGCAGGTCTGCAGGATAAGTGTCGAACATTGTCTGCGAGATAGGGCGTACCCCTACTAATTTGACATCGCCTTTGAGCCAGTTGATGAGCATAGGCAACTCGTCCAACCAATACTTGCGCATAAACCGCCCCCACGTGGTGATACGCCAGTCGTCGTTGCTCTTGTCGGCTATGTCCATTCCTCCCCGCTTGTCGAACACATACTTCTGGATATACTCGGCATAGGGGTGCATGGTACGGAACTTGTAGATGTACACATACTTTTTGTCTTTCCCCACGCGGCGCAGTTTGATCAACGGACCATAGACTTTGATCTGCTCCTGCGGGTAAGGCTGCGAATGACGGTGCGCAAAGATATACTCGATATGCCCCATCGGCACCACCTCGTCCACCTCGAAGCCGCAATAATACAGCCGTCCGAACACTTCGGTCTTGCTGAGCATACGTTTGCGCCCTTTGGTCAGGTCGTAGTAGAGACGCGACATTAGGAGCAGACGCGGAATGACACGTTTCCAAAAGAAATACACCGAATAGACTATCCAGCGGATAACGGGCGGATAGCGGTTGAGAATCTTCTGTTTGATATACTCCTGCGGGCGGTAGCAGCACACGTATCGCCCCTCGTCGGGCAGTTTCTGATTGACAATACAGAAACGGCGGTTGATACCTTTGGCATCGTTGAGCAAGGTTAAGTCAACCAATGTACTGTATTCGTAATCGGGTATTTGCAGGAAACTGAAGCGGTCGCGATTGGCTACCACCTTGGTCTGACGGTTGTCCAAACGGGCTTTCTCCAAGAGCATTCGGTAGTCTTCCTCTGTGGTAAGCGAGAGTACCGACTGGTGGATGGACTCAACCGAAGCATCGCTGCGGCGTTCGTCAGGACGCACTACGGTGGCATGTTCGCGCTGCTCGATCTGCATCGCGGGCACCGTCATATTCTGTGCATATTTCCAATAATGCTCCGCTAATATGACGAAGAAATCCATTACTGTCACAATGCCCACCATCCACATCGCCACAGTGGTAGAAAATTGTTGGTCCAACTCCGGCAAAGCGTACTGACAAAGCAGCATCATCGCCGTGGCAGTAAGTGCCAGCGAGAGCAGCGACTGCCAATACCATGTTTTCTTGTAGGAGCGATAGAGTTGGAAAACAATCCCTACGGCAATCCAGACAAGCGTCATCACGGCAAACAGCCCGAGATAACTCCATATCTCCGCCTTGTCAGCCGCCAACCGCCAAATCAAACAAATGACAATAGAAATAATCCAGATAACAATGTCAATGCCTATTTGCTTCCGCATACAATCAAAATTCGCTTAACTATATTTTTTAGATTTTGTATTATCAGTTCTTTTGCCCACTGCCCCTTGCCTGCCGCCCACCGCTGCGGGTGGGTTGTCATCATAATCCGTTTGGGCAGTGTGCCGTTTTTCAATGCGTTGATAATATCGTCCGTGGTGTGATAGGTCAGCCCCTGCCGCACCCATTCGTCCTGCCAAACGGGTATCTTGTCCCGCACCGAAACCCGGTACCCGTCCCAGCAACGCCCCGTGTCGGTGAGGTAGAAGACCTGCGAAAAATCCACGTCAAAATAGGGTTCGCCTATGATACCCGATTGGCGGTAGTCGTATTTTTTCCACAAGTCTCGCCCGTCATAGCGACTTGTCGGGGCTCCATGCATACAGATGGTGCGTACGGAATAGAATGTACGGAAATACTGTAGACCCTGCTCAAAGTGCAGAAACGCCTTGTCTATATCGCCGTGCGCTAAAGCCATATCCTCGTAGTGGTAGCCTATCTCATGTCCCAAATCGGCTATGCGGCGAATGGCATTAGGCTGATTGCTCTCGGGTACAACACGGAAATAATAACTTGCCCGTGCGTGTATTTGATGCTCTATTTCCGCCGTGTCAATGCTATTCTGCGGGCAATGGTCCACATCGTGCCGCAGAATCACATAGCGTTCGGGCAAATGCTCCGCCGTACAATAGTCCTCAAAGGTCAAGAAAGCATAGCCTTTCGACAGAAAAGCCTGTAGCAACACATTGTATTTGGCTAATGTAAAATCTTTCATCAAATCTCTAACTTTCAACAACCGTATGCAGGTTCTCAATATAGTTCCAGCCATTCCACCCTGTTTCCGACCGTCTCAAGATATTTCCGGAACTCCTCCTGGCTGATTACCACGGTGCCGCGGCAGTCGTTTGGGTGAAAACTGAGCGATGCAGCATTTTGCAGGTTTTGGTCAAGGAACAAAATCACGTGATGTTCGGTATCATTGATGAGTCCGAACGGACTGACACTTCCCGGCTCCAACCCGAGATAGCGCAGCATACGCTCGGGGCTGGCAAAGGAGAGTTTACCGGGAGCGGGCTGTCCTGCGGCTTGCAGCGATGCTTTGAGCCGCTGCTCCAGGTCGTGGATAGCCAGGTCGTGGTCGCAATCAAAACAGATCAGATAGTGCTGATTGCCCTTGTGGTTGCGCATAAAAATGTTTTTGCAATGCACGCTCCCGTCGTCGTGCCACCAGCGTTTCGCCTCCTCGATGGTCTTGCCCTCGGGGTGGTTGTAGCACGAATAATTGATGTGATGCTCTTGCAGATACCGCTCTACCTGTTCCTGCCGCTCCATATTTTTCTGTTTATGGGTTTATTAGTTTATGCGTTTATGCGACGTTGAAATGGTTAATATGGTTGATGCGTTCATTACGCATTGTGCATTACGCATTACGCATTATGCATTGTGCATTGTGCATTGTGCATTGTGCATTGTGCATTGTGCATTGTGCATTGTGCATTGTGCATTGTGCATTG
>CAKVEC010000017.1 GCA_934728255.1 uncultured Bacteroidales bacterium
CCTAGTTCAGAACGTACCTATATCTATTGTGTACTTGACGGGAACTTTTTCTTTTTTCCCTGAGTACTTTCGTACTCATTTTTAAGATTCTAATTCTTTTGCTTTCGCAACGAATTAGTCTCGCTTGTACTACACTAATTGCTTCAAAATTTCAAAGAACACAAGACTTATTTCATCTTGAATTTCGTAGGCTCATTTAAGTTGAGCGCGAAATCGAGTGCAAAATTACTACAAATTTTCGGACTGACCAAATTTTTGAGTAACTTTTCTGAATTTTCTTTGTAATAGGCTGATTTTCAGCATTACTCAGAAACAAGTCTTTCAAGTGATTTTCCAGAGAAAAGAGCAAAAAAATTAGAACCTCGGGAGAGACTCTGAATTTTATACACCTTGTCGGCGGAAAAGGGAAACACGCTTGTTTCTCAAAAGCGGGTGCAAAATTACTGCTTTTTTCCGAACTGACCAAATATTGCGAACGATTTTTTGCACTTTCTTTGTAATATACTGATTATCAGCGTATGTATTTTTATAACAGAATAACATTAGTTATCGTGTAACTAGACGTTAATTTTTAGGGGACATGTAATAAACCATATAATTAGCCATTAATTTCTGCGAATATATATCATATCAAAGGCGGGCTGAAACGTGCGGTCGCCTGCGGGCTCCCAACGCAGTGCGTTGCACGTTTCAGTCCGAGCGATTATCTTTTCAGTCCGAGCGTTCATAAATTTATTGTGCGCGCGTATTGTGCGCGCGCGTGATGTGAGTCTGTATCCGTCGTAAGGGGCTTATAAACAAAGACTTAGCACATACATACGATAAATACTATGACATAACTCACTATAATACAGGCAAAAACAGCCTAATCACATACGAATCACATACGAATCACATACGAATGACATAGACCTGACAGCATATTGCAAAATGTTTCGAACGGGAATTTTGCGGGGCGGTTGTATATGTCAAAAATAATTAGTAATTTTGTCGGCGGGAAAATGTACAATGTACAATTTGTAAATTTGTAAATTTTATAAATAGCCATGAAAGGAATTATTCTGGCGGGAGGAAGCGCAACCAGGTTGTACCCGCTGAGCAAAGCCATCAGCAAACAAATCATGCCAGTGTATGACAAGCCGATGATATACTATCCGCTCTCGACCTTGATGCTGGCAGGGATACGGGAGGTATTGGTTATCTCCACACCGCGCGATCTGCCGATGTTCAGAGAACTATTAGGTGACGGCAGCCGTATCGGTATGCGTTTGGAATACAAGGTGCAGGAAGTGCCGAACGGACTTGCACAGGCGTTTGTATTAGGCAAAGCGTTTCTAAACGGCGAGGCAGGATGCTTGATATTGGGGGACAACATGTTTTACGGGCAGGGTTTCAGCGGTATGCTGCGCGAGGCGGCATCGATGGTGGACAACGGACAGCGTGGGGCGTGTATCTTCGGTTACGAAGTGAAAGACCCGCGTGCGTATGGTGTTGTGGAGTTTGACAAAGAAGGCAAAGTACTGAGTCTGGAGGAGAAACCCGCAGAGCCGAAGAGCAAGTATGCCGTGCCGGGGTTGTATTTCTATGACGAGACGGTATGCGAGAAAGCGGCAGTGCTGCAGCCCAGTAAACGTGGCGAATATGAGATAACCGACCTGAACAAGATGTACTTGGAAGAGGGTACGCTGAAGGTGAAACTCTTCGGGCGAGGGTTTGCATGGCTCGACACGGGCAACTGCGACAGCCTGCTCGATGCGGGAAACTTCATCGCTACGATACAGAACCGGCAGGGGTTCTATGTGAGTTGCATAGAAGAGATAGCCTGGCGCAACGGGTGGATCAGCACGGAGGAGGTACACGCATTAGGAAAAGAGATGAAGACCGCTTACGGGAGGTATCTGGAGGGGTTGTAACACCCCCAAGCCCCCCTCCGAAGAGGGGGATGTGCAGTATCGGGGACAACGCGGAGCGGTTGGAGGAACGTTAATTATCGTGTAATTAGACGTTACTTATTTTATGGGGGGAAAACATATAATTAGCCATTAATTAACCATTAATTTTTGTAGGCTCAGACTTTTCTTTGCTCAAATATGACCGAAAATTATTCAAATAATACCATAAAAAAACATATACAAGTATGAAACATCATCGCATCTATTTGGCTGTTTGTGTAGCAATCGGATTGGTAGTCGGTTGCGGTATATTGCGTGCGGAGGAACACTATATAGTGAGCCATTACTCGATAGACAACGGAATGAGCCAGAACACCGTGATGGCCATACTTCAAGACAAACAGGGCTATATGTGGTTTGGTACATGGGACGGTCTGAACCGCTTCGACGGGTATGATTTTCAAGTATTCAAGGCGATGGAAGACGGCGAAGAGGCGAAAGTGAACAACCGTGTGGACATCATCTACGAGGACGAGGCAGAGCAACTATGGTGGATGACCTATGACGGGCACTACTATATGCTTGACAAGCGGCGCCAGCACATCACTTCGAAAGAGGCGGACGATGTGCCGATTGGGATGCTGGAGCGTATTGCGCAAGAAGACGAGACGATGAAAGTGGACAAGCATGGCATTATCTGGCGTGTGGACAACGAGAACGGCGTCCTGCGCTACCGCTACAACACGTGGAAACGCTTCACGCCGAAGTTGGACAGCCGTTATGCGGGACAGTTGCGTGAGCACTTTTTTATATTAGAGGACTGCCAAGGTCGTGTATGGGTGAACCCGACGGGCGGCGGCTGGTCGTATTATGACTATGAGAAAGACGAGTTGGTTGATCCGCTGACCGACCTAACGAATATGATCCACACCGCCTACGTGGACAAGGACGGTCAGATGTGGGTTTCGACCTATGACAACGGTGTGGATTGCATCAATATGGAGCCCCAGCCGTATGAACTGACGGATATGCGCAAGTCGCCGAAAGAGAACGGTGAGGTGCGTGCGTTCGTACAACAGAAAGACGGCGAGATACAAAAGATAGTAAAAGACAAGCGTCGTATCTATTGTGCGATAGACAGCCGATACGGATTGCTGTACGGCACGAAGGGGCACGGACTGCAGTATGCAGCGACAGGCAAGACCCTACCGACCAGCAGCGCAGACATATACGACATAGAAGAAGGCAGCGACGGGACATTGTATGTGGGTACCTACGGCGGCGGGTTGAATATCCTATACTACGACAACAGCACACACAGTTTCAAAGAGCCGAAAGTAATCGGCAACGGTCTGAAGATACGCGACATACAGATAGTGGACAACACCGCGTGGTGCGGGACGACGACGGGACTATTCAAGGTAAACCTGCAGACCCTAAGCAGCGAGATGATACCGAGTTATGACATCCGTGCGCTATACTACAGCGGGAGCAGACTATGGCTTGGCACCTTCGGCGGAGGATTGAATATGCTTGACCCGAAAGACCCGAAAAACGAGATACACCGTGTACAGACACTGCAAGACATTGTGCTGAGTATCGTTGGGGACGGGAAGAGCCTGTGGTTTACCTCGGAGAGCGACATCACCCAGATGAACATAGAGACTGGCGAATGCAACTACTATGATGCGTTGGACGCCCAGAAGAACACCTATTTTACGGAGGCACATGCCTTGCGTACGCGTACAGGGAGCATTCTTTTCGGCTACTCTAACGGCTATTGCACCTTTGACCCGAGCAAGGTTACCCTCACGCAATCGACGCCCCCGATGCAGATCGTGCGTTGCAGTTCGGAGGGACAGACATTGCCATTCTCGGACACGGTGGTGATAGAACACGATGCGAACCTGACAATAGAATATGCGGCACTGGAGTATGTGAACGCCAAGAAGATAGCCTATTCGTACATGCTGGAAGGTCTGTCGGACGAGTGGGTGTTTGCCTACGACCAACGGCGCGTAACATACACAAACCTAAGCCACGGCAAATATGTTTTCCATGTGCGTTCAACCAACCGCGAGGGCAGCGATGCGAATAATGAGACGACGCTTTGCGTGATAGTGAAAGCCCCGATGTGGGCAAGTTGGTGGGCAATATGCCTGTATATACTGTTTCTGCTGGCATTGCTGGTACTGATAGGTTATGTGCTATACACCTACGAGGCATTGCGCCGCAAAGTACAAGTGGAGCAGCAGGTTACAGACATCAAGTTGCGCTTCTTTACGAACATCAGTCATGAGTTGCGCACACCGCTGACACTGATTATCGGTCCGGTGGAGAACATATTGCAGACGGAGCGTATATCGAACAGCGTGCGCGGTCAGTTGGAGATAGTACAGAGCAACAGCCACCGTATGCTGCGTATGGTGAACCAGTTGCTCGATTTCCGCAAGATACAAAACAAGAAAATGCGCCTGCGCATACAGAAATCGTTGCTGAGCGACATCGTGGACGAGACGTGCGCGAACTTCAAGAAAGAGGCATACGACAAGCACATCAACCTAAACATAGAGAAGAAAGCCGCAGACAGTACGGTATGGGTGGACCGAGGCCGTGTGGACACGATACTATTCAACCTGCTGAGCAATGCATTCAAGTTCACGCCTGCAGGCAAGAACATTACTGTGACGGTGGACGAGAAACCGGGCTATGTGCTGCTGATTGTAAAAGACGAGGGTATCGGTATCCCGATGGAGAAACGCAGTGTGCTGTTTGAGCGCTTCACCGGTAACAACGAACTGAACAACCAAGCCAACAACACGGGTACAGGTATCGGTATGAACCTCGTAAAGGAATTAGTGGACTTGCACCACGGGTATATTGAGGTGGAAAGCGAAGTGGGCAAAGGCACGACTTTCACCGTGATGTTCCGCACGGGCAAGGAGCATTTCGGCAGCGAGGTGGATATGGTGGTGGACGACAAGAGCAGCACGCAGAATGCATCACTCCCGCAAGAGACCCTCGAGAACAAGTTGGCACAGATAGACACCAAGGACAACAAACGGACGATTCTTGTGGTGGACGACAATGAGGATATGCGTTCGTTCCTCGGGAATATCCTCGGCGGCGACTACCGTGTAATCAAAGCCTCGGACGGCAAAGAGGCATTGGCGACCATAGAGAAAGATATGCCCGATGTGGTGATTACCGACCTGATGATGCCCAACATGGACGGACTAGAACTGACCAGCCATATCAAACGCTCGCAGGACTTGAACCACATTCCAGTCATCCTGCTGACCGCCAAATCGGCGATAGAGAGCCGGTTGGAGGCTATGAAAGAGGGTGCGGACGACTATGTAACGAAGCCTTTCGAACCCGAATATCTGCGGGCGCGAGTGAAGAACCTGATCAGTCAGCGTGTACAATTGGAGGCGAACTACCGCAAGCGGTTGATGCGCCTGGAACCGCAAAAACAGGACGAGGGCGTACAAGGCGACACGTTCCTCGCCAAGTTGCTTGACATTATGGACAAGCAGATGGAGAACAACACGCTGACCGTGGACGAATTAGTGGAAGATATGGGTATGGGACGCACGGTGTTCTTCAACAAACTAAAGAGCCTTACCGGTCTCAGTCCTGTAGAGTTTATCCGCGAGATGCGTATCAAGCGTGCGGCGCAACTGCTTGAGCAGAAGCAGTATAACATCACGGAGGTAACGTATATGGTAGGTATGAACGACTCGCGTTATTTTGCGAAGTGCTTCAAGGCTACCTACGGAATGACACCTTCGGAATACCGCAAAGAGAGACTGAAAGATTTGGGCGAAGAGAAGTGATTTTAGTGTCCTTAAAGACCTTAAGGTCATTAAAGACTTTAAGAAACAGAATGAAAAAAATACACCTGATCATTGTTTTGGTATGCAGTTTGTTGGTGGGTTGCGGGGGCAAAGATCCGCAGCGTCCGACCTACAAGAGCGGGCAACCGCCGCAGGAAGACTCCGCCGCACTGGCACTGATGGAGATGAACCAGCGCATGGCGAAAGAGGCTGACCAAGCCCTGTTGCGCTATGTGGAGGCACAGGACGAGCAGTACGCCCTGATGGCTATCAGCAATGCGTGGATGCGTATTGCCGAACACGGAGACAGCGACGGTCCCTCGCCCAAAGAGGACGAACTATGGCGTATGCACGTGCGCACCAAGGACTTGCAAGGGCGGCTACTGCTGGACGAGGAGCGCGAATACCGTATCGGGCGCAACGAACTGCCTATCTGCGCGGAGATACACTGCAACGAGTGGCACCACGGCGACCATATCATCCTGCTTGCCCCGTGGTATTCCGCCTACGGTATGCACGGCAACGAGGACATCCCCCCCTATAGCAACGTAATCATAGACATCGAAATAAAATGAAGAAAATACTCTTTTTGTGCGCAAGTCTCGTCGTACTGATGACGGGTTGCAACTCGAACACCTACTCCGACAAACGCAAGGCGGAAGACAAACTGATAGCCAACTATATCTCGCGCAACGGGCTGAATATCATCACAGAACTGCCCGATGACGACTATGTATGGGGCGAGAAAGACTACTACAAAGTGGATGGATACGACAACCTCTATTTCCACCTCAACAAGCGCGGTGCCGCCCGGACGGTGGCCGACGGAGACACCATCGACAACCAGATACTGCGCAACGAGACCGTCGTGGTGCGCTACAAACGGTATGCGCTCACCGAGAACGCCGACACTACCAGTTATTGGAGTACACTCGACAACGCCTACCCGCTTGAGTTCAAGTACGGCAGCGACCTGACCAACGCCTGCACCGGTTGGCAGGAGGCGGTGCGGCTGATGAAATACCCCTACTCGGAATGTGTGCTCATCTGCCCGAGCAAGCAGGGATTCGATGCCGACAACTCGAGCGTTACGCCATACGGGTATGTGCTGAATATCAAGGTTAAACGATAGAATATAGAATAATAGAAAGATAGAAAGATAGAAAGATAAATAATATGAGTTTGGTTAAAAGTATTTCGGGCATACGCGGCACCATAGGCGGGCGCGTAGGCGACGGATTGGACCCTGTAGATATCGTCCGTTTTACGGCGGCTTATGCCACCCAGCGCCGTGCGGCACTCCCTGGCAACCGTACGGTTGTAGTGGGCCGCGATGCGCGTATCTCGGGGGAGATGGTCTATCAACTCGTCAGCGGCACGCTGATGGGTATGGGCTACGATGTAGTGAATATCGGGCTTGCCAGCACACCGACCACCGAATTGGCAGTGATCGGCGAACACGCAGCAGGCGGCATCATCCTGACCGCCAGCCACAACCCCAAGCAATGGAACGCCCTCAAACTGCTCAACGAAAAGGGTGAGTTTCTCAACGATGCGGAAGGCAAAGGGGTGCTCGCTATCGCCGAAGCCGAGGACTTCACCTTTGCGGAGGTGGACCATCTCGGGCACGTAACCGCAAAAGACTACCTGCCCTACCATATCCAAAACGTTCTCGGACTGAAATTGGTGGACAAAGCGGCTATCGAAGCGAAGAACTTCACCGTGGCGATCGATTGTGTCAATTCGGTCGGCGGCATTGCCATCCCCGCTGTTCTGCGTGCCTTGGGCGTGAAGAACATCATCGAACTCAACTGCACGCCCAACGGGCAATTTCCGCACAACCCCGAACCGCTGCCGCAGCACCTGACCGAGATCAGCGACCTGCTCCGCAGCGGCAAAGCCGATGTCGGTTTTGTGGTTGACCCCGATGTGGACAGGCTGGCGATTGTCTGCGAAAACGGCGATATGTTCGGCGAGGAATATACGCTCGTCAGCGTGGCGGACTATGTGCTGAGCCATACCCCCGGCAACACGGTCAGCAATATGTCGTCCACCCGCGCACTGAGCGATGTAACCCGCGCACACGGCGGCAGTTACAGTGCCTCGGCGGTGGGCGAAGTGAACGTAACCACTGAGATGAAACGCACCCATGCCGTCATCGGAGGCGAAGGCAACGGCGGTGTCATCTATCCCGAGAGCCACTACGGACGCGACGCCCTGGTAGGTATTGCGCTGTTCCTCAGCAGTCTGGCGCACAAAGGCTGCACTGTCAGCGAGTTGCGCAAGACATTCCCGAACTATTTCATCTCGAAGAACCGTATCGAACTTACCCCCGACATCGATGTGGACAAGGTACTGGCGCACGCAAAAGAGGTGTTTCGCAACGAGCGACTGAACGACAAAGACGGTGTCAAGATTGACTTCGCTGACGGCTGGGTACATCTCCGCAAGAGCAACACCGAACCCATCATCCGTGTCTATTCGGAGGCCGCCACTATGGACGAAGCCAACGCGCTTGCACAAAAAGTTATCAAAACCATACAAGGATAGTTTATTATTCCTTAATGCCCCTATATTATACCAAAGTGAGGTGGATGGTTATAGGATAGTTATAGGATAGGCTTGTTTTGAGCAGGCAAAAAGGCATTGTTTATTAACATTATTTATCAGATTATTACTCCAATGGAAATAGTAGTAACCAACGATGACGGTTGGGGAACCAAAGGCATACGTACACTTGTAGCCGAGATGAGCAAACTCGGACATGTAACGGTGATTGCCCCTGATGGTCCGCGCAGTGGAAACGCCGCGTGTATCAGTGTAGCAAAACCGATGTACCTCAACCGCATAGAAGACGAATGTACCAATACCGTTGAGGTCTATACCACCAACGGCACCCCCGCCGATTGTATCAAGTTTGCCACCAATGTGCTGTTCAAAAACCGCAGGATTGACCTTGTAGCAAGCGGTATCAACCACGGCAACAACGGCTCTATCAACCTCATCTACTCGGGTACGATGGGTGCCTGCTTTGTAGCCACCGAGCATGGTATTCCCGCCATCGGTTTCTCACTCGACGACCACGCCATGGACGCCGATTTCAGCCGTTTCCAAGCCTATATTCCGGACATCACACGGATGCTGCTGGCAAAAGGCTTCAAGCCCAACGAGTGCTACAACGTGAATGCACCCAAGGGCGACATTGCGGGTATCCGCTGGGCACGCCAGTGCTACGGGCATTGGGCGGACGAACTCGAAGCGCACACCGACGAGCAGGGCAACACCTACTACACCCTCATCGGCGAATATATCAACCACGAACCCGAGGACGAGAGCACCGACATCTGGGCACTCGAACACGGTTTTATCAGTATTCAGCCCGTCAGCATCGACCTCACGGCGTATGGCACGCTTTGACAAATACTGGATCGGTATCGTGCTGGGGCTCATCATCCCCGCCGTATTCGGACTGACCTATATTGATGTGATGAACCTCTGGTACCCGCTTCGCACGCTCCAGTTTCAGGCGGGCGGCGTACTGAGCAAGTTGCTGTTGGTCAGCGTCTTTCCCAATCTGGCACTGATTTTTGTCTTCTATACCACTGACACGTGGAAACTCAGCAAGGGGCTGCTCATCGGCTCTATGCCGTATATCCTTGCCGCCATAGCCGTTTCAATATGAGATACTTCATCATTGCGGGCGAAGCATCGGGCGACCTGCATGCCTCCAACCTCATCAAGCAGATACATCGCCAAGACCCCGCCGCCGAGTTTGTCGGATTGGGCGGGGACAAGATGCGGGGTGCGGGGTGCGAACTCCGTCAGCACTACCGCGAAATGGCGTATATGGGTGTCTTCGCCGTGCTCGCGCACCTGCCCGCTATACGCCGCAATTTCCGTATCGCGCACGAGAGCCTGCTGGCGTTCTGCCCCGATGTGCTCATACTCGTGGACTATCCGAGTTTCAACCTCAAGATAGCCGCTTTCTGCCGCAGACACCTGCCTGCCACGAAGATCTACTACTATATCCCGCCCAAAGCGTGGGCGTGGAAGACATGGCGTGTGCATCGGATTGCCCGCCTGTGCGACGAGATACTCGGTATTTTTCCTTTCGAACCCGCTTTCTATGCCCGCTACGGCTACCAGTGCACCTATGTGGGCAACCCTACCAACGACACTATTCGCGAGTGGTGCGAGGAGCAGCATATCATACCAAGCGAGCAACAGCGGGAGGACATCATCGCGCTGCTACCGGGTTCGCGCCGCAGCGAGATAAGCCATTGTCTGCCCACTATGCTGACCGCCGCCCGCCGTGTGGCGCAGCGGATGGACAAGCCTTTCCGTATCGTAGTAGCCGCAGCACCCGGCATAGAAGACGCTTTCTATACCCCTTACCTGCAAAGCGAGACGCTCACCCGCGACACCTATTTGCTGGTATCGCACGCCCGGGCGGCAGTGGTCAATTCGGGTACCGCCACACTCGAAACCGCCCTGCTCCGCTGCCCGCAGACAGCCGTCTATTACATCGCCTGCAGCCGCTGGCTCGAGTGGCTGCTCCGCCCGATCCTTTTCCATATCCCGCATTTCACCCTTGTGAATATATTAATGGACAAAGAACAAAGAACAACGGACAACGGACGGCAGCAGGTCATCGAAGAACTGATTGCCTCCCGTTTCACGGAAAAGAACGTGGAAAACGAACTCTACCGCCTCCTGACAGACACCGCCTATCGCATTGAGATGCTCCGCGGCTACACCCAAGTCCAAGCCATCCTCGGCACCGCCCCAGCCGCCCAAACCGCCGCCTCTCTCATCAGTCGCCAATAATCAAGATTTCTCACATCAATGTAAGAGACTCCATAAAAACAACACAGGCTGCTTAACATCACGTTAAGCAGCCTGTGTATTTCATTGCGCATTATGCATTACGCCTTGATTTAGCGGTTGGCGTACATCGATTCGTAGTATTTCTCGTACTCACCGGAGGTGATGTTGTCCATCCAGTCCTGATGGTCGAGGTACCAGCGGACGGTCTTCTCGATGCCCTCCTCGAACTGCAACGAGGGTTCCCAACCCAGTTCGCGCTGCAACTTGCGCGAGTCGATGGCATAGCGCAGGTCGTGCCCCGCACGATCGGTTACGTAGGTGATCAGATCCATATCCTCGCCCTCTTTGCGCCCGAGCAGGCGATCAACGGTATTGATCAGCACTTTGACTATATCGATGTTCTTCCACTCGTTGAAACCGCCGATGTTGTAGGTGTCGGCAATGTTACCTTTGTGGAAAATAAGGTCGATCGCCCGTGCATGGTCTTCCACATAGAGCCAGTCGCGCACATTCTCCCCCTTGCCATAGACAGGCAACGGCTTGCGATGGCGTATATTGTTGATAAAGAGCGGAATGAGTTTCTCGGGGAACTGGTACGGACCATAGTTGTTCGAGCAGTTGGTTACGATAGTAGGCATACCGTATGTATCGTGGAAAGCCCGCACAAAATGGTCGGACGATGCTTTCGATGCCGAATAGGGGCTGTGCGGGTTGTATTTAGTCTCTTCTGCAAAAAACTGTTCCCCATAGGTGGCGTGGTCGATAGACGATGCCTTGGTGGAGAACGGCGATGGAAGTCCCTCGGGGTGGGTCAGTGCGAGTGCCCCATAGACCTCGTCGGTCGAGATATGGTAGAAGCGTTTGCCCTCGTATTTCTCGGGCAGCGACTCCCAGTAGAGTTTCGCCGCCTGCAGCATAGACAGCGTACCGAGTACGTTGGTCTTGGCAAACGTGAACGGGTCTTTGATCGAGCGATCGACATGGCTCTCAGCGGCAAGGTGAATCACGCCCGTAACATGTTCCTCCTGCATAAGCGCATAGATCTTGTCAAAATCGCAGATATCGGCTTTCACAAAACGGTAATTCGGCTTGTCTTCGATGTCTTTCAGGTTTGCCAAGTTGCCCGCATAGGTGAGTTTGTCCACATTGATAATGCGGTAGTCGGGGTACTTGTTCACAAACAATCGTACAACGTGGCTGCCGATAAACCCGGCACCACCCGTGATAATAATGGATTTCATATTATTTCCAAGATATAGAGTTAATCTTTGTTTCAAAAAAGTTGGTTTCTGTACTCTGCCCGTCTCCCACTCCGCCGGTCAGCAGGCGATATTTGGAGAAATTGCTCCACGAAGCGGGCTTGTCCTCAATACGCGTGTCTTCCCCCGTGTCGTTGTCCACGTAGGGGCGGATCATATTCTGCCATTGGCGGATACGTGCCTGACTGCCCGCCGTTCCAAACAGGTCGTCCGACGCTGCCAGTTCGCGGATATAGGCTTTATATCGGTTCTTGAACTCGCTGATTGACATCACCTTGCGCATCAAGATACGGTCTCCCTCAAGGCTCCCCCAATGGAGCATATCCTGCGTACCGGGGTTGATGCAGTTGCTTGTGCCGAGTGTGTTGTCGTAGTCAAACGGGATGAAATAGAAGCGATGGTTGGCATCGAAATAGAAGAAGTAGTTGTTCTGGTTGATCCAATAGTCGTCCCACATACCGACCATCACATTCACGGCATACGCCCTGAGGAACAGATCCACATCCATATGCTGTTCGAGCCACGTTTTCAGTTGCTCGCTGCCCGACGGGAGCGGGGTCATACCGTTGATAAAATCCGCCAGTTCCTGCTGTGCTGCAGCGAGTTGTGTCTTGTTGGTCTTCAGGTCATATACGGGTTTCACGTTGCCATAGTCGTCCGACAGCCCCATACGCGACTTGTCGGCATTGCTGAGGTCGGCGCCCCACGAGGCTTTCCACATATTGCCCGTTTTGTCGGGTATATGTCCCTCTTTCAGTCGTGAATCAAGCCACCCTTTGCGTGGGTTCTCTATCATCGCATACACGCCCATATAGACCGGTTTGGTGTCTCCTTGTATATAAATTGACAAACGGCAATAGGACGCATACGGCGCACTCCATACCCCGAAGCGGTGAAACAAATCATAGGAATAAATCTCGCGACAGTAAGTGGGGTCTTCGTGGAACCATTTGAGTATCAATCGGTCGCACCCGAAGAATCGCCCGATAGTCCCATACTCTGTAAACTTGATACCGAAATGCGAATGATGCCATTGTGCGCCGTTGCGGTGGTTCTCTCCCCGGCTCCCCTCGGGGCGCACACGCGAGGTGTTACCGCGTGGACGCAGCCCCACACTATCGCGGTGGAACTCGTCCGTCCCTTTGCGGAAAGTGAAAGCGGCAGGCACATAGAGCCCGTTGTTCTCCCATTTGTCCAGATTGCTCAGATAGGTATTCCAGTCCTTAGGGGTGAGGGTAATCGTTATCTCGGGCACGGCATTGAGGTCGAACAGATAGGCATAATTACGCCTCGACGGGTCAATCGCCGCAGTATCTTCCGGCTGCACAGGGTCGTCCGACGGATTAGGTGAAACACTGTCTGTCGGATTGGACGGTTGGGGTTTGTCAATAGGGTTGAACGTATTGCACGCTGCCAATAGACCTATGGCGAAACCGCATAGTATGTATGTATATTTTTTCATGCTATCACAAATCGTATCTGTTTGAAATGGTATGTTTTCTCTTCTCCGTTCTCTTTCCTGAGGATCAACTCACCCTGTTGGGTGATGCCCAGTATCTCGGCGAGGAACGCCCCTGCGGTGTCTTGCGCAATGGTGGTCGGCGCAAGGCTCACTTCCCGCTCTATGTAAGGGTGCAGCCCCGTACGGCGGTATAGGTGCGCCATATAGGCCGCTTGCAGCATCTCTGCGGGCATACACAAGCAGCGTTCCAAGGCGGCAAGATACTCGTCCAACAGGCTAGCCGCAGCATATTCCTTGCCCGTTATCTGCTGCATCGAAATGGGGTTCGGCGCAAGGGAATGGAACACCCGCTGGTTCACATTCAGCCCTATCCCCACTATCGAGTACGCCACACGGCTGCCAACCAGCGTATTCTCCACCAATATACCCGCCAGTTTCTTGTCGCCGTAGTATATATCATTCGGCCATTTGATGGTCAGAGAGCCGTCCGCAGGCAAGTGAGATGCCAACATCTCTATCATCGCCGCCGAAACCGCCATCGTCAGTCGGAACTGCTCTGTTGCCGGCACCTCGCAGCGCAGCAGCGTGGAGAAAAGCAGGTTCTTGCCGTCTTCGCTCTCCCAACCGTTGCCAGCCTGTCCGCGCCCTGCCGACTGGTAGTCCGTCCGTATGGTGTACAGGTGCGGCAGGTCGTCCGAGTACTGCTCCCGCAGAAGGGTGGAGGTGCTATTTGTTTGCCTGATATACATCGAGCAGATATTTTTCGATTACGGTTTGTATATTGCGTGCCTTGCCGGGTGCACTGTTGATCAGTATGGCGAACACCCACTTGTCCCCGTTGGGCATATCTATATATCCCGCAAAATTCTTCGTCCCCGAGATAGTACCGCTCTTGGCATGAATACGCCCCTCCAATGCTGTTCCGCGGCATAGGCTCTTGAGCGTCCCGGTCTGCCCGCTTATTGGCAGCGACTGCAACCATACATCGGCATTCTTGCTCTGCGCCATATAGCGCAGCAGTTGCACAAACGTAGCGGCACTCACGGCGTCTTGCGGTGCCAGACCGCAACCGTCCTTGATCAGCGCATTGGTTATATCCACGCCACGCCTGCGCCAGAACTCACGCACAAAATCGCACGCATTGTGTATCGTACTCGGTGTGGCGTATTGCAACCCGAGATAGCGGAATATCGCCTCCGCATAGAGGTTGTTGCTATGGATATTGGTCTCCGCTATCAACTCGCTCAGCGAAGCCGACTTATGCTCATATATCATATTCCGCGGCGGCAACAGAGGGTTGTAATCCGCCATATAGTGCGCGGGCATCTTCACCGCTATCCCCGCTTGCAATAATTGCTGCTGAAAGTGCTGTGCCAGCAATAGCCCGGGGTTTGGTATGTCGCCTTTTACGCCGAATACACCCAGATTACTCGGGATACAGCCCGTCAAGTATCGCTCGTTGCTGAACGGCAGTCCGCTCACAAACGCCCCGTCGTAGGTAATCTGCGTACAGCGTATATGGTTGATAAACTGCAAATTCGGATACATCGGTTCCGTGCGTGTAACCTCCGCTATCGTCCCTACTTCACCGCTTTTGAGTACGATATTCATCGTATTCGCCATATAGTTGATTCCGAAAATACCGGGTGCATAGTAGTTACCTGCGTCCTCGCATAGCCATGCGGGGTTGGTCGCCTCGCCGTCGAAAGCACTCATATCGGCTATCACGCCGCCCTCTATGCGCCGTATGCCCGCCGCCTGCACGGCACGCACCCAGCGTGGCAAAAACGACTGCCGTTTGTCGCCCAACGACGGATCACCCTCGCCGCGGATGTACAAGTCGCCGTATAGTGTACCATTCTCTATTTTCCCCGTATATTCTATGGTGGTCGTAAAGCGGAAATCCGCCCCTAAGGTCTCGAGAGCCGCCCCCGTGGTCAGCAGTTTCATCACCGAAGCGGGCGGCACAACGTGGTCGGAACGGTGCTCGTCTATCACCGCCCCCGTGGTCATATTCTCCACCAGCACGCTCATATTCGCCTTGCCCGTAATCGGGTGCTCCGTCAGCAGCGTAACGGATAATAATATCGAAATCAATCCAAACATAATACGCAAAAGTGCGCAAAGTTACGCAAAATATATGAGATACGCAACCCCGCCCGCTTTTTCACTCCGCAAAGAACTGCCCCACTCTCCGTAACAACCATATCAGGGCACCTGTATGCAGAAAATATACATAATATGCAATCCACATACCTCTATATACCGATTACGTAGAAAAGACGTAGAAAGGACGTAGAAAGAATTGGAGTTTGAGCGGTGCATAAGCCGTCTTTTTTATGCACTATATTCATTTTTTATGCACTTCTGGTATGGACATTCCTAACGATTTGCATAATTCACAGAAAAGCAGTAACTTTGCGCAATTTTTGCCGTCTTCACGATGTAGGCGGCTTTACTCCCGATAAAAAACGTATCCGCTTTGAAAAAATCAGAGATAATCACTTTCATTTGCCTCTCGCTCTTTCTGCTGCTGCCATCGCTGATGGGCGTATGTATGGCGCATGATTTGCTCACTATCGGGCAACGGTGTATCTATCTTATCACCGCCCTGCTGCTGTACGCACTCGGATTATGCCTGTTCCGCCGCCGGACTTTCTTCTATGTAGCATCACTATCGTTCCTGTTCTCGGCGATAGAGATAGTGCACCTCATCATCAACCATGCCACCACCTCGCTGCTGTTCGTCTTCACCGTCATCAAGTCCGAACCGCGCGAACTGAAGGAACTATGCAGCACCTACTGGTTTGTCGCCCTCATTTTCTTTGCGTTCTGGGGTGCGTACTTCTATCTCAACCACCGCTTTATCTCCCGTGAATTTATTGCCCCACGCAAATGGCGAATGATTGCTATTGGCATTATTATTGCATTCTTCGCAACCGATATGGTTGCTCTCAAACTGCGGCCGAAGTTGCGAAACGAGTTTAGCGTACGCGATATTGACCTCCGTACCGCCGCTTGGGTTGGCTCGGAGAAAGTATGCCCTATCAATATCCTCCTGGCATGTTACCACCTGTCCGCTATGGCGTACGACATACAGCAGCAGAACGAGTTGCTCGACGATTTCTGTTTTGGCATACCCCGCATGCAAGACAACGACTCCACAATCGTGGTATTCCTCATCGGCGAGACTTCCCGCTACGACCACTGGTCTGTCAATGGTTACCCGCGCAAGACATCCCCGCACTTGGCAGCACGAGTAAAGCAACTTGTCTCGTTCGATAGTTGCTACTCCATTGCCAACCTCACTACGGTCTCGGTGCCGTTTATGCTCTCGCGTGCCACACCGCAAGACCAACAACTCTATCTGCACGAGAAATCGGTGGTGGACGCTTTCCAAGAGGCGGGTTACGAGACGGCGTGGATAGCCGATCAGAGTTTCAACAACCATTTCCTCCACCGTATATCCTCCCATTGCGACTACACCGCTTATATTCCGCCTTCGCAAGCCCCTGTCTTTGTGGACACAGTGCTACTGGCACCATTGCGGGAGGTGCTCGCCACCGGCAACCAACGGCAGATGATTGTGCTCCACTCGCTGGGCTGCCATTTCAAGTATTCGGAGCGTTACCCCGATGATTTCCAACTCTTCACACCCGATATGAAAGGTATGAGCGTGCGCGATATGCTCACCAATGTGGACATCAATGACAACGGAAACGTCTCGTGGCACAGCCTCCGCCCGGAGAACATAGCCGCTTTCCGCAATATGAAAGCCATACTCATCAATTCCTACGACAACGCCATCCATTTCACCGACTATTTTATCGACCGCGTTCTCTGCGAACTGGAGCAGACCGGGCGTTCCGTAGTGCTGGTCTATGTGGGAGACCATGGCGAGAACCTGCTTGATGATGAGCGCAATATGTTTCTGCACGGCACCTTCTCGGGTTCGTACTACGAATACCATGTACCGCTGTTCGTCTGGACATCGGAGGCTTACCGCCGCCGGCACCCGGATCGCGTAGCCGCCATACAGGCGAACCGCACCAAGAAACTGTCCACTATGTACCTATTCCACAGCCTGCTCGACCTGGGCAATGTACCGCTGTCCACCCTCGACACCACCCGCTGTATCGACCGACCGTCTATGCAAGCCGCCTCTGTCGTCTATGGCTTGGACGCCAACATGCACCCCTATCCCATCCCCACACGCCCCGAACAGGAAAGTCTCCGTTAATTACCGTTAATTCCTTTTGAAACGATTTTTATATAGTATATTACTGATATTGCTCACTACGATGAGCGTATGGGCGACACAGACCACCAAAGTAACGGGGTCGGTGGTGGATGTGAACACCGGCGAGACACTGCCTTTTGTGCAGATACTCTTCGATGGCACTTCTATTGGTACAACCTCCGACCTCGACGGGTTATTCACTATAGAAAACGACCTGAATAAGACCACGCTCAGTTTCCGCATGGTCGGCTACAAGACCAAGACACTCACCGTCAAAGCAGGTAAGACCAACGAACTGTTTGTTCCTATGGAACCGGAGGTGTACGCCCTGCAAGACGTGGTCGTCAAACCGCAGAAGAAACGGGAGCACTACCGCCGCAAGGGCAACCCCGCCGTGGAACTGATAAAAAACGTCATCGCCAACAAGGACAAGAACCGTGTGGGACGGTCGGCATCGTACAAAGTGGAGTCGTATGAGAAACTCGTGATGGCATTGGAGCCTTTCGACTACAACCTCGACAAGAACAATTTCCGGCGCAAGTTCCGGTTCCTCGAGAACTACCTCGATACGATGCAACTCGAAGATGGTGTACTCGTCATCGACAGCGGGCGAGTGGCGATAGACAGCATCAGTATCGGGCAGGACAGCACCCTCGTGCGTGTGGACAGCACGGTCATCACCCGCAACCAAGCCATCGAGCAGGCCAACCAAACAACTATCCTCACGATGTCGCTCCGCGAAACGGTGGCGGACGAATACATGCAGGTATCCCCCCGCAAAGAACGCAAAGTCGTAAAAGCCAAACGCTGGGAGGGACTTGACCAACTGATAGACAACGGCGGTATATCTGCCAACCTGCAGGCAATGTTCCAACCGATGAACATCTTTGCCGACAACATCAACCTGATGCTCAACCGTTTTGTCAGCCCGCTGTCGTCCTCTTTGGCGGTCAGTTTCTACCACTACTACATTATGGATACTATAATGGTGGACGGAACGCAATGCGTTGATCTGGCGTTTGTGCCGGTCAACAGCGAGAGTTTCGGCTTTACAGGGCACCTCTATATCGTAGCCGACTCCACCTACGCCCTCAAGCGCTACAAGATCAACGTTCCTCCGCATATCAACCTCAACTGGCTCAGCCATATGAGTATATCGGAGACCTTCTATCAATTAGACAACGGTCTGTGGGCTTCCGAGGAAGTGAATACACACGTGCGGTTTGCTATTCGCAAAAAATCGAAACACAACATCTATGCACGGCAGACGCGGCATTTCAGCAACTACCAACTCGGCACGCAGGTACCCGACAGCCTGTTCTATATGGCGGGGGCGGAGGTTGTATTGCCTGATGCGGACAAGGTTCCGCTTGCCGTATGGGACACGCTTCGTCCGATGGCACTGACGGGCAAAGAGACGGTAGTGGACAGCCTGCAAACCGAACTGATGCGCGTACCGGTCTTCCGGGCGGTGGTGAATACGGTGCAGGACCTGATACAGGAGTTTATTCCCACCACCAAAGAACGCGGCAAGAGCAAGTGGGACTTCGGACCTATCTTTAACACCGTCAGTTACAACGAGCAAGAGGGTGCCCGTCTGCGTATCGGCGGTATGACAACAGCCAACCTCAACCGTCGGTGGTTCACCAGCGAATATGTGGCATATGGCTTCAACGACCACCGTGTCAAAGGCGGCATCACCGTGCTACATTCGTTCCACGACAAGCAATACCACCCCTATGAGTCATTGCGGCACAACCTGTCCTTCACCGCAAGTTACGACTTGGAGGAACTCGGGCAGACCTATCGTGTACTCGACCGCGACCATATATTCATGTCCATCAAGTTCAACTACGAACCCAAGCCCATGCAGTATGTGGCAAAACTGCGTCTGAAATACGAGAAAGAATGGGCAAACCAGTTGTCCGTGGTTACGTGGTTCGACTTTATGAACAATCAGCCCAACGGCTCTACATGGGTACAACGCCCATTTAATCCGCTGCCATACCCCGACCACGCGTTGCGCCTGCGCTATATCAAGCACAATACGGACGGCACCACGTTTGAGCGACCGTTCTACCACGATGCACAGTGGACGCTCCAGTTGCGCTATTCGCCGGGGGGATTTATCTACAACGACCGGCAGGGAATTGAATCGCCATTCAACCTGTGGAAAGACGCTCCTGTATTCCGACTAACCAACGAAATGGGATATATCTTGGAGGACAAGTACTTCTACAACCGTCTGCAACTGACTGCAGAGAGCCGCTTTTGGCTGTCTGCTTTCGGACACTTGGACATAAGTGCGGATATAGGCTATATCGCCACAGACAAAAGTGTGCCGTTCACCAAACTGTTTGCGCCGATGTCCAACCAGAGCATTTTGCTCGACCCGAAGGCGTTTAACCTGATGCAACCGATGGAGTTTCTCTACGACCGCTATGCCTCGCTGCACGTTACTTATTATATGAAGGGCTGGCTCTTCAACCGCATACCGGGGCTCAAATTACTGAAACTGCGCGAGGTAGCATCGTTCCATATACTCGCCGGATACCTCGGCGACCGCAACAACCCAATGAAGACCGACGGTCTGTACGAATTTCCCAACTCGTACACCGTAGATGCCCACGTGATACCCGCCCGAACCGATTTTAGCGACGGCAAGCATGCCTATATGCCGTATATGGAGATGACGGTAGGTATTGAGAACATCTTCAAACTCATCCGCATCGACTACGTCCGCCGTCTGACACATCTCAACGCCACTACTGCAGATGGTACTCCCGTCCGTCTCGGACCTTGGCAGCGCAATGGTATCCGTATCACGCTGCGTGTAGCGATGTAGTGGGTTTGTCTCCTCTCTACACATAGAGAACTGCTGTTCTCTTGATTATATTCCAATAAAAAACCTCCTGCCCGATTTTTGGGGGGCAGGAGGTTTTTATTAGGAGTAATGCGCTAATTGCGGATTACGCAATGCATTGTTTAGAGTTTTGCACCCTGTGCATTGTAGAGGACGCCGTCTTTCTCTATAACGAGAACGCCGTTGATAATGCGCTTGGTGGCTTTAGGAGCCACAGCGGTTGCATCAAGAGCAGAACCGGGACCTACCAATACAGCGTGTTCGCACTCTGCAGTAGCGGGTACTTTTACGTTTTGTACCATCCAACGACCATCCCAAGCAACAGTGCTCCAAAGAATTTCGAGTGTGATATTGCCATCTGCGTCAGCAGCAGGAGTATCAAACTCAGCAGCCATTGCCTTTTCGCCACCTTCAGCAACATCTCCACCTGCGGTAGCCAAACCGGTTACTTGCAGATAGTCGAACATCGCGCTGTTCTTTGCTTCATCCTGGTCAATACGAACGATGGTCTTTCCGTTCTTCGAACCGATAGAAAGCAGTACATACGAATTAGGATCTGCATTCTCTGCAAAGAAATGTCCAACCTCGGTTTGGCAATACGGCGAAACAGCAGGTTGAGGATCCACCGGCTCTGCAATAACAGCAATCGTTGCCGCACCTTTCCCCACAGTCTCAATAGTACCATTATAACTTGTTATATCACCAATAACCTCTACATAATCACCAACTTCCGCAACGGTTTTGCCATCTAATGGTGCCACTTGGAAAGCCTCAAAAACATCATCCCCCTCTTTTGTATCTGATAACCACGCAGAATAGTTACCATATTTCTCCATATCAGTTGCAGGTGTACCAACTAATTTAGTAACATATCCACGAACCACATACTTTCCATTAGCCAATACATCATTGTTTGCCAGATCCTTTGCCATTTCAACAGCCTCAGAGCAAGTCAAAATAGTAGCAGCCTTAACCGTAATATTGCAAGTTGCGGTAAGTTCACCTGCTGTAGCAGTAATAGTAGTCGTCCCTACACCAACAGCAGAAACAACACCATTACTTGAAATGGTTGCGACATTCTCGGCAGAAGATGTCCAGGCTACTGCCGTTGTTGCCTCTGCAGGTGTCAGAGTTGCCACTAATTTTGCAGATTTATATTGCTCCAACTCCAATGCAGTTTGATCCAATACAATATTTGTAGCAGGAACCTCTGTTGCTGCTACCGCATTTACACCCAAAACTACAAAACGTTTAGGACAAGACAAAGTCAATGTAGTCTCAGCCGTAACACCCTTCAAAGACACATTAAAATAATATTCATTTTTCATATCTCCGGAAATTGTGAATGGAGGATTACCAGATATACCTGCATTATCTGCCAAAGTCAATGTTGCAGGTGTACACGTTGCCCCCTCTATGGTGACAGCACTTCCCGCAGCACCCTTCCATGCAATAGCATGAATGTGCAAATTTGTTTGATTGGCAGGAACCGTAATTTTGATCGTACCTGCTGCTTTAGAAGTACCAGCTTTTATACCATCGAAAGTATTGTCTCCGATTTTAATTTTAGCAGCAGAGGCATTAGTTCCCGCACTCATAGTTACATTACTCGTGTAAGTAGTTGAGTAATCTGCTGCGAAGGACAATGTAGTTGCCAATAGTGCAGCAAATAAAATGGATAATTTTTTCATAATAAAATGAATTTAATAGTTAGTATAAATATTATTTTGTGGTTCGTGTTTTGTAGAACGTTAATTATCGTGTAATCAGGCGTTAATTGTTTATGGCTGCGGTATCCGAGAGTTGTGGCGGTTCATCGGTAGGCGGCAGATAGTCTGCGGCTTTGACTGACGATATAACCGAATGTCCTGTTTGTGCCTCAATGCGCCGGCGCGCTTCACCCGCTATCTGCCCGCCACGGTGGGCGATATTTGCACTTGCCACATATCCTTGCGGGTTCTCGGTGCGGGAAATTTCCACCGTAGTTGCCTCTGCCAACATGTTGAGTGCCAACTCCATAGTGGTCATATTATCCCGCAGGTTCTCTTTCTTCAGCCCCTTGTAGTCCTTGTATTGGCGGGTAGTCTTGCCGCTCCACGCCTTGGTGATAATATCCGTAAGCGATGCATATTGCTGCCCCTCTTTCACTCCCGCCCGTTGCCATTCGTCGGTCAGTTCTTTGCGGGCGCGTATGGTTTGTACACGCTGGTTTATCCATCGGTCGGAGTAGCCCAAGCGGTGATAGTCAGCAATAGCCTGTTGGATTGAGCGTTCAGGATCTTGCATCTGGTCAAGCCGCTCGGCTGCCACCTGCGCCATCCATTGCTTGAACGGCTCTGCCTTGGGAGACGGAACAGACTGGATAAGACGGAATAGTTGCTCGGTATCAGCCACATCGGTCTTGTAAAACTTTCCGTCTGCTGATTGTAATTTCAGTTGGTTACAATTTGTAACCAACTCACTACCTTCTTTCTTTAGCCTGTTTTTCAGAACTTTCCAATAATTGCGAGCATCCGCACTGTCCGTCAGCACTTGGATAACATCCACAATGGAGAAATACCATTTCTCCTGCTCGCTGTCCCATACGGTGCGGACTTTGCGGTCTTCAAAGAGTTGTATTTGCTGTTCGTGGCTCATGGCATCTTTTATCGTTTGCAAAATTACGACTAATATCTGACACTTGCAAATTAAACATAAAAATTCACAGAAAAATAACATTACAAAAAAACAGCAGCCGAATACGGCTGCTGCGGAGACATATCTTTTTTACCTTATTTCTCGGCGGGGGAGTCGGCCTCGGTGGACCAGTAGGGGTTCTGGTAGAGCGGCGAAGTCGATTTGGTGGCACCATCGGCGGAGGTTAAGAGGAACTCCTTGACGTTGATCGGCGAGAGGTAGTATGCCATGTGCCATGTCAGTCCATCATAGCCCTCCTGTTTGGCATTGCGGCGGTAGGGTTTGTAGTATTCGCCGTCCGACAGGGGCGATACATTGGCATTGACGGTGCCATCGGCTTTGAGTTCGACACCCGCATCGGAATAGATCTGCTGCATACCCGCACTCCAGATATGGATACCCTCGGGCTGGTAGGGCGTGGTGGTGAGTTGGTCAAGCGCACGCCAACGGATCAAGTCCATCCAGCGCATACCCTCGGCGAGAAATTCGGAACGGCGCTCACGGCGGATATTGTAGCGGGTAGCATTGACGACCTGCCCTGCGGTGTAAGCACCGAAATCGTTCTTGGCTTCCTGCGTCATGTCGGTGGCGGCGATGGTCTTGGTGAAGTCCTCGTCCACCCCTGCACGGCGGCGGAGCGCACGCCAGTAGCCCTCGGCTTTGCTGTCCAACGAACCATTGGCTTCGTAGCAAGCCTCGATATAGTTGAGCAGGGCTTCGGCACTACGGAAAGTGATGCAGCCCGTAGTAGAGCCTGCCTGTTTGCACTGTTTCTGGTAGGTAGAGTTGCCCTTGCGGATTGAATAGCCGGTGGCGTAGGTCTCTACCACGCCTGTGAACTGCGGCAGGGGTTCAATCTCGATAGCACTGTTGGCTTCGGTGGTCGGATAGACATAATTGCGCTGCCCCGGCTCTTTGAGGAAACAAGAGAGACGCGTATCACGGTCGGTGCGGACGGCGGCAAATGACTCATCGCCCTGATAGAGCGGGCTGACATAGATGGGCAGACCGTCTTTCATCAGGTAACTGTCCACCAGACCGCGTGTAAGACCGGTGCCTCCGTTGCCGCGGTGCGCGAAATAAACCACGCTGTGCGATACCAAATTGGCGGCATACGGACACCAGAGGATGACCTCGGGGTTATCGTACAAGTCTTCGGTACCGAACATATCCATATAGGGGTTGGCAGGGTCGGTCTCGGTCTGCTGTACGGTACCCGTGTTGTCGGTGAGGACAGCGGCATCGGCTACCTGCTCTGCAGCCGCCATAGCCTGACGGAAGAACCACTCCGCCTCGGCGTTGATGTCGCCGCGGGGGAAAGCATAGCCTTGGTTGTAGTCTTTCTGCAGTCCCACCCATTCGCTGTTCCCCGGCACGAAGGGGGTACCGGCGAAGTTCTTGAGGAAAGAACCCTCGTAGAGCGCCACACGCGACTTGAGCAACAGGGCGGCATCGCGCGAGATACGGCTGTTGGACATCTTGGCGGTCATCAGCGAGGCGGCACGGTCGAGGTCCTGCATAATAAAACGTGCTACGGAATCGGACGGCATACGATGGCTGGCAGCGATCAGTGCCTCCTTGGTATCCTGGAGCGGCTCGGTAACGATCGGGAAATCGCCGAAAGCCTGCAGTTTGTCGAAATAACCATATGCGCGGAGGAAATACATCTCGCCGATGTAGTGGTCGATATTCTCTTTCACACCGCTGATTTCGCCGGCATTGTAGCGGTCGAGCACCTGTGAGAAGAACCAGTTGCACTTATAGATATTGCTGAAGTCGTAGCCTCCGCCCGTCTGCGGCACGAGCCACAGACCGAGGAATTTGTCGCCCGGTCCGGCAGCACTAATCTGGTTGTCGGAGGTGGCATCGGCAGCGAAACGTCCGTAGTCCCAGCCCGTGGTACTGGACCAGCCGCCATGCCCGGGGAGGAAATCGGTGTAACGCCCGTCCACAAAAGAGAGGACAGCCGCTTCAGTGTTGAAATACTGTTCGGGTGTGATGGACGAGAGCGGTTCCTTGGTGAGCCAGTCATTGCAACCCGAGAGGAGCCCTACACTCGCACCCAGCACCATACCATAAGCCAAAGTTTTTATTGTTGTTTTCATTGCTGTAAATAGTTTACTTTTATATTAATGTGAGTTCGATATAAAAAACTCCTTTGCCGCAAAGCGGCAAGAAATCGAAGTAAATCTTTGTCTTTTTCATCCATAAATTGCCATAAATCTTATTCGCCTACGGCGGAAAAATATGCAATTATAGTTATATTATTGTTTGATGACTTTCTCTACAGATACAGCACCATCGTCCCATAGGGTTTGAATGGCATAGAAGCCGCTTGGTAATGTGTTTGTAGCCATTTCTTTGTCTTTTGCAGTCTGCACCAACTGTCCGTTTGCATTGTACACAATATAGCGGTCTATATGCCTGACGACTGACAGCGGGGCATCTGTAGCGATTTGCTCTTCATAATAGTCTGTTTCATCAGGCGTACTATTATTTGTGCGGCGGGGTGCAAAACGTTTCAAGTTGTCCGTACAAGAAGAACGAATGGAAATTTCCACGTTGCTG
>CAKVEC010000018.1 GCA_934728255.1 uncultured Bacteroidales bacterium
CGTCCCGCGTCGTCAAAGTCCCGGATAACATCCTGCCTGGAAAAAATGCTGCGGGAAAAATATGCACTTTATGCACTTCCTATACCTCATAATACCAATTACGTAGAAAGGACGTAGAAAGGACGTAGAAAGAATTGGCTTTTCTGCATAGGATAAGCCTGTTTTTTATACACTTTATGCACTATATCTGTTGCATAAACTGCATAAAAATAGGTAATAAAAATAAGATTTGGACACTGGAATATAAAAAATAACAGCATACCGACATTTTTGCGGGGAAATGAAGTGGTTGCTGTCATTTTGGCACAGGATTTGCAAAACAGCGGGCAGTATGAAACATTTTGGACTGATAATCGTTTTTTTGTGGGCAGGTATAGGGCTTGCGCAGGCGGAGAATGTACACTATGAAATAGTGGGCAAGGTGGTGAGCAATACGGACGGCAGTGCGCTGGAAATGAGTACAATACGCCTTTTCCGATACAGCGGTGCGGACTCTATATTAGTGCAAGGTGCGCAGACCGATGACGAAGGGCAATACATGCTTCGGGGCATTGCAACGGGGCAGTACAAACTATATATATCCAACATTGGCTACAAGGAGCAGACATTGAACGTAAACGTATCGGCGCGGACGGCGAAAGACAACACGCTGACCATGAAGACGGTGCGCCTGCAAGAGGACGTGCAGGCATTGCAAGAAGTGAGCGTACAGGGGCATGCGGCTGAGATGACCGTCAAAGGCGACACCATAGAATACAACACTTCGGCTTACAAGGTGGGCGAGAACGCCATGGTGGAGGACCTGCTCAAGAAGATGAACGGCGTAACGGTGGACCAGCAGGGCAATGTAACCGTGAACGGCGAGACGATAACGGCAGTGCGCATCGATGGCAAGAAATTCTTCGGCAGCGACGTGCAGTCCGCCACCAAGAATATCCCTGCCGAGATGATAGAGAAGATACAGGTGATAGACGAGAAATCGGATGTGGCGAAGATGACGGGTTTTGAGGACGACGATACAGAGCATATTATCAACCTGACCCTCAAGCAGGACCGCAAGCGCGGTGTATTCGGCAAATATACGGGTTCGCTCGGTGCGGATATGGTTACGGAGAACGGTGGTTGGTTCAACTATGGCGACCCCGCATACGGGACTACATCGGGTGAGTTGGCACGGCATTTCTTCGAGGACGATTTCCGCTACAATGCCAACCTGTTTACCAATATCCTGTTGGGCGAGAGCCAGACTACCATCATCGGTAGCGCAAACAACACCAACGAGGTGCGTATGGGGCGCGGGCGCGGCGGCTTCGGTATGGACGCCAATTCGGGTATTACGCGCAGCGAGAACCTCGGCGTGAACACCAATATAGATTTCAATGACCGCATCAAGAAAAAAGACGGGCAGACCAGCCTGCTTCTTGGCGGCGATGCGGCAATCAACCACTCCAACAACTATACGCTTGCCGAGACGCAGAAAGAGTCGTATGCGGGCGATTATACGTATCTCAACGGCGACTCGCTGACCAAGCAGTCGCGGGTGTGGGATGTGAATGTACGGCTCGAACTGCAATACCAGATCGACTCGCTCAACAAACTGCTTATCCAGCCAACCCTTTCCTACACGGGGCAGAGCAATCTGAGCAATGAGGAATATACCTACCACCGCGAAGACAGTCTCATCAACGACGGTTACCAGACACAACTGGACTCCACCCGCGAGATAAGCGGCGGGGTGAAACTGACCTACAACCACAAGTTCCTGCACCCCGGGCGGGCATTGACCCTGGTGGGCAACGTGAACTACGGGAATACAACCGGTTTTAATAACACGTACGCCTTTGACAACCTGACGAACAGCGCAACGGTGGACCAATATACCAACTCAAAGAACGACAACCTGAGTTATAGCCTGCGGGCATCGTATGTGGAGCCGATTTATCAACGCAACCATCTGCTCGAGATAGCGGCGCAGTTCTCGGGGCGAAACCGTAACTCGGTGAAAGACCAGTATTCGTTTGATACGGAGACCGAGACGTATGAATATGACTCTGTCTATAGCAACCAACTGAGCAACCGTTTCTATTCGGAGCAGTTGGAACTGAACTACCGCTGGGTGACGAAAAACAGCGACCTGACAGTGGGTGCGCGGGTGCTTGCTTCGCAGACGCATACTACTACCTACTACGGGCAGGTGCTGCATCAAGACACACTGATTAACGTGTGGAACTGGTCGCCGACGGTCAATTTCAAGTACAAGTTCGGCAAGAAAGAGTTTGCGCGTATCCGCTACCGCGGTACGGTCAGTCAGCCGACGATTACCCAAATGGAGCCTGTGCGCAACAACTCGGACGCTATGAACGAGACGGTGGGTAACCTCGGGTTGCAACCCGCTTTCAGCCATAACCTGATGGCAATGTACTCGCGCTTTAACCAGGACAAGTTCTCCAGTATTATGACGGGTATCCGTGCTACAATGACCAAAGATGCGTTGGTGAACAACGCTATCTATGACGAGACGGGCAAACTCTACCAGCAGACGGTGAATGCCGACGTACTGCCGTGGAATATCGGGGCGGACTTTATGTACAACACGCCTTTTGCCAACAAGATGCTGCAGTTCAATACCCGCACCGCCGTCAGTTACAACCAGCGTGTGGCATATATCCTCAAGGAGCAGAAAGCCGACGAGATTGCCCGTATGATAGAGGAGGGGAATATGATTTTGGGCGACCGCTCGCTGACGGGCAACCTGCAGGTGAATGAAGATCTCGGTCTGCGGTTTACGCACGACATCGTGGATATAGGTCTGCGTGCCAACGGCACCTACAGCCGCACGCAGAACAACCTGACGCAGAACAGCGTGAGCAACGTGTTCAACTGGGGCGTAACGGGTGATTTGGAGTTCCATTTACCCAAGTCGTGGAATATCTCCACCGACTGCGGTTATACCGCCCGCTATGGTTACACGGGACTAACCGACGTAAATGAGATAATCTGGAATGCGTCTATCGACAAAACATGGTCGAATGCCACGCTTTCGCTGGAAGTGTATGATATTCTGCATCAGAAGAAAAATATCGTTCAGGTGGTGGGCGAGAACTATGTCAGTTATGCCAAATATAACACCCTCCCTACCTATTTTATGCTCACCTTCACCTATAAACTCAACAAGATGGGCAAACTGAAAGCCTCGGGTATGGGCGGGCACATTCAGGAGATGATTGAGAACGACAAAGGAGGAAAGGGTACTCCTCCGCGCGGCGGTATGCCCCCTATGGGTCCCCCGCCCGGTATGTAATGCACAATGTACAATGCGTAAATGAAAAAACTCGGTTGTCCAACGCAAGTTAGGCAACCGAGTTCATTTATTCTATAATTCTATCTTTCTATAATCAGTCCTTTTTGAGGAAACCGAAGAGTCCTTTTTTCTTGGGTTCCTCGGTCGCCGGGGCTTCTGCTGTTTCAGCCTCGTTTGCGGCATCGGCGTTCTCGGGTGTCCATTCAGGGCGTTCCTCGATGGTGCCGAGTTGGTCTTGCACGTAGTTGATTACATCCTGCAAGCCCTCAGTGAAGTGGGCAAAATCCTCTTTATAAAGGAATAATTTATGCTTCTCGAACTGAGGTACTTCCGCCTCGCCTGCTGCTTTCTTCTTGCTCTCCGTAATGCACAGATACAAATCTTCGTTACGCGCTTTGCGTACATCCAAATAGTAAATGCGCTTCCCGGCCTTCACCGAACGGGAGTAAACAATCTCCGGTTCTTTTCTGTCTTCAAATCTACGATTATTTTCCATCTTAAAATGTTTGTGTTAAAATTAACGAGGGCAAAATTACTGCTTTTTTTGCATAGTACAAAATTTTTGTGTAATTTTGCACGTAATTTGTGCGGGTGTTGCCGATTGGCAAAAGGCACAAAAAGGATTGTGAACGTAATACTGACAGAATGATCAATAGAACAATGGTGCGGACCCGCGTCGTGCAAACGCTGTTCGCTTTCTACCAAGACGGGGATAAAACCTCGCTGACTGCACAAAACGAGTTGAGAAAAAGTTTCGACAGCACCTACGATTTGTACATGCTGCTGTTGGACTTTGTGAACGAACTGACCTCCTATGCGGAGGGGCAGATTGCGCAGGCGGAGTCGCGGGCAAAAGTGCTGCATACCGACTATGTCGCCAACCGCCGCTTTGTTGAGAACCGCTTTGCCCGGCAGATTTTTGAGAACCGTGCACTTCGCAACCATTTGGATAATTATCATTTGGATTGGAATGCAGGGATGAATGCTACGATGGCAATTCATAAGCAACTCTTGGATACTCAGTTCTACAAAGACTATATGTCGGCAGAGACCTGCACTTACGAAGACGACAAGAAGATTTGGCGCACTATTTTCGAAAGTCTGGTGCCGGAGAGCGAGGCGATGGTCGAGGCACTGGACGAGATGGAGGTGGTGCTGGACCGCTCCAATTGGACGACAGATCTTAATGTTGTGTTGAGTTATGTTATCAAGACCATCAAGCGTTTCAAAGAGGATTCTACTCCCGAGCAGGAACTGCTCAAAGAGTTTGACAGCAATGAGGAATTGAAATTCGCCCAAGATTTGTTGGGCTATGCTATAAAAGGGCATGAGGAATACGAGAATCTGATCAACTCGCACTTGAAGAACTGGGATGCCGACCGTATTGCGTATATGGACCGTATCATTCTTGAGGTGGCGCTGGCGGAGATACTTAATTTTCCGAATATCGCTTTGGAGGTGTCGTTCAACGAGTATATCGAGTTGGGCAAGGAGTACTCGGGCGAGAAAAGTTACATCTTTATCAATGGTATCCTAAACGAGATTCTGCGCGAGATGAAGCAGGACAATACTTTGGTAAAGGCAGTTACATTGAAATAATAACTAAACATTAAATATAATATGCTTAATTTGATTATGTTGCAGACCGAAACGGCTGCTAATCAGGGAGCCGCTGGATGGTCTTTCTGGGTGATGATGATTTTGATCTTTGTGGTGATGTATTTCTTTATGATCCGCCCTCAGACCAAGAAACAGAAAGAACTGCAAAAGCAGCGCGAGGCTATGAAGAAAGGTGACAAGGTAGTTACCGCAGGCGGTATCTATGGTGAGATAAAAGAGGTGCAAGAGAACGCTTTTATCATTACTATTGCCAAGGATGTAACCATCAAGGTGTCGAAAGACAGCGTGTTTGCTGACGCTGCTGATGCACAGGCTGCACCGAAAGACGAGAAAAAGTAATCCTTAATAGGACGTTAGGCAACGTGTAATTATACGTGTAATTATACGTTATACGATAATGGGCAAGGAAGTGCTGCAACGGCTGAAGGATTGGTGTATCACCCTGATGAATGAAACGCATTGGGGTGATATACTTACCTTTTTGTTCTTCGTGCTTTTGGCAACAGCCCTGTGGTACGGACACGCTTTGCAATCGGTGCGCAATGCCACGATACCCGTTATAGTCTCTTATACCGGTGTTCCAGAGAATGTGGGAATTGAGAAAGGTCATCTGCCGGACACGCTACTTGTGGATGTACGCGATGCGGGCTATCGGCTTCATACCTATCGTACGGAACGCCCACAACTGACTATTGACCTGAGCAATCAGATCCGTGGTGATAAGGGAACGATACGTATCTCGTCTGATGTGATACGCCGTAGTATAACGGATATATTACAAGGAACCAGTAAATTGCAATCCGTTACGCCTGAGCAGATTGTCTGCAATTACTATCGGCAGGAGGAGCGTTTGCTTCCTGTAGAGTGGGACGGCAGTGTGCAGCCGGCAACAGAGTACTACCTGGTAGGCGAACCGAAACTATCGCCTGAGTATGTGAAAGTGTACGGACGAAAAGATATACTTGATACCATTCGCGTGATACACAGCGAATTGGTGGCACTGAGCGAACTGAAAGATACCACGGTGGCGCGTGTGGCTTTGGTGACACCTAAGGGTGTGCGGTTGGGCAAAGACGATGTCTCACTAACTGTGGTTACCGAGCGTTTTACGGAAAAGGCGTTTGTGGTACCTATCTCTGTGCAGCACGTGCCGGAAGGGGAATTCGTGCGCCTGTTCCCGCAAGAGACGGAGGTTACGGTGCAGGTGGGAATGAGCCGGTTCGCTGAAGTGAATGCCGAAGATGTGCTGGCACAGTGTGAGTACCCTACTGATAGTGCGGAAACATTAGGCGTGGAGGTAAAATATACCAATCCCTACATATTGAGCGCACGCGCGTATCCGAATGAGGTGGAATTTATAGTTGAACGATAGTTATAGAACATCAATTCTCGTGTAATTAGTCGTTATACTCCTTTTGCTAAACATTAATTACTACGAATTGTCCATTAATCCCATTGAAAATCAGAGGTGTATGAAAAAGATACAAATGGTGGATTTGCAGACGCAGTATCAGCATATCAAGGCGGATATTGATCGTGGCATACAGGAAGTGATTGATAGTGCAGCGTTTGTCAAAGGGCAGAAAGTAACGGATTTCCAGACGCATTTAGAGGCATATACCGGTGCCAAACACGTGATAACAGTGGGCAACGGTACCGATGCCTTGCAGATTGCCCTGATGGGACTTGGCTTGCAGAAAGGCGATGAGGTCATTACCCCTACTTTCACCTTTATTGCTACCGCCGAGGTGGTGGCGCTTCTCGGGCTCACACCCGTAGTGGTAGACGTGGACTGGGAAACAATGAATATGTCCGCTGAGGCAGTGCGCAAGGCGATTACGCCCCGCACAAAAGCCATCGTACCGGTTCATTTATTCGGACAATGTGCGAATATGGAGGAGATTATGGCGATTGCCCGCGAGCATCATCTCTTTGTGATAGAAGACGCTTGTCAGGCTATCGGAGCAAAATACACCTTTGCCGACGGTACCACTAAACAGGCGGGGACGATAGGCGACATCGGTTGCACCAGTTTCTTCCCGTCGAAGAACCTTGGTTGCTATGGCGATGGCGGGGCAATCTTTACCAATAACGACGAGTTGGCTGCCCGTATGCGTGCGATTGCCAACCATGGTATGGTCGTGCGTTACCACCACGATATGATTGGTGTCAACTCGCGCTTGGATAGTATTCAGGCTGCTGTCCTGGATGCCAAACTGCCTCATTTGAACGACTATATCGCTTCCCGTCAGCGTGCGGCGGCATGCTACGATAAAGCATTTGCCGGTAACGAACATATCCTCATTCCGGGGCATGAACCACATTCTACCCATGTCTATCACCAGTACACACTGCGCTTGCAGGGCGTGGACAGAGATGTCGTGCGCGAGGGCTTGCAAGCCCTTGGCATACCGGCTATGATCTACTATCCGGTGCCGTTGCACCTGCAAAAGGCGTATCAAGACCCGCGCTACAAAGCAGGTGATTTCCCCGTAGCGGAACGGCTCGCTTCATGTGTGCTGTCGCTGCCGATGCACACCGAATTGGACGACGAACAACTCGAATATATCACCTCCAACGTGCTTGCGTTGGTGAATAAATAAGAACAGGACTATGCAATCTGCTTCTTTAACCCAACAACAGAAACTCCAGACCAAACTGTCGCCAACTCAGATACAGGTGATACGTATGCTGGAGTTGCCCTCCGTGGAACTGCCACAGCGTATCAACGAAGAGTTGCAGGAGAACCCCGCACTGGAAGAAGGAGGGGAGCAGGCAAACCATACCGATGACTACAATTCCGAGGACTATGGTGAGCAGGAAAATGATTATCAGCAAGGTAATGATGACGAGGAGGGTGGGGGAGACCCGTTGCAGAACGAGGACTTCAACTACGACCAGTATGTCAACGACGACGAGACACCCGAGTATATGCTCCGTGCCAACAACGGTTCGGCGGACAACGAGACACGCGACATCCCTTTTTCGGGCGGTACGAGTTTCACTGACGAACTGAAATCGCAGATCTATCTCACCAAGATGACCAAACCCCAGCGGCATATCGCCAAGTGGGTACTCGGCAACATAGACGACGACGGTTATTTGCGCCGCACGGTGGAGCAACTGGTGGACGACCTGAGTTTTCAGGAGAACCTGACGGTCAGCGATGAGGAGATGGCGGACATCGTCAATCAGATCAAACAGTTCGACCCGCCCGGAGTGGCGGCGGCAAACCTGCAAGAGTGCCTGCTCACTCAGTTGCACCGCAAGCCGCAGACACCTGCTGTCGAACTGGCAACCAAGATATTGGAGAACCATTTTGACGCTTTCTCGAAGCATCATTTCGACAAGGTGATGCAGCGTCTCGGTGTCAGTGAACCGCAGTTCAAAGAGGCGGTGAACGAGATATTGCACCTCAATCAAAAGCCCGCTAATGCTTTTTCGGGTACGGCATACGATACCCAGCGCACCACTATTATCCCCGATTTCTACATCGAGAACCGTGACGGCGAATTGATTCTGACCCTTAACACGGGCGATATACCCGAACTGCACGTGAGTCGTGAGTACAGCGATATGCTCGACCAGTATTCCAAAGGCAAGCAAACCGCCGAGACCAAGGAGGCAATGCGTTTTATCCGCAACAAACTGGACTCGGCGCGGTGGTTTATTGATGCCATCCGCCAGCGAAACGAGACGCTTACCCGCACGATGACGGCGATTATGCAGTTCCAGCACGATTTCTTCCTTGAGGGGGACGAGACGGCTCTCAAGCCGATGATTTTGCAAGATATTGCCGACCGCACGGGCTACGATGTGAGTACTATTTCGCGTGTGAGCAACAGCAAGTATGTGCAGACCCAGTTTGGCATCTATCCGCTCAAGTATTTCTTTTCCGAGTCTATGACCAACACCAAGGGGGAGGAGGTTTCTACGCGTGAGATTAAGCATATACTGCAGGAAATCATCGATAAAGAGGATAAGAAAGAACCGCTTAACGACGACCGTTTGGTGGAGATGTTGGGCGAACATGGCTATAAGATAGCCCGCCGTACCGTAGCCAAATACCGTGAGCAACTTGGTATTCCCGTGGCTCGCTTGCGCCGTTCTGTGATACAATGAAACAATTGCTTACCATATTGTCCAAAGGGTTGAGTATATTGCTCTACCCGCTGTTTATTCCTACTTATGGAATGGCGTTTTTCTGTGCCGCTTTCTCGGCGCAGTTTCTGCCCTTGCCCGCCGTCTATTGGTGGGTAAGCATCGTTGGCACGCTGTTGCTGACCTGTATCATTCCGCTGACTGCCATCCTGCTGCTCATACGCCGCGGCAGCGTGAGCGATCTCTATATCGCCCAATCCGCCCAACGCACCACTCCTTATATATACACGATTTTCTGTTTCGCCTTCTGGGGCTATTTTATGTTTAGTGCTCTCAGGGTGCCGACTTATCTCCTGCTGACAGCCATCGGTGCTACCGTGGCACTTATTCTGGTTACGATTATCAATCGGTGGTGGAAAATATCAGCGCATCTGAGCAGCCTTGGCGGACTGATAGGCGGAGTAATGAGTTTCTGTCTTTGTACAGGGATTATGCCGTCTATGTGGTTGGTAATCTGTATGTTTGTTGTGGTGTTGCTCTTGATGTATGCCCGCTTGTATCTTGATGCGCATACTCCGTTACAGGTCGTTTGTGGTTTGCTGCTCGGATTGCTGATGACATTTATCCCTAATCTGATTTACTGCTATGCGCAATAGGTTCTATGTGTTGTTGGTCGCCTTGTGGCTGACGCTGTCGGCATTCGCAGGGCAGTATTTGAGCGAGCAGTCGCGTATTTCGTTGCTCACTTGCGCCCCGGGAAGTGAGTTGTATTCCCGCTACGGGCATACCGCTCTGCGCGTGCAAGACCCTGTCAATCAGTTGGATGTGGTATTTAATTACGGTATATTCGACTTTAATACCGACCATTTCTATTGGAAGTTTGTGCGCGGTGAGACCTACTACCAGTTGGGTATCGAGTCCGCCAATGCTTTCTTCTTCGGCTATGCCTACAACCAACGCCCCGTCTATGAGCAGGTGCTTAATCTGACATTAGAGCAGCGTCAGTCGCTTTTCGAGGCATTGGTGGTCAATTATGAGCCGCAGAACCGCTACTACCTCTATAATTTTGTGTTCGACAACTGTGCCACGCGCCCCTATCAACTGATCAAACAAACGCTTGGCGATAGCATAACTTCCTCATACATAGGTGCTGAGGGGCGGACATACCGCGATTTTTTACGTTATTATACCCGCCCTGCTTCGTGGGCAAACTTTGGCATCAACCTCTTGTTTGGCAGCCGTGCCGACCTGCCTATGCACGGTGAGCAACGCCTTTTCCTGCCTGAGGAACTGATGTTTTTTCTCTCGGAAGCCCGTTTGCCGGATGGTACGCCCGTTGTGGCTGCGGGGGATATTCACCCATTTGATATTCAGCCTGTACCTTGGTATGCCACATGGTATTTCGGCATAGCCCTTCTGGCTATAGTGTTGGTCGCTGTCAGTCTCTGGGACAGACAGCGCGGCAAATTGTCGTGGTGGATCGAGGTCGTGATGGGCATCATCTATCTCGCCCTTTTGCTTATCGTAAGTTTTCTTACATTCTTTTCTATTCATCCGTTGGTCGGCTTCGGCTGGCGGCTCCTCATTATCCCTGCTATTCATCTATGCGCACGACTCATCTATATCATACGTTAATCGCTCTGCTCTGCCCGTGTCTCCTTTCGGCGGCCCCCCGTCTGACGGTGGTGGCTGTGGTGGACGGGATGACCGGGCAGAACCTCACTTTGCTCCGTCCTTATTGGGCGAAAGGCGGTTTGCGAACTCTCAGCGAAGAGGCGTTCCAAACGTTGGTTACGTTCCCACACACCGTCTATGGCGGCAATGAGACTACGGCTACTTATCTGACCGGCACCACACCTATGGAGCACGGTTATGCGATGGATCAATACTACTCGCGTCGGGACCGTATGCCGCATATCTTGTTGGAGGACAACAATGTGCAGGGCATTGGTACATCGCTGCAACTCTCACCACGTGCCCTGCTCTCGCCTACTATCACCGACGAGATGCGTATGTTGCATGGTGCGCAATCAAAGATTTATGCCATCGGTATCCGTCCCAAGACTACTATCCTCTTGGCGGGACATGCGGCGAATGCTTGCTGCTGGATAGACACTGACGAACAGCATTGGGCAACCTCCTCTTTCTATCCCGAGGGGCTGCCTTCTGCGGCGGATCAGCAGAATGTCAGCGGGCGTTTCGGCGAACTGGCGGCACGCTGGTGGACGCCCCGGATGGATATACCCATGTATATGTATCCTACTGATTCAGAGCGTAAAAAGTCCTTTTCTTATCTTTCGAAAGATGTCCTTAGGCAGTCCCCGGCCGCAAATACGCTTGTCATCGAATTGGCACTCGCCTTGCAGAAAGCCGAGCAACTCGGTACCGACATCACGCCCGATCTGCTGATGCTCGAACTCAATACGATCACGCCCAAAGCCACGTCTGACCAAATTCATTCCGCTGAGCAGGAGGATATGTATTTGTGGCTCAATCAGGATTTGGGCTATCTGATGGAGCAACTTGACAAGCGTATCGGGCATGACAACTATGAGATACTTCTCGTCGGTCGCCCCGTTCTCGGTACAAGTAAAGAGGTTATGCAGTCTGCGCAACTGCCTGTGCAGCAGTTTAATGTGGATAAGGCTGCCGCCCTTACAAGCACCTATCTGATGGCAATCTATGGGCATGAACGTTGGGTGGACGGAGGGTTCGGGCATTCTATCTACCTCAATCGCACCCTTATCGAGCAGAAACGCCTCTCTTTGGAGACGATCCAACGCCAGGTGGCAAATTTCTTGATGGATTTCGAGGGTGTGCAACTCGCTTTCCCGCAGGCGGAGGTGCTGACCAACCCCACCTATATGCAGTCGCTCAACAAACGCTGCGTCGGCGATGTCTATTTCACGCTCCAACCCGGTTGGCAACTGATGGCTAACGAAAACACCACGCTCGATTACATAGTGGATGCGCAGCCGACGGCACCGCTCATGTTGTGGTCGGGAAGCCTGCGTGTGATGCCAACAGGCAAACTGTCTGCCACCGATATCAAAGGATTGATCAGTTACTGATTTGTTATAGGATCGTTATAGTATGGTTATAGGATAGAATATGCCATCCTTCCTGTTCTTTCCCTGATGTTACCCTGTGGATAGCACATTTAATTCATAATTCATCATTCCTAATTCATAATTAGAAAGTAAGGTGGATGTTAGGAGGATGTCAGGAGGATAGACCTAAAATACAGAACCACTCTGCATGTTAATTATTAATTATTAATTGTTAATTGAAATATGCTTTTTTACGAAGTCAAAGTGAACTATCAACGCCAAACTGGCGAGGATAATCCGAAAAATGTGAAAGAGACCTACCTCGTTGAGGGACTTAATTGTGCCGATGTCGAGAACCGCTTGATGGAGGACATCAAACCGCTTATTTTCGGCGATTGCGAAACCCCGAGTTGCAAGAAAGTGCAACTCTATGATATGGTCGAAGACCCCGAGGGCGATCGTTGGTTCAAAGCCCGTGTTGAGATGATTACTGTGGAGGACGATGGCAAGGAAAAACGCAAAGCCGTCAGCATTCTCGTACACGCCACCACGATTGATGTGGCACTTAATAATCTTCGCAAGAACCTCGAGACGCTCGATTGTGAGATCGTCTCTATCACCCGTTCTCCTATTCTCGAGGTCTATCGCGCCGTAAACTGATATTCACGGGGACGCGGGCGTCTCGCCCGCGGTATTATATATTTACTTATGTCCGTTGCTCAAAATATCGCTGCCGTTCGTGCCCACATTCCTGCGGGGGTTGCGTTGCTGTGTGTCAGTAAGTTCCACCCTGTGGAGATGATTGCCGAGGCATACTCGGCGGGGGAACGTGATTTCGGTGAGAGTCATGTGCAGGAACTCCTTAAGAAGCACGACCTCTTGCCACATGACATTCGCTGGCATATGATCGGGCATTTGCAGACCAACAAGGTGCGGGCAATCGTACCATTTGTCTATCTCATCCATAGTGTGGATAGCCTTCATCTCTTGGAGACCATTCAGCGTGAGGCGGCACGTATCAATCGGGTAGTCAATGTCCTACTTGAGGTACATGTTGCCCGTGAGGAAACCAAGAGCGGTTTCTTGCCTGCAGAACTACAGAACCTGTTGGATAGCGGGGTGCTGTCCCAAATGCCAAATGTCCACGTTGAGGGCATTATGGGGATGGCTACCAACACCAACGATACAGCGGAGATACAACGCTGTTTCGATGCCTTGTCGGCAATCTACCGTGCCCACCCCGAATGGAATACCCTCAGTATGGGTATGAGCGAAGACTATCTCCAAGCCATCGCCTCGGGCAGCACTATGGTGCGTATCGGCAGTGCCATCTTCGGCGAAAGACAATACTAAAATCTTAGAACATATAGAACTTCTATATCTTCTAATAAAAATCATAGCAACCAATGAAACAAGGTTTCTTTTTCGATATGGACGGTGTCCTCTTCGATAGTATGCCCAACCACGCTGCTGCGTGGGAGGAGGTGATGTCGCAGCACGGACTGCCTTTTACGGCAGAAGACTGCTACATCAACGAGGGGCGTACCGGGCAGGATGTCATCCACGAAGCCATACTTAAATATGAACACCGCGATGCCTCCGAAGAGGAGATTTGGTCTATCTACCGTGAGAAGTCAGCGGCTTTCCAGCGCCGTGGCGGGGCTGCACCGATGCGTGGTGTCAAGGAGGTATTGGATTATCTCCAATCGCAAGGTGCACAGATCTGGATTGTTACCGGCTCCGGGCAAAAGAGCCTTTTTGATAATATCGACTCCCATTTTCCGGGGATATTCTCGCGTAATCGGATGATTACTGCTTTTGATGTTACGCTCGGTAAGCCCAATCCGGAGCCGTACCTCAAGGCGTGGGAGCGCAGCGGTCTCCCGAAAGACCAATGCTGCGTCATCGAAAATGCCCCTCTCGGTGTTCGTGCGGGCAAGGCGGCGGGATTGTACACCATTGCGGTAAACACCGGACCGCTTGCCGACTCCCTCCTGCGCAATGAGGGGGCAGACCAAGTCTTTCCCGACATGGCTGCCCTTCTGGCATTCTTAAAATCGGATAATCATTAAACTCAACAATTTATGAAACGCTCTCTTTTTCTGTTGGCTCTCTTTGCGGCCGTTACGCTCTCCGCAGAGGAATATCGTGGCACGTTTGTCGTCTTCCCCGATGCCAAACCGCAAGGCGCACAATATAAACCCCAGATGGCTGTCGCACAGGAGAATAGCGCAGAAAGCACCATCTCCTACCTCGTGCTCAAACTTACCGGTTCTACCGACTACAACACGTTTGATGCCACCTCGCGTATCCTGATCCGTTTCTCGGATGATACCAAGATGACTCTTCACAGAGTAGCGGACGATCAGGTAAAGCAGGAGAAAAGCAACAACGTGGTGAATGGTGCAACGCTTTTTTATTACCGCACCTATACCCGCTATCAACTGCCCGAGGAATTCATTTACAAAGTGCAGCAGGGTATCGGTATTGTCAAGGTGCGCATTGTCTTGTCCGAAGGCAATGCCCGCGATTATGACATCGCTCCTGCTTATATGCCCAAGATGACGGAACGCCTGCAGAAATCTTGCACCGAAGCCGCTAATGCTTCCACAAAAGCACAAACAGCCCTCTCCGACGACGATTTCTGATTTTTATTTGGCAGTCTCCTGTTTTTTTTGTACCTTTGCCCCGCATTTGTGCAAAAAGCATTACGCATTGCGAATTATGCATTACGCATTGAATAAGTGTTAGGAATAATCATTAACCCGAAATCCGGCAAACGAGCCTTTCGTGCGCAGCGAATATACCTATGGAAACTCCTGCGCCGGCGTCATGAGCCTTTTACGTACCGTGTAACAAAATATGCGGGGCATGCTATCGAATTAGGTCGTGAGTTGGTGGAGAAAGGCTACAACGAAATACTTGTCTTGGGTGGTGATGGTACACTCTCCGAGACTATCAATGGCATTATGCGTGCCAACATCTCCGATGAACAACGTAGAAAGGTATGTTTCGGCTTGATGCCGCGCGGCACGGGAAACGATTGGGGACGCTTCTGGGGGCTGGACAAAGACTACAAAAAGGCGTTGGATCGCTTCTTCAATGGCAAGTGCCAACCTTTGGATGTAGGTTGTCTTACCTATTGGCGCAACGGCATTGAACACCATCGCTATTTTATTAACTCTGTCGGCTTTGGCGTTGATCCGCTCTGTTGTGAGTTGGCGGCTACTTTCAAATACTATATCGGCAGCCATCATGTCAACTATTTCTTTGCTCTTTTGGCGGCTCTCTGTGTGCAAAAACCTTTTAGGGTGCAGTTGGTGGTGGATGGAAAAACCATTGTAAACGATTTGCTCTTCACTATGAATATCGGCAATGGACCTTATTCCGGTGGTGGCATCCGGCAGAACCCCGATGCTGACCCTCGCGATGGGGTGTTCCACTCCATATTTGTTAAGAAACCCACTTTCAAACAGGTGATGCAGGCGATACCCCAATTATTCAATGGGCACCTGACTGACCTGCCGTTTATTCATTCTTTTACGGGGCAGGATATACAAATCATCACCCGTAAGCACGTGATGTTTGAAGCGGACGGTATCCTCGAAAATATCATGGGACCCTGCGAAGTCCACTGTCTCCACAACGCTCTCCAAATGCGTGTCTGATTGCACTGTTCTATACAAAAAAGAGGCTGTCTAACAAGTATAGGCAGCCTCTTATTTTGGTGGGAGACGACGCGGCTCGCATCGTCAAGAGCAATCTTTTTCTGAGGAACAGGTATTCTTTTTAACTTGTTAGACAGTCTCTTTTGTTTTGGTGTTGTAAAAATAATGGATATACTCGGAATAATTAACGGCTAATTGACGATAATTAACGGAGAACTTTTTGTGGTAATTTATGGATGCGAAAACATTCGATAATACCTATATTTGAATCATTTCTGACCATATTTGTCCCCCCCTATAAAATCAACGGCTATTAATGGAGCCTTCTACATCATTTTCGTTTGGGATTATGCGGAAACCAGCCTTTCTCCACTCGTTTTTTTTGTTCAAAGAGTTCGAGTATCGACCAATAGCACGAAAATGCAAATACACCAAGCATTGCCGACAGGTAAGTGGTCTCTACAAACAAAGAACCTACCGCTGCCAAGGTTCCGACCAATGCAAATATCCACCAACACCGTGTGCCTATGTAATACTCCGCTTTTATTACGATGGGGTGAAACATTCCAATGCATACGAATGCCGCCAGCCCCAAGATGATTCCTTCTAAATTCATTTATGTATATCTATTAGCGTACAAAGGTACATAAAAAATGCCATATATGCAATGGTCTCGTGCTATTTCCCAATAAATAGGGAGTTCCTGCGTCCCTACATCGTCCATTCCCCCGTGCGCATAAAGTGAGCAAAGTCGTCCATAAACTTTGCCCTCAGCGGACGTATCTCGTCCAAGGTAACATCGCCCATTATCCACGAACCTACCCAGTATTCCTCTGTGCCGTCCAATAGAAGCGGCAGTTCGGCGCAGTGTGCCGCTTTCAGTTCCGACCCGTGCGGCTCCCAAGTATAGAGATGGTATTGTGCCTCCACGCCCTGTTTCTGCAGATAGCGCGTATAGCGTTTGGCGGGGGCGGTGAATACATAACTCGTTACCATCGGCCATAGCGGTTTCGGACCGAACATACTGCCGTCGTCTTTCTGTGCGCATACCACTACCTGTTTCGGCCAGTTTACTTTCTCTCCGTAGCACGGCATCTGTGGAAGCCCGGTCGGGGAGAAGGGGAGAGAGTGCCAAGCCGCCCGGTGGGTCTGCATATAGTGCAACTGCGCTGCCATCAGCGTATCTGCGCTGCATGTCCATGCATCTTGTTCTCCCATATACTTGCGTACAAACTTTGTTCGCTGCTTGCCAAGGCATTTCGATGTCGTCAACCCCATCGGTGCCGAGAATACCACGGCGCGGTTGATTGGTACGCGCGTCGTGTCGGCTAAACAATAAACCACGCTCTGTGCGCCTGCCGACTGACCCGCAAGGGTGATATTATCCGCATCGCCGCCAAAGCGCCCTATGTTGTCGTGCACCCAGCGAAGGGCGGTCAATTGGTCTTGCAAACCCAGATTGACCGATGCCGAGTCCGGCTGATACAGATACCCGAAAATACCCAAACGGTAGGTAACGGTTACTGTAACCACCTGCTCGCGTAGTGCAAATTCTGCCAATTGGGTCGGCACTCGTTCTCCGCCACCGGCATAGTAGTTCCCACCATGGATATAGACCAATACCGGCAAGTTGGCTTTCGGGGCAGCGTCTAATGGCTTCGGTGAGTTGATGGTCAGCACAAGGCAGTCCTCGGTGAGTGGCGACTCGTCGCCTTCTGCCAATACGATGTTTGCCTCGCTGTATTTCTTGGTGCTGTCGGCGGGCTGCACACGCTGGTAGCAAGCCACATTGCTATGGATATAGTCGTCTGCAGGCTCTATCCCGTCTGCTAACACGGGCTGGCGGAAACGCTCTGCATAGGCGTATGGGACACCGTGATAAATATACACTTCTGCATGGTTATTTCGCATACGCAGGCAGTGCGCCAGAGTGTCGAGATGTTTGCTTTCGGACAGCGTGCCGGTCGGCTCTGCATACATACTCGACAATGCAAAAAATGCCAATACGGATAGAATGGTAAGTCTTTGTTTCATAACCGTGTGTTTTTTATAATTGATAGAATTCGGGTGATTTATAAATACGTACAAAGATAGTGCCATTCTGCTCCTGCATAGTTTTTGTTCGGCTTTTGAACTACCATTTACGGCAAAAATATGCATATTATGCATTCTTGTACCTCCGTATAGCGATTACGTAGAAAAGACGTAGAAAGGACGTAGAAAGAATTTGTTTTTTCTATGCGTTTATGCATTATATATATTGCATACTCTGTATAGAAGTCTTTTTGATGCGGTTGCCCGGAATGTTCCTGCTCTCCTTCTTGCGTATATTCAAAAAAATAACTACCTTTGCAATCGCATTTAATTTGGGAGAAATTTGTATGTTGCCAATCGATTTTATAGATAGTATGCGTCAGCAGTTGGGATCCGAGGCGGACGACCTGTTCCGCGCTTTGGAAACCGACTCTCCAACCAGTATCCGGCTCAATAGCAAGATGGACGTGCTGACTTTCGATTGCGACACCGAGGAGGTGCCGTGGCATATGGACGGCTACTACCTCTCCGCCCGCCCGCAGTTTACCCTCGACCCGCTTTTCCATGCGGGCTGCTACTATGTGCAGGAAGCGGCATCAATGTTTGTGCAACAGGCGCTTGAGCAGTATGTCAGTCGCGACAGCATCGTCTTGGATCTGTGTGCCGCCCCCGGCGGAAAATCGACCCTTATCAGTGAATATCTCGGTGATGAGGGGCTTCTTTTGAGCAACGAAGTGGTGCGCCAGCGGGTGTTTATCCTCTCGGAGAACATACAGAAATGGGGCAACGGCAATACGGTCGTTACCCACAACACCCCTGCCGAATA
>CAKVEC010000019.1 GCA_934728255.1 uncultured Bacteroidales bacterium
AAGCGGGAACCTTGCCATTCCTTTTTACCATTCTTGAGAAATACGATATTATCGCCTATCTCCATAATGGAGTTCATATCATGCGAGTTGATAACCGTGCAGATATTGTATTCCTCGGTCAGTTCGTGTATCAGTTGATCTATGACGATACTGGTTTTCGGGTCAAGACCCGAATTAGGTTCGTCGCAAAACAGGTATTTCGGGTTCATCGAGATAGCCCGCGCAATCGCTACCCGCTTCTGCATACCGCCGCTGATCTCGCTGGGCATCAACGCAAAAGCCCGCTCCGGGATATTCACACGCTCCAAACAGAAACGCGCCCTGTCGGTCATCTCCTCCTCTGTCCGGTCGGAAAACATCTCAAGCGGAAACTTGACATTCTCCAGCACGGTCAGCGAGTCGAACAACGCCGCCCCTTGGAAGAGCATACCCACCTCACGGTGCAGGAGACGGATCTCTTTTTCTTTCATCTTTGCCAGATCGCGCTCCACCACGGGCGGCGTGGTGGTCTTGTAGATTATCTTGCCCGAATCAACGGAGTGCAGCCCGATAAGCGATTTCATCAGCACCGTCTTGCCCGATCCCGACTGCCCGATAATCATATTCACCTTGCCGTCGAGCATCTCGGTACTGATGTGATCGAGCACCACCGTTCCGTCGAAACTCTTTACTATATCTTGTACTTCAATCATAAAAGTCTGTAGTATTCGGAATTAATGGCAGATCACAGCAGCAATTTGGTCAGCAGCAAGTCCGCAAACAGAATGGTAATACTCGAGTTCACCACCGCACTCGTACTCGCCTTACCCACTTCCAACGCACCGCCACGGACATTATAGCCGTAGTAACTACTCATACTCGTGATGATAAACGCAAACACCAGCGCTTTGATAATACCATACCACACATAGTATGGATTGAACGCATACTGCACCCCGACAAGGTAGTCCTTTACGGTGATAATGTCGGTGAATGCACCTACCGCCCAACCGCCTATCAAACCGATGGTGGTAGAAACAATTACCAAAAAAGGCATCATTGTAACGAATGCCAGTATCTTTGGCAGTATCAGATAATTCGCCGAATTTACACCCATTATCTCCATTGCATCTATCTGCTCCGTGATACGCATTGTACCAATCTCCGAAGCGATGTTCGAGCCGACCTTGCCCGCCAGAATCAGACAAAGGATAGTGGACGAGAACTCGAGCAGCAGCGTCTCACGGGTCAGCAAACCCGTTGTATAAGTAGGCAACAGCGGGTTCTCGGTATTGGTCTTTGCCTGAATGGTCAGGATAGCCCCGATGAACACCGAAATGATCATCACAATCGGCAGCGACTGCAAGCCTTGCTTCTCTAATTCGCGCGAGTATTGCCGCCAGAACATGCGCTGCCTGTCCGGCAAACGGAACACTTTCCCCATCAGCAGGAAATACTCGCCTATATGTTGAAAAAACTTCATAGCCGTATAATTTGCGCAAAGTTACTGCTTTTTTCTGACATACACAATATCCCTGCCAAATAGCCCTTGTTATGTCGTGTATTTCCCGACTTCACGTTTTCTTCATATTTCCTTCGCAACCACGTAACAAAAACCCTGTACTTTTGCACCGAATTTCAAAGCAAAGGTACATGATTTCAAAACCAACCCTGTGCAAACGGCACATTTTCTATTCTATGCTGCTCTTTGTTTTCAGCAGCCTTCAAGCCCAAAACAACACTCAATCACCTGACATCCACCTGACATCCACCCGTGTGGGTCTCGTCCTTGATGCCGACACCCGCGAACCCCTCATCGGAGCCGCCGTACTCATCAGCGGCACCACCACGGGTACTACCACCGACTTCGACGGGCTGTTCTTCCTCCCCGCCACCGCCTCCGACACCCTTGTCGTCTCCTATATGGGCTACAAAACCGCCCGCCTCACCGCCAAGCCGCAGCAAGACACCCTCAAAATCCTTATGCACACCAACTCCGAGGTACTGCAAGAGGTCGCTGTCGTCACCAAACGCCGCCAAAACACCGAGATGGGCGTCCTCCAGTCCACCAAGACCGCCCTCAGCGTCCAGACGGGTATCAGCAGCCAGCAGATACAGCGCACGCAGGACCGCGACGCCTCCGAGGTCATCCGCCGCGTGCCGGGTATCTCCCTCATCGACGACAAATTCGTCATGGTGCGGGGGCTCTCCCAACGCTACAACCAAGTATGGATCAACGGTGCCGCTGTCCCCAGTTCGGAAGCCGACTCACGCGCGTTCTCTTTCGACCTGCTGCCCTCCTCGCAACTCGATAACCTCGTGATTATCAAGTCCCCCGCACCCGAATACCCCGCCGATTACTCCGGCGGTATGGTACTCGTCCAAACCAAGGACGTACCCGAATACCGCTCGTGGCAAATCAACCTTGGCGGCGCAATGAACGACCAAACCCACTGGCAACCGTTCCTCCGCACCAAGTCCTCGCCCACCGACCGGCTCGGCTTCGACAGCGGGCTGCGCAACCTCAGCAACGGCATTCACACCGTCCTCAAAGGCTACCCGAGTACCGAAAACAGCGTCTCCCTCACCGGCAACCGTTTCAACAACGACTGGACAACGAAAAAGATCACCCCTGTCAGCGACCTCAGTCTCGGCTTCAACGGCAGCGAGAGTTGGTCGCTCCCCGCCGGGCAGTCGCTCTCCATGCTCCTCAGCGGCAACTACAGCCGCTCCTACAAGCACTACCACGATATGCTCAACTGCCTCTTCGGTGCCTACGACGAAGCCAAGCAGGAGAGCCAATACCTCCGCCAATCGACTGACGACCAGCAGACTATCCATACCCGCCTCGGCTTGATGTTCAACCTCAGTTACGCCCGCCGCGCCGGCAAAGACCGCATCGAGTTCAAGAATATCTTCAACCAACTCGGGCGCGAGCGATACACCTCCCGCGTGGGCATCTCCGCCCAGAACGACGAGGAGCAGTCCGCCGAGTACAACTACCAGAGCCGCACCACCTACTCCGCCCAACTCAACGGTCGCCACCTCTTCGCCGACGACGACATCGATTTCCGCTGGAACACCGGCTATGCCTACTCCAACCGCAACCAGCCCGACCGCCGCCGCTACCTCGTCAACGATGCCCTCGAGGCGGGCGTCCTCCAACTCTCGTCCTCCAACGACATCTCACGCGAATACACCTACCTCTACGAGCATATCGGCTCCCTCGCACTCGACTATGCCCAGACGTTCCACGCCGGCCGGTTCCACCCGCAACTGCGCGCCGGCGTCTATGGCGAGTACCGCACACGCAACTATGCCGCACGCACCTTCTACTACAACTGGCACCAGGCGTCCAACACCCTCCCTGCCGACTTCCGCCAACTCGACATCCCTACCCAACTGATGGTCGAAGACAACTATTCCGAGGACCGTCTCTATCTCCTCGAACAAGTCAAATGGCGCAACAACTATTCGGGCACCAACACCCTCCTTGCCGCCTACGCTGCTGTCAATATGCCTTTCGGACCGGTGAATATTTACACCGGCGTACGATACGAGTACAACGATATGTGCCTTGTCCGCAACACCCGCGACCGCGAGTACTCGCCCCGTGCTGCCCACTACCGCACCTCCGACGCTTTCCCGTCCGCCAACATCACCTACCGTATCACCGACCAACACCAACTCCGCGCCTCCTACGGTATGTCCGTCAACCGACCCGAGTTCCGCGAAGTCTCCCCCTCCGTCTATTACGATTTCGACCTTGCTTCCAACGTCCAGGGTAATATCGACCTCACCGCCTGCCACGTCCACAACGCCGACCTCCGCTACGAGTTCTACCCCAAGGGCAACAAGGGCGAAATCATCTCCCTCGCCGCTTTCTACAAGCATTTCCGCAACCCTATCGAGTGGACGTACACCGTAACCGGCGGCACCGACCTCACCTACAGTTATCAAAACGCCGACCGTGCCTACTCCTACGGGCTGGAACTCGACCTCCGCAAAGACCTCGCTTTCATGGGTATGCGCGGCTTCCAATTCACCTTCAACGGTTCGCTTATCAAGAGCCGCGTGCAGTTCCCTGAGGGCTCCCGCGAGACCGCCCGCCCCATGCAGGGACAGTCGCCATACCTCATCAACACGGGTCTCTTCTACGCCCACGAGCGTACCGGCTGGAGTTGCTCCGTCCTCTACAACCGCATCGGCAAACGCCTCATCGGTGTCGGGCGCAGCGTCGGACTCACAGGCAGCGACGATGCCATTACCATACCCGACTCCTACGAGATGCCCCACGACGCCCTCGACCTCAACCTCGCCAAGACCTTCGGCGACCACTGGACTATCCGCTTCTCCGCCCGCGATGTCATCGGCGAGAAAATCGTTTACCAGCAACTGGCGAACACCACCCTCTCCGACGGCTCCACCCGTCAAATCAAGCAAATCACCCGTTCCTTCCGCCCCGGTCGCACCTTCCTCCTCTCTGTAACGTGGAAACTATAACCATCACCCCGCCGACCTCACGCTGACAACTACGGTATTTTTACGGTACATACACGGTAGATATACGGTAGATACACGGTAGATAATCGGTTCATTCAGCAAGGGATAAGCAACACATAAGCAACCCTTACGCAAATCATAGCATATATATATTGTTTCTTAGCAGGCGACAACATCGCCGCACAACAAATAACTAAATCAACAAACAAAAGGTATGAAAAAGAATTTTTCAAAGACCCTGGTGCTCTGCACCGCCCTTCTCGCAGCAGTCATGACCGCATGCGAACCCCAAAAAGAAGTGAACAATCCCGTACACGAGGAGCATGAGGACGGCGGACTGGTCGCTTCCAACGACCTCCTATACGCCGACAACACCATCGGCAACGGCGACGACGAGTTTGTCTTCACCGGCAAGCAGACACTCGCCAAAGGCACCTACCTGCTCAAAGGATGGGTCTATGTCGCTGACGGTGCCGAACTGACCATCGAACCGGGCACCGTCATCAAGGGCGACAAGGACACCAAAGCCGCTCTCATCATCGAGCGTGGAGGCAAACTCTTCGCCAAGGGTACCAAAGACGCACCTATCGTCTTCACTTCCGAGATGCCCTGCGGACAACGCCGTCCGGGCGACTGGGGAGGACTTATCCTCTGCGGACGAGCACACAACAACCAGACCGAGCAGCAGATAGAGGGTGGTCCCCGTTCTAAGCACGGCGGCAACGATGACAACGACAACTCGGGTATCCTATCCTATGTCCGTGTCGAGTTCGCAGGCTATCCCTTCCAGACCGACAAGGAAATCAACGGTATCACCTTCGGTTCCGTCGGCAGCAAGACACAGATCGACCACATTCAGGTTAGTTACAGCAACGATGACTCCTACGAGTGGTTCGGTGGCAACGTAAATTGCAAATACCTCGTTGCTTACCATGGTTGGGACGACGATTTCGATACCGACAACGGCTTCTCGGGCAACGTACAGTTCGGCCTCTCTATCCGCAACTCGCGCCTTGCCGATGTCAGCCAGTCCAACGGCTTTGAGTCCGACAACTGCGCCGACGGAGCAGCCGTATCGCCTTACACTTCGGCGGTCTTCTCCAACATCACCTTTATTGGTCCCAAACTCGACAAGGACTTCCAAAACAATGCCGACTATATCACCGGCGGCGACATGTTCCCCAACAACGGTTCTTCGCTCGGACGCTTCCAGTCGGGTATGCAAATCCGCCGCAACTCCCACCTCAACTGCTACAACTCCCTCGTCATCGGCTGGCCTGTCGGTGTCATGATTGACAACGAGAAAGGCGACTGCTGGCAGGCTGCCAAAGACGGACTTATCAACGTGCAGAACGTATGGCTCGCCGACTGCGACATCGTCGGTTCCGATATGAACAAGCAGTACAAAGACTCCCTTGCTCTGGACTACAAGGCTAAGACCTTCGACCCCGCCGCAGCCCACTCTTTCTCCACCACATGGTTCCTCGCACAGAAAGGCAACCAGACAAAGGATCTCTCCGCGCTCCTGATGTCCTCCACCCCCTACCTTCCCACCTCTTCCAGCCCTGTCCTGACCGCAGCAGACTTCACAGTTCCCGCCCTCAAGGATATGGAGAAAGTCTCCTACCTCGGTGCTTGTGATGCTGACGCCTCCTGGCTCTCCGGCTGGACCAACTTCGATCCCCAAAACACCGACTACTAATCCGCCCCCCTCCGGGGACGCGGACGCCTCGTCCGCGGACGGTTTGGCACAAACCGCCTGACACATACCCCCTCATACCGGAGACTGCCTCCCTAACGCAGGCAGTCTCTGTTTTTTGTATTTTTATATTGTTTCTTAGCAGGGCGATATTATCGCCCGCCCCCTAATCTCTATCCTTTATATTGTTTCTTAGCAGGGCGATACCATTGCCCGCCCCTCCCCTCCTATGAAGGAGTGGTTTGGGGGAGGTCCTCTCTCCCCCCCCTTGCATATCTCGCAAAAAAGCAGTATCTTTGTCGCCATAATTACATCATTACCGCGCTTATGCCCACCAATCCTTTCATCGCCGCGTATATCAAAGAGTTGGACCGTCTCTACCTGACCGGTCTCACCACCGAGCACTCGTTCCGCCCCGCCTTGCAGAAACTCCTCGAGAACCTCTGCCAATGCACGGTGGTCAACGAGCAGAGCCATATCGACTGCGGTGCGCCCGACCTCACCCTGCTGCGCAACAACCTGCCCATCGCCTTCGTGGAGGCGAAGAACCTCGAGGACGGAGACCTCGACGGGCGCAGGAAGAACAAAGAGCAGTTCGACCGCTACAAGGCATCACTTGATACCGTCATCTTCACCGACTATCTCGACTTCAAACTCTACCAACACGGCGAATGGGTGATGTCCGTCCATCTGGCGGAGATACAGGGCAAGCATATATGCCTCTGCGACGAGGCACGCCTCCTCGAAATGGCGAACATCATACGGCAGCAGACACCCCAGCATATCACTTCGGCGGGCAAACTGGCGCAACTCATGGCGGCGAAAGCACGCCTGCTGCGCGACATCATCGAGACCGCTATCCGCAACGACCAACAGCAGAACAAGACCCCCTACGAGTCCGAACTGCTGGGCTATATGCAGTCGTTTCAAGATGTGCTGCTCCACGACATCACCCCCAAGACCTTTGCCGACATCTATGCGCAGACCATCGCCTATGGTATGTTCGCTGCACGCTTGCACGATACCACGCCCGAGAACTTCACCCGTATGGAAGCGGCAAACCTCATCCCCAAGACCAACCCCTTCCTGCGCAAGGTCTTCCACGAGATAGCAGGCTACGACCTCGACGAGCGCATAGCGTGGATAGTGGACGACCTCGTGGCGGTCTTTGCTGCCACCGATGTGGAGAAGATTATGCAGGGCTTCGGCAAGAACACGCAGATGACCGACCCCCTCATGCACTTCTACGAGGACTTCCTCTACCAATACGACCCCGCCGCCAAGAAAGCCTGCGGCGTCTATTACACCCCGCAACCCGTGGTTAACTATATCGTCCGTGCGGTGGACGATATCCTGCGCACGGACTTCGGGCTGCCTATGGGGCTGGCAGACACGAGCAAGGTTACGGTGGAGCAGGAACGCCGTCAGGACAGCCGCCATCGTATCGACCATGTGCAGAAACACCGTGTGCAGGTGCTCGACCCCGCTGTCGGCACGGGCACGTTCCTCGCAGAGGTGGTGCGGCAAATCAAACGCAACCTCGCAGGACAGATGGGCGGATGGAATGCCTACGTACCCGAACACCTGCTGCCGCGCCTCTATGGCTTCGAACTGATGATGGCACCCTACACCATCGCCCACCTCAAACTGGATATGGAGATAGGCGTATCGGCGCAGGAGCGACTGAAAGTCTTCCTCACCAACTCCTTAGAGGAGTACAACCCCAATGCGGGTACTCTCTTCGGCAACGCCCTCAGTCAGGAAGCCAACGCCGCCAGTGCCATCAAGAAAGAAGCCCCCATCATGGTCATGCTCGGCAACCCGCCGTACTCTGTCTCGTCCAACAACAAAGGCGAATGGATAAGCCACCTCTTGGAGGACTACAAGAAGAACCTCAACGAAAAGAAGATAAATCTTGATGATGACTATATCAAATTTATCCGTCTCGGTCAGTATTATGTAGAGCGCAACAACGAGGGCATATTGGCATATATCAGCAATAATAGTTTTATCGATGGTGTAACTCACCGCCAAATGCGCTATGAATTAATGCGCTGCTTCGACAAAATATACATCATTGATTTGCACGGCAATGCGCGCAAGAAAGAGACTGCACCCGATGGCGGCAAGGACGAGAACGTGTTCGATATTATGCAGGGTGTCAGCATCAACATCTTTGTCAAAACAGGCAACCACGACAAACAATTAGCGGAGGTATATCACTATGACCTTTACGGCTTGCGCAATAGTAAATATGAGTTTCTTTCTGCAAATAGTCTTTCCTCTGTACTTTGGACAAAATTAGAACCGAAAGAGCCTCAGTATTTCTTTGTTCCAAAAGACTTTGGATTAGAAGAACAGTATAAGAAAGGGTTTGGAGTAAATGAATTGTTGCGAGAATGCGGAAGTGGTTTACAAACAAAAAGGGATGTAGTAAATGTGTTCTATACTCAAAAAGAAGCCGATATTGTTAGAGATGATTTTATAAATCTGTCAGTTAATGAGATTAAAGAAAAATATAATATTGAAGATGGAGGAGGTTGGAGTATTGAGGCTGCAAAAAGTGATTTGCAGCACAACCCAATTATAGAAAACAGACTCTACTATAAGCCTTTTGATGAAAGATATACAAACTATACTGGTACATCAATAGGTATATATGGTCGTCCACGCTATGAGAAATCTATTCACTTAATAAAAGGTAGTTTTGCTATAGGATTAAGTAGACAATATACCAATAATGTGGATTTTTCTTTTGTCCTTGTAACCGATAAGCCGTTTACGGATAGGTTCTTTGCGACAACCAATGGTACACCCTATTTCTTTCCCCTCTACCTTTACCCAGAGGATGGCTCTATGGATACGGAGCGGCGTCCGAACTTGAATACTCGTATTTGGGCGGAGATTAGCCGCTGTGCGGGCAGAGACACCACACCCGAAGAGGTGTTCGACTATATCTATGGCGTACTCCATTCGCCCCGCTACCGCGAGCAGTACAAGGAGTTCCTCAAAGTGGACTTCCCACGTATCCCATACCCCGAGAGCGGTGAGCAGTTTGCTCATTTCGTATCGTTTGGGCATCAGTTGCGTGAGTTGCACCTCATGCACACCCTGCCAGATATGCCCGACATCGCCACCTTCCCCATAGAGGGCAACTGCGTGGTGGAGCAACCGCGCTATGCCGACAACCGCGTCTATATCAACACCACCCAGTACTTTGACAACGTCCCCGACACGGCTTGGCAGTTCTACATCGGCGGCTACCAACCCGCCCAGAAATGGCTGAAAGACCGCAAGACCCGCACGCTCTCTTTCGACGACCTCGCCCACTACACCCGCATCATCCGCATCCTCTTGGAAACCGACCGCCTCATGCGTGAAATAGACAAAGACGAATAACCGGGAGACAATACAAGAAATGTTATGAACGCTTCCACTCTCCTATCCACCTTGCAGGAATACAACCATTTAGGCATTCCCGAGCAGATTGATTACAAGAAATTCTACTTGTATTCTATCATCACGCACTCTACAGCGATTGAAGACATCATCCCTATGCATGTCACCCAAAACGACTCTGATGTCACCCAAAATGTCACCCAAAACAGCATGAATGTCCCATCAACAGAGAATGCACCACTAACCCCACGTCAGCGGCAAATCTTACAGATGATGCAAACAGACACTTCTGTCTCGGCAAGCACTATGGCAGCACAATTAGGCATTACCGTCCGCCGGGACATTGAGGCATTGCACAAGCACTACGACATCCGATGGCTCGGCTCTTCCAAGCAATGTCATTGGCAAATTCTGCCACAGCATATTGAACAATAGAGCAGAAAAAAGTATTACAGCCTTATGCCAATCACCTTGCAAATACGAAATTTCACCAAACCAAGCGCGACCTATCAGACTCCCTACTCGAAGGCACCGACACTTCGCATACACTGACGATTGATGACCTGAAATACATGGTCAGCCTGCAACAAAATTAAAGAAGGCTGTGCTGTTAGAAAGCATAGGGCAAATGATTAAACAATTTATAATATATGAACAGCAAAGCATAATCTTCACTCTATTAGGACTATGAAGTATATCATTTTAGATTTCGACGGTACCATCGGGGATACGCAGGCTCTGATTGTAAGAACGCTGCAAGAGACGCAGAAGCAACTCGGGCTCTACATTCCCTCTCAAGAAGCCTGTGCGGCAACTATCGGATTGCGTTTAGACGAGGCATTTATGGCATTGAACCCCGCAATCACTCCCGCCGAGGCGCAGCATTGTGCCGCCACCTATCGCAACATCTTTGAGGAAAACAAACAACATATGGTCATTGCGCCCTTTCCGCATGTTATTGACACCCTGCGCCGTTTGCACGCCGACGGCAAAGTACTCGCCATTGCCAGCAGCCGCAGCAGCGACTCGCTGGAGGGCTATATCGACCAGTTGCATATAGGCGAATATATATCCTGTGTCGTTTCGGGTGATGATGTAGAGCACGCCAAACCGGCTCCGGATATGGTGTTCATGGTATTGGAACGCCTGCACGGCACGGCAGAGGAGGCATTGGTGGCGGGCGATATGGCATACGACATCGATATGGGGCGCAATGCGGGTACGAAGACCTGCGGCGTTACCTACGGCAACGGCACCCGCGACGAACTCGCCAACGCCGACTATGTGATAGACGACTTCGCAGAACTTCTTGATATTGTTAAGGAGTAAGAATATCATACCCGCTACTACCGGCAGACTGCATAAACTGTATAAAAGATGCATAAAAAGCGGCTTATCCTCCGTGGAAAAGCCGCTTTTTTCTACGTCCTTTCTACGTCTTTTCTACGTAATCGGTATTATGAGGTATAGGAACTGCATATTCATTGTATAGTATGCATATTCCGGGACAATGTAGTTTCTGCAAGGTGTTTCTGTTCCAGTTGAACCAACAGGACAAAAAGCAGACAGTTTGTATATTTGCAAAAAAAGTACTACCTTTGCAGGCAAATAAATTTGAGATTCTATGGAAAAAGAAGAACTTAGAAAACTGATTGCTATCTGGTTTGAAGAAGATATACGCGACGGCGACCATACGTCGCTCAGTTGTATTCCGCCTACGCAAATGGGCTGCCAGCAACTGATTATCAAAGATACGGGCGTGCTGGCCGGTGTGGAGGTAGCGAAAGAGATTATCCGCTATTTCGACCCCGAGTGCCGTATGGAGCAGTTTCTGGACGACGGTGCATTGGTGAAACCGGGCGATGTGGCGTTCAAGGTATATGGAAAAGAACTGAGCCTGCTGCAGATAGAGCGCACGATGCTCAACGTGATGCAGCGTATGTCGGGTATTGCGACCACTACGCACAAATACCAGAGCCTGATTGCAGACACGGGCTGCCACGTACTGGATACCCGCAAGACCACTCCCGGACTGCGCTACTTGGAAAAAGAGGCGGTGAAGATAGGCGGCGGAATGAACCACCGTATCGGGCTTTTCGACATGATTCTGCTCAAAGACAACCACGTGGATTTTGCAGGCGGTATCACAGCAGCACTGACCCGCGCACGCGACTACTGCAAGGCGAAAGGCAAGAATCTGCGCATCGAGATAGAGACCCGCAACGAAGACGAGATACGCGAGGCACTGGCTACCAGTATCCCCGACCGCATTATGTTGGACAACTTCACGCCGGAGCGCACCCGCAAAGCCGTAGAACTGATACGCGGTTGGGAGAAAGAGAACGGCAAACATATTGAGATAGAGTCGTCGGGCGGAATTACCCTTGACACCATTCGCGACTATGCACTCTGCGGCGTGGACTTTGTGAGTGTAGGTGCACTGACCCACTCCGTGAAGAGTCTGGATATGAGTTTCAAGGCGGTAAAGGAATAAGGTGTTTTTACCCCGATTACGGAAACGATAACCCCGATTACACATTGTGTAAATCGGGGTTGTGTATATATGTTTTTCGTTGTACCTTTGTATGCAAATAAAGCATTTTTCAAAAAACAAGGAATATGAAAGTATTGATTATCACGACCAGTTTGCGTCCGAAGAGCAACTCGGACGAGTTGGCAAAAGAGTTTGCGCGTGGTGCAGCGGAAGCAGGCAACGAGGTAGAGACCCTCTCTTTGCGCGGCAAGGACTTGCGTTTCTGCAGAGGCTGCCTGGCTTGTACGAAGACATTGCACTGCGTCATTCGCGATGATGCGCCCGCTATGGTGGACAAGATGCACGATGCGGATGTGATTGCCTTTGCCACACCAATCTACTACTACGAAATGAGCGGTCAGATGAAGACGCTACTTGACCGCGCGAACCCGCTCTATTCGTCCGACTACCATTTCCGCAGCATCTATCTGCTCACCACGGCATCTGAAAACGAAGAGATAACACCCGAGGGCGCAGAACACGGTCTGAAAGGCTGGATTGCCTGCTTCGAGAACGCCCGACTCGCCGGACACGTCTTTGCCGGCGGCGTAACAGACATGGGCGAGATTGCGGGACACCCTGCCCTGCAAAAAGCCTACGAGATGGGGTTGACCATTAGATAAAAGATATATTCCTACACTATTAGGCCCCGCTGACGATGTCTGATATTGTCAGTGGGGCTTTTTTTTTGCAAGCCCAACCGAACAAATTTGTAAAAACAAGATTTTTTTCGTATCTTTGCACCTCATTTAATCGGATATTGCTATGCAGGTAGAATTGGTGCTGTTGGTGCTGTCGTTGCTGTTCTTCGCCAGTATATTCACAGATAAGATCGGTTATAAGTTCGGTGTGCCGGCGTTGTTGCTGTTCCTCGCCGTGGGTATGCTGTTCGGACCGGACGGCGTGGGGCATTGGTTCGGCGACAACGGTATCGGCTATATGCTCGGTGTCAGTTCGGCGCAAGCCATAGGCACGATTGCGCTGTGTATCATTCTGTTCTCGGGCGGTATGGACACCAAGTTGTCGGAGATACGCCCTGTGATGGCTCCGGGTCTGACGCTCGCTACGATAGGTGTGCTGCTGACCGCCGTTATCACCGGGGTGATTATTTATTATGTTTTCGGCTGGCTGAATGCCGTGGCAAGCGTGAGTATATGGGTGGCGTTGCTGATGGCGTCCACGATGTCGTCCACGGATTCGGCGTCCGTATTTTCCATTCTGCGCACCAATGGCGTGGGGCTGAAGCATAACCTCCGCCCGCTGTTGGAGTTGGAGAGCGGTGCCAACGACCCGATGGCATATGTGCTGACCACGACGCTCATCGGGGTGGTAACCACCGCCTCAGCGGATATTTCGATGCTTGCCATCGTACAGACGATTGTGGTGCAATTAGTGATGGGTGCCGTGATGGGTTTCCTGTTCGGAAAGGGCATCGTGGAACTGATGCGCAAGGTGCAACTGAGCAACGAGTCGCTTTACCCTATTATGGTGCTGACGGCGTGTATCTTCATCTTTTCCATCACCTATTATCTGGAGGGGAATACCTATCTGGCGGTGTATATCGGCGGCTTGGTGATTGGCAACAGCAAGTTCACGCGCAAACGGCAGACGCGCAGTTTCTTTGACGGACTGACGTGGCTCAGCCAGTTGGTGATGTTCCTTGTCCTCGGACTGATGGTGCACCCGAGCGAACTGCTCAAGGTGGAAGTGCTGGTTCCGTGCTTAGTTATCAGCGTAGTGATGATTTTTATCTCGCGCCCTATCTCGGTGTTCCTCTGTATGCTGCCTTTCCGCCAGTACACCAAGCGCGACAAACTGATGCTCAGTTGGGTAGGACTCAAAGGGGCTGTGCCTATTATATTCGCCATTCTGTGCAAGGCAGGCGGAGTGGCGCATGCCGACCTGATATTTAATATCGTGTTCCTCTGCACGTTGGTTTCGCTGATTGTGCAAGGCACCTCGCTGTCGGCTATCGCCAAGAAACTCAATCTGGCTATGCCGCCCGTGCAACTGAAGAAACTCGTCCATTTCGATATTGACCTGCCCGAGGAGATAGAGGCGTCTGCCACAGAGATGGAGGTGGATGCACCGATGCTGGCTAACGGCAATCTGCTCAAGGACTTGGCTATACCAGCCAAGACGCTGGTGATTATGGTGCGCAGGGGGGAGGATTTCTTTGTGCCGACGGGCAAGTCGGTACTCGAGATAGGGGACCAACTGTTGGTCATCACCGACAACGATGCCGCCCTCGCGGCGCAGTACCGTGAAGCCGAAGAGGAGGAAGAGAACAACCATTGGGGTCCCCGCCTAATTAACGATACAAAGGATTTCCTGAAGGAAAAGTGGCATCAGATAAGCCATCCGGGGAAGAAAGAATAAAAGAATCTCTAACGTTAACTAAGTATATTTAGAATGTAATCGGATACCACTTTAGTAATAAAATCGTCGAAGTTACGACTAAAGTTTAAGTAAACGAATAAATAGTATGCCAATAGAAAGACCGGATTATATCAGCCGACTTGCAGATAAGGCGTGGAATGGGAAGGTGAAAATCATCACTGGTATTCGCCGTTGTGGCAAGTCGTTTCTGCTGTCCCGTTTGTATAAACAACATCTTATCAGGCAAGGCGTTAGTGAGAAATGTTTTGTTGAAATCGACTTGGAGAAAGACGAGTTTGCTCCCTATCGTAACCCCATTACCTTGCGCGAATATGTTACGCAACGTACCAAAGACAAACGGCGCAAGTATTATGTTTTCATAGACGAGATACAACGTTCCTACAAAGTCAAGAACACTGCTATTGACGAGCGTGATGTACCCGAGGAAGACCGTGAACAATTATACACTACTTTCTATGATGTTCTCAGTTCGCTGATGGCGTTGCCTAATGTGGATGTGTATGTTACCGGTAGCAATAGCAAGATGTTGTCGAAGGATATTGTTACCAATTTTCGCGACCGTGGCTCTGAGATACACGTTTATCCGCTTTCATTTGCAGAGTATTATCCTTTCTCGGGACTGGAGAAAGCCGATGCATTAGAGCAGTACCTGACGTATGGGGGTATGCCGCTTGCAGTATTGGAAACCAACGAGCAGGAAAAACAACGTTATCTTGCCGGACTGCACAAAAATGTTTACCTGAAAGACATTGTAGAACGTTACCGGCTGAACGATGATGTGGTATTGGATGCACTGACCGATGTCATTTATTCGGCAGTCGGAAGTTTGAGCAATCCGCATAAGTTGGCAAATACTACAAGTACAGCAATGGGCAGAAAGATAGCCGATGTAACGGTCAAGAACTATTTGGATTACCTGTCCGATGCCTATCTCGTTTCCGCAGCCGACCGTTATGATGTCAAAGGCAAACGCTATTTCGAGAGTATCAAGAAATACTATGCCATGGATCTCGGTCTGCGCAATGCACGGCTGAATTTCCGGCAGCAGGAACGCTCGCACCTGATGGAAAATATGATTTACAACGAACTTATCCGCCGCGGATACCGTGTGGATGTGGGTGTCGTAGAAGTGGAACGTATGCAGAACGGAAAGCGCAAACAGTCGCAATATGAGATTGATTTTGTTGTAAACACGGGCTATGAGAAAATTTATATCCAGTCCGCACTCAATATAGATACGCAGGAGAAACGCGAACAGGAGACCTTTTCCCTGCGCCATACACAGGATTCGTTCCGCAAAATAGTTATTCTTGACGGCAATAGCAAATACTGGTTGGACGATGACGGCGTGGCTTATGTGGGTGTCATACCTTTCCTTTTGCACGATTCTATTGCCGATTTAACGAGAAACTTATAAAACTATTGATTATTGAGAACTAAACAGGAGTGAACAGATGTGTCAAGTGGTGGCATCGCTCAATGTTAATTGTATAGCACCCTTGCATATTCTTATAAAATATATTAACTTTGCAGCGGCAAGTTGCGGAGGCGGCTCCGCAAAACGAGCAAAAGACAAATAATAAACAACTAAAACTAATTGCTTATGTAAACCACGTGCCGGCAGGCGGCACAATGACATATTTTAACAGCATTGGCTATTGTTTCGCGTTCAAAGAAAAAGTCCGGAAAACAATTTCTTGTCGGAAATAGTCCAAGTTCACGGCGGTTCGTCAGGACTGCCCACAAATGTACAAATATGCTTCACACTTGAGTGTGGATTCTTTGTACATTTGGCGGGTTTTCATTCCGGACTTCCCGTGAACGCGAAAAGGATTCGCACTTTTTTGTGTCTATATCCGTCCTCGTTGAGATTGATAGCATGCACAATCTATCAATCTATGGAACGAAACCGATACCTCATTTTGATAGCCACCCTGTGGATAGTGTGTTCCCCCGTAAGGGGTGTTGATGTAGTATTTCGCTATGATGACCTGACTCTGAATCCTAACGAAACAGACAAAAAAGTAGTCGCACTTTTCAGCGAACTGAATGTGCCGCTTTCTATTGCCGTAATTCCTTGTGACAGTAATGAAAAGCCTATTCCTGTGACCGATTTCACCCTACTCGCCCGATTGCAAAGCAGCAATTTCGAGGTGGCTCTGCACGGTTTGACGCATCAAGATTTGCAACACAAGGGCGAATTCGGTGCACTGAACGAGGAAGAGACATACCGGCGCATTCACACTGGGAAGCAGATATTGGAATCTGCGACAGGCAAAACGATAAACACGTTTATTCCGCCATATAATGCCATCAACACCTATGTGCCAATGGCATTGCAACGGTATTCTGTCTCCATTATGTCTGCGGATATGTTTAATACAATCCGTGGTGATATTCAGTATTATCCTGAGACACTCGGGCACCTGATGGAACAGAAGGGGATTTGGAATGCGGCACGGACAACTATCTCGCAATGCCGAGAAAAAGACGCTATCTGTGTGGTAATGTTCCACGCATACGACCTGAGTACAGATGATGATTGGCAACAATTGCGGGAGTTATTGGCTTATTGCCAATCGTCTTCGGCGGTTCACCTTTTTACTTTTTCTTCTTTGCGGGCAAGCGGGAACTGCTCCGATTACGTTCGCTATCGTGCCAATCAACTGGAAAACGGATTACAAAAGCACTTGTTACAACACGGCGTTTTGCATAGTGCGTGGCGATGTATTATGTTACACCTGCTAAATGCCTTGCTTTATGCGCTTTTGGCAATACCTTTTGGAATGCTCTGTTACAGGCGTGCAACAAACCAAACATGGCGTTTGGCAGTACTAATGTGCTTTTTGCTGATTGGTATC
>CAKVEC010000020.1 GCA_934728255.1 uncultured Bacteroidales bacterium
TGGCTTCGTGCCAAGCGGGTTGATCAAATGGAGGAAGAACTTTTAGAGAAAGAGAGACCGATTGTGCAAGGACTGGTGCTGTTTATTCCGATATTAAGCCAATACAATGATATTAAGACACTCGTCACAGGAGAAAATATCTATGGTACAAAAGCAGATGAATTAGATAAGGTATTGTCCTTTATTAACCTGTACTCTCTTGGTGCGGGACGGTTTGGAGGAGGTTTGCATATATAAATTTCGACATGGCATCACTATTGGCGCGATATTTGTGCAAGGGAAAACAAACCTATATTTTTTGACCATTATGAAAAAGATTTCTCTTTTTGCGTTTGCCCTATTGGCAACACTTACCGCCACCGCACAGCAGATGCCAGAGGGCTGTTTGCCGGCGAGATTCAAAGTGAGTGCGGACAAAGAAGTGGTATTTGCACGCGGAAACCTGCAATATACCACCCAAGGCGAACACGCTTGCGCCGATGGTACCACCCAGAAAGGTACATGGCGCATTGCCGACAACCAGTACGATTTTATCGGAGATGACAACGCAAACATCGCCGAAGACTATACCGGTTACATCGACTTGTTCGGCTGGGGAACCAGCGGTTGGAGCGGTGGCATCGCAGCCTATCAGCCTTGGAGCACAAGTCTGAGCAATGCCAACTATTATGCAGGCGGCAAGGGCGAGAACAACCTGACGGGAGATTACGCCTTTTCCGACTGGGGTGTGTATAACGCCATCTCCAATGCGGGCAACAAACCGCAACTCTGGCGCACCCTGTCTGCGCAGGAAAACACCTACCTGTTTGTGCTCAACCGCTGGACAATGGCTACCGTGGACGGGAAACTCGGTTTTATGCTTTTCCCGACCGACTTTACCGCTCCAGCAGGCATTACCGTCAAATATGTATGGAATGCAGAAGGAAACGAGGCGCCGACAACTTTCGATGACACCGATTATGCCGGAAATGTTTATACCAAAGAACAGTTCGCAAAATTGGAAACTGCCGGTGCTGTATTCTTCCCTTGCGCAAAATATCGTATGGATGGCACGTCCATTACTCCGCTCAACACATTGGGAATGTATTGGTCCACCACACAAGACTATGCAGAAGACGACACATGGGCATTAGGACTTGGTATTGGTGCGTATGCCGCCAATCCTGCTTCGTTCGGCGATCGTGCCTTTGGTCGCTCCGTGCGTCTGGTACACGATGTGGATGGTGAAACGGCACTGAACAACGCTACCACAAAAAGCAAGGCACAAAAAGTAGTTGTGAACGGGCAAGTTTATATCCTCCGCAACGGCGAACTATTCAATATCCTCGGTGCCAAGCAATAAAGAGAACACATCAAAAGTTGTGTTTTATAACATAGCGTGAAATTTGGCTACCTTGGGCAAAAGCAGTACCTTTGTGCCGTTTTTGTAATTCACATTATGTTTTCCCATTATACTTTTGTCAAATATACTCTGTTGTGCTGTCTGCTGTGGTGCGGTATGTCCGCTTCTGCAGCAGACGCTTTATTGTATGGTACGCCTATCGGCAGTTCGCCGTCGGTGGACTACGACAATAATGCGTCCGCCACTACCACCAAGAACCTGCCGGCCAATGCATTTGACGGAGACCTAAACACCTACTATGCCTCCTACGACCGCTCTTATACATGGGTCGGATTAGACCTCGGCACACCCCACGTCATCACCCGTGTGGGGTGGTCGCCGCGCAACGACGGGGTAGGTCCCAAGCGTATGCTATTGGGCGTCTTCGAGGGAGCCAACTCGCCCGATTTTATCGATGCTCTACCACTCTATCTTATTGACGAGCAGGGTATTATCGGGCAAATGAGTTATGCGGAAGTAACTATGAGCAAAGGTTTCCGCTATGTGCGCTATGTCGGAGCAAACAACGGACGTTGCAATGTAGCCGAACTGGCGTTTTACGGACACGAAGGCGCAGGCGACAACAGCCGGCTCTATCGCCCTACACAACTGCCATTGGTTGTGATACACACCGAGAACACAAAAGAACCGACCGACAAAGTAAACGAAATACCGGGTATTGTTTCTATTGTAGGCGACGACGGTTCGCTGCTTACCGACACTGCCACCACCCGCCTTCGCGGCAATGCCTCCATGGAATTCCCAAAGAAGCCCTATCGTATCAAGTTCGCCCATAAGCAATCGCCGCTCAACGCCCCTGCCAAAGCCAAGAAATGGACACTTATCAACAACTACGGCGACAAAACCTTGTTGCGCAATCTGGTGGCTTTCCGCCTAAGCAACATCATCGGTATGCCCTATACGCCTTACTGCCAGGCGGTGGACGTAATGCTCAATGGTGAATATAAGGGCTGCTACCAACTATGTGACCAAATAGAGGTAAACAAAAAGCGCGTCAATATCCACGAGATGGAGCCTACTGACACAGCCGGTGAACCCCTTACCGGCGGTTATTTCTGGGAAATAGACGCTTATGCCGACCAAGAACAAAGTTGGTTCCGCTCCAATCACGGCACACCCGTTACCATCAAATCACCCAAAGACGATGCGATTGTCTCTGCGCAAACCGACTATGTGCGCAACTATTTCAACACTATGGAGACGGATGTCTATGGCACCAACTACCAAGACCCGATCCGGGGATGGCGGCGGCTCTTGGACGAAGATACATTCCTCAAGCACTTCCTCGTCGGCGAGATGTCCGGCAACACAGATACATACTGGAGCGTCTATCAATATAAGCAACGTAGCAACGACACGATTTATACCGGTCCGGTGTGGGATTTCGACCTCGCTTTCGACAACGACAACCGCACTTATCCCGTCTGCAACCACTCGGATTTTATCTACCGTAGCGGTTCGAGGGCGGGCGATATGCTCACTTTTGTCAATCGCATTATCCTGTATGATCCGCAGACGATGGTCTCGCTACGCCACCTGTGGGACAAAGCACGCCACAACGGACTGACGGCGGAAGCATTGTGCAACTACGTGGACAGCCTTGCTACAGCCTTGGACGAATCGCAACGGCTCAATTTTATGCGGTGGGATATACTCAACCAATGGGTGCATATGAACCCGCAAGTGGCAGGCTCTTATGCCGGCGAAATCAATGTCGTTAAAAACTATCTGACCAAGCGGGTTGCGTGGATGGACAACAGATTAGACTACACCTATACCGACCTGCACAATACCTTCGACAGCGATGATATGCTCTATCGGGTATGGAATCTGCAAGGTCTATTGATCTACGAGGGAAAAGAAATGCCGCTATTGCCAAGCGGGCTATACATAGTACACCACAACGGACAGACCAGTAAACTATTGCAATAAAAATTCCATTGCAGGCTTATCAGGCTCACTTTGTACTTATGCATTCCTATCCGTTTCCCTTTTTACCACGTATCTTGTATATTTCAGAAAAAAGTAGTAACTTTGCACGCTACTATAATAACGTATATAAACGCATAAACAAAATATAAATATGGAATTTAAGTATGCACCGATGTTTCAACTCGGTAAAGACGAGACGGAGTACTATCTGCTGACCAAAGACTATGTGTCGGTTGGCGAGTTTGAGGGACACCCCATCCTAAAAGTGGAAGCCGAAGGCCTCACCAAGATGGCGCAACAGGCTTTCCACGATGTGAGTTTCATGCTGCGCCGCAGCCACAATGAGCAGGTAGCCAAGATACTGCGCGACCCCGAAGCCAGTGCGAACGACAAATATGTGGCTCTCACCTTCCTGCGCAATGCCGAGGTGGCTTGCAAGGGGCAACTGCCGCTCTGTCAGGACACGGGTACGGCTATCGTACACGGCGAGAAAGGGCAGCAGGTATGGACGGGCTACTGCGACGAAGAGGCATTGAGTCACGGTGTGTATAATACCTACACGCAGGACAACCTGCGCTATTCGCAGAATGCACCGCTGTCGATGTACGAGGAAGTGAACACCAAGTGCAACCTGCCCGCACAGATAGACATCGAGGCTACCGAGGGTATGGAATACCGTTTCCTCTGCGTAACCAAAGGCGGCGGCAGCGCAAACAAGACCTACCTCTATCAGGAGACCAAAGCACGTATCCAAAACCCCGGTACGCTGATTCCGTTCCTCGTCGAGAAGATGAAGAGCCTCGGTACTGCCGCTTGCCCACCGTATCATATCGCTATCGTGATAGGCGGCACCAGTGCGGAGAAGAACCTGCTGACCGTCAAATTGGCATCCACCCACTACTACGACAGCCTGCCCACCACGGGCGATGAGACAGGGCGTGCCTTCCGCGATACCGAATTGGAGAAGACACTGCTGCAAGAGGCATACAAAATCGGTCTCGGTGCACAGTTCGGCGGCAAGTATATGGCGCACGATGTGCGTGTGGTACGCCTGCCACGCCACGGTGCCAGTTGCCCAATCGGCTTAGGCGTCAGTTGCTCCGCCGACCGCAACATCAAGTGCAAAATCAACAAAGACGGTATCTGGATTGAGCGTATGGACAACAATCCCGGCAGCCTGATACCCGAGGAGTTGCGCAATGCGGGCGAGGGCGATGCCGTGCGTATCGACCTCAACCAGCCGATGCGCGATGTATGCAATATCCTGACCCAATACCCAATCGGCACCCGTCTCTCGCTTAACGGCACGATCATCGTGGGTCGCGACATCGCCCATGCGAAAATCAAGGCACGCTTGGACGCCGGCGAGCCGATGCCCGAATATCTCAAGAACCACCCCATCTACTATGCAGGTCCCGCCAAGACGCCCAAGGGTATGGCTTGCGGCTCTATGGGACCGACCACGGCAGGACGTATGGATCCGTATGTAGACGAGTTCCAAGACCACGGAGGCAGCCTGATTATGCTGGCAAAGGGCAACCGCTCGATAGATGTAACCAATGCATGCAAGAAGCACGGCGGGTTCTATCTCGGTTCGATTGGCGGTCCGGCTGCTATCCTGGCACAAGAGAACATCAAGTCCATCGAGTGCGTGGAGTATCCCGAGTTGGGTATGGAAGCCATCTGGAAAATCGAGGTGGAGAACTTCCCTGCATTCATCCTCGTGGATGACAAGGGCAACGACTTCTTCAAGCAACTGAAACCGTGTACAGGGTGCACCATACTCAATTAACAGGCTATAATTAACATTAATATACCGAGCAGGTTATAGGTCTCATTGGACTTATTAGCCCAATTAGACCTATAACATCTCCTATCTATGAGTAGCAATCAGCAGAAAAAAGGGTTCTGGCAACGGGCACGGTACAAGTACCGATTGACCGTGATGGATGAGAGCAACCTGAACGAGAAATGGCATATCCGTTTGAGCGGCCTGGGGGCTTTCAGTATCCTGTTTCTGCTCTTTGTGGTGGTAGTAGGAGCCTTATCGCTGCTGATTATCTATACCCCTATCCGCAATATCCTGCCCGGCTATAACGAGAGCATTCGCCAGCAACTCATATCCGAGTCGGCACGGGTGGATTCTCTCACCACCGACCTTGAACTGCAACGCCGCTATTTGGAAGTAATCAAGCAGGTTACGGCGGGTGAGGTTCAGTCCGACACCGTTCAGCGTCTCGACTCTATGCAGATTGTTATGCGTGCCGAGTTGCTCGAAGCCAAGAACCGGGCTACAGAGGAGTTCCTCTCGCAATACGAAGAGAAGGAGAAAGACTATCTGCAGTTCTTCGACACACCTAACACTTTGCCTACCATCAGTTTCTTTCGCCCCGTTCAGGGCGTAGTTATCACCCACTGCTCTCCCGAGCAGAAACAATATGCCGTCGTGGTACAAACCACAGAGCACAAGAACGTCACCTCCGTCCTGTCCGGAACGGTCATCTATGTGCAACAGGAACAGGACGATGTCTATACGCTGATGGTACAACACGAGAACTACCTCAGTGTCTATCGGCAAATAGGCACCGTACTCAAGACGGTAGGCGCACAGGTACAATCGGGCGAGACACTCGGTATGGTCGGCGAGCAACGACTATTGGGCTTCGAACTATGGAAAAACGGACAATGCATCAACCCCGAAGAGGTCATTGCATTTTGAGATGGCTGAATTGGTAAATTTGTAAATTTGTAAATGAAACAGATTGCGATATTAGGCAGCACGGGCAGTATCGGCACGCAGACCCTTGATGTGGTGCGGGCAAATCCCGACCGCTTTCAGGTATATGCCATCTCGGCAAATCGGAGTATTAACTTGCTCATCAGGCAAGCGTATGAGTTCCGCCCCGAGGTGGTATGCATCGCTGACGAGAGTCTCTATCAACCTTTGAGAGATGCTCTCTCCGACCTGCCGGTCAAAGTATGGGCAGGCGCAGATGCCATAGCCGAAATGGTTACAATGCCGAGTATTGACATTGTGGTAGCGGCTATGGTGGGCTATGCAGGTTTGCGCCCCACCATGGAGGCTATACGTGCGGGCAAAACCATCGCCCTTGCCAACAAGGAGACCCTCGTCGTAGCGGGCGATATTATCTGCCGTCTGGCACAGCAGTACCACGCCCCTATCCTGCCTGTGGACAGCGAGCACTCGGCTATCTTTCAGTCGCTTGCGGGCGAACAGGACAACGAGATAGAGAAGATACTCCTGACCGCCAGCGGCGGACCTTTCCGCACCTTCTCCCGCGAGCAGATGGCACACGTTACGGCAGCCGATGCCCTCAAACACCCCAATTGGGACATGGGTGCGAAAATCACCATCGACTCCGCCAGTATGATGAACAAAGGTTTCGAGGTCATCGAAGCCAAGTGGCTGTTCGGCGTGGAGGTGGAGAAAATCGAGGTGCAGGTGCACCCGCAGTCGATCGTCCATAGTGCGGTGCAGTTCCGCGACGGAGCGGTGAAAGCCCAACTCGGAGCCCCCGACATGCGCCTGCCTATCCAGTATGCGCTCACCTATCCCGAGCGGCTTCCGAGCAATTTCCCGCGCTTGGACCTGTTCCGCACACACGACCTGACTTTCGAGAAACCCGATTTGGAACGTTTCCCGAACCTCGGTCTGGCATACCAAGCCACCCGCCGCGGAGGCAATATGCCGTGCGTACTCAATGCAGCCAACGAGGTGGCAAACCTGGCTTTCCGCCAAGGAAAATGTGGTTTCCTTCAGATGTCGGACATCATAGCCGATACGATGGCAAAAGCGAACTATATCGCTGCCCCCACCTACGAAGACTACGTGCAGACGGACACGGCGGCAAGACAGATCGCCCGGGCAATAATTGGTAAATTAGCAAATGTGTAAATTTGTAAATTTCATTCATAATTCTTCATTCATAATTCCTAATTAGAAAAAATGCGTTGGTTACAACTCATCATTGCACTTAGTTTTTTAGTGGTTATCCACGAATTCGGACATTTCACTTTTGCGCGTATATTCAAAGTGCGCGTGGAGAAATTCTATATGTTCTTCAATCCGCGTCTCTCCCTGTTCCGTGCCAAGAAAGTAGGCGGACGGTGGCGTTTCCGTTTCTTTGCCAAGAATGTGGAGCCCGCTATCGTGGAGGTGGAAGACCCGATAACACACGAACCTAAGTTAGACGAAAAAGGCAACAAGATATATCGCCCTATGACAGATGAGGAACGCGATACCCTGCCCGCAGACGACTGGCGTCGCGACCCCGACAACACCGAGTGGGGCATCGGCTGGCTGCCTTTCGGCGGCTACTGCTCCATTGCAGGAATGGTGGACGAGACCAAGTCGGTTACCGACCTTCCCTCCGAACCGCAGCCGTGGGAGTTCCGCGCCAAACCCGCATGGCAGCGCCTGTTTATCATTATGGGCGGTATCCTCGTCAATTTCGTTGCCGCACTCGTCATGTTCGGCTTGATACTCTTCTCATGGGGACAGGATTCGCTACCGCTGCACAATATCGATACCGGTCTCTACTACTCCGAACTGCTGCAGCAGGAGGGATTCCGGCAGCAGGATAAGATACTGTCTATCAACGGACAAGAGCCGCAGGAACTGAGCGATGTCGTGCAATGGCTGATTATTGAGGGCAAACAAGATGTGGTAGTCCTGCGGGGCAACGACACCGTCGCACTCACTATGTCCAAAGACCTCGGCACACGCTATCTCGCTTTGCAAAACGACTTCGACCGTCAGGAACGGCAGAAACAACGCGACGACGAGTCCTACCAAAAACGCAACTACCAACTCATCGGCTATTTTATGCCCTTTGTCGTTGATTCTGTATTAGAAGGCGGGGCTGCCTACTATGGCGGGATGCAGGCGGGCGACAGCATCGTCGGTATCAACGGGCAGGATGGGCTGTGCTATGTCCAGTCCACCGAGATACTGCAAGCCCACCCGTGCGACAGCGTCGTTGTGGACTTTTACCGTGCCGGCGAACTGCAGCATGCAGGCGTCTTCATCGGCGACCAAGGCAAACTCGGGGTCTATCCGCGCCTCCCCATAGCGTTCTACCACTATGAGCATACCGACTACACTTTCTGGCAGTCTATTCCGGCGGGCATCGAATACGGATGGGATATGCTCGCTATGTATGTCAAGCAGTTCCGTCTTGTCTTCACCAAAGAGGGTGCACAGTCGCTCGGCGGCTTCGGTGCTATCGGCAATATGTTCCCCAATACATGGAACTGGTTCTCATTCTGGCACATGACCGCATTCCTGAGCCTCATCCTTGCCTTTATGAACTTCCTGCCTATTCCCGCACTCGACGGCGGTTATATACTCTTCCTGCTTTGGGAAATCATCACACGCCGCAAACCGAGCGACAAGTTCCTCGAAATCGCCAACAACATCGGTTTCTGGCTGCTCTTGGCACTGCTCATATTCGCCAACGGAAATGATATATTGAAGATATTCTTCTAAGACCTCCCCACCCCCTCCAAAGGAGGGGCATACAGATATAGGCAAAACAGCATAGGATGCGCATAGGATAGGCATAGGATAGGCTATTCAAAATCGAACTAAAAATGAGCATAGAAAATCACCATACAGACCCCACTGTGGAATCCCCCTCTACGGGGTCCCCACAAACAGAGTGCAGTGGGGTGTTCTCGAGGGGGCGGGGGGAGTCGCAGTCGGATTATTTCGTCCACCCATCCTCCTATGTGGACGAAGGCTGTAGCATCGGTCGCGGCACCAAGATTTGGCATTTCTCGCATATTATGTCGGGCTGCCGCATAGGCGAGGACTGCAATATCGGCCAGAACGTGGTTATCTCGCCCGATGTGGTGCTGGGGCGCAACTGCAAGATTCAGAACAACGTGTCCGTCTATACGGGTGTCCGCTGCGAGGACGATGTCTTCCTCGGACCGAGTATGGTCTTCACCAACGTCATCAACCCGCGTGCGGCGGTCAGTCGCAAAGCGGAGTACCGCCCGACAATCCTCAAACAGGGCACATCCGTCGGTGCCAACGCCACCATCGTTTGCGGACACACACTCGGCGAATACTGCCTCATCGGCGCAGGTTCGGTCGTTACGAAAGACGTCCCCGCCTACGCCCTTATGGTCGGTAATCCCGCACGCCGCATCGGTTGGGTGAGCCGCCACGGAGAAAAACTCACTTTCGACGCCCGCGGCATCGCCATATGCCCCGCTACCGGAGAAAAATACCGCCTCACTGACAATCAAGTTACTCTCATAGGATAATCCGCAAAATAGTATGATACAACGTATTCAAACCCTTTATCTGTTTCTGGTAGTGGTGCTCGGCACCCTGCTTTGTTTCTTCTCGCCGGTGCAGTTTCTGCCGGCCACGGGAACGGACTACATCACTCTGACCTCTTTTGCCAAGTGGCCTTTGGCGGTCATCACGGTGGCTGTTCCGCTCATTGCTTTGGTAGATATTTTCCTATTTAAGCACCGTCTGTTGCAAGCGCGTATCAATGTGGTGAATGTCGTTCTGTGCGTAGGCTATTATGCCCTGCTGGCACTCTATATTGCCTTTGTTGTCAAGGGATACGAACCTATTGACGATGTGATTTTGACCGGCGCAGACTGGTACCCCACCCTGTGGGCATCTATCCCGCTCATCAATCTGATTCTTACCCTGATGGCTACACGCCGTATCCTCAAGGATGAAGCCCTCGTACGTGCCGCCGACCGACTGAGATAATGCAAAACACAGAATGACAAATTATGCATAGTATGCAATATGTATCATTCGTATAGAAATTACGGCAACGAGACGGCAACGACAGCATAGGATAGGCAGGTTTTAAGCCGCCTTTTTATGCACTATATGCACTTTTTATGCATCATTTTTGCATAAAATGCATATTTCCCCGCTGTGCATATTAATTGTTAATTCTTAATTGTTAATTGAAATGCTTCTCGACATAGATGTCCCTACACCTGCTATTCCGCCTTCGGATTCTATCCGGCAGGTAACGGAAAATATCATCAAACAGGCAACCACCGATCCTGAATCATTTTGGCACGGCGTGATGGATAGTGCCATTCGTTTCGGACTCAAAGTACTGGTGGCTTTTGTCATCTACCTGATTGGTGCATGGCTTATCAAGCGGGTGAAAGGGCTCTTGGTCAAGGTCTTTGAGCGTCGCCACACAGAGCGCACACTGGCTACCTTCATATCCTCCCTCGTCAGCATCACGCTCACGGTGATGCTGGTTCTTGCCACCATCGGTACCCTCGGTGTCGATACCACCTCTTTTGCCGCCCTGCTCACTGCCGGCGGTATGGCTATCGGTATGGCGTTGTCGGGTACGGTGCAGAACTTTGCCGGCGGCATTATGCTTCTTATTTTCCGTCCCTTCAAGGCGGGCGATTTCATTACCGCCTCGGGCGTTTCGGGTACCGTGATGGAGGTATCTATCGTCTCTACCAAGATTCTTACCACCGACAACCGCGTCATCGTCCTGCCTAACGGCACACTCTTCAGCAGCAATATCGAGAACGTGTCCGCCCAGCCGCTGCGCCGTGTGGACTGGACGGTCAGCGTGGAGTATGGTTCCGATGCCGAAAAATGTATGGAACTCATTCAGTCCATTGTGCATTCCGATGCCCGTGTCCTCACCTCCGCCGACCAGCGTCCGAAGGTGGATTCGCGCTCGGCGGTGAACACCGAGGGATTGCCTATTCCCGATCCGTTTGTGGCACTCTCTTCGCTCAATGAAAACGACATCTCGTTTACCGTCCGTGCCTGGGTGCGCAAAGAGGACTATTGGGGCGTTTTCTATGACCTCAATCTCCGTTTCTATACCGAACTCCCGCAACACGGCTTCGACTTCGCCTACCCCCACATGGACGTCAACATCACCAACAACACGAATGGATAAAATCAGAGAATTGTCCATTGACCTTTTCCACATGTACTAATGTCAAGTGTGCTCTACAATCACTCCCGATATTATGCAAATAGAACTTTGTTTGTTTCACCATTGGCTGGAATGTATATTACTTTCTCTGCATAAAGTGTTTGTAAATAGTTCCGCACCTTAATATCCATACTCTGCTCTGATAAGATATTTTTATCGGCAATGATAATTGTATGCTCTCTTGCACGACTGGTTGCTACATTAAATAGATGTGGTTCTATTGTCCTTAAATAAGAATAGTGAGGTATAAAATAGATAACAATATCTGTAGTCAGCCCTTGAACTCGTGCAATAGTATCCACTATTAAGTTAGTACCACTTCCTATACTACGAGCAATATTTTTCTGCAAGGCTTTTGTTGTCTTGATTAGGCATGTCAGAACAGCAACTTCTTTATGTTTATCTTCTTGCAGTATTTTGCCAACAAGGTATGTTGCCATTTGTACAGCAAAGTTAGGAGATGTATCTCCTACTGGCATATCGGTTAATACTAAAGAAGGTCCTCCTTTAATATGTAATATGTTTCGTAATGACGATATTATGTGAGTAGGTTTTATTTTTTCTGCACAAAGAGTACCGCCATAGAACTTACCTGTGAAGTCCGATGCTCGTTTTCCAAAACGATAGGTTTTAGTTAATTGATAAATAGGTAAACTACTGCTACTCACCATTACATAAAGACCATTCACCAATGGGCGATAATTCTTATCTTGGACGATATCATCATTTAGCATAACAATAGGCGGAAGTTGTTGTGTATCACCAACCCAAAGGCATTTCTTACCCATACGAGCAGATGCCGCAAACATAGCCGTAATGGCTTGACTGGCTTCATCCATAATAACATAATCAAATGGGGCTTCTTCTACGATAGATGAAGCATAACCACTACTGATGAAAAATGTGGATAATACTACAGCACCCTGCATCGGAGAAATCTGTTTTAATGACTCCAATTGACGCAATTCTTGATTTTCGTCAGTTGTCATATTGGTTTTCCAAACACAACCCGATTGCAATGCTGGTGCTAATGACTTCTTTTCTGCAATCTCCATCAAAGCACGATTGGTGAGTGCTGTAACCAACACCGATTTTCTCTGGGTAATCAATTTTGCACATATATCTGCTATCAAAGTTGTTTTTCCCGTTCCTGGAGGACCTTGCAATATCATTGTATCGGAAAATTCCAATTGTCGCATTACAAATCCCGAAGTGTCTGCATCTTTTATCAATATAGGTCTCCAATTATTATTAGGTTTGTAGTCAACGTCTAACACCTTTGATATACCAATGCTATTAGTATCGGTTACTATTTTCTGAAGATTTACAATATATGCAGTAGGGGGCATTTGAGGAGCAAATACAAGGACAATCCCCTGTTCTGCTTCTATCATAGATTGGAATTCCACATCCACACGATGAAAACCAACCAATGTTAAGCGAGGATCCTCGCAAGGGGCTTGCCAAATGACAGAACATTCTGTCGCTTTATAACGACTATTGTATAAATCTTCATACGTCCGATTCCCCCAATTATGGAAATTGCGCAGTTCCTTTGGCAATAACATACAATATAAGAAATCGCCCTTACGAGGAATAGCACGAGTATTGGGGAAACGCACAATCATTTCTCCATTTTTGAATGACATAAATTGTCCGACGAACATTTCCTCCGAATTGTTTAAGAGTGACGTGGCTTTTGCTTCAAACGTCTTCTTAAATTCTTCCACTTCTGCTCGCAGTTCATCATTCAAAAACTGCCAATGTGTTTGCCTATCAAACTGCATACTAAAATAAAGTATCCAAATCGTCCGAACCTAATTTTTCCGCAAGTGCTTTTTCCGGTTGGTTAAAGCGTACAGCCATATTAGAGAACGAATCACGTAAAGAACCCAAGTCGAAATGCAGCCCCTTGAAATATCTTAATATCTCCGCAAAAGCAATTATCCTTTCTTGATGCTCAAAGTTATCCACATTGAAAGAAAGACTAATTCGTCCTCTATTTGCCATTAGCTGATAGAATGTAACGCATTTTGCCCCATCATTTGTTACAATCCATAACATAGAATTTCTCTTTGCCAATTGTTCCCAATCCATTGCGGTAAGAGAGAACTTGCGTGAGTTATTCCGATAACTATGAACAACTATCGGGCATAAATTTCCTTCAGGATCCCGAACTCCATAGATATTTCCAAATGTGGATGCATCAAGTCCTTCGGCATGAGTAAAATCATATTGTTGAGACTCTAATTCTGCCCGAACCATCTCTTTCGCAGATTTCAAATAATCCCCCATTTCTTTTCTCGAAAGACCGCCATAAATAGTGTCTTCCAAAGAAATGTCAATCGTGCCACCATCTTCCTGCGTTACTTTACAGTGCGAGACTTCTTCATTTTCTGAAAGTTTCGCGGCTACACTTTCAGGTACTTCTATGCCATATTCTCTTAAATAGTCAATACACTCATCTGTAGTAGAAGTTAATAAAATACCTAACATATGTGCATTGCTCTTATTTAGATGCAAAGCCTTTCCCAATGGTTCTTCTATTCCATCCAATACTCGTGCAGATTTCCAATCGCCTTTATAGTAAATTGCATTCTCTTTTTTGTCATAATATACAGTCTTTTCAATTTGATTGTTATCATCACCATACGAAAGAGTGATACCCTCCACTTCGTAGATAGATAATTTATCTACCGCTTTATTAACATCAAAATCATTATTATCTCCTTTTATGCATGCAATCAAAGGGGATATTTCCCTAAGACGTTGCATAAAAACTTTTGAAAAATTAGGAGTCCCTAAAAAAGTCGGCGTAACATAATCAATCACTTTAACGCCAAACAATTTCATCAAGTTCACAAGTTCATCCGTAGGGGCATCCTGTCCAATATATGCGAATTTATTGCTTGCGAACCCATCAACTAAGACGATTGAAAGATCGGAGGGACTATAAAACAAGCCATCTTTGGCTAATAGGCGATTGTCCTTTCTCCATATCTTCAATTCATCTTTCTCCGAGATAGATAAACTTGGTAATAACCTGACTAATTCTTTGTATATGGAGATTATTCTACTTTTCTCTATTGAATCAATAGTATTAGAATTTGATATTGCTGATAATACACTCAATAAGTCATTGACTCCAATCTTAGTTTTCAAGCCAAGGAAATTTTCCCAATCTGTATCTATAGGTTCTGGATTTACGATAATCGGTAAATAACTACCACATAATTCTTCCACATTTGGAATGGAATTACTATACGCCTCTTTTGCTATATGGCATGTTCCATCTGTGGTTGGTATTATTGGATAATTAGCAATGCACCATTGTACATAATTAGGATTAAATCCCTTGGATTTTAAGTTACCACTACTTAAACTGCGCCGAATAAATCCTGTATAACCTATTACAGCAGAACCTCCTTGCAGAATCTTTTCTATAGAAATGGATTCAATCACACTATGCCAAAGTACTTTGGCAAATTCATAGTCTACTGCTAAATTAAGGTATGGTATCCCTGAAAAACATGCCTCTGAAGGATCTAAATAGTAACCACCACGATCAGACCAACCAACATACGACTCCCAAGCGAATTTTTTTGATGTCTCAAATAAATCATCAACAAACTGATGAAATACTTGAGAACTATCAAAACCACCTTTCCCGTTCTCAAACGAAATTTCGAAACCTCTCCACGATAAACTAGATGCTACTCCTATCTTCTCCCAAAAGACTTTCCATTCGCTATATGTCCCTTCAACTCCTACATATTCATTGGAAACAAAAAAATCTGCTGATATTTTACCCTCTAATTGTATTTTCGGAATATAAGCATTAGACAAATATAAATCACCAGCCCGCCTTAAGGAACCGCATTGCGTAAGTACCTTTAAATCTATCAGATCAGAATATTCGGAAGAATTTAGTTTTGCCTCCTTATGTAACTTAAATAGGTATTTTGTGACAGAAATGACATTGTTTTCAGTAATAAAATCATCCTCAAACAATTTACCTGTATCAATAATACTTGTATCAGATGGCTCGGAGACACCGATTGCCCTTAGCCAACTTATACCATTTTGAGACAAGGCGTGATATACAACATCCGAAATAGTATCATAACTATCATCTATTTCTGAAACATATTGAACATCAGGGAAACACAACTGTGTAGGACATTGCAAAACATTATGCTCGCTATATATAAATGGCAAGTTTCGCAACCAAGAAATATCATTAGTTTCTTCTCTATCGGAAACAACCGGGTATCGTACTGACAAGAACTCTATTAACTTGCTATTCTCCAACACTATATGTTTATTCTGAAAAGTAGAACTCTTAAGAAACTCAACCAGTTGTTCTTTTTCAAACACATAAACAGACAATGATTTCAGATAGGATACATATTCTGCATATGAATTTGAAAGTATATTTTTACTTGCATAATGATTACCATCAGTCTCCAAATATGAAATTAGCATATCAGAGTCCAAGCATTCAAAAAGTCCTGTCTCATCAAAGAGTGCTTCGCTCGTTTTTAATAACCGAGAACCTTGGGGAAGAAAAGCAATACTTTCCAATGCTGCTTTCATCCCTTTGTTATAACATTCACTTAATATATCATATCCCCCCGCTTTTTTTGACACAACCTTAAGAAAATCCAAACCATATTTTCCGTCCTTTGCAATTTCGGCTATCCACGACATATAATGTTGGGGCATCTCTTCAAATAACCACTGATTCCAAATATAATCCTTGTGGAGATTTTGTCGTCCGGCATCTGTTATAAAATTGGCATTGACAATAAAGGGAAACTTATAACTACTAACAGAAGTCGGCAAAAACGCAAATATATTATTTTGAGTTGAATCAATCTTATCAATCTTTCCGTCCTTATCAATTGCGATTGCAAATGAAATAGATGCTTTTCTTGCTTCACGAAGTTTCTCCGGATAACGATCGGAATCTTCTGTCATTTTCTCACGAATGGATTGAGGCACTTCAAAAGGTTGGGTGATATGCATCAACCACCTACTAACCACCTCTCCATTTTTTGAGATTTTCGTTACCCCATCATCTAGTGTTTTTGTAATGCTTAATGGACTATCACCATTGATATTGATAGTTATTTGCTTACTACGGAGAAAGAGAATAATCTGCGTTGCTGAAAAAAGTTCTTCTATTGCCGTTTTGAATATAGAGATATTACGGCACTTTATGATAGTCGAGACGCTATATTTTTCGATAAAATTCAACTTAGCAACACAATGTGGCACTTCTGCATTGATAGGAATAACCTGCCATGGCATCTTTATATGCGGGTCCTTGCCTTTACTAATACGCATTTTCTCCCAATCTGCACGATTCCCCCAATGAGGATTCCAAATTGCGCTTTCTTTTTTGTCAAACTTGAAGCAATACTCCCCACTCTTGATGATCACACTATCTGAATGCGCAAAAACAGACTTAAAACCGATACCTTTGAAACCGGTTTGCTCTGAGTCAGATGCTTTTGTTCCATCACCAATGCTACAAATAGACTCTATATCATCCTCCGTAAAAGGCTTCCCGCAATGTGAAACCACCAAGTAATCCTCGATAAAATCAACTCTAAAATTTAAGACTCCAAGTTTGCTACTTGCATCATCTGCGTTTTGCAATAGTTCATACACAAAACGGGTATTGTCTGTATAAATATCACGAGATAATGTTTCGCACGCATTAGCCCAACTAAGAGCCTCTTTGGCTGAAGGAAATGTTTTACTGCTTCGCAGTTTTTCAATAAAATCTGTCTTCATAACATTGTATTCAATTGTCATTGACATTGCAAAATTACACTTTATCTTTTATATTTGTAAATAAAATCGCCAATTCCATAAACTTTTCTTATTTTACACCATCATCGCAAACTTTTCCGCCATCACTACAAACTATTAATAATGTTTATCGTAG
>CAKVEC010000021.1 GCA_934728255.1 uncultured Bacteroidales bacterium
CCGCAGCCCCGATACCACGTTTCTGGATCCGTTTTGCAAGTCGGGCGTGTTCCTGCGCGAGATAGTGAAACGCCTCGTCCGCGGTCGTCAAACCATTATTATGGCTAACCCCAAAAGGCAAAGATTTATTTGGATTTCTTGCTCGTAAGGGCAAAGGAGTTATCATCATCCTCTCCTTGTCCTATGAGGTAAAATATCGGGATACATCTTCTTTGCGGATGTAAAACGCAGAGAGGTCGCAGCGGCGACCTGACATATATTGTATAATGGCGTCTTTTGACGCTTTGATCTTGGCGACTTCGAATCTGGTAAATTCAAAATAGTTATAAGTCAAGACGAAGCAACAATTTACGCCTACATAGTGTGTATTTATATACGCTTGTGCTGTATCCAAGAGGATATGGCATTTGTGTGTATCTACATACGGCGTAGGTTCTGTTGCTCGTTCTGTTTATAACGGGTTTTACCAGAACCAGAAGTCGCAGGACGAGATAACACTCGAACCTGCGCTTTTTTTATGTCTGCCAAGATTCAAAAACAAACACGAATTATGGCAGAACAACAAGCCTCATCCGTACCTACTTCTCCCGCGCGGCAAGTCAAGTCGCGTGAGCGTGTGCAACAGCATGGCGAAGTGTTTACCTCCGAGAGGGAAGTAAACGCGATGCTCGATCTGGTCAAACATGAGACGGAGCGTATAGATTCCCGTTTCTTGGAACCCGCTTGCGGCGACGGCAATTTCTTGGCGGAGATACTCCGCCGCAAACTGGCGGTGTGCCGCCGTTTTGTGGAGCAACGCAAAAGCACCCAACTGGAGTACGAGAAGAACGCCGTCTTGGCAGTCAGCAGTATCTATGGCATCGAACTCTTGGGCGACAATGCCCGCACCTGCCGTGAGCGTCTGTTTCATATCTTTGAAACCGAATACCACAATCTCTATGGCGAAGCCGTGAAACCCGAGTGCCTGCGCAGTATTCGCTATCTGCTTTCCAAAAACATTATACAAGGCAATGCCCTCACCTACCACCGTGTGGACGAACCAGACAAGTGGATTATCATCTCCGAATGGAGTCTGCTCGGCGGCGGAATGATCAACCGCCGCGACTACGAATTCAGTTATATGGTAGGCAATACCGTCGGCACCGACCTGTTTTCGGACGAACCCTGCCAGACTTTCCCGCCTGTCCATTTCCTGCAACTCAACCCTCAATCCTACCATGAATAGAGAATACAACCCCGATGTACTCAACTGCATTGCCAATCTCAGCAATGACGAAGTCTTTACCCCTCCGCAGTTGGCAAACCAAGTACTGGATATGCTCCCGCAGGAGTTGTTCCGCAGCCCCGATACCACGTTTCTGGATCCGTTTTGCAAGTCGGGCGTGTTCCTGCGCGAGATAGTGAAACGCCTCGACCGCGGGCTGGCAAATGCCATTCCCAACCGCCAGAAACGTATTGACCACATTCTGCACAAGCAGATCTTCGGAATCGCCCTTACCGAACTGACCTCGCTACTCAGCCGCAGGACGCTCTATTGCAGCAAGTCCGCCAACAGCGAACACAGCGTCAGTTATTTCGACAGCCCGCAAGGGCATATCCTCTATACGCCTCTGCATCATACGTGGCAGAACGGCAAATGCAAGTACTGCGGTGCAAGCCGTGAGGTCTATGACCGCGGTACTGATGCCGAGCAGTATGCCTACCAGTTCATTCATACCGACAATCCCTCTAAAATCTTCAATATGACTTTCGATGTAATCATCGGCAACCCGCCCTACCAACTCAGCGACGGCGGCGGCACCGGTAGCAGTGCTATGCCGCTATACCATAAATTTGTAGAGCAGGCAATGAAACTGCAACCCCGCTACCTATCTATGATTATCCCCGCTCGCTGGATGACCGGCGGAAAAGGATTGGACGCATTTCGTTCTCAAATGATAGCAGACAGACATATACGGATTTTGCACGATTATATGGATGCCTCCATGTGTTTTGTAGGTGTTAATATAGAAGGTGGAGTTTGTTATTTCTTGTGGAGTAAAAATGAAGAAGGCTTATGCCATTATATATTGCATCAAGCCAATGGAGAAGAGATACAAACCGATAAGTATTTAGACGAGAACGGAACTTCTGATATTGTAATCCGAGACCCCAATATCATTTCTATTCTTGATAAAGTACGATTATGGGCGGAACCTTCTTTTGAAAAATTGGTATCTACTCGTAATCCATTCAAAATACAAAATGATATGATTGACTCGGTTACATCTCCTATACCGTCTCAATATAGTTTGTTTTGCCTGCAAAATCGTACTAGAACGACCCTTTTTCTCAAGAAACGTTTTAATGTGAATTGTAGCATCCCTTTATTGCAAGGATACAAACTTTTTATTTCCAAAGCCGATGGGGCTGCTGGGCAAATAGGCAATCCTATTCCTGCACGTATCATAGGCAAGGCTGTTATTGCAGAACCCAATATGTTGTGTACAGAGACATTTTTGGCTGTCGGTCCGTTTAAGTCAAAAGATGAATGTGTAAATGTTCAAACGTATATGGAGACAAAGTTTTTCCGCTTTTTAGTCGGTATTCGCAAAAACAAGAATATGACCCACGATACATATCTTTATGCTCCTCAACAAGACTTCTCCCACCCTTGGACAGACGAAATGCTATACTCCAAATACCGTTTGTCCTCTCAAGAAATCGCCTTTATAGAATCCATGATCCGCCCTATGGATTGATTCGAATAGAAACATCTTTCCTAAAATAAAGGAAACTTTTTGCCAATGTTTCCTTTATTTAGGGAAACAATCAATTAAAACGTTAGATTAACCTATGGTAGCAAACGAATTATTACGCCGACAGGTGTCGGAACGCCCTATTATTTACGCCTATTCCGATACGCGTTACCCCGGTATGCTCAAGGTGGGCTTTACCTCGCGCAACGTCGAAACCCGTATGCACGAGCATTACCCCACGTTGGTGCCGGGGCAGTCGTGGCACGTGGAGTTGGTTCGCTCCGCCATGCGGCAGGACGGCTCTGTTTTCTCTGACAAAGAGGTGCACCGCGTGTTGCGCAATGCGCATATCCCCAACCCCGAAGGCGAGTGGTTCTGCTGCACTGCCCGGCAGGTGGAACAGGCAATAGCCGCCGTGGCGGACAACGAGACCACACTCCTTGCCCGCACACGCGATTTCCGTATGCGCCCCGAGCAGGCGGAGGCGGTTCGCAAGACGGCAGCGTATTTCCGTTCCTTTGCCAAAGACCCTGCCAACGACGGACTGACGGCGCATTTTCTTTGGAATGCCAAGATGCGTTTCGGCAAAACGTTCACCGCCTATCAGTTGGCACGCGAGATGCACTGGAAACACGTCTTGGTGCTGACGTTCAAACCTGCCGTTAAGACTGCTTGGAAAGAGGACTTGCTTACCCACAAGGATTTTGCCGACTGGGTCTTTGTCGAAAAACAGGACAACCGCGAGTTCAACTACGTGGATTTGACGCAGCGTTTTGTCTGTTTCGCCTCGTTCCAGGACGTGCTCGGCACCAACAGCGTCGGTGGTATCAAAGCCACCAACGAGTGGATTCAGACCGTGCCGTGGGATTGTATCATCTTGGACGAATACCATTTCGGCGCGTGGGGCAAGAACGCCAAAGAGTTCTACAACAAGCAGGATGTCGCCAACCGTATCATAGAGGAAACCCGCAGTCTCTATGCCGAAGATGCGTCTTCCCGCAAAGAATTGGAAATTCGCGAGACGTTTGACGAAGAACTGATGCCGCTTCAGACCGGACATTATCTATATCTGTCGGGCACGCCCTTCCGGGCCATCGCGAGCGGTGAGTTTATCGAGGAGCAGATTTTCAACTGGACGTACTCCGATGAGCAAGCCGCCAAAGAGGCGTGGCAAGGGGCGGACAATCCCTACAAAGCCCTGCCGAAAATGGTTATGCTCACCTACCAACTCCCCGAAAAAATACGCGAGGTGGCGGAGCAGGGCGAGTTCAACGAGTTCGACCTCAACGAGTTTTTCCGTGCCGAGAACGACCGGTTTATCCACGAGGAGTATGTGCAGAAGTGGGTGGATCTGATTCATGGAGCCTATACGGAAAACATTGTTTCCGACCTCAAACTGGCGGCGGAGAAACCGCCAATGCCTTTCTCCGATGCCCGCTTGCTGGACTATCTGCGCCATACCTATTGGTTCCTGCCCTCCGTTGCGGCTTGCCGTGCGATGGTGCACTTGCTCCGCAAGCCCGTGAACAACAAGTTTTTCGAGCGTTTTCATATCATCGTGGCGGCAGGCAGCGAGGCGGGTATGGGTGCCGATGCCGTTCTGCCCGTATATGCCGAGATGGGCAACCCGCAGGAGAACTACACCATTACGCTTTCGTGCGGCAAACTCTCTACGGGCGTTACTGTCAAGCCGTGGACGGGTATTTTTATGCTCCGCAATTCGTCCTCGCCGGAGACCTATTTCCAAGCCGCTTTCCGTGTGCAGTCGCCGTGGACTATGCGCAACGAGTGGGGCGAAGAGGTCGTCCTGAAGCCGCTCTGTTATGTGTTTGATTTTGCACCAAATCGTGCCTTGCGCCAAGTGGCGGAGTATAGTTGCCGTCTGAGCGTCAATGACCACAACCCCGAGCAGAAAGTGGCGGAGTTTATCCGTTTCCTGCCTATCCTTGCCTATGACGGCAGCAGTATGAAGCAGATTGATGCAGCGGGTATTCTGGATATGGCTATGTCGGGTACTACGGCTACTCTACTGGCACGCCGTTGGGAGAGTGCGTTGCTGGTCAATGTGGACAATGGTACGCTCAACCGCCTGTTACACAGTCCCGATGCTATGCAGGCACTGATGAATATCGAGGGGTTCCGTGCGCTCAACCGGGACATCGAAACCATTATCAACAAGTCCGAAGCGGTAAAAAAAGCCAAGAAAGAGAAGGGCGAGAACCTGACACCCCGGGAGAAAAAACAACTGAGCGAGGCGGAGAAAGAATACAAGTCCAAGCGCAAGGAGATACAGGAAAAACTCATCAAGTTTGCTACTCGTATTCCCGTCTTTATGTACCTGACCGACTACCGCGAATATACGCTCTATGATGTAATCCGTCAGTTGGAACCCGACCTATTCCGCAAGGTCACGGGCTTGACGCTGCATGATTTCGACTTGTTGGTCTCGCTCGGAGTCTTCAATCGCGAACTGATGAACGATGCCGTCTATAAGTTCAAACGCTATGAGGACGCGTCTCTGGTCTATACGGGTATCAATACCCACGAAGGCGAGAACATCGGCGGTTTTGATACCGTCATATCCGCCGAGACCTACCAATCACAAGTCCCTGTCTTTCACCCCGAACAGACAGAACTGCCCGAAATGCCCTCCAATCATCAACCCGTAAAGGTAGCATCCGGGGACGCGGGCGCCTGTAGGATTCCCGCAAGCACCGGGGACGCGGGCGCCCCGCCCGCGGTAGTATCTGCCCACAAAGAGCAAGAGCCATCCGCCCCGTGGCTGTCTTTGCAAATCGGGGATAATGTAACCCATCGTTCCCTTGGCAGCGGCATCATCACCTCTATGGATAACACCTATATAAAAGTACGTTTTGTAAATACAGAAAAGAAATTCTATTTCCCGGGGTGTTTCGAGAAAGGCTATTTCATAATGCCCTGATTGCTATAAACACAGGTGGATGTCAGGTGGTGAAGCGTAAGGCGGGTGTGCGTAGCACACTGAGCGCCGTAGCGACACGAAGCCCTGTGGGCTGAGTAGAACTCCTTATAGCAGGTGGATACCCTGAAAACCATTGCGCATTTGCATTACGCTTGCACAATTCTATTTTTTTTGTTACCTTTGCGGACTGATAAGATGTATGTTCAACCCACAGACAACACCACAACATGAAAGACAGAAGGGAATACATTATCACAAAGGCGATGGAGTTGTATGCGCTCAACGGCTACAACAACGTTTCCATCACCGACTTGCAGATTGCGCTCGATATGGGGCGCGGGACGTTGTACTACTATTTCAAGTCGCAGGACGAGTTGTTCCAGGTTTGTATGGAGCGTTATTTTATGCGTCCGAAACAGCAGGCGTTGCAGCAGCCCGATACCATTCTCGTTCCCGATATGATACAGGCTATGCTCGGCTATCTGGATAGTCTGCAAGACGCCCTGCAAACCTTTGAGAACAAAAACATCAACACGACCAATGTGGTGAATCTGATGTTCACCGCCTACAATCTTTTTCCCCTGCTCTCCCGCAAAGCCAAACGGCTCTATACTGCCGAGATCGAACTTTGGAAAAAGGCTATCCGCAACAGTATCCGTGCAGGGCAAGTTCGCTCAGGTGTAAACATCGACTTGCTGGCACTTATGTTCACCCACGTCAAAGACGGCTACGACAGCGGTCAAAACGGTGAAACTATGGACTTTAACATATTCCCCCAACAGTACAACTACCTGTACGAATTAATCAAACCGCTACCAACTAATCAGCAAAGTGGTCTTTAAGGACTTTAAGCACCTTAATGACCTTTCCCCCCTAATAATCTTATAGATATGCGGTTTGTATGTCGTATTTTTTCACTTGAACGGTCGTTCAGTTAAAAAGCAGTACCTTTGTGGTTGTATGATTCATAATTCGTAATTCATAATTATATATAAGTATGGCAACGAAACATTATTTGGAGTTCCTGCAAGGAACAATGAAAAATCGCTGGAACGAGTTGGCACTTGCCGACTTGGATAGCGATAATAAGTACACGTATGCTCGTCTGGCAGAACAGATTGAGCGTTTGCATGCTACTTTCGAGGCACTCGGTATCAAAGAGGGCGACAAAGTGGCTCTTTGCGGACGCAACTGCGCCAACTGGGGCGTTACGTTCCTCGCTATCGAGACCTACAAAGCGGTGGCTGTCAGTATCCTGCCCGATTTCACCGGAGAGGGTATTCAGAACCTTGTTAATCACTCCGAGGCAAGCCTGCTCTTTGTAGGACCCAACGTAAAGAAAAAAGTACAATTCGACACAATGCCTGCGCTCAAAGCGATGGTCTTTATGGACGACTTTTCGCTCGTAGCGGCAAAAGACGAAGAGACCGAAAAAGCCTTTGTACAAGTAGGCGACCTATTCGCTAAGAAATACCCAAACGGTGTACAGAAAGAGGATATCAACTATCCTATTGACAACATCAATGAGTTGGCACTGATCAACTATACATCGGGTACCACTAGTGCACCGAAAGGCGTAATGCTCAGCCACTTAAACCTCAGTGGCAACGTGGAGTTTGCTTGCAACCGTATTCCCCACCGCCCCGGCGACCGTGTCCTCTCTATGCTGCCTATCGCCCATATGTTCGGCTTGATGTTCGAGTTCCTCTATCAGGTGTGCGATGGTGCTGAGGTTTATTTCCTTACCAAAGCCCCCACCCCGTCCACGCTGATGAAGGCGTTTGCGCAGGTACATCCGTTTATGATTCTTACAGTGCCTCTCGTCATTGAGAAAATCGTCAAAAAGAGCGTCCTGCCGGCTATCAACAAACCCGCAATGAAAGTGCTGTGGCATACGCCCGGTATAAACCTTGTCATTCGCAAGAAAGTGAACGAGAAACTGATGACGGCTTTCGGCGGGCAGTTGCGCCACCTGATTATCGGCGGTGCGGCTCTCAACCAGGAGGTGGAGCAATGCCTCAAAGACATCAAGTTTGTTTATTGTGTGGGCTATGGTATGACCGAGTGCGGTCCGTTGATTTCGTACGAAGACTGGTTCCGCTTCAAGTTCCACTCCTGCGGCAAAGACCTGCCGCAATGCCATGTGCGTGTCGATTCGGAAGACCCGCAGCACAAAGAGGGCGAACTGCAAGTGAACGGCATCAACGTCATGATGGGCTACTACAAGAACGAGGAAGCCACCAAGGCGGTCTTCACCGAAGACGGTTGGATGCGCACGGGAGACCTTGGTATCATTGACAAAGACGGCAATATCTTTATCAAAGGTCGTAGCAAAAATATGATTCTCGGTCCTTCGGGGCAGAACATCTACCCCGAGGAAATTGAGGACAAACTGAACAATATGCCTTGCGTGGTGGAGTCGGTCGTAGTTGATCGCGGCGGCAAACTCGTGGCACTCGTCTTCCCCGACAACACCCCCGAAGGCAAGAAACTGCTCCATGGTGCCAACAACTTCAACGAATTGATGGAGCAGAACCGCAAGGAACTGAACAAACAACTCCCGCAGTACAGCCAAATCACCGCTATCGAACTGGTAGCCAACGAGTTTGAGAAAACTCCGAAACGCTCTATCAAGCGTTTTATGTACAAGTAATTTCTGCTTTTTTATAGTTCTTTTGTAAGGCGTATCCTTTTCTCATAGTATTTGCAGCCTATGCTGCCAATACTATGAGCAGGGTATGACTACCCCTTATTGTCTCTTTTTCTGCTTCCTACCCCGCACGCAATAAGGGTAATTCAAGAAAATCGAACAACAACAATACCAAAACGTTTCCACAAAAGGAAACGGATATAACTAACTAATAAACAATTATGAGAAAATCATTTTCAATGCCACTCCGTGTGGCAATAGTAGGTTGTGCTATGTGTGCCGGCTCTATAGCGGTTCACGCACAAGATTACTCCAAGAGCCAAGTTACGGCAATGGCTCACAATTATTTTGCCGCAGACGCTGCCATCGCCACTATGGCAAACAATGTAACCATCGACACCCTCTATTTAGGCGACACCCCAAAGATGTTTCTATGCCAAGACGGAAGCAACTGGGTGGTGCTTGCCAACGAACAAAGTGTATCGCCTATCGTCTGCCTTGGTGAGGGTTCGTTTAGCGTAAAAGAACTGCAAGAATCTCCGCTTTGGCTGCTTCTCAATGAGTCTATGCTCGGTTTGGATTCTCTCCGCCGTTCCGATGACTATGAGCCCGCAGAAAATGCGATTGCCCTCCAATCTACTGCAAGAGCCGCAAAGATGACACCCTTATTGGAATTAGATGCCAATAATATAAATAAATGGGGACAATCCTACAATAATAATGGAACTGCAGCAAAAATAGAATATGCATATAACAAATATTGTCCGGACTTTTTTGATGTGCATCAAGGGCGCACATTGGTAGGTTGTACCGCTGTTGCTATGGCACAAGTAATGTGGTACAATAAATGGCCTAACTCAGCATCTATTCCATCAAACATTAACAAGGCTGGTATTACATCGGGAGCAGACATTACTCGTACATACAATTGGAACAATATGCCGGGGAGTCTTTATAATTCTACCCCAATAGAGAAAATCAATGCCGTTGCTGGTCTAATGCGCGATTGCGGTTATGCAGGGCATATGATATATGCCAAATTGGGTTCTTCTATGACACTGACCAATGCAATTTCCGCATTGCGCAATACGTTTCAATATACTGCCCATATGAAGCAATACTCAAGTGGAGCCAAGAAATTTAACAATTTGATAAAATCAGAAATAGCCGCCAAACGTCCGGTAATGATTCAAGCCACTCATGCGTCCAATGGAACTGCCCATACTTTTGTTATTGATGGCTATGATAGTGCAAGCGAAATGTTCCATATCAATCTTGGTTGGTGGGGGCAAGGCGATGGAACTGCAGAGGGAAATATTTGGTACTCTATTTCTGGTTCTGATGCTTATGCACACTATACCGTTGCCCGTCGTATGCTTTACGAAATCATTCCTAACAAGAGCAAACAAATTGTTATGGATTATGAGGATGAAATCGAAGAGAATACTACGCAAGAAAATAGTAATTCGATCAACATCCATATAGAAGCAAATAGCATTTCTATTCAATCCGACAGCGATGTACAATGGACTATTTATAATATCTATGGACAATCCGTTGCTATAGGTCAAGTAAAGTATGTAGATACTACGACTTTACCAATAGGTACCTACACTATAATCGTATATAGTGATAACGCCTCTAACCAAATAAAATTCGTAAAGTAATATGAAAAAGATAGCATTTATCCTATTGGTATTTATTTCTTACATAATTACGGGGTGCCATAAATTCATAGAACCCAATGTGCAAATAGGGGCGACCACCTTGTCCGTTGGAGATACCACATTTTTAGAGTGGAGCAATGTTAAATCTTTCCATATAAACTTATTGCATCCGGAAGATTCTATATGTGTACTGATGGATTCTACAAGCAATTCTATGAAAATATATGCTAATAAACCGGGAAACGATACATTATTTATATCCTATGACTTCCTGTATAGAGATGCATCTGGAGCACCCGGACATCAAGGATTAGATTTTATCACTGTTTTGCCAAAAGAATAAAGTAATATGAAAAAGAGTATTTTTATTTTGTTGGTATTGGTTGTATGCTTGGCTTCATGTGAATACAAACGCCCGGAGATAATTGTCGGAACGAACACCCTAACAGTAGGTGAAGAAACTATTATCGAAGTGAAACACCCACGCGTACGAGATATTTCATTTACATTATTCCATGCTGAAGATTCAATTTGTACTTTAAGCGACCGTACAAAAAAAACAATAATAGTACACGCCAATAAAGTCGGTATAGATACTATTGAGGTGGATTATGTTTATACCCAAAGTATCTATGCCTATGGGGAATTCGAATACGTTCCTATCACCGTTTTGCCGAAAGAATAACCAGCCATAGCCTTGCCACAAGGCGCATTTTCGCTCCCTGCTTTGAGCGGATCTCGGAGCAGGGAGTTTTTCTCTTGAAATCAATGATAGCGGCTGTTCGCTATAGAACAAAATATAAATAACATCAGTTGGATATAAGCCTAATTGCATACTTTGCCGCCGTAGGCGATAAGATTTAAGGCAATTTATGGATGTAAAGTTAAAGATTACTTAACGTCAGTTGCGCTAATTTTGGATACGAAATTTATGGTTAATTTGTGATAATACGGCGTAGCCGTCCGTTCCAAACAGCCCTTATTTCGGCTATTTGAATGATTATTGAGCATATTTGTATAGAAAGTGCGGCACGTATTACAGGGTTCCCGCAAGCAACGCACAGTGGGATGTCGGTTGTGCCGCAAGATAGGTTTTGCAAGTTTTGTTTTTATACATTTTCGTTATATCAAAAACTCACGTTATTTAGATTTCTTGCCGCTTTGCGGAAAAGGAAACTTTATTTAGAACTCATAAAAAAGGTATTAGTTATGACAAAGATTAAAGGAAAGAATGTCCTCATCACAGGTGGGGCATCCGGTATCGGGAAGATCATGGGTCGCATCTGCTTGGAGAAAGGTGCTGCAAACTTGATTATCTGGGATGTAAATTCCACATCGCTGGAAGCGACAAGCAAAGAACTCAGCCGATACGGCGCAGTAAGCACCTATCAATTAGACATCACCAACGACGAGTTGGTCGTGGAGACCTATCGCCAAGTGCTGGCACGGTTTGAGCGCATCGGCGTACTCATCAACTGCGCGGGTATCGTGCGCGGAAACAAGACCTTCAACCACAACACCATTGCCGATGTGCGCCTCACGTTCAACGTGAATAGTATCGCCCCGATGGTGCTTTCGCTCCAAGCCCTGCAACCGATGCTCGACCTCAACGAGGGGCATATTTGCAACATTGCTTCCGAGGCGGGTATGATTTCCAACCCGAAAATGACCATCTATGCCGCCAGCAAATGGGCGGTCATCGGCTGGAGCGACTCGCTGCGTATCGAACTGAGCGAGATGAAAAAGAACGTCCACATAACCACCATCGCCCCCTACTACATCAATACAGGTATGTTCGACGGCGTGGAGTCGCCTATTTTTCCGATCCTTGACCCTGAGAAAACCGCCAAGAAGATTATTCGTGCCATTGAGCGCAACCAAGACTTCTGCGGACTGCCATGGGGCTTCCATTTCGTACGCTTTATGCAGGGTATCTTGCCTACAAAACTGTTTGATTTTGTGTTTGGTACGGTTTTTGGTATCTTCAAGGCAATGGATCATTTTACCGGACGAAAATAGCCTCATACGCCATCCATTTACAAATTTACACACTTACAAATTAACAACACTGATGGATATAGAGCAAATTCACGATGCGCAGAAGGCATTCTACCGCTCGGGCAAGACGCTCGACTATGCCTTTCGCCTGCAGATGTTGCAGCGTTTGGATAATGCCTTGCGCACCTACGAGAAGCCGCTGACCGACGCTTTGTGGACCGACCTCCACAAGTCGTACGAAGAAGCCTATCTCACCGAGATCAGTATCGTCTATGGCGAGATACGCAACCATCTGCGCCACTTGCGCCGCTGGATGCGCCCCGTGCGCAAACCGTCGCCGCTGAGTATCTTCCCCGCACGAAGCAAAGTCATCACCGAGCCGCTCGGCAACGCGCTGATCATTGCGCCGTGGAACTACCCCGTGCAACTCCTGCTCAATCCGCTTGTAGGAGCAATCTCTGCGGGCTGTACGGCTATGCTCAAACCCTCCCCCTACGTGCCGCACGTGTCGGCTGTATTGAGCGAGATGATACACGCCACCTTTACCGAAGAGTACATCGGTATCGTGGAAGGACATCGCGATGTCAATACGGCTCTGCTGGCATTGCGCTGGGATCTGATTTTCTTTACCGGTAGCCCCGACCTCGGCAAGAAAGTAATGCTTGCTGCTGCCAAACACCTCACTCCTGTCGTACTGGAATTAGGCGGCAAAAGCCCTTGTATCATCGACCGCAACGCCGACCTCCCTATTGCCGCCAAACGTGTGGCATGGGGCAAGTCGCTCAATGCGGGACAAACCTGTATTGCCCCCGATTATCTGCTCATTCACACCGATGTGCAAGACGAGTTCCTGCGCCTTTTGAAGCAGGAGTTCGAAAACCTGCTCGGTAGCAATCCACAGGAAACCAAACATTTCGTGCGTATTGTCAGCGACCGTGCGTTTGAGCGTCTGTCGGGTTATCTGCAGGACGGCACCGTCTATTATGGTGGCAAGACCGACGTGCGTGAACGCTATTTCTCGCCTACCATTCTCACCGATGTACGTCCCGACAGCCCCGTGATGCAAGAAGAAATCTTTGGACCTATATTCCCCGTTATTCCTTTCACCGATTTGCAACAAGCCGTTGATTTTGTTGCGAATAGGGAAAAACCATTGGCACTCTATTACTTCGGCAAGCAAAGTAAGCGGGTCTTAAAGCATACCTCCGCTGGCGGCACGTGTATCAACGACACCATTATGCACATCGTCAACGACCATATCCCCTTTGGCGGTGTGGGCAACTCGGGTATGTCGGCATACCACGGAAAGGATTCCTACCTGGCGTTCAGCCACCGGCGTGCGGTCGTTACCACTCCCACCTGCCTCGACCTGCCTTTCCGCTATATGCCCTACTCTCTGTTCAAGTGGGTCAAAAAGATTTTATAAAACGTCATCCGACCTACATATCTGAAGACGAGTTGCCGTTACTCAAGTAAAGCAACTCGTCTTCATTTTTTTGCATAATAAATATGCAGAAAATATACAGATTATGCACTTCCTATACCTCGTAATACCGATTACGTAGAAAAGACGTAGAAAGGACGTAGAAAGAATTGGACTTTATAAGGCTTTTGAGCCGCTTTTT
>CAKVEC010000022.1 GCA_934728255.1 uncultured Bacteroidales bacterium
TTGCCGTGGATAGGAGCAAACGCCAAGCCCAAGGAGAAACAACCGCAAACCGACCGTCAGTATTGGTGCAGTCTCGCCTACCAAATGGCACAACCCGTATTGGAAAATATGGCGAAAGGCGAACTGCAAAAGAATATGCAGACGGAGTTCAGCCCCACTTTTGATGACCGCGACCGCAGAGTGCTCTATATGGAGTGCTTCGGCAGACTTATGGCAGGTATTGCCCCGTGGCTGTCCCTGCCCGATGATGATTCTGCCGAAGGGCTGCAGCGCAAACAGTTGCGCGAATGGGCGTTGGCATCGTACCGCAATGCCGTTGATCCTGCTAACCCCGATTATCTCTGTTGGGGTATCACGGGGCAGAACCTTGTGGACGGAGCCTATATTGCCGAGAGTTTTCTGCGTGCCTACGATGCCCTTTGGCTGCCGCTCGACAGCCTCACCAAGGCGCGTTACATCCACGAGTTCCAACAACTCCGGCACATTGACCCGCCTTACACCAACTGGCTGCTTTTCTCTTCTACCATCGAGAGTTTCATCGCCAAAGCAGGCGGTGACTACGATGCCTACCGTGTCAATTCCGCTTGCCGCAAGATGGAAGAGTGGTACGTCGGAGACGGATGGTATGCCGATGGTCCTGTCTTCTCATTCGACTACTACAGCAGTTATGTCTTCCACCCTATGTATCTTGAGACCCTGCAGGCTATGGTGGATGCCCAAGCCGATACCCGCCTTGACTATCAAAAATACTACGACCGCGAACTCTTGCGCTGTCAGAAATATGCCATTGTCCTGGAACGGTTCATCTCGCCCGAAGGCACGTTCCCTGTTATCGGGCGCAGTATTCCCTATCGTATGGCGGCATTACAGCCATTGGCACTGATGGCTTGGTACCAAACCCTCCCCGAAGAACTCGGCAACGGGCAAGTACGTGCGGCTCTTACACGGGTAATGCATCGTATGTTTGACGGACAGCGGAATTTTAACGAAGGCGGTTATCTGACTATCGGTTTCTGCGGTTCGCAGCCAAACATTGCCGATTGGTACACCAACAACGGCTCGCTCTATATGACCTCTCTCGCATTCATGCCGCTCGGTCTGCCTGCCAACCACCCCTTCTGGACAGATGCCCCGCAACCGTGGACACAGGTCAAGGCATGGAACGGCGAACCATTCCCGAAAGACCATGCTTGGAGAGACAAAATACAAACCACTGATAAATGGTAAAACTATGAAAAGGATATTTTTGAGTATTTTCGCTATGGCAGCACTGTTGCCCATTCTCGCCACCGATTGGACACCGCAACAAGTAGAGAACATTATCCGTCGTGTGAACACCTGTTGGCAAACCAACCATCCCGCAGAGGTGCGCTCGTTCTGGGACAATGCTGCCTACCATACAGGCAATATCGAAGTATATAAGTTGCTGCAGGACAAACAGATGCTGGACTACTCCACCCGTTGGGCGGAATACAATCATTGGAGCGGAGCCACAGAGCAAGACCCGCAGAAATGGAAATATAAAGAATATGGGGAAGGGCAGGACTATGTTTTGTTCGGCGACTGGCAAATATGCTTTCAGACCTATATAGACCTCTACAATATGGCGGGCGACAATGCCCATGAGAAGATGGTTGCCCGTGCCAAGGAAGTGATGCACTACGAGGCGTACTCCGCCCCGACCGACTACTGGTGGTGGTGCGATGCACTCTATATGGTTATGCCCGTTATGACCAAGATGTTCCGCCTGACGGGCGACACCGCTTATCTCGACAAACTATATGTCAACCTGCTCTACTCCGACAGCATCATGCTTGACCGGGAGACAGGGCTTTACTACCGCGATGCCCGTTATGTCTATCCGCAGCACACTACCGCCAACGGCAAGAAAGACTTCTGGGCACGGGGCGACGGTTGGGTCCTCGCCGGACTTGCCAAAGTGCTGCAAGACCTGCCTACCGAATACCCGCACTATGCTTCCTTTTTGGAAAAGTTCCGCCGTTTAGCACATACCGTAGCCGATACACAACAGCCGGACGGCTACTGGACACGCTCCATATTAGACCCCGCACACGCCCCTGGCTATGAGACCAGCGGCACTGCGTTCTTCACGTATGGTATTCTGTGGGGTATCAACAACGGCTACTTGAGCAAAGCCGACTATGCGCAAACCATTGATCGGGCGTGGGCATATCTCACCCAAACCGCCCTGCAACCATCAGGTGCAGTCGGATATGTGCAACCTATTGGCGACCGCGCTATTCCGGGGCAGACACTGAACGCTCACTCGGAAGCCAATTTCGGCGTAGGAGCATTCCTGCTTGCAGCCTGCGAGTATTATCGCTATATTGCGCAATAATTGCCTTGCTACAATTATTTATCCGTACTTTGTATCAATTTGGAAACAAGTTGGTACAAAGTACGTAGATCGTTGTTGGGTAGAAGGGAAACGTGGTGCTGCATCACGTTCTCGTCTCCGCGGCGGGCAGGTCCCGTCTGTGCCTCGTGTGGTGAGAGGGTGTGTATTTTCTCTGCCGTTTGGTCGATAAGCGGCAAGAGGGCTTGGAATGGGATACTCGTTCCGCGCAGTATGTCGGCGGCGATAGCATACATCTCGTTGGTGAAATTGTTGGCAAAGACCCCTGCCAGATGCAGGCGTTCACGATCATGCTGATTCGCCTCGTAGATATGCGGAGTGAGCGTTTGCGCAAGGGTATAAATGGCACTGATATCGTCGATATTGCGCCCCTCGATAAAGACAGGGATAGTAGTAAAATCTTCTATCAGGTGCGTCTTGCTGAAACTCTGGAAGAAATAGAGAATACCCGCGTGCGGTTTGTCGTCGCCGAATACCGACAGCGGCATAGTACCCGATGTATGGAGGTGCAATGCACGCGGTGCATATACCTGTGCAGCCACCTGCTCCAACGCCTCGTCCCGCACGGCGTAGATAAACACGTCCGACTCGGGCAGAGCGTCCAGCCCTACCCTGCTTGATACCATCTCTGCACGCACACCGTTCTTCTCAAAGGCATGCAGCAGATTGCACGCCACATTGCCCTGCCCGACAATGGTAATTCGCATATTCCTATACGGTTAGATTCTTGTAAAACTCCGTGACAGCAACGATGCCGTTTTCCCACGTTTCGAGGTCCATCGACTCGTTTGGCGAGTGGATGGCATTCTGCTCCAAACCGAAGCCCATAAGGATAGTCTTCACACCAAGAATTTGCTCGAAAGAAGAGATGATTGGAATACTACCCCCTCGGCGGGCAGCCAGCGGACGTTTGCCGAAAGCCACCTCAAAGCCCTTCTCTGCCGCCTTGTAAGCGGGTATATCAATCGGGCAGACATAGCCCTGACCGCCGTGCATAGGCGTTACTTTTACGCGCACGCCAACAGGTGCAAGTTGCTGCATATAGTCGGCAAAGGCTTGGCTGATACGCTCGTGGTCCTGGTTCGCCACAAGGCGGCAACTGACTTTGGCAAAGGCTTTGGACGGGAGAACGGTCTTGCTGCCCTCGCCCGTATAGCCGCCCCAGATACCGCAGATGTCGAATGACGGGCGGCAGGAGTTGCGCTCCAACGTGGAGTAGCCCTCCTCGCCAAAAGTAGCATCCACATCAATGGCACGGCAGTAAGCCTCTTCGGAGAACGGTATTTGCGCTATCATCTCGCGCTCGGCAGCGGGAATGGGCAGCACATCGTCGTAGAAATGCGGGATAGTGATGCGCCCGTGCTTGTCCACCACCTGCGCCAGCATCTCGCAAAGGGCGTTGATAGGGTTCTTGACGGCACCGCCGAAATGCCCGCTATGCAGGTCGCGGTTAGGTCCATCCACCTCGATTTGCCAGTATGCCAGTCCGCGGAGACCCGTGGTGATCGAGGGGGTGTCCTTGCCAATCATCGAGGTGTCGCTGACCAGAATAATGTCGCACGCAAGAAGTTCTTTGTGCTTGTGTAGGAACGCCTCAAGAGACGGGCTGCCGATTTCCTCTTCGCCCTCGAAGATGAACTTCACGTGGCAGTTCATAAGCCCTTCGCGTACCATATACTCGAAGGCTTTGGCTTGTATCATCGCCTGCCCCTTGTCGTCATCAGCCCCGCGGGCATAAAGACGACCGTCGCGGATATCCGGCTCCCACGGATTGGAATGCCACTGGTCAAGCGGCTCCACAGGCATAACATCATAGTGGGCATAGACGAGGACGGTTGGAACTTGCTTGCCTTCGGGAATGTCGGGCGTGTACTCGGCATAGACAAAGGGATTGCCGTCTGAAGGCATCACCTCGGCTTTCTGACAACCTGCAGCCAACAGCAGTTCGCGCCAACGCTCGGCACAACGCAGCATATCTGCCTTATGCTCGGGCTGACAACTGACACTCGGAATACGGATAAGACTCGCCCACTCCTCACGGAATCGGGAGCGATTGGCGGCAATGTACGAACGAACATCCATGGCAATTATGAATTTGATGAATGATGAATTACTAATTTGATAGTGCTTTATCTGAATTTGTGGGCGAAGCCGATAGAGAGGAGTTCGCGGAACTGCATCTTGGCTTTCTCATCGCCCGTGTAGATAACCGTATTATCGTAGCGGGGATGGAGCATCACACGCGCAGAGAAGAAGCGGTTGATAATAAAATCACAGTTCACCTCCAGGTCTAACTCCACCTTTTTATAGTTGGTGTACATATAGAACTTGGTTTCCAACGCAATCTCGCGCACGGGTTTCCATATATACTCCACACGGACAGAAGAACCCACATCGTTGAGTGTCTTCTGCCCGACTGGAATACTGTAGTCGGTTTGCTTCATATTGGTGGTGTCGCTCACATGCACCAACTTGTACGCCAGCGGCGAGAAAGAGATGCTCAATCCTGCCACCGGTTTATAATCCAAACCCAAAGCAAGGTTCAGGCGCACAGGCGAGAACGGGGCAGACTTTTTCTCACGGGTGTTCGCTTTGTAGGTATTGAGCAAGCGTGTCTCGAACTCCGCCGAGAACGAATAGAAGAGTTTGTTGCCGATAGCCTTGTAGTTGGCTTTGGAATAAAGGCGGAAGAGGTCGTCGGTAGTATTGATCTTGCGGAGCGAGTCGCCGCTGACAGTAGAACCGCCCGCACGCCATTCACCCGTATTCTCCCAAGTGAACCGTTCGCTGTAATATCCTGCCGTTCCTTTGAAAATACTGAGCACCGCAAAAGAGGACGATCCGCCCTGATACCAGTTGGGCGAAACATAGTTCTGGGTCAGTTGCACCATTATCTTCGCCTCTTTGCGCCACGGGCTGCGCATGTCACGAATGGCACGCAATACCTCGTTGCGGTCTTCTTCGGCATCCTTGACGAGCGATTTCTTTGCAACCACCACCATCGGCACATCATGCACTTCCTCGCGCAAACGGGCGTTCACCTCCTTGAGCGAATCGAGTTCGACAGAGTCGCGGTGGGCTTGCGCCAAAAGCGAATCACGAACCAGTATCTCCGCCACAGTGAGTTGTTGCTCCAGACTGTCGTTCTCGTATAGTTCGCGCCCTTGCTTGGCAACCAACTCGAGCAGGAGAGCATCCAAATCGGCAGTAGAAGACTGATCTTGCAGGCGGATAGTGTCTGCTTCAACACCCGCATAGCCGTCTGCCACTAAAACAGAATCTTGTGCCGCCCAAAGAGAGACTGCACAGGATAGGAAACATAAAATGACGCTTGTAAATCGTCGCATGCAAATACAAGAACGTTAATTTTTAGGAACATATAATCAACCATATAATTGAACCGTTAATTATTTCTCTGTTCCATAGGGTTTAGTTTATATGTGGCAGCCGATGCCGAGGGTGAGAATGGCATCGTAGCCGAGGTTCAGTTCCGCCAAGCCATAGACCCGTTCATCGCCGAAAGAGGTGCCGAAAACCGTGAGGTTGAATGCCGGCAGGAACGAACATTGCAAGATGTGTCTGTTGCCATCGGCATCTGTATAGCCCTCGCTGTAGGTCTTATCCAAGAAATACATCCCGAGACCGAAATCCAAGCCCGAATAGAGTTTCACGTGGCGGCGGTTGAGATAGGTGAACCGGCAACTTGCCATCAGCGAGGCGCAATGCCCCGAAGTGTGTCCGATGGCGGTTGTTTTGGCTTCGTCGGCACGGTCGTAGAAATCGTAACCATCGCCCTCCCATTGCGCTTTCACGCCCGCTTGCAGCCACCAAAGTGCCTGATAATGATACTGCAAACCATAGTTACCATAGTAGCGGATAGAGCCTCCGTTATCCCCCAGACTGGACGCGATATTGATAATCAGCGTCCGAAAAGGATAGATGCCCGACATATATCCGCCCGTGATACTCAGGTCGTGGCGGCGTGCCTGCCAATCGTAGTCCGTACTCTGTGCATGGGCAGAAAATGCCAACAGCACCACCAAGGCTATGCTTACCAATCGTTTCATAGTGAATAAGTTTTCGTACACACATTGCTCTCCCTTTTTAGGAGAGAACAATGTGTGAATTATTAAATAAAACTATATTTTACAAGTGGTGTTAACCTGATATGAACAGGCTATCCACACGGTATCCTCCTAACATCCACCCGACTTATTCATAGCGAAACACCCTACTCTATCCACAATGTATTTTAACCTATTCGGCTTTCGATACACATTTTTTAGAGTGCACCATTTTCCAAACGACCGTGGCACTGTTTGTATTTCTTGCCGCTGCCGCAGGGGCACGGGTCGTTGGGACGCGGTTTCCTCTCTACGTGAATCGGTTCGGGTCGTTGCACCTCGCGGGTGTCGCGCCCTGCGGCTGCCGCCTGCCCGCTCTGTTGTGCGGCACGTGCGACAGAGTCTTTCTGCGTACGGTAGCGGGAGTAGTCCTGACGGCGTTGCTCCTGTGCCTGACGCACCTCCTCGGGGTTGGCAGTAGGAATCTGTCCGCGGAGCAGGATAGCAATAGCACGGCGGTTGAGCGCGTCCAGCATACGGCGGAAGATACCAAACGACTCCAGTTTATATATAAGGAGCGGGTCTTTCTGCTCGTAGGAGGCGTTCTGCACGCTCTGTTTGAGGTCGTCCAACTGGCGGAGATGCTCTTTCCACTCGTCATCGATGACATAGAGCAGCATACGTTTCTCAAACTCACGCACCACTTCGCGGGACTCCGATTCGGCGGCTTTCTTCAGATTGACAGCGATATTATAGACTTTCTTGCCGTCGGTGATCGGGATCAGGATGTTTTCGTACATCTGCCCTTTCTCCTCATATACCTTTTGGATAACAGGGTTAGCCACCGACATCAGTTTGTCCATACGGCGTTTGAACATATCCAGCGCCGCTTCGGCGAGTTGCTCGCTCAATGCTGCCGCTTTGCTGCTGCGGAAAGTCTGCTCGTCGAACGGCACCTCCATCGCAAAGGTCTGCATGACCTCGAATGTCAGTCCTTCGTAGTCGCCTGCTTCGCGTGCGTCGGCAACAATGGCCTCAGCGGTGTCGTAGATCATATTGGTGATATCCACACCGATACGCTCGCCCATCAGGGCGTGGCGGCGTTTGGCATAGATGACATTACGCTGCTGGTTCATCACGTCGTCGTACTCGATCAGGCGCTTGCGGATACCGAAGTTGTTCTCCTCCACCTTTTTCTGCGCACGCTCGATAGAACTGGAGATCATCGAGTGCTCGATCATCTCGCCTTCTTGGAAGCCCATCTTGTCCATCACGGCAGCGATACGCTCCGATCCGAACATACGCATCAGGTCGTCCTCCAGCGATACATAGAAGACACTGCTTCCCGGATCGCCCTGACGACCGGCACGACCGCGCAACTGACGGTCCACACGACGGCTCTCGTGACGCTCGGTACCGATAATAGCCAAACCGCCTGCGGCTTTCACCTCCGGCGTGAGTTTGATATCCGTACCACGACCCGCCATGTTCGTTGCGATAGTAACCACTCCCGGGCGACCGGCTTGTGCCACAATCTCCGCCTCGCGCTGGTGCAACTTGGCGTTCAACACATTGTGCGGTATCTTGCGCAGGTTGAGCATACGGCTCAGCAACTCGCTTATTTCCACGCTCGTAGTACCAACCAATACAGGGCGACCTGCGCCTACGAGGGCGACAATCTCATCGATGACGGCATTGTATTTCTCGCGTTTGGTGCGGTAGATACGGTCGTTCATGTCGATACGTGCGATGGGTTTGTTGGTGGGGATGACCACCACATCAAGTTTGTAGATATTCCAGAACTCGCCCGCCTCGGTCTCGGCGGTACCCGTCATTCCGGCGAGTTTGTTGTACATACGGAAATAGTTCTGGAGCGTAATGGTGGCGAAAGTCTGGGTTGCGCCCTCCACTTTCACGTTCTCTTTCGCCTCTACCGCCTGGTGCAGACCGTCCGACCAGCGGCGACCTTCCATGATACGTCCGGTCTGCTCATCAACGATCTTCACTTCGTTGTTGTCGATGATATAGTCCACGTCTTTCTCAAACAGCGTGTAGGCTTTGAGCAACTGGTTGACCGTATGTACGCGCTCCGACTTGATGCTGTAGTTGGTCATAATGTCGTCCTTGCGCTGCTGTTTCTCTTCGGCAGACAGGGCGGCATTGTTCTCCACCTCGGCAATCTCGCTACCCACATCGGGCAGGACGAAGAACTGCGGATCCTCGGTAGTACCCGTCAGGGCATCGATTCCCTTGTCGGTCAGTTCGATAGTCTTGTTTTTCTCGTCGATGACGAAATAGAGTTCGTCGGTGGCGATGTGCATATTCTTCTCATTCTCTTGCAGATAGAACTCCTCGGTCTTCTGCAGGCGCACCTTGATACCCGGTTCGCTCAGATACTTGATCAGGGCTTTGTTTTTCGGCATACCCTTGAACGAACGGAACAATGCCAACTCGCCCGCCTCGCGCTCTTTCTCGTCCGCGCTGCCCATCTTGGCTTTTGCCTCGCTGAGCAGTTTGGTGGTCAGCGTGGTCTGTGTGCGCACAAGTTGCTCCACACGGTGCTTGTACTCGTCAAACATCTGGTCTTCGCCCTTTGGTACCGGACCGCTGATAATCAACGGCGTACGGGCATCGTCTATCAGGACGGAGTCCACCTCATCGACGATGGCAAAGTTATGCCCGCGCTGTACCAGATCGAGCGGCGAGGTAGCCATATTGTCACGCAAATAGTCGAAACCGAACTCGTTGTTGGTACCGAACGTGATGTCGCAGTTGTAAGCACGGCGGCGTTCGTCGCTGTTGGGCTTATATTTGTCGATACAATCAACGGTCAAGCCATGGAACATATAGATAGGTCCGTTCCACTCCGAGTCACGCTTTGCCAAATAGTCGTTCACCGTAACCACATGCACGCCCTCGTGCGTCAGCGCATTGAGGAAGACGGGCAGCGTGGAAACGAGCGTCTTACCCTCACCCGTAGCCATCTCGGCAATCTTACCCTGGTGGAGTACGACACCGCCGATGAGTTGCACGTCATAGTGCACCATATCCCATGTAATCTCGTTGCCGCCGGCAGTCCAATGGTTGTGATAGATGGCCTTGTCGCCGTCTATCTCCACAAAATCGAAACGCGGGTCGGCAGCAAGGTTCTTGTCCTGCTCGGTAGCCGTAACGACCACGGTCTCGTTCTCCGCGAAGCGGTGCGCCGTCGATTTGACGATGGCAAACGCCTCGGGAAGCATCTCGTCGAGAATAGTCTCGTAGTCGGTCTTGATCTCTTTCTCCAGACGATCCACCTCGTTATACACCTTCTCGCGCTGCTCTATCTCGAGCGACTCGATACCGGCTTTCAGTTCCTGTATTTTCTGTTTTTTGTCTGCTACACGCGCCTGTATCTTGTCCATCAGGGCTTGGCTGCGGGCACGCAGTTCATCGTTGGAGAGGGCGTCAATCTCGGTGTATGCCGCCTTGATCTTCTCCACATACGGCATTATGGCACGCATATCTTTCTGTGCCTTATTGCCGAACAGTTTGGTAATCAGTTGAATAAAATTCATATCGTTGTGTTGTTATTTACATTGTATCTCCCCGTCGGTACGGAGAAAGCCATATTTGCCGCAAAGTTACACATTTTTTTCGGATTACGCAACCCATATGATTAACAATTAACAATTAACAAGAGTATTCTCCGTAAAATAGCGTTCGTGGTTCCATGCACAGATGCTATTTTCTCTATAAAAACCATTAAAGAATTATTAAAAATCCCCTATTGATTGCCATTAATTAACCATTAATTTTCTGTTCAATTTGTTATAGGATAGGCATAGGATGCGTATAGGATAGAGGGTGGTTGTATGGATAAAAACTTATTAAAAGACAAGAGCAGATGAGCAGATGAGCGGCAGAGCAGTTGTTTTCTAATATATACCCCCGCCTGCGCACGTGCGGGTATATATTTTAGAAAAACAGCCGCTCATCTGCTCATCTGCTCAACCACAAAATGGAAATTATTTATATATCTGCCGCAATATGGCATTATAAAGGTGTAATTTTGCGGCACAATACGGAAATTGTGCATTGTGCATTGATAATGTTCTCTGCTGCAAGAATAAACAAACGCAACCTAATTTGATTTTTATCAACAAAATGCAACCGGTGTTTGGCGATATGCAAAAATTGTTGTACCTTTGCGAGGTAAAAATACAAAAGGCGTTTATTGACGCTTGTTTTGGTGTCCTGAATCCTGCAAGATTTTTTAGTCACCCAAGACAAGATGGCGATAGATGTCCTCGTGATATGTATCCGCAACACCCGTGCGGTGTATGTACATATCGGCGTGGACTGATGTTGTTTATTCTTGTGGCAGGGTCTTGCAGGAACCTAAGGATTGAGAATAAGCATATACTCGGTTCGCGCTTTTTGTTATTTATAGGTTCCTATGCACCTACTACGCGCTAAGAGAGCGACCGCTATGCGCTCCTGAACGCTTTTGACAAAGCAATGAAAGAAAATCAATGACCTCTGCAGAGAGATGATTCGTATCAATCCCGCCAAAAACAGCATCGAGTATTCAACCAACGACGGGCGTACGTGGTCTTCGCGTTGTACAAGTTCTATGTATGGTGAGTTTCAAAGTCTGATGGACGGCGGAAACGAACTGCTTGCCCAAACCACAAAGGGGCTTTACTATTCTACCAACGAGGGACGCACTTGGAGTAAAAGACACTA
>CAKVEC010000023.1 GCA_934728255.1 uncultured Bacteroidales bacterium
TGGTACCTGTCTTCTACAATAAAGACCTCGATTTGTGCAAGAACGTGGTAAAGGCTTGCTACGAGGGTGGGGTACGTGCGTTTGAGTTTACCAACCGTGGCGATTTCGCACACGAGATTTTCGGTGAACTCGTTAAATGGGCTGCCAAAGAGTGTCCTGAGTTGGCGCTCGGCGTAGGTTCTGTAGTGGATGCTCCTACGGCTGCACTCTATATCCAACTGGGTGCCTGCTTCGTGGTCGGTCCGCTTTTCAACCCCGACATTGCCCCTGTATGCAACCGCCGCCTGGTTCCTTACTGCCCCGGTTGCGGTACGGTTACAGAGATCGGCAAAGCACAGGAAGTCGGTTGCGACCTGACTAAACTCTTCCCCGGTGATGTCTATGGTCCGAATATGGTCAAGGGACTGAAAGCCCCGATGCCATGGTCGAAGATTATGGTTACCGGCGGTGTGGCTCCGGAGAAAGAGAACCTTGAAAAGTGGTTCAAAGCGGGCGTGTACTGCGTAGGCATGGGCTCCAAGTTGTTCCCCAAAGAGGTCATCGCTGCCGGCGACTGGGCGTATATCACCAACAAATGCAAAGAATGTCTTGATGTAATCAAGGCGGCACGATAAATCGGAGAAACGACCGCTTCATTTTGTATCGGAATGGGGCGGTTCGTTTGTCCTTAATCCTAACAACACATGTCAACACAAACGAAACTTATGACTAACTGGCGTTGGTGGCTATGTTCGTTGCTTTTTGTGGCAACAACGGTCAACTACCTTGATCGCCAGGTTCTTTCTCTCACATACGAGGAGTTTATCAAACCTGAATTTCACTGGACAGATGACCATTATGGCACGATCACCAGTCTGTTCTCTATATTTTATGCCATTGCCTGTCTCTTTGCCGGTAAGTTTGTCGATTGGATGGGCACCAAGAAAGGCTATATGATAGCCATTGGTGTATGGTCGGCAGGTGCATGTATGCATGCGGCTTGCGGTTGGGCTACTGCTCACATCGAGGGACTTGGCAGCGTAGAGGCAATGCGTGCTGTGGAAGCCGGTTCTAATGTTGCGCTTGCAGTCGCCACCACTTCGGTCTATCTGTTCCTGCTATGCCGTGGTATTCTTGCTTTGGGCGAAGCGGGTAACTTCCCTGCCGCCATCAAGGTTACAGCGGAGTATTTCCCTAAGAAAGACCGTGCTTTTGCCACCTCCTTGTTCAATGCCGGTGCATCGGTCGGTGCCCTTGCAGCACCGCTTTGTATCCCGCCTTTGGCTAAGCACCTCGGTTGGGAAATGGCGTTTATCATCATTGGTGCATTAGGCTTTATATGGATGTTCTTCTGGCAGTTCATGTATGACAAGCCTGAAAACAGCAAGCACGTCAACGAGGCTGAATTGGCATATATCCACCAGGATGATGAGCAGGACGCTTCTGCAAAAGCCGCTATCGAAACCTCCGAGAAGGCTATTCCTATGTATAAATGCTTTGGCTATCGCCAAACTTGGGCATTCATTGCAGGTAAGTTCTTTACAGATGGTGTTTGGTGGTTCTTCCTGTTCTGGGCACCGTCTTATTTCCAAAACCAATTTGGTTACAAGGCTTCAAGTCCTATGGGACAGGCGTTGATTTTTACACTCTACGCTATTGTTACCATAATTTCTATTTTCGGTGGCTATTTGCCCAAATTGTTTGTCGAGAAAAAAGGAATGGAACCTTACAGCGGTCGTATGTTGGCAATGTTGCTCTTTGCTTTCTTCCCGATGGTGGCTCTCTTGGCACAACCGTTAGGCTCATTCAGTGCATGGTGGCCGGCTGTTCTGATTGGTTTGGCAGGTGCCGGACACCAAGCATGGTCAGCGAACTTGTTCTCTACTGTGGGCGATATGTTTCCCAAGTCCACCATTGCTACCATTACGGGTATCGGTGCTATGGCGGGAGGTATCGGCTCCATGATTATCCAAAAGAGTGCAGGACGTTTGTTCACCTATGCCGAGACTGCCGGTGATGCGTTTACATTCCTTGGGTTCTCGGGTAAACCTGCAGGCTATTTCATTATGTTCTGTTTCTGCGGTGTTGCATACCTCATTGCGTGGGCGATAATGAAAGCCCTTGTACCCAAATACAGTCCGATTAAAGGTTAATCAATAAGCCTATTGACATATTAAGGAGACTATCCCAAACAGGTAGTCTCTTTTTTTATGCATGAATGTAGGGCGATGCCTTGTGTATCATTTACGGCAAAAAGATGGCAACGAGAGCGGTTGGTTTATACGGTTTATGCAGTTTTACTATTGCATAAACCGTATAAAAACGCTGCATATCCACGTTGCAAAATCGTTTTCTTTCTACGTCCTTTCTACGTCCTTTCTACGTCTTTTCTACGTAAATGATAGCACAAGGCACGTTTTTGCATATATTGCATAGTCAATGGGGTGTATAAACGAATGAGGTTGTAGCACGATTTTTGTAGTAGTTTGCCAAATGATACAACCTCAAGAAATTCTGCGTCGCCGCGATATGCGCGACGTGTTCACATTCACCATCGACCCTGCCGATGCCAAAGATTTTGATGATGCCCTGTCGTTCCAACGTTTGGAGGACGGGCTTTTGCAGGTAGGCGTGCATATTGCCGATGTTACCCATTATGTTACTCCCGGTTCGGAGATTGACGACGAGGCATATCGCCGTGGTACGAGTGTTTATCTGGTGGACAAGGTTATACCTATGCTCCCCGAGGAACTATGTAATTTTCTCTGCTCCCTGCGGCCCGATGAGGAGAAACTCTGTATGTCGGTTATTTTCACAATGACCCCGGAAGGGCAGGTTGTAAAGCATAAACTATGCCGCACTGTGATTCGTTCCGATGTGCGTCTCAACTACGACCAGGCACAGGAAATCATAGAGCACAAAGGACAAAGAACAAAGAACGAAGAACAATTAGCCGATGCCATCCATACTCTTAACGAGGTAGCGAAGCAGTTGCGTAACAAGCGTTTTGCTGATGGTTCGCTCTATTTAGAGCAGGACGAAGTGCGATTCCGTTTGGACGAGAACGGCGAACCCGTAGAGATTTATTTCGAGCATCCCAACGAGGCGCACCATCTTATAGAGGAGTTTATGCTCCTTGCCAACCGCACCGTGGCGACTATGGTGGGCAGCAAGCCCTTTGTCTATCGTATCCACGACAAACCTGACCAGGACAAACTCAAAGAATTGCACGCTTTCCAAAAGCGTATGGGTGACAAGGTACAGCCGCAAGTGATTGAGATTCTTACTATCCGTGCTATGGCAAAAGCTGTTTATTCTACCCACAACATCGGGCATTACGGTTTGGCGTTCTCCCACTACACCCATTTTACATCCCCTATCCGCCGTTACCCCGATATGCTGGTACACCGCCTCTTGGATAAATATATCCTGAGCGGCAAAGGCGAGAGTTGGTCGGCGGAGCAGTTGGAGGATATGTGCCAACATTGCACGGATATGGAGATACAGGCGCAGGCTGCCGAGCGCGATTCTATCAAGGAATACCAGGCAAAATGGATGCATAACTTTATCGGCGAGGAGTTGGACGGGCATATCTCGGGGGTAACGGATTTCGGTCTCTTTGTGCAGATTGACGATTCCCGCTGCGAGGGCTTGATACGCATCAACTCCATTCGCCGCGGTGAGTTTTTCCAATACGACGAGAAAAACTACCGTCTCATTGCCGTCAATTCTGGCGAGACGTTTACTCTTGGCGACCCGCTCCGCATACGGGTGGTGCGTGCCGATGCCGAGAAACGGCAGGTGGATTTTATCCTTGCCGACGAGGATTATACACCGCGCAAGCACACGCCTAAACAGGTAAAAGCAAGCACGGACAAAACCAAAGGCACAGACAAGAATAAGCGCGGAGATAAACGCAAAGGCTCCATTAAAGGCAAAAAGCGCAAAAGATTTGCGTAGTCCGTTTTTTTTCGTTACCTTTGCGGGCAGTATGAAAAATCGTTTCTTCTTTTTGGCGGCTCTGCTGTTGTGTACTATTGGCATACAAGCGGAGGTCCTGACCTTGCGCACAGGAGCACAGGTACTGGGTACTATTGTATTCCAAAACGAAGAAGTGATTGTATTCAAAGATGCATCCGGTGCACGTTTCCAATACCCTCGTGCGGATGTGTTGTCTGTCAGTAGCGAAGAAAATCTTGTTGTAGAGAAGCAAGAATCTTCGCCTTCCGTCGCTTCCCCTGTTAAGAAAGTCTCTGTTCTCTTGGAGTTTGCGGGTGGGGCAACCTTTATTCCTGCGGACACTGTCGGTGGGCATTTCGGTGCAGCATTGCTGGTTGGTTCGCATGATATGCTCGGTAAGCGCATATTCTTGGGTGGCGGAGTCGGTTATCTCGGCGAGTTTATGGGCAACCGGCAATATGCTTTTCTTCCCATTCAGTTGGCAGTACGTGTTCCTTTCCTGCAGCAGAAACACAGCCCGATAGCAGGGGTGGCGTTAGGTTATGGGGTAGCCTTGAGCAAGGACTATCTCGGTGGATTGTATGCAGGGGCTAACCTCGGCTATTGCTACCGTATCAGCAATAAGTCTGCTTTGTACATCGCTGCCGATGTGCAGTTTCAGCAAGCCCGGATAGATATAGAGGAGACGGTTGATGATACCGCATTCACCAATCACACCGGTCGCTCCTTTGTGCATACCGGCATCCGATTAGGTTTCTTTTTCTAAGGAAAGGTAAGTGCGCATTGTAACAATATGCATATTAATTGTTAATGATTAATTGTTAATTGTGTAATGGTCAAACGAACAGCCAAGCAACGTCGTAGCCATCGTGTGAGCATTATGCTCAACGATAGCGAGATGCGTGCATTGCAGAAATACTGCGATAGGTACACCGTTACCAACCGCAGCAAACTGATTCGTGAGACCCTGATGCACAATATCCTCAAGCGTTTCGACCGCGACAATCCTACTTTGTTCGATTGACTATTCTCATTGTAAACATACACACATAACAAAACCAACTCCGCCTATGACATAACCGCGCATCGGTAAGGCGATGCAACGACATATATTTAAGCGTTATAAGCAAAACTTGATGTCTTGAAACCTGAACAATTTTAAGATATTCACTCAAGCCAAAGCCTATAAACGCTCACGCTATCCGCGTGGGCTTTTGGTGCGTAAATTTGAGTGAAAAGGTAGTTCAGGACCGCAAGACATCGAATGAAACGAACGAAAGTTCCACGCTTTTTTGTGTGTCTATGGTTGTTAGGCAAACAAAAACTACCCAATATGGAACAGACCAATCTTAACCGTCTCAAGCAAGATCTCATTGAGGAGATAGATCAGCGGGTTGCAGACCGTATCCTTGAGCCCAGCAATGCGGACTTGCTGCGCAAACTCATCCGGCAAGCCGACAACGAGAACGAAGCCATCGCCATTGCCGCACTCGGTACCACCTACAAGCGCACGGGGTTGCATTTCGACAAACGTTTTGAGCGTATGACGGACGACATCTCCTATTTTCGCCGCAATACTGCTCTGAGTTTCCATTCCGATGACAACAGACCTATCCACAAACTGATTATCGGCGACAACTATGAGGCGTTGCAGAATCTGCTTATCCAATACCGTGGTGCAGTGGACGTAATTTATATAGATCCACCTTACGGCAAAGACAGTATGGGGGAGTTTGCCCAAACCAACTATGCCAATGCTATCAGCCGCGACAATCTGCTTTCTATGCTCTATCCGCGCCTGATGCTTGCAAAACAATTATTGTCTGACAGCGGTGTTATATTCTGTTCCATAGACGATAAAAATCAAGCCTACGTAAAATGTCTGTTCGACGAGGTTTTTGGAGAGGCTGCTTTTCTGATGAATGTTCCGCGAATTACAAAAAAGGGTGGTAAATCCACGGCTACTATTGCTAAAAACAACGACTACATTTTGGCTTATACGAACGATTACAATATACAATTCAGTCAAGAGGATAAAACCAATCTGGATAAGTACAAATACGAAGACGAATATCTGTTGCAACGGGGAGCCTATGCGCTGACGCAAACATTGGACTACAATTCATTACAGTATAGTGCGGGAATGGATTATGAGATCGAAATAGACGGTCAAATCTTTGTTCCCGGTGGAGATATGGAGCAGCACAAACGCCGATTGCAAGGAGAACACGGCGTAACGGATTGGGTTTGGAGATGGAGTAAAGAGGCTGTTGAATGGGGAAAGAAAAACGGCTTTTTTGTGGTTAAAAATAATCGTATATACACTAAATCTTATTTGTATTGCAGGAAGAAAAACGGCAGATGCGAGATTGAAAAGATAGATCCTACAAAAGCCTTTACATCTTTGTCGTATGTGGATAATATATACTCCAATGACAACGGCAAAAAAGAATTAGATACGATTTTTGATGATGGGAGTACGCTTTTTAAGAACCCCAAGCCATCTGCTTTGGTGGGTAAATTGATAACGATGGTATGCGACAATCCCGATGCCACCGTCCTGGATTTCTTTGCGGGGAGCGGCACCACAGGGCATGCGGTATTGGATTTGAACAGGCAGGACGGTGGCAACCGCACGTTTATCCTCTGCCAGTTGAACGAACAGACCGACACCACGCCCAACGGCATAGCCTATGATGTTACAGTCAAACGCTTGAAACGCATTATGACAGGCAGTTGCTACGACGGTACCACGGACTTCAAATGGGCGCAGAGCAATACCCCCTACGGCGGCAACCTTGATGTATATGAGATAGACCACGTCTCAAACTTTGAATACACCGAGGGCAAGTCCCCCTTCGAGGTGATAGACGAGACCCTCTACGGGCAGAAGCCGTTTGCTACTCTGCGCGAGAAAATAGAATGGGTATGCAACCGCTTTGCCAATACGCAAAAACGCGTGGAGAACAACCATGAATGGGCACAACGAACACAAGAATAAGATGCTACAAGAGATACAAGACCTGCAAAACAGAGCCGTCTCGGAGTTGTTCCAACGCCTCAACGGCAGCAAGACCGAACTGACCTTCCGCGCCCCGACGGGCAGCGGCAAGACCCGTATGATGGCAGACCTGATGAACCGCGTATTGGAGAAAGAAGGAGATAATAACGTTGTTTTTCTCGTCTCTTCGCTCTCCAAAGGCGACCTTGCACGGCAGAACTACCTTTCTTTCTGCGATTGCGTGCAAAGCGGGGTATTCCCTCTGCTGAACCCCTATCTTATCTCCACCGAGGTGAGCGGCGAGGAGACACTCTTTATCTCTACCGACCATAATGTCTATGTCCTGCCGCGCGACCTCTTTAAGAAAAACGGCAAACTGATGGCGGGGGCAATGAACCATTTCCTTGCCCGACTGACCGAAGGCGGTTTGTTCGGCGGACTGAACAAGCGCATCTATCTCATCAAAGACGAGTGCCACCAAGCCACCAACAATCTCGACACCCTCTCGGCAAAGTATTTCAGTAAGACCGTCAATTTTTCCGCCACGCCTAACCTCCGCCGCGCCCAGGGCGACGAACAGGTCGTCGGCGGGGACGGCCGGGAACGAGCAGTTGCCGGTGGTGCCGGCCATGTCGTAGAACGTGGCCTTGCCCCGGTGG
>CAKVEC010000024.1 GCA_934728255.1 uncultured Bacteroidales bacterium
GTGTTTATCCTCTCGGAGAACATACAGAAATGGGGCAACGGCAATACGGTCGTTACCCACAACACCCCTGCCGAATATGGTGAGCGGTGTGCCAACTTGTTCGATTGTATCCTGGTGGATGCCCCCTGTTCGGGAGAAGGTATGTTCCGCAAGGACAAGAATGCCCGAGACGAATGGAGTCTGCAGAACGTGCAGATGTGTGCCGAGAGACAGCGTACTATCCTTTCCGATGTTTGGGATGCACTCAAGCCCGGAGGAATACTTATCTATTCCACCTGTACTTTCAACACAAAGGAGAACGAGCATAACGTACAATGGATGGCGGAGACGCTCGGTGCGGATATCCTCCCTTTGCAATCTGATCCCGCATGGGGTATTACAGCGGGGGGCGTCGGTTACCATTTCTACCCACATCGTACTAAGAGCGAGGGACTGTATATCTGCGTCTTGCGCAAGCACGAGACTGCCTTTGCGCCCTTTAAGGTGAAAGCCCAAAAGCGCGCCGCCACACCTGTTACCTATGAGAAAGAGATGCGCCGATGGCTGCTGCATCCCGAGCATTGGGCAATCCGCCAGAACGATCGTTTCGCCACGGCTTACCCCGCTAAATACAGGGAATTGATTGACTATTTTGCGACGCAGTTCACGTGTATCTCCACAGGTTTCGGCTTGGGGGAGGAACGTGGCAAAGGTATCGTACCACAGCATAGTCTCAGTATGACAAAAGACTTCCGCAAAGAAGCCTTTCCGCAGTTGTCTCTCACGCTTGAGCAAGCCCTCTCTTATCTCCGTACCGAAGCCCTTAGTCTTGACCTTTCGCAAATCCCTGTCGGCGTTGTCTTGCTCACCTACGAGGGCATCCCGCTCGGCTTTGCCAAGAACGTCGGCTCACGTCTTAACAATCTCTACCCCAACGAGTGGCGTATCCGCCGTCTTTGATGGGAACCTATGCCCTATGGGCAAGAGCAATAAAAAATACGGGGAATGAAAAAGCATCATTCCCCGTATTTTTATGATTGTTTTTGCGATTTCCCTTTCGGCTTCCGATTATGGCTGTTATGCCCGTTGCGCGAGAAACCTTTGTGGCGGGAGGTAGAGCGACGCTCACCTGTGCGCCCGGTGTATAACTCGCTTTTCGGTGCTTCGCCTAAGGCTTCGGGCAGCGGCAGACGCTCGATGCTTTTCTTGAGGAATCGCTCTATCTTCTGGAAATAGTGGGCATCTTCCGGGCTGACTAACATAACCGCCTCACCTTTGTTCTCTGCACGTGCCGTACGACCGATACGGTGTACATAGTCCTCTGCGTCGCGGGGTACATCGTAGTTGATAACCAACGGTATATCGTCTACATCAATGCCTCGGGAGATAATGTCGGTAGCCACCAGTACATCCACTTTGCCGTTGCGGAAATCAAGCATTACTTCATCGCGCTCTTTCTGCTCGAGGTCGGAGTACATCGCACGGGCGTCTATATGTTTCGCCCGCAAAGCACGGGTGAGGTCGCGCACTTTCTGTTTCTTGCTCACAAACAGCACCACTTTCTTCAGTCCCTTGCCCTCCAATAGGTGCTGTACCATAGCGGGTTTCTGTGCCTCGTAGAGTTGCACCGCCATCTGGTGTATCGTCTCGGGCGGGCGCGATACGGCTATCTTCACCTCCACGGGGTCGTGCATGATAGCGCGTGCCATCTGACGTATCTTGTCGGGCATCGTGGCGGAGAACATAATCGTCTGCCGTTCCTTGGGCAGGCGGTTGACAATGGTCATAATGTCATCATAGAAACCCATATCGAGCATGCGGTCTGCCTCATCGAGGATAAAGTATTTCACGCCCGAGAAGTCGATGTCGTAGATATTCATCTGGCTGAGCAGCCGCCCCGGTGTGGCAATCACGATGTCCGCCCCTTTCTGCAAACCCGTTACCTGCGTGCCCCATGCACCGCCGTCGTTGCCGCCGTAGATAGCCACCGAGGAGAACGGCACATAGAAGCCGAACCCCTCCATCTGCTGGTCGATTTGCTGCGCTAATTCGCGCGTGGGTGCCATAATGATGGCGTTCAGTTTGTCGGGGTCGTGGTCGTCGTAGGCAAGGTTGGTCAGCAGCGGCAGTATGTATGCCGCCGTCTTGCCGGTACCCGTCTGGGCGCACGAGATAACGTCTTTTCCTTCCAAAATAACGGGTATGGTCTTTTCCTGCACAGGGGTACACGTATCAAAGTGCATATCCCACAGCGCATCTAATACATCGTCTGATAATGCTAATTCGTCAAAATACATAGTAATCTCTAATCTCTACTCTCTATTTATTCTCTTTCAGCCTACAAAGATACGCAAAAAATCCCGTTCCTCCAAGCAAAATCCTATTTGTACATTGTGCATTATACATTGTGCATTATACATTGTGCATTATACATTGTGCATTATGCATATCTATTTCTCCCACCCGTCGAATACTTCGGGACCATACACATTGTCCTCGCCGGCATCGTGCAGTGGTGTCCATATCTGTGCGAAGAATGGGTTGTGCTTTGCCACTTTGTCCCAGTGCCACGGACGGGGATTGGGTTCGTCCCGATACGGCCACGGCATACAGTCGGGGCACCAGTGCCCGCCGAGCAGTACCACACGCGGCGAGGCGGTGAAGCGGTGTCCTTCGGCACACTGCCATTCCAACGGCGTGTCCCAGTCGCCTTGCGTCATCTCTGTGGACAGACACTTTCCCCCGCGGAAAGCGGCAGCCTTCTGCATATCCTCTATGGTAAACAGCGACATCGGTTTCTGCTCATCGTAACCGTGGTCAAGAGTAACAGCCTCTTCGCTGTTGTGGCTCAGGTCGGTGTGCTTCCAGTCGGGTATCGCCTTATAGGCTTCCATACTGCCGTAATAGGCGTGGATGCGCGGTTCTATGTCGTGGCGTATCCACCATTGTGTGCCGTGTTCTTTCGAGTTCGCCATTGCCCGCATTGCCAACTTTACGCAGTGCGGGAACAACTTGGCAATCTTGGTCTTGGACGCAAATTTGATAGCACCGGGCAGGCTGTCCGCCTGTGCCATTTGGTGGAAATACTCGCGCACGGGTACATTGGCACGGAAATGCAGATAGTTCTCCAATCGGTCGCCGTCGGCATACCACATACCGTGGAAATTGCGTGTGGTAAACCATTTTGCCTCGAATATCTGCTCGGGGCGCGGACAGCCGACAGCGTCCAGCAGCAGACGCTCGAACTCATAGTTGTTGATGCGGTACTCTTTGCCCGAACCGATATTGTAGTAGTTGTTCCAGAACTCGTCCGGCACTTCCTCGCGGCACACACGCTCCAATAGTCGTCCGCTGTCCTCCACGGTAGCCCATTCCAGCACACCGCGGATAGGTACGTGGAACATTATCGGGTCGAAGTTCTTGAGGATGGCGGGGTAGAGAATACCAGACTGGCGCAGGCTCACCCAACGGCGGATGGGCGAGTTGGTGATAATCCATTCGCCTGCCACCTTGGTCAGCCCGTAGTGGTCGTACGCCGACACGCATATCGGGTCGCCTGCACGCCCCCAATGGAGCGGTTCGCGGCGGTCGCCCATCTGTGCCACGCTGCCTATATACACCACGCGCGGCTGCTTGTCGCCTTGTGCCAGCACGGCATCACGGATATAGGTCGCCGCAGCGATGTTGGTCTTGCGGGTGGCGGTCGGACGATAGTCGGCTTGCGGCGATACCATTCCGCCCACATGCAGTACGATGTCGCTGCCCGTTACGCCTTTCAATACGTCCTCATAGCGTGTCAGGTCGCCCCATACTATCTCCACGCGGTCGGCAAGCGGTGCCAGCAACGCTTTGTTTTTTGCGCTCGGACGCGCCAGAATACGCAGGGTATATCGCTCGGGGTAGCGCAGTATCTCTTGCATACCCGCATACCCCATGGTGCCCGTGGCACCGGTAAGGAAAACTGTCTGTTTCATAGGAAATGTTCTTTTCGCCTGCAAAGTTACTGCTTTTTAAGCAAATACGCAACAGAATGTCCTAATAACTAAATAAACACAAAGCATATCCCAAGCCCCCCTGGGGATTTTTATGTTCGTATGGCTGTACCATATCATTATCTATTAACTACTAATAAATATCTATGCACAAAATTAAAGTTTAACTTTAATTTTGTGCATATACAGGATGTGTAATTATTATTCAGGTAGTTGGCGGAAATTATATAATCCGTTGTGGGGCGCAGGATTGCTGACATCACCATCATAAATAACACAAGATGAGGTGATACGGTCGGCAAAAAGTTGTTCTACGGAATGTATGTTTTTATAGAAATCAGGATTGGATGTTTTGGCAGATTTGACCTCATAAAGCCGTAGGTTTGTACTTTCTTGTGCCACGATATCTATCTCTGTGCCACGGCTCTCACGATAGAAAAACAGGTTGCTTTCCAAGCCTTTATTGTAGCGGCGTTTCAACATTTCCATAACCACCAAATTCTCAAATATACCACCGCGTAAAGGATGTATGCTGAGTTGTTCGGGTGATTGTATGCCCAACAGAAAACAAAGCAACCCTGTATCATAAAAATAGAGTTTCGGAGTTTTAACCAACCGTTTGCTGATGTTGGCATAATAAGGCTGGAGCCTATATACAATATAGGATGCTTCCAATATGCTCAACCATTCTTTGAGCGTTACAGAGGATACCCCCACCTCGTTGGAAAGTGCGGATAAGTTACACTCCGCTCCCACACGTCCTGCGCAAAGACGTATGAATGTCTGAAAAGCACTCAGGTCTTTTATCTTCAGCAGTTGGCGAATATCCCGCTCCACATACGTAGTGTAGTAGTTGCTGAATATACGTCGGGCGGGGATATGCCTGCTGAATAACGCAGGATAGAGTCCGTTGAATAGTATTTCGTCTGTAGGGTGGTTCTTGTAGTTAGGCACCTCGTCTAACGACATAGGCAGCAGTGTAAGCACAGCAGTGCGCCCGCAGAGCGATTGAGAGATAGTATTGAGCAAAGTAATGTTGCAACTGCCCGTCAGTACAAATCGCCATTCGGAATCGGCGTCCACATACACCATTAGGTAAGACATAAGAGAAGGCAAAGTTTGTACCTCGTCAATAATCACGTGTTTACCGGTGTTGGCAAAGAAATTTTTCGGGTCACGCTCCATCTCTTCCCGCAGACTGATGTCCTCCAGATTGTAATAGGCATAGTCGGGGAACAGGTTGCGGCAAAGAGTGGTTTTGCCCACCTGCCGCGGTCCGGTAATGGTGATGACCTGATAGTATTTCTGACACTCTGTTATCTCTGCGGACAGGTGGCGGTATATGTAGTTGGTCATATAAACTGCACAAAATTAAAGTTGAACTTAAAATCTGTGCAAAGGTAGCACTTTTGAACGATATATGCAAATGCAACGGCTATAAACGAACTATAAAATTATGGGCTGCTCATACGTTTGAGCAAGCCCATAATTGTTACTAAACATTTTCTATGGAGAGGTTGGGGAGACCTTTGTCTTTACGTTGTTTACTATTTGTTGCTGTAAAGTTGCCGTTTTTTAAGCATTTGTGCAAATAAAGAATATCGGGTGAGTAGGAGGACAAGTACACCATTTGTGGCAACAGAAATCGCCAATAGTTTCAGTGGTCCGAGAATATGAAACCAAGCCAGCAGGAAACTTCCGATACCAATCAGCAAAAAGCACATTGATACTGCCAAACGCCATGTTTGGTTTGTTGCACGCCTGTAACAGAGCATTCCAAAAGGTATTGCCAAAAGCGCATAA